>CAWDOH010000021.1:0-148753 GCA_963803725.1 Bryobacterales bacterium | reverse complement strand
ACAGTTCGGTGCCTTCCGATTCGTGTACCACCCGGCAATGATTGCGTCCGAAGGCGCCGGCGCCAACTACAGCTAAACGAGGTTTGGACATAGGTCAGGGTCGCGATTATCAAGATGGACGCGGAGGCGCGGAGGCGCGGAGAAATTCGCGGAGAAGACATTGCGGATGTACTGCTCGTGGCCAGGCGTATCTCTGGTTCATGTTAGCCCCACCATGGCGATTTCGGCCTTATTGGCCGCCTCGATCATCTCTTCCCGGTCCAGCATCAGCGTGCGGCCGGCTTCCACGGCCAGCGCGGTGGTGCCGGTTTCCCGCATCACGGGGATGGTCTCCAGGCCCACCACGGGCACATCGAACAGCAAATGCTCGCGGCGGCGGGCCACCTTCACCAGCGTCAGCCGGCGGCCGTTCACCAGCCCGGCGGCGCGGCGCAGCATGGCGTCGGTGCCTTCCATGGCTTCCACGCGCCACGCAGGCGCGCTCGCAGATGGCCACGCTCTGGCCCACGTCGAAACCCGCCAGCGCGTTGGCCACGCGGCGGCCGTAATCGATATCGGCCTGTTCCTCCTTGTCCGGCTTGCGGCTGGTCATCGGGCCGGGGCGGCCAGCAGCGGCTTCAGCAGACCGTGGAATCGCGCAGGTGAATGCCTTCGTCCTCCAGCACCTTGACCACGCCGCCGATCAGCCCGTCGGTGTTCTTCGCACGGCAGCGCGGCCAGCAGCTTCACCAGGCGCCAATCGGGGCGGATGGAGGAGAAGATTTTGGCGTGCTTCACCTGCCCGCACATGACCACTTCGGTGATGCCTTCCTGCTTCAGAATCTCGATCAGCCTGCTGAGCTGCCCGAGCGAGATCCAGTGGCAGCGCGCCGCCAGCGCTTCGACCTCCGGCGAGGCCTCCTCCTGGATCGCGATGACGGTGACCTCGTGGCCCAGCCGGCGCGCGCTTTCGAGCGCCAGCAGCGGGAAGCGGCCGTTGCCGGCGATCAGCCCGTAGCGCATCTATTTCACGACGCCGCGCTTCGCGGAGCGGATGAATTCGCAGCAGTTCGTCGATCTCCGGGCAGGCCGGCAATTCGGCGCGAATCCGCTCGATGGCCTGCGAGGTATTGAGCTGCGAGCGCGTCAGCAGGCGAAACGCCGTCTGCAGCGCTTCGATGACCGGCTTTTCGAAGCCGCGCCGCTCCAGGCCGATGCTGTTGGCGCCGAAAACTTCGACCTCCGGCTTGTCGCTGGTGAGCGAGAAGGGCAGCATGTCCTGCTTGATGACGCTGTAGGGTCCGATGAAGGCGTGGCGCCCGATGCGGCAGAATTGGTGCACGCCGGTGTACGGGCTGAGGTCCGCCCAATCCTCGATGATCACGTGGCCGGCCAGCCCGACGCTGTTGCCCAGAATCACGTGGTCGCCGATGCGCACATCGTGGGCCACGTGGGCGTAGGTCATGAGCAGGTTGTCGCTGCCGATGGTGGTGACCAGGCCGCCGCCCTGGGTGCCGCGGTGGATGGTGACGAACTCGCGGATGCGGTTGCGATCGCCGATGCGCGTTTCGGCGCGCTCGCCCTTGTACTTCAGATCCTGCGAGGCCACGCCCACGCTGCTGAACGGAAAGAAGATGTTGTCCTCGCCGATCCAGGTCGGGCCTTCCAGGTAAATGTGGGCCATCAGGCGGGTGCGCGCGCCGATTTCCACTTCCGCGCCGACGATGGAATACGGGCCGATTTCGGCGCTCTCCGCGATCGCGCGCGGTGGGTCCACGATGGCGGTCGGATGGATCGGCATGGGCTATCGGCGACAGGTGGCCGGGCACGGCGGCCTGTCTTTCTTCCTTATCCGCGAGCTTGCACATGACTTCGGCCTCCGCCACCACCACGCCATCCACGGTGGCCACGCCCGCCATTTTGGCCACGCTGGCCTTGCGCTTGATGACCTTCATCTCCATGCGCAGGCATATCGCCGGGCACCACCGGCCGGCGGAAACGCGCATTTTCCACCGCCACCAGCAGCACCAGTTTGTTGGCGCGGTCCGCGATGGCTCTTGAGCACCAGCACGCCGGCGGTCTGCGCCATGGCCTCAATGATGAGCACGCCCGGCATCACCGGAAAATCGGGAAAATGGCCCTGAAGAACGGCTCGTTGGCCGTGACGTTCTTGATGCCGACCACCCGCTCCGGCTCCAGTTCCACGATGCGGTCCACCAGGAGGAATGGGTAGCGATGCGGCAGAATCTCGCGGATCTCATTGATATCCAGCATGGAACGGATTATTATCGCACGGGTGCGGGGTGAATTCTCACACACATGTAGACCCACCTCAATCGCAGGCGTGGCCAAAAACCCTGACGCGGAGACGCAGAGACGCGGAGGAAAACCTGCTACGGGTGTTTCTTCGAGTCTCCGGGTCAGGTTTCGGCGCCCTTCCAGTTACAGCCGGCCTGCGCTCAGCGCTCCCGCCTCCTCGGCGGGTTGGCGGCTTCCGACAAGCTTCACCCAACACCGCAGCACTTCGGCCACGCTCCAGGCCTGGGCGATGCATCCGCGCGGGGTGTGCGGCTCTTCGGCGTCAAAGATCTCGCTAATGGACCCTATGCAGGCCTCGTTCAGGTGCCGCTCAAAGCCGCGGAGCAATTCCAGGCTGCATCGCTCTGGATGGACCTTACTCAGTGCGTCGACGTACGGGCCGATGAGCCAGCCCCACACCGAGCCCTGGTGATACGCCGCGTCCCGCGACCGCAGGTCCCCATCGTAGCGTTGCTTGTATTCGGCCTCAAATGGGGCCAGCGAACGCAAACCGACCGGCGTCAGCAGAAACTGCGTGGCGGCATCCACCACCTCGGCCCAATGCGGCTGGTCGAGTACCGGATTCTCCAGCGAAATGGCGAAGAGCTGGTTGGGCCGGCAGGAGGGATCGTTGCCCGGCTTTCCGCCGCCCGATTCCCCATCCACGACGTCGAACAGATAGCCCCGTTCCGGATTCCAAAATCGGCAGTTGAATGACTCGCGGGCGCGCCTGGCATACTCCCGGTAAGTTGCCGCCGCGCCGGGGCCGTCTTCCTGCTCCACCCAGTTACTCAAAAGACAAAGCGCGTTGTACCAGAGGGCGTTGATCTCCACGGCCTTTCCGCGCCGCGGAGTCACCACCCAGTCATCCACCTTGGCGTCCATCCAGGTAAGCTGGTAGCCCATTTCGCCCTGCACCAGCAGGCCGTCCCGCGGGTCCACGTGAATGCCGAACCGAGTGCCGGCAATATGCGCATCGGCAATCTCATGCAGCTTGGGAAGAATCGCGCACAGGGTTACATGGTCGTTAGTCGCTTCCAGATAGCGCGATAACGCATGGAAGAACCACAGGCTGGCATCGGCGGTGTGGTAGAGGCCCTGGTTCTTACCCTCCGGAAATAAGTTGGGAATCAACCCATCGCGCACATAATGGGCGAAAGTGCGCAGAATCCAACTGGCCTCCTGAGGTCTGCCCGCCCGGATGGTCAGTCCTTCCAGGCTGATCATGGTATCGCGGCCCCAATCGGTAAACCAGTGGTAGCCGGCGATCACCGTGAGCGGCTCATCGCCGGCGGCGCGCGCCCGGGCGGTCTCTTCATAGCGCCCTTGCGGGGCAATCAGAAACTGGTCCGCGGCCAGAACCAGATCCTGCCGCACCCCGCCCTCTGGCGCCGCCGCCATCTGAATCAGCGACCGCCGCCGCGTCAGTTCCGCCTGGACGGTCTCGTCATAAGCCAGCGACTCAACGATTTCCCATGGCTCCGTGGAGGCCGTCAATACAATCTCCGTGCCGGGCTCGAGGTCCGTCCGGAAGTAACCCGGACTCCATAACTCGCCCTGCGAGGGATACCCGCGGTGCGCTTCGAACAGGTAATCGATGGTGACGGTCTTGGGATCGTAAGTGAAGCCCGCGTGGGGCGACGTCCGCAAACGCAAAACCGGCAAATCGGCAGGGCCGGCGATCTCCAGCCGCAACCCGGTCGCGCGCAAGACGTAATCGGCGCCCACGGGCGTGTTGACTTCGGCATTATGATTGCGTAGGTGCATCCCCGGCCGCAGCCCCAGCCGGATGGATCCCGAACCGTGGGTGTATCGGTATCCTATGTGGACCGTATTCTGTTTGTACGGAAGCAGAATCCGCTTCTCGATCCGGTTCCCCCAGAGATCGTAGATCCACACCGGAAGCCCGCATTCCAGCCGGAATTCCACAGGCAGCAGCGGCGCCTTGCCGGCCGCCCCGATAAAATCCCGCGGTCCCGCGAATAACACGCCTTTATCGGGCATACGGAAACGCTCGGAAATTCCGTGTAACATCATGAAGCGGCCGGATGGCTTCTCTAAGGCAGCGATCAGCAGGCCATGATAGCGCCGGGTTATCGGCCCCAGCACGCTTCCGGAGGCGTACCCGCCCATTCCATTCGTCACCAGCCATTCCTGTGTAAGATGCGGGTCAATGGCCGCATCGCCGCTGACAAAGTTGGTCAGCACGCGTCTCGGGTCGGCTAGGGATTCAGTCAATGGCTTCCTCCGAACTCATGACTACCGCGGCATTGCCGGGAATCCGCCAGTTATCGGCCGGATCAGGCGGAAACGTTCCCAGCCCGCCGTACTTCGGGTCTTCGCTCGACCAGATCACCCTCCAGGGCCTCCCCAAGAGAGGCGCCAGTAAAGGCTCCGGGCTGGGGTTGAGGTACAGGTCGGTCCCCAGATTCACCACCAACAGGCGGTCCCCGTGCGACTCGCCGAAATACCGCAGCACGAACGCACTGGCGGAGAGCACCGCGCCATCCACTGCCCGCGGCCGCGGATGGGAAAACACCGCGTCGCCGCGCCGCAGGGCGATCAGGTCTTTGTGAAGCTGATAAGACCCGGCGTTCTTTTCGCGCTCCGAAAAATCCAGCTTGGACCTCTCGAAGGTGTGCGGATTTCCCGGATCGGCGAACACGCTTTGCATTTCGGGAAGCGACAGGCTGCGGAATTGGGCCAGGAATTTGACCCGCCCGGCCCGCACCTGTTTGCCGATTTCCGCCTTATGGTCGCAGAAATACAGGAAAGGAGTGGTGGCGCCGAATTCCTGGCCCTGGAAAAGCATCGGTGTGCCTGGCAGAAGCATCAACAGCGCCGTCATGGCCCGGTACTTGCCGCCGGTCGTGAGCAGGTTGGGCCGTTCGCCGCGCGCGGTATTCGCCACCTGATCGTGATTCTGAATGAAGTTTACAAATACGCTGGGCGGTAAGTCGAAAGCCGGGGTGCCCCGCGGTTGACCCTGCCACCGATACCACTGGCCCTGATATAAGTAACCATACTTCGCGGCGGAGACAAACTCCTGCGGCCCGCCCAGGTAATCGGAGTAATACGCCTCATTGCGGCCAGTGAGCGCCACCAGGGCGCTGTGGTGGAAATCGTCGTTCCAGAGCGCGTCCAGCCCGTATCCTCCGGCCTGCTCGGGCCGCACCAGCCGGGTCTGCTGGGTCTCGTTTTCGGCGATCAGCACAATGCCGCGGCTCCCGGCCACGGTGCGGGCGGCACGTCCTATGTCACTGAGGATATGCTCCGGGGAGTCGTCGTGAATATCCTGCGTCGCATCCAGACGCAGGCCGTCGAGGTGAAACTCTTCGATCCAGTAACGCGCATTGAATTCGATGAACTCGCGCACCGGCGCGGCATGCTCGCCATCGAAGCGGATCGCCGGGCCCCAATCGGTGTGGTGCCGGTCACTGAAATACCACGGTGAAAAGGCGCCTAGGTAATTGCCGTCCGGACCCAGGTGGTTGTACACCACGTCCAGGATCACCGCGATGTGGTGAGCATGGGCCTGATTCACGAACGAGCGCATGTCGTCCGGTTCGCCGTAGAGCCAGGTAGGTGCGAACAAGCCCACGCTATCATATCCCCAGCCGAAACGCCCTGGGAAATCGGCAATCGGCATCAGTTCGATCATGGTGATGCCCGCCCGGGCTAATTCCGCCAGCTCATTTTCAGCGCCGCGCCAGTTTCCCTCCTTCGAGAACGTGCCGATATGCATCTCGTAAATGATCTGGCCTTCCCGGGTGGCGCCACGCCACTCCCGGTCGGTCCAGGCGAACTGCGACGGGTCAATCACCCTCGACGGGCCATGCGGTCCATCGGGTTGATAGCGCGAGGCCGGGTCCGGATACTGCATCGGATCGTCGTCCAGTTCGTAGCGGTAGAGGGTACCCGCCGCGGCCTCGGCCCAGGATCCCGAGTAATAACCGTCGCCGCCGTCCTCCCGCTCCAGGGTAACCTTGGCGGGAGCACCCGGCCCAGACTCCAGGATCACCCGGACCCGCTCGCGCAATGGCGCCCAAACTCGAAAATGAACTCCCCCGTCCCGCTCCAATTCGGAGCTGATCGGCAACCGGCGTTCGGAAAGCCTCAAGTTTTGATTGCAACAGAATGCGGGCCTTTTCGCATCTGCCAATGGTGCGATGGAGAACGTTGGGGCCGGTTTTGAGAGTGCGGTCCCGCGCCCGGCGGTTGGGAGGCTGGCGCTTGGTTGGCGGCGCCGGCGGCACCGTCAATTGGTTCCCTGTCCCTGGCGGATACGAGTTGGCCTGGACCGGCGAGCGGGTGCGCCAGTACGATGGACCGCCCCTGTTAGGGCGCCGGCATTCGCCCGATTTGACACTGCCGGCAAAGTGGCGCTTTGAGCAAATCCGCCTGGCCGGCCTGGACGCTGACATTCGTTGGGGATTGCGAGCAAATCGATTCGGCACGGGCGCGCACACCGAAGCGCGCAATCTTCCGCATCGTGATCTGACGGGACCAGGTCCTTCGAAGGCGAGATCCGTTTCCATGCTGAGCCGGGCGCGTCAGAAACCGTGAAGAAATTGGGGCGGGGCAAGCTGAAGCTTACCCCACGGAGTGGTGGCGCATGGTTGCTGCGGCGGCGGGATCGGCCAGCGAGCCCAGCGGCCTCCACAATCTCTTCACCGCGCTCGAAAAGCAACTCGGGCTGAAGCTCGTGAAAGTGAAGAACGGTTTTCCGTTGGATACCCTGGTCATCGATCACGCGAACGGGTTTCCACGGAAAACTGAAACGGGACCGCAGGATCAGTTTGGCGGGCGCGAGCCAATCGACCCCTCAACGAGAATGGGATGCGGTCTTCCCCAACGCAGCGCGCATCATGACTCTGTTGGACCGTCTGCTGCACCGATACAGCAAGCGCGTAGTTTCCGTTGAGCGGCCAGCGAGTGGGCTTCTCGAACACCAGCCAACAGACGCGCCCCCCTCGCGCACCCTCGAAAGACGCGCCCGGCGTCGCCTGCTGGGCCCTCGGACACCAGAGGCCCGCAGGCCCATGTGCGCGCAGGCCAGCGTTTTCCACCAGGACCGCGCTACACCGCGTGGCGGTGCGTGCGACGAAGCAATTCCTCGGCCCTCTGGAGAGCGGCTTCTTCGGCGCCTTCGCGTGTGGCGCCCGTTTTGCGCGCCAGGGCGGCACCGGGGGACACGTTGTCGGCCGTCGCATGCCACATGGCGCCCAGACGGTAGCTGGTCAATTTCACTGGCCAGCCGGCCACTTGCAGCTCGCGCTCCTGAAACTCTTCCGCTTGCATGGTCAACCTTTCGCCGCGATGGCCGCGCCCTTCTCAATCGGCGCGCCCACCAGGTTGCCCCATTCGGTCCACGAGCCGTCGTAATTGGTCACCTTGTCGTACCCCAGCAGGTACTTCAGCACAAACCACGTGTGGCTGGACCGTTCGCCAATGCGGCAGTAGGCGATCACCGGCCGCGAGCCGTCCACTCCCTCGCCGGCATACAGCGCGCGCAATTGCTCGGCGGATTTGAAAGTGCCGTCGTCATTGCAGGCCTTGCCCCATGGGATGCTCGTCGCGCCGGGAATGTGGCCGCCGCGCTGGCAGGTCTCCGGCAGTCCCGGAGGCGCCAGAATCTCGCCCGTAAACTCCGCCGGGCTGCGCACGTCCACCATAGCCGCCAGCCGCTGCGCCGAAGCTTCCTGCACCTGCGGCAGAAAGGCGCGCAGAGAAAGATCGGCCTCCTGCGCGTCGTACGAGGTAAGCGGAACCTGGGGAACCTGGGTGGAAAGCTCGCGGCCCTCCCCCAGCCATTTCTTGCGGCCGCCGTTCATCAGGCGCACGTCGCGGTGGCCGTAGATCCTGGCTTGCCACAGCGCCCATGCGGCGAACCAGTTGTTGTTATCGCCGTAAATCACCAGGGTGGTGTCCGGCGTGATGCCCGATGCCCCCATGAGAGCCTCGAACTGCTCTTTGGACAGGATGTCGCGCCGCAAGCTATCGCTGAGCTGCGTATTCCAGGCCCAGGCAATCGCCCCGGGCACGTGCCCTTCGTTGTAAGCGTGCGTATCGACGTCTACTTCCACCACCCGAACCAGCGGGTCCAGGGCATGCTCGGCAACCCATTGGGTGCTGGCCAGGGCTTCCGGATGCGCGTAGTGTGCCATGCAAGTTTCTCCTTTGTATACCCTCAATTATATCGACGAAGTGGGGATTGACTCCCGCGGGCGATCTACCGGCCCATCCGGCTGGTACTCGCCAGTACAGGCTGCGAGTCCAGCAGGGCCACCCGCTGCCGGTGCAACGTCTCCGTTTCCTGCGCCACAAGCGCATCCGGTGGAAACGGAGAGCCGGCCGTGCCTTCGGGCAGATTGAGCAGCATTCCGGCGATGGATTGGTAGAGACGCGCTCCCACGTGCTGCTCCGGCGGAAGATACCAATGGCTCACGGAATCCGCCAATCGCCGGACCTCCTCCACCAAGCGGTCCCGGGACACATTGTGCATCCCCGCATCGGCCAGCGTCGCGAGCGCCATTTCGACGGCCTGGAGCATGTTGCCGCGGCGCAAGATCAACCGGTTCAGCAGAGCCGCATCGCCGGTTGTCTTGCCCTCAGCCAGAACCCGGCCGCCGCGACAGGACCCTGCAAAGTATGGATATGGGGAAGGCCCGGGCCGCGAACGGGACCGCCCAACCGGATTTCAACGCGCTCTTCGCCCGCGGCAAGCGGCTTAGCCCCAGGCTCAATCAGAGGATCGGAAAACAGCACCAGGGGCGCATCGTCCGCGCTGCTCCCGGGTACCCGCGGCACGGAAATCACGAAGGCCGCCAGCGCGACGGCGGAATTGTTGCGAACGCGGACTTCGTCCCAGCCGCCTGGCAACCGGTTCAACATCGTGGTGATTTGCGCGTGCAACGAGAGGGCGCACGCTAGCCTGAATTTTCGCGGCAAAGCGTGAAATAACGTTCCGCTTCCTCGAATCCCCAACTCCAGCAGTGTCCAACGCTAGAGTCGTTATTAATTTGGTGAATACAACGCAATAGTAATGAATGTCTCTTTAGACTTTAGCGAAATGAAAAGGTTTGCATGTTCGTGCGGCTGCGAGCGCGTCAGTGCCGGTTTTAGCTGGTATTGTCATGTGTTTCGGTGATCCGAGCCTGATTTCTGTTGACGCGCTGGAACATGAGTGTCAGTATATGTTGTATGGAGAGTTCACCAGATAAGATAACCTCCGAGACTCGCTTCTTCCTCGAACCCGCCTCCTCCGCCCAACGCCAGTATGAGGCTCTCCGCGCCTACTTCGTCGAAGGTCTTTCCTCTACTGACGCATCCCGCCGCTTTGGCTACACTCCAGGCTCTTTTCGCGTCTTGTGTCATCATTTCCGCCGCTCCAAGCCCGACTTCTTCCGCGAACTCAAGCATGGCCCGCATTCCCAACCCAAGAAAGACGCGGTCCGCGAACTGATCCTGGGGATGCGCAAGCAGAACCTCTCGATCTATGACATCGAAAGCAACTTGAAGACCCAGGAGACGCCCTTGAGCACCACCGCCATCTGGGAGATCTTGCGCGATGAAGGTTTCGCCCGCTTGCCGCGGCGTCAGGATACCGAACGTCCCGACACCCTTCATCCCACCGCCGCTGCCATCGCCGATTGCCGCGAGTTCTCCTTGGCCCCGCGTCGGTTCGTAACGCAACTGGGCGGCCTGTTCCTATTTCTGCCGTTGCTGGTGGATTGCGATCTGCCCGGCCTGGTGGGTCAGGCTGGCTATCCTGGCAGCAAGATGATTCCGGCTCCTCAGTCCTGGCTCTCCCTGCTGGGCTTGAAACTCTCCAGCACCGAACGCAAGAGCCACGTCATGGACTTGGTCTTCGATGAAGGACTGGCGCTGTTTGCGGGGCTGAACGTGGTGCCCAAGACGACCTACCTGGAGACCTACTCGCATAGCTTTTCACCCAAAATCAACGAGAAGCTCCGCAAACTCTGGATCGGCGTTTTGCGGCAGAAGAAATTATTGAAGGGCGAGAGCTTCTATCTGGATTTCCATTCGATTCCCTTCTTCGGGGCCGACGAGTTTGTGGAGCGACACTACCTCTCCAAACGCAGCCGCAGCCAGAAGTCGATTTTGGTTTTCCTGGCGCAAGATGCCGAAAGCCATGTGTTCTGCTACTCCAAGGCGGATTTGCTCAAACGCGACCAAGCTGATGCAGTCTTGGATTTCGTCAAGTTTTGGAAGACGGCGTACGGCGAGCTACCGCCTGAGCTGGTCTTCGACTCCAAACTGACCACCTACGCCAAACTGAACCGGCTGAACCAGATGGGCATCACCTTCATGACCCTGCGCCGCCGCTCGCCGGCAATCTTGAAGGAAGTGGCCAACACGCCCAGGTCGGCCTGGCGCACGGTACACCTGGATGTGCCGCACCGCATGTATCAGACTCCCAAAGTCGTCGACCAGCAGGTGACCTTGCGCGACTATGAGGGTCCGATTCGGCAGATATTGATCACCGACCTTGGGCATGAGAGCCCACGGTGCTGCTCACCAACGATCTGCGCAGCAAGGCCGCCAAACGTATTACCCGCTACGCGCAACGCATGCTGATCGAGAACGGACTGGCCGACGCCGTCCAGTTCTTTCATCTGGATGCGTTGCAGCTCTGCAGTCCGTCTGAAGATCGATTTCGACGTCACTCTGACCGAAGTGGCGAGCGGACTATACCGGATGCTGGGCCGTCGGCTCGCCGGATATGAAACCGCTCAATCCCGCCAACTGTTCCGTCATTTTCTGAATACCCCGGCCGAAGTCGAGATCACCGACAAACGCGTCGAGGTTGCGCTGCCCAAGCGCGCCCATAATCCCTTGTTGCTCGCAGCCGAATTCGGTCAGGGATCCACGCTGATCCCTTGGTGGGACGGGCGACGGTTGTTCTTGACGTTCCGATAGACGGCACCCAAAACGTTAGCTGGCTATTTGCCGCGAAAATTCAGGCTAGCAGGCAACCTGCCCGGACCGCTGTTGGCATTGCCATTCTCCGTGTGGGCTTTTTTTACAATGGCCCATTCCAGCGCCCCCCGCAAGCCCTTCCGTGGAGGCGTTAGGATAAAGGAGATGCTCCAACGCGCTGCTTGCCTGTTATCCGTGGGCCTGCTGGCCGCCCAAACGGCCGCGGATCCAGGCGCCACCGCCCGAAAGGCGCTGGACCTGATGCTCGGCGGCAAGTATCAGGAACTGAATCAGATGTTCACCCCCGAGGGCCAGAAGGTCTACTCCGTGGACGCCCTCAACAAGCTGGACGGGCAAATCAAATCCTGGGGAGCGCCCAGTAATATCGGCGCACCCACGGTCGCCCGCCCGGGGCCGAATTTCGTGGTGGTGATTCCGGTCAGCTTTGCCACTCAGAACATTAACTTCACGGCCGCCGTGACTCCGGAAGGCAAGATCGCCGTGTTCCTCCAGCGGCCCGGCGAAGTGGCCTGGCAACGGCCCTCCTACGTCAAGCCCGAATCGTTCCACGAAAAAGCCGTAACCGTCGGCGACGGAGATTGGAAGCTTCCCGGCACTCTCTCCGTCCCGGTGGGCAGCGGTCCGTTCCCCGCCGTGGTGCTGGTGCACGATTCCGGACCCCACGACCGCGATGAGACCGTCTTCGCCGCCAAGCCGTTCCGCGATCTGGCGGAAGGTTTGGCCTCGCACGGCGTGGTGGTGCTGCGCTATGAGAAGCGCACCCGCGTCTACGCGGCGCGGATGGCCGGCATGCCCCGAATCACCGTGCGCGATCAGACCCAGGACGACGCCTTGAAAGCCATCGCCCTGCTGCGCGCCCAGCCCGAAGTGAATCCCCAGAAAGTCTACCTGCTGGGTCTCGGCCTCAGCGGCTACCTGGCGCCGCGCATCGCCCAGGAGGATGGCAAGCTGGCGGGGATCATTATCGCGGAAGGCAATGAGCGTCCCCTGGAAGATGTGATGGTGGATCAGGCCACCAACCTGCTAGCGAAGCGCGGGGCAACCGCCGGGCCGGACGCTACCGAGGCCAAGGAACTGGAACTGGTGAAGGCCAATGCCGCGCGCGTGAAGGCGCTGGAGCAGGCCGATTCGGATTCCCCGGCGATTATGGGAATGACCGCGGCTTTCATTCTGGATCTGAAGGAGTATGACCCCATCGCCGTGGCCAAGGGTCTTCCGGCCCGCGTGCTGGTGATTCAAGGAGAGCGCGATTTCGAAATCACCATGAAGGATTTCAACCTTTGGAAGACCGGTCTGGCGGGCCGCAAGGACGCGACCTTCCACAGCTACCCGTCCCTGAACCACCTGTTGGTGGCGGGGCAAGGGAAGAGCACCGAGGCCGAGTACCACAAGCCCGGCCACGTGGCGCCCGAAGTGGTGGACGATATCGCCAAGTGGGTCGCGCAATAGCGCTTACCAGTGCACGGTTTTGCCCGGTTGGAGTTCCCACACCTCGGTGCGGCTTCCAGCGATCAGCTCGCTCAACTGCGCGGGCCTGCCGGCGAGCGCCGGAAACGTGCCGAAGTGCATCGGGATGACCTTCGGCGCTTCCAGCAGGCCGCATGCCACCGCGGCTTCCCGGGGGCTCATGGTGAAGAGATCGCCGATCGGCAGCAACGCCAAGTCGGGATGGTAGAGCTGCTGAATGAGTTGCATGTCCGTGAAGACGTTGGTGTCTCCGGCAAAGTAGAGCGCCCGCCCATCCGTCAAAGCGCAGCACGTACCCGGCCGCCTCGCCGCCGTAGATAATTTTGTCGCCGTCCAGAATGCCGCAGCTATGCACCGCGTGGGTCATGGTGATAGTGACGCCACCCACCTGCTGCGACCCGCCCTTATTCATGGGATGCGTGTTCTTCACGCCCTGCGATTCCAGCCAGTGGCAGGTCTCGAAGATACCCACCACCTGCGGCGAAAACCGCGCGGCCAGCGGCACGGCATCGTGGATGTGGTCGAAATGTCCATGCGAAATGCAAATGGTATCCACGCGATCGAACTGGTGCCCCTGCGGGTAGGCGGGGTTGCCCTGGATCCAGGGGTCCATCAAGATGACCTCTCCCGAAGGAAGGCGGAATTGAAACGTGCCGTGACCAAGCCAGGTGATTTCCATATTCGTCTTCGTCTCCTGAAAACACTATAGCTGCGATTGATGCCGACTCATCCCTCGGTCGTATACGGTCCCAAAAACCTGGGGCCGTTGAAATGGAACCAAATGGCTCGGGGCGTCGGCAATCCAAACCTCAGTTTCCCAGGCGATGTTCTCCAGATATCTCATGAACAGCTTGCGGTTAGGGAACGCCGACACGTAAACACGTCCAGCGGAACAACATGAAAAAAGTTCTTCGAGTTCCCTTTGACGTTTTGAGGACAATGTTTACCAGCCCGTGACTCAATAAAGACAGGGATGTCGAAGTAAGGGGCTGGACAAATCGTTTAGCTTATGTCATCTTCAAATGGATGCAAGCGCCCAACCGCGGTGGCTCCTCAGATCGCGAGAAGGATCTCGAACGGAGAGTCGAGTCTCTGGAGACGCAGTTGAAGTGCGCGCTGGCGGAGAACGAGCGCCTGCGAAAGGAACTGGAAGAAGCGCTCCGTGCCAACAAACGAAGTGCCGCGCCGTTTTCCAAGGGGGAACCCAAGAGTAACCCCAAGCCGCCAGGACGTAAGCCTGGGGCGGCATACGGAGCGCGAGCTACGCGACCCGTCCCCAAACGGGTGGATGAGCAAATCCACGTGCCACTTCCGCCGCGCTGCCAGCACTGTCAAGGTCCGATCATCCTGAAGAACACCCAACCTCAGTACCAAGAAGACATCGTGCGGATGACCATCGTCCGCCGCTTTGATGTGGAGGTGGGGACTTGTGCCTGCTGCGGACGGCAAGCGCAAGGCCGGCATCCGTTGCAGACCTCCGATTCGCTCCGCGTTGGGGAAGTGCAAGTCGGACCAGAGGCCTTGTCGATGGCGGCAGTGCTCAACAAAGAATTGGGGTTGTCGCACGAGCGGACGGCGCGGGTGCTGGAACTGGGCTATGGGTTGAAGTGGAGCCGGAGCGGGGTCTGCCGGGCTTTGGAGCGATTGGGGAATCTGGCGGCGCCTACTTACCAGCAACTGCGAAGCGCGCTGCGGCAAAGCCCGGTGGTGTGGCTGGACGACACGGGCTGGAGAGTGGGCGCACGTCCCCAGAATCTGCGGGTTTTGTTGAGCCAGCAGGTCACCGTTTACGTGATTGAACCGCATCGCGGATATGCGGAAGCGGCGGCGATTCTGGGAGAGGACTACGCCGGTTTCCTGGTGCATGACGGAGCGCGTTGTTTCTATGGTTTTGAGCAGGCGTTTCATCAGAGTTGCCTGGAACACCTGATCCGGCGGTGTCGCGAGATGATCCAGGTGGCTTCCGTAGCGGCCGCCCAATTCCCGATGGCAGTCAAAACGCTGCTGCAGGAGAGTCTCCGGTTGCGGGATCGCTACCAAGGGGGCGCGGTTTCTCGCCATGGTTTAGCGGTGGCCACCGGGCGGCTGGAAGCCCGGATGGACCGCTTATTGGATCAGCACTTTTCTTGCCCAGACAACCAACGGTTGGCCAAACACCTATGCCACGAGCAGCCGCACTTGTTCACCTTTCTGCGCTGTCCTGGCTTGCATGCCACCAACAACTTCGCCGAGCGGGCGATCCGGCTGATGGCGATGGCACGCAAGACCTGGGGTGGTAATCGGACGGAGAACGGAGCCCGCACACAGCAGATTCTGGCCAGCGTTTTGCGTACTTGCTGGCAGCAGGGAAAAGATGCTTTTGGTCAGTTGGTGAAGTTATTACGTTCCGCTTGTCCGATCTTGCTGGAGATCGTTCCCGCCGGGCCATCACCCTGACTTGCCCTAACAACCATTCGGCTCCCTCCACTCGCTTCGGCCCCGTCGCAACCGCAAAACTTCAAAATCAATCGAACGCGACCGTCCACGCCTACGCCAACGTGTGCCTCACCGCGTGGTAAACATTCTCGTTTTGAGTCAACTGGACCGTGACTGGTAACGGATTCGATCAGAAAGAGCCAGTTATTTTCTTCGCAATAGATAACGACGTCCGGCAATTTCCCGTGGTTGTCCAGCACCACACCAATTTCCGCCAGGAGGGCCCTGTCGAAATATCCGTACTTATCGCCGGTATCTCCGACGTAAACGACACGACCGCGAGCAACGAACCGTGGTGCAAATTCTTCTACGATTGCCTTAATAAGGAGCGAGTGATCCCCAGCGGAAAGTGCGATCTCAAGGCCGTCCTTGACCTTTAATGGCACCAATGCCATTTGACGCTCCTTCGCGTACATCTGAGCCAGCGTCCTGTGGACCAGGAAGTATTCTTCCAATTTCGACCGATACCCGTCCGTCTTGTACATCCGAAGGACTTCAAGAAGCGCCGGAGCGATCTGATAGACAGCATAAGGGCTGTTGACAGGCCGTTGCGGTTTATCAGGGTTGTACAGTGAAATGCCGGCCTGGACGAACTGGTGCATAGACTGCCTTCGAACCTTCTCACGGCTGTTCGGGGCGTAATCTTTGTCGTAATGCTTTCTTGCCCAATCCATAATTGGGGTAATCCCGATTCTTGGCGATTCAGCCTTAGTCCATTTCTTGTAGGGTGTAAGATTTAGAAGCGCCAGCAGGCATAGCGCGGTCCTCTCATTTTGCTGCGCTTTCGGAAGTCCCAGATCAACAAGGATTGATCGAGCTTCTTCCAGCCTCGTTCGTTTGCTCATGTGCGAGTCGGATCTTGTCGTCAATCTCGGCCTGTGTGAGGCCGTCACGGAACGTTTGGCCCAAGACCCGCAAAAATGTCAGGCTTGGATATTTCATATTTCTGAGGTCAGTAGCGTTGACTTGCGTGTGCCCTGAAAACACCCGAAAATGCCTGTCCAGCACGGTGGAATTGAGAAAGCAAGCCAATCCTCTGGCCAGCACCAGGTCGATGCCCCCCCGCTGCGAATGGAAAACATTCCAGTGGTTCTCAAACCCAATCTGCCGACAGCCGATCTCCTCGGGCTGGTACACGTAGGCAACCACTCGCCGCTTTTCCTCTTTGGAGGAGAAGCGCTTAACCAGCACGTAGCGTTCGTTCGGCATGAGCCAATGTCGCACTCCGTCATTGTCCTCAAGCGCATTAGGTTTCTTGTGCCGCTTGGGGTACTGCAAAGTTCCTCCGGAAAAGTGATGGGGATATATGAGAGGGATTGAGTTGGGCAGGGGGTCGGCAAGCCAATAGGCCCTCAATCTGAAATCAACAACCGGCCCCGTGCAGACCTCAAACCCGATTTCATTCAAAGAATGTTGAAAAAGATAGGCGGCCTCATCGGCGTTTTGTTCTTCCATCGGGGCGTGGATGAACACCTCCGGATCTGCTGGCTTTATGATTTCCGAAAACGAAAATGACCGCTCCCGATAGTCGGCGAATTCCTGATCGTGTGAAGACGAAACAACAATGTCGCCCTGCTCTTTGCCTTTAACCAGCTTGATGATGACGTTCTCTTGAAGAACCTCACCATCCTTGAACGCTTTCGTTCGAGACTCGAAAATGTGAATACGTTCTAGGGCGCACGTTTTCAGAATCAAGTATCGGAATCTCCTGTAATATGGGCCATTGCAGAAGGAGCGGGGAATAATGGCGACAATTTGTCCATCCTTTTCCATCAACAGGAGCGAAAGCGCGACAAATGCCGCGTATAGGTTTACGGTTTCGATGCCCACCTTCCGAAGCAACGCCCGATGGACCGAACCGCTGTTCAGCTTCTTGTAGGGTGGATTCAGGATGGCGTGGGTGTACCGCCTGCCTTGGGCGAGGGCAATCTGTTGAACAGCCGACATAATAAAATCTTCCGCGTGGACGCGATGGTTCACGCACAGCAAATTCAGGGTCTGCTCCAGGTGCTTCCGCATTAACGGGTCAAGCTCCCAGACATCCACCGAGTCGACCTGCCCCAGTCTCCTGACAGCGGCAACCGTAAGCGAACCGATCCCCGCACCCGCATCCAACAATGAAGCAGGACGCACCGGATCATCGAACATTGTCGCCATGAACTGTGCGATGACGGAGGGCGTCATGAACTGCCCTAGAGCCGTTTTTCGATCTGTCTCAAGTACGTCGTTGACTCGGCCCCGAATCTCATCCGGATCCGGCATGACGCTGAGCGGTTGACGAACCATTTCAGCCATTCTCTGTTCTGACGGCAATGATAACGCATCGCCGCCCGGCCTGGCAGCATGAGCGGCACACCTGTTCTTATCGGCCTCTTCAGTTCAGTTGAGAATTACGGGCATCGTGGCTCCCGACGCCACACGCAACAAGCCCGATCGCCTTAACGGTTCCCGCCATCCCCCCGCGGATACGCGAAATCCTCCAGCCGTATTCCGGCGAACCGGTAACGCACCCGCAGATGCCCCGTGGGCACTTCCGTGATCAGCCGCAGCGGCGCCAACTCCCCCAGGCTGTCGAAGGGCGTGGGGCTCGAGAACCGCTCCATGGTGGCAAATTCGTCCGGCGCCGGGATGGGCACGTCGGCCGTGGAACGCGAGACGATCCAATGCCTGCCGCCATCGGGGAACTCCAAAGCCAGGGCCGCGGTAGGCCCTGGGGAGTAGCACTCCAGGGCTAATTGCTCCTCGAAATCGCGGCGGATCTCGCACACCCCGACTCCGGGGGCCACCACCGCCCGCCGTTGCGGCGCCGGTAGCGAAATGCCGCGGTGGAACACGGTGACATCAAGGCTGCCATCCAGATTTAACGGGTTGTTCCTCACCGCATTGAAATACCCGGCGGGAAGTTCGATCGAAAGCCACCATCGTCCGGCCGGCTGCTCGCGAACCTCGCCGCTGAGGACGGGGCCGCCCTGGATGGCGACGCGCGCGTTGGTCCCGGGGAGCAGGATGGAATCCGGCGATGGGCCCGCCAGGCGCAGCGGGATTTCGAGATGCGCCACGCCCCAGACGCGGCGCTCGCGCGAATACTGCGGATCGGCAACCCGATTGGCGCCGGGATCCAAAGCCACCTGAACGGATGACTCGCGCGCCGATCCCGGAGCGAGCCACGCCTGCACGGCGAAAGTCTGATCCTTGTGCACCACTCCGCCGGCCATCAAAACGGCAAGGGCCACGCCTGCCGCCAGCGTTCGCGACCATGCCGTGGCGCGCCGCCCGTATTGCAGCCAAAGCACCGCGGCCGCCCCCACAGTGAGCACCGCGGCGACCACCACAGTCTTGAGCCAGAAGCCGGTGGCCCAAGCCGGGCTGAAGAAGAAAACCGGGTGGCGCGTGAGGAAGGAAATCGCGGTGGTCCCCACAAACAGCGGCACAACGATGACCACGGCCGCCAGGATCACCTGCCGCAGACCGGTGGTCACCGACGCAATCGCGGCCGCCGGCAGAATCGCGAAGGCCGTCAAGTATACCTGCTGCCAGATCAGCACCGCCATGTGATGCCACGGTGGTATGCCGAGGGCGGCCATCACCGCCGCGTGCGCCACCAATACCGGCAGATTCACGAACACGGCCACGAACAGCGCTTTGGCCGCTGCCAGGCCCGCGCGCGAGTAGGGCCGCGTCAGCCAGTATTGGCGGTCGCCCGGCAGGCGGTTTTCGTGGACCGCCGCCATCACCAGAATCCAACACGCCAGCGGCAGCGCGGTCCACACCAATCCTTCCACCGGCATCGGGTGCCGGTGCGTATAAACAGGGTCGAGCACCGCGGCGGCCGCCACCAGCGCCCAAAAAGCTGCGATTTGCGGCCACAAATGGCGCGCGTCCTTTTCAAAAATCGCCAGCACTTTTCGGAGGCTCATGGGTTTGGGCTGCCCGCCGGAGCGGCGTAGGGCGCCAGGCGGATTTCGGGAATGTCAAGATCCAGCTCGAAGTGCGCCCGCGCCCGGCGCGTCTGAATGGCGATTTCTTTCCACGGCATCGGGCGCATCCACATGGCATTCAGGTCCGTCTCCCACAAGTCGAACCCGAAGCTGGTGGGATACGGGCCGTAGGAAATCTCGGGAAACATCGGCACGGGCTCGGGCGAGGCCGGGGGAGCGGGACGCGCTTCCGCTTCCACCCAGGCGGCATGAGCAAAGGGAGAATAGCAGGTGAAGCGCGCGGCGGACGTCTGGCAAAAGCCAACGTCGTTCACCCAGCGGGCCACCGCCGGCACCGGCAGGATGGTAGAGGACGGCGGGCCGAACAGCGTGAACGCCGCCCTGATCCGTAGATGCACCGGCCGGTCTTTGGGCGGACTGAGGAACTCGCGGTCAACCTCCGTCGATAGCCAGAACGGCCCTCCCGCGCGCAGCGTGCGGACTTCCGCCAGGGGCGGCTGCCAGCCCGAATTCCGCCAGTCCCCACCCGGCGCCTCGACGCTTGCCGCCGTACGCTCGCTCAATACCGCCATTCCAGCGGGGATGCCAGTCAGTTGCACAGGCATGGAGAGCGGCGCCAGGTTGTCCTGGGGTTGGCTATGGGGCAGCAGGCTCCGTCCCTCCGCCGGATCGCGCGCCGCATCGAACTGGAGCCGCACCGTAGATCCCTCCGAGGGCCGTGGCCCCAGATGCTCCTGCACGGCAAATGCGCCCGGCCACAGGTCCAGGTCCGGCACCGCCGCACAGAGCACCACCCCGGCCGCCAGCATCGACCCCGCATACCAAGTTTTGCGCCGTGCGTATTGCAACACCACCGCCCCTCCGAAAATCGCCGCCGCCAGCGCGCCGATGGCCGAAGACCGCATCCAATCCACCCCGCCCCACGGCGCAGGCATATGCCCGCTTCCCAATTCCATCGCCAGCACCACGCCAAAGGCCGCCAACGCAACCATGGCGAACTGCCGGAGGCTGGTGGTCACCGCTGCCACTGCCGCCGCCGGAAGCACCATCAGGGCGGTGAAGAAGACCTGCCGCGCTGCCAGCGCCCGCCAATACGCCAACGGCGCCAGGCCATTGGCCGCCAGCGCGGCAGCCTGGACGGCGAGCAGCGGCAGATTCAGGAACACCGCCACAAACAGCGCCTTCGCCAGCACAAGGCTGCTCCGGGGGTAGGGCCGCGTCAGCCAGTATTGCCGGTCGCCGGGCAGTGGGTGCTCGTGAACCACCAGCGCTATCAGATACCAGGCCGCCGGCATCAGCAGCCATTGGCAGAGCATGCCGGCCGTCGCCCCCTGAAGGTCGCGCGGAGTGGCCGCCTCCGCCCACCCCAGCAGGCCCATCAACGCCAGGAAAGCGGCCAGTGGCAACCGGAAATGGCGTACGTCCGTTCGGAAAAGGAACAGGGCCTCACGCATAAGCGCGCCGGATTATTGGACGCCTTTCCGGCCCGCTTTGACCAACGCCACAAAAATCGAGCGCAGCGGCATGGCGGTGGCCGTCACTTCCTGCGCGTCGGGGAACACCCCGCGGATTTGCGCCGCGGTTCGCTCGCCATCGTACTGGGATTCGATAAACCGGATCGCGTTCCCGGCGGTCTGCGGCAACAGCCAATGCTCGGGCCAGGGCTTGGGGAGCGGCGGAGCCGCGGCGAACGACACCGCCATCTCTCGAAACCGCGCGCTGACCGAGGTCAGTTCCTCGGAGAAATGCAGCCGGCCCTGGTCCAGGTAGCCGATGTGGGTCGCGAAGCTCTCGATCTCGGTAAGGTCGTGCGAAGAAATGAAAATGGTGGTGCCGCCGTCGCGCGTGAGAATACCCTCGATCAGTTCGTCGCGCACCACCGCATCCAGCCCGGTGAACGGCTCGTCCAGCACCATCAGGCGCGGGCGATAGGCCAGCGAAGAGGCCAGTGCGACTTTCATCCGCATGCCGTGCGATAAGTCGCGCAGCTTGCGCCCCGGCGGCAGTTCGAAGCGGCGCAGCAGGCTGGCGGCTACCGCGGCGTCCCAGGTGGGGTAGAAATGGCCAAGGTGTTCCAGGAAGTAGCCCACGGTCATCCAATCGGGCATTTCCTGGTTCTCCGAAACGTAGCCGATCTGCGCGAAATCACCGGCCGCGAGCCGGCGCGAATCCGCTCCCATCACCTCGCAATGCCCGGAGGTGGGCGCGAGCAGATTCATCAGCACCTTGATGGTGGTGGTTTTGCCCGCGCCGTTCGCGCCTACCAGACCGTAAATGCTGCCGGGCGGCACTTCCAGGTTCACACGGTCCAATACCGGCGTGCGGCGGTAGCGTTTCGAAAGGTCGCAGGTGCGGATGGCGCAGTTCATTCGGCTCGCCCCATCATAGCCGAGACGGAGTGGCCGCCAGAGAATTAGCTGGCACGCCCCTCATCGTCACGTCATCCAAGATCCGCGCTCTCAAGCAGACGCCCGCCATCGAAGCCCCGAATGTCGATCGCGCGATAGCGGAGCCGCAGGCCCAGCGCCCCCAGCAAGCCTTTAGGAGAAGAGTACGCCGCCGGGACAACTCCCGGATCATGTCGCGTCTTCCCCGCGGCAAGCACCGTCCGGTGGCCGCAAGGCGGCTTTAGCATAATTCGAATCATCCACCCCGCGGTGGGTTTTGTTAAATTGTTGCGATTGTCACAAAATTGTTCCGATTATCGGGTTACACCGGCGCAATAGCGTGAAAGAATACCGCAATGCACTCCTCGTATCGAGTCGGTCTCATAGGCGAGTTTAATGAGAAACAAAGGGCCCATCGGGCGATTCCCCAGGCGCTTTCGGTAGCCTCGGGCGGAGCCGTGGAAACTGTCTGGGTCCCGTCGGACACCGTTGGCAATGGCGAGTCGCTGGCGGAGTTCGCGGGATTGTGGTGCGTTCCGGGTATGCCATATCGCAGCGCGGAGGGGGTGCTGCGGGCCATCCGGCACGCGAGGGTCACACGCACGCCTTTTCTGGGCACGTCGGCGGGGTTCCAGTATGCGCTCATCGAGTATGCGCGCAACGTCCTGGGGCTGGCCGCGGCGGAGCACCAGAAGTCGCAACCTAAGGCTGCGTTGCCCCTGATCTCACCGCTGGATTGCGCGCTGTTAGGAGTGAGAGCGCGCGTGCGGTTGTCCGGCGGATCGATCCTGCACAAGGCCTACGGCAAATACGAAACGGTGGAGGAGTACCACTGCAGTTTCGGTCTCAATGGCCGTTACCGGCGCCTGCTGGAAGGTCAGAACCTGATGGTGGCGGCGGTGGACGACCAGGATGAAATCCGCGCCGTGGAACTGGACGGCCATCCGTTCTTCGTGGCCACGCTCTTCCAGCCGGAACTAAGCGCGCAACCCAGTCCGCTGGTGGAGAGGTTCACCACCGTGTGCGCGCGGAGCCTGGGTGCCACGCGGGCGGCGAGTTAGGCCGCACCGCACTTACCCGAACTGCCGCTGGACAGGCCTGTGCTGAGTCCGCGCTGGTGTTGTGCCCGCGGCCTGGACCGCGTTAGGAGTCTTCGCATAACTCCGATGTTCCGCTTCGGCGGGCTCGCGAGCTTCCGGCATGTTTGTCACTTTCATCACAAACCTCCAGCGCCTGGCTGAAATGTTTGGGCGGATGTCTCTCACTTAGTATCAGCACAGCCTGAAACGGGGACGGCGGCAGACGGGCATCAGCATGCATTTGTCTTCCGCCGGTTGCGCCGGGATCTGATCTGAGAAGCAGACCGGACCGGCCGGCAGGCTCTTGGGTGAAATCCCGCGTGAAGCGAGAACGTCACGGGGCCCTCCCTATGGCTATATTCCAGGCGTTTCCAAAGACCTGGCTGCTGGCCGAAGGCTGCGACAAAGGAGGAGATTTTCCGATGAGCTGGAGTCTACAGAAGATTAACGCGGGCGGCAATACCAAGGGACCCAATGCTGTTGACAGCCCGTTCGTTTCGGTATTTAACAACCAGCAACACGTAGCATACAGAGATAGTGCCGGAGATATCTGGGATTCGTGGTACAACCCTTCCAGTAATGGCTGGAACTTACAGAAGATCAATACCGGGGGCATGACCAGTGGCCCAGTGGCGACAGCCGGACCCAGCATAGGGGTCTTTCACGATCAGCAACATTTTGTGTACCTGGATGGAAGCGGGACGATCTGGGACTCCTGGTACGACGGTTCGGCCAATCATTGGAACCTGCAACATCTGAACGCCGGAGGCATGACCAATGGCCCGGCGGCCAAATCCGGCGTCCTGGGTGGTGACCCAGGTCCGGTGAGTATCTGGGTCGACGACACCAATACGCAGCAGCATTTCACTTATCGCGGCACAGACCTGGACGTCTATGATGCTTTCTGGGACTCCAGTGGCAATAGCTGGCATCTCCAAAAGGTCGATGCGGGCGGTAATACGACCGGACCCGCGGCTTCGGGCAGTGTGCCGTTCGGCTGCGTTTTCCATCAGCAGCAACACATCGGCTATCAGGACAACGCCGGGAATATCTGGGATTCCTGGTACGACGGTTCCGGCCATTGGAACCTGCAAAAGATCAACGATGGAGGCCTGACCAGCGGCTCGAAAGCTGTTCTCAACATGCAGCCGTTCATCTGGGTGGACCCCAGTAACACGCAGCAACATTTCACTTACTGCGGCGTGGATGCCATTTACGACGCCTTCTGGGATTCCAACAGCAATAGCTGGCACCTTCAAAAGATCAATGCCGGCGGCAACACCACCGGTCCCGCCACGGTATGCATGCCATTCGCGTGCACCTTCGGCCAACAGCAGCACATCGGTTACCTGGATAGCGCCGGGAATATCTGGGACTCCTGGTACGACGGTTCCGGCCATTGGGACCTGCAGAAAATCAATACCGGGGGCATGACCAGCGGTCCCGCCGCAAGGATGCTGGTCTTCATCTGGGATGCCTTCGGAAGCCAGCAGCACTTCACTTACAGCGACAATACCGGGACGATCTGGGACGCATTCTGGGCTAATCCACCATCCCAGGTCGGGGGTGGGGGCGACGGTGACGGAGACGGTGATGGCGATGGCGATGGTGACGGCGATGGTGATGGAGGCGGCGACGGAGGCGGCGATGAAGTGAGGCGCCGCCCGGCTACCCCACCCAAGGCCAAGTGATTCCGCAAGGCGGGAAGGCAGCGGGCAAGATCCCGCCGGGGCGCAATCCCGCCTGAAAACCAGTCCCTGGTACCGGCGTGTCGTTACGTGAATCCCGGCTGCGCCAGGCCGGGCTTCACGGACGACTTTGCCTTGGATCTTGTCTTCAAGCGCGCCCGAACCCTTCAGCGGGTTCGGAAGGCATATTCAAGCCTGGTCACAGATGTCAGTCCCGGCGCGACTGCATTTCCGATTGCCAGGCGGCGGCGAATCCTGCCGAAACGCAGTGAGCGTTCGAACACTGGTGGAACGCCCTCAGGCCGCCGCCGCCCAGCGCGTGCTCTTCGTGACGGATGCCCGCACGATTTGGCGGTCCGCGCCGCGCCACAACCGCTTCTCTCTCCGCACCGATTGCTCCAGCGTGCGCCAAGCGCGTGCGACTCGCTCAATTGCAATCCCCAGGTTTGAGTGGGTATACTCGATAGGCACGGAATGTGGAGGGCCCTATGCGTAGAAGTCGTATGATGCGCCGACTCGTTCTTGCCGGACTCGCCGCGGGCGCGTTCCTGGCGTTGCACGGACAGACGGACAAGCGGCGCATCGCGATTTACGATTTCGATTACTCCAGCGTAAAGTCGGAAGTCGTCAGAAGTTTGGGGGCCGATTCGAACGTCGGCCACAACGTGGCGGAGATGTTGCTCAGCCCGCTGACCGAAAGCGGGGCCTACGAGGTGATGGACCGCTCGCGCGTGGAATCCATCATGAAGGAGCAGAATCTGAAGTTCAGCAGCCGCTTCGATTCCTCCCAGGCCGTGGCCTATGGCAAGATCCTCCAGGTGGATGCGATCATCACCGGCACGGTCAACAACCTCAGCATCGAGCAAATCCAAAAGACCAAGGGCCTGTTGGGCGTGGGGCACAAAGTGGTAGACCTGAAGGCGACCGTGGAGCTGACTGCGCAGATGATCAGCACCGAGACCGGGCAGATTTACCTGGCGCCGTCGGCCGTCGCCGAAGTCACCGAAGAAGTCGGCAGGGAATCCGGGTTTACCGATCCCGGAGCGGCCGGCAGCCAGACCGGTTCCTCGCGCTCTGGTAATGTGCAGGCGGATTTGGTGCGCAAGGCGCTGCACCAGGCGCTTGATGACATTTCGAAGGACATGATTAAGAAGGCGCCGGGGCTGCCCAAACGCATCTCCACCGGGCGCGCCAATCCGGGCCGCGGCTCGGAATTGGCGTCGCTCGAAGGCCACGCCGGACCGGCGCCCCTCCCGATGCCGAACCGCAAGCCGATCACTGGCCTGGTTGTAGACATCACCAACGGGGAGGTCTTTATCGACAAAGGCGGTAACGCGGGAGTCCGGCAAGGCGATAGCTTTGAGGTGCGGCATTATTTGAAGACCGTAACTACCGCCGCCGGCAAGCAGATCAAGCTCGACCAGAAAATCGGTGACTTGACGATTGTGGAAGTCAACGATGACTGGGCGCGGGGCACTTATGTGGGCCAGACGCCTCCGCAGAAGAATGATGCCGTGCGGTTGAAACTAAAGTAAGGAGACGACGAAGTGCGCCTGGTGAAGTTAGGTCTGGGATGGCTGGCCATCTGCGCGCTGACGGCGGCGGGATCTTATTATGGCGCCATCGAGCTGGACCAGGATCTCGGGTTGCAGGCGAAACTGTGTCCCAGTTGCGCGGCGGGAGGCGGACCGGTAACACCGCCCGCGTCTTCGCCCGGCAACGGGAACCCCAGCCAGGGCAACCCCGGAAGCACTGGAAGCACCGGCAACGTCAGTCCGGTCACCAACCCGAATCCACCGGTTAGCACACCACCTCCCAGCCCGTACGCGCCCACTCCTGCGCCTGCCCGCAATAATCCACCCCAGCCGAGTTACCCGGCCCCCAGCTACCCCACCAATCCGCCGCCGCAGCGGCAGCCTCAATACCAGCCGCCGGCTCAGGCGCCCATCCAGAGGCCTCCGACGCCGGCTCCCGCTCCGGGCGTGGATGTTTCCGGGCTGGTGGTACGCTACAACGCCCTGCTCGACCGCGCCAATTCAATCAACAACGAGTTTGCGCAGATCGAACGGGACCTGAAAAGCCAGGGCCAGTCGCTACGCGGCGATATCCAATCCGCGCGCCAAACCATGCTCTCGTCGATGCAGGGCGCGGCGGCGGCGATTCGGGCGAAAGATGGTTCCACCGCCAGCCGCCTGATGCAGATCGCCGAGCAGAAGATTAATTTTCTGGAGCAGTCGCGCTAACGGAACTTAGAAATGGACAGCTCATCCGGACCGAACCCCGCCGAACAGACCCTCCAGCCCGGCACGGTGCTATTCGGCGAGTACGAGATCCTGGGCACCATCGGCTCGGGCGGCATGGGCGCGGTCTACCAGGCGCGCCACCGCAGCCTGGGCGGCCTGCGCGCCATCAAGATGATCCGCACGAACGCGGGACTCGGCAAGGCTGTCGAGGACATGTTCGTCCAGGAAGCCAAAACGCTGCTCGAAATCCACCACGACGCGATTGTGCATTGCTACGATCTGCTGAGCAACGACAAAGGGTCGTTCCTGATTATGGAGCTGGTGGAAGGCCCGTCGCTTCAGCGCCTGCTGCTGCGCGGCCCCTTGCCCGACGACGAGTGGACGGTGCTCAAGGACCGCATCCTACAGGGCTTGGCGGTGGTGCATGCGCGCGGCATCGTGCACCGCGATATTTCGCCCGCCAACATCATACTGCCGGGCGGCGCGCCGGAGAAAGCCAAGCTGATCGACTTCGGCGTGGCCACTCCCGATCAGGGTAAGCAAGCGGCCGGGTTCAGCGGCAACCTCGGCTACGCGTCTCCGGAGCATTTCGGGCTGTTCGGCGGACGCGTGGATGCGCGCTCGGATCTGTACAGCCTGGGGCTGGTGCTGGCGGAAACCACCATTGGCGAAGCCCTTCCCATGGGCCAGACCTTCTTCGAAGCCAAGGAACTGCGCAAGGTCGCGCCGCAACTGCCCGATTACGTGAACCCGGAAATCCGCAAGGTGCTGCGCGCCATGCTGGAGCCGAACCCGGCCAACCGCGCGGAATCGGCGCAGGCCGTGCTCGAAGGGCGCTTGCCTGCCGCGGCCGCCAAAGAGGACAAACCGGCGCTCCAGCCCATCCGCCAGCAGGCTCCGGCCGAAGCGGATTGGTGGAAGCCCATCGTCTTCACCGCCACCGCGGCGGGCATCGGGCTGGGCATCGGCATCACGCTTTGGCTGTGGAACTACACCAATATGCTGGCCAGCGCGTCGGCTGCGCAGCCTTCGGCCGTCGTCGCGCCCATCCGCGCCGGCAACCCCAGTCCGCCCGCTCCGCCGCCGCCCCAGCCGCAGTTACCGCCGCCCGCCCCGGCTCCCGTGGCGCAGAATCCCGCCACTCCGTCCAACCCCGCTGCTCCCGCGCCTGCCGCTCCGTCCGCGCCCGGCACTCTCTCGCGCAACGCAGTGATGGCGGTAGCCGAAGAGATCGCCAGCCACAGTTGGATTTGCGAAGACCGCAACCGCTACGCCCCCTGCATCAAAACCGTGAAGTACGCTTCCGACTGGCGCCCTCATGAGCTGGTTCGCGGCGAACCCTACAACTGGGGCGGCATCGACGCCCTGCCGCAATTCGACGCCAAGCTGGCCCAGGGCAATGCCGCAGGCTCGCATAGCTGGGACGGCGTTTCCTCCTGCACGGCCGGCATCGATTGCTCCGGCTTCGTCAGCTTTTGCTGGGGGCACCGCGGTGGCCACACCTATTCCACCAACACCATGAGCGGCATCGCGGACCCGCTGAAGGTCAACGTCTATACCGATCTGAAGCCCGGCGACGCCCTCAACTACGCCGGCAAGCACATCGTGCTGTTCGCCGGTTACCAGCCCAATGGCAACCCGATTATCTATGAAGCCAGCGGCGCTGCGGCGCGCGTGATCCGCAACGAGTCGATGAGCTGGTCGCGCCTGCGGCATTACCGGCCCCTCCGTTTTCGCCGTCTGAGCGACCCATGAATTTCACCCGTAAGGACTGGATGTGGCTGGCGGCGGCCGCGGTCGCCATCGCCCTGCTGGGATTGCGCGTCTCGAGCCAGCCGCACCGGGGCGCCGCCGCGGCCGCGGTCCTCACGGCCACGCGCGTGATCCAGCTTCCCGTGAGCTACATCGAAAACGGTGACGTGCCGCGAGACCGGCTGGCGCTCTCCTCCGGCGCCGAAGACGAGTTGCCCGATGGGCCGGCCAGCTTCGATGTCACCCCGGATGGCGGCGTGGTGGTGACCGACCCGCTCAAGCAGCGCCTGGTCTACTTCGATTCCGAAGGCCGCTTTGTGAAGGACGTGGCCCTCAGCTTCCGGCCGCGCGAGGTCTGGCTGGCCGATAACGGAACCCCGCGCGTGGAGGCGGCCGGCGGCATGTGGGTGGAACCCACCGGCGATGGACAAGCCCGCGAAACCGGTTTCCAACCCGATGCGCCGAAGCCCGATAGCGTCCGCCGCACCGGCCCCGACCGCGGCTTCGTGCTCGGCGATGCGCCCGGCATGGCGGAGAAGGCCGGCTTCCCGGTGCTCGTGCCGGAAGGCCTGGCGTCCATCGAAAAGCTGGGCCGCGACGCCATAGGCCGCGTGTACGTGGCGCTGGAGGAGCCCATTCCCGGCGACGAGATCGAGGTGCGCAAAGTGATCCGCAAGTACGCTGCCGATGGCACCCTGCTGGCCGAAATCGGCGACGTGCCGCTCGATTACTTCGTCGATCCGGTCCGCGAGTTCCGCATCAAAAGCGATGGCAAGGTTTATCAACTGGTGCCGCGCCAGAACCTGGTCGCCATCAATGTGTGGGATACGTCGGTGGTGCCGTAAGGAGCCGGCAAGCCGCGGTCACTTCTGCTTTTTAGGAGGTTCGCCCTCGCCGCCGGCGCGTTTCTGAATGTTGGCGCGCATCCCGCGCTTTTCCTCCGGGGTCAATGACTCGGGGTACAGCGCGTGAATTCCGCCACGCTTAGGCTCGATCGTAATGCTTGTCTCGACGCTTCGGGCGTCTTCAAGCCGCTTGTTGAAGTACGCCTGTTTTGTCTCGGGCCGAAAAGCGGTGGCTGGCTGGTGGGGATTCTCAGGAACGATGACCGCCGTGTTGGTCGGCGCGTGATAGTAAATGTCGGCCTGCCGATCTTTTTGTTCGGTGGAGAAAGCCCTAAAGCACTGGGTATCCGGACCTTCCAGCACTCGCTCTATGTGCGCCTGGAACTCCTCGCGGTTTCGGATCTCGACGGGCGGACCGTAAGCCGGGTTGCGGAACTTGCCAAGGCGGACAACATGGTGCTCATAAGCGTCGTGCTCCGGGCCGGCGCGTGCGGCACGCCGGGCAGCCTCTTCAGTCTTGGAATGCACAAAAACGACGCTACCTTACTGGCTGCTGCAGCACCAGCCTCGCCTCCAGGATCCCGTCAAACTCGTCGCTGATTTCCTGGAGGCGCTCCTTTCCAACGCCGAGCACGGTAGGGTCCTGCTCCCGGAATGTGGCCAGAATTCCAGTCACCAGTTCGTTCAGGTCCACCAGTTCCACATCCGTCAGCTTGATGGTCGAAGTCTTGGTCCGTTTGTCGTACTCAATCAGTTCCATGGCTTAATCTCGCCCCTGAGGATATTATGCGGCTTCCCGCGCGATTCCGCTCTGCGCTCTTACTTCTGCTTGCCTTTCGAAGGGCCGCTGTCCACCGCCCGCAAGCCGATATTCTTTGCGTACGCGCGTCTTTCCTCGGGGGTCATGCTATCCACCGCTGTTCGCACCTCCTTCGCGTGCTGCCGCGTCGAGCCGCGCTCCGGCTTCTGGCCGGCTTCCGCCGCGCGCACAGCGTCGTTCTTGGGGTTGAAGAAGACCACCTTGTCATTGGTCACCGGCTGGCGCTCGTTGTGCTCATCGCGCCGATAGAGGTGCATATCGCGCGCGATCTCGCGCTCCCGGTTGCCGTCTGGCTTGTAGCGGACGCGCACTTCAATTTCGTGCGGCTCCTTCTGGTCGGCCACGGTGGATTTGCAGTCGTTCTCCCACTTCTTGAATTCGCCGTATTGGTTCGCTACGAAATTCTGGTGCGAGAGATTGCGCCGATCCCCCGGGTCGGCGCCAAACTCCGGGGAAATCAGGTGGCCGGCATCGTCGCCGGAGCCGTGATAGGCCGAGCGCGCCTTATCGTCGGCGTCCTTTCCCACCTTGGTGTGCCGCCAGTTGATCACCTCTTCCGGGCGGCGCAGCGGACAGCCCTCCTGGGAGCGCGCAATGGTCTGCGTCCGCCTGCCTTGCGCATCGCGCTGTTCGTCAAATTCGAACTCATGGCGCACGTCGCGCAGCGGCTTATACTCGCCCTGGAAGCCCTCCGCGCGCAAGCGCTTTTCCCGCTGGCGGTTAAACGCCGCCTCCGCGTCAGCGTGCTCCTCCGACGGATGCTTGGCGCCATAGAGCCGCTCAAGCGCCTGGTTTTCCTCCGGCGTGCGCCGGTCGATTTCGCCAGGCATACTTAGTGCCCCCCTTTGCGAATGCCCGCCGATTCCTGCCTGGATTCCGAGGGGCCGGTCCGCCCGCTCTTCTCCCGCATCTGCTCGGCCATCGAGTGCCGCTCGGAAGGCTGCGCGTGGGAAGCGGCGGCCGCGGCGCGGCGCTGTTCAAAAATCTCCGCCAGCTTTCCGGAAATCTGCCGTCCGCCCCGTTCGATGGTCTCCTCGTTCTGGTCCTGGCGCGCGCTGAACGTCTTCATCTGCGAGCTGTCGAGCGTCAGCCCCTGCCGCCCGTTGACCTTGTAGCCCTCCAGTGCCTCCGTCTCGGGGTATCGGTTGTGTTGCCCGATCGGGTCTTTCATCGGCGCATGCAGGTTGTTGGGAACCGTTACCTGCCGCCCCGCATCCAGCCCCGTCGCCGAACCCGCACTGCACCACCGCGGCACTGGATCGTCCACCGTGGAATAGCGATGGTAAGCCACGCCGGACTGCTCCGGCGCCGTCTTGGGCGAGCCGAAAGTATGCACTTCGGTGGCCGTGTATTTTTCCTTAAACTTCGGGTCGGCCACGATGTTCTGGGCTTCCATGCCGCCCAGGCTGTGCCCGGCCAAGATCAACTTGTCGGACTTCCGGATGCCGCTTTCATCGAGAGCGTTCATCACGCTCTGGCGGTAGCGGTCGTCTTGGTTGGCCGCCGCCGAGGCGTCCTGATTGAACCAGGTCGCCTGGGTCGGATTTTGCGCTTCGGTGCCCGACATCAGAACCACATAAGTATCGGGCCTTTTTCCGGCCTCGCCCTTCACCGGCACGATAGCGATCGGTTCATTGCCCCCGTAGCGCTCGAACACCGCCTTGGCCATGTCGCGCTCATCGGCGATGTGCGGGTTGGTCTTGCCGCCGGCCTTCAGATCCTGCTGCTCGTTTCGGCTGAAGTCGCCCATATCTCCCTCTCTTATGCCGCCGCGCCGTCACCGCGACTTGGTCTGCTGCTGTTTTTTCTGGTCGGCGTCGCTCTGCTGTTGCTGCTGCGCCTCCTGATTCTTCTCCATTTGGCGGCCGTCGGTGCGGCCGCTCTTACGGCGCATGTCGTCCTGGGCCGCGCGACGCTCGTCCGGCGAAAGGCCGTCGCCCCGGCCGCCCCGGCGCGCGTTGCCATCCTGCGCCTGCTTTTGCCGGTCCTGCTTCTGCTGATCCGGCTTCTGCTGATCCTGCTTCTGTTGATCCTGCCGCTGCCGGTCCTGTTTCTGTTGATCCGGAGTCTTTTGATCCTGCTTTTGCTGATCCGGCCTCTGTTGCTGGTCTTTGCGGCGCTGCTCGTCCTGCGCGTTCCTGGGGCGTTCGCCCATGTCCCGCGACTTGGCCGACTCCTTCGGCTGATCCTGGCCCTGCGCCTCGTTCTGGCGGCGCTGCTGGTCCTTCTGGCGGTTCGGATCTTCACCCAGATCCCGGCTCCGGCTCTTTCCCTCCGCCTGAGGCCCACTCTGTTTGGCCTGGGCGTCCTTCTGCCGCTTGTCCTCTTCCTTCTGACGACTCGGATCTTCGCCTAAGTCGCGGCTCTTCGATTTTCCTTCCGCCTGCGGTCCGTTCTGCTTACCCTCGCCGTCCTTCTGCCGCTTCTCCTCGTCCTTCTGGCGGTTGGGATCTTCGCCTAAGTCGCGGCTCTTCGATTTTCCTTCGGCCTGCGGGCCATTCTGCTTCGCCTCGCCGTCCTTCTGCCGCTGGTCCTCTTCCTCCTTGCGCCGTGGATCTTCGCCCAGGTCCCTGGTCTTGCCATGCCCTTCCACCGGCTCGCCCTCGGCCCTGGGCTTCTGGTGCTGATCTTCCGGCGGCTGGCCTTCCTGGCGCCCCTGAGGATTCTCCCGATTCGCAGCCTCCTGCTTCTGGCGCTGGTCCTCTTTCTGGCGCTGGTCCTCGCGGTCGCGGGCCTCCTGCGCCTCGCGGTCCTTCTGGTCCCGCCAATCGGCATTGGCCTGGCGGCGCTGGCGGTCTTCGTTTTCATCCCGGCCGGCGTCGCCCGACTTGGGCGCTCCATCGCGGTTCTCCGCGTCGCGATTCTTGACCGCCTGGTCCCGTTCCTGGCGCTGCTGTTCGTCGTCCTTCTGCTGCTGTTCCTGCTGGCGCGCCTCCGCCTCCCGCTGCTCGCGGGCCTGTTGCTCTTCCTTCTCCTTGCGTTCTTGCTCGGTCATGCTTCTACCCCACCCGCCCGTCGCTCAAGCGCCTCGTGCCGCGACCGCGCCCTTCGCCGGCTGCGGCTGGAACATGGCGGAAACGATCAGGTAAGCCCCAATAATCAGGTTCACGATGAACCACAAAACGATGCGCCGCTCGGGTACGATCTGGAACGGCGACGCGCCCGTCCAGATATCCACTGCAAAATGCAGCCCCAATCCGAAAGTGAACGCCGCCGCATTCTGCACCGCCGTCTTCGCCAGGTTCGGGCTCAGCATCCAGATCACCGGCACGATCACCGAGTGGCCCAACAGGTTCCAAATCGAGCCGAAGCCCACAATCTTCTCCAGCAGTAGCGGAAAAAAGAACCCCGCCGCCAGCGAAATCACTGCGCTCAGCGTGGTGCCGCGCTGCGCCAGCAGATAGACCACCAGCACCCCGACCGCCAGCACGGTCCACTGCACGTTCTTCTGCACCGGCTTCTGCCCGGTCATTTTGAGGGCCTCTTCGGCGTTCAGCAATCCCGCGCCGAACTGTTTCGCCGGCCCCAGCGGCGTCGCCGATTTGCGCAGGATCTCGCGAATCTCGTCGGGATCTTTCTTGCCCATCGATACCAGCAGCGCCGCCACCCCGGCCACGTGAGGCGTGGCCATTGAGGTGCCTTGCAGCGAGAGCAGGCCCTCGCGCACCACTCCGTTCTGGCGAATGAAACTGTTCTGCCACACGCCGGCATCGGCGCCGCCCTTATCCTGGTCGCCGCCCGGCCCGGCGATTTCAATCTGGTCGCCGAAATTCGAATAATCCGCCAGTTCCTTATTCGGCCCCACCGCGGAAACCGCCATGCAACCCTGGTAGACCGCCGGATAGCTCACCGGCTCATGGCCGTCGTTGCCCGCGGCGCAGGCCAGGAACACGCCCTTGTCGTGGGCGTACGCGATGGCCTTCTCGAACACGTCGTTGTAGCGGCCGCCGCCCAGGCTCAGGTTGATCACGTTAGCGCCGTTATCGGCCGCGAAGTGTATGCCGTCCACGATGTTGGCCGTGTCGCCGCTTCCATCGGCGCCCATCACGCGGACTGCCATGATGGTGGCTTCGGGCGCCACGCCGGCGCCCAATATGTGGTTATCGGTGGATTCGGCGATGGTTCCGGCTACGTGCGTGCCGTGGTGGTTTTCGTCCTCCGGCTGGTCGTCGTGGTCCACGAAGTCGTAACCTTTGGCGAAGCTGGTCTGCTGGAAATCCTCGGGCAGGCGGTACTGCGTCTTGTCGGGCAGGCCTACACCACTGTCGATCACCGCCACGATCGCGCCCTTGCCCTTGGTCACGGTCCAGGCCTGCTCCATGCCAATCATTTTCAGGTGCCACTGCTTGGGATAGGCGGGGTCGTTAGGGATGAACACGGAGCCTGAGGATCCCGGCGTCCCGGGCGAAGCAAACAGCCCCACCGGATCGTTGGTATCGGCCGCCTCCACCAGCGGATCGCTGCGCAGCCCGGCCAGCACCTCGGCGCGCCGCGAAGAATCCACAAACGCCACCATCAGCTTATGTTTCAGAGACTGCGGGCTATTGAAGATAAGCTGGATGCCGAACTTTCGATTCAGCTCGGCCACCTGCTCTCCGGTGGCATCGTCTTTGAGGTCCACTACGATCTGGCCGTTCACCGGGTCCAGATTGGGGCGCAGGTGCGGCGCCGGCGGCTTCACGTCCTTGGCCAGTTGCATCAGCCCGCCGCCCACCAGCAGCACCACCAGGCCCAGCACCAGCAGCGGGTCGAAACGATGGCGCTCCGGAGGCTCGTGGTCCGGTTCGTCGTGGTGCACCGGCGGCTCCACGGGCGGAGGCGGCGGCGCATGGCGCGGCTCGGGCGCACGCGGCGCTGCCGGCCGGTCCAGCGCCGGGCGCGAAAGCGCTGGCCGCAGCGAAGGTTGCGCCTGCTGTTGCTGCTCGGGTGCGGATTCGGGTTGCAGATCTTCCGGCTCGGGTTCCCAACTCATGGGTGGCTTATTTCCTCCCCGGCGCCTGCTTCAGCTCCGGGTGTTTCGAAAGGATATACTCGTAGCGGTCGCGGCGCTCGCCGGTGTGCTCGTTGTAAAGCGGCGTGCCGCCAGTGTAATGCGTGCCAAGCGCGTCGCCAAAGGGGTTCAGATGGTTCTGCTCCAGCCACGCATCGATGCGCTGGCGGGTGGACGCATCCACCAGCGAGGGCTTCTCCTCCCGCACCGGCACGGGACCGCCGCCAGGCGCAGGCCACATCATGTAGATGCCGGCCCCGATCAGCAGCAGCAGGGCCACCACCAGCCCCGCCACACGCCAGGAATTCGGGCTGAATCGCCGTTCCTCGGTCACGGCCTCATCCACCAATAAAAATGCACTACGCTGTTAGTGATCATCGCCCACGCAATAAATACCACCAGGCAGATGACCAGCCACTTCAGCAGAAACTTGAGCATCGCAGGCTATTCGGTCAAGGGGTGAACCTTCCACTTCAGTCTCTCCTTCGAGACGTGCGCGCGTGAGGCCAGGTGCACAATGGTTTCGGTGTAATCGATTCCGTCGGCGCGCGCCGGCACGGCCAGGTTGATGAACTCTTCCATGCGCACCATGTAGTCGAACTGGCGATTGGTGGAAGTGGAAGACGAACCGCCGAAACCCTTTCCCGCCGCCGCGCCCAGGCCCGAGCCGATCATCGTCACCAGCGTCTGGCCGAACAATTCAGCGGCGAATTTGTTGGTCGATTCGTCGGTGTTGCGCAGGAACATTTTCACCCCGCAGTTACCCACCAGGTTCTTCACCACGCTCTCGCGGTCGTTGGCGGCTTTCAATAAGGCTGGGTAATTCTGCGTGGCGATGATGTTGGCGTGGTTGCTCTGCCGCGAGCGTTCGAAGAAATCCGAATCGCCTTTGCCGGGGGCCTGCGTGAAGAACGCCTGGAACTCGTCGCACAGGAAAAAGCTGGAGCGCGGCTTGTTCGGCCGCTTCAAAACCTCGCGGTAATATTCCAGCTTGAGGAACGTGCAGACCACCCGCGCCATGCGCTCACGGTCGGCAATGGGCATAAAAACGTACAGGATCTTGCCCTCTTCGATCATCTCGCTCACCCGCTTGGTCGATTTCCCGGAGAACAGCGTGACGTACGGTTCCATGAGGAACGGGTCGATCATGTTCGTCAGGTTGGCCATGATGCTGTTGCGGGTTTCGGGCGGCAGTTCCATCCACTCGTTGTTGAAATACAGCAGCGGGCCGTCCCACTCGCAGTCTTCGTCGTCCATGTTGTCGAAGCACTTGGAGATGGCCTTCATGTCCACGGACAGGCGGTTGATCTGGCGGAAATCCGGCGGCGTGTCCGGATTGCTCAGGCGCAGCAGCTTGATGGCGTAGCGGATGAACTTGCGCGCCGAATCGATCCAGAAGCTGTCGCCGCCCTTTTCCATGCCGGTGGATTCCAGCACCGCCGCGAACCGCGCCGCGATTTCCAGTTCATCGTCGTCCGAATCGAACGGGTTCCAGTAGATGCTCCGATTCAGGTCGTACGGATTCAGCACCAGCAGGTCGCGCTCGCGCCCGTACTTGCGGCACACCAGCCCGATCTTCTTCAGGTAGTCGCCCTTGGGGTCGAGGATCAGCCCGCTGGGCGGCTCGGCCGTGGAGGCCGTCGAGGAAAGCAGCCCATCCAGCAGCGCATTCAGCACGCACACGGTCTTGCCGGTGCCGCTTTGCCCGAAGATAATGCCGTTCTTGTAAAAGTCCTCCCACGACCAGTTGAAGCCGCCCGCCTGGAAGCGGTAGTCTTCGAGAGCCAGCACCGGCGGCGCGTCCAGCGCCTGGTCCACCTTCTGTAAATCCTGCGCCGTGCGCGGTTTGAACTGCGAGGTCTCGATGGTCTCGTCCAGAATGCGGGCCCGCTGGAACACCTCCGAGAACAGGTTGCCGCCGAAAATCGGCAGCAGGCCCAATCCGATCAGGCTCGCCCACCACGCCCAATACACCGGCGTTGCCATGTCGGCAAGCCCCGAAAACTCCGGCCACATCATCAGCACGCGCAAAGCCGTGCACACCACCCACACCATGGCCAGCATAGCCAGAACGCGCACGCAGCGCGCCAGCGAGCTCAGGTACAGGCGCCAGATCTGCTCCACCGTCGGCCCAGCGTCTTCGTAGCGCCAGGCGTACCACTGGCGCATGTATTCCTCGCGCGGCCCCGTACAGGCATACAACAGCCCCAGCCACGCAGCGAAATACACCACCGTCAGCACCAGGCGGATTTCGTGATCGCCGGGGTCCTTGGGAATCAGGTGAATGCACACGATGGCGGCGCCGCAGACCACCGGGATCTGCATAAAACGGTTGCGGATCTGCTGCACCGTCGCCGTGGTGGGCTTGGGGTTCATGGCGCCTAGTGATAATAATCGGCCAGGATCTCGCCGTCCTCGTCGAGCCGCAATTGCACCCGCTTGGCGCCCTTCTCCTTCACTTCCAGGAACCGGTCGCCCAGCATGGTTTCGAGTTCCTGCGTGAGCGCCCGTGCACCGAATTTCTTGAGCTTGTTGCCGCGCCGGAAGGATTCCATAATCAGCGCCGTATCCACGTTATCCAGCTCCAGGCCGAACTGGCTGGCGATCAACTGCATCTTCAGGGCGATGATTTCGCACTGCGTCAGGTCGTCGAGCGGCGCGAAAACGTAGATGCGGTCGATGCGGCCCACAATCTCCGGCCGGAACTTGCCGCTCACCACCAGGTGCGATTTCACCGCCGCGGCGCGCTCCTGCGGATCGGAGATTTCATTCGACAGCTTGGTGATGGCGTCGGCTTCGGCATTGCTGGTCAGGATGATAATGGCCTGCGTGAAATCGGCCGTCTCGCCGGAGCTTTGTTCCGTGAGCCGGCCATCGCCCATCATCTGCAGGAAAAGGTCGTAGATGGACTGGTGGCCCTTCTCGATCTCGTCGAACAGCACCAGGCGCTTGGGATTGTTGAGCAGCGCGCGCGTCAGCTCGCCGCCCGCCGTGGCCCCCTGGTAGCCGCGCTGCGAGCCGATCAGACGGTTTTTGGCGGCTTCGCTGGCCAGCTCCGTGCAATCGAACTGCACCATTGCCTTGTCGTCCCCGAACAGGTAATTGGCCAGCGCCTTGGCCAGCTCCGTTTTGCCGGTGCCCGTGGGACCCACGAACAGCAGGTTCGCAATCGGCCGGTTGCGGCGCTCCTTGGCCCACTGGATCTTGATCAGCTTGACCACGTCGTCAATCACCGGGTCCTGCCCCTTCACGCGCGATTTCAACGCGGCCATCATCTTGTCCGCGTTGATGCTGCGCGACATTCCGGTGGATTGTTTGGCCAGGAGTTTCTTCAACTCGTCCAGGTTGGTCAGTTCGCTGAGTGGTTTCATGAGCAATCTCCTTTACGAGGATGAGGCACGTTCTTCCGCTGCCGCCGCTGCCGCTTCGACGACCACGCTATCGCTCTGCCGCGCGAGCGCCGCGCTGATAGGACCCGACAGAATCCGGCTGACCCTGGTGGGCGCGACGCGGAAGCTCCCCATCCGCCCGACTTCTTCCACCTCGCGGGCCAGCATCCGCGGATCCACCCGGCCCAGCGAGAGGTTGTACTTGTTGCACTCATACTCCATCAGGCGCGCGATCACCCCCGCCTGCTCGGCCGGCTCCGGCAGCCGGAACGGATACACGCCGTGCAGCGCCAGCGCCAGCATCTGGTCCAGATCCGTCGACCCGGCCAGGTGGTTCACCACCACCGTAAATCCCGTGCCGGCGGCGCTGGCCACGGGCTTAGGAAACGATCCCGCATCCTTGTGTACCAGCAGAAAGAAGAAGCAGTTGCGGAAGCTCACCGGCGTGTTGCCATCCATCAGCGGTGCGCCGGTAAACGCCGTGAGCAGGTCGGTCTGCACCTGGTGCGGCGCGCTGTCGGGGTTCTCGATGATGAACGTCTGGTAGCCGTTGCCGCGCGCGGCCGCCGCCACGCTGGCAAGGCTCGCGCCCCGCTCGGCCAGGTCCAGCACGCCCACCGCATCGCCGCCATACAGCGCCTTGCCGATCTCGATGGCCAGGCTCTTCTTGCCCAGGCCCTGGCGTCCCATGTAGAGGTTCATGCCCAGCGGCGGCATGGCGGCCGTCGGCTGGCTGCGCTCGCGCATGCGCACGCTGTTTTGAATCTGTCGCAGGGTGCCATCCACCACGTCGTTGCACGCCACGAATTCTTCTTTCAGCCGATAAGCCAGCGTGCGGTATTCAATGTCCGTCCGCACCAGCAGATGCGGATTCTCGCCGGCCGGCGCGTTGGCCGAGGCCGCGCCGCCACCCGAGCGCGCCGAAACCGCCTGCCGGGGACGCGCCGCTCCCGCCGCTGCACCCGAAGCCGCGGGCGCCGCCGCCGCTGGAGCCGGACGCGCCGCCACCGCGCTGGCCGCCGCCGGCGCCAGCACGCCGCCGCCTCCCGGTCCCGGTTCCTTGGTTACCTGGCACACCAGGTCAATCAAAGGTTTCAAGATCGGATTGCGGTACAGTTCGGCGATCTGCGCGCGGTTATAGCGCAGCATCCAGATGACGACGCAGAAAATCCCTGCAATCAGGGTGACGATCTTGCCCACCGGCTCATACTTCTTCAGGACCGTCATGAAGGTGTACGAGCCGAGAAAAAGGATCAGCGTTTGGATAATGGGATTCTGGAGCATAGTGACCTGCGGGCGGACCTCCGCCTACTTGAAGTTCACATATAGCCCCACTACAAATAACACCAGCGCTCCGCGAAAATAATTCGAACTCGTCCAAAGATCCACAAAATTCTGCCACATTGCAAGGGTCCTATTGCATCGCCAGCGGGATCGGCTGCGATTCGCCCGGCGCCAGCACGCCGCTGTACCACGTTCCCGTACTGCTCTCGATGCCTACCGTAATCCCGCCCACGCCGTCTTTATCGCCCGTCAGGGTCATGTGCGGCAACTGCCCGTTGATCACCGGAATCACGATGCTGCGGCCCACAATCGTCAGCATGAACGAGCCGATCTTGGAGCCGGCGTCGGTGGTCAAGGTGACCCAGTCGCCGTCTTCGGCGCAACTGTCGTAGGCGCGCACGGTGATGAATTTGACTTCGTGCTTCTTGATGCTCTCCACCAATCCCTCCGATGCGCTATCGAGTCCTGGTATGGGCTGGCCGGCCTCGGCGGCGGCCTCCGCGGCGTCGGTGGCCTTCAGGTTGAAGTCCGTCGGGGTCAGTTGCATCGGCGTCGCCGGATTGGCGTTCTTGTTCTTCTGATAATTGGGACTCTGCGTTTCGGCCGCCAGCATGGAGGCGTTCGCGGGCATCGGCGCGGTGACGCTCGTGCCGCCGTCGGTGGAACCTTTGTGCATGTAGTTATAGCCGAAAAACAGCACTCCCGCCAGCACCAGCCCCGCAACCACCTTGCCGGCCGGCGAAGACTTTCCCGCCGGAGCAGGCGCAGCTCCCCCTACGGCCGCAGGCGCGGGCGGGGGAACCGGGCCGGACGGAGGTGGAGTGGCGGAGGGGCTTCCGCCGGCAGGCCGCACTGGCGGTGGGGGTGTTGTCTGCTGAGGCCGGCTCAGCCGGGAGACAGGCCGGGCCTCCTCCTGTGGTTGCTCGGAACCTTCCATCTCGGGATCCATTGAGTCGTCCTCCTGAGCGCCGCGAACCGTGCAGGCTCGCCCGGCGCCAACTGCTCAAGCCGCAAGAGAGATTCTACACGAAAATCGCACCGAGGTCCAAACGCGGGGCCGTTCTCTCCGTTCCATCCGTTCTACCTAAGGATGCGTAGCGCCAGTAGTGCTAGCGGCGGGTCCCTGAATGCCGAGCCGTTTGCGAATGCCCAGTGGCCCATCCAGAATTTTCAGGGAGAGCACCGTGACCGCGGCCGACACCGCACACACGGCGAACCACACGAGGAGCTTCTTCGCCATTGTTCACGGCAAGTTTACCACAAGCAGGAAGTAAGTCCCGTACGTCTGGCGTCGTATCCCAGCCGGGAATTAGTGGGCCGGAAGCCGTAGCAACCCCTTCAGAAGCTCTGCAATAATCTAACCCGCTGCAACGGGGATTCTGCTCTCGTTGAGTTCATGAAAGCCAAGCGCCTCTTTCACGCCAGCCGGCCGGGCGATTTGGGCCACCTTAAGAGCAGCTCCGGATTGCTCGGGCCGACCGCGCCTTCGCGGTAAATCTGCTCTCCGTGGCGCATGGTCATGCGCACCAGGTTGCCGCCAAAATTCTCTGCCAGCTCGCGGTAGTCACTGGCATTAAGAACCAGCACATCGGCCGATTTTCCGCATTCCAGCGACCCCGTGCTGGCGGCCAGTTCCAGGGCATGCGCCCCATTGATGGTGGCGGCGCAAATGGCCTCCTCGGGCGTCAGGCCGAATTCCCGCGTGGCGAGCGACAGGACCGTCTGCATATTGAACGTGGGTGTCTGGTGGGGATTGAAATTGCTGGCCAGGGCGATGGCCACGCCGGCATCCGCAAAAATACGCGCAGGCGCGGCCGGGCCCCGTAGCCGAAACGTGTCGGCAGGCAGCAGGGTGGCAATCATCGCCGCCCCAGCCATCAGCCGGGCCTCCTCCTCCGCGGCGTATTCCAGGTGGTCCACGCTCACCGCGCGGTGCGCCGCGCCTTCCACAATGGCCGCCGCCGGATGCGGCCGGTGCGCGTGGATTTTGCAGCGGAAGCCCATCGCCTGGGCCGCATGCAGATAGCGCCTCAGCCCCTGTGCCAGCGCCGGATCTTCGTTCCACGCCACGTCGGCAAACTGCGCCAGCCGCCCACGGCGAATCCTGGGCAGCAGGACGTTGATGGCCAGGTCGAACGCCTCTTCCCTTCCCTCCTCCGGCAGGTTCAGCAGAAAAGTGGCCACCGTCTCCAGCGGATGATTCCCTAATGCCGCCAGCACCCGCAGAAGCTTGGCCTCCACATTTTCTTCCGGCCCGAAGCCCGTCTTCACTTCCACGGTGGTGGTGCCGTGCCGGGCCATGGCTTCCAGACTCTCGCGAGCCCGCGATTCGATGCGCTGTCCGGTGGCCGTCCGCATGTACCGCACGGCGCGCTCCGGGTCGGCTCCGTCGGGACCGGCCGGCGGCCACACCAGGTGCGTATGCGAGTCCACAAATCCGGGCATCACCACACGCCCGGCGGCGTTGATTTCGATGGCATCGCGCGCGCCGGCCAGGTTCTCCACCCGCCGCGTCGGCCCGGCTTCCATCACCACGCCGTCCTGGATCAGCAGGGCGCCATCGTCAATAACGCCCAGTTCCCTGAGTTGTAGCCCGCGCCGGGGCCCCTTGGGGCCACGCAAGGTTAGCAGTTGGCGAGCGCCCCGAATCAAAATCGTGCCCGTCTGTTTTACCCCCTTCTTACTGTAGCATCAGAAGAGACCCTGGCCGCCGATCGTCCATGAAGCCGTCCCGCCCGCCAAACCGTCATCGCCCGCCTGTGAAGAATCGGCCGCGAAGCGGAACCCGGCCGCCCGCGGTACGCCGCCCGCCTCCGGGAAACCGCCCGCTCAAAACCCTGGAGCGCCTGTTCTCCAAGGCTGGCATGGCATCGCGCGCGGATGCCCGCGGCTGGATTGCAGCCGGCCGCGTGCGCGTCAACGGAACCGTCATCCAAAACCCCGGCCATTGGGTGGACCTCGAAAGCGACCGCGTCTCGCTCGACGGCAAACCGCTGCGCGACGCCGCGCCGCGCTACCTCCTGCTCTACAAGCCGAAAGGCTACCTGACCACCTGGCGCGACCCCCAGGGCCGCCCCACCGTTTATGCGCTGCTTGAGGATGCCGGAGCCTGGCTCTCTCCCGTAGGCCGCCTGGACCTCGACACCAGCGGCCTGCTCCTGATGACCAATGACACCGCTTTTGGCGAGCGCCTCACCAATCCCGATTACAAAATCCCCAAGACGTATCAGGTGAAAACGTCCACCCTGCTGAGCGACGAACAGATCGCCCAGTTGCGCCAGGGCGTGGTGCTGAGCGATGGCCCCACGCGCCCCGCCGAGGTCCGGCGCCTGCGCGATTCCGCCCGCCATACCTTCCTGGAACTCACCATCACCGAAGGCCGCAACCGCCAGGTGCGCCGCATGATCGAGGCCCTGGGAAGCAAGGTACTAAAACTGGTGCGAACCGCCATCGGCCCTCTGCGCATCGGCGATCTGCCCATCGGCCACTGGCGGCCTCTCACCGGCGACGAGTTGCGCAGCCTCCAGCGGAAAACCTGAAAGCGCTTCCAGAATGACTCGCCAGCGGCTATGATACTCGGGAGAGGAGATCCACGCCGCATGTCTTCTGCACCCACCCGCCGGCGCTTTGTCCGCGCCGCTTCCGCCGCATCTCTGACCGCCTTCCTGCCCCGGGGCGTTTTCGGGGCCACCGCCGCCAATCGCAAAGCCGCCGTGCATGCCGATCAGGAAATCGCCACGGTCCGCCCGGAATTGCACTCCAATTTCGCCGAACACCTCGGCTCGTGCTCCTACGGCGGAATCTGGGTGGGGAAGAACTCCCCGGTTCCCAATATCAACGGCTACCGCCGCGCCACGGTCGAATATCTGAAGGAATTGGGCGTCCCCGTGCTTCGCTGGCCGGGCGGGTGTTTCGCCGACGATTACCATTGGCGCGAGGGCATCGGTCCGGCCGCCAAACGCCCCAAGCGCGTCAACCTCCACTGGGGCAATTATCTGGAAGACAACGGCTTCGGCACCCACGAATTCATCGGATTCTGCCGCCTGATCGGCGCCGAGCCTTATTTCGCCGCCAACGTCGGCACCGGCTCTCCCGAAGAATTTCGCGACTGGATCGAGTACTGCAACTACCCCAAAGGCAGCGCGCTTTCCGACGAGCGCGCAGCCAACGGATCGCCCGAACCGTTCCGCGTGAAGTACTGGGGCGTGGGCAACGAACTGTGGGGCTGCGGCGGCAACTACACGCCTGATCGCGCCGCGCAGGAATTCCGCCGCTTCGCCACCTTCGCGCGAAACATGGCGGCGGCCCGCATCATTCCCGGCGGCACCGATATTTACCTGGTGGGCTGCGGCCCCAACGGCGACGATGCCCACTGGACCCGCGGCTTCATGGACCAGTTCGCCGGCGGCGGCCCGCAGATCGACGGCTACTCCATGCACTACTACGAAAACGGCAACCTCCCGCCCACCGAATTCACGGTGCAGGAGATGTACCGCCAGTTGAACCTGTTCGGCAGAGTGGAGGCGGCCATCATTCACCAGCGCGAGCTGCTGGATGGCTACCAGCCGGACCCGCGCCGCCGGGCCGGCCTCTTCCTCGACGAATGGGGCGTTTGGGACCGCATGATTCCCGAAGAGGAGCGCACCCGCGGCCGGCTGTGGATGCAATCCACCATGCGCAGCGCGGTGGGCGCCGCCCTCGGCCTCAACGTGTTCAACCGCCTGGCCGACAAGCTCTACATGTGCAACATCGCGCAGTTGGTCAATGTGCTGCAATCGGTGCTGCTGACCGACGGCCCCGAGGGCGCCCACTGCATCCGCACCTCCACCTATTGGGCCTTCATGCTGTTCAAGCCGCATCGCGGCAAGACCTCCGTGCGCGTGGAGGCCGATGGCAACCGGCTGCCGTCAATGGATGGTGGCCGTGGCGGCCGCGGGGGAGGCGAGCCGGAAACCCCGCCGGATCTTTCCGTATCGGCATCCCGCCAGGGCGGCGAGTTGGTGGTCAGCCTGGTCAATCCCCGGCACGATGTGGACATGGAAGTCGAGTGCGCGATCCACGGCGCCGCGGCCCGCAGCGCCCGGGGGCAGATCCTCCATGACGCGGACATGAACGCCTGCAATACCTTCGATAATCCCGACCGCCTGCGCCTCCAGCCGCTCGCAGCCAGCGTCGAGGGTGGCAACTTGAAGCTCATGCTTCCGGCGCTCTCGGTGGCCACGGTGACGGTGCAGGCGGGTTGAGCTACAGACTAGACAGCCGCTGATGAACGCCGATCAACGCTGATTAAAATCGTTCTTGAATATCAGCGTTTATCTGCGTTGATCAGCGGCTGATAATTCCTTACTCCAGGTAGAACACTTCCTTCATCATGGCGAAGCGTTCGCCCGGCCTTTGGTCCGGCACCGGCTCGAACAACCGGCTCATGAACTGCTGCCAGCGCTGGTTCACGGGATCGCGGTCCAGCTCGTCCCAAGCCTTCTCGAAATCCTCCACCCGCAGGACCAGCACCAGTTCCTGCCCGCGCCGGAAAATCGAGTAGTCGGAGATCCCCACCTCTTTCAGCTTAGCCAGCAGTTCCGGCCAAACGCGCCGATGCCCCCGCTCGTACTCCTCGATGGCATCTTCCCGGATGCGCAATTGGAACGCATAGCGCGGCATGGCTTAAGCGTAACTCGTCACCGCCCGGGCGTTGCGCTCGCCCCGTTCGGCGGTGATCCGCTCCAGGTATCCGCTCTGGCGGAAGGCGTCCATGGGGTCGGCCGGCAGCCCCTTCGAAACCGCCCACTCGCGAATGGCCGGCCGCACATCGCTCGAAAAGGCGTCGCGCAAACAGGTCTCCGCATCCACCAGGGCACAGCGCGTCTGGGCCGCGGCCAGCTTCTGGTGGTCCACCAGCGCGGCCTTGGCGTAAAGCTCCATGGCCGTCGAGGCGGTCTGGATCATAGCCTCGATCTTGCCCTTCAGGTTGTGGCTCTGGTCGACCATGTAAGCGATGTCCGCCCGCTTTCCGGTCTCCCATTCGACAGTGCCGGATCTCCTGGAAGATGCGAAAAATCTGGTACGGGTCGATCGATCCCAGGGTCAGATCGTCATCCGCGTAGCGGCGGTCGTTGAAGTGGAATCCGCCCAGCATGTCCAGATCGAGCAGCCACGCCACAATCTGCTCGATGTTCTGACCCTGGTAATGATGGCCCGTATCCACCAGCACCTTGGCCTGCGGCCCGGCGGCTTGCGCAAACAGCAGCGCCATCCCCCAGTCGGCGATATCGGTGTGATAAAACGCCGGCTCGAAGGGCTTGTACTCCACCAGCAGGCGCTGGCCGGGCCGAGGTGAGCGTGCGCCGCCTTCAGGCCGTCGGCGAACCACCCGCGGCGGTGCCGGATGTTCTGCGTGCCGGGATAATTGGAGCCGTCGGCGAACCATAGCGACACGTCGCGGCTCCCCAGCGCCTTGGCGATTTCCACGCTATCGAGGATGTGGTCGAGCGCCGTCCGCCGCACTTCGGCGTCGGGGTTGACCCAGCGATCCGTACTTGTACACCTGGTCCTGAAAGGTGTTGGGATTGATCGCTCCGGCGCGCACCCCGTGCCGCACCGCCAGCCGCTCGATTTCGGCCGCATCCTCCACGCCGTGCGGCAGGTCCCAAAGCACGTGCAGCGCCACCGTCGGGCAAATGCCGGTCCAGCGGTGCACCTGCCCCGCGTCGCTGAATTTCTCTTCGATGGTGCTGGCCGCGGCGCGGCTTGCAGAAATTTGCCGAAGCGCGTCCCCGTATTGGCGAATCCCCAGGAGGGCAATTCGATATGGAAACCGTTCAGGGCGCGGGCTATGCATTCGGTCTGCGGAGTTGTCATGGTTCTGGCGACCTCCCGTTTCTCTCGCATACAGACGCGCCGTTCGAGCGGAGCGTCCAACCTTAATTTACAACGCCGCAGCCGCGGTTGCGGAACCGCAGCTTGAGCTTCAGAACGTTCGCGGGCAATGCTTGGAAGGGTTTCCAGAATCGCCGGGTGGCGACAGATTTCACCTTGACGACGGCCACTCGCGAAGGAGGCCCTTTGCCGGTTCACTTTCAGCTTCGTCGAAAAGGAAATCGAGTTTGCCGGTCGCAGAGTCAGCATCGATCTGTTCGTCCCATCGCCTTTGTTCGCGCAGACGAAACCATTGGACAATCCGCCGGTATTCTTCCAGGGGCAAGCCCTCGATAGCCGCCTCGATCTCCTCAACTCGGCTCACGCCTGAAGTCTACCATCGCCTGGCACGGGATTTCGTCTACGCGAGAGCTGGCGTGGCTCGGTACTCCAGTGTTGCGGGAGTTCGGTCGCCTATCACGAGGGCGGATCGGGCCCTTGATGATGTCCGAGTGGGCGACGATCCATACGAGGGTTCCGCGTTGCGCACTGCGGTGGCTTGCGCGTTTGGCGGTCGAGTGGCCAGATCGCAAGCCGCAAGCCGACTTATGGGGAGTAATCCGAGTCCGCCGTCGGGCGCGCGTTTACCAGACTGCCGTTTCGGGGCGTGATGCCGAGTTGGATTCCGCGCGTGTACCTCGTCGCCGGCATGCTGGAGCCGTTTTTCCGTGACAACGCGACCCGGTGGGCGGTGGCGCTGCGCGATGCAGGCGCCGACGTCGTGATGAGCGAGCAGGTCGCGCCGCACGGCGAAGCGCTGTGGCAAGGAGAGTTTCCGCTGATGGTGGCGTGGGCGTTTGGCGATGAGGCGCATCGCGGTGTTTGATCGGCGGTCGCGCGCCCCGTTCCGGTCAGACGAAGGGAACGTACCTGAAGGGAACGACCCATTGGCGCGTAGGCAGCACTCTCAGGCCAGGCTTACTTTAAAGGGCAGTCTCCAAAGTGGGCCACGGGCATTTCATCATCAGATACTGCGGCACTTGGTCGAAAGACCACTCCAGGCATTCGACACTCCTGCGTAGTACGGTGCAGCAGTACGTTCCGGCCACGCCGTCCTGATTGGGGGACGAGTACGGAGACCGGAAACGCCGAGAGCTCATGCGACACTGGCCGTATGAGCGTAATATTCCTGTCGGGTCCAATTGGCGCTGGGAAAACGGCAGTAGCGCAAGAGCTACTCCAGTTGCTGCCCGCGCCCCTCTCCTATATTGAGGGCGACACGTTCTGGTCGTTCATTAGAAAAGGAGGCGAACGCGGACCGCGGGACAATTTTCCAGTGCTGGTGCGGTCGATGACGGCAGCAGCCATTCCGTTCGCGCGCTCGGGGTTTCGAGTGCTGATCGACTTCTCAATACCACCGGCCTACGTAGACACGGCGCGCAAGATCCTGAAAGAGGTGCCCTTTGACTTTGTATTGCTGCGGCCCAGCTTGCGGGTTTGCGTACAACGAGCGTTCTCGCGAGAGGAGGGTGCGATTACAGACTATGAGAGGTTGAAGAATTTCTACGCGCTCTTCGAAGAGGGACGGACGGAACCGATTTGCGATGACAATGCCGACCCGGCGTCTCTGGCACGGCTTATAGCTGAGGGGCTGAATCAAGGCCGGTTCCGGGTGGTTTAAACACCTCGTCGGTCACTTTGTTGTTTCCGATAAACGGCAGGTTGGCGTTATCGCGGATTGACCTGCTCACCTGGCCGTATTGTCGTCGCCATCCTTGATTTGGGCGTCTGCGCCTGCTCGGGGCGTATCACGCGCCACTCGTACGAAGCTCGGTGACTCGGCCGGAAGTCGTTCTGGGAAGCTTGCTCGATTAGTACCCATAAACGCGCCAGCTTCCAGCGATCCACACGGGCGTGTAGTCGCCCTCTCGCCGAAGTGGTCGTGTCATGCGCCATCCGGAAGCGGGGATGTGTTCGGCGTGAAGCAGCCGTGTATGGCTAACCCTGGACCGGGCACTGCGGGATCGATCTCCCCGCCCAATCGCCCAAGCGCCCGCTGGTGCGCCCCACGCCAAAGGAATAGCATAATAGCCATGCGAATCCAATGGGGCAAGCTGCTCGCCTGCCTGGGCCTCGCCGCCGTCGCGATCTTCCTGCGCGCCGCCGCCCCCGCGGCTCCGGCTACCCTGGCCGATCTGCGCGAATCCTTCGAGCACCCGCCAGACGATTGCCGCATCATGATGCGCTGGTGGTGGTTCGGTCCGGCCGTGGTCAAGCCCGAACTGGAGCGTGAACTGCGCGCCATGAAAGCCGGCGGCATCGGCGGCTTTGAGGTGCAGCCCACTTACCCCCTGGAACTGGATCACAACTTCCCGTACCTCTCTGACGAGTTCCTGGGCGACCTGCGCTTCGTCTCCGATCAGGCCAAGGAACTGGGCCTGCGCTTCGATCTCACGCTCGGCAGCGGCTGGCCTTTCGGCGGCCCGCATATTCCCATCACCGAGGCCGCTGGACGCCTCAAAGTCACGCGCGCGCAGGTGCCCGCCGGCGCCAGTTCCCTGCCCATTCCGAACCTTCAGGAGGGCGAGAAATTCGTCGCGGCCTTCCTCGGCGGCGGCCCGCAGCTTGCCGTCAACGGCGATTCGGTCACCCTTCCCACCCCGTTCCCCGCCGGCAAGGAGGTCCTGTTCTTCATCGCCAGCCGCACCCGCCAGCAGGTCAAGCGCCCCGCCATCGGCGCCGAAGGCTTCGTGCTCGACCACTACAGCCGCACTGCGATCGGCACGCACCTGAAAGCCGTTGGCGAAAAGCTCCTCGATGCCGTCCCCGCCAACCCGCCGCACGCCATCTTCAGCGACTCGCTAGAGGTCTACAGCTCCGATTGGACCGACGATTTCCTGGCCGAATTCCGGAATCGCCGCGGCTACGATCTCACCCCCTACCTGCCCGCGCTCTACGAAGACATCGGCGATAAGACCGGCGCCATCCGCCACGATTGGGGCCTCACCCTTAGCGAACTCTGTGAGGACAACTACCTCAAGCCGGTCACCGCCTTCGCCCACCAGCACCACACTCTTTTCCGCTCGCAGACCTACGGCATTCCGCCGGTCACGCTTTCCAGCTACCAATATGTCGATCTGCCGGAGGGCGAAGAAGGACCGCGCTGGCGCCGCTTTTCCTCGGCCCGCTGGGCGGCGTCCGCCAGCCATCTGCTGGGCCGCCCGGTGACTTCGTCCGAAACCTGGACGTGGCTGCATTCGCCGGTCTTCCGCGCCACCCCGCTCGACATGAAGGCCGAGGCCGACCTGCATTTCCTCCAGGGCATCAACCAGCTTGTGGGCCACGGCTGGCCGTATTCGCCTCCCGAAGCCGGCGAACCGGGCTGGCGCTTTTACGCCGCGGCCGTGTTCAACGACCACAACCCGTGGTACCTGGCGATGCCCGATGTGGCGCTTTACTTGCAGCGCATCAGCTTCCTCATGCGCCAGGGGCAGCCGGCCAACGACGTGGCCGTGTATCTGCCCACCGCCGACGCCTTCGCGGGCTTCCGCCTGGGACGCGATTCCGTCAACCAGGCCATGGACGGCCTGCTCGGCCCCAACCTGATTCCCGCCATCGAAGATGCCGGTTATAACTTCGATTTCATCGACGATGGTCTGATCGCCAGGGCCGGCGTGCCGTACCGCATCCTGCTGCTGCCGAACGTGGAGCGCATGCCGCTGGCGACGCTCCAGAAGATCGCGTCCCTCAAGGGCGTCGCCGTGATCGCCATCCGCCGCCAGCCGTCGCTCGCTCCGGGGCTGCTGGAGGCCGCGCGCGACACGCCAGAAATCCGCCAGTTGGCGGCCTCGCTGAAGCTCGTGGAGGATGAAGCCAACCTCGGCGCGGCGCTGCACCAGGCGCTCAATCCCGATGTGGCCACCGCACCCGAAATCGGATTCGTGCATCGCAAGCTGCCCTTCGCCGACGTCTATTTCCTGGTCAACACCAGCAACCACCCGGTGAAGACGGACGCTACATTTCGCCTGCCTGCGCGCGGCATCGTGGCCTCTGAATGGGATCCGCTTACCGGCAAAACCTCCACCGCCGGCGGCACCCACCTGGAACTGGCTCTGGCTCCCTATGAATCGCGCGTGTTGGTGTTCGCCCGTGGCGAGGTGCCCTTCGAACCGGCTGCCTCCGCCGCGTCCGCGTCCATCGACCTTTCGAGCGGCTGGAAGGTGACTTTCCCCGGTGCCGCCCCCATCGCCATGGACGCGCTGCATTCCTGGACCGACGACGAAGCCCGCAGGTATTTCTCCGGCCGGGCGACTTACGAGAAAACCGTCACGGCTCCCGATTTCCACCGCCGCAGAGTCTTCCTCAACTTCGGCGAAGGCACGCCCTCCGACCCCCACGAGCGCCGTCCGGCCAGCGGCATGCGCGCCCTGCTGGATGGGCCCATCCGCGAAGCCGCCGTGGTGTACGTGAACGGCCGTCGCGCCGGAGCAGTCTGGTGCCCGCCGTACGAAGTGGAACTCACCGGCTTGCTGAAGCCGGGCGCAAATTCGCTTCGGATCGTAGTGGGCAACTCCGCGCTCAACATCCTGGCCAGGGGTCCGCTGCCCGACTATAAGGCGCTCACCGCCAAGTACGGCGAGCGGTTCCAGGCCCAGGACATGGCCTCGGTGGCCGTTCAGCCATCCGGATTGCTGGGACCGGTGCGGCTCATCGCCCGGTAGCGGCGAGGTTACTTTTCCTTGACCACTTGGGGCATCCCCGCGTCGGTCAGCTTCTCGACCTGTTCGAGCTGCGCCCGCACCTCCGGAGCCTCCGGCGAATCCGGCGCCGCCCTCAGGTAGTTCCGCAATTCGTCGGCGGCTCCCAGATAGTCGTGGCGCTGCGCCAGGATCACCCCCAGTAACTGACTGGCTTTGGGGAATTCGTGCCGCGTGTCCAGCTTTTCGGTTTGGCGTGCTTCCAACTCCGCAGCCCCCAGGTTGCCCAGGTTGAAATTGGCGATGGCATTGAAGAAGTGTTCAATCGGGTAGCTGAACGAATCCAGCTTCACCGATTGGGCGGTCACGTCCGCCAGCGCCTGCCAATTGTGCGCGCTCATTTCCAGGAGCGAGAGTTGCAGGTACGGAACCAGATATTTCGGATCGGCTTTGACGGCCTCTTCAAACGATTTGTGGGCGTCTTCATCGGCGCCGTGCCCGGCCTGCAGAATTCCGATCTGGCACCAGGCCATGGCGAATTTCGGGTCCAGCGTGACGGCCTTGTTGTAGTACTTCAGGGCATCGTCGATCTTCTGTTTCTTGGCCGCCTCCTGCCCTTTTTCAAACGCTTTGCGCGCGTCTTTCGGCACCGCCAGCAGGTTCGCGCTCACCGTCCCGCCGCCCTCGGGGCCAATCAGGCGGTGGAGCAGAATCACCCCCACGTCGGGATTGTCCATCGGCCGCCGGTCCACCAGACTGACTATCTGGGAGCGGTAGCCCCCCAGTTTCGCCCGCAGGTCGCAATTCATCAGCCGCGTATCGGAAGTCATGCCGGCCGATTGCGCAGCGCCGCTGCTGTTCCCCGTGGTGCCAGTCGTCCCCGTGGTCCCGGTGGATGTCGTGACCGGACCGTGCATGCCGGGCGTTCCATACCCTCCGGTCTCGCTGGCGTCTTGCAGGCCGGCCATCTGGCTGTCTCCCCCGTAACCGTTGCCGAACTGGATATTGACTTGGAAATACCCTTTGGTGTCGGTAAAGCCCTCGGCATGCTCCTGCGCGCCGCACACCCGTACGATGACCACCCCCATCGGCGGTACCGTGCCATCGTCCAGCATGACGCGCCCGCTGACGTAAATCGGCGGTTGTTGGCCCGGAGTGGTGGTGGTGGTCGGGGTAGTGGTGGTGGGAGTTGTAGTCGTGGGAAGGGTCGAGCCGATCGGCGAGGTCCCTCCCCGGGAGGGCGAACCAGGCGCCGCGCCGCCGCCCTTCACCTGCCCAAAAGCAGCCTGCGTCAACCCGCCGGCCGCCATCAAGGTAATCGCCAGCAAATTCTTCGGCAGCGGCATACCACCTCCGTCGCTGTGGTCATTATGGCATAGGTGCAGTGCTGTGTCTGTAAACTGAGGGTGGCTGTTTCAGTGCGCGGGTGATTCAGCGGTCAGGTATCAGAAGATCCGGTCGAGCGGGATCTCCACACCCGGAAGCAAACTGGGGTGAATCGCACGGGTCTCGTTGCGGACGCCGGAGCCATCGAACACCAGTGCGTGCCGGCGGCGGGGATAGATCAGCCAGACTTCGGCGGCTCCGTGGGCCAGGTAGGCGGCCACCTTATGGTCCAGATCGGCGGCCGTGTCGTTCTCGGAAACGATCTCGAAGGCAATTAGCGGGGAGCCGATGTAGTAGCGGTCGTGGGGCTGATCGGGGTGGATGAGGCTCACATCCGGCCTCAGCCAGGTCCCCGGATCGCCAGGAAAATCATATCCTCTTTCTATATGCACCCGGCCGAGTTTCCGGTCAGGGATAGTTTGCCGCAATTGCTCCACCGCGGGTTTCAACAGGTCGTACAGCCCCTCGCAAGTGTTCATGTGGGCGTAAGGAGGCGGCGGCACGCGGATCAGTTCTCCCTCCAGCAACTCGATATCGTCCGGACCCCAGTCCAGACGTTCGAATTCCGCGAAGCTCATCAGCGCCGTGGTTGCCATGAGTCTCATCATAACCCGGCCGTTCGCCGCCTGCCGCAAGAACCGATCCGGCCCCTTGGCACTGCCCGCGAACTCTGCGAGCCATTGGGAATGTAGGAAGTATGGCACCCGCGACCAACCAGCCCGCCGATTTGCCGGCACCGGCGGGGAGCGCCTTACCGGCGGCGTTGCGCGCAGGCTCGTTCGATGATCGCAGCCCGGATGGGGAGTATTCTATGAGGCAGTGTTCTGGTTGAAGCCCGTCAGGAGCCAGGGCTGGCTCGCGGCGGGACAGGAGCCAGCCTGGGGAGTGCCGTCACGGCGTTCGGCTGCTCAGTTATAGTGCGCCGCGTTGATGTCCGCGAATTGGGCCAGTTCCGCCGGCAGGTCATCCAGCGTGTAGATCGAGTTGGTCGGGCAGACCGGTACGCAGGCTCCGCAGTCGATGCAGTCCGCGGGGTTGACGTATAGATGGGGGACCTCGGCGAATCCCGGCTCATCCTGCTTCGGATGGATGCAATCCACCGGGCAGGCCTGTACACACAGTTCATCTTTGGTGCAGGTATCGGTAATGACGTATGCCATATAACAGCGCGAGTGCAATTCCGCTGCCATGGGCTATTCAACAGAAAACAAGAGGTGGAACTCTACATTCGCGGTCAATGGGGTGGGGCAATCGGCGCAGCCCGATGGGGGAGTGGCCAATTGCCGCAGGGGGGATTGCCGTCGGCTGCCTGCTTAGAACTTCTTCAGTTCTTCGATCAGCGCGTCGGGGCCTCTGCTGAGGTAAATGTGGCTCAGCCGCAGTTCTTCGGCGGATGGGGCCAGCACCTTTTGCAGCAGCGGGTTGTCCAGATTCTGGCGGCTCGGCACCCAGACTTTGCCGTCCACGAACTCCACCTGGCTGACGAACCCGGTCATCTTCTCGATATTGACGGGTTGGCCGCCGGCCGAAAACCGCAGCGAGCTGTCCTGCCGTACGGTGGCCTTGCTGCCGGCCGGCAAATAGAGCGCGGATTCCGAGGAAGGCAGCGCCGCGGCCATGTATTCGCGGCCCGCCGGATCGCTCACCAGCCAGCCGAATTCCACATACCGCACCGGCTTCGAAGACGTGTTCAGCACGTCGATCTGCGGCGCGCGCGCCTCATTGCCGTTGATGCGCGCCCAGCCTGTCACGGGTTCCACGGGGGAATCCGGGAATTTCAAAAACGCAAACCTGGCCTCATGCTCGGGCGGCAGGGCCGCGCTGGTCACGGAGGGGCCGTTGGCCCGGCCCACCCGCACATTCAGCGCCGGCAGCTCGCTTTGCCGAGCCAGGCTCTCCAGCATGGCCTTTTTCAGGCCGTCCTTGCCGGAGCGCATCAGCACCTGCTTGAAGTAGGCGCGGTCGCGCTGGGCTTCCTCCTCGCAGGCCGTCAGATAGCGCCGCGAGTTGAGCTTGTCCACGCCGTAGAAGGAAAGATCCTGGAACAGCACCCCGTCCAGATCCACCTGCACCAGCGGTCCGGAGGCCACCTGGGTGGGGCGCACCAACTGCATATGGATATCCACGGGGAAAGCCTCGCCCTGGGCAACATTCAGGCTGACCTTGGTCACCGACCCCTTGCCGCCGGGGACGGCTTCCTGGGAAATCACCCGCAAGGTGATGCCGCGGATGTGGCTGGGGCTGGCATTCTGCAGCAACAGCACCATGTCCAGATCCAGCCGCATGGCCGCGCCCATAGCGGTGGCGCGCGACTGGTCGCTGGAGATTCTAATCACCGTTACTGGTGAATTGGGGGGCATGTTGACGCTGATGGCATTTTTCGACAGGGCAGTTTCCTGCGCGAAGGACCCCGGCGCTACCGCCAGGAGCAACCCTGCCAGCATGGCGGCGGGCCTTGCCATGGGCACCACCGCGGTTCGGGTTTTCATGTCACTCCGCATAGACCCTGTTGATGGTCACGCCATCCGTCTCCACATACCGCGCGCTGGCCGAGCCTTGCGCACCCACCGAGTACATCACGTTCTTGGCGCCCGGGTTCATCAGGCCGAAGGCCCCCAATCCTTCCCGCACCTGAATTCCATTGGCCGTATTCTGTACCACGCAGCCTTCGCTGAAGGGGCTCGGCGCCGGCCGCTCCAGCATCAGACCGCCGACCACCAAAGCCGCTACGCTGGCCATGGCCACCACCGCGCGGGCTCCGGAAAACAGAGGATGTTCGCGCAGCGGCCTTTCGCCGGGCCGCACGCATTCGCCGGCCGCCAACCCCAGCCGGATATTGGCACGCATCTCGGCGGCCAGTTGATTCCAGGGGAGATCGCGCGGTTCCGCGAGTTCCGGCAGCATTTCCCGGAAATCGCTGAAGGCAGCCACTTCCTCGCGGCAGCGTGGGCAGCGGGCCAGGTGCCGTTCCATCCTCCACTTGGCGAAGAATGGGAGGTCGCCGCCGGCATGCAACGCCAAAGCCGCTTCCTTAGGGTGCTTCATTTTCTTACCGCTTCCTTCTTTCCATATACTTACGCAATTTGGTGCGCGCGTTGGCGATGTGCGAACGCACGGTGGCCTTGGAGCAGTTCAGCCGTTGGGCCACCTCTTCGGCCGCGAGACCCTCCACGTCCCGCAGCATCAGCGCGGCTCGCTCGCGCGCACTCAAAAGGCGCAATCCATCTTCCAGGTAATCCCTGTGTTCCGACCGTAAAAGGGCTTGCTCCGGACTTTCCGAAGGGCTTTCCGGAGCGTCGTCAATCTCACAAAAAGTAGCGCGTCCACTGCGCCTGAGGAAGTCGATCGCCGTATTTGTTGCGATTCTCGACAGCCAATGAGCGGCTTTTTGCCCGTCTTTGAGCTGATCCTGGTGCTGGAGGGCCTTGATGAAGGCCTCCTGTGTCAGGTCCTGGGCATCCGCGACGTTTCTGACAATCCCGTAAATCTGGTTGAAAATCCGCCGCAAGTTTTCGGAAACAAAGCGGTTCTGCCGTTCCAGGAGTTCCAGCCCCGGCTCGATCACATCGCTCATGTGGCTCGCAACGATCGTTTCCACTGCTTCCTATCGAAAATGACGGAAGAAACTGGAAAACGTGGACTCTAAAAGCGGCTCCACGCCGCTAAGGGCCATTCTAGCGCGGGATTGGTCCGTGCAGTCTGACGGTTAGCACCAGGAAGATGTCGGCGGGGTTGTTGAAGCCCGTGCGGACTTTGCCGATCACCAGCTTCTGGCCTTCGTGGAGGACCACCGAGGTCGTAACGCCCGAATCCTGGTACTGCATGTTGCTGGCGCTTTGTACCGGAATGCGCACCGTGAATCGGAATGGGTTGACGGTCACGGTCTTGCGGTCGGGCGACAGTTCCGTGTTGTCGTACTCGATTTCGTAGAAGTAAGGGGTGGCGTTTTGGATGACACCCGGCAGCATGTTCTCGACCTTGGCTTGCCGGTGTACCTCTGTCTCCACCGTGTCCAACAGCGTGTACTCGGTGTAGGCGAAGGTCTTTTTCATCTCTGCGATGGCCTCCTGGAGGACCGGGGGAATGGGTTGTCCGGGCGGCGAGGCAACTCCGCCCGCAGACGTCGAAGCGCGGACGAAGTACGCTACAAAATCCACCTCCGGTTCAGGAGGCAGGGTCGGGGCGGCTACATCGTAGCGCTTGAGCATCTCTTCGGCTTTGGCCATATCCTCCGCCTGGACGGGCACCGATGCACGATTTTTGGGGGATTCCCCCAAAACAGCAATTAAGTCCTTTGTTTCCAATATAAATTTGGGGGGATTCCCCCAAATTGCCCTGCCCGCCGCCCCGATCGCGCACGTTTGGCCGATCCGCGACTCGCAAAGAGCGGCACCCGCGCCACACCCTTCTCCGCGCATAGCCCCATCAAGGACGGACCACAGGAAACCTGCCCGAAGCACACGATGCTCCCCAGCGTGTGTATCGGCGTGCGCACCTGCGGCTCTTCCTCCACACGCACCAGCGCCGTCTCGCCATCCCGCGCCAGGTTCGCCCCTGCGTTGTCACGTACAGCGTGTTCAGCAGTTGCTTCATGTCTCCATATCCTCGTCCCGCAACGCCCTGGCGCGCGGCAGACAGCATCCCGTACAGCGGGCACCGATCGCACTTCTTCGCATCGACCGCGGACGCGCGACCCCGGCGGCGTACAGTCCCTGCATTCGCCGGGCAAGTCCCTCGGTCCGGCTTCGCAACTCGCCATCGAACTGGGCACGGGTACCACAGTAGAGCAACCGTTGTAACCGGAGCAACCAGTTAGCCTAATCTGTATAGCGCACGCTTAACAGGGATGCGTTGATTCCAGACAGCGATATCTGGTTCTGATAAAATGGCAGGGAGGTTCGGCCGTGCTCCGTTCCCATGTTGTGCCGCTACTGCTGCTGGCTTCCGGTTGGGCCGGGGCGCAGACCTTTGAGGTGGCTTTAGTTGATGAACCAGAACCTACGGTACCTGTTGGCTCACCCGCTACGGTAGCTGATGACCCGGCAGATACGGTAGCTGATGGTCCAACAACTACGGTAGCCGCTGAGTTGCCAGCTTCTACGCCACCCCCTACCATCGCTGCTGGTCCAATGGCTATTCTTGCCCAAGAGGCTCTCACCCACAGCGAGGAGTCCGTTTACGACGTCCTTTGGGGTCCTAAGAATCAGAGCAAAGATTCGCGCCGCTCTTGCTCTATCGGTTATGAGGGGATTGCCCGGGCTGCGCGCGCCACTAAAATGAACGCCAGGCATATGATTGAACGACTCATATACAAAGGCTTCGTTCGGGTGGAAATCCTGGCCGATAACTTACCTCGCATTCCGACAAAGTATTTAGGCTTTTCATACCGGGCCGCTCTCGACAATACGACACGCGGCAACCGTCTTTATGTGGTCCGCACGGGAAATGGCGTCCTGTTTGCGCACCCGCTCAATCCAACAGCTACGGTAGCTGCTGGGCGACCTACTACCGCGGCGTCAATACTCACCACGCCCGCACGGTCCCGGAAGGAGGGCGTAAATTGGAGCGCCGCGCATTTCACAAAATAGCCGGCCTCGCCGGCGTGGATCTCCTGCTCGGGCATCCCTCCGCTGTTGTCGGGAGGCAAGCAACATCGCGAGATGATCCCTCTGCGATCAGCCGCAGCAGTTGGGACGGTTATCTCCTCGGCGCCGCCTATTACCCGGAGTGGTGGCCCCCCGAAGAGTGGGACATCGACTTCCGCCAGATGCGCGATCTTGGCATCAATACCGTTCGCATGGGCGAGTTTGCGTGGGCGCTTTTTGAACCTGCGCCCGGGAAATTCGTATTCGATTGGATGGATCGCGCACTCGCAGTTGGCAAACGATACGGAATCCGCGCGGTTCTCGCCACGCCCACTGCCTCCATTCCGCCATGGCTCTTCGAACTCCACCCCGACGTACTCTCCGGCAATTCCATTGGCCCATTCACCTACGGTGGGCGCAAAGGGTACAACACCAACAGCCCGAATTATCTTGCCGCGAGCAGGCGCATCACCACCGCCCTTGCCGACCACTACGGCCGGCATCCAGCGGTGATTGGCTGGCAACTCGATAACGAGCCCGGCCATCCTCCGCAAACTTTCGACCCGGTCTCCGAGAAGGCCTTTCAGGCGTGGCTCAGGCAGCGTTACGGTACGCTCGACGAACTGAACCGGGTCTGGAACGGCGCCTTCTGGAGCAATCGGTTTTCCGACTGGTCGCAGATTCGTTTTCCGAGCAATTCGGCCGAAGGCGGCTGGCAGCCGGCGATCAGCCTGGATTACCGCCGCTTCTTCTCGGATTCCTTTCTCAATCATCTCCGGATTCAGGCTGAAATCCTGCACGCGAAAACGGAGAAGCAGTTTGTCTTTACGAATTGGCCTGCCCCTACCTGGTCCGTGGATGTTTTTGCCGCTACGAAGTTCCTCGACGCCACTGCATGGGATAACTACGTCAGTGCTCCCGGCGTGAGCCGCTTCGAGCGCCAGTACACCGCCGGCTTCTTGAGCGACTTCTGCCGTTGCGCGGGCCCCCACCAGAGATTCCTCTGCGCCGAACAGAATGCGTATGTACCGCCTAATGCTCCGGCTGACGGCCTCCGGCTGCAGGCATACGACGATCTGGCTCACGGCAGCCGCGGCCAACTCTACTTCGAATGGCGCAGGCCGCTGGCCGGAAACGAGGAGCATCGTCCTTCCTTCATCAAGGGCTTCGATGGAAAAATCAATCCGGCCAAACCGGTTCTGGAGCGGATTTGCAAAGAACTGGGCCGTATCGGTTCCCGGCTGGCTAGCGCCGAAACCCGCTCCGACATCGCTCTGCTTTACGACTTCAGCAACGAGTGGGCACAGGGCTACGGCGGCGTGGGTGACCGGAATCCCCGCTACAACGCTGAGATGCAAAGCTTTTATGCGGGCATGAAGGTCCTCGGCCGGAATATCGATGTGGTCCCACTGGCTGCCGACTACACTCCGTACCGGCTTGTCGTGACGTCGAATCTGCGCCTGATCGACAATTCCACCGTCGATCGCCTGCGGGCGTTTGTTGCCGCCGGTGGTACGCTCGTGCTCAACTACCGCGCTGCCACCGAGAATATGGATAACAGCATGCGGCGCTCCCTTGCCCCGGGACCCTTGGCGGACATTGCCGGAGTCCAATCGGAAGCCATACTCGATTTGTTCGAGTACAATTCCAATGCGGGCAATCTGGATGCCAGTCTGCAGACCGCCCTCGGCATTCAGTTCCGTACGGTGGACCCGGTATGCAAGCCACGCACGGCGATCGAGTCACTCACACTACACGGGGCCGAGGCGGTCGCGACCCTGGTTGGTGGCGGGTCCTTGAACGGCCGCCCTGCCATTACCCGCAACCGCCATGGAAAAGGATGGGTTTTCTACGCCGGCTGTGATTCCACCGACGATGGTTTCTACGAATCCGTGGCACATATGGCCGGCGATGCCGCCGCGCTCAAGCCCCTGATCGCCGCGCCTTATGGCGTCGAAGTCACCAGCCGCCAGGACGCTGCTTCGACCTACTATTTTCTGCTGAACCTGACGCTGACTGCGCACGAGAAGATCGAGCTTCCACACCCGATGGACGACCTCATTGGCGAGCGAAAGTCCATCACGCAAATCGCGCTTGGGCCCCTCGACGTCGCGGTTCTGGCATCGCCGAACTAACCGGCGAGTAGCCGGCGATCCGGATGGAACTCCGCTCGCCTGGCGCTTGTTACTTGCATGAGCCCTGTAGGCTAAAACAGTATCTTGGCCGAAAGCTGAAACTCTCGTGGTGTGCCACGGCCCGTCGCATAGTTGCTGATCGTCGTGGTAATTATGCCAAAGTTGACCTGGGATAAGTCTGAATTAGGAGCGCCATACTGAGCGCGATTCAACACATTGAATGTGTCCGCTCGAAGGCGCAATCTCACGCGTTCGCCGAAAGAGACATCTTTCGCCAACGCGAGATCCAATTGCGAAATGGCTGGCGCTCGAAAAGCGTTGCGGCCCAGATTGCCGAACGTTCCGGCAGCAGGCGTGGAAAAAGCAGCCGGGTTCACCCATTCTTCCGGCGTCGATCCTCCAGGCGGAGTAAGCGGGACTCCAAATATATAATCCGGCCGTTCTTCTCCGCTGATCGTGTAGTCGCCCGGCACCGACCCGTTCGAACGATCGATGGCGATATTGAATGGCAGCCCGGTTTGCGATGTTCCGATCGCGCTCAGCGTCCAGCCGCCGAATACCGTCCGGGCGGTTCCGGGGCTGCTGAGATGACGTTTTCCCGCTCCGAAGGGAAGCTGGTAAACGGCTGAGAGATTGAACATTTGGCGAACGTCATCGTCGCTGCTCGCTTTATCGCACGATCGGCAGAAGGAATCCTGCGGTGTATCGGATTCTCCTCCGCCTATGCTCCCATCGTTGATCGAATGAGACCACATGTAATTCGCCGAGACCAGGAATCCGCCCTGGAAAGCTCTGCGGGCGTTGATTTGCAGCGCGTGAAAGGTGCTGTTCCCCACGTCGCCGCGCCACGAAACCGGACCGAAAGCCGGATACGGCGCGGCGCCGGTCTCCGGATTCACCAGGTTGACGTAGGTGGTAGTCAGAACGTGAGTTCCTTTGTTTCCTAGGTAACTGGCGGTTCCGATGATATTGAAAGGGAGCTTTCGTTGAACCGATGCGGTCCAGGCGGCAACGTAGTCGTCCTTCCGGTTGCGGTCCAAATCGCGAGGCGAGACGACGCCCAGGCCGCCGTCCTCCGCGTATTGAAGAAACGGAGTCAGAGGGAAGGAAAGCGTGGGGAAGGACGTGTTACTGAAGGAGTATCGGTCCACCGTATTCGAGATGGGAAGGTTTTGATCGTCTTCCTGGCCATCGGTGTGGTAGATTCCGGCTCCCGCGTGCAGAACCGTCTCGCCATGTGCCCAGGCAATGCCAAGACGCGGATCGAAATCGAGGTGCCGGGGATAAAAGAAGGAATCGGTTCGGGGGCAGTACCCGCCGCAGGTACCAAAATCGAATGGAACATCATCATCGCCGATGGCATGGAGAGCATTGAAAAAGTTATAGCGGATTCCGGCGGTGATCGTCAGGTTCTGAGTCGCTTTCCATTCGTCTTGAACATAAGCGAAATACTGAGTCTTGCGCTGGCGAACCAGCGGCAGAATCGCGGTGTCAGATGCGGAACCCATGCTGTTGTTCAGAAAAGCGATCGTCGAGGTGTAGGTCAGCGTCCCGCTTTGCGAGGTGCCCTGGTTGAGAAAGATCCATCGGGTCTCAACCCCAAACTTGATAATGTGGTTGCCCCTTGCCCAGGAGACGTCATCTATGAGATCGAAAGTTTTCGACGGATAGTCGGTAGTTGAAGATCCGGTCAGCGAGCTGAACCCGGATACGGCGACTCCGAACGGGACCAGCGAGAGGTTCGCCGTATGGTAGATCGTTTGATTGATCCCAAATTTTATCTCGCTGATCAGTGACGGGGCGAAGACATGCGAGAGCGCAACCACTCCATTATTGAACTTGGTGTCATAGAGTGTTCTAGCGGTAAGTTGGCCGGTGGGAATCGACTCGACTGCTTCGTCGGTACTAAAGCGAACGAAGGCCGTTGTCCGGTCGGAGAAGTAATGATCCAGGCGGACCATCCCGGAATCTTCGTTGTCAACCTGGCGGCCCGGTGCATCGTACTGCCATACGCTGGGATTGGAAGTTGGCGTAATCCCCGAAGGATAAGCCAGCAGGATGGGAATGAGGGCGGGCGATGTGAGCGCTGCTTGTGCCGCAAAGGTGGGGCTCGGCACTAGCCCGATCTGTGTCCCGTCCAATCTCTGCCGAAGGCCCTCATAGTTGGCGTAAAAGAAAGTCTTGCCGTGAATGATTGGTCCCCCAATGCCTGCTCCGAACTGATTCAGTAGAAACGGGTCGGGAGACGCTCCGTCGAACGGTGAGCGCGCGTCGATGGCACTATTGCGGAAAAACTCGAACGCCTGCCCATGAAAAATGTTGGTACCGGACGGGGAAACTACGGACACCTGGCCGCCCGCCGTTCCGGACTGAGTGTCCGCGCCGAAATTCTGCGACTGCACCTGGAATTCCTCGATTGAATCCAGAGGGATATTCAGGCGCATGTACTCCCTTTGTTCCTGATTGTAAACAGCGGTGGCGTCTACCCCATCGAGTGTCAGATTGTTATCGTCCAATCCGTGACCCGCGAAACGAATCGTTCTCTGATCGCCGGCTCCGTTATCGATGGCACCCGGTGCGAGCGACGTCAACGTCGCCCAATTTCTGCCGTTGACAGGCAAATCGTCGATCTGGGCGAGTTCAATCGCGGCGCCAATTGTCGCGTTCACCTTATCGAGTTGCACCAGAGATTCCGTTACCGATGTTTGCTCCTTGCCATGCGCCACCTCCAGCCGGGCGTTCAGAGTCCTCGTTTGTCCCACCACCTGGTCCACGCTCTGCGCGGTAAAGGTGGAGAAACCATCCTTGATAAACCGGACCGAATACACGCCAGGCGGTAGGCCCGGCAGCTCAAAGCTACCCTGAGAGGTGGTCAATGTCTCTCGCTGAAAGCCTGTCGCATTCTGGGTGGCGCGCACTACGCATTGGGGAATCCTGTTCCCCTGCGGGTCGGTCACGGTTCCAGTGATGGCTGTGCGATCCACTTGTGCCCGCAAGGCGATTGGACCGGCCAGTGCCAGAAAAAGGAATAACGAAAGAAGCTCAAGGCCGCGCGGGAGCCGCATGAATTCATTTAACGCGGTCAGCCTGTCGTTCGCAAATGAACAATCCGTTACGCAGCCCGTCACGACCTTTCACCCAGCATTTGAGGCCGTCTTACCAGCCCGCCAATCGGGTGATTCGGGCGGATCGCGCGCCACGCGAAAGAGCGTTTCCGCGCGAGGCTCTCGGTATGCCCAGGTAAACGTGCCCGGCGTACCTGGACCCTCCATCTGGGGCCGGTCAGCGTCTACAGGCGAACCCCGATACGCGGCGGCGTGGCACGCTGTCAACGCCGGCGGCAATCGCGCCGCGTCCGCGCGGGTCCTTGGCCGGCGAGCCCGGTTCGCCGCGGGCGCAGGGTCATCGCGATCAACGCGGTGTTGGCAATCTGGGCAATTACTGGGGCTGGGGTCGCACAAACAACGGCATCAGTTCCAAAGGTACAGGATAGACTGGCACTCGGAGAGGACGAAGTCACACAGTTAGTGCTCCTGATGGACACCGACAAGAACGGCAAGGTCTCCAAACAGGAATACATGAAGTTTATGGAAGATGAATTCGATCGGCTGGATCGCGACAAGAGCGGGGAGTTGGACGTCGCGGAACTGTCGCACTCGAAAATTCGGGTAAGTCACTTCACGGCAGTGGGGAAGTAACAGGGACTCAGCCACTGGCACGAAATGGCAGTCGACGGCACCGGGCGCATTTGCCCGCGAAGAAGGCGAGCGGCTGCGCCCCGCTGTAGCACCTGCGCCGGGCCGGCCCAGAGTGGGACATGGGCACGGCACGGGTTACCCTCGCGAACGGCTTATCTTAGCGCCTGTGGTCGCCCCCGTGGGTCGTTATTGGATGGAGTTCAGGTAGGCGATCATATCCGCAACTTCCTTGGCGTTGGCGAACTGGGGCCAGGCGATGCCAGCCTGGTTCATCCGCCGGAGCATCTGCGGGCCGTGCCGCCACAATGCGGAGATGATGGTCACTTCGGAGTATTTGCGGGCCTGCCCGGGCAGCGGTGGCGCACCGTTGCGGCCGGACATGTGGCACGCGGCGCAGTTGCGCTCCTGGAAGACCTTCTTGCCCGCGGCAATGTCTCCGCCAGGGTAGACGAACTGCCGCATCCAGAGGAAGCTCAGAAGCTGGCGCATCTCTTCGGCCGTCAGGAGCGGCGGCTGGTCGGCCATGCGCGGGGCGTGGTTCCACATGTCGACGGCGATGTCCGTGAGGGTCATGTTGTGGAGCCGGTCTTCCAGGGCGAGTTGGCCGGTGTGGCAATGGGCACAGCCCTTGTCGTGAAAGATCCGCTCGCCGCCCTCCCCGGTGGTATTGGAAAACTGCGTGGCCAAATGCGCCGTTTCGGGAAGCGAACGGAGATAGCCGAGGATATCGGTGAGGTCCTGGCTGGTGAGCGACTGCCACTCCAGGTTGCGGCGATGGAAGGCCTGGCGCATGCGGAAAGTGTGGTTCCACATCTGCTGGGCCAGAAGAATCGGGTCGGCCAGGGATTCCCAGTGGGCCACCGGCGGGGCCCCTTCGGCGCGCGATTCGGTGATGCCGTGGCACACGTTGCAGTGCTTGGTTTCGAAGGCTTGTTTGCCGCGCTGCGGATCGCCGGATGTTTCGAAATAACGCGCCGAGTAGAAGTACGCGAACAGGTCGGCCGCGCTCTCCGGGGTGAGCTTGGGACTCTCAATACCGGCTTTATCGATCGCCGACCACATGACCGGCGCATGGTTCCACATGGTGCTGGCCAAGTATGCAGGCGTATAGTGGCGCGGAACGGCGCGTCCCAGGTCGAGGCCTACCCGGCCGCCCCGGCCGTTGACCGCATGGCAGCGGATGCATTGCTCGGTTTCGAAGATCCTGGCGCCGCGGACCGAATTGCCGGGAATCACCGGCAGGGTCGCAGCCCGGGGCGCGATCGCGAAAAGAATGGCCAAAAGTGCAGGCGAGAATTTCATGGCGCGTGGCAGGCGTAAAGAGACCGCCTGCTCGAAGTGCCCATTTTAACCCGGTGACCCGTGCGGCTGGCCTTCGATCGGAAAACGCAGGAGATTCTGCTGCTGGTCGCAGATCTGGCGGATGCGGTCCGCAGCCGTCGCTGTCACTCGGCAGGCTGGTCGAGTTCGGCAAACAGCGGCCCGAAATCAACTTCGCCGACGAGCGGCGTCGAGAGCACCAGTCCAGCCGGGCGGCGGATGCCGGTCGCATCCGCCTCGATCAGGACGCGCTTGTAGGGATCGGTTACCCAAATGTAAGGGATCCCGGCCGACCGATAATCGGCGACCTTCTCCAGCATTTCCGTCGGCCCATCGTCCGGCGACACGATCTCGATCACCAGATCGGGACGGACCAGGACGGAGGACAGGTCGTCAGGCAAAGCCTTGACGCACAGGTCCGGGATCCGATATCTCGGCTCGTCGCTCACGCGAACCCGCTGCTCGGTATAAATTCGAAAGCGCCGGGCACGGCGGCGGGCGCCCAACTCAATGGCAAGCAAGGCCTGCAAGATACTGTGATGGTGTTCGCCCACGTGACGCTCCACGACTTGTCCATTCACATACTCCCGGTCGGGGTCGTAGCTGGTGTGGAGATACTCTTCCACCGGGACACTGGTCAACGTCGCCATACCGCCATTATTTCACTTTCCGCGGCTCAGCCCCAGCGCGCGAATGCGCTTGTGGAGATTGGTCCGCTCCATTCCCAGCGCCCGCGCGGCGCCGGACACGTTCCAGTTGCTCTCTTCAAGCGCCCTCAGGATGTGCTCCCGCTCGGCCGATTCGCGGGCTTCCTGGATGGTGGATTTCGGGCCGCTCTCGCGCTGCACGCGCACCTCGACGGGGATCGAATCGCGGGTCAGCCGCTCGCCCTGGGTCAGGATGGCCATGCGCTCGATGACGTTGCGCAGCTCGCGCGCATTGCCCGGCCAGGCATAGTTTTCCAGCATCGGATAAACGCTTTCATCGAGCGTCTTGCGCTTGAAGTTGTTGCGCGCGCAGAAGTCTTCCAGGAAATACTCGGCGAGCAGGCGGATATCGTGCGGGCGCTCGCGCAGGGCCGGCACGCGGATGGGCACCACGCTGAGGCGATAAAACAGATCCTCGCGGAATTTTTCGCCGCGCCACCATGGCCGCCAGGTCGCGGTTGGTGGCCGAGACCACGCGCACGTTCACGCGGATGATCTGCTCGCCGCCCACGCGGTGGAACTCGCCCTCCTGCAGGACGCGCAGCAGCTTGGCCTGCGAGGCGCCGTGCAGGTCGCCCACTTCGTCCAGAAAGATGGTGCCGCCATCGGCCAGCTCGAATTTGCCGCGGCGGGTGGCGGTGGCGCCGGTGAAGGACCCCTTCTCATGGCCGAACAGCTCGGTTTCGAGCAGCTCGGTGGGAATGGCGGCGCAGTTCACCTTCACGAACGGCGCCCGCGGCGAAGGGGCTGGCGTTGTGAATATGGGCCGCCAGCAGCTCTTTGCCGGTGCCCGATTCGCCGATCAGCAGCACGCGCGCATCCGAACGGGCGGCCATGGATGCCTGCTCCACGGCGCGTTGCCAGGCCGGACTCCCGCCGATCATCTTGGGCGCGCCGCCCACCAGCTCGCGCAGCCGCTCGTTTTCCTGGCGCAAGCTGTTCTGCTCCAGGGCGTTCTTCAGCGCCAGCAGCACGCGGTCGCGGCTGAGCGGCTTCTCCAGAAAATCGAAGGCCCCGGCGCGGGTGGCTTCCACCGCGTCGGCGATGGTCCCGTGGCCGGAGATCATGATCGCCGGCGACGGCGCGCCGTTCTGCCGGACAGTACGCAACAGATCGATGCCGTTGCCGTCGGGCAGCTTCATGTCGAACAGGAAGGCGTCGGCGCGCTGAACGTCGGGATGGCGGCCGAATTCAGCCACCGAGCGGCACACGTTCACCGCGTATCCCTCGCGCTCCAGAATCATGCGCAGCGAGCGGCCGATATTCTCTTCATCATCCACGATCAGGACGCGTTTGGATGCCATTGGTTTCCACGGGCAGCAGCACGCGGAACCCCGCGCCGCCCAGTTCTCCTTTCACCACAACGATGTCTCCGCCCGAGAGCAAAGCGCTCTTGCGCGCGATGGAGAGGCCCAGTCCCATGCCCCGCTTCTTGAAGGAAATCGTAGGCTGGAACAGCGAGGCGCGCGCCTGCTCGCTGAGTCCCGGCCCGGAATCGTGCACCTCGATCGCCACGCGGCCGTTCACCGCGGCGGTGAGGCCCAGAATGCGGCCGCCCTCGCCGGCAGCTTCCGCGGCGTTCTCCAGCAGGTTGGTGAGGATGCCCTTCAGCATGTCCTGGTCGGCCACCACGGGCGGCACACTGGGCGGCCAGGCGGCACTCGTAAGTCACCTCGGGGTGCGGCATTTTTCAGGAAGGCCACGCGCTCTTCCAGCACCTGGTTCACGTCCACCGGGAAGGGCGCCAGGGGCGGCTCGGTGGCAAACTGCGAAAACGCCCGCACGCGGCGCTCCAGGGTTTCGATCTCGTCCACCACGATTTGCGTGGCCTGCTCCATAAAGGTGCGGTCGGCGTCGTAGTAGCGCGCCAGCATCTCCTCCACGGTCAGCCGGATGGGCGTCAGGGAGTTCTTCACCTCGTGAGCGGTCTTGCGGGCCAGCATCTGCCAGCTCGCCAGTTGGCCCAGGTAGACCAGGCGCTCGGTGGTCTCCTCCAGCTTGCAGGCCATGTGGTTGAAGGCCTCCATGGCGCGGCCGATTTCGTCGTCGCGGCCGGGCGGCACGCGGGCCTTCAAATCACCGGCGGCCAGCTCGCTCAGGCCGGCGGTCAATTGCTGAATGGGACGGCTGATGCGATGCGCCAGGTAGATCAGCATGCCCAGCGCCAAGAGCCACACGCAGGCCGCCAGCAGGATGTAGATCAGGGGCAGGCCCCGGCTCAGGTCGTGCTCCTTGAAGAACTCCACCAGGCGGCGGGCATCGCGAATTTCGCCCCGGATGCGCCCCAAGGCCACGTCGCCCATGCTCATCGAATAGAGCCACACGTCGTCGCCGTGCCGCACCAGGTAGTCCAGCCGGTCGCCCTGGTCCGCCGGCGGGACGAAGCGCTCCGGTTCATCGCTGTCGGCGAAAGCCGTGACTTCCTCAGGCCAGGCGGAGCTGGCCGCGGCGGCGAATTTGCGAGGCTGCAATTTGCCCGCCTGGACATCCTCTTTGAGTTCCTCGCGCTTGCGCTGGTAAAGCTCGCGGCTGGTCTGTTCGAGCGAGCGCGAGAGGGTTTCCAGGTCGCCGGTGGCCGAAAATCTAAGGGTGTATTCGAGAAGCCCGGTGGTGATCCAGACGGTCACAGCCAGCGGGGCAAGGGTAGCGGCCAGGAAGATCAGGATGAGCTTATTGCGTAGGCGGTTCACCCGTTTCTGGGCCCGCGCGGGGTGCGGGGCAGGTCTACCAGGCGAAACGGGCCGGCGCTGCGGGTCCAGTAGGCATCGTCGGGACCGCGCTGCCTGGTCATCCAGTCGAGCAGGCTGCTCAGGCTGATGCCCGTTTCTCCCACCAACTGCGACCACTCGCGGCGATCGCTGGTGCGCAACTCGAACTGCAGCCAGAACTGGCGGTTGGGATCCATCCCCAGGGCGCTCACCGCCAGCCCATCGATTACCCAGAGCTCCGCCTGCGCCGCTCCCATGTGGGAATTGGAGCGCGCCGCCGGCCCGGTAATCGAGACTGCAAACTTTTCCTCCCACAGGTCGTAGCTCACAATGATGCGTTCCGGCATGCGCCGGAATACCGTGCCGCGATCGTCGCTATATATCGTAAGCTGCGAGAGGAACGCCACCGTGGCGGCATCGCGCAGCCGTTCCAGCGGCTTACCGGTAAGAAAATGCAGGCCCGGCGCGGCCACGTGCAGGTTATCGCCATCGAAATTGACCTGCAGCGGCTCGGCCGTCCGGCTGCCGAATAGAGGAAGACTCAAGCCGGCCAGAAGCCAGCGTCGTCGGCTGATTCCAATGTCTCGCGCCGGTAGCGCCGTCATCAATAATTCATGCTCAATAAGAGAACCGGGTCGATCCGGCCGTCGCGAAGCGGAAATGCCAGCGCCAGCGAAAAAATGCCCTGGCGCACTCCGATGCCGGCCGAATGCCGGATTGTGGCTGAGTCCCCGCGGTCCCAGACCGCTCCAGAATCGTAGAAAATCTGCAAAAGGCCGTATCGCAAGTCGACGGAATTATGAACCATGCGGTTTCCGCCGAAAGGGTCAAGATCGTACTTATTCCAACCCCTTAAAGTACTGCTATTGCCTAGTACGAAGCGCTCGTAAATTGGCGCGCGCCCCGTAATTATGCCCGCCGAAAGGTCTTCAATCACCACCACTTTGCCATGGTTTAACGTGTAGCGAAAATCCCAGCGGTGCCGGGCGTAAATGAAATCGCTGCCCAAGGCTCGGCTCGCGGAGCGCAGGCTGTAATCTGCGTCCAGGTCCTGCTGATTGTCCGAGTCGTCTAGCGTCTCATGATAGCGCAGTGTAGAGAACACTGCGTTGGCGGATTGCACCGGGGCGTCCGGCGATTCCTCCTGGAGCCGTTCGAAGCTGGTGCCTATGGTAAGGCTGAGGGGTTTAGCGAGTACGACGGTGGCTTCCGGCTGGAAGTTTTCCCGAGTCCGGTAGAGGCCGCCTACGCTGGATTCGGCCGGTTGGAGGGCCAGGGTGTTGTTGCTCCACTCATCGTGGTAGCTCTCGAACTGGAAGGCCAGCCGCGCGCGATCGGCTCCCAGGCTGGTGTTTTCGTACCGCGCCACCACGCCCGCGTACCGCTCGGCGAGCTGGTCGGAATCGCTCACAATCCCCACGGTGAAACTGTTGTGCAAGGCCACCGTGGCGGCACCCTGCACCCCTCCGCTCCACCCTTGCTGGCTGCTGTACAGGAATCGGGGGACGGAAAGATCGAAGCGCGTGGGCCGCAGCTTGATCTGGAAGACCACCTGGACGGATTCGGGGGCCTTGCCGCGAACCACATGCTGCTCGACCGTATGGGCATGAAACTCCCGGCGCAGCCGGTTGGCCATCTGATCGAGGACCGTCGGATTGAGCTTGTTGCCGATTAGCGCCAGAATGTCGCGCCGCAGGATGGAGCTGATTTTGCCGCTGTGCGGATCGGTACCCAGGTTGCTGGTCCAGCCGTCGCCGGAGAGCACCACGGTTTCCACCGTATAGCGGGTATTGACGTTGAATTCGGAGTCCTGCATTCCGGCGAAGAGCTGGCTGCCGACGAGCAGGCAGCCGAGCCAGGCATATTTCATGGCCAGCCCCTTCGCACGCCTGGGGCCAACTGTAAGACTGTGGAATAAAAAGGGAGAGTAAGAAGCCTGTAGTGACTTCGGTTCACAGGTGTGTAGATCCCAAATGCCAGCCGCCGGGGCGTCCGGCTGGGACCTGCGGCGGTGCTTAAAGTGCCTTGGCCAGTTCCGTGGCGAAGGCGCTCCGGGGGGTCTGTTCCCGGTCTTTTCCGCCACGCTTTCTGCGGTCGGGGCGCTGTTGGATGCGGTTGGCATTGGGAGTAGCGGCCTGCTGCTGCGCCGGCTGAGGTCCGCGCGCATCTTTTCCCTTGGGTGGCTGGGCGGGATTGGCGCGCAGCAACCGGTCTTCCAGAGGGGCGCGATCAAAGCGGCGGATGATTGCCTGCATTTCATCGGCGGTCGGCGCTTCTACGAAGGCGAAGCCCTTGGATTCTTGCGTTTCGTGATTACGGATCACTTTGACGGCGTCGGCGACCAGGTCTTCCGCTGCCAGCCATTGCTTGATGTCATCGGCGGTGACCCAGGTTGGGAGGTTGCCAAGAAAAACGGTGAAGCTCATGTTCAGTTGATTATTTTACTCCGTTGGTTGGATTCGGCACTTCAAAGGGGGGATCCAGTCTCGCTGCCAACTAGATAGTATCAGACGGCCCGTGAGGATGCAATCGGCGACGATCGAAGTCCCACACAAATTGGATGCGGGCCTCCGAATTCGGTTGCAGGGGGTACCACAGAGCCTTCACGCCGATGGGCGTTGCCGTTCATGGCACCAGAGCGTGCCAGCACTGCCTTGACGCGGAGCTGCTCTCCGGTCCCGGAGACGCGGAAGGAAGGCCAAGAGAGATCCAACTGTCTTCTCCGCGAATTCCTCCACGTCTTCGCGCCTCCGCGTCTGGCTTTTGGGTGGCTTGGAGTGTTTGTGGAGAGCCGCGGATGGCAGAGCTTGTGGAGAAAACCAGAGCAGGCGAAGCGGCGGCTCGTGGGGCTGACGAGGGCGGCACGACTGCCCTATTGACTGGCGGCGCCGGGGTAAAAGTGCAGCTTCACGGTGTAGCCGGGGAGGTTCACGTCCACGAAATAGCGCACGTCGATGTGCGTCATTTTGCCATCGGCGGCGCGTGTGATGTGGACGTCATCGGGCGTCACAGGAAGGCCGAGCGCCTTGGCTTTATCGACAATCTGCTGGCGCAGGGCTCCGTCGGACCGGGCGGCGCCGGAGCCGTCGTGGGTCACCACGGAAACATAGCTTTGCAGGTCCAGATTGTGGAAATACGCGGGAGATAAGAACGCCAGCAACGCTACCAGGAGCGCCAGAATGCCGGCCCCGGCGGCCACGCGCCACCGCGGAACCGGGTTCACGACTCCGGACCGGATTCCTTACTGGAGGCGCACAACTCCTCCCAAATGTCGTCCGAGTGGGGAGTCCATTCGGGATTCTGCAGGCCGGAAATCTGCAATTCGGCTTCCCGCAGGGTGCCGTGGCCGTAGGGGCAAATGTATTCGATCCGCGGCTGCCCCAACTGCAGCATGCGGCTCCACGAACCGGTTTCAACCGGCATGCGCAGCTTCCTCAGGCACACCCGGCAACGGTACCGCTGATCCCAGATGATCACGTACAGAGCGCCAGTCAGCAGCAAAAACCAGCCCAGCGACGCCACTGTATACCAAAGATCATAGCCAAACCGGGGCGGAATGTAGCTATAGTAGCCGGGTTCCGGAGGCCAGTACCAGTTCAGTACTTTCAGCAGCCCCCAAAGAGCACACGCCGCTGCCACCAGCTTTGCCGCGAAATAGCCCCAGTACCGCATACCGATTAGACTCACATACCGTGCGATTAGTTTCTAAAGTACCACGAGTGCCGCACCTTGATTAACCCCGATTAATACCGGAAGAGGTTCCGCAGGATAAAAAGCACGTTGGCGGGGCGCTCCGCCAGCCGCCGCATGTAATAGGGATACCAAGCCCGGCCGAAGGGCACGTACAGGCGCATGCGATAGCCTTCGGCCACCAGTTGGCGCTGCAAATCGCGCCGGATGCCGTAGAGCATCTGAAACTCGAACCCTTCACGGGGGATCTTTTGGAGCGCCGCATGGGCCTTGGTGGCCGCGATCATCTTCTCGTCGTGGGTGGCGATGGCCGGATAGACGCCGGTGTCCAACAAGAGCTTCATCAGCTCCACGTAATTGCGGTCCACATCCTCTTTCTTAGGGAATGCCACCGAGTGCGGCTCCAGATAGGCGCCCTTGCAGAGGCGGACGCGGATGCCCTGGGCGCACAATTTTTCCACGTCCGCGCGGCTGCGGCGCAGGTACGCCTGGATGACCGTGCCTACGGCGCCGTATTGGGCATGCAGGCCGGTCACCAGTTCCAGGGTGCGGTCGGTGTATTCGCTGGACTCCATGTCGACCCGCACGAAGCCCTCTATCGCAGCCGCGCGCCGCACCAGCTCTTCGACGTTGGCGCGGCACTGTCCGGGAGACAGATCCAGGCCGAACTGGGTCAGCTTCAGGGAAACGTTGCCTTCGATGCCGGCCTCGTGGATGGCCGCCAGGGTTCGCAGGTAGACGTCGCGCGCCTGGGCGGCCTCGTCCAGCGTGGTGACACTTTCGCCCAGATGGTCGAGGGTCACGGAAATGCCTTCGCCGTTGAGATTGCGGCTGACCGCCAGCACCTCCTCCAAGGTTTCGCCTGCCACGAACCGCTTGGAGAACTGGCGGGCCGCCGCGGAGGTTTCCATCCAACTCCGCAGGTGCTTTTGACGCGAAAGGAACAGGAACAGGCTGCGCACGAATTCCAGACTAGCATCCTGCGCCGGCCGCACCGCGGGCGCCCCGCGCGGCCGCCCATGATAAGATCGTACCTTCGGCCGTGCAGGTTAAGGTCCATATCGATCTGGAGTCCGGCACTTTGCGCTGCCCGCGATGCTTCGGCAAGGATCTCGTCTCTTCCACCTCGCGCGGTTTCATGGACATGCTGATGCTTCGATGGGGCAAAATTCCGCAGCACTGCCGTTTCTGCGGCAAGCGCTTCTACGTGCCGATGACCGCCGCTGCTACGCCACGGTAGCTACGATTCACCGCAGCGCACGGGCATCGACTGATGTCGATGTTCTTGGGGCGAGGAAACTCCCGACAGGCCAGCGGCGGGCGCGGCCCATTCGACGCGGGGGGTGCCCTCCGGGCCCGGAGACGCGGAGAAAGCGCGGAGAAGAAAGCGCGGAGAAGAAAAACGAGGGGGCGCTTGGCCGACATTTTCGCCATTTTCGCCCTCTGAAAATAGAGGACTTCCCGGAAGTTTCCGGAGAGCACGCACATCGACTGATGTCGACGTTCTTGGGGCGAGGAAACTCCCGACCAGCCAGCTGCGGGGCCCATTCGACGCGGAGGGTGCCCTCTGGGCCCGGAGACGCGGAGCAAACGCGGAGAAGACCCAAGGTAAGGACAGGTCGTAGAGGGAGCAGAGTTTCCGGAGAGCTACGATTCACCGTGGAGCCTCCACGCCGACGGGCGTCGTCGTTCAGGGAACCAGAAACTGGCGTGCGAGGCTGCCTTGACGCGGAGACGCGGAGGCGCGGAGGAAGACCAAGAGAGTCCAAATGTCTTCTCTGCGAATTGCTCCGCGTCTTCGCGCCTCCGCGTCAGCCTTTCGGACTGGGTTGGAGATGCTTGGAAAGACGAGAGGAAACCGGAGGAAGGCAAGAGAAAACCTGAGAGGTACTCCGCGGTGAATCCCAGCCCTGGGATTATTGCGGAGCCACGCGCTAACCCTCGTCGGCTTCGATGAGGTCGCGGCCGCCCAGCGAACGCCAGAAGGCGAACACCGAGATTCCGATTAAGAGCAGCAGGGTGGCCAGACTGGCGGGCACGTACCAGGCGCCCCAATCTTTGCCGAGGGCCAGGCCGTTGATGGCGTCGACATAGAAGATGGCCGCGATGGTGGCCACCAGTCCCAGCCGCAGCAGCATGAAGATAAGGGCGGTGAAGATGACTGCGTAAAGCAGCGTCGCCAGCCACCAGTCCGGGCCGGACACTTCGCCCTGGGCGAGAGTGAACAGGGCTGCGGCGGCTGCGGCGGCCAGCAATTCGTTGCGCAGCAGGTGGCGCATGGCAAAAATGGCCAGGAAAACGAAGAGGCCGAAGCTCAGGGCGGCGTTGGCATGGTGGGCCAGCGCGCCAACCCAGTGGCGGGCGCCCAGGAGGTAGCTCAACACCACATCGCCATTGGTGGGCTGATTGTTCTTGAACAGGTACAAGGTGGCTTTGAAGACGACCCAGATTCCCGATCCCACAGCCGCTCCGATCAGGAGGTGTGAGCCGACCTGAGGATCCAGCCACCGGCCGGCCAGCACGCGATTCCAGGTGACGATGGAATGCGGCCAGCGGGCGCGGATGGCCGGCTCCAGGGCGAGATAGGCGAACCACAGAACGGCCGCTCCCAACAGCCATTCGGCGACCGCCGCGGTGAACAGGTCGATCAGCGACAGGCTGGCCACCGGATGGAAGCTTCCGGCCCAGGCAACCGCCTGCAGCAGGAAGCTGGCGAGGGCGATGCGGAAGGCACCGGCGGCATCGGCGCGTCCGCGCTTCCAGTTGCGATGAGCCAGCAGCAGCACAAAAAACACCGCAAAAACCGAGAGGACGGCGATACCGGCAACGCGCAATTGGGTGCCGAACCCTGGCTTGGGCGCGGCAGCGGACTTCTGCTGCCAGGGATACAGGACGCGCGCACTGACGATGCGTCCCTTCCACCAGGCGGCCTCCACCTGCAGGGACGTGTCGGGTAAATGCGGGTGAGGTCCCTTCCAGGCGCGCCACTGGTCGAAGGGGGTGGCGGGAAGGTCCAACGGCGTGACTTCCGTGAAAGCGGATATGTCGAGCTGTGCCGCGCGGAAAACGTCTTCGGGCAAGATGGGCTGCGCGGGAGGCGGATCGGCGCCGCCGGGAATGGCGGCGAAATCGAGGAGCCGGCCATTGCCATCGAGGGTGACGGTGGCCATACCGGGGAGGTCTTGGGGTGGATGATCGGTATCGACGTGGCCGGTTGGCCCGGCGATCAACGGCTGTGGGCTCTCGCGGTAAATGGCCTCAATGGCGGGTTCCCAGGCGAGCCACTCGTCCCAGTGGTGCGGCTGCGGCCGGTCCCGCAGGTAGCTCAGGATGGCGGGGCGATGATCCAGCCAGACGGTGTGATCGGCCGGTTTGGCGGCGTAGCCGAAGACAGCGGCAATCTCCCGGCCCTGGTGGGCCAGCACCTCCGGAGACTGGTCGAGGCCGCCATGCACCATGCCGGTAAGCGCCTGGCGCAGCGGAATGGTGGCTACCAGAAAAAGGACGGCCACGGCCAGGCAAGGGACGGAGTAGCGCCGCGGCATGCCTTCCACCTTGCCGGCGGCGGCCACCATGGCGGGTGAGGGCGTTTCGCCGGCGGCCAGGGCGGCGGCCAGCGGGTCGCCACCGGGCAGCGCGCCCAGCACGGTGAGGGCGGAGTTGGGCCGCCTGGCCGGGTCGGGATCGAGGCAGCGGCGGATGACCTTTTCGACAGCCGGGTCGATATCGGCGGCGATGGAACTCATGCTGGTGAGCTGCGCGGCCTCCTGCAAATCCATGAGCTGCTGGAGCGATTGCGCCTCAAAGGGGCGCTTGCCGGTGAAGAGTTCGTAGATGACCAGGCCGAGCGAGTAGATGTCGCTCCGGGCGGTGACTCCGGCGCCCTTGATCTGCTCGGGGGACATGTAGGCCGGAGTGCCGTTGCGAGCCTCGCTGCCGCTGAGCTCGCTGGCGATGGCGGCCAGCCCGAAATCCATGATGACCACCTCGCCGCGTTTGTTGATCATGATGTTCTGCGGCTTGAGGTCGCGGTGGATGACGCCGCGGTCGTGGGCGGCGGCGAGGCCGGCGCAGAGCTTGCGGGCGGTGTCGATGGCCTTGTCGGCGGGCAGGCGGCCGATGCGGGTGAGCAGCGAGGCGAGGTCCTCGCCGTCCACGTACTCCATGGAAATGAAGGGCATGCCCTCGATCTGGCCAATGTCGAAAACGCGGCAGACGTTGGGGTGGGAGACCAGGCGGGCGACGCGGACTTCGCCATGGAAGCGCTCCAGCAGACGCTGGTCGTGGCAAGCTGTTTCGGGCAGGAATTTGAGGGCCACGGACTGGCCCAGGGTGAGGTCCATGGCGCGGTAGACTTCTCCCATGCCGCCGCGGCCGAGGAGGGCCAGGATTCGATAGCGCCCGCCGAGAAGGGTGCCCGGAAGAAAGCGGCCTTCTTCCTCGCTGTCCGCGCCGGTCACGCGGGAAATTTCCGGGTCAAGGCTACCGGTCAGGCTGGGGTCGGCTACCGTTTCGGCCAGAGTGGCGTCGGCCTTCCGTTCCATTGTCTTGATTGTAACCGCGGGAGCGGACCAGGGGGGCGCGCGGCGGCGGAGCGGGCGAGCGCAGTGGGGCGGCGGCCGGTCTCACCCATCTGGCTGCCGCCGGTGCCGCGGCGGAGCGGACGGGGCCCGATGCGGACTCCGCCTGCCTAACTGCGGCTCCCACTTGCGGGCGCGCGCGGCTCGGTTCGAGCAGAGGGCGCGGCCGCAACGGAAGCGCACCTCATGTCCCAGCCACGAATGGACAAGCGGGGCCTTGATTCGGACCGTGACCACGGCGCGGTCTCCGGGAAAGATCACCGTGGAGAAATCCGTCAGATCCCGCCCTACGGGGGTTTCCATGCGGCGGGGATCGAGCGCCCCATCACGGTAGCGGCTCCGGCGCCGCCTCTTCGGACCGGCGAGAGTGTAAACGGCGCCGCCAGTCTGAAGCGTAAACGATTTCCCCGTGCGTTTGCACCAGTCGTTGATTTCGTCGTAGTGAAAGCCGCCCTTGCGCAACCGGAGCAGCTTGATCATGTCGCCGCCGCTGAACCGGATGGGATTGGTAAGGTCAGCACTGGTTTCGGAGCCGCGCGCGTAAGCAAGCGGTAAGCGAGACTAGAGCGACCGCGAGGCCCGCTCCCTGACGGTCGCGGCTCCGATTCGAAGTTGAGCCGCGCATGGTCGCAGGCGGGCGAACCGAATCACGAGGTCGCAGACCTAGAGCGACCGCAGGAAGTTGAGCAAGCTCTGCTGTTGCGAACTGCTTAGAGCATTGAATGCCTGGATGACCTGGTCGGCCTCCGAACCGCAGTTGCCCTGGTTTTGCGAAGTGGATGTGGTGGCTGTGGGTGCGGCGGCCGGCGGCGTGGAGCAGACCGGTCCGGGGCTGGAGTGAGCCAGGATCGCCTGCAACAGGTCGGAGGTGCGCCCGTCGTGCAGGAAGAAGAGCCGCTGGCCGATGCCCCAGAGGGGAGCGGTACGGAACTCGTCGGCGCCCGCCACGCCCTGGAGAATACCATCGGCCAGATTCGAGCCCATGTGGTGCAGCGCGAAATCCGAGTAAGGATGGTATTGGTAATTGGATAGCGCGGGGTAATTCGAAAGGCCGGTGGTCAGTGTAGTCGAATGGCAGAGGTTACAACCTATCTGGCTGAACAGCTTCTGGCCGCTTAACTCCGAAGAAGAGGCGGTGGTAGGAGTGGCCGGGGCGAGTAAGCTGGCGAACGCCGCGAAGTTGATGACGTCGGAAGACATCACCGACGCGCTGCCGGTGAGCGAGCCGGCTACATTCGGGTTGATGATGTTGGTGGTGTCCTCAGGGGTCGCGTTGAAGGTGCAATTCGCGACCACCGCCTGCGACGTACCAGCGGGGAAGCGCTCGTTAACGAAACTATCGTTGCTGACGCCCTGCTCCACGTTATAAGCCTCTCCGGCGAAAATCAGCAGCGACTTATTTTGCGCCTTCCAGCCAAAACGCGTGATGGTGCCGTCATTGCCGCTGGTATTAAACCGGCCGGCGATGCCCAGGGCCGCTCTTTGCGAGGCCGTGGCGGCCAGGTTCAGCATCAGGGCTTCGTCGGTAGTCGTCTGGACCAGGCCGAGGCCGAATAAGGCCGTCGGAATGCGGAAGATCACATTGTTTGCAGAGAGCTGAGAGGCAAACTCGGTTTGCGGGAGGTTGCACCCCTTGGCGTCCGACCGGCCGGCGATGGTGTAAAGGCCGTGGACTCCGCCATCCAAGGGCGCCCCGGATTGGGAGGGATTGGTGGAGACAAAGCGGGCCTCGCGCACCGGACCTTGCACGGTAATGAACGAAGGCGGCGTGTTGTTGGCGCCGTGCAAAGTGGCGAGGGCCACCTGCGGGTTGGGCACCGGGTTCTGTTTGCTGGTGAGGCCCGGACTGCTGCCTCCTAAGGCCGGCTGGGCATGGCACATGGTGCAGCTATTGCCGTTGAACGTGGGACCCAGACCGCTGCCGGACTCGATGGTTCCGGAAACCGAGTCCACTTCCTGAAAACGCGCCAAAGCCGCCGCGAAATAGGCCTTGTAGGCAGCGTCCTCCGCGGCGTTCTGATTATCGAGAACCGGAAAAGTTCCCCCGGCGGACGCGGCACCGCCCCGAGGCCCGGGATCGGTTTGGCCAAAGCCGCCATGAGCGGCCAGTAGCAATGCGGCCGCGCACTTCCATGCGTGCGGTGGCCGGAGAAAATTCGTTATCCCCATAGACACACTCCTCCTTCGTCTGTTCGCACTCGTTTGGAGCGGGTGCGAGATTTACAAACTGGGGGGTGTAGATAAGTCCGGATATCAGATAGAATGCAGATGTAGTCGCGGATGCCACTCACCTGGTATCCGAACAAGCCAGTCCTCGCCCCTCAAGCGTGGGCTGGCTACCGTAACCCACCCAATGGTAGCGGTAATACGGGTTTAATATTCCCACCTCACTGGACAAAGCGCAACCTGCAAATGGTTAGCTTTGTCAGCTTGCCGCCTCTTAGGGACCGGAGTAACAAATCCGGCGCGCCTGATTGAAGCGCAGCGTTTGGAATGCCGTCCGGCGCAGGAACCGCTTCGGCGCTCTAAGTGGCGCTGTTTCATGGTCTCCGCCAGGCACTGCGATGGTGCGCCGAAGGATCCGCGGGCCAGGAATTGGGTGCGCGGCAAGTCTTTCTTGAGGCGCGCGAGAGAGCGCTGGTGCAGGTGTTTATTGGCGCACAAAGCGCATCCCTTTTTCGTGCAGGAATGCCACCCGCAAGTGCGGGCATTGGGATTGTGTACTGGCTGGGGTCGGGAATACCCGCATAAATTGCCGGCCATGACCACCGATAATCCGCCGCCGAAGCGGTCTTCTTATGACACACTCGATACTGAGCTTATGGAACTCGCCCATCCCAACATACTCAAGACCCTTTACAGGCCTGCGGCGCAGCTCGCCATGCCCGTGGCGGCAGCTAAGATTCCGCGCCGCGCGATTTCGAAGCGCTGCCATTGCGGGCAATGCTCGGCATGCCGGGATAACGCCCGCTGGGAGCGGATTTTCCAGGAGAAGTTTGCCGATCCTACTTACTACACGCTGCGGCCGCTGACCCAGAAATCCTCGCTTTACGGCCTGGAGTAATCGGCTTCCGCGGCGGTAAAAGGACCAAGGCCGCGCTGAGAGGCTGAGGCGCGGGCTAGCGGGACTTTCGCAAATCTGAGCTGTTCCACGCGCCGCGGAGTGCCTCCGAAGGCCCGTCAAATAACGGTTTGGGTGCCACAGGTGTAGCATTCAATTCATAGATGAAGGAATTCTATAGTGCGGTCATGATCCTCCCGATCATGCTGGGCTGGGCTTCGAAGCCACGGCACCGCTCACCCAGCGGGTTCCGGACTGCCCTTGGCGGCAAGGGATCCATGGAGACTGCCGCCAAAGGCAGCAGCAACGGTATGATTACGCCCTCGCCGACGAAGCCGTCCTTATAGGTTTGCGCCATATTCTTTCATCTAGTCCATGCGCCACGCCCGAGCCAATGTTTACGGGCCTTTCGCGAGCGAAAGGGCCTCCGTTTTCGGAAAGTCCTGCTAGGGCTGCGACCATGCGAGGTCCGCTGCCTGCGGTCGCGCCTCCGATTGGATGCCGAGCCGCGCGCGTCAGGGGTCGGGCGAACCGAATCATGCGGTCGGAGCCCTGGGACCTGGCGACGATGCCTTGGGGCGCGGTTTGCGGGAACGGCGAGGCTTGGGGGCCAGGCCCTTCCACATGCACTCGATAGCGCTCTCGATGATCTCGGGATCGAACTTGCCGCCATGGGCGCCCAGCCTCTCGAAAAACGCGATGGCCTGGGCGAGCGACCAAACCAGCAGCGAAGCGCCGCGGGGATCGACCCGACCGAGACGGCCGGCATTGCGTTCGCGCATCAGGAAGGGGCCAATCTCGCGGCGCAGCACGAAAATGGGCGACTCGGGCTGCCGCTCGGCGAGGTCTTCCAGACGGAATCCCGGATGCATCATCAGCGGCAGCATCACGGGCAGCGCCTGACGGCTGAATTCGAGCATGGAAAGGGTGAGCTTTTCAATAAGCTTGCGGCCCGAGAGCCGCGAGTGCTGGAACAGCCTGGTGACATCGGCGGGCGGCGGAATCATGGCGGCGAAAAACAGCTCGTCCTTAGTGGCGAAGCGCTGATAGATCACGCCTTCGGAAACACCGGCGCGGCGGGCGATCTCCTTGGTGGAAGCACCCATGCCCTCCTCGATGAAAACGGCCCGCGCGACCTCCAGCAGGTTCGCGTCGGAAACGGTTTTTTTTCTGCCCATCCTCCTTCATAGTGGCATCCGCGGGTGGTCGCTGTCCTTGCGCGCAAGGATAAATTTGGTGACGGGCTGGGTTCCGTCTTCGAGGATCGTGAACCCCGCATCGCGCAGTTTCTGGTCCCAGAAACCGGCGGCCACCATGTGGGAATGCGCGACGAGGGGGCCGAAGGTAAACAGCATCCAGCGGTCCTTGGCAATCACTATGAGCAGAAACTGGCCGCCCGGTTTCAACACGCGGTGAGCCTCGCCGAGCGCCTGGGCGATGCCGTCGCCGCTGAGGTGGTCGATGGCATAGGCGCTCACCACGGCATCGAAGGAATCCGAATCGAGCGGCATGTGGCACATGTCGCCGGGCTGGATGGTGGCCCGCTGTTCCACTCGGGCGGCGTGCAGATTGCGCATTAGCGCGGTGCGGCCCTGATCGACGGTAGACTCGCCGGCCGGCGGTTGGCCGAAGTGTTGTTCGTAAGACTCGCCGAAGAGGTCGAGAGCGACCACCGTGGCGCGCGGGCGGGCTTCGAGGACCATCAGGGTACTGCGGCCAGTGCCGGCACCCATATCGAGCACCTTGCCGGCACCCGATGGCAGGAACGCCTGGGTGGGCAGTCTGGCGCGGCCATTGATATCGATGCCGAAGCGGACAATCGTCCAGGCGGCCAGGGCCCAGATGGACGCCAGGCCGAGCAGGACAAGCACCGGCTTGCGCCAGTGGAAGATCCAGCCCAGCCCCAAAATGGCCAGCAGCACGGCGGCCAGGATCAGGTGGGCATAGCTGATCGGCCAGGGATACCCGAAATTGATTTGTGAGTGCATACTTATTTATAGACGAGGGAAAGGCAGGAGTCAAGGCGGCATTGCGCGGCAGGCGGGGCGGGCGTGGCGACTGGCGTAGGCGACGGGTGTGAGGCGGACGGGCGCGGCCGGACGGCGCAGCCAAGGGAGTCAAGGCGACGGGCGGAGCAAGTGACGCTGACGGGGGGGCAGGGTTCCGACGTTGCAAGCGGCGCTGGCCATGGACGCAAGGCGGACGGGCGCGGCAGCGGCGCGGCATGAGGTGACTGGCGGCGGGGGTCGAAGCTCCGGGCATCGGGCGTCGCAGTCGCGCGACTCAAGGCGCCGGGCGCGGCAAGCGGCGCAGGCGTGGAGGGCCCACACGCGGCGCGCTGTACCGCTTCCCCGCCGGCCGCGCATCTTATACTTTGGGTAGGGCGGAGTAGACCCCCCGGGCCCTGCACGGGCATTTCCCCGGCCGCGCCGCCAATATATACTGAACTGAACTAACGTGCCGGAAGACCAGAAGCTGCCAGCCAAACCGGAGTGCAACCTCACCGTAATGCTGAATCGCATGAAGGACGGCGACCAGCAGGCCGGCCAGGAGGTGGTGGCACGCGTATACGATGAGCTGCACCGCATCGCGTCGCGCGAGATGCGCCGCGAGCGTCCGGGCAACACGCTGCAAACCACCGCCCTCATCCACGAGGCTTATTTGCGGCTGGCGGGCGCGCACTCACTCGAAATCCACAGCCGCGGCCACTTCTTTGCGATCGCCAGCCAGCAGATGCGCCGGGTGCTGGTGGATCACGCGCGCGCGGCGGGATCGCAGAAACGCGGCGGCGGGGCGATCCGTCTGGATTTGGAGAGTGTACGGATCGGCGCGGAAGATCCCGATGCCCAACTGGTGCGCCTGGACGATGCCCTGAGCGATCTGGAGCGGCTCGACCCCCGTCCGGCGAAAGTCGTGGAGCTGAAATACTTCGGTGGTTATTCCGACCGTGAGGTGGCTGAAGCGCTGGGCTTGTCCCTTGCGATGGTGCGCCGGGACTGGGAATTCGCCCGTTCCTGGCTGTTCGAACAAATGAGTGGACCATCCCGGCGGGAGTCCCACCCCCCTCATGTCACCGGAACTTCACCAACGCGTTCGTAAGCTTTTCGAGGACGCCCTCGAACGGCCCGAGAGCGAGCGGCCGGCGTTCCTGGACCACGCCTGCTTCGGCGATCCCGATCTGCGCCAGACCGTGGAGCGCCTGCTGGATGCCCACCGCAACTCCGACGATTTTCTGCAAGCCGAAACCACCACCGAGCGGCGCCTGGGCCGCTATCTGCTCTCCCGCGAGTTGGGCCGCGGTTCCATGGGGGTGGTTTTCGAGGGGATCGATCCGCTGATCGGACGCCACGTGGCGGTGAAGGTGATCCGCATCGATCCTTCGACCGAGGCCGGCCAGCCCGGATTTGTGCGCGACCAGTTTTTCCGCGAGGCGCATTCGGCGGGCAAGCTGCTGCATCCGGGCATCGTGGTGATCTTCGATGTCGGGCAGCAGGGGGATGCCGCCTTCATCGCCATGGAGCTGGTGGAGGGGCCCTCGCTGGAGAATATGCTGGAGGCGAACCCGCAGCCGCCGCAGGCGCAGGCGATGGAGATCCTGCGGCAGGCCGCCGCGGCGGTGGATTACGCGCACCAGAACGGCATCATTCACCGCGATATCAAGCCCGCCAATATCATGCTGCACCGGGGCACCACGGTCAAAATTGCGGATTTCGGGGTGGCCAAGATCAACACCGCCCAGCGCCTCACGGCCACGGGGATGATCCTGGGCACCCCCACCTATATGTCTCCGGAGCAGTTGGAGATGCGGCCCCTGGATGGCAGGTCCGACCAATTCTCCCTGGCGGTGGTGGCCTATGAGATGCTCACCGGCAGCCGGCCGTTTGACGCCCCCTCGCTGGCCCCGCTGACGCACCTGATCGTCTACGGCGACCGGCCATCGGCGCGAGCGGCGAACCCGGCCTTGACCGAGGCTGCCGACGAGGTGCTTCGGAAAGCGCTGGCCAAGCTCCCAGAGGAGCGCTATGCCTCCTGTGGAGATTTCGTGGCCGCTCTGAGCGAGGCGCTGCGGGAGGCGCCGCAAGGAGCGGACACCCACCCGATGGCGATTCCGGCAGCGGTTGCGGCGGCAGTTCCAGCGGACGCCCCAGCCGCCGAGCCGGCCGCCGTCCCGGTTGCGACTGCCCCGCCCGCAGCTCCCCAGCCGGTCGCGCCGACGCCAGAACCGGAAATCGCGCTGAAGCCGGCTGCGCCCGTGCGCAGAAATTCGGCGGTGGTCTGGCTGCTGGCCGCCTGCTTGGCCGCAGCGGCAGTTCTGGGAGGCGGGGTGTGGGTTTTCGAGTCGAGTTCGTGGCAAAGTTGGCTCGCGCGGGTGGCCGCGCCAAGCCCGGCGGCTCCAGCGGTCGCCCACCCCGGTCCGCCGGCCGCTTCTCCGGTTTCTCCAGCCGCTCCAGCCGCACCGGCTCCCGCCGCTCCCACGGTGGCGGAGTTCACGGCCAGCTCCGAGTCGCTGGTGGCCGGGAATCAGGCGACGCTGCGCTGGCAGGTGAAAGATGCGACCGACGTCCAGATCAGCCCGCGGGTAGGCGCGGTGGCGGCCTCCGGCGCAATCGCCATTCAACCGGCCGAGTCCACCACCTACACCCTCACTGCCAGGGGACCGGGCGGCGAGGAGTCCGCGCATGTCTCGATCGCGGTGACCCGGAAGGCCGCTCCGGCAGTCGCGCCGCCCGTCTCCGGCAATGCCTTGTATGAGAACGGGCTGGCGGAGCGCAAGGCGGGCCATGCCGCCAAGGCTTTGGAGCTGTTCCGGCAAGCCGCCGAGCTGGGGAACGTCCCGGCCATGCTGGAGGTGGCCGAAGAAGGTTTGGACAGCGACAACGGCGACTCGGAGCGCTGGTTCCGCAAGGCTGCCGAGCTGGGCGACCCCACCGCCATGCTCAACCTGGGCGCCATGTATCAGCTTGGCAACCACGTGAAGGAGGACTACGTGCAAGCCGTCGCCTGGTACCGCAAAGCCGCGCAGCAGGGCGATGCCTCGGCCATGTACAACCTGGGCCGCATGTACGAACGGGGACGCGGCGTCCCCAAGGATTTGGGCATGGCCAAGGAGCTGTACCAGAAGGCCGCTTCCAAGGGCAACTCGGACGCCCGGATCCGGCTGGACCAGATGCCCGATAAGTAGTGGGGACGTACGGCACCGGCATGTGCGGCGCTGGTCCGGCCCTACTGCATGGTCACCTCGATGGGGGCCGAGCGGTCACTTTCATTGCCGGATTGATCGAAAGCGCTGACGGCGTAGCGGTAGGTCTTGCCGGCTTCCACGCCGTGGTCGGAGTAGCTGGGAATCTGGGATACTTCGGCAATGCGCCGTAAGGGGCCGCTGCCCACGGCGCGATACACGCGATAGCCTGCCAGGTCGGGTTCGGTGTTCTGCTGCCAGGTAAGTTCAATGGAAGACGGCGACAGGGTGGCATGCAGTCCGGTGGGTGCAGCCGGCGGGAACTTATCGATGGGGGTGATCCCCTGCGGGGCGGAGGCGGCGCTTTCGGCCTCCTTGCCATCGGCCAGCTTTACGATCCGCTGCACCTCATAGGTGTACGGCTTGGCGAATTCAGCGGTGGTATCGAGCCAGGACTCTTCGTGGACATCGGCGACACGGCTGAATCCGGCTTCTCCGGGGCCGCGGCGCCAGACCCGGAAGTCGCCGGGCGGTCCGCTCCAGGTGAGGCGCACGCCCTGCGCGGTGGCCTCGGGCTCGGCAAGCTTGGGCACCTCAGGCGGCGCCACCACCGTCACGGTGGCGAAGTTGGACCAGCCGGCATCCTTACCGTTGGCCCCGATGGCGAGCGCGGAGAGCAGGATTTCCTTGCCGGCCCACGCCGCCGCGGGGATCTGGTATTGGGCATAGCCGCCCTCAATGGACACCGGCTTGAACGGCTGCGACTGGGCCGCCCAGCGGTCGATCGAGAAAGGATTGATGCTGGGTCCGGCGCGCAGTTCCAGGGTGAGCGCGGTGACGATGGGGATTCCCTCGGTGGTACGTGTGGGCACCGAAAACTGGGCCATGATCAGGGTATCGCGCTGCACGGCCGCCAGATCGGTAATCCGCGAGGGGACGTTGGCGCGCGGTGGCAGCGGGTCGCCCACGTGACCGCAGCCGGCCGTCCACAGGACCGCTGCCGCGATCAGCGCGGGGGAGAATCGGCGTATCAAACATCAGGGTGGCGTTCCAGGGCTGGGTTTGTCAACCCAGCGCGGGAGGCTATCATGAACCTATGCCGAAGATCACCAGAATCGAGGCCTTCCAGGTGGATCTGCCGCTATACGAAGGCAGTTACCGGTGGTCCGGCGGGAATTCGGTGGAAGTCTTCGATTCCACGGTGGTGGCCGTCCATACGGCGGAAGGAGTGACCGGGTGCGGGGAGGTTTGCCCGCTGGGGCCGGCCTACCTGCCGGCTTACGCGGAGGGCGCGCGGACCGGGATTGCCAAACTCGCGCCGCATCTGATCGGCTGCGACCCCACCGAGCTGGGAGTGCTGAACGCCCGCATGGACGCGTCGCTGCGCGGCCACCCCTATGTGAAATCCGCCCTGGATGTGGCCTGCTGGGACATTCTGGGGAAGGTGGCCGGGCTGCCGGTGGCCACTTTGTTGGGAGGCCGTTACGGAGAAACCTTTCCTTTGTACCGCGCGATTTCCCAGGATCTTCCGTCCCGCATGGCGGAGATGGTGGGGCTTTACCGGTCCGAGGGTTATACCAAATTCCAGCTCAAGGTGGGGGGCGATCCGGATACGGACATTGACCGGATCCGCGAAACCTCCCGCGAACTGGATCGCGGGGATGTGCTGGTGGCGGACGCCAACACCGGCTGGACCCAGCACCAGGCCTTGCGCGTGGCGGATGCGGTCCGCGACGTGGACGTTTACATCGAGCAGCCCTGCGCGAGCTACCAGGAGTGCCTGGTGGTGCGGCGTCACACCAACCGCCCGTTTGTGCTGGATGAGGTGGTGGACAGCCTGTCGATGGTGGCGGAGGGCATCCGCGACCACGCCATGGACGTGATTAATCTGAAGATTTCCAAGGTAGGCGGCCTGACCAGGGCACGGCAGATCCGCGATTTTTGCGTGTCGATGGGGATTGCCCTGACTATTGAAGACACCTGGGGCGGGGATATTGCCACGGCGGCCATTGCGCACCTGGCGCACAGCACGCCGCCCGCTTACCTGTTCACCACCACCGATTTCAACAGCTATGTCACGGTCAGCATCGCGGAGGGCGCGCCGCGGCGAAAGAACGGCCGGATGGCCGCGCCGCAGGCACCGGGGCTAGGTGTGACGCCGCGCTGGGAGGTGCTGGGCAAGCCGGTGATCTCGATTTCGTAGGGAGGGGCGAGGAGAATCGGTATTTCATAAGCGGTAAATAAAGCCGTCGGCAAGACGACTTCGGCTGCGCGCGATCTAATTGCGGTTCGCGCGGTGGCTTACAACTTCCCGGAAGGCGGTCTGTGGCGGTGTTCGAAGAAACCCACATATCCATGCGTATCCACTACGCCTGCTCGTGAGAAGGTTGAGGCTACCGGCAGTTTCTCAGGTCGGCAACCTGAGCCGCGCAGCTCCGCATTCGCACGCGCTTTTTCCGAATGGCGACTACTCTTCTCGTTATTTAACTTTGTGAAACGCGGCGGGGCTAACCATTAGGGGTGACCTCGAAAAACAGAATTAGAGTACGCTGAGACGAGGAAGGCGGCGACGAAGGAACCCCGCGTCGGTGCTGCCCGGCATCGCTCAACAAGGCACAAAATCCGCCCTTGGAGGATGAAATGGCCACCCCGAATTTGAGGACAAAACGAAAGGTTGCGAAGGCACTTTGCCGACACACCCGCTCGATGGAGGTGTGGGTACGCTGGAGCAAAATCACGTCGAAGATGCGCGCATATGACGCAAACGCCTTCCTGATGGGCGTGATGCTTGACCGCGGCGGACTCGCCGAACGCGCTTGGGATGCTGCGAAATGGCTTGCTTCCGATCCCGATATATGGTCTTGCAGCCAGTCGGACAGCTTCTGCCCTATGCGAAAGGAGACGGTTCTGGACGAGCGACGCCTTACCGGAGTTCTTCCCGGGGTAGAAGGGGATCAGCCCTGGCGGGATCGAAATTATCTTCCCGCAAATCGAGGACAAGCGAATAGGGACTACCGGGCGCGAACTCGTCCCGAATCAGGATGGACGATCCAGGAATTGCTCCGGCAAGTTTTGCCTCGATCAGCTCCGCGAGCTGTACCAACTCCGATAGTGGACCGCGAATCGCATGGTCGTCGAAACCCGCTTCCGGCCACGTCATCACTTCGAGGTACATGTACGGGCCGAAGTGTTGGTGTTCGGAATTGATGCCATGACGAGGCTCAGCGACCTACGCCAGAAGGATCTCCTTAAAGCGCAAAAGACCCTCTCGCGAGCCCGTTAGCCGCCATACTCGGGTGTCGTCGTCCCGGTCGTAGAAGAATCCCAGATCGCGCCACTCGCGGCTCGTCGCCCTACTCGCAGCGTCGCTAGGCACGCGCACATTATAGCCGCCTGCGAGAAGCCTGCCGTGAAATTAGTCTTCCTCGCCGACCGGATACTCCAGGGCAGGGGTGACCGGGCCGAGGGCCGCTTCGGGCGCGGGACTCTTTCGCCTTTGCTGCCACTCCATATGGGCCGACCGCAGCAGCATGGCCGACGTGTAGAGGACCACTGCCACCACCAGCCAACGGACCTTATCGAGCGGAAGGGATTTCACCAGAAAGGCGGCCAGCAGAACGCCGGGAATGCCGCCCAGGCTCAATCCTAAAGCCGCCTTCAGGTTGTAGCGGCGGGTGCGGATAAACCGCGCGCTCCCTACCGGCATGAGAAAGGCGCACGACCCCATCATGATGGGGAAGGCCGCCCGCGCATTCATGCCCATCAGCGCCACCAGCACCATGCAGGGCGCATAGAGCCCGATGCCGAGGGTCATCAGTGCACCCAGGACGGCGTTGCCCACCACCGCGATGGCCAGCCTCACACCGGTCAGGCCAAGGGCATTTCCGCCGCCGGGAAGCAACTGGAGCTGCGATAGCGTCATGAGGATGGCCGCGGCCGCCAACGTGGCGCCCATCCCGATCTGGATTTTGCGCCGCGGCCAACCGCTGACGATTCCGGCTCCCAGCCAGGCGCCGGCCGCCGAAGCCGCCAGCATCAAGACCAGGGTGACGACATCCACCTGCACCACCGCCACGTAGATGAAGGCTTCCACGATGGTGGGCGCGGTGTGGCCCACGTTCATGGTGCCGGGAATTTGCTCGTCCGGCACCAGGTGAGCGAGTTTGAAAGCCGAACTGGTGGTAGCGAAGGAACCGATGCCCAGGGTGTCGAAGAAATTGGTGACGAAGCCGATGGCGATATCAAGCGGCCCGGGACGGACCGGCAGAGCCTGTTCCGCAGGCAACCGCTGGCGGCGCTCGCGGGCGATCGCCAGGATCCAGACAAGGGCATAGCCCACCGTGACGAACGCGAGGGCTACCAGTAAGGCCGTTTTCATCATAAGGGGGGATCTCCATCGGGGCGTGCCGGGGTTGTTCGGTGGCGGCGGGGCGGCACTGGCCCTTGGCCGGCGCGCGGCAAAGCGGGCCTGCGGGGGACCGCCCTGCCACAGCCATCGGCGAATGTGTTGGCGAATGTATCAGGGCAAGGCGGCATCGGCGCTACTTCTTGGGGGACGGGGCCGCGGCCAAATCGGCTTTGGCGCGGCCGGCGGCGTCTGACTCCGGATAGAGCAGCACCAGTCTGTGCAGCACCTCAGTCGCCGTCCCGCGCTGGCCCTCGCTCTTCAGCGCCTGGGCTTTCTCATATAGAGCATCGGGCGCATGAGTGCTGTCGGGGTAACGGACGGCCACGGCATCAAACGCCTGAATGGCCTGGTCGGCGTTGCCTTGGCGGTACTGGATCTCCCCAATCTGAAATTGCGCGTCGGCGGCCTTATCGGTTTCGCCGAAATACTGAAGATATTGGGTATACTCCTGGAGCGCCAAGTCTGGCTTGCCTGAAAGCTCGTCGCGGGTGGCGTCCTGGTAGAGGCCTTGCGCGGTTACCCCAGGCGGCAGTTCGCCGGTAGCTGCCACGCCGGTGGCTGCCACGCCGGTAGCGGCGGCACCGGAAGCCGGCATCCCGGAACCCAGGCCCGTGGGCGGCGCCGGACTGGGCGCCTGGAGCACCTTTACGACGTTGGCTAAGTCGACGATCTGCTGTTCCAGGCGGCCCAGGCGGCTGTTCATATCGCTGATATTCTCCTGCGCCGCGGAGAACGAGACGATCATCTGGTCGATCTTGGCGTTGAGAGCGGCTACCGGAATGGCGACTTTTTGCTCCTGCTGGCTGAGCTGGCCGGCCACCGTCCTGGCCTCGACGGTGTTATCGGTGCCAATCCGGTTCACCCCGTCCAGGGTTTGTTGCAGCAGAACCCCTTGAGCGCCCAGTTTTTGATCGAAGGTGGATTGCAAGAGGCTGAGCGCGATCTGCAAACCGTGCACCTGATCGGAGAGTCCGGCCACCTCCCGTTGCAACTCGATGACGTCCTTATCGGCAGCCCAAGCCGGATGGGGCGTACCCACGAAGGACACGCACACCCAAGCCAGCGCGAAAGTGAAACGGAGCCAGTTGGAAGGGATCACAATGCCTCCATTATCCACAAGCATAGCGCGAAGGCCGGCGATGGCGGGTGCGTTTGCTCGTATTCCCGGTGTGTCCAGGCTCTCCGCGGAGCCGCGTGAGGATGCCGCGCGCCGCCTGGCGGTCGCCTACCGGTGTCCGAAGTACATCAGCCATCCCAGTCCGAACAGGGCGATCATGAAACAGATAAATGTATAAATGCCGTACTGGAGGCGCTCGGGATCGGTGCGTTTGGTGACCACTCCCATCACCACCGAGGTCAACAGAGAGAACAGCACGGCGGCTTCGAAGTGCGACAGGTTCATCTTGGGCATCAGTCTTTTCTCCGCGCTGCGATTTCGAAGGCGTCCACCATGGCCAGCACGTTCAGCAGGCCGGCGGTGACCAGGAATTTGGTGCCGTAATCGTGAACCGCCCCGGCCATGTCGGGTTGGTTGTAGCCCAGCCAGACCGTCAGCAGGTAGAGAATTCCGGAACAAACGTCGCCAAGGAAGCCGCCGGTGTTGATCAGAATCGTCAGAAGGTCGCCCGAGGCCGGCTGGAACATGGCGCCGCGCATCATCAGCCCGCAGACAAACATGGTGGTGATGGACAACAGCAGGAGCAGTCCACGCCCGGTCTTCTTAAGCAGAAAATGACCGCCGCCCGGAATGAGCCAGCTCAGCGCCAGGGCCGGAGCCCATGCGCCGATGGGAGGCATAGGCTGCCTCTCTTCCTTTTCTTTTGGCATTTTCCCTTTGAGTTTAGCAGGTTGGCCGGCAGACTCTAAAAGACATAGCTGACCCCGAACAGAGGCGTGAATTGCTGGAAAATGCCCCGCGCCGTGTTGTGCGGCGCCGGAACGATCTGCTGCCGGGGAAAAGTCGTCATATAGTCGCGGAACTCGCCCCGGATCAGCATGTGCGGTATGAGGCGATACGTGATCCCGCCCCCGGCGGTGAAGACGACCTTCCAAACGTCGTTGGTGGTGAGGCTGGCCACCTGCGGAATGGGCTGGGGAAACGGCGCCGGACCGGCAATGATGTATCCCTTGGCGCCGATACCTCCCTCGACGTAGGGCCGCCAGCGGCGGTCGCGCTTGCGGAAATGGAAGAGCATGTTATAGGTGGCGGCTTCGGAGTTGCCCTGGATATCGGCTTTCACGCCCGGAGCCTGCAGGAAAGGATGGCCGTCGTGGTAGAGGTACTGAATTTCGGCCGAGATGTAATCGGAGAATTCATCGCCAATCACAATACCCGCCGCGAAGCGGTTGCGAATGCCCGCCTGCACGGTTTCGGAAGCGGAAAAAATGGTACCGTCCCGGTAAATGCCGTACCCGACGTCCGCGCCGATTTCGTACTGTTGCCCGAAAGCGGCGCCCGCGAAAAGGATCAGCACTGCGTACTTCATGGCGGTGGCCCGCCTCCATGATACCGAACGTGGCAGAGTTATTTGGTGAGGACACAGCCAATTGCCGGGACAAGCGATTCGATCCGTTCTTGTAAGCGCTTATCGGCGGCGCGGGACTCGTCGGCGAGGCGCTCGACCTTATCTCCCAAGCGGCCGATCTTCTCCTCCAGCCGCTTGTCGGTGGCGCGGGATTCCTCGGCGAAGCGCTCGATCTTGCTGGCCAATTCGCTGATTTGCCGCTGTGTGTGGCGCCACAACTGGCGGTCCGCGTTGCGGTTCTCAGGATATTCCTCGGCCGGGCCGCTATCTTCGATGGTCATAAGTAAACGCTGGGAACGGGTCAGCTAGCGGCTTCGGAGGCCGCCGGAGCTATTTGGTTAGCGCTTTGCCAATTGCCGAGACCAGCGATTCGATCCGTTCTTCTAAGCGCTTATCGGCGGCCCGGGACTCGTCGGCCAGGCGGTCGATCTTCTCCTCCAGCCGCTTATCGGCGGCGCGGGACTCCTCGGCGAAGCGCTCGATCTTGCTGGCCAATTCGCCAATTTGCCGCTGTGTATCGCGCCACAACTGGCGGTCCTCCTCGCGGTTCTTACGGTGTTCCTCGACGAGGCCGGCTGTCACATGCTCGATTCTTTCAAAGCGCTCTTCGGTGGTCATAAAGAAGGCCGGGGGACGGGCCTGCTTGCTACCGGTAAGTATAGCGTAATGCACCAAGCTGCCCGGCTCGACCGGCTCAACCGCCCGGGATGCCGATTTGCGCCGGCCTTACTCCGCCCGCAGCGTTTCCACCGGGTCCACAGCGGCTGCCCGCCGCGCCGGCAAATAGCTGGCCAGCGCCGCGGCGGCGACCAATACCAGCGTTACAGCGCCGTAGGTCAGCGGATCGAGCGGGCTGACTCCGAACAGGAGCGCCTTCATGAGTTGCGTCAGGCCGCCCGCCGCGGCCACTCCGATGGCTGCACCGGCCGCGGCCAGCATCAGCCCGTAACGCACGAACATCCGGCTCAGTTCGGCGGGCGGAGCGCCAAGCGCCAGGCGAATGCCGATCTCCCGCCTCCGCTGGGACACGGCATACGAAATCACACCATAGATGCCGATGATTCCCAGCAACAGAGCCATCACGCTGGCGATTCCCAGCATCACCAGCGTAAACGAGGTGCGCGCCAGCGACCGGTTGTAAACGTCCTGCATTGTGCGGACCTCAGCCACCGGAAGGCTGGGGTTCACCGACCACACGGCCTGCTGAATCTGGCTGGCCAGGCCGGCGCTTCCAGCCCGCGCAGTGCGGATGGCGAAGGTCACTCCGCGGGCGACCTGCACCTGCGTGGCGAGGTAAATATTCTGCCCGAAGGAAGGCCAGTAAACAATGGCCGGCGCCGGTTCCTGGACGCCGTTCTGGCGGACGTCCTGTACGACCCCGATCACCTCGCGCCAGGGCGCCGCGGGTAGCGCCGTGCTGATTCGCTTGCCGATGGCGGCCTGCGCCGATCCCCACAGCTCGCGAGCCAGGTTCTCGGAAACCATTGCCACGGGCCTGCGGCCATAGAGATCGGTCCAGGTGTAATCGCGGCCCGCGACGAGGCCTGTGCCCGCGGTTTGAAACAGTCCTGGCGAGATTGACTCGAAGATCCGAAGCGGGGGAACCTCGGACGCGATGCCTGGTTTGCCCTCGGCGATCATTACATCCCAATCGTGACCGGGGCCCGAGTCCATCGGCATTTCCGAAGTGAACGCCGCGCCGCTCACCTCCGGAATGGCTGCCAGCTTGTCCAGAATCTCGTTCTGCACGCGCACCACCTGCTCCGGCTCCCGGACCAGGGAGGGCGGAATGAAAATCCGCATGAGCTGGAGGTGCTCGGGATGGGTAAAGCCAGGCTCGACGGTTCGCAGCTTCTGAAAGGTGCGAATCATCAGCCCGGAGCCGATCAGCAGCACCAGCGCCAGGGCGACCTGCGCGACCACCAGGATGCCGCGCGCCCGGTGGCGCTCGCGGCTTTGGCTGGCCGTGCGTCCGCCGCCTCGCAGCGCCGGCGAAATTCCCGGGCCGGCGTATTTCAGCGCCGTAATCGAGCCGAATAACATGGCGGAGACCAGCGAGAGAACCACCATAAACGCGAGCGCCCGCGCGTCCACCGAGATTTCGCTCAGACGCGGCAGACTGGCCGGGCCGATCGCAGCCAGAAACTGCAATCCGGCATAAGCGAGGGCCAATCCCAACGCGCCGCCCCCGGCGCCCAGCAACATGCTCTCCAGCAGCAGTTCGCGCACGATGCGCCCCCGCCCGGCGCCGAGCGCAGCGCGGAGCGCCAGTTCCTGCTGCCGCGCCTCGGCCCGGACCAGCAGCAGATTGGCCACATTGGCGCAGGCAATCAGCATCACCATGCCGATGGTTCCCATGACCACCCACAGCACGTTACCCACGCTGCCCACCACCTCCTGTTTCAGCGGACGAATGGCCGGCGTGATGCGCCAGTTTTCGTAGACCAGCGGATTGATGCCGGGCGCCGCGGGCCAGGAACGCATCCACACCGACACCAGGCGCGCGAGATCCGCATCCGCCTGGGCGATGGTCACCCCGGGCTTCAGGCGCGCCACGCAATCGTAGCCGAAACCGGGCAGCCGGAGCGTGGCACGATCGAACGCCAGAGGCTGGATGAGGTCGAAATCCGCATTGACGAAGCGGAAGCCTCGCGGCATGACGCCCACGATTTCGGTGGGGCGCGAGTCCACCGTAATGTTGCGACCGATGACGGAGCGGTCGCCGCCGAAGCGCCGCTGCCAGTAACCGTAGCCGAGCATCACCGTAGCGGCGCCGGACGGCTTCTGGTCGGCCGGCCCGAGCCAGCGTCCCACGGCCGGCGGAACGCTCAGCGCTTGCAGCGCACCATCGCTGATATACACCGCCGGCACTCTTTCGGGCTCTGCCAGCCCGGTGACATTGGCAGTGCTGGCACTCCACACGCCGATCGACTGGAAGGTCCGGTTTTGCCCGGCGTAGGTGAAGTACATGGATGCGGAAAGGTGCAGCCCGCCGGAAACACTCGTCAGCCCCGCCGCGCCGGGCGCCTTGTGCCAGACGGCCACCAGTTGCTCCGGCTCGGGATACGGCAGAGGCTTAAGGAGCACGCTGTTCACCACGCTGAAGACGGCCGTGTTGGCGCCGATTCCGATGGCCAGCGTCAGCAGGGCCACGCTGGTGAACATGGGGTTGTGGCGCAGCAGGCGCAGCCCGTAGCGCAGATCATGGCCCAGCGAATCGACCAGGGCAAGGGTGTTCATACGATATATGTCCTCTCGAACCAAGGTGGGGTTTCCGAACTTGCGGCGGGCGGCCGCGTGGGCCTCGCCATACGGCATGCCGCGGGCGAGGTTTTCGTCGGTCTCAATTCTGATGTAGGATTCGATCTCTTCGGATCGTTCCCGATCCCATTGCGCTCTCCGGAAAAAACGCCGCCAGCCCATGCTCTTCACTCCGCGGCCGGTTTCAGGATCCGGCCGATGGCTTGGACCAATTGCTCCCATCGCGTGGTCTGGGCCAGCAACTGTTTGTGGCCCGCGGGCGTCAGGCGGTAGTACCGCGCCTTGCGATTGTTCTCTGAAGTGCCCCAGAATGAGGCGATCCAGCCGCGATCTTCCAGGCGATGCAAGGCAGGATACAGCGAGCCATGTTCAATCTGGAGAACGTCGTGCGACCCGCGCTCGATGGCGTGGGCGATGGTGTGGCCATGCGCCGGGCCAAGAACCAGGGTCTGCAAGACCAGCATATCGAGAGTTCCCGCGAGCATCTCGCTTTCAAGAGGAGATTCACGCCTTGGCATTGTGCCTCCGAGTACTCCAGTAGATCACCGACCGGGCGGCCACACAGTATATACGGGCAAAAGCCGGTTTGGTTCCGCGAATTGTTGGGAAGATCGTCTAGTGGAGGAAGGCCTGCCCGGCAACCGGGCCGCGTACCCTTCTTCACACCCCGAAACCCGCGCGCCACAACACGTACCCCACCGCCTGTTTTACGTAATTCCAGCGGTCGCGCAGGAAATCGGGGTTGCGTTCCTTGCGCGGCGAGCCGTAAACCTTCAGCCCGTGGAACTGCATCATCTTCTTCACCCGGTAGATGTGGTAGCCATCGCTCACCACGATGGCCGACTGCAATCCCATGCGCCGCATGATTTCCCCGGCCAGGGCGGTGGATTCGAGCGTGCTTTCGCCCTCGTTTTCGACGACAATTGATTCCGACGGCACCCCATGGCTCATCAGATACGACCGTCCCACTCCGCCTTCGGTATACACCGGGTCGCCGCCCGCGCCGCCGGTGGTGAGGATGCGGGGCGCCAGTCTCGCCTTGTACAGTTCCAGGGCATGGTCCAGCCGCGCGCGCAGCACCGGAGACGGCCGGCCGCTGTACTCCGCCGCCCCCAGCACCAGGATCACGTCGGCTGGTTGGGCTTCATCCCGGCTGGACTGCCGTTCAATGCGCACCGCAACGTACGAGATGTAGACCACGAGCGCGACTGCGACCAGCGCACTCCCAATCCATACGGCTCGTTTCATGTGCGGTATTCTGAACCTTCGGAAACCATTGTAATCGTATGCGCCGGGTTGAAACGATCACCAGCGCCGCCAATCCGCTGGTGAAGGAGGTGCGCCGCGCCATCGCCCGCGGCAGCCTGACCGCACAGGGGCTGTGCGTGGCGGAGACCTTCCACCTGCTGGAAGAAGCCCTGCGCAGCGATTGCGAAGTGAAGTACGTGCTGGCGGCCGAATCGGTGCGCTCGGCCGCGGAGACGCACGTGCGCCGCCTGCCGGGAGTCCACGTGGCGGTGCTGCCGGAGGCGCTGTTCCAAAGCCTGTCCGGCACCGAAACCAGCCAGGGCGTGATGGCGCTGGTGAAACCGCCGGTGTGGGACCTGGACCAGTTATTTCGCGGCCGCCCGCTGGTGGTGGTGCTGGATGGGCTGCAGGACCCCGGCAACGCCGGCGCATCGTGCGCGCGGCGGAGGCGTTCGGCGCCACCGGCGTGCTGTTCCTGAAGGGCGCCGTCAGCCCTTACAATCCGAAGACGCTGCGCGCGTCGGCGGGGTCGCTGTTTCCGGCTGCCGTACCTGCACGGCGGTGGACGCCGGCGCTGGCGCGCGCGGCGCTGCAGCAGCACCGCGTAGAGTTGTACGCCGGCGTGCCGGCGCGCGCGGGAGAAGCCGTCCGCTCGCTGGCGACCGCGGATCTTACCGCGCAGTTGCGGCCTGATCATCGGCAACGAAGCGCGCGGCGTCAGCGCCGAACTGGCGCGCCGCCGCGCATGGACGTTTCGATTCCCACCGCCGGCGTGGAATCGCTGAACGCCGCGGTGGCCGCAGGCATTCTGCTGTACGAGGCGCGGCGGCAGAGAGCGTTGCTGCGCATGAGCCTGTTCGACACCACCCCGCCATCCGCCGAACCGCCGCCGATATGGGCAGCGCCAAGCGGCCGCTGGCGGAGCGCATGCGCCCCGAGCGCCTGGAAGACTACATCGGCCAGGAGCACATCCTCGGTCCCGGCAAGCCGCTGCGCCGGCAGATCGAGCGCGACGAGCTGACGTCGATCATTCTCTGGGGACCGCCCGGCGTCGGCAAGACCACGCTGGCCCGGCTGATCGCGCGCATCACGCGCTGCGAGTTCATCCCCTTCAGCGCGGTGCTCAGCGGCATCAAGGAGATCAAGGCGGTGATGGCCGACGCCGAGCGCCTGCGCCGCATGGGCCGGCGCACCATCCTGTTCATCGACGAGATCCACCGCTTCAACAAAGCGCAGCAGGACGCCTTTCTGCCGTATGTGGAGCGCGGCGATATTATCCTGATCGGCGCGACCACCGAGAACCCGTCGTTCGAGGTGATTTCGGCGCTGCTGTCGCGGTCGCGCGTGTATGCCCTGCGTGCGCTCACCGTGCCGGAGATTGTGACGCTGCTGCGGCGGGCGCTGCCGGTGGTGGGGCTGGCGGCGGCCGCCGGAGCTGCTGGAGCAGATCGCCATCTACTCCAACGGCGATGCGCGCCAGGCCTACAACACGCTGGAAGCCGCCGCGGCCGCCTCTTCCGGCGGAGCTATCCGAAGCCGCCGTGCAGGATGCCATGCAGCGCAAGGTGCTGCTCTACGACAAGGGCGGCGAGGAGCACTTCAACCTGATCTCGGCGCTGCACAAATCGGTGCGGTCGAGCGAGGTGGATGCGGCGCTCTACTGGCTGGCCCGCATGCTGGAGGCCGGCGAGGATCGGCTGTACATCGCCCGCCGGCTGATCCGCATGGCCAGTGAGGATATCGGCCTGGCCGATCCGCGCGCGCTGGAACAGGCCGTGGCCGCCATGCAGGCGGTGCATTTCCTGGGCATCCCGGAAGGCGACCTGGCGCTGGCGCAGGCGGCCATTTACCTGGCGCGTGGCGCCCAAATCGGACGCGGCCTACCGCGCCCTGGGCGCCGTACACGAGGACGTGCGAGAACACCATCGCCGAGCCGGTGCCGATGAACCTGCGCAACGCCGTCACCCGCTCCATGAAGGCGTGGGGATACGGCGAGGGCTACCAGCACGCGCACAAGTTCGAGGACGCCATGTCGGATATGGAATGCCTGCCTCCGTCGCTGGCCGGCCACCGCTACTATTTCCCCACCGATCGCGGCATGGAAAAGCGCATCGGCGAGAGGTTGGAAGAGTTGCGCCGGGCGAAGAAAAAGGACTCCACCTGAATCCCGCGTTGGCGGTCGCGGCCGGGTTGGCGCCGCCATGTCGGCAACGGCTTGGGGACGGGCTGGCGGTCAACCACAGGCGACCTTTCCCGGCAGAGAACCGGTGCTTGTACCGGTTTTGGGGCGGGCCGGACCTCCAACGGTCGCCCACACGCGCTACTTCCAGGGGCGTTCCCAGCCGCGCCACCAGGTGGTGTTTTCCAGGTTCAGGGCGTCCCACATGCGGTTGATGGTTTGCGGATCCTTCGCCAGCGCGGCGGTGCGGGCCACCTCCGGGGACACCGGCACCAGCTCGGCAAAGCGGTCGAAGACGCGGCCGCGCTCGGCGGCGGGAACGCGGGTCAGCAGGTGCCAAAGGGTGAGGCCATCCCGCGGGCGGGCGTTCGAGAGCAGAGCGCCCAGCGCCCCCTCCTGGCCGGCTTCGAAGGCTGCCAACGCCTGCCGGAACGGATCGGCGGCGTCTTCGAAATACGGAATGCCCGGACCCCCGTGGCGGCGCGTGACGCACTCGGCGCCAGCCGGAATGAAGGCTTCATAATCACCCGCCTGGAAGGCCACCCAGCCCATCGAGACACGCAACAGGCCATCGCCGGTCGAATTCACCGTGAGGGTGTATTCGCAGCCCAGATCCACCGCCCGCGCGGAGGGCGTATTGACCACGAACTCGCGCGGCGGCGCCCAGATGAAGGCGTGCAGGCTGCCGCGCTGCAACTCCAGAGCTTTGCTTGAGGTGGCACGCAATGCGGAATCGGGACCGAGGTCCAAACGGCCAACCGAATCGGCTTCCAGGGTCAGGTCGCCGGCTGCTCCGGTCCTGAGGATCTGCCCGGCGGCGAGCATCATGGAGGGGGCCGCGGCTTGGCTGCCCAGGCGCGCCGGGCCCTGCATATGGGAGATTTGCCAGGCGGTGGGTGCCGCCGGGAGCAGTCGCATCTGCCAGGCCGATATGGCGATCAGCACGGAAGCCGCCGCGGCCAGCCACCACAGGCGGGGGGTGCGCCACAGGGCCGGAGCGGCGCCGGCAGGGACCGGGAGCCGGTCCACCCGGTAGCCCAGCGGCGCCAGGGTCTTCTCCAGGCGCACGGTTTCCGGGTCGGGCGGCCCCGAACGGTCCCACAGGTAATCGTCCTTCATTTCGCTACCATGCCTCCCAACAACTCGCGCAGCATCTTCATTCCTCGGCACAGGTTGACCCGCACCGATTCCGGCGTCAGGCCGGTGCGCAGGGCAATCTCCGGCCCGGTCATGCCTTCCACCAGCCGCAGGATGAGGGTCTCGCGATAGGCTTCCGGCAGCCGCCGCACCACGTCGAGCACCAGAAAGGCGTCCTCGATCCCGTTCCTGGCCACTGGCCGTTTTTCATCCAGCGGCACCCGTTCGCGCGAGCCGCGAAAATAGTCCATGGCCCGGTTGCGCGCAATGGCCGCCAGCCAGCCCGGAAAGGCCGCCGCGCTGCGCAACCCGGAAAGCTGCTTCATGGCGGAGATGAAGACATCCTGCACCATATCCTCGGCCTCCGCCGGCGGCACGCGTCCCAACAGAATGCCGTGAACCATGCGTGCGTAGCGGACGTACAGCTCCCCAAAGGCCGCCCGGTCGCCGGCTGCCGCGGCACGCACCAGTCCCAGGTCTTCGCCGGTTTCGCTGGACACCAGCATCATCATGTTGGGCCTCTGCGGCGCCCTCCGGATTACGCGAGGCGGCCGATTACGTTGGATAGACGGCGCGGCCAGGAAAAGCGTTAACGGGGATGATTTTCGCCCGTGAACGGCCTTATCCTCATCCATGCCATCGAGTACACTGAGGCGTGGTGCCCGAAACTGCCGAGCTGGAACCTGAGGCCGCAGCGCTCAGCTATCTGCGGGGGGCGGATGTGCCCTTTCTCAATCTGACCCTCTGTGAAGCGCTCGCGGAAACTGCCGGGAGGTTTCCCGATCGGGAAGCGTTAGTGGTGTGCCACGAAGGGGTGCGCCTCACCTGGAGCGAACTGGACCGCCAGGTGACTCGCGCGGCACGCGGCCTGGCCGGACTGGGCCTTGCGCCGGGTGACCGCGCCGGCATCTGGGCCAGCAACTGCCTGGAATGGGTGCTGCTGCAATACGCTGCGCCGCGCGCGGGCGTCGTCCTGGTGAATGTCAATCCGGCCTACCGCTCGCATGAGCTGCGGTATGTGCTGGCCAAGTCGCACATTCGCGCCCTGTTCCTGCACGAGAAGGATTTCCGGGCCAATTACCGCCAGATTCTGGCCGATTCGCGCAACGGCGACCGCCTGCCCCTGGAGCACATCGTCTGGCTGGGCGGCCCGTCATGGGATGCCATGCTGGCCGGCGGCACCGATTTCCCGCCGGATGCCGCCGCGCCGGTCGACGTGGTGAATATCCAGTACACCTCCGGCACCACCGGCGCTCCGAAGGGCGCCATGCTCAGCCACCGCAACCTGCTGAATAACGGTAAGGCCATGGCGGCGGGGCTGAAGGCCACCGAACACGACCGCATCTGCGCGCCGGTGCCCCTGTACCATTGCTTCGGGTCAGTGATCGGGTCGATGGTGTCGGTGGTTTCGGGAGCCACGCTGATTCTGCCTTCGGCGCAGTTCGACGCGCTGGCCACACTGACCGCCGTTCATCGTGAGAGGGCCACCGCGCTCTATGGCGTCCCCACCATGTTTATCGCGGAGCTGGAGCATCCCGAATTTGCGCGCTTCGACCTGACTTCGCTGCGCACCGGGGTGATGGCGGGCGCGCCCTGCCCCATCGAGATAATGCGTCGCGTGGTGGAGCGCATGCACTGTCCCGAAATTACCATTGTGTACGGACAGACCGAGTCTTCCCCGGGCATCACTATGTCGCGGGCGGACGATCCGCTGGAACTGCGCGTGACCACTGTGGGGACGGCCCTGCCCAACACCGAAATCCAGATTGTGGATACGCAGACCAACCAGAGGCTGCCGATCGGACAACAGGGCGAGCTGTGTACCCGCGGCTACCTGGTGATGAAGGGCTACGATGGCGATCCCGAGGCTACCGCCAAGGTTATCGACAGCGAAGGGTGGCTGCATACCGGCGACCTGGCGGTGATGCGGCCGGACCAATACTTCAGCTTCAAGGGGCGCTCCAAGGACACCATCATCCGCGGCGGCGAAAATATCTATCCGCGCGAGGTGGAGGACTTCCTGCACACGCATCCCAAAGTCGCCGATGTGTATATCGTGGGGCTGCCAGACGCCAAGCTGGGTGAGACGGTGCTGGCCTGGATCAAGCTGAAGACCGGCGAGCAGGCCACGGCAGCGGAGATCCAGGATTTCTGCCGCGGCAAGATCGCCTACTTCAAAATCCCGCAGTTCATCCGTTTCGTGGAATCGTTCCCCATGACCGTGAGCAAGAAAGTGCAGAAGTTTCTGATCCGCGAACAGGAGATCGAGGAGCGGCGATTGGAGGAGGTGGCGCGGCAGGCTACGGCTTAGGCTCAGGGCAGGTTCCTCCGGGCGCCGGCCACGCACCGGTGGCGCGGCAGGCGACGGCTTCGGCGCTAGCGAAGACTCGCCGCACTACCCGCTGCGCTGTTCCGCGAGGCGCCGGCCACGTGATTCCGTTCGCTCCGCTTGCTACGCGCGCGGCGCACCATCGAAATGGAGCCGCGATCGCGGGGAGGGGACCTTGCGGTCGGCGACCCGGTTTCGTATCTTTCCATTCAGTTGCCGCGCCTTTCCATCGGGGTTTCACATGATTCCGCCTTGCCCGTGGAGTTCGGCGTAAGGCATTGCGGTTACACTCAAATACTTGTATGCCATCCCCCGGCGCTCCGGTTCAACCTCTCCCGCGGAAGGGCCTGCGGGTGTTATGCCTGCTGCTCTGGTTCATACCGGCGATGAAGGGTGACGATCCTCAGCAGGGTACGACGGGCCAGACCCCACCCTCGGCGCTCAAGAAGCTGACCCTCGAACAGCTTTCGCAAATCGAGGTGACCTCGCCCTCCAAAGAACCCACGCCAGCGTTCCGGTCGCCGGTGGCCATCTACGTGATCACCGGCGAAGACATCCGCCGTTCGGGCGTGACCACGATTCCGGATGCGTTGCGGCTGGCGCCGGGCGTCGAGGTCGCCCAGATCGACGCCAGCAAATGGTCCATCGGGATTCGCGGTTTCGGCACACGGCTTTCGCGAGATGTGCTGGTCCTGATCGATGGGCGCACAGTCTACACGCCTCTGTTCGCCGGCACCTACTGGGAGGTTCAGGACACGCTGCTCGAAGACATCGACCGGATCGAAGTGATTCGCGGCCCCGGCGGCACGATCTGGGGACCGAATGCGGTGGATGGCGTGATCAATATCGTCACCAAGAGAAGCAAGGACACACAGGGAGCCTTTGCCTCTGCGGGAGGTGGAAACGAAGAGCAGGGCTTTTTCAATTCCCGCTATGGCGGTGATGACGGCAACGGACTCACCTATCGGGTCTATGGAAAGGGATTCACGCGCGGTCCGGAAGACCATCCGGATAACGACAATTTCGACGCCTGGAGGGGCGTGCAGGCCGGGTTCCGAATGGACTGGACGAGCGGCCAACACGACGCGTTTACCCTGCAGGGCGATGTTTATAAGCAGGAAGACGGCGAGCGGGTTTCGGCGGCCAATTACACGCCGCCTTCGACTCAGAACGTGGATGGGTATGAGCAACTTTCGGGCGGAAATGTTCTTTTCAGGTGGAAGCGAACCATCAGCGACGGCAACGATTTTCAGCTCCAGGTTTATTACGACCGAACGAACCGGCTGGAGCCCAACCTCGGCGACAATCGCGATACCGTGGACGTAGATTTCCTGGAACGTACGAAACTGGGAACACGGCAGGAGCTTCTCTACGGAGTCGGAGCGCAAGTCAGTGCCGGGCGGTTTGATGAGGTCACCACCGGGCTGGTGTTCTTTCCGCTGCACCAGACCGACTACCTGTTCTCGGCGTTTCTGGAAGACGACATTGACCTGGTCCGCGGCAAATTGATGCTGACCCTGGGCAGCAAGGTGCTGCGCACCAACTACACGGGCTTCAATTCCGAGCCCAGCGTGCGGCTGATGTGGACGCCCACGGAACAGCAGACCTGCTGGACTTCGTATACCCATGCGCTGCGCACACCTTCGGACGCCGAAGAGGATTTTTACCTGTCGAGCCTGATTGGTTCGGCGAACGGGACGCCGGCCTTCGCGCGCTTCAACGCCAATCCCCATTTCGCGCCCGAGCAGCTCAATGCCTACGAGGCCGGCTATCGGCGGCTGATCGGTAAAGACGTTTACCTGGATCTGGCGGCGTTCTTCAATCATTACCACGATCTTTTCAGCGAGGACATCACCGGGGGATACTCCCTCCAAACCACGCTGCCCTATCCGGCGCCCGTGCCGCCGCCCACTTACCTGTTGCTGCCCGCCCAGTTCCAGAACGATCTCTACGGCACTACGTACGGCGGGGAAATCGCTCCCGAGTGGCAGCCGGCGACGTTCTGGTCGCTGCGCGGGTCCTACTCGTTTCTACGGATGTCTTTGAAACAGGCGCTGACGACGTCGCTTGCGCTAGGGCCATCGAGTGACCAGGGGTCGAGTCCTCAGCATGAGGTCAGTTTGGACTCGGCATTCGACATTTCCCCGAAGCTACAGCTCGATCTGATTTATCGCTTCGTCAGCGCTCTGCCTTACCAAAGCGTGAGCGCGTACTCGACGGGCGATGTACGAATCGGATACCGGATGAACCGGCACCTGGGGTTTTCCCTGGTGGGTGAAAATCTGTTCCAGCCGTCCCACGTGGAGTATATCGGCGACCCCGGAGGGCCGGTTGGCATCAGGCGGAGTGTATACGCCAGCCTGTCCTGGGCCAGCAAGTGAACCATGCGCCCTGAGGAAACGGCTTCCCAAGTACGGTTGCGGCTTGCGTGCCGCGGTTCCCGTCGGCTGCCGTGGGGCCGGATTTCACGGGTCGCGCTGTGCAGCATCGCCTGCGCCGGCTGGTGGATGGCGCCCAATTACGCGCTGGCGGAGCAAACTCTGGAATACGAGGTCAAGGCCGCTTTTCTGCTGAATTTCGCCAAGTTTGTGGAGTGGCCTGCCAACGCCTTTGCCGATTCCAGCGCGCCGCTGGCTATTTGCATTCTGGGCAAAGATCCGTTCGGGCGCGCCATCGATGACTTGGTGCAGGGAGAAACGGTGAACGGCCGCAAGCTGGTGGTACGAAGAATCGGCCAGCTTCCCGCGCAGCAGGCCTGCCAGATTCTCTTCACCCAGGAACCAGGAAAGGACGCAACCAAAACGCTGAGCGCGTTACGCAATGTGCTGACGGTCGGCGAAGGCGAGAATTTTGTCCACGATGGCGGCATGATCGCTTTTGTCATCGAAAACCGCCGCGTGCGTTTCGATATCAACCAGAGCGCGGCGAATGCGGCCGGGCTTAAGCTCAGCTCCAAGCTGTTGAGTGTAGCGAGAGCGATCGAAAAATAACATCGGCTGAACCATGCGAACTTTCCGCGACATCCCGATCAAGCAAAAGCTGGTGATCACCATCATGGTGACCACCACGGTGGCGCTGCTGCTGGCCGGGTTGGGCATCGTTCTCACCGACTCGATCCTGTTTCGCCAGTACTTGCGGCGCGACCTTTCCGCGCTGGCGAAAATCATCGCCGACAACAGCACTGCCGCACTGGCCTTCAACGATCCGCAGGCCGCCACGGAGACGCTGGGCGCCTTGCGGGCACGAACTCATGTGGTCGGCGCCTGCATCTATCGAAGCCAACGGAACGATTCTGGCCAGCTACTCGCGCCCGGGCAGTTTCGGGGTGCCCGCCAGTGGATTCCCAGGATCAGATTCGATTCACCCACAACGGCGTGATCGTCTCGCAACCGATTGTTCTAAGCGGACGCCGGATCGGGACCCTGATGCTGCTCTATGACCTGGGTGAAGTCACCGAGCGCATCAAGCTGTATGGCAGCACCGTGTTCGGCGTTCTGCTGGCTTCGAGCCTACTCGCCTTTCTGCTCTCCTCCAGGCTGCGCGCGGTGATCGCGACGCCGATTTCGCAGCTGGTGCGCGCCACCACCCCGGTTTCCGAGACCGGCGATTACAGCACGCGCGCCGAAAAGCTCTCCGGCGACGAACTGGGCGTGCTGGTGGACCGATTCAACGAGATGCTGGCCGGCATCCAGTCGCGCGGCAACCGAGGAGCGCTCGGAAGTGGCAGGGAGCGCGAGCGGTTTCGCTTCATGGCCGAATCGATGCCCCAGAAGATTTTCACCGCCACGCCGAACGGCGATGTGGACTATTTCAACCGGCAATGGCTGGGATTCACCGGGCTCCCTTTGAGCAGATCAAGGACTGGGGCTGGACGCAATTTGTGCATCCCGACGATCTGCGAAGAAAACCTGCGGACATGGCGGCATTCGATCGAAACCGGCGAGCCCTTCCACCTGGAGCACCGCTTTCGCCGCGCCGATGGAGAGTACCGCTGGCACCTGAGCCGGGCTCACGCCATGCGCGATGTCGCATGGGAATATTTCCATGTGGATCGGATCCAGCACCGATATTCACGAGCAGAAGGAGAAAGAAGAGGAACTGCGGCGGGCCAATGACGACCTGCAGCAGTTCGCCTATTCCGCCAGCCACGACCTGCAGGAGCCCATCCGCAATGTGGCCGTGTACAGCGAGATCGTCGCCAGGCGGTACCATAATCGTCTTAGATGCCGACGGACAGCAGTTCCTGGGATTCCTGAGGGAAGGCGGCCGCCGTTTGGCAACGCTCGTCAACGACCTGCTCGCTTATACCAGAGCGGGCATGGCTGAGATCACCGATGCGCCGGTTGATGCATCGGCTGGTCTTGAAGCACACTCTTGCCAGCCTGGCGGAAGCCATCCGCGAAAGCGGCGCCGACGGTAACTTACGATCCGCTGCCGGAAGTGTACATGGGCGAAGCGCATTTGCAGCAGGTGTTTCAGAATCTTGATCGGCAACGCGCTCAAATATAGAAACGAAGACCCGCCGCGGATCCACGTCTCCGCGACCGGCCGGGGCGCGTCGTGGTGTTTTTCGGTGCAGGACAACGGCATCGGCATCGATCCCCAATACAAGGAGAAAATCTTTGGCGTATTCAAACGGCTCCATCACGATCAGAAATATAGCGGCACCGGCATCGGACTGGCTATTTGCCAGCGCGTGGTTGAACGCTATGGCGGACGAATCTGGGTCGAATCCGAGCCCGGGAAGGGATCAACCTTCTTCTTCACCGTCCCGCGGCACGCCCAACCAGTCCGTCCCGCCGCGGCTGAATCTTCTGCTGGCTGAAGATAATCTTCCGGACGCTCTGCTGGTGCGCGAAGCCATCCGGATGGAGAACCTGCCGCTGGAAGTCCACATGGCGCCGGACGGCCAACAGGCCATCGAGTTTATCGCGAGGGCGGAACAGGATCCCAGCGCTCCCTGCCCGCAGGTGCTGCTGCTCGATTTCAATCTTCCCAAGGTCGACGGATTCGAGGTGCTGCGGCGGCTGCGCGCCAGCGAGAAGTTCAGGACCGTTCCCGTGCTGGTGGTCAGCTCTTCGGATTCGCCCGGACGACCGGAGCCAGGCCGCCGAATTCGGCGCCGGATATTTCCGCAAGCCGCCCAGCTACGATGAGTTTTTGAAGCTCGGGGTGGTGCTCAGGCAATTGCTGGAAGACAGCGGCGTGCTGTAACGCTGCCGCTCCCGCCTCTCACTCGGTGGCCATGCCGATCAGCGCCAGTCCGCATCCGTAGCCCGCGAACATGAGGGCAATCAGCCAGCCGGTTCCTTTGGGTGCGCCGCGGAATTCGCGCCAGATGAATACGCCCCAGATGGCCGCCACCAGCGTGGCACCCTGGCCCAGCGCATAAGAGACCGCCGGTCCGACCACCCCGGAAGCGATCAGGTTCAGGCACAAAGCAATCATCCACAGAAATCCGCCCGCGATGCCCAGCGAGTGCAGCCGTGCGCTGCCGCGGAAGTAGTCCGCATACGGTGTGGAGCGCGCGCGCATGAAGATGGCGTTCCAGGCGAAGTTGCTTACCAGCAGCCCGGCGCCGAACAAAGCCAGCGCCGTGTAGGGGGTCAGGAATCCGGGAACGATGGGGGCGTTGGAGAAGTCCGGCGAGAGCGACGCCGCGAGCTGCGGGTAGAAGAAGCCCATCAGGCAGCCGGCCGCCACGGCCGCCAGCACGCCGTTCATGCCGCTGCCCTGGGCGCCACGCGGCAACCGGTGGTGCGCGACGGCCGAAATGACGATGGCGAACAGCACCAGAAGCACGCCCGAAAACAGCACTACCGCGTTGCCCTTGGGCGCCTGAATGTACGAGGCCACGGTTCCGATAATCAGCGCCAGGCCGACGCCCACCGGAAAGGCCACCGCCATGCCTGCGCCGTCGATGGCCACCACCAGAAGGATGTTGGCCAGGTTGAACAGCGCACCGCTAAAGAGCGCGTGCCCGATCGGTGCTGCGCCGGCCTGCCGCAGATTGTCCAGCGCGCCCATGCCGGCGCTGCCGAAGCTTCCCAGGGTGACCATCCACAGAAGTCCGAAAAGAAACACCCCGATCCCGTAATCCCAATAGAACAGCGGGAAGGCCCATTGGTCCTTGCCGGCGAGCTTCTGGGTGTTGGCCCACGATCCCCAGCCGAGCATGGTGATTACGCAGAACAGGGTCGCGAGCCAGAAATTGTGGACGACGAACATGGCGCCTCCGGGAACAAGGTCATGGTACTAGATTTTGCGGGGCCGGTCGCGGTTCGTGCTTCTTCGCCCGCACAGCTTACAATAGAACTTGACCCCCACTCTTGAAGCCATCCGGCCGGTGTCCGCCATCTCCGCCAAAGTGGCCCTTTTCGATTTCGATGGCACGCTTTCGCTCATCCGCAGCGGCTGGATGGGCGTGATGGTCCCCATGATGGTGGAAGTTCTGGACGAGTGCCGCAGCGGCGAAAGCGAAGCGCAGTTGCGCCAGGTGGTGGAAGATTTCGTCTGGCGCCTCACCGGCCAGGAGACCATTTATCAGATGATCCGCCTGGCCGAAGAGGTGCGCCTGCGGGGAGGCGCGCCGCTCGACCCGCTCCAGTACAAGCGGCGCTACCTGGACCGCCTCTGGGAGGTGATCCGCCATCGCGTGGAAGACCTGCGCGCGGGTGTCTGCTCTCCCGACCGGTACCTGGTGCCCGGCGCGCGCGCCATCCTCGAAGCCCTGAGCGGCCGCGGCATGCGCCTTTACCTGGCCAGCGGCACTGACGAAATCTATATGAAGGAGGAGGCCCAATTGCTCGACGTGGCGCGCTACTTCGATGGCGGAGTCTACGGCGCGCTGGACGACTATCGCACCTTCTCCAAGCGCATTCTGGTGGAGCGCATCCTGGCGCTGCCGGAAACGCGCGGCGCCCCCCTGCTGGGTTTCGGCGACGGCTACGTGGAAATCGAGGAGGTCAAGCGGGTGGCCGGCGTGGCGGTGGGAATTGCCTCTGACGAACCCGATTGCCTCCGCATTGACGAATGGAAGCGGCAGCGCCTCATCGGAGCCGGCGCGGATTATATCGCGCCCAATTACCTCGGCCTGGACGAGCTATCCAAGATCCTGTTTTCGCAATCATGAGCCACTACCAGATTTTCGACCGCTCCCGCCTGGAGGTGAAGCCGCTGGCGGAGCGTGTGAACGACCTTCAGCTCCACCACTGGCTGGAGCCGGGCGATCCCACGCCGGCCTTCACCCACCCCGATTTGCCCGCCCTAGCCGAGCGCCTGCGGCGGGCTCGCGCCGCGGGAACCGCCCGCATCTTAATGATGGGGGCGCACGTGCTGCGCGCGGGCGTCAACCGTCACCTGACCGATTGGATCGACCGCGGCTTCGTCACCCACATCGCCGTGAACGGGGCCGTCGCCATTCACGATTACGAACTGGCGCGCATCGGCGCCACTACCGAGAGCGTGGAGCGCTACATCCGCACGGGGGAATTCGGGCTGTGGCGGGAAACCGGCGAGCTGAACGATTGGATCTCGGAAGCCGCCGCGCTCTCGCTCGGCCTCGGCGAGAACGTGGGGCGCCGCATTGCGGAGTCCGATTTTCCGCACAAGCGGCTCTCGGTGCTGGCCGCGGCCTACCGCGCAGGCGTGCCGATGACGGTACACGCCGGCGTGGGCTACGACATCATCCACGAGCATCCCAACTGCGACGGCGCCGCCCTGGGCGCGGCCAGCTATCGCGATTTCCTGATCTTCGCCCGCTCCGTGGAGGGCCTGGAGGATGGCGTACTCCTCAACTTTGGAAGCGCCATCATGGGGCCGGAAGTGTATCTGAAGGCGCTGGCCATGGCCCGCAACGTGGCGCGGCAGGAGGGCCGCCAGATCCGCCACTTCACCACCGCCGTGTTCGATATGGCGCCCATTCGCGGGGATTACCGCCGCGAATTGCCCAAAACCGACCCCGGCTATTATTTCCGGCCGCATAAAACCATCCTGGTGCGCACGGTGGCCGATGGCGGCGAAAGCTTCTATTTCGAAGGCCTGCACCGGGCCACCGTACCCGCGCTGTGGCGCCTGCTGGCGGAGGACGGACAATGAACGTTGAGGCGATTCTGGCGGCGTTTCCGCGCCTGCGCGTGCTGGTCCTGGGCGATGTCTGCCTGGACCGCTGGTGTACCTACGATCCGGCCTTGGCCGATCCGTCCCGCGAGACCGGCATCCCGCGCATCGCCGTGGTTTCGACCGAGGTGTCTCCCGGCGCGGCCGGCACCATCGCCAACAACGTGGCCGCGCTGGGCGCGCGCGTAGGCGTGATCGGCCTGGTGGGGCGCGACGGCTTCGGCCATGAGCTGAGCCGCGCCCTGGACACCCGCGGCATCGCATCGCACCTGCTGGTGTGGTCGGAAAAGGTCGCCACTTTCACCTACACCAAGCTGCTGAATGCGCAGACTGGTAATGAGGATCTGCCGCGCGTAGACTTCATCAATACGCGGCCGGTGCCGGACGATCTGGAGGACGAGCTGCTCCACCGGCTGGAAGAAGCCGCGCCCGATTATGACGCTATCCTGGTGGCCGACCAGGCCGAAACCGATTCCGGCGGGGTGGTCACTCCGGCCGTCCGGGAGGCTCTGGCGGGCCTCACCGAACTACCATCGCGTCCCTTGATCTGGGTGGATTCGCGCCTGCGCGCCGAGCATTTCCGCCGCGTCATCGTCAAGCCCAACCGCCCGGAGGCCGAAGCCGCCTCGCTGCGCGCGCTGGGCCACGTCGATTTCGCCGAACTTCGCCGCCGCATGGAAGCGCCGCTGCTGGTGATCACTGAAGGCGCGCGCGGCGCGCGGCTGGTGGATGAAGCCGGGGAACGCCAGGTGGCGACCCGCGCCATCGAACATCCGGTGGACATCTGCGGGGCCGGCGATAGCTATACCGCGGGCGCCGCGCTGACCTTGAAAGTCACTGGCGATGCGGTGGCCGCCGCACGCTTCGGTAACTTGGTAGCGTCCATCACCATCATGAAGAAGGGCACCGGGACGGCTTCGCCCGAGGAAGTGCTGCGCGCGGCGGAGACGGAGACGAAGCGGCCGGCACTCGGCGGATAACGGTGTTTTGGGCCAACTCTGTGTAAAAGGACCTGTGCAAGTCGTTGTATCGGGAGTGCGCTGGCGTTCGGCCCCTTTTCTGCGGTTCGACTCGTGGCGCCGGCGCGCTCGCGATACAACCGAAATGGCTTCACGGGAGGAATCCGGATGGACTTTCTCCGAGTTGCCGACTTGTCCGGCCATGATCGGCCGCGACACTTCGGCGGTTTGGGCGTTTCTCGTCAACTCGGCGGGATAGGAAACGCCACGGGCTGGGTCCCGAACGACCTTTCTCGAGTGGCGGACGGTCCACCGAAATCGGCGTGAACAGGCGCGCCCGGAACGGAAGTCCTAAAACTCCGCAGACAGCAATCTTAGCCAAAGGCAGTTCGTTACTATTGGGAACGAATCGGAATGCGGCGGAAATCAGAAATTGGCGAACTGAAAGACCATGCGGCCGGAAACTTGACTCAGTTCCTCGATGTCCGTTCGAAAGATCAAAGTCCAGTGGAGTTGCGACACGTTCATCCCAGTCACATCCGGCGCGCGTGCCCTATGGTCCCGCATTCAACAAAACGCCGCTTCAGGCCCTCAGCCGAAGCTCTTGCGTCCAGAGTTTCGTAGTCGCCGGATCAGGTTTGGGCGCTTTAGGCCGCTGGTAGTCCTGGCTGCTTCCGGCGGACCCTCCAGAGATCCGAAGCTGGGCTGCTGGTGAAACGCGGGGGATCCTATCAGTTCCCCGCAGGCCTCTCTATGTGGTCGATCACGAACGTTTCAACCGGTCCTTTCGCCGGTTCGAGTTTCAAGCCGAGTTCTTCCTGGAGCGCAGCGAATATCGAATCTGTCGGGTCGGATGCCGGGGAGCTGCCGTCGGCGGGCTCCGTCGGCCGAAGAGGGGAAAACATGGTTCCCTCTCGCGAGAACTCGATACGAATATCGAATCGGCCTGCGATTCCGGTCTTGTTGAATACCGGGCGGCCTAAGATTGCGAAAAGCATTCTGGAAAAGTCATCGAGTGTCGCTCCCTTGAGCTTCGATGGAGGCGGGCGATGAGCCGCTCATAATGTTTTTGCAATAGCTCTGTCCCGGCGGGAGCGGGTCTTGCGGAGCCGTGTCATAGGGCGTGCAGCTTCCTGCAACGAACGAGTGCAGCTTCGGCCCTCCACGCGCGACCGTTAAGAAAAAAACAGGGCCCTCGGCGATTTGCTGGTGGATCTTCAGGTGAAAATACTCTTCCAAGAGCCCTCGCATCATTGGGCCGTTCATCGTCCTCACGCTCGGACTTCCTTCGGCCCTGGCATTGATCTCATAGGCGGCGGAGTGGATCCAGGATGGACCTCCGTTGATCGGAGTAAATGGGTTCGATGCATATGCGCCCCGAATCAGGCCGCGGCCATTCGCATCGCTCAAAGGAAAGCAACCAGTCCTGAGATTCCCGGGCGTTGAATTGCCCTGAGGCGCCATATCGGAGCATGTGTTCTTGCCGAAACTCACACGGTTTGATCGAGACTACTTCGAATTTCGGCGTAGCCGCAGGCGCGCTTTGAGCGCGAATCGCAGGCGCGTTCAGAACGCCGATCAGAATGGGCGCCGCGACCACTGCCAGACCGATCGCCGTCAGAGTCATCTTTCTCGCGGCGCTTAACTCGTCTGCAATGCTTCCCGCAAGAATCGCGCGAAGACGCTTCTTCACATCCGCGCCCGTTACTCCTGAAATGCAAGGTAACGGGGATTCCACGTAGAAGCGGCAGACCTTCAATATGCCTTCCACGTAGTCCGATGGTTCGCAGCCCATTCGCAGAACTTCTTCGTCACACGCCAGTTCGCGCTCCTCAACCATGCGCGATCCGATCCACCACACCAGCGGATGGAACCAGAAGATCGCCTCCACCATCATGTGCACGCCGGCGAAGAGATTGTCCCGGCGTTGCACGTGGCAAAGTTCGTGCGTGAGAATCGCGCCAAGCTGTCGAGGATTCAGGTGTTCCAGGAACTGGGCCGGTAGAACCAGGACCGGGCGCAGAAAACCCACGACGCCCGGTTCCTCCGCGCCAGGCGTGATCAGTGCCGGTACGGGGATCGGGAGTTCAACGGGCGTGCTGGTTCGCAGTGCTGCTCGAAATCCTAGCCAACTGCGGCATCTTGCCAGCATGATTGCCAAAAACCCGAGGACCCACACCACACCGATCGCAACCGGCGCCCAATCGAGTGGCGTATGCACTGAAACAGTTGGCTGGAGAGCCGGCGAAAACGGTTGCGCAATTTGAACGAGGGTGTTCGAGAAAACAGGAGCCGCAACGGACACCGGGTGCCGAGTTGGACGCGGAACCACACCTCCGAGGCTCACCAGCAACGCGAACGGTATGAGAAATTTTAGCGATGCGCTCAGCCAAACCCAGTAGCGTACCTTTGGCGAATTCTTGCGCAGGACGAACGCTAGCAATCCCGCCAAAAGCGCGAAGCATGATGACTGCCACAGATGGTTGATGATGAAAGATGTAGTCATTTCGATTTCCGCATCCTTTCCGCCTTCCGTTGGCGGTCAGCTTCGGCCGCGGCCTTTTCCATTTCGCGTATGTCGTCAAGCGTTAGCTTGCCGGACTCGATGAGTTGCGCCATCATGGGTTGCGGCCGTCCCCCGAAAAAGCTCAAAATCTCATCGAGCAGCCCATCCCGCGCGGCGTCCTTTGCGATCAGCGGCTCGAAAATATCGGCGTTTCCGATCTTCCTTACTCGCCGTACGGCGCGTTTGGCCTCCATCCGGTACACCGTGTTGGTGATGGTGGTATAGGCAGGGCGAGGTTCTGGAAACGTCTCCTGAATCTCCCGCATAGTGGCCCTTCCCTGGGCCCACAGGGCTTCCAGAATCCGAAGTTCGAGCTTGGCGAGTTTGGGCTTCTTCATATGCCGCTTCTGATCTTACTACTGCATGGTAAGGTCGTCAAGGGGAAAGCTTGGAAGGGGAAAGCTTGGAAGGCTCGGGTCGCCGATAATCCGGCGTTTTGTCAAATTGGCGGCAGAGTGGTCATCTCGCCAATTTGCCAGTGCGGGGTGGACTGCCTCGGCCGGATAAACGCACCACTCGGAGAGAACTCTGCATCCTGGTTAGAGCCGTGCACGGCGGTCACATGAGCGTATAGTCCCGATGTCGTACACCTGGTGGCCCGTGGCCACGGTTCCGAGCGGACCAAATAGATTGCCGGGCCAAATCTGCTTGCGCAAGAAGCCTGCTACAAGAGAAGGCCGGCTCCGGCGTTCATGCGAAGCCGGGCTTGGGCCACAGATACCCGGAAAAACGCGGGTCAATGAATCCAGCTTGACGGGTGTCGCCAACCTGCCAAACGGCCGTCACAAGTCAAACTGACCTACCGCCGGAAGATCAGAATATGCTGCCACGGCAGCGTTTCCAGCGTGCTGGCGAGGCGGAAGCCTTCGGGTTCCACCTCCGCCTTCACCTGCGCCACGGTCATCTTATGATCGGGGCGGATGGGCACCTTGGGATCTTCGGCGCGGTATTCCAGCAGCACCAGGCGGCCCTCGGGCTTCAGCGACTCACGCATGTGGCGCAGCATCTTCTGCGGCTCGGAGAATTCGTGGTACACATCCACCAGCAGAATCAAGTCCAGTGCCCCGCGCGGCAATTTAGGATCGTCCACCGCGCCCAGCACGGTTTCCACGTTGGAAATGTGCCGCTGCTCCATGTTGCGGCGCAACAGGTCCAGCATTCTGGGCTCGATATCGTTGGCGTAGACTTTGCCCGTAGGTCCCACGCGCGCCGCCAGCCGCCAGGTGTAGTAGCCGGCGCCGGCTCCTACGTCGGCGACCACGGCGCCTTTGGAAATGCCGATGGCGTCCAGGGCTTGGTCGGGGTGCTCTTCGGCCTCGCGCTCGGGCCGCACCAGCCAGTCGGCGCCGCTGTATCCCATGACGCCGGCATACCTGCGGCCGGTGATGGGATGCACGCCCTGAGAGGGCGCCTGGGACCAGACCAGCGCCGAAGAGATCAGCAAGAAACCGGCTAATAGTTTGCGCATGGCGTTACTCGTTCACCGGGTCGATATCGGTGGGCAGGCTCTTCGACGCATCGAGCGCGCGCTGGACGCCCGGACGGATCACGCCCAGGGTATCGAGCGTCCGCTTCGCGCCGGCGTAGTCGCCCTGGGCTTCCAGCGTGAGCAAGTCGTGGGTGAGGTCGCGGACCGCGCCTTTTACCTTGCCGAAATCCACGTGGAAGGTGCCGTCGGCGCTTTCCACAAAGGCGCCTTTGTCGCTCAGATAATTGAATTGCAGGGCCATCCCCTTGGCGTGAGCCTCAGTGAGGCCGAAGCGCAGCGAGCGGAACGCCGAGGCCAGGAAGGTGGTGTAGAGTTGCCGCTCGGCTTCCGGGCTGTGCGGCATGCCGTGGTCGAAGAGATATTGCAGCATGAAGAGGCCGGTAATGTCGGCCTTGGCCTCTTCAATGGCGCTGTAGAGTTCCTTCAGTTCCTGGCGCGGGTTGGTCGCGCGCCCGCCGATTTCGATCTGGTGCGGGCCGATGCCGTGGCTCAGCTCATGCGCCAGAATGTGCATGAAGAAATAGTCGAAGCTCAGATCGCCGCGGGCGGAGGCGGGCAGCACGCGCGCGGCCAGTGGCACCAGGATGCTCTGAAACTTGGCCTCCTGAACGTTCTTCAGCATCACGCGCTTGGAGCCTTTCTGGTGAACCACGCGCTCGTCGTTGGGCAGATTGAAAGCGGCGGTGCGCACGCCGTGGGCGCCATCACCGGCCGCCAACACTTCGTTCACCACGCGTATGGGAGCCGCGGCGCCCAGCTTGGGATTGCGGTAGCGCGGATCGATGGGCAGGTTGTTCTCGATCTCCTGCAGGTGCGCGGAAAAATCCTTGAGCCGTTCGGTCTCGCGGTCGTCGCGAATGGTGATGTAGGCTTCGAAGGCAGCTTTGTAACCGTATAGCTCATCGTTGTAAGTTTCGTATGGGCCGATGGTGATATCGAGCGGCGCGTCCAGGTCCATCCAGGCCAGGTCGCTCTCGTAGTAGTCATTGGAGAGGAAAGCGGCCGCGCGCAGGTTCAGGTAGTGGCGCAGCGAGGTATTATCGGTCAGCGCGGCGGCCTCACGCAGCAGGCCGGCCGCATGGGCCAGATCGGCGGCGTAGGCCTGGCTGTAGGGGACCGCAGTGAGCTGATGGTTGGCGCCGCGGCGGATCACGGTGAAGAAGCCTTCGGCCTCGCGGCGGGCGGCTTCGGGCAGCGTCCGGCCCAAGTGTCGAACTCCTGACGGGTCATGTCGGCGGGATAGAAATTGGCGCCCAGCGGCTTCCGCGCAGGCACATCCGGCAGGAACGCGGTGTGGCCGTCGAGGTCCGACCAGGGGCCTTTGTTGAGCCAGAAGTATTGCAGGCGCGCCTGGGGCAAGGGCGCAATCGCGTCGTGCTGCAGCTTCTTATAGAGCGCGCGGTCGCCGCTCCAGAGTTGGTCCATGAAGATGAAGTTAACGATGTGGGCGGCGGCTGTGAGTTTGGCCAGCGCCTGGCGGTCCCCGGACGAAAGGCCGGATTCCTGAACCTTAAGCGTTACGGGCGCGAATCGCGCGGTCATTTGGGTGAGCTGTGTCAGATCGGGCATAACGGCAGCGGCGGCCAGAAGCACGGCGAAAGATTTCATCAGCCTCTATTCTAGTCGGGCGCGGAAATTGGGGCAGGCGGGGGGCAGCCGGGGGAACTGCGCGCCGCCGCACCAGGAATGCGTGAGTTTCGATTCGAACAGTGGCGCGCCACCTGCAAATAGCCCAACAGAGGGAACTTAAGTCATGAAGTTTCGATTGTCACATTTTTTGTTACCTGCCCTGATCGCGGCCTCCGTCGCCTTCGCGGCGGATATCACCACGGATTACAGTCATCACGCCGATTTTTCCCGTTATCACACGTACTCCTGGATCGGCGTCAGGGCCGGCAATTCGCTATGGCAGGGCCGCATCATGAACGCCGTCGATAGCGCTCTGGCCGCCAAGGGCTGGACCAAGGTGGCGTCCGGCGGGGACGCCGCCGTCTCTGCGTTTGGTAAGACCCGCGAGCAGGATACCCTGGAAACCTTCTACGATGGCTTCCCCGGCTGGGGATGGCGCGGCTGGGGTGGAGGTCTGGGGGAAGCAACCACTGAAACGATACCCCAACGGACCGGCGCGCTGACGGTGGACATCTTCGACGGAGGCACCAAGCAGCTGATCTGGCGCGGAACGGCCGAACGCACGCTCTCTTCGAAGCCGGAAGAGAACGACAAGAGGATGGATCATTCGGTCGATGAAATGTTCAAGCACTTCCCGCCCGAACCGAAGGGTTAGTCCGGTTACCCGCCGGCGTATCTGTCCGGTTCCCGGCGATGAGACCACCTTCGGACGACGCCGCGGCGGATGACTGCGCTGCGTAGGGGCGGGGCGTATGGGCAGGCGGCATAGGGGACGCTGTCTGCCCGCAGACGCCCGGAGCCCAAAATCCGCCAGGGCTTATTTCGCCGGCGCCCGCAGGGCGATCCCCAATTCCCGCAGTTGGCGCTCGGGAACGGTGGACGGCGCGTCGCACATGAGATCGGTGGCACGGGCAGTCTTGGGAAACGGAATGACCTCGCGGATGGAGCTTTCCCCCGCCAGAATCGTTACAAGCCTATCGAGACCCAGGGCGATTCCGCCGTGCGGCGGCGCGCCGTATTCCAGCGCATCCAGCAGGAAGCCAAAGCGGCGCCGCGCCTCGTCGGGCGTGAATCCCAACGCGGCGAAAACCTTCGACTGCACGTCGCGGCGGTGAATACGAATCGATCCCGATCCAAGTTCGGTGCCGTTCAGCACCAGGTCATAGGACTTGGCGCGGCAGCGTGCGGGGTCGGTGGTCAGCTTCTCGAGATCTTCGTCGTGCACGGAAGTAAACGGATGGTGCGCGGCGTTCCAGCGCCCTTCCTCGGCGTCCCACTCAAACATCGGAAAGTCCACCACCCAGAGGAACTGGAAGTTTTTCGGGTCGAGCAGCTTGTGGCGGTCGGCGAACTTCTGCGCGCAGGACAGCCGTAACTGGCCGCAGGCCTGGTAGACGGTCTCCTCGGGCCGATGGCCGGTCGGCTCGCCAGCCCAGGTGGCCAGCATCAACAGGTCGTTTTCGCCCGCGCCGGTGCGCTCGCGGATGCGGCCCATAGGCTCGGGATAATCGCGGTCCAGCCGCTTGGCATCGTCGTAAACACGCAGGCCGCGCTCCTGGCCGAATGCCTTCAGCTCGTCGCGCTCGCGGCGGCTGGGCGCGCCGGTCGCCGGTAGATGGATGGCCACCAGCGGCAGTCCGTTATTGGCCAGTTCGGGCGCCAGGTCGTCCACCGGATGCATGGGCGGGAAGCGGCAATCCGGCTTGTCGATGCCATAACTGCGCATGGCCTCCGCATAGGTGATGCGCGGGAACTGCCCCTGCACCTCATAACCGGCCACCTGGCAAATCCGGTACACCAGGGGCTCGATGATTTCAAACACGCGTTCCTGCTGCGGGAAGGACATTTCCAGGTCGATCTGGGTAAACTCCGGCTGGCGGTCGGCCCGCAGGTCTTCGTCGCGGAAACAGCGCACGATCTGAAAATACTTGTCGAAGCCGCTGATCATCAACAGTTGCTTGAAAATCTGCGGCGATTGCGGCAACGCATAGAAACTGCCGGGCTGCACGCGGCTGGGCACCAGGTAGTCCCGCGCGCCTTCGGGAGTGGAGCGCGTCATGAAGGGCGTTTCAATCTCCAGGAAGCCCTGGGAGTACAGGAACTCGCGCACCGCGAAAGAGATCTTCGAGCGCAAAATGATGTTGCGCTGCATGTGCGGCCGGCGCAGATCCACGTAGCGGTATTTCAGGCGCACGTCTTCGGCCACATCCACCTGGTCTTCCATGGGGAACGGCGGGGTGCGGGATTCGTTGAAAATCCAGATGCGCGAGGCCACCACCTCAATCTCCCCGGTAGCCAGGTTGGGGTTGACGGCGCCTTCACCGCGCAGCGCCACGCGGCCCTCCACGGCTATCACGTACTCCGGGCGAACCTCTTCGGCGCGGCCATGAATCGCGGCGCCCACTTCCTCATGGAAGACCACCTGGGTGATACCGTCGCGGTCGCGCAAATCCACGAAGATTACCCCGCCATGATCGCGGCGGCGGTGGACCCAGCCCATTAGCACAACGGACTGGCCTTCGTCGGCGGCACGCAGCTCGCCGCAACTGTGGGTGCGGCGAAGCTCGCCCAGAAAATCCAGTGCAACAGAGGTTTCCATATGGGTCAGTTTTCGCTTTCGAATACGGCCAGGCGGGCCGCCGGGACCGCGCCCGGTTGAGGTATCCGGAAGATTCCATGCTAACACGCCGGCCTGGGCGCGCTCAGACTGGGCTTGCGTCAGCCCGGAAGCTCATGGAATACTGTGGGGCATGTTTCCTCAAGCCCGTCTTACCGACATGCATGTTTGTCCCATGATCACGCCCGGAGTGCCGCCCATCCCCAACGTCGGCGGACCCATCATCGGGCCGTGCTCGGAGGACACCTTTGTCGGCTTTCTGCCCGCGGCCAGGGTTACCGACGAGGCTATCTGCGTCGGCCCCACCGACGTGATCGTCAAGGGATCCACCACGGTGTTCATCAACTTCCTGCCGGCGGCCCGCATCCTCGACGAAACCATTCACGGCGGGATCATCGTGATGGGCGATTTTACGGTTCTGGTGGGCGGTTAGCGAGGCCGCTTACTTAGCGACCTCTGCCACGCACGCCATCCGCGAAAAATAGCCCTTCTCGAACACCTGCGGACCTCCGCCCATATCCAGCTCAAAACGCACCGTGAGCGGTTTCCCGTTGGGCAGCAGCAGGGGGTTCTTGCCGGCGCGCACCGGCCATTCCAGAATGTAGCCGCTGCCCGCCGCATTCCAGGTGTCGGCCTGGTTGAAGAATACGAAGGTGGACCACAGCCCGTCCTGGCCGAACCAGGTCAGGTCGGTGCCGCTCAGCTTCACCCCGGCTTTGGCGTCGTGCGCGCCGGAAGCCTGCCAGGTAAACTGTTTGGACGCGGCGTCGCCGCCGGAATACGCGAAAGATTGGCCATCCAGTTGGAGCGATAGCCCCTGAATGCCGTCCGTGGGCACCGGTTTGAGTGAGTAGGCGAAGTGCGGATCGGCCGAGTTGCCCCCGTAGGCGAAATCGGCAAACGCGGCGGCCCGGTTAAAGAAGGCCACGAAACCGGGGGTGAGCGTCACTCCGTTGACGGTTTGGCCCACGTACTGCGTCCCCTGCTTGGGCAGCAGCTTTTGCAGGCTCTCGTCGTAGAACTTCCAGAGCGCGCCATCGGGTTTGTGGAAGACGCCATCCACCTCCGCGATGGTCGCCTGCGCGCTGGCGTTCGGATTGAACGGATACTTGTTCATCACCGGGCGGTAAACCGAGCAGAGCGTTTTGCCCTTGCCGTTCAACTCCTCCGGACCCAGGTTGCGCAGCAGGGCCTCCACATACGTGATGGGATCCAGCATGAGGTTCTGCACCGTCTGGTCCACGTGGGCTTCGGTATCGGCGCGGAAGGCCTGCCCTACCTGCTTCGCCGCTACCTTGGCGGCACTGGCATTGGTCAGGGTCGTGGCGGCAGTGGCGTCGGTGACGGGTTGCTGTTGCGAGGCCGTGTCCAGCGATGCCTGAAGCGTCACCAGGGCGTTCATATAGCTTTGGTTGGGCGCGGCAATGAAGCGATCCACGCTGGTCGGCGGCACCACCGTCTGCACCGGCTGGAAGGCGTTGGAAACATCCGGCACGTCCACCGCGGTGTTCTGCGAGCACAGCGCGAAGAGCTCCAGCAAAGGCGACTGATTGCCCGATTGCACCGCCAGTTTCTTGGCGGCATCCGGCACGCTGGCGTAGCGCACCACGCTGGCGGATTTCATGTAGGCGCGCCACGCTTTGACGTAGTCGGAATAATAGCGATCCGCCAACTGCTGCCCGAGTTTCGAACGGTCAATGGTTTGGGAGGCCTGCTCGCCAAGCACCCATGGCTCTCCAGCGAAGTATTTTTCGGGGTCCTTCAGGGCGCTCTTCATGAAGTCCCAACCAGGCTTGGTGAACGGCGAGGCCACATCCTGGCTGTCGATAACTTCCTCCGCCGATCCCGGGAAATGCTTGTTGAAGTTGATCGGCGGCCCGGTCTTGGCGGCATCCGACAGCATGGCTTGGTAAACGCGCTCCAGTCCCGCGAACAGGTTCAGATAAAACCGCGCTTTGCCAATCGCCGCGGCATCGTTGTCGCTCGACAGGGGATTGGCGATTTTCAGCTCGTCGGAGTAGAAATCGAATTGCTTCTGCGCCAGTTGGAGGCGCTGCGGGTCCACGTTGCGGTTGGCGCTCCAGCGGTCCAACAGGACGGGCGGCAGGAAGCTGTGGGTGGCTTTGTCGTGGTTCGAAGTGGTTTCCAGGTAGGCCTTGAGGCTGTTGTAGGTGTAGCCGTATTCCGGTCCGGTGGGCGTATTCGGCAGGGTGCGCATGAAGTCCACCATGATGTTCTGGGTGGGCGTGAGCAGCAGCTTTCCGAAGTCGGAAAAATAGAGCTGGCGCACCTGCGGATACAGGTCATTGCCGATATAAAGCCCCCAGCGATAGCCCCACGGGGCGCCTTCGCGGTTGTATTTGGTCAGGATCTCGAGCGACTGCCGCAAGGTCTCCAGCCGTTGCAACGAATCGAGCGAGGCCACCGCCGATCCGGAGGTGTCCACCGACGCGATCGCCTGGGCCGCATCTTTCACATTGTTCGCCAGGGTGCGGTTGTGACGGTAGGAAACCAATAGCGCGCCGCTGTACATCAGGCACAACGCCGCCGCGCTTAAAAGCAGGATTCGCCGCGGCATACTGGCCCGGATACTGCTGGCGCTGGCGCTCTTGGCCGCCGCGTCGGCCAGCAGCAGATCGTTGAAGAAATGGCCCAGGAACAGCCATTGAGGCACCTTCTTGGTGCCGATCACGCGGGGAGCGGCGCCCGCCGGCTGGGCCGCTCCGCCGTACCGGAACATGCCCGTGGCTCCCATCCGTCCGGCCGCCTGGCTTTCTGCGGGAGTGGGAGCCGCGGGCGCCATTTCGTTCACGATGATCGGGCGGACACCCGAAAAATAAAAGCCGCGAAGGAACGGCCCCACGGTCAACTGGCTGGGCCGGCACAACTCCACCAGGAAGCGCACCATGGCCTGCCGGACCTTGCGGAATTCGCGCGGGAACTCGTAAACACTGTCCAGTTGGGCGGGGTCGCTGTCGCGGCCTTCCCTCGACAGATAAATGGGGCGCGCATTGCACAGCGAGTGAAACAGCTTCTCAAAGGCAGCCGCTAGCCGGTTGGTCTCCTGTTCGGCGTAGATGCCCTGGCGGCCCGCGACCACGGGCAGCGTCACTCCCACGATGCGGGTGGCTTCGTCGTTGTTCAGCTTGCTGACAAACTCGGTGAAATACGGCAGCCGGTCGGCGCGCGTGAAGAGCACATAAACCGGCAGATTGATGCCCAGCGCCTGCGACATCTCGGTCAACTGGCCGCGCAGTTTGCGCGCGGAAACCGCCAGTGGATCGGGGCTGGGCTGGGTGAGGCTTTCGGCATCCACGCACACCAGCACGGCCCGCGGAACCTGCTCCGCGGTTCCCAGGAGCGCCGCCGCCTTGGGCGGTTGCAGCCGGCCGATCACCTTCTTCCAGGAATCCGCGTCGCCCAGCAGCTTCCCGGCCATCTCCACGAAGACGGTGTGGTGCGCAAACCAGAAATTGGCCGTGGGCGTGGGCAGGATGTTGTTCTCTTCGTACACCTGTCCCGAGAGCGATTCCGGCTCCGTCTCGGATTGCACCATGGTGGTGGTCTTGGCGCTGCCCGGCTCTCCGATCAGCAGGATGGCGGGCAGCTTGCTGAGCTTGGAATCTTTCTCCTGCTGCGCTACCGCCAGGCGGGCTTCGGCCTCCGCGATCAAATCGTCCAGATCGGTGACTTCTTCCGCCCCAGCGGCGGCCGACGCGGAGCTGGAAGCCGGCTGCTTTTCGCCGCGGGTCATCATCCACGTCATCACGGCGGCTCCCACAATGCCGAGAATCACCATGATGGCTTGCACCAGGAACGGGCTGGCATGCTTCATCCCCGGGATCTTGTCGATGTTCGAAGACACCAGGGTGAATACCACGCCGAATACGGCTACGGCGCCGGCAATGATGGTGAGATTCTTCTTGCTCATCGCATCGCCTCCTAACTCTTGGCTGCCGCTGCGGCTGCGCTAACCGTGGATGCGCTCGATCCGAGGGTCATCTTGAAGGTCACGAACAGAGCCACCATCAGGACAAAACAGGCAATCGCGGTGAACAGGAACTTCTTCACCCACGGGTCCGCGGTCAGCTTGACCACCTCAGGTTCGCTGGGGATCTCCATGAACGGATCGTTGGAGGCGCCGCGAATCCGGCGGATGCGGTCTCCGGTGGCGGTGGTGATGGCTTGCAGGTCGCCGCGGCCGCCGATGCTATACCGGCCTCCAAAGCCCAGCAGCAGGCAGAGGTAATGGACTTCCAGCAGGTCCGCCAGGTCGGCGGAATCCGGCCGCCCCATCAACTGTTCCAGGTTCTGAAAGAAAACCTCTCCCGCCATGTGAATGCCGAACAGCTCTTCCTGCAGCGGCTTGCGCGGCCAGTTGGCGAATATGGGGTTCTGGGTCTTGAGCACGGATTCATCCAGGAATCCCACCAGGGCCAGGGTGGCCATCTTGATATCGTCGCCCGAATACCCGCCCTGCGTGCGGGCTTCCTGAATGGCGCTCTTGATGGCCTCGCGCATGTAGAACCGGAAGGACTCCGCATCCGACAGTTCCTGCCGGTTGGAGCGCAGGCGGACAATGGCGGTGAGAACTTCCTGGAAGATGAGCGCAAGATTATCGGTTCGGGTTGCTTCCGAACCCGCAACGCTAGGTGTCATAACAGACGTTCCTTATCCCTACTTGTCCAGGAGTACCAAAAGTTCAAGCTCCGCGTCTTTCAATTCCCCTGGAACGTAGATGCCGACGCGGCGTGTCTGTACAATATGGTCCCAAAAAGGACCGTCCCTCGAAACCCCGAAATATTGCGTTTCCACGCGCGCCGGAACGGCTGGGGGCGGAACCGGCATATGCGTCAGGGTCAGGCCGGCCATGGCGCGCCGGACCAGTTCGCCCACAAATTTGGCCGAGCACAGCTTCACCAGTTGCGGCGTCCGCACAATGAGTTCGGCCTCCCCTACCGCGGCATGAATTCCGAAAATCCAGCGGGCGCGGCCGAGGCAGCGGGTATCGGTGATCTCTCCCTCGTAAAAATAGTTGGCCACTTCGGTCAGGGGGATCGATACGCAGTTGGTAGGGACAATGGTTTCCAGGTGCGTCCGAATGTGGTAATCGAGCTTCTCGAAACACTCGCTCAGGTTCTGGTGGTCGTAATTCGGCAGATCGCGGGGATGCGAATCCAGCGCGAAGGTGCACAGCGCCCCGCCCAGCCGCGACATCTCCATGAAAAGCTCCTCCGGGTGGCCGCGCTTTGAGATCCACAGGTGGCGCAACACCGCCAGCCCGGAATTCACCGCGTGCATCAGCCAGAAGTTGGCCAGGTCGCGGGTAGAGAATTCGGCCACGCCGCCCGACCCCGACCTTGACCGGGTGAGCGCCGTGCTCTTGGCTTCCAGGATTTCGATGAGCCGCCGCAACATCAGCATCAGCCTCTCGCTGCTGCTGATCTGCAGGCACGGAGGGACGAATTCCTGGTCGTAGACGAAATGGCCCGAGCCGTCGCGCTGCACCTGCGCCAAAGGAAGGGAAACGATGTTATCGTTCAGCTCCGGTTCCAGAAGCAGCCGGATGTTCTTCCGCCGCATGGGGATGCTCCGGACGTCCGTGCCATTGGTCTCATCGTTGAAATTGCAGAGCTCGGCGAAATACCGCGTATCGCCGGGCTCCGGCGAGGCGATGGTGTTGCGCCCTCCCGGCTTGCGCCGGGTGATCCCCAGAAAAATGGTCATCCGGTCGCGCGTCGGCGGGAACGAATCGCCAATCGGCCGCGCGGCCGGCCCGCCGTCCGATTGGGGGATCAGGAACGGCGTGCCATCGGGGAAAATGCCGGAGGCGTGAACCAGGTTAACCGTCCCATTGCGCAGCGCGTCTCCGTCCAGGGTGCAGCCGATCAAACCATAACATTGGAACCATAACGCCGCCGCCGCGAACTGGATCGCATCTTCAAAATAGCGCGCTTGTGCCTGAAACTCGTGAGGGCCGAGGTACATGCCTTCCGACCACACCACTTGGGACAGAGATCTCATAAGGCCATCGGTAACGCCGTTCCCATTCTCCGTTGCTGAGTCGCGAATTTCGCAGTAGGGATACTGTATCATATGCAGGGGTGTTGAGGCACAGCGCGAGCCGCCGTGAGGGCCTCCGAACGCATCGGGAAGATTTCGCCGGAGGGTTGTTAAATCCTTGGCATAGTTGGGGAAAGTATGAGCTTCGATCAGAGGTTTCATGTGCTCGGGACGATTCCCGATACCATCGGCCTGGCCGATCACGCGATGCCCGGCCGCCAGATTTCGTCGGGACGGTTAGTAACCATACACTTGCTCGCCGGCGGCCATAACCCGGCCAATGAAGACCTGCTGGCGCAGGTGGCCGCACTGCCGCACGATTACCAGGCCTGCTTCCTGGAAACCGGCGATCATCGGGGCACTCCGTACGTCATCACCGACGTACTTGCCGGCAACCCTCCGTTGCGGCAATGGATGGCGGGTCTCAAGGCCAAACTGGTATCCGGCGATCCGTCCAATCCGAACGATCCGAACCGTATGAAGGCATGGAAGATTCCCGGTTGGGCGGTGGGCCAGCCGCCGGCGGGCCCCGGTGGCGCGGCGCCCTCCACCGGACCCGGGGAGTTTACACGCCTCTTCCAGACTCTGCCCAAACCCTCCGCGGATCCGGCCTCTTCCGCGCCATCAGCTTCGGCCGGCGAAGGAGAGTTTACCCGATTGCTCAAGCCGCAGGTCATCCCGCCCGCCCCGGCTGCGACGCCACCCGCCCCACCGGCCCCAGCCGCGACGGAACCGGGCGAGTTTACCCGGCTCCTGCGCATCCCGTCCCAATCGCCCGCCCGCCCGCCCGCGCCGCCGGTTTCCCCCACCGAGCCCGATGAGTTCGCGCAGTTACTGAATCCCTCGCAAGCCCCGCCACCAGCGGCGCCGCAGCCCGCCGCGCCTCCGCCACCGGAGCCGGGCGAGTTCACCAGGCTGCTGCGAATCCCGTCGCACCTGGCGCCGCAGGCCGCGGCTCCGCCGTCGCCACCTCCCGCCGCGGCTCCGCCACCGCCGCCGGCCAACGAACCAGGCGAGTTCACCAGGCTAATGAAGGCTACAGGTGGTGCACCCGCGCCGGCCGCACCGCCCCCAGTCCCGCAGGCGCCGCCTCCGGACGCCGGAGCCTTCGGACGGCTCGGGCAGATTCAGCCCGCACCTCCTCCGGTGACCCCACGTCCGTCTTCACCTCCCGCGCCCGAACCGGGCGAATTTACGCGGCTCTTCCAGGCCCAGGGGAAACCGCCCGCGCCTCCGCCACCCCCCGCAGCCGCACCACCCCGCGCTCCAGCCCCTCCCCCACCGCCGCCCGCCGCGGCACCGCCCGGTGAGTTCACGCGGCTCATGCAGACGCAGCAGGCGCAGCAAGCGGCCCCACCGCCGCCCACCCCCGCCGCACCACCCCCGCCTGCCACAGGACCGGGCGAGTTCACGCGCCTGTTCCGGTCCCAGTCGACCCCTCCCCCTCCGGCTGCCCCTACGCCCCCCGCACCGCCGCCTGCTTCCGCGCCGCCAGTTGCCGCACCCGGCGCGGCCGAACCGGGCGAATTCACGCGCCTCTGGCGAAGTTCGGCAACTCCGCAACCTGCGCCCCCGGAACCTGCGGCCCCTCCCTTACCGCCCGCTGGGTCCCCGTTAACGCAGGCCGAGCCGGGCGAGTTTACCCGCATGTTGCAATCGCCGCTGGCGCCGGGCAGGCAGGCTCCGCAAGCGCCCACCTATCCGCCAGCCGCCGTCGGCAGCCCACCGCCTCCTGGGGAATTCACGCGCATGTTGAACTCGCCCGGCGCAGCCGAAGGATGGCCGGGGCAGCCGCGGCCTCAATCGCTCGGTGGCCCCGCGCCATCGCCGTTGGCGCCGGGCAGGCAGGCTCCCCAGGCGCCCATTTATCCGCCCGCCGGCGGCGGCCAGGAGCCAGGCGAATTCACCCGCATGTTGAATACGCCAACGGCCGAAGGATGGGGCGCCGCACCGGTAGTTCCGCCACCTTCCCGGCAACCCTCCGGGGACGCCACCCGTGCGTTTCACGCCCAGCCGGCAGCCCCTCCTGGAGCACCGCCGCCCCCGGGAGCGCCCGAGCAAAAAGGACCCAGCGAATTCACCAAGATGTTCAAGGCTCCCGCTGCGCCGCCGCCCGCGCCCGCTCCCCCCAAGGCCGTCCGCAAGCCGGCCCGGCCGCCCATTCCCAAGGCCAAGAAGGGCAACAAGCTGCTGGTGATCCTGATTGTGGTGGCCGTGGTGCTGCTGATCGCCCTGCTGGTTTACCTCGCGCTCAGGTAACCGGCGCGCCGCGTTACCCCGCCGACGGCAGCAGAATGATCAGCTCCAGTTGCGGGTTCGGAAAATCTCCCGGCACATACGCCGCCAGGTTGCGGGCCCGCAGGATGGTCTCCCACGGCCCGCCGCTCTGGCTCAGCACGAAGTACTGATAATTCAGCTTGAGCGGAATGGCGCTCGGTGGGCTCACCGAATGCAGCAGCGGCACGCCCGGCAAGGCCCGTTGCACCAGCAATTCGATGTGATCTCCGGAGCAGATCTTCACCAGGTGCGGCACCCGGCCGATGATCTCCGCCTGGCTGGTATCGGCGCTGATGGCCAGGTACATCCGGGTGTTGCGGAGGTTTTCTTCGCGCTCGATGGAGGTGGCGTAAATGTTCGGCTGCACCAGCTTGAGCGGCAGCGACACAAAATTGCTCGGCACCACCGTTTCGAGCAGGAACCGCACCTTCTCATCCAGCTCGGTGAAACAGCCGCCCAGGTCCTCGTGATTGTAGACCGGCAGATCGCGCGGGTGGACTTTCTGCGAGAAGGTGGTCAGCGATCCGGCCAGGTGCAGCATCTCGGCGAACAGCTTTTCGGGATGGCCGCCGCGCGTCTCAAACAAATGGTGAATTGCCGGGAAGGCCGTATTGATGGTGTACAGCAGCCAGAAATTGGCGATATCCGACGCCGTGAAATCCGCCAGGCTCTGATTCTTCTGCCGCCGGGAACCGGCCAGGGTGCTGCTTTTGGCGGACAGGATTTCCACCAGGCGGCGGGCGATGGAAAGCAAATAGTCGCTGGCTCGGAGGTCGACCAGGGGCGCCACGAAATGCGGATCCAGTTGAAACAGCCCCGCCGGAGTCTTGCGGATGTTGGCCACCTGCATCGTCGAGCTGCCTTCCCGGTTTTCGCCCTCGAACAGCAGCCGGAAATTCTTGCGCGCCATCACCACCGGCCGCTCGGATTGCCCGGTGTTCTCGTCGCGGACCATCTCCACTTCCGCCCGGTAGCGGGCCTCCACACTGCGCACTCCGTTGGCTACATTCAGCCCCTGTTCCCGGTAGTGGGGGATCGAAAGATAGACCGCCAGGGTCTCCTGATCGGCGCCGAACCGGTCGGCCATGGCCCGCGAACCGGGTGCCGCATCCGATTCGGGGATGTCGAACAACAGCCCGTCAGCCATGATCCCCACCGCTTCCGCGATAGTGAAGTTACCGGCAGCCAGGGCCTGCTGGTCGATGCGCAGCCGCTGAAATCCCCAAGGCCGGAAATTCAGCGCCTGTAGATGAAAATGCAACGTATCTACCAGGAACCGGTCTTGGATTTGCAGGTGTTGTGGATTGAGAACGGTACCTTTGGCCCAAATGACGGGCTCTAGCAGCGGCATGGCACACCTAACGTAGCAAAATCGCCACGGAAGATCAAAGCGCTTGCCGCCATCCCGCGATCCGGATGCCGCTCTCCGGAAACTCCCCTTCCTCTGCGACCTGTTCCTTACCTTGGGTCTTCTCTCCGGAAACCCTCCCCCGGCCCCGCCGCAAGGAAAACGCGACCATAGCTTGCCGAGCATGGTTTTTTACAGCATGCTACGCAGTACTGGCCTGCCGCAAGGTTTCCCAGTCCTTTCCACCACGGGCCCGGCCCGTGGTATAGAACTCCGCGTTTGCTCCGCGTCTCCGCGTCGAATGGCCCTGCCGCCGGCCTGTCGGGAGTTTCCTCGCCCCAAGAACATCGACATCAATCGATGCCTGTGCTCCGCGCAGACCGCCAAAGCGGCAGGCTGCTCGGTATCCCCCTGGCAATTGGCCGAACGGCCACCCAGAGCGCTTTACCTCCCCGATTTCGCCAGAAACTTGCTGCGGTCCGCCGGAGCGGGAATTTCCGAAGCCACGGCTTCGTACAATTGCCGCCGGCTTTGCACCTGTTTGGCGGCGCGGTTTACGATGATTCGGGCAATCGGACCGATGTACACCGCCAGCTCTTTCGCCGCGGTTTCCAGAACCTCCGGACCCAGGATATGCGGGCCGGTAGTCGGCACCGCCACACTGGCGGAGCTTTCTGGCCGGAGCTGCGCCACCAGCGCGGTCCGCGCCGTGCTCGGCATCATCCCGGCCGCCATAGGCTCCAGCGCCCCGAGGAATTCGGTAGCTGTCTGAAAGCGATTCTCCGGCCGCTTTTCCATGGCCTTGAGAATCATGGCCGAAAGCGCCCAGGGCACCGAGGGATTCAAATCGCTGGGCGATGGCGGCACTATGTTCAGGTGGGCGGACATGATTTCGAACTCGCTCACGCCCTGTATGGGACAGTTTCCCGTGACCATCTCGTAGAAGGTCACCCCCAGCGAATACAGGTCCGACCGCGCATCCGGCGCCGCGGCTCTGACCTGTTCCGGCGACATGTAGTGGATCGACCCCAACGCCGTGCCCGCGGCAGTGAGCCGGCTTTGCAGGTTCCCGGTGGTCGTGGCGATGCCGAAGTCCATCAGCTTGACGATGTTGGACGAGGTGACCATGATATTGGCCGGCTTGATGTCGCGATGGATCACTCCGCGCGCGTGCGCGTAACCCAGGGCCGACAAAACCTGGCAGATATAGCCGGCGGCTTCCAGATAAGGCAGCCGCCCCCGCTGCACCCTCTCGGCCAGGCTTTCGCCTTCCACCAACTCCATAATCATCAAAAGCTGGTGCTCCACGTGAACTGCCGTGTGCAGGCCCGCGATGTTCGGGTGAACCAGGCTGGCGTGAACTTTGATTTCCCGGCTGAAGCGTTCCGCCAGGTCGGGAGCCGCCCGCAGATCGGGCAGCAGCACCTTCATGGCTTCCAGGCGGTCGGTGATGAGATTACGGACCTTGTAGACCGCGCCCATTCCACCCGTCCCCAGGCGCTCTACGACTTGGTAATCGCCAACGAACTGCCCCGCCTCGTACAGCATTGAACAGATCAAGCATACCAGAGAGATGCGGTGGTCTGGTCCGCGGCGAGCGGGCCGAAGCGGAGAACCGGCCCAGGCGCTCGGGGCTTAGGCTAGGAAATTCCCGCCAGCGGCGCTGCGGGATCGGCAATGGACTGAAACCGGACGATCAATGCCGCCGGTTCGTGCTTCATCGACGCCAGCGGCATGAAGCCCGCATCCAACATTTTCATCGCCTCGCGCTCGGTGAGCAGAACCTCCGCGCAGGGCTTCGCCACCGGCTCGCCGTCTTCCTGGTAAACATGCATCGGAAGGCCGTCGAGGCGCCGCTCCAGCGGGTTCAGATTCCATCCGTGGGCGAGGAACGATTTGCCCAGCAGATACGCGCAGAAAAACGCCGGGTTTCCCCACAGGTAAGCGCTGTGCTCGCTCTTCGGCATCTCCTCGAAGGGAAAGCTCTCGATTGCCGAAGTGTCTTTGCCATACGGAAGCCGCAGCAGGAAGCGCGGCATGGCCAAGCCGATCCATCGTGCTTCGGGGGAATGCCGCAGGCCAGTCCAGGCTTCCTCGGCGGTGTTCTTCCCGTGCAGGTGGGCCCCGGCGAGAAACGGAGCCCGCAGGGAACCCGCCATCCGCGCCAGTCTCTGCAGGGCCTGCGCTTCCAGTTCCGATTGGCCAAAGGAGTAATTGCCAACAATCACGGCCCACGGCCCCTTTCGCCGCAGATCCTTCTGGACCGTTTCCATCTCCGAGATCAGCTCAGGCAACGTGATGTTTAGCACATACAACTTCAGGCCGCGATCGGTATCCAGACCGCGCACCAGCATAAAGAGCGCCCGCCAGGCCGACTCCAGCGCCTGCACGCGAGGATGGTGCAGGATGCCCCGCATCACCTCGCCGGAGAGCGCGTCCCGCCGCGCCGCGCGCTGTTGTTGCGACGCATCCGGGCGCGGCTCGGTATAGCCCCTGCTCACTCGTTGAATAAAGGAGGCCAGATCGTTGGCGTCTTCCAGGGAGGCTGGCGCTGCCGGCTCCGGTGGACCCTGTTCGTTGACGATTTGGTCCAGCAGCGACCCGGAGGAAGCCGCCCGCGGCGCGGAAGCAGGCGCGGCTTTTGCCGGCTTGGCTTGTTCGACGTGCTTCTCCACGTCGCGGAAGATCGAGGCCGCGGCCTGGTAAATGTGGTCCGGGTGGAAGTCCTCCATCTCGCGAAACGGAATCGTGGCGCCGTGCAGTCTCAGGCTGACCTGCATGTCTTCCAGGAGTTCATCGAAATTGTCGCGGTCAACCGGCTGCGGCGTGAAAGTGTGGGGCGGGTTCTTGCGCCAGGCGCGCCCGCTGAAATCGCCCACCAGCAAAATGCGAAAGGGCTTGTCCGGGTCGAGTTCCACCCGATCGCTTTGGCTGTGCTCTCCCAGGTGCACTTCGGAGACATCGGAATCAACGGTTCGCGGCATCGCAGGCTCTTTCGTCGGAAGTGCCTTCTATCGAATCACGTCCTCTCGAAAATGGCAAGCGGAGAGCGGATTTGCCGCCGGTTTTCGGCTTGAGTGGAGCGATTTCCAGAGGTTCGTGCACCGCCGGCGGCGCCAGGTTTGCGCGGCGTTTCCCTGGTCTGTGCGATCGCGTACGAAACTGATGCCCGACACACAACCAGCTCCCAAAGTGCCTGGCGGGCCCGGTCTTCGTAGGCCGCAAAACACCTCCCGCAGATTACCGCGTGCTTGCGATTGCTCTCCAGATACTTACTCTTGCATCCTCTTGCATCGCCTCGGAAGGGCTCCTTCCCCAGTCGAATTCCAGCCGCGGGTTGCGCCATCCGGCGGTCCCAAGGTGCTCTAAGTAAGCGCTCGCAAGGTAGTTCTATCGCGGTTTCCAAGGTTGCAGTGGGCCAGTACCCGACCGAAAGCCGCCGTTACCGGTTTGCGCCGCGGGCGGGGGAAAGGAGTTGTTTCCCCGTACCAAAAAGTGATATGTTTAATGCCCTGGGGACTTGATCGCCCGGCCCCGCAAGATCGGGCCGGCTAAGTGATCTTTTCTTCCACCAGAGGATTTTGACAATGCCTGAAAGTCTACAACATAAGCTGGACCGAGTTCGTTCACCGCGCGTCCACATCACGTACGATGTCGAGACGGGCGGCGCAATAGAGAAAAAAGAACTGCCGTTTGTGATGGGCATCTTTGGCGATTTCACCGGCCAGCCGGAGGAGTCGCTTCCCAAAGTCAAAGACCGGAAGTTTGTGGAGGTTAATCCCGATAATTTCGATTCCGTCTTGGCGGCCATGAAACCGCACCTGTCGTTCACAGTTGAAAACAAGATCAGCGATGACCCGGACGCCGGCCAGATCCGCGCCAACCTCCGCTTCCGCAGTCTCGAAGATTTCGAACCGACCCAGGTGGCCCGCCAGATCAGACCGCTGAAGGAGCTCCTCGACCTGCGGACCAAACTCTCGGACCTGCGGGGCACCTTGCAGGGCAATGACCGGCTTGACGAAGCGCTCCAGGCGGCCCTCCGCGATACCGACAAACTGAACCAACTGAAGGGCGAGATCGCTCAGACCAAGGGCGAGGAAGGCGAAAATGAGTAGCGAACAGAAGCAGGCTGCCGCCGCGGCCGCCACGTCTTCGGAAACCACACAGGACTCGCTCCTGGACCAGATCGTCCAAGAGGGGCGCCTGGCAAAGGATCCCGAAAGCAAGTCCCGCGGCAAAGACATGGTGCGCGAGTTCGTAGCCCAGTTCCTTGAAGGGAACATGGGGCTGTCCCGCGACTCCGAGGCCATGATCAATGCGCGCATCGCGCAAATCGATCACCTCGTCTCGATTCAACTGAACGAGGTGATGCACCATCCGTCGTTTCAAAAACTGGAAGCCAGTTGGCGCGGGCTGAAATACTTGCTGGATCATTCCGAAACCGGCGAGAACATGAAGCTCAAGGTTTTCAACTGCTCCAAGAGAGACCTGCTTCGCGACCTGCAGCGCGCTTCGGAATTCGATCAGAGCGCCATGTTTAAGAAGGTCTACGAGGAAGAGTTCGGCATCTTCGGCGGACATCCCTTCGGCGCCCTGATCGGCGATTACGAATTCACCAGGAACCCCGAGGATATGGAGCTGCTCGAGAAGGTGTCCCAGGTGGCCGCCGCCGCGCACGCTCCATTTATTACCGCGGCGAATAACAGCCTGTTCAATCTCGAGAGCTTCTCCGAACTCGGCGCGCCGCGCGATCTGGCCAAGATCTTCGATACTACCGAGTACGCAAAGTGGAAGAGCTTCCGCAACTCGGAAGACTCCCGCTACGTCGCTTTAACCGTGCCGCACATTCTCATGCGCGACCCATACGGAAAGGACGGCCGCGCCGTGGACGAGTTCGACTTCGAAGAAGCCGTCGACGGCACCGACCACAACAAGTATCTTTGGGGTAACGCCGCCTGGGCCCTCGGCGCCCGCATTACCGAATCCTTCGCCAAATATAACTGGTGCGCCACCATCCGCGGCGTGGAAGGTGGTGGAAAAGTCGAAGGGTTGACGGTCCACAACTTCACCACCGACGATGGCGACATCGCCATGAAGTGCCCCACCGAAGTGCAGATTACCGACCGCCGCGAAAAAGAATTGGCGGACCTCGGGTTTGTGCCCCTGGTGCACTGTAAGAATACCGATTACGCCGCCTTCTTCAGCGTACAAACCGCCCAGAAGGCCAAGAAATACGATACGGACTCCGCCACGGCCAATGCCCGGCTCGCTACGAACCTGAGCTACATCATGGCCGTCTCGCGCTTTGCCCATTATCTGAAAGCCATGATGCGCGATAAGATCGGCAGTTTTATGTCGCGCAACGAATGCGAGGCTTTCCTCAATCGCTGGATTGGCGGATACGTCATCGATTCCAGCGCGCCGGCCGAAACCAAGGCCAGCCACCCGCTTTCCGAAGCCCGCGTGGATGTCATGGAGGTGCCCGGAAAACCTGGCGCATACCGCGCCGTGGCGTTCCTCAAACCGCACTTCCAACTGGACGAACTGACGGTTTCGATGCGTCTGGTTGCCGATCTGCCGCCACCCGCCAAGTAGGCGCTGGTGGCGAAAACTATTGCAATCGTTTCGTGGGGCCGTGCCTAAGGTGCGGCCCTCCGTTTCAGAATTGCAGTTCACCCCGGATCCAACGGATAGGGAAGCGGTCTGTGGATAAGCCCGGCCACCGCTTTTGGATTGGGGAATCCCCGGGCGGCCGGTAGTTTTAAACGGCGGCTTGAGGGAGTATTCGGGCATCGAAGAGCGGTAAGGGCACTACACCCGTGTCTATGACCTGGAGTGTTCCCAACCGCAAGTAAGTAACTCATAAAATAGTCAAAACAGAAACGAGGAGGAGTTTGAAAGATGGCATGCGATAACTTTTTGTGGTTTCCGACGCCTGCGGTAGGCGGCTTGTTGTCTAGCAAAGCGACCCAGCCGACCGGCGAATCGACGGATAAGTGGATGGGGATGCAATCCAGCTACAAAGCACTGGAAGTTCTGTCGTTCAACTTCGGATGCGCGCAGGCGGAAACCGGAGGTTCGGCAACCGGCGGCGCCAGCGCTGGCAAGGCCAAGTTTGAAGAGTTCAGCATTGAAAAGTATGTGGACTTGGCCAGCGTTCCGCTGTATAACGCCTGCGCGGCCGGCGCCCACTTCCCCAGCGTCATGCTGGCTATTCGCAAGGCCGGCGGCAGCAATCTGTTGTATCTGCAGTTCATCTTCCGCATGGTGTTCGTAACCGGCGTTAACTGGTCGGGCGGCAGCGGCGAAGAAAATTGCAAGGAAACCATCAAGTTCAAATACTACGCGCTGGGTGTCCAGTACGTCCGGCAGAAGCCCGATGGCACTGGCGATACTCCGATCGCGGGATCCTGGAGCATGAACCAGAACAATAACAGCCTGGACGTGCAAGGTCTGTCGGGCGCCCCGAATTACGTTAACCCATCGCAATCGTAGTCGGCTTCCATCGCAGCAGGAGGGCGGGCGGGATCCATCCGCCCTTCGGCGCGCTTCCGTGCGCACTCCCGGCCAGGGCGCTTGCCGCTCGGCCGGGGGCGCGTGCAAGGCGGTAAATCCAGGAAAAGCATATGATCAGCGACAATTTCATGTGGTTGCCCGGTAACAGCGATATCAGCGGGGAGACCACCGATAAGCTCTTTTCCCAACGCGATGCTTTTGAGGTCCAGAATTTCAGCTTCAACATGACGTGTACGGAGTCCACCGACGGCAGTGGGGGTGTCGGCTCCAATGCCGGCAAGGCCAAATTCAACACCATTACCATCGACAAGGTGGTAGACAGCGCCAGCACGTCGCTTTACAAGGCCTGCTCCCAGGGTGCGATTTTTCCAACCATTATGCTGGCCATTCGCAAGGCGGGCGGCGACCCTTTGCTCTACGTGCAGTATATTTTTCGCTATAACCAGGTCACCGGCCTCACCTGGAGCGGGGGCACCGGCAGCGAGCGCGTCAAAGAAACCATGACCATCAGCTTTAAAGCGATGGGCATGCAGTATATTCAGCAGAAGGCCGACGGCCGGCCCTTGCCCGGAAAATCCTGGCTTTGGAATACCGTCAACCAGGGCGTGGCCAGCCTGGAAATCGCCGGACTTCCGCCTCCGCCGCGATTTCTCCCGGGTAGCGATTTCACCAAATAACCCAGAAAGCAGGCTCCATGAGCGTCCAAGAACTCTTTCGCGCCGGTAAGTTGCAGGAAGCCATTCAGGCGCTGGGTGGTGAACTTCGCAACCAGCCCGACGACAACCAGCGCCGTACCTTTCTCTTCGAGCTGTTGTGCTTCGCCGGCGATTATAGCCGCGCCGAAAAGCATCTGGCCCTGCTTTCGGACAGCTCTCCCGATGCCGGTATGGGCGCCCTCCTTTACCGCTCCGCCGTCAGCGCCGAACGAAAACGCCGGGTTTTCTTCGAGGCTAAACAGTATCGGGGATCCACCGACATCCCCAGTCTCCGGTCCGGCACCATTAACGGACAGCCGTTTCGCTCCATCGAGGACATCGACCCCCGCATCGGAGCGCGCCTCGAAGTCTTCATCGCCGGCGAGTACATGTGGCTTCCCTTCTCCCAAATCGGCTCCCTGACCATGCAACCCCCGCGCTACCTGCGCGATTTGCTCTGGTCGTCGGCCAATGTCACGGCTCGCCCCGACAAGGTGGACCGCGAATTCGGCGAGGTCCTCCTGCCAATCCTTTATCCGTTCTCCTCCACTCACGAACGTGATACGGTGAAACTGGGACGCGAAACCGATTGGGTGTTATCGCAGGATGAACCCCTGGAGATTCCGTTTGGCCAAAAACTCTTCGTGCTGGATGGGGAAAGGTCTATTCCTATTCTCGAAATCCGCTCTTTGCAGTTCGATGACTCGGTCCCGCTTCCACTTCCATCATAAGGACGGCTTAGAGTGCCCCTTCGCAACGATCTGCTGAACCCGATCCCGGGTGACAATCCCAGCGGCGCCAATCTTCGTTACGATCCCATTGCCGACAAGATCAAGGAAGCCCGGCGCGAAGATATCGACGTCCCGCAAGGCCAGTGGAAGACCGCGCTCAAAGTCGCCGATTACGCCGCGGTGGTCAAATTCGGCGGCGATGTTCTGGCGAACCGCAGCAAAGATCTCCAGATCGCAGTCTGGCTGGTGGACGCCCACGTGCGCCGCGAAGGCTTTGGCATTCTGGCGCCGGCTTTTACCTTTCTGCACGATCTGGTGGACCAGTTCTGGGACACCCTCTACCCTCCCGTCGACGAAGACGGCGATATGGAAGTTCGCGCCACTCCGCTGACGTGGCTCGGTACGAAATTGGGAGAGCCGCTCGGCTTCCTGCCGATTGTCTCGGGCAAGTTGAGCTGGCTGAAGTACCAGGAATCGCGCAAGGTCGGCTTTGAAGCCGACGCCAACAACTTCGAGAAGCAGCAGGCCCGCGAGACCGCTATCGCCGAAGGCAAGATTACCGGCGAGCAGTTCGACGAGGCCGCCGATGCCACTCCTGTGGCTAAGCTCAAGGACACCTACCAGCAACTCACCAGCGCCCAGCAAGCCCTGGACTCTCTCAGCGAATTTTGCGACGAGAAGTTCGGCGATTTCGCCCCCAGCTTCATCAAGACCCGGGAAGCCCTTGAGGAGATCGCTCAGACCGTGCGCATCATCCTCTCCCGCAAACCCGGCGGCCTGGAGGAACTGGAGCCGGAACCCGAGCCCGAAACTGAACCCGAACCCGAGCCGGAACCGGATCCCGAGGTTGCGGAAGAAGCCCCCGCCGAAGAGGAATCCGCTTCCTTCGAGGAGGAGTCTGTCTCCATGGATTCCTCCTCCCTGGAGGACGCGGTCGCCGGGGAGGAACCCACTTTCGCGGAAGGTGCGGAGTCCTATGAGGGCACGGAGTCGTCCGGCGTCGTCTTCGGTGAGCCCACCTCCATGGAGGATGTCAAGACGCAGTTGGCCTCCATCTGCCGGTTCCTGCGGCAGCAGAATCCCGAGGACCCCACTCCCTACCTGATCGTCCGTGCTTTCGCCTGGGCGCCCCTGATGAACCACCCGCTTTCGATCGACTATTCCATGATCGAAGCGCCTCCCAGCGACCTGCGCGTCAACGTCCGCAAACTCGCCAAGGAATCCGAGTGGGACCAGGTCCTCGACTTGACCGAGGCGGCTATGCTGGAACCGAGCGGCCGCGCCTGGCTCGACATGCAGCGGTATGCCGTGCAGGCGATCGAGCAGAAGGGCTTCCCCTCTACCGGGAAGGTCGTTACCAACCAAATGCGCACGCTGCTCGAAATGGTTCCGGATCTGCGCACGGTGACCCTTCCGGACGATACCCCGGCGGGCAACCCGGAAACCCAGAACTGGATCGAGAATTTCGTCATCATCCGCACCGGGCCGCCGCCCGAGCCGAAGTCCGAAGAGGGTGAATCCGGAGAATCCAGCGAATCCAGCGATTTCGGGTCCACCGACGACTCGTCTTCCTTCTCCACGGACGACACTTCGTCCACGGATACTTCGATGGATACGTCGATGGAGTCCACGCCCGAGCCCGAAGCCGAAGCAGCGCCCGAGCCGGAACCGGAACCGGAGCCCATACCCGAGCCGGAGCCTTACGAGGTGGAAGAAAATCCCCCCATTATGGAGGCCGAGGAACCGCCGCCCTCCGATATTTCGGATGAATTCGGCCAGGCCCTGGAAGCCGTGCGCGATGGCCGCGTCGCCGAAGGGCTGGCCGTCATCACCGCGATCCTGGCCACTGAGCGCAGCGGCCGCGCGCGCTTCCGCCGCCGCACCCAACTGGCGCACCTGTTGATGGCCGCCGGTAAAGGCAAGGTGGCTCACCCGCTGCTCGAGCAGCTCGTCTCCGAGATTGAAGAACGCCATCTGGAAGACTGGGAGCAGAGCGAGGCCATCGCGTATCCGTTGGAACTCCTCCTCCATTGCATCAGCCCCGCGGATGACGAAAGGAGAACGCAGTTGTACACCCGGATCTGCAAGCTCGATCCGGTGCGCGCGGTGAACTGCTCTGTCTGAAAATGCCCAATCCTAAATTCACCAAGAATATCCAGCAGGGCCTTCTGGACCGGTTGATCGATCACGAACCGGAAAACCGCAACGAGGCGCCGGTCACCCGCGCCGAATCTCTGCGGCAGTTCCGCCTGTCCGTCAAGCGCGACCTGGAATGGCTTCTGAACACCACCCGCATGCCCATCGAGGTCCCCGAATTCTGTGGTGAGGTGAAGCGCTCCGTGCTGTTCTTCGGCCTCCCCGACGTCAACAGCGTTGCGGTCCAGAATTACGGCGATGAACAGCGGCTCATGCGTTCGCTCGAAGCGGCCATCGAGATGTTCGAGCCGCGCCTCGCGCGCACGCGGGTAACCGGGCGGGAAGCCTTCTCCGCCAGGCAGCAATCCATCACCTTCCATGTGGAGGCCATGCTGATGATCGATCCCGCTCCGGAACGCATTTCCTTCGATACGGTTTTGGAGATTAGCAAGGGCGCCTACAGCGTGAAGGAAAGTTAGCGTGCGCGACGAGCTGCTGTTCCACTATTCGCAGGAACTTACTTACCTCCGCTACCTCGGCGCCGAATTTGCCAGTAAGTACCCCAAGGTGGCCGGCCGCCTGGCGCTCGAAGCCGGCAAGTGCGACGACCCCCACGTAGAGCGGCTGCTCGAAGGCTTCGCCTTCCTGGCGGCACGTATTTATCAGAAAATCGACGACGAGTTTCCCGAAATCGTCGAGTCGCTGCTCTCCATTCTCTATCCTTATTATCTTCGCCCCATTCCCTCCGCGTCGGTGGTGGCCTTCTACCTGGATCCCGATCAGGGCAAGCTGACCACCGGCCTGCCGATTCCCAAAGGTTCGCTGCTCTACTCCGCCCCGGTGCACGGCACCCCGTGCAAATTCCGCACCTGCTACGACACCACCCTGTGGCCCCTGGAAATCAAAGCCGCCGACTGGAGATCCGCCGATCGTCTCCAGCCCCCCGTGCCCCTCAGCAGCGCCGCCGCCGTCATCCGCCTGGAAATCCACTGCTTCCAGGACGTCCGCTTCTCCAAGCTCGACCTCAAGACACTGCGTCTCTTCCTCCAGGGCGATGGCAATGTAGTCAACGGCCTGATCGAGCTGCTCTGCAACAACTGCATTGGACTCCTTCACGCCGCCGGCTATATTGTCGCAGCGAGTCTGCTGTTGGCGAGCTAATTCGTCGGCGCCTCCAACGTCTTCACCAGCCACGGAATAATCACTTGCTTGAAAATCAGCGGATCGGGCCATACGCCGACCTGCCGCCCCAGGTGTCCGCCTTGAGGATTGATCCACGCATCTTTGGGCACATCGCCTTTGCTCAGCAGTAGATATTCGTCCTCGATCGGCACCTGCGTATCTAGCACGCCCGCAAGAATGAGCATGGGTGCCATTGGCTTGCCAAGCAGTCCCTGATGGACCAGCGACATCTTGGGCAGATACTCGCCCATTTCATCGAGAGTGTGCACGCCTTCCAGAATGTTCATCAGCGCGGGCACCTGATCGAATAGATACTCGCGGTTACCGAGCAGCGAGTTCATCAGAAAATCTTTCTGAAAAAATTTATCGACGGGCGGAGATTGCGCGCTGCACCCGCGCAGCCGCGCGCGTTCGACGATCGCCATCTTCGTCGCCCAATACGCACCCCAGCTTACGCCGTGCATGGCGAGGCGGTTCTTGTCGATCTCCGGCCGCGACTGCGCGTAGTCGATCACCTTCGACAGCATGCGGTCGGAGGTCTCACTCACTTTGATCGGCTTTTGCCCCGTCCCGGGCCCATCGACCGCGAGATAACCGATGCCGAAAGGCAGAATCGCGCCGAAGCTCTCTGTCAGATCTTCCTTGCGGCTGTCCAGCCCATTGACCGCAATCACCAGCGGCACCGGACCCTTTGCATTTTTCGGCAGCCGCAGATAGCCGATAATTTCCTTGCCTTCGAACGGAATGTGCACGACTTCGAGCGGCGGATCGAAGAATTCGCGTGATGCCAGAAATGCCTCGAGCGCCTTTTCATACGAGCGTTGCTTGCCGGGAGACGCCGGAATCGGCCAGCGCCCGAAGGAATAAAGCCGCCAGGCGCGAATGTAGTCGGCATTGGCTTTTGTGGGATCGGATTTCTCCAGCGACTTGGCTTCGTTGAAGTAACGGTCGGCGACGCGCATGAACCCTGCCGCCCATTCGTCTTTGTCGCCGGTATGAATGCTCTCGAACGCTTCTTTCACGTCGGCGGGATCGAGCCCGATCAGCGGATACTGCCCGACTTCGGCGCGGCGAACCGCCTCGGTCTTTGATCTCGTCGATGGTGCGCTCGCGGTGCTCCTCGCGGACTCTTGGCCAGAGGCGCTGCGAGACATAAATGCGAGGACCCGAACAATAAAGCTGCAAGAATGAAATTGATGTCCTATATCATAGCATGGCCCATTCTCCTTGGCTCGCAAGTGCGAGCAGGCTACGAAAAAAAGGCCGGACGGAATTGAGTCCGGCCCTGCTTCCAACCTCATAAACCAGCTCCCGGACTAGAAAATAAATTTCGCCCCAATTGCACCGCCCGGCTGCCGCCCGATCCGATCACCGGATTCGCCGCAGCTACGTCGGGTGTCGCGCATCCGCAACCGAACGGCTGCACCGAAGGATCATTCAGGCCGAAGCCGTTCTGCCCGCCGTATGGATTGGCGAAGTTCGGATGATTGAGAATGTTGAAGAACTCGGCGCGAAACTGCAGCCGCAAGCGTTCGCCGAAATGAAAGTTCTTGGCCACTGAGAAATCGAAGTTCCGGAAGCCGGTGTCCGGAAACATGTTGCGGCCCATGTTGCCGAACTGTCCGAGCGGCGGCGGAAGCATGATGGAGTTGCCGTTGGCGTAGCAGCCGAAAAATGCAAGGGACTCAGTCGCTGCTCCCGGGGTCCCGCCGTCCAGGGCCAGCGCCTGCGCGTTGCAAGCGGCATTGCTGCTGGGAGTCGCAGGTGTGTTGGTGCCCGCGAAGTATGGAATCGCGTCGGTCCCGACTTGAAGTCGGAAGTCTTGCCGTAGAAACTCCAACGAATCGGCGTCGTTGGCCGGGGGGCTTATGGGCAACGGGCCGACGCCGGCGGCATCGGTTCCTTCGTCGATCGGTCCCCAGTACTGCGGGCTCTCGAGCGTCGCGATGGAGTTGATTTCCCAGCCTTCCAGCATCTGCCCATAGCCTTTGCGGCCGGGAATGGCATAGGTGAGCGAGACCGTCAGCCGCTGGCGCATGTCGAAATCGCTGTTGGCGTATTCGCGCGCCAGATTGTGGAATCCTGCGGCAGACCGGCGCCGTAACCGAAATCCCAGTTTGCGCCTACGTCATCGAGGGCGTGCGAATAGGTGTAACCGGCGACCATGCTCAGGCCGTGATAGTTGCGCGAGTTCAGCGTGACCTGCAGGCCGTTGTAGTTCGACCGGTAAACGTTTCCCATCTGGAAGATGTTGCGCAGGTAAGGGAACGGTGTTGTAGGGCCCGTTTTCGTTGCCGTATCGTCCTGACATGCCGGATTGGTGAGCGTCGGATACTGCGCACTTGGCCCCGTTGCCGAGGCGGCCTGGGTGCACGCGGCGATGTTCGCCGCCGGCCAGCCCGATCCCACCGGCGGCTGGTTGATATCGCGAATGCCCATCAGATTCGATCCGTGATTGCCGACGTAGGCCATTTCCAGCGACACATTCGGCGTGAACGCATGCTGCAGGTTCAACGTCCAGTTCCAGACGTAAGGAGTCGTGATATTGCGGTCCACCCTCATGATGGGGCACGGGCTGTTGAAGCAATTGATCGAGCGTTGCCGTAGAGCGGCATGTTGCTGTCCCAGGGGAAGGACCGGAGGAATCGATACGTTGCCGGCGGTGATCGTGCCGCCGGCGGTGTCGCCCGCGGCGTCAATGATTGCCCCGGTGGGAACGTTGGCGAGGCCGAAGGCGTTGTTGAAAGCGAGGAACGATTCCCAGTTCATGGTTTCGTACATCAACCCGCCGCCGCCGCAACACGGTGCTGCCCTTGCCGGTGATGTCCCAGGCAAAGCCGAAGCGCGGACCGAAATTCTTGTGATCGGGATTATAGGGCCGCTGACGCCGTTGATTCCGACCTGAATCAAGCCGTCGCGATTAGGATCGAAGTTGCCCAGCAGATTGTGAGCTTCCTGGACCACCGAACTGAATTCATAGCGCAGGCCGAGTTGATGGTCAGAGTCCTGGTGACGCGCCAGTCATCCTGGAAGAATAATCCGTAGGCCCAGTTGTGGATTTGCAGCGTGGGATTGCCGACTTGTACCGTTGCCTTGAAAGGATCGCCGGCGAAGAAGTCTTCGAGCGCAGTGAGACGGCTGGTGAGAGCTAAAACGCCGCCCAGGAACGTGATGCTGCCTCGGGCGTTGCCGAAGGCGCCGCCATTCACGTCGTTTCGATGAAGTTCGCCGCCGAACTTGAATGCGTGCTTGCCCACGGTGTAGGAAACATGATCGACGAACTGAGTGATGGTGTCGGGCCCCTGGAATTTCGGCCACTTAAAGCCGCCCAGGCCGGGGAAAGTGCTCCGGCAAAACCGATGCGCGGCAAGCCGCCGGTGAATGGTCCGCTGACGCCAGTGTCCAGTCCGTAGGCGGATGCCGGCGTGTTGAGGTCGCCGGGCAGTGTGGGTTGATAGAGCCGGTTGTAGCCGAATCGGGCTTCATTCACCCAACGGGCGGTCGGAGTCCAAATCCATTTTCCTCCCACGACCTGCGCGCGAGTATGGATATCGGAGGCCACTGTGATTGCAATTCCGGAAAGTCTTCGACCGTTCCTGTTGTTGCCAAAGTAATACATGCCGCTGACGGTGTGGTTCCATCGAAGTTGTAATCCACTTTGCCGATCGCGTTGTCGACGCCAACGTTGTTGGGAAATCCTTGCACAATGTGATTGATGTGCGTGTTGTTGATCGGGAACCCTTGCCGTTGCAGGTCACGGCCCCGGGCGGTACAGCCCGAGATCAGCTGGCTGGCCGCGCTGATCGGGATCTTATTCGCCACCAGATCGGCAATCGCGTTGGGAATGCTTCCGCGCAGTCGCCGGCAGACGAAGCGTGCAGGTGCCGTTGCTGGCGTCGGTAAACCACCATGGATGGGCTGGTAACACCGTAGGAATTTCCACGTTTAGCGCTGGCCTTCATAGGCTCCGAAGTAGAACTTTGTCTTTGACGATTGCGCCGCCCAAGCTGCCGCCGAACTGCTCCAGGGTGCGCGGGAGTCTTGGCAGCGGGAGCGCGTTGAAATAGTTGCGTGCGTCGAGTCACGCCGTCGCGGCCGAAAGCAAATGCGCTGCCGTGACATGTATTTGTTCCCGACTTCAAGCCGACATTGACGACCGCTCCCGGTTTCCATCCGTATTCCGCCGGCGGATTTTCCTGCACGTTGAATTCCTGGATGGCATCGATCGGCAGGATGGTGGCCGAATCTCCGGCGATGCCAGCGCCATTGATGATGCCCTGGCCGGAGAATGGTTCGCTGTTGAAAAGTCCTTCGACGAAGTAGGCGTTGTCTTCCGCACGCAATCCGTCGGTGCTGGTCGTCGAAAATCCTCCGCCGGGATAACGCATCACGCCGGGCCGAAGCTGCAACAGGTTTTCGTAATTGCGGCCGTTCAGCGGCAGGTCGTTGATTTCCTTGTTGCTCAACGTTCCGCCCAGAGTGGCTGACGTCGTGTTGATCAGAGGAACTTCTTCGGTCACGGTCACGATTTCGGTAGACCTTGCCGGGCTGAGTGCGAAATCCGCGCGAACATCGGTGGCGACTTCGATGGGAACGTCCGGGCGCTCGACGTCTTGAAACCCTTGGCTTCGACACGAATCTTGTAGGTGCCGGGAGCCAGATCGGGGGCCGTGTAGTCCCCGTGAGTCCGTTGTCAGGGTTCGCGAAGTGCCGCGCTGCGCGTCAGTGACAACTACCGTGGCGCCGGCAACGGCCGCGCCGCTCGGGTCGGTAATCGTGCCCAGTATGCGTCCCGCCGTGGATTGAGACAGGGCGGAAAGACTCAGGGAAGAGACGTGAATAAGAAGAGACAGATCCGGCGGCAACGGCAACGCGTGACCCGCGGACATGGCGGGCATTCGGAAAGTCATCGGAAGTCCTCCGTTTTCTGGTCCGACAGCCATACCACCGCGGACTGAATGAAGTCAAGTAAATTCGCGAAGCGGTTTGCTGGCATGGCCGTTCGCCCAAGAACCGCCGATGGTCATGCTACTGACTTCGCAAATCCCTGAGAAAGTGGTGCATAACTCGCGAAATGCTTGCCTTGCCAAGAAGCGAGGATGATATCGTTTAGCGGTCATACCACTATACCTGAGTACCGAAATGCTGACCTCTCTCTGCAAGACCGCGAAGCGACGCCGCCGCCTCTGGACCTGCGGTATAGTAGCCAGACCAGCCAGCTCCCCCAAGCTGGCTCGTGCGGGAGAAATTCCTGTGTACAAAGTTGTCCGGACTTCGCGTCTCTACGAACAGATCGTTCAGCAGATTGAAGAATCCGTCCTCAATGGCTCGCTGAAACCCGGGCGACCAGCTTCCTGCAGAGCGTGAACTGGCGCAGCGCCTTGGCGTCAGCCGCACCGCCGTGCGCGAGGCAGTGAAAGCTCTCCGCGAAAAAGGTTTGGTCGAAGCTTATTCCGGCCGCGGCACCTTTATCACCGACGGCACTTCGCACGCCGCGCGCCAGTCGTTCGACCTCATGGTGAAAATCGGCCAGCAGGAAGGTTCCACGCATCTGGCCGAGCTGCGCTTGATTCTCGAGCCGGGAATCGCTGCGCTGGCCGCCGAGCGCGCCAGAAGAAGATATTGTCGGCGATGCGCGAAGCGGTCGCGGTGATGGATCGCGCGCAGAAAGATCCCGCCGCCTACATTGAAGCCGATCTCGATTTTCATCTGGCGCTGGCGGAAGCGGCCGCCAATCCCCTGATTCTCTCTTTGATCGATTCCATCGTCGGCCTGCTGCGCGAGCAACGCATCAAAATTTTCAACGTGGAAGGTGGCCCGCAGCGCGGCCAGATTCATCACAAACGCATTCTCGACGCCATCGAGCGGCGCAATCCGGAGATGGCGCGCGGCGCCATGCGTGCGCATCTCGAGCAGGTGCGCCAGGATTCGCAAGTCTCCCACCGGGTCGTCTGTTCACACAGGAAACATACGCCGGCAGGTTCCAAAAAACTTCATGAGAGTTCGGAACGTGTCGGATAACGGTCGGAGAAGACTTCGGAGGTTGGAGCGGATGGCGAAATTAGGATTTATCGGCCTGGGAGTGATGGGCAGCCAGATGGTCAACCGGCTGCTCGGCAAAGGCCACACCGTGACCGGCTACAACCGCACGCGCGCGAAAGCGCAATGGCTGGTGGAAAAAGGCATGCAATGGGCCGATTCGCCGCGCGCCGTCGCGGCCGCTTCCGACTTCACTTTCGCCATGGTCACCAACTCCGCCGCCATCCGCCGTCACCGAAGGTCCCGATGGACTTGCTCGCGGGACTGAGCGCCGGCAAGATTTTCATCGACATGAGCACGGTCAGCTCCGAACGTGAGCCGCGCGCTGGCGGCGAAAGTGCGCGAGAAAGGCGCCGACATGGTCGACTCGCCCGTCTCCGGCAGCGTCATCACGCTGCAGGAAGGCAAGTTCTCGGTAATGGTCGGCGGCCGCAAAGAGACTTTCGAGAAGATCAAGCCGCTGCTGCTCGATATTGGACCGAAGGTTACGCATGTCGGCGACAACGGTCTCGCGCTGTCGATGAAGATCGCGATCAATCTGAGCCTGGCCGTGCAGATGCTGGCATTTTCCGAAGGCGTGTTGCTGGCGGAAAAAAGCGGCATCGCGCGCGAAACTGCCGTCGATGTGATCACCCACAGCGCGATCGCTTCGCCGATGATTCAATACCGCGGACCGTTCGTTCTGCAGCAGCCGGAAGAAGCCTGGTTCGACGTGAACATGATGCAGAAAGATATGGTGCTGGCGATGGAATTGGGCCGGCAGCTCGACGTGCCTCTGCCTACCACTGCGGTGAGCAATGAGATTCTTGACCGCGGCTCGCGGCATGGGCTGGACGAAATACGATTTCGCCTGCATGTTCGATGTGCTCGCCGCCATGTCGGGCGTGACCGACGCCGGTCACGAAGGGATGGCCAAGAAAATGATGACCACTGCACCTCCAAGCCGGAAGCGTCGCAAGGCGACATCGCTACGGAAAAAGAAAAATGGCTGCATGCCTACCGGCAGATGGTCCGCATCCGTCTGTTTGAAGAGCAGGTGAACGAACTCTACACGCGCGCCCTGATGCCCGGACTGGCGCATTTATATAGCGGCGAAGAAGCCGTTGCGGTCGGCATCTGCGAAGCGCTGCGCATCGACGACTACATCACCAGCACGCATCGCGGCCACGGACATTGTCTGGCCAAAGGCGCGTCGCCCGATCGCATGTTCGCCGAGTTGCTCGGCAAAGAAGCCGGCTACTGCCGCGGCAAAGGCGGATCGATGCACATTGCCGATCCCGCGACCGGCAACCTGGGCGCGAACGCCATTGTCGGCGGCAGCGTGGGCATCGCCACCGGCGCGGCTTTCGCCGCGAAGAACCTGGGCACGGATCGCGTCGCGGTCTGCTTTTTCGGCGAAGGCGCGCTCGGCCAGGGATCGCTTTACGAAGTCATGAATCTCGCGCAGTTGTGGAAGCTGCCCGTGATCTACGTCTGCGAAAACAATCTGTACAACGAATACACGCATTACAGGAAACCACCGCCGGAACCATTCTCGGACGCGCCGCCGCTTTCGGCATTGAGGCCGCGAGGGTCGATGGCCAGGATGTGCGCGCGGTGAATGAAGTTGCGACGCGGCTGGTGAAACGCGCGCGCGCCGGCGGTGGGCCGGCGTTTCTGCAGTGCGATACTTATCGCTACAGCGGGCATCACGTCGGCGACATCAATCGCGAATACTACCGCTCAAAGCAGGAAGAGCAACTCTGGAAGACGGAACGCGATCCCATCAATCTTTCGCCAACTGGCTGATCGGACGCAGGGCTATGCCGATGCCGCGGCGCTCGAACAAATCGCCTCCGAGTCCGGGGCGGAATGGAAGCGGCGGTGAAGTTCGCGATCGACGCGCCCTATCCCGCGTGGACGAGGTGGAGCAAGACGTTTATGCCTGAGCGCGAACTCACATTTGCGCAGGCGGTGCGCGAAGCGCTGGCCGAAGAAATGCGCCGCGATTCGCGCGTCTGCATCTTCGGCGAAGATGTGGCTGAAGCGGGCACGCCCTTCAAAGTTCTCTCCGGACTGGTGGAAGAGTTCGGGGCAGAGCGCGTGGTTGATACGCCCATCTC
>CAWDOH010000020.1:0-49529 GCA_963803725.1 Bryobacterales bacterium | reverse complement strand
CGCCGACCATCCCAAGGTGCGGTTTCACTTCACACCGACCTATTCGTCCTGGCTGAATCAGGTGGAACTGTGGTTTGCAAAGATCGAACGCGACGTGATCGCGCGCAGAGTCTTCGCCTCAGTCGGCGATCTCCGTCGCAAACTTATGCAGTACATTCGCGCCTACACCAGACGCGCCCGCCCCATCCGTTGGACCTACACCGATCTGAAACGCCGGATTGTCACTAAGCAAATCACTGGGACAGCCCACTAGTTTCGCTTTTCTGAATACAACGGCAACAATCTTTGTGGCGTCGATTGCACGAAACACGACGGTCGCCCTGGTGTAAATGCAAACGATGGCCGTTACCGGGCTACTCGTGAAATTCAGAGTAACTTACAGTCGCCATACCACTAATCGACGCTCGACTTCCGCGGTTCCGCATCGGGAACAATAGGCCGTTATACGTCCACGTGGATTTTCCCAGGTGCGCGCCGTCCGCTGCATGAACCCGCGGAAGCTTCTTCAGACTTACTTTCCGGTCCAGTCAACGGCGGTGGAAGCGCCTTCAGTTTTTCGTAACCACGGGTTCCATCGGGTCGGATGTGCCCGGCCGAATCCAAGGTGATCTCGTCGACGTTGTTCTCGCTGCACGAGTATTCGTGCATCTCTTCTCCGGCTTGCCCAACACCCAGGTCCGCGAATAAGTGAACGGCTTCGTATAGAACTTCGGATCTTCAATCAGCGTTTCCACGTGGATATGATCCTGGTCCGGCCGCGTCCACCGCTCCACTACATGCAGCGCATCGCTGTGCGGATTGCCATTCTCATCCGCCCACACCTGCGTCTCCTTGAAGCCGACGGAATCCACCACCAGTGTGTCTCCCCTCCCATCTCCCCACCTCCTCGCCGAAAAACGAAGGGTCGGGGTCCTCGCTATGCTTGCGGTTCGCATCGGTCGGAATCAGGCGATAATAGGTGTAGAAATAGAGAAACGCCACATTATTTCGGCCCTGGACAACTTCGAACGGCAAACCGCTCGCGTTGTGGCGGGGAATGCCGCCGAGGATGCAGAGGCTCTCCGGATCGATCGTGGCCGTCACGTTGTGCTTCCACGCCGCTTCCCCTGCCGGGGTGAGCGGCAGCTTGAATCCTGGCAGATCCTTGGCGATGTTGCCGACCGGCGTTATCGCGCGGTTCCTTTCCAATACCCGCTCAAGTCGGGATGTCCATTCAGACGCGGTGCGGGCTTTGTAGACCTTCCATCAGGAGCCGTGAGGCCTTGCCCCAAGCACATGGCGCTGAAGACAGACAGCACTGTGAACGAAATGAATAGCCGGTCGATGTTTGAGGTCCTCAATGTCGGCATAATGTCGGCTCCTCCATTGGGCGTAAGTAGTATTATAGATTCGTTATGAGGACGAGGTTGATGATACTAGCCGCAAGCCTGGGCTTGGCGGCCATTCCGGCAATCGCTCATCATTCGTTCGCCGCTGAATTCGACGGCAACAAACCGATCCGCATTGAAGGCACGCTCTCTAAGCTCGAATGGACCAATCCGCACGCGTATTTCTACGTGGACGTCAAAGATGACAAAGGCAACGTTGTCAACTGGGGATGTGAGGGCGCAACTCCAGGTCAATTGACACGCCAAGGTTTCAGGCGCGGCGATGTCAAGATTGAGAACATTGGTGGTCGACGGCTATACGGCGAAGGACGGAGCGCACCTGATGAACGTGCGGCGAATTTACCTGAATGGCAGATCTATCTTCGAAGCGCCCGACAGCGAGGGCGGCCAGTAAAATCGTTGGCGATTTTGTGATGCGCTCCGAGCGCGCGGGAGCCTGTCGGATCGAGCGTCACGGGCTTTCCGGCGGCCGGATTGGGAGCAGCAGCGAGCCAATAGCCAGGTTTGGCGCGGGGAGGGCGTGGTGAAAAAGGTGTTGAAGGTAGGGGGATCAGTATTGGTCGGCTTGCTCGTGGTGCTTGCTGTGCTGCGTGTCACGGGCCTCGAACCTCGGTTGTGTTACCACTCAGCCGATTCTTGGACATGCAAAATGCCGGGGTTGTGGCTTGAGGGGAGCCTCGGTTACCACTCCAGTCAGCGACTGGTCGTTCGTTGATAAATATCCCGAGATCAAGATTCAGACCCGGACCAGGTCTGTACTTCCTCTCTCCGTGACAACTTATTGCATGACCTTTAACGGCCAACTCTATTTAGAATCCACCTACTCCAAACAGGGGAATGAGTATCCCACGTATCCGCACGGCCGAGTCTGGAATGAGAATGTGGCCCGCGACCCCCACGTGCGGCTGAAAAATGGGGATCAGTTGTATGATCGCAGTTTGGTGCTGGTGACCGACCCCGCCGAGCAAGAATCCGCCATCAAGGCCAGAGGCGTCAAAATACACCCCTGGTGCTAAAAAGAATTGGGGGGATTGGAAAGTTCCGTCGCCGGAGGCCCCCGCTATCGTCTATCGGGTGGTTCCTAGTTAGCCGAAAATGACAGTCCGGGAAGTCACTTTGACCTGTAGTCGCCAAACCCTCGAAGTGGAATTGGCGCTAACAATTCCTGGCTCGCCCTACTTCGCCGCGCCTATCCGCTGCTCAGTCGTTGAGCACGTACCAATCCGAATGAGGTGACCACTTTTTGCAGCGGAGGCACTGCGTTTCGGTCCATTGACGCAAACACGCGGGACAGACACCACCGGTGTCGAACGTGTTCCAGCTGTGTCCGCAACTGCAAGACCAGAGATCGGCCTTCGCGGTCCCGTGCAGACAACATGAGCGGGTAGGCCAATCACCATTCAGGTTCGAACCTTCGAACCTGCGAAGTCGCTGCCGATAATGATGCTATGAAAGCGCTGCAGCGGGGTTTTGCGTAAACTGCGAGCAAAACCCCAAGCAAAGGAGGTGCTGCAGCAATATGGAACAGTTTATCGGATGTGACGCGCACAAGAAGTTTTCCGTGTTCGTCGCAGTGAATGAAAAAGGCCAGGCCGGCGAGGCGCTGCGCGTGGCGCACGATCGCGAGCTTTACCGCGAGTTTCTGGCGCGACTTCCTGCGCACTCGGCAATCGCGGTGGAAGCCAGCGGTAGCTACAGTTGGCTGGTGGATGAGATGGAGCGCTCAGGCCACCGCCCCAAGCTATGCAATCCGCTCGAGGCCAAGCGGCGCATGGGGCTTACCAAGAAAACCGACAAGCTCGATGCGAGAGGGCTCGCCATCTTGCTTCGCAACGGCACTCTGCCGGAGGTATGGATTCCGCCAGGCGAGCTGCGCGATCAGCGTGAGCTGCTGCGGCTGCGTATCTTTCTGGTGAGGCTGCGCACGCGGGTGAAGAATCGAATTCACGGCACGTTGGCGCGTCATAACGTGCAGATACCTGGAGCGGACCTGTTCGGCGTCGCGGCTCGTTTGGAACTCGGCCGCGGCTGCCAGAGCTGCCGGTGCATAGCCGGGAAGCGATGGAGCAGGAACTGGCGACGCTTGATTTCCTGGAGACTCAGATCGAATCGGCCGAGCAGCGGCTGGAAGCGATCATGAAAGTCAGTGTCGAGGCGGATCTGCTGAAGACGCTGCCCTGCGTGGGCGCAGTTTTAAGTATGGTTTTGATGCTGGAAATCGGCAGAGTTGATCGATTCCCTACGGCCGCGCATCTGGCGAGTTACGCCGGCCTGGTTCCGCGTGTGCACTCCAGCGGCGGTCACACACGCATGGGCCAGGTTCGTGGAAATGTGAACCGGAATCTGAAGTGGGCGTTCGTAGAAACTGGCAACCTGATCGTGATCAACCAGCGCCGACTCGCAGGAACCCATGTCGCGCGGCTGTATCAACGGATCAAACGTGCCAAGAACCATCAGAAGGCGGTGGTCGCCGTCGGGCGCCACCTGGCTGAAGCGGCTTGGTGGATACTCACCAAGCAGGAGGTTTATCGTGAGCCGCGCAGCTCGCGGGAAGGTCTTTCGTCAGCGCACGGGTAAGCGCGTTTAATCGCCTAGCCCATAGAGGCTGAATAATGATTGCGACACCCGGTCAGCGGAATAGGCTCATGCAGAAGTTGAAGGCGGAGACATGGTTCCGACGAAAGTGCGGAATTGGAAGGTGAGCGGAACGGACGAAACGAGCCGATAGGAAAGGAACATTTCATTTTCTGGGGACGCCGTCCCCAGACCCCTGGGATTTTACGCTGTTGATGCCGATCCCAGTTGATTATTTTTGGTTGCTGGGGCTCACCTCGGTTCGAAACGAGCCCCAGCCTGGTCTTGGCCCCGGAGTCGGCGCTCAGGTTGCCTCCCGGCAGAGGTCGCGGTAGGGATGCCAGTCACCCAGCACTCCCCGCACAGATCCCCACGTGCGAATTGCCCGCATGAGGCTCCTACCTTGGATGAATAGCGTCGAACCGCTCGCGTGGAAAGGGATGGAGCACGCGCTGAACCGGAATCCAGCGCTGGGCCAGCGGTCGGAACCGGTCCCAGGTCATACGGCTTTTCTGGCTGCGACGCCGAAGCGCCAGCCGCCAGTAGCGCGCCACCTGTTCGCGGAACTTCCCCATGCTGCGTCCGTTACCAGGAACCGCGTGATAGTTGAAGTAGCCTTGGACGACCAATCGGAGCCACTCTCCAGTCTGCTGAACCGGGTCGTGCTTGCGGGCTAGGAGTAGCTGCTTAAGCTGCCGCAACTTCGCTCTCATCCGCTTGCCCACCGTCTTCCGCAGAACCATGAAGCGCCCTTGCTTACTTGTTTTCCCGCACAGGTGCGTGAACCCTAGAAAGTCGAACGTCTCGGGCTTCCTTTCGCCACGTTGTTTCCGATTTCGTTCTGCATGTCGCCCGAACTCAATCAGGCGCGTCTTGTCCGGGTGTAGTTCGAGTCCGAACTTTCGCAGCCGCCCTCCCAAATCTTCGAGAAAGCGCTCCGCATCCACTCGGTGCTCGAAGCCCATGACGGTGTCATCCACGTAGCGGACCACGATGACATCTCCGCTCGCGCATTTCTTCCGCCAGGCTTCCACCCACAGGTCGAAAACGTAGTGCAGGTAGATATTAGCCAGCAGGGGCGAGATTACTGCGCCCTGTGGCGTACCCACCTTCGTTTCCGACCATGTGCCGTCCTCGGAAACTCCAGCCTTCAGCCATTTCTGGATCAGCCGAAGTACTCGTCGGTCGGCAACTCGATGCTGGAGGAATCGCACCATCCATTCGTGGTCCACGTTGTCGAAGGACACCACCACACACTACCCACCATCGGGACTTCGCGGAACGGGTGATCATCACTCGCCCGCATCACCCCTTCCAGGGACAATCTCTTGAGGTGCTCCGACATGCGCGGATGCCCGGCGGCTTGCAGTTCGTTCTCATTCTGCCGGACGGAAGTAAGTCGCTGATCCCGGCGGAGTGGACGGACTTCACCACCGGTGCTCCGCAAACTTCTCAACTCGTCGGGTCGCTTGAAGATTTGCTCCGGCCGCAACTTTGTGGATGCCCTCCTTCGGCGTAGCGCCGACATGCCAGTAACATCGGGTGCAGACCAGGAGAGCCATGCCACAACTGAATCTCAGCTTCAGCGACATTCCGATCCCGGAGACGTGCCTGTGGGAGCAATTCGACGACGTGCAAAAGCAGACCGTCATCGAGACTCTGGCGCGCCTTCTTGCCAAGGCCAGCCGAGCAGTGCAGACCCAGGAGCAAACCAATGACTGATTCCTCCAAAATCAAACCAACCCACACCCAGCGTGTAGCCTTGGTTTATATTCGCCAGTCCTCGCCGACTCAGGTCGAGCACAATCGCGAATCCACGGCCCGCCAATACGCCCTGGCTGATCGCGCCTGTCAACTCGGCTGGTCCAGAGAGCAGGTAATCGTCATTGATGAGGACCTCGGCTTGTCCGGCTCCAGCGTCGACAAACGCTACGGGTTCACTCGCCTCACCAATGAAGTGGCTCTGGCGCACGTCGGCATTGTCCTGGGACTGGAAGTCTCTCGTCTGGCCAGAAACAATGCGGACTGGTATCGCCTGTTGGAGTTGTGCGGCATTACCGATACGCTCATCGGTGACAATGATGGTGTCTATCATCCAGCGTTGTTCAACGACCGCCTGCTGCTTGGCCTGAAGGGCACGATGAGCGAAGCAGAACTGCATATCATTCGCGCCCGGCTCGACGGCGGCATCCGCAACAAAGCGGCACGCGGGGAGCTTCGTCGCGGATTACCGGTCGGCTTCGTTTGGGAGAACAAGATGGTGAAGTATTGTTCCATCCCGACGAGGCCGTCACCAACGCGATCCGCACTGTCTTTGAACGCTTCGCGGAGTTCGGTTCCGCTCGCCGGGTATGGCTTTGGTTCCGCTCCGAAGGGTTGCCCTTCCCGCTGCAGGACAATCCCGGAAGTCACCATAGTCCGATCCGCTGGGTCGCGCCGACCTACACCGCGCTCCATCACATCCTCACCAATCCGGTGTATGCTGGCGCTTATACCTACGGCAAGACACGATCGGAACGCTACGTCGATGAACACGGAGCCGTCAAGAAACGGATGCGTCATCTGCCTATCGCCGAATGGGCGGTTCTCATCCCCGATCACCATCCGGGTTTCATCGATGGGGCGACCTTCCAGGCCAACCAGGCACGGCTCGATTCCAACACCAGGCCGCGGCCTCACCACTCCGGAGGCGCCGTGAGAGAAGGCTCAGCATTGTTGCAGGGCATTGCCACCTGCGGTCATTGCGGGCGCCACCTACATACCCACTATCGCGGAAGGAACTCGGCTCCGGGTTATCACTGCTCCGGCAAGGATCTCGTCAATGGACGTGGACAATACTGCCTCACCATCGGCGGTATGGCAATCGAGCAAGCAGTGGCCAACGCTTTCATTGAGGCCGTCACGCCCGCGGCCGTAAAAGCGACCTTGCTCACCGTTGAACAACTGCATGCCAACCATGATGCGGCACTGTCGCAATGGCGCCTTGAGGTAGAACGCGCACGCTACGAAGCGGAACGGGCCGAGCGCCGTTATCGGACTGTGGAGCCTGAAAATCGGCTGGTCGCACGCGGACTGGAAAGTGAATGGGAGAATCGCCTCCGCAGTCTGGCAAGTGCTGAAGCGGAACTGCGCCGCCGCGAGCAGCAACAACCCGACAGGCTCAGTCCCGCACACTTGCAGCAACTGGAGGTTCTCGGCGCCGATATCGGCAAGGTCTGGGCGGCGACAACCACCACTGATCGGGATCGCAAGGAACTCTTGCGCACGCTGCTGGAAGAGGTGATCTTTGATCTGAAGCGCGCCGAAGGCCGGGCGCATCTGACGCTTCGCTGGCGCGGCGGTGCCATCACAACACTGGACGTGGCAACCCCGCATTTCCGGCCCATAGGGCCGCGCACCGACGAAGATACGATCTCCTTGCTTCGCCGCCTGGTGGCTCTTTACCCGGATGAAGTCATCGCCGGAATCCTCAATCGCCAAGGGCGAAAAACCGCGACGGGTGAACGCTTCACTGCCAACCAGGTGGGCAGCCTGCGCCGCTATCGCGACATACCGCGCTTTCAGCCATCGGCTGAGCCGCTCACGGGGGAACTGGTTTCTATCCGGAAGGCAGCGAAGATTCTAGACATGAATACGTCCAGCATTCATCGATGGTTGGCAGATGGTTTCATTGCCGGTGAGCAGTTCACCCCAGGCGCACCCTGGCAGATTCGAATCACTGATAAGTAGGGCGAGCATCGTCCAGCAGGCCCTTCGGCGCTCAGGAAAAGTGACCCGTCTATGCTTTCCAAAACTGACCCAGGCGATCCCAGTTTACGGCGTGGCCGGCCACGATTTGGGCCGTGAGACGCGAATCGCTATAAGCTCAGGTCTTCAGGGAAACGCATTTCTCGGGTGATCGAGGCAGGGGTGATTCCTGAGGCCCCGCTCAGCAGTTCCCGAAATGCCGACCATGCTTGATCGATTGTGGAACCCCCGGCGTCTCGCGCCAGTTTTTGCTGATTCAGTATAACTACGCGACGGACCAGGTCTCCGAAGGTCTCGACGGGAAACTCGCGAGGGAGGTGCGATGCTGCCTTAAACAGCCACCACAGGAGTACAGGGACCGCAAGAGGCATGACGAGTCTGAGCTCCCAGGAAATCGATCGGGTCATTCCTGCCAGGAAAGCGACCACGCCCAGAGCGGCGATAGCCCAGTAGGCTATAACCGCCGCCCGGCCTGGGCGCAAGTCCGGCAGTCGAAGTCTCAAGTTCGTCTCGATGTCCGCCCACCACGTACGCCGAACTGGCTGAGGCAACAGCTTTCGTAGCTGCGTAGCGGGGCGAACCGAACGTCGGTCTAAACTAGAAACCGCCACCAGGGAGCGCCGTAGTCGAAAGAAGGCGAAACTCGTGAGGCATCGAGGCGACTCAAACTTGCCCATCTTGCGCACGACCTTATCGAATAGATCCCCTACCGTGGTCATATCGACAATGTCTTGCTCAGTGAAGTCCACCCAAAACGACAGTTGGATCTCTTCCAGCAAGTAGCCTAGCTCCTCACCGATCCGTTCCAGTTGCTCCACCCGTTGCACGCTCATAGCTTACCGCAACCTCGCGGTTGTGAACGGCTGAAGGCCAGAAAAACGAGCATACCGGAACTCGGTTGCGGCGTCGTCCGCAATTGCCCCGGTTACTTCCAAGCCAACAGCACAACGCCGGCCTATGGGCTAAAGTTAAGACTTGCCGATGTCCGGAGGTTTGCTGCGCCCCGGAGAGGAGTGACATTCCCCTCCAGGGCAGGAGCTTCTGGGAGTCATCACCTCCCATGGGCCCTCCCGAGAGTCCTACAGGTCATCCCGAAAATCAAGAGGGTCGGCGGAAGCGATTGCCCCGCCGGCCGCGGGCGCGGCTGCTGTCTGCTGAAAGGATGCGAGCAGCGCTTTCATCCCCGGCAGGCGCGCCAGCGCTATTGCAGCGAGGGCTGCCGGGAGGCGGCGCGGAAATGGTCGCGGTGGAAGGCGCAGCAACGATACCGGGAGACGGCGGCGGGCCAAGCAGAAACGCAACGGTCAAAGCCGGCGCTACCGGGAGCGCGTCAAAAGCCGGAAACCACCAGAGCCAGAGGCAGTTAACGACGCCGCGAGGGTAATCACTACAGAACATTTTTTTCGACCATTCCTGCGACCGGCCGGGCTGCTACGAGAGCTTCGTACCCGCAGCGGCGAAGTCCTTTACAGCGCTTCTGTTCGCACGGCCTGCCGGCGTGCGCTGGAGCGGGTTCAAGAGCGGGAGCGGCGCTGGAAACAGGCGCGCGATTTAATCCGGAGATATTGATCCGCGGCGGCGCTGCGCCGTACATTCAGCCTGTCTGATGCAACTGGAGTTTCACCAACTCGATCGGCGTTGGGAGCACCTGCGAGTGCGCCATCCGGCGCGGCAGCGGCGACTGCTGGCGTCGCTGGCCGAAGTGGGCCAGCAAACGCCCATCGTGGTGGTGGCGGCCGAAGGCCAGGCGGACCGTTACGTGGTCATCGACGGCTACAAGCGGATCGCGGCGCTGGAGCAACTGGGCCGGGACACGGTGGAAGCGGTGGTGTGGCCGATGAGCGAGGCCGCGGCAGTGCTGCTGGACCGCTCGCTGCGATTATCCGAACACGAGACCGCGCTGGAGGTGGGCTGGCTGCTGGCGGAGTTGGAGCAGCGTTTCGGCTACGGGCTGGATGAGTTGGCGCGCCGGTTCGACCGCAGTGTGAGCTGGGTATCGCGGCGGCTGGCGCTGGTGGAGGTTCTGCCGGAAGCGATCCAACAGCAGGTGCGCGAGGGCAAGATCCCGGCGCAGGTGGCGTTGAAGTTTCTGGTGCCGGTGGCGCGCCAAAGCCTGGAGGATTGCCAGCGGATGGCGGCGATCTTCGCCCAGCATCACTGCGATACGCGTGAGGCCGGCCAACTGTATGCCGCGTGGCGCAAAGGTTCGCCCGCGATCCGCAAACGCATTCTCGATGATCCCGAGCTGTTTTTCAAAACGCAGCGGCAGGCGCAGGAGAAAGCTCCCGCCGGGACCGGCGCCGAACTGTTGCGCGATCTGGAGATGGTGGTGGCGATTGTGAACCGCGCACAGCGGCGACTGGCCGGCGCCGCTGCCACGGAGCTGGATGACCAGCAAGCGAAAGCCGCGCGGCATCAGATCGAGCGCATTCAAAAGCAACTCCATCGCATCGACGAAGAAATCCTACCGGAGAAGAAACCGCATGTTGAGCCAAGCGCAACGCACCACGATTCTGGAACTGAACACGCAGGGAGTGAGCAAACGCGAGATCGCACGGGTGCTGGGAGATCTCCCGCGTGGCCGTACGCAAAGTCCTGCGATCCAACTCGACCGCCCTGCCGGAACTGCATCGAACCGAGAAGGCCGAACCCTACCGGCAACAGATCCTGGAGCTTTTCGACAAGTGCAAGGGGAATCTCGTGCGAGTCCATGAGGAGCTGGTGGCGGCGGGCGCGGAGTTGTCGTATGCCGCGTTGACGTCGTTCTGCCGGCGGCACGGAATCGGCTACGCGCCGCCCAGTGCCGGCGGGCCAGTATGATTTTGCGCCTGGCGAGGAGATGCAGCACGACACGTCTCCGCACGAGCTCGAACTGGACGGCAAGAAACGCAAGGTGCAGACCGCCTCGGCGGTGCTGTGCTATTCGCGGATGCTGTTCTTCCAGTGCTACCCCACCTTCCGGCGTTTCGACTGCAAGGTGTTTCTCACCGAAGCGCTGCGCTACTTCGGCGGCGCGGCAGCGCGGACCATGATCGATAACACGCACGTGGTGGTGCTGCGCGGCAGCGGACGCGACATGGTGCCGGTGCCGGAGATGGCCGCCTTTGGCGAGCGTTTCGGCTTTCAGTTCGTGGCGCACGCGATTGGCAATGCCAACCGTTCGGCGCGCGTAGAGCGGCCGTTCCATTTCATCGAGACATAACTTTCTGGCGGGGCGGACCTTCTCGCAGTTGGGAGGATCTGAATCAGCGGGCGCGGGAGTGGTGCGATAAGGTCAACTCGACTTACAAGAAACATATCCGCGCGGTTCCGCGGGAGCTGTTCGCGGTGGAGCGGCTGCATCTGAAGCCGCTGCCGGCGTGGATTCCGGAAGTCTACCGGCTGCAGCAGCGTCTGGTGGATATCGAAGGCTACGTGGCGCTGAACAGCAACCGCTATTCGGTGCCGGTGGAGTGGATCGGGCGCCGCGTAGAGGTGCGCGAAACCAAGGACAAGATCGAGATTCAACTCGATGCCCGCCGCCTGGTGACACACCGGCGCATCGCCGAAGCCGAGCACCAGCGCGTGATGCTGGCGGAGCACCGCCCGCCGCGCGGCCAGCAGAGACGCGCGTCCCGATCCGCATCCCGAAGAGCAGGCCATCGTCACCGCCGCGCCGGAACTGGCCGACTATGTCGCGGGGTTGAAACAGCGCAGCCGCAAGGTGGTCACGCTTGCCCTGCGGCAACTGCTGCGGTTGGTGCGCGAGTATCCGCGCGAACCGCTGGTGGGAGCGGTCGAAGAGGCCGCCCGTTATGGGCTTTACGATCTGGACCGGCTGGAGAGGATGATCCTGCGCCGCGTGACGCGCGAATACTTTCTGCTCGATGAGGGGCCGAACGATGACTGAAGAACTGGAACAACTGCTGAAGAACCTCAAGCTCAAGCGCATCCTGGAGATCTATGACGAACAGTTGCGCGCCGCCGACAAGGACGACATCAGCTACTCGGACTTTGTCACGCGTCTGGTGCGCGCGCAGTATCAGGCCCGGCAGGAGGGCGCGCTGGAGTGGCGCATCCAGCGCGCCAAGCTGCCCGAGCGCTGGACGCTGGAGACGTTCCCCTTCGCGCGCCAGCCGGGCGTCAACCGCAAACAGATCCGCGGGTTTGCGGAGTTGGAGTTCATCGCCAAGGCGGAAAATATCGTGTTCGTCGGCAAGACAGCCGTTGGCAAAACCGGATTAGCTTCTGGCCTGCTGATGAAGGCGTTGGAGAACGGCTACCGGTGTCAATTCATCAAGGCCCAGGACCTGTTCGATGAAATGTATGCGTCGCTGGCGGATCGTTCGACGCGGCAGTTGCTGAATCGTCTGGCGCGGCTGGACGTCCTTTTAATCGACGAATTTGGATATTTGAATCTGAAACCGGAGCAGTCGAACATCTTTTTCAAGCTGATGGAAGAACGCTACCGGCGGCGTCCCACAATCATCACCACGAATCTCGTCTACGACGAGTGGCCCAATTTTCTGGGCAACCGGCCCATGGTAGAGGCCTTGCTGAGCCGGTTGCGGCATTACTGTCACACCGTCGTCATCGACGGCCCGCCATTGCGCGAACCGCAAGGCTGAGGACGCCAGCATGGACGGCCAGGAAGAATATGTTCGCCAGGTGCTGGAGGCGTACCGCAAGACGCCGGGCACGATGGGGACGGTGCGTCGTGCCGACCGGCTGCTGGCGGCGCAACTGTATCAACGCGGCCTTTCGCTGAAGGTCATCGAAAATGCATTGGTGCTGGCCGCCACGCGTCGCCTGATTCGGCCGTCCGAAGCACCGCCTCTGGGCACGATTCGCTCGCTGGCCTATTTCCTGCCTGTCATCGAGGAAGTGCTGGCGTCGCACGTCAGCCCGGAGTACTTCGAATATCTCCGGTACAAGCTCGCACGCACCGCGCCACCTCGGTGAACGCGCCTCCGGCGCGGATGATGGAAAACCACCCCGCACGCCTGCGGCGTGGATGATACTGCTCGTCCTTCCAGCCTAACCAACGAACACGCCTTCGGCGTGGATGATGCCCCGTATCTCTTTTCCCAGTCCTGTTCCCGGCCTGGGTCACTTCAACCAAGCCCTAATGGGTCACTCTTGCCAAGCGCCGAAGCTTCATTTTGTCCACCGATTTGCCAGCCCAGCCGTTGACGGACAGCCATCCCTGAGTCGAGCCAAACGACAGGCCATAGTCCCGTCACTTGCGGGTTGAGGTACTGGCGTGGGTGACATTCAGGTAACACAGACTAGAAGAATTAGCCGCGCGGGACGCAATAGACTCCTTTATAATCTGCAATTTACTGATTTCACATCTGCACCAAGTCTTCCCGAAGGCAAAACCCGCTCGGCTCAAAATGCCCGCCGCCACGGCTTCGCCGCCGCCGAATTCATCGTCGTCCGCGCCGAACATCTCGACGAAGTCGCCGATATCAAAGCCGACCTCGTCGCCGTCTATCACCCCGTCAACTCCGAAGAACTCTCCGCCCTCGAGCGCGTCGCCCTCACCCGCCACACCATGCTCCGCGCGTCCCGCCTCGAAGCCGGCCTCTTCTCCTCCGGCATCAACGAGGCTGTCGACACCGAGGGCGCCTTCCGCAACCAGCCCTCGCTCGATATCACCGTCAGCCAGGGCCTCAACCACGCCCTTGCCGATGGCTTCGTCCGCCTGGTCCGCCAGTCCCCCGAAATCTGGAAGCTCTTCCTCCGCTACCAGGCCCAGGCCGGGCGCAACTACCGCCAGGCCATCCAGGAATTCGACCGCCTCAAGTCCCTTCGCGACGAATTACCGAACGAACCCGTCATCGAGCCGGAACCCGCGCCGGCTCAACCGGTTACCCCTCCTCCGAACGAACCCGTTCCAGCCCGTGAACCGGATCCGGCCCCCGTGGCGCCCCCGCCGCCTCCGCCGTTCCCCCGCGACATTCCCCCCACCACCGAACCCATCGTCATCATCAACAACGCCCGTCCCGGCTCCCTGCGCCCCGAACGGGCCCCGTTGGCCCCGTCCAGCCCCGTTTCATCCGATGTGTTACAAAAGGTATAGGCTCCGACTTGTCCCCCATGACATCCACTATCACTCCCGTGCGCGACATCGAAATGACCACGCTCTCCAACGGCGTCCGTGTCATCACCGAGGCCATGCCGCACGTCCGCTCCGTCTCCGTCGGCTTGTGGATCGGCAGCGGTTCCCGCCGCGAAACCCCCGAACAGAACGGCATCTCCCACTTCATCGAGCACATGCTCTTCAAGGGCACCCCCCGCCGCTCCGCTGAGGACATCGCCCGCTCGGTCGATTCCATCGGCGGCAACCTCGACGCCTTCACCGCCAAGGAACTCGTCTGCTTCAACACCAAGGTCCTCGACCAGCACCTCTCCCTGGCCTTCGACGTCCTCGCCGACCTCGTGCTCCATCCCCTCTTCCGCGAGGAGGATATCGAAAAGGAGAAGGGCGTCATCCTCGAAGAAATCAAGATGGAAGAGGATAGCCCCGATTACCTCGTCCACGAGATCTTCTCCTCCAACTTCTGGAAAGACCACCCCCTGGGCAAGCCCATCCTGGGCACTCCCCAAACTGTCAAACGCTTCGACCGTGAGGCGATCCAGGCCTTCTACAGCCAGGTCTACGCCCCCGCCAACCTGCTGGTCACCGCCGCCGGCAATCTCACCCACGACCGCCTGGTCTCGCTGGTCCGCGAAAATTTCGAAGCCCTACCGCCCGGCGACCCCGCCCCGCCCGATCACGTCCCCAGCACTCACGCCCGCATCGCTCTCCGCAACAAGAAGGCCCTCGAACAGGTCCATCTCTGCCTCGGCGTGCCTTCCTACCCCCTGCCCCACGAGGAGCGCTTCGCCTGCTACGTGCTCAACACTTTGCTCGGCGGCGGCATGAGCTCGCGCCTCTTCCAGAACATCCGCGAGCGCCAGGGCTTGGCCTACGCCGTGTTCTCCGAATTGAATCCCTACCGCGACACCGGTTGCCTTTCCATCTACGCCGGCACTTCCATCGAATCCGCGCGCAAAGTCGTCGAGTCCATCATCAACGAATTCCGCCAGCTCAAAGAGCAGTCCGTCTGCGACGAGGAATTGCGCCGCGCCAAAGATCACCTCAAAGGCTCGCTCATGCTGAGCCTCGAATCCACCGGCAGCCGCATGTCCAACCTCGCACGCCAGGAGATGTACTTCGGCCATTTCTTCACCCTCGACGAGCTGGTCGAGAGCATCGAAAAGGTTACCGCCGCCGATGTCCAGCGCATCGCCCAAACATTCTTCGACCCCCGCCTGATCGCCCTCACCGTCCTGGGCAACCTCGAAAACTTCAAAATCGCCCGCGAAGACCTGGTCTGCTGACCCCCGGCGTCCTTGTGTTTCTCCGCCTTTGTGATCCTCCGCGTCCGCCGTGTCTCTCCGGAAACTCCGCTCCCGCTGCAACCTTTCCGTACCTGGGGCCTTCTCCGCGCTTCCTGCGCGTCTCCGGCCCAAAGGGCACCATCCGCGTCGAATGGGATCCGCGCCCGTGTGTCTGTCCGGAAACTCCGCTCCCGCTGCAACCTTTCCGTACCTGGGGCCTTCTCCGCGCTTCCTGCGCGTCTCCGGGCCCGAAGGGCACCCCCCGCGTCGAATGGGATCCGCGCCCGTGTGTCTCTCCGGAAACTCCGCTCGCTCTGCAACCCTTCCTTACCTGGGGCTGTCTCCGCGCTTCCTGCGCGTCTCCGGGTCCAAAGGGCAGCCCCCGCGTCGAATGGGATCATCGCGTCCTCCGTGTCCCTCCGGAAACTCCCCTCCCTCTGCAACCCTTCCTTACCTGGGGCTGTCTCCGCGCTTCCTGCGCGTCTCCGGGTCCAAAGGGCACCATCCGCGTCGAATGGGCCCCGCGCCCGCCTCTGGCCTGTCGGGAGTTTCCTTGCCCCAAGAACATCGACAGCAGTGGATGCCTGTGGTCCGCGGTGACAAGCGCCCCGCACCAGCCCGCCGCTCAGTCCACTCTACGGATATTCGCGCCCACGCCGGCCAGCTTCGCCTCGATTTTCTCGTAGCCGCGGTCGATGTGGTACACGCGGTCGATCACCGTCTCGCCCTTGCGCCACCAGCGCGGCCAGCACCAGCGACGCGCTGGCGCGCAGATCGGACGCAATCACGCCCGCGCCCGTCAGCTGGCGCGGCCCGGCCACGATGGCCTGCCTGCCCTCGAGCCGGATGTTGGCGCCCATGCGCGCCAGTTCCTGCGCGTGCATGAAGCGGTTCTCGAAAATCGTCTCCACCATGATCGCGATGCCCTCGGCCTGCGTCATCAGCGCCATGTATTGCGCCTGCAGATCGGTGGCGAATCCGGGATACTCCTCGGTGGTCATATCCACCGACCGCAGCCGCCTCCGGCCGCGCACGCGCAGCGTGGTCGCATCCGGCTGCTGTCACCTCCACGCCGGCCTGTTGCAGCTTGGACACGAGCGCGCCCAGGTGCTCCGGGACGCAGCCGGTGACCGTCAGCATCGCCGCCGGTGATCGCGCCGGCGACCAGAAACGTGCCGGCCTCGATCCGGTCGGGGATGATGGTGTGCTCCGCGCCCTGCAGCCGCTCGACGCCCTGAATGCGGATGGTGGAGGTGCCCGCGCCTTCGATCCGCGCGCCCATCTTGATCAGCAGTTCCGCCAGGTCGCACCACCTCCGGCTCGCGCGCCGCGTTGCGCAGCACGGTCTCGCCCTTGGCCAGCACCGCGGCCATCATCAGGTCTTCGGTGCCGGTGACGGTGATGCGGTCGAAGTGCACCGTGGCGCCGCGCAGGCCGTCGGGCGCCTGCGCCTCGATGTAGCCGTGCGTCCTGGTGGATGCGCGCGCCCAGCTGCTCCAGTCCGAAGATGTGCAGGTTGATGGGCCGGGCGCCGATCGCGCAGCCGCCCGGCAGCGAAACGCGCGCCCGCCCGCAGCGCGCCACCAGCGGACCCAGCACCAGGCTCGAAGCGCGCATGGTCTTGACCAGCTCGTAGGGCGCTTCCGGGCACACGATCCGCGCGCGTCCGCAGCCGCACCGTTTCGTCCGTCCACCTCCACCTGCGAGCCGATATCCACCAGCAGGCGCTGCATGGTGCGGATATCGCGCACGCTGCGGAATGCGCCGCAGCGTCACCGGTTCGTCGGTGAGCAGCGCCGCCGCCAACGCCGGCAGCGCCGAATTCTTCGACCCGCTGGTGGCGATCTTCGCCTTCCAGGGCGCGTTCCGCCCGTAATCACAAACTTATCCATTGATTTCGAGCAGCTCTGTCCGTGAAATCCGTTCCGCCGGCGGCAGCCACGCGCTTCGTTCCGCCGCGCGCAGCGTGTCTCGCGCCGGTCCTCGCCATCACGATGGCCGTCGCACGCTGTCGGCCCGCCGCCTCCAGCAGCTCGCCCGCGCGCTCGTAGGAAACCCCGGCCGCCTGCGGCCACGATGCGCCGCGCGCGGTCCACCAGCTTGGCGTTCTTGGGCTGCACGTTCACCATCAGGTTGCCGTAGACGTAACCCAGCCGGATGAACGCCCCGGTGGACAGCATGTTGAGCACCAGTTTCTGCGCCGTGCCGGCTTTCATGCGCGTGGACCCGGCGATCACCTCCGGACCCACCAGCGGCGTGATGGCGATATCCACCGCGCGCGCCAGTTCCGAATCGGGCGTGCAACTGATGCCCACAGTGACCGCGCCCAGCCGGCGGGCCTCGGCGATCGCGCCCAGCACGTAGGGCGTGCGGCCGCTGGCGGCGATGCCCACCAGCACGTCGCGCCGCCGTGAAGCCGCGCGCCGCCAGATCGCGGGCGCCGATGGCCGGATCGTCTTCGGTGGTCTCGGTGGCGCGGCTCAGCGCCGCCTCGCCGCCGGCGATGATGCCCTGCACCATTTCCGGCGGCACGCTGAAGGTGGGCGGGCATTCGGAGGCGTCCAGCACGCCCAGCCGCCCGCTGGTGCCGGCGCCGATGTAGAACAGCCGGCCGCCGCGTTCGAACGCCGCGGCGATCGCATCCACCGCCCGCGCGATAGCCGGAATCTCGCGCTCCACGGCCAGCGCCACCTGGCGGTCCTCGGCATTGATGATGCGCAACATCTCTTCGGTAGGTAAGGTGTCGATGGCCGCCGAAGCCGGATTGGATTGTTCGGTGAGAAGATTTTCGAGCATCTTGGACGGCCCGCGCCCGCCGGCGCACCGCAGCTTCCATTTTCAAGCCTAGCATCGTTTTTGGAGCCGGCTGCGCACCGGAAGGCGGGGAGGCCGGCCTGCGGCCCCCGCGCGAATCGTGCCCGCCGCTACCACGACCGGCGCCGACGGCACCGCGCGATCAGCGCCCGCGGCAGTGGCTGGGCATGCGCTCGTGGCCCCCACGCGATCGCTATCTTCGCCCGGCGCACTCGCAGCCACCGCGCGATCAGCGCCCGTCGCAGTGGCTGGGCATGCGCTCGTGGCCCACGCGCGATCGCCATCTTCGCCCGGCGCACTCGCAGCCACCGCGCGATCAGCGCCCGTCGCCGCCACGACCGGCGCCGACGGCACCGCACGCGATCATCGCCCTCGGCAGTGGCCGGGCATGCGCTCGTGGCCCACGCGCGATCAGCGCCCGTCGCCGCCACGACCGGCGCCGACGGCACCGCACGCGATCAGCGCCCGCGGCAGTGGCTGGGCATGCGTTCGTGGCCCACGCGGGATCGCTATCCTCGCCCGGCGCACTCGCAGCCACGGTGCGAACGGTGCCCGCCGCTACCACGACCGGCGCCGACGGCACCGCGCGCGATCAGCGCCGACGGCACCGCGCGCGATCAGCGCCCGCGGCACCGCGCGCGATCAGCGCCCGCGGCAGTGGCCGGGCATGCGCTCGTGGCCCACGCGCGATCGGTGTCTGTCCTCCCCCGGCGCGCTCCAGGCCACCGCGCGAACGGTGCCGTCGCCCGGCGCGCTCGTGGCCGATCCGCGCGAACGGTGCCCGCCGCCACCAGGGGCCCGCGCCGCCGCCCACGCCGCGCGGAACGGTGTCCTCGCCCGGCGCGCTCGCGGCCACCGCGCGAATCCTGCCCGCCGCCACCACGACCGGTGCACTCGCCGGGGCGCTCGCGCCCGGCTGGCGCGGGCCGTATTACCGAATGGGGTGCTGTGATTTCACAATATGAAACGGTTTTACCGGCCCCGCGGCTGGTCAAAAGGGCTACGGCGAGGCCGTCCGTTAGCCCGTGTACAATTTCTCCCTTGACAAGGACAATGCATTGGGACACAATTTCGTTATCGTTAAAGGCTCGCTCTGTACCGGCGAAGTGCCGGATCGAATCACTGAGAGGTGAAACACATGAAGCTGCCCCGTAAAGCAGTTGGATGGCTGTTTTTTGTCCTGTCGATTGCCCCTGCCACGTTGTTGGCGCAGACGCCTACCGCCACGGTCACCGGCACGGTTGTGGATCCTTCCGGGGCCAGCGTTCCGGACGCCAAGGTATCGGTGATCAACCGGGAAACCAACGTCGTCAGCCAGAAGAGCACCAATGCCGATGGAACGTTCACCATCGTCAATCTCCTGCCCGGCAACTACACCGTGACGGTCGAAAAAACCGGTTTCAAGAAGGTCGCGCTGCCGGTATTCAAGCTGGACGTAAACCAGACCCTCACCGAAAAGATCAGCATGCAGTTGGGATCTTCCACCGAGACCGTGGAAGTAAGCGCCAACTCGGTGGAGGTGATGATTCAGCGGTCGTCGAGCGAGTTGGGCACCACCATCGACGAAGAGGAGATGCACGAGCTGCCGCTCAACGGGCGCAACTTCACCGAGCTGCTGATTACCCAGCCGGGCGTCAATCCCGTGAACACGGCGCAGGGCGGCAACGGCATTGGCAGCGCCGATGGCGGCAACATCGGCATTCCCAACGCGGTGGTCTACCGGCCCTCGGTGAACGGCGCGGGCAACCGGTCGAACGCGTTTTACATGGACGGCATCATCAACACCGACGACCGCGGCGGCGGCTGGTCGATTCAGCCGATCGCCGACACCATCCAGGAATTTAAGGTGCAGTCGCACAATAACGATGCCCAGTACGGCAACGTGCTGGGATCGGTGGTGAACATCGCCACCAAGAGCGGCACCAACCATTTCCACGGCTCGGCGTGGGATTTTGCGCGCAACCAGATCTTCGACGCGCGCAATCCGTTCACGGGCTTTTGCACCGCGGCGCAATGTCCCCAATTGGCCAACTCCTTGAACAGCCAGGTAGCCGGGGGCACGCAGACGGCGGCAGGCGCGGCGGCCATTCTTTCAGGTACGCCGGTATCGCCGCTGGGCTACACGGAGCAGATGTACGGTGGCACTTTCGGCGGACCGATTATCAAGAACAAGACGTTTTTCTATTTTGGCTACGAAGGGTGGCAGTTTGCGCAGCCGCAGAACAGCTACGCAATCGTTCCATCGACCTGCGAATTGGGGGGCGACTTCAGCGGGACGAACTGTCCGGAGCTGGTCGGAGCGGTGAATTCGACCAAGACCGGCATCACCCCGGCGCAGATCTTTAATCCGTTCGCCGAAAGCGGGGCGAGCTCGGCTGTGCCTTTCTATTGCGACAGCTCCGGGAATTCGATGCCGCTGTTGAATCCCGGCGCGGCTTTCGGCACGGCCGGATACGGCATGCAGGGCGCGGGCGGGACGGCCTGCAACAAGATTCCGACCGGCCTGCTCGATACCAAGCTGGCCCAGGTAATTTCAGCGTACACGGCCTCGGAATATAAGAACTGTGCCTTCACGCCGAACTATGCCTTCGCGGTGGACAATTGCCTGGATACGCGGAACAAGACCGACGTAGCCAACAATTTCGATATCCGCATTGACCACCACTTCAGCGACCGGAATACGGTGTTCGGGAGGGCCTACATGTTGTGGGATACGGACACGGGAATCGAGGCCGGAACCACCTCGTTGGCCCCGAGTCCATACCATGTATTGAACATCGGCGGCGCATGGGACCATATCTTCACGCCGAACCTGATCCTGGAAGTGCGCGGCGGCATCAATTCCCGTCCGGTAGTGGTCAACCCAACCAACCCGGCCGGTTCCACTCCGGAATCGAGCGCGGGTTTCTCCAACCTGGGCGTCACCTCGGGCTTCTACCTGAGTCCATCAAGTTATCCGGGTACGATGGGCAATGTAGGTCCGGAACATCGCGCCAATCCGGAACACGATTTCAACGCCAGCATGACCTGGAGCCACGGGAAACACACCATCCGGTGGGGCGGCGAGTATTTGTATGAGAATCGCCTCGAAACCAATCAGTACGAGCAATTCAGCTCCAGCACGTCCCAGACGTGTCCGACCAACGGCTCGGGGCTTTTCACCTGCGGCAGCAACCAGGGCAACGCGCTAGCTTCGATGCTTCTCGATCTACCCTCCGCGCTGACGGTCAACGTACCGCAGTACGAGGAAGTCCACGTCAGCATGACCCCCATCGGCGGCTTCGTGCAGGACGAATGGCACGTGAAGCCGAACCTGACCATCAACGTAGGGCTGCGGTACGACTACGACCCGGCGGTGCACCTGCTGGTTTCCAACGGTGAGACGGTGAATGCGCTCAACCTGCCCGGCAAGCAGTTTGTCATTGGCGCCCAGCAAACCGCGGCCTACACCACCGGATGCAGCTCCCCGGAAATGCCGCCGTGCGTTCCGGGCGGACTCAACAGCTCCAACCCGGCGTTTAATGTAACCGTCGGCGGAGTGACTTACAACACTCTGAACAACATCGTGTTTTCGCCGAACTCGCAGCCCACCCTGAAGTCCATCTCCGACAATATCGGGCCGCGAATCGGGGTTGCCTACGAGTTCCTTCCCAAGACCGTCGTGCGCGCCGGCTATGGCATCTATTACGACACCATCAGCTACCGCAGCCAGAACGCCGAGAACACCCTGCAAGGGTCCATCTGGCCGTGGACACGCGGCGTTTCCGATACGCTCAACAACGCTCCCATGGGGACGGCCGCAACGCCGACGATCGCGCCCATCTGCACCAGCCTGACCACCTGCGGGCCGTATGGCGGGTACGCGACTTCGCAGCTCACCGGCCTGGTGGGCAGCAACCCGATCGTGGTGGCGCCCACACCCTGGGGATCGACTTTCGGCGGTTACACCGACGACCCGGCCTATAGCGATCCGCGATCGCAGCAATGGAACATCCAGGTCGAGCGGCAGTTGTCGGCCTCCATGATGGTGATGGTGGGCTACGTGGGGAGCCACACGCAACGGCTGGAATGGTGCTGCAAGGCCAATTACCCCCAGGGCGGGCCGTTCTGCCAGAACAACGCGGCCCAGGGATTCACCTGCCCGACTACGCCGCTGACGTCCAACCAGATCAACCAGTTGGAATACCTGCCGTTCGCGGCGCAGGGCTGGAATTACTCGGAATCGAACGGGTTTTCCACCTTCAACGCACTGGAGGCGCAGTTCCAGAAGCGCTTCTCGAACGGACTGGAAACGCTGGTCGCCTACACCTTCGAGAAGTGCCTGACCGATTCGAACGGCGACTACAACGCCGAGAACGGCTCGGAAGGCGCGCCCTATCAATACTTCTTCAACGCGCATCTGTCGAAGGGAGTTTGCACCTTCCAGGTCCCCAATGTGTTCACCTGGACCACCGTCTACCAGTTGCCGTTCGGGCGTGGACAGCACTGGCTGAAGAGCGGAATTATTTCGCGGGTGCTGGGCAACTGGGAGACCAACTACTCGTTCATCGCCCGCAACGGCCAGGTGTTCAACCCGAGCTGGGGCGGCGCGAGCAACATCTGCGCCTCTCCCACCGCTACTGGTTGCGTGCCCACCACCATAGCGGGCGTGGCGCCCACCAGCACCGATCCGGCCAACCTTTCAAACGCCGCAGGGTCGATTACCGGCTACGCGCGGCCGAGCGTCATGCCGGGCTGCAATCCCAGGGTTTCGAACCCCACCGTCACCCTTTGGTACAATCCGGCGTGCTTCGTGAGCCCAGCGTCGCTGGCGGTAGGACCGGGCTACGGCTTCGGGGACACGCCGCTCGGCTTCCTGACCTCCATGCGGTGGATCAATGTGGATGTGGCCCTGGTGAAGAACATTCTGATTACCGAATCGAAATCGCTGCAATTCCGCGCCGAGGCATTCAATGTGGGCAACCACATGATTCTGGGAGTGCCGGGCACGTCGATTGCACCGTCGTATTCGAGCGCCGCCGGGGCGGTGAGCTACGGCTCGGCGGGCGTGGTCAGCAGCATTGCGAACACGCCGCGGGAGCTGCAATTGGCGCTGAAGTTCCTGTTCTAGGCTGTAGGGGCAGCACTTAGGGCGGGCACCGGCACTGCGCTGTTGGAGTGACGCCGGCAGCGTGTTCGAAGCACAAGAAGTTTAGTCGCACGTGGGCGGCAAGACGCTCCCCTGCGGTCGCGGCTCCGATTGGAGTCCACGCTTGTCCACTTTTATGTCGCACCTTTTGTGGTTGTCGAGAGTTACCTCCGGCGTTCGGGGTACCCGCAAGCGCCGAGGGCGGCAATGGTGCGGCCAGTCAAGAGAGAAACCAAATCAAGAGGGCGTTTACGATAATGATAATCGGATCGGTCGGCATGCTCAGTAGATCGGCAGCATGCCGGGAAAACTTTAGGCCTGGCCGCCAGACCCTGCGCCGCGAATTCCCCCGGTAGAGCCGGCGGGGCAGGAGTGGCCGCCAATCGCCAGGTCCTCAACGGCGAGATAGTGTGCTCTTGGCGAGGCCACCGCCCTGACGGTCGCGGCTCGGATCAGAGGCACGAGTCGCGGCTCGGATCAGAGGCACGAGCGCCAGAAGCCCTGAAGAAGTCGAAGCAGGGATCGCGGCTTCTCAGCGGGTGGTTTCGGAGTTCCGCAATATCAGATGGTCGTAGACCTACCGCACCATGGCGGCGGCCCGTTGGCTGGCGCGCTGCATTTCGGCGGTGCAAACCCATTTGTCCGGTCCCACAATCACGTAACGGGGATCGTTGGAGGGCTTGACGTCGTGGGTGATGCATTGCCCCTTCAGATAGCCGTTGGCGACCGCCAGTCCGTGAAGGGCGCTGGGGTCGCGCGGCCGTTCACGCAAAATGGCGAAGAATTCCTGCATGGCCTGATAAGCCTGGCCGAAATCGACCTCCCATTGTCCGAGCTGCCGCCACATGTCGATTTGATTCTTCGAGCCGAGCGCCAGTGCTTTGCGGAACGCCTGGCGGGCCAGATCCAGGTTCTGCTCCTTGGTCAGGCCGTCGGTATCGCCCACCTTGCTATGCTGCATCAATTGCGCGTCCGCGCAGTCGCCATAGTCGAAGCCGAGATTCTCCCAGATCCAGGAAGAATTGGGATTCTTCTCAACGCCCGCCTTCAGCACCGCGATGGCGCTGCCGAATTTCCAGGCGTCGAAGTAGGAACTGGCCGCCATCGACCAGGCGTGGTCGTCGTGGGGCATGAGGGCGAGACAGCGGTCGTAGGCTTGCTTGGTCCCGGGCCATTGCCGCAATTTGCCGTTGGCAAAACCGAGCAGGCACCAGGCTTGGCCCTCCTGCGGCTTGGCTTGCGTCCAACGCGCGGTGTAGGCGGCCATGCCGGCCCAGTCCCTGGAGGTCTTGAAGCGCTCCACGCCTTGCACCCAGGGATCGGTAGCGGCGGGCGCGAAAAACAGGAGGAGGGCAAAAAGGGCCTGTACCATATTCGACAGTTTATCGAAATTCGGAAGGCATCTGACGCGGACTCGGATCGCCGTCGCAGCCGCCCGGCGCCCTTCGCCGACGGCCCGTGGCGAGCGTCCCGGCGCTGGACTTCCGCCGGTCGTCAGGGTCGTGTGGCTGGCCGGCACCTCTTCGCCGATGCCCCCCGCGGCGAAACTCTGCCGGTCGTCAGGGTCGTGTGGCTGGCCGGCACCTCTTCGCCGATGCCCCCCGCGGCGAAACTCCGCCGGTCGTCAGGGTCGTGTGGCTGGCCGGCACCTCTTCGCCGACGGCCCGCGGCGAGCGTCCCGGCGCTGGACTTCCGCCGGTCGTCAGGGTCGTGTGGCCGGCCGGCACCGCTTCACCGATGCGCCCCGCGTGCGAAACCTCCCGGCGCCGGGCTTCCGCCGGTCGTCAGGGTTGTGTGGCTGGCCGGTGCCCTTCGCCGACGGCCCGTGGCGAGCGTCCCGGCGCCGGGCTTCTGCCCGTCATCGCCCGTTGTGTGGCCGGCCGGCACCCCTTCACCGATGCCTCCCGCGGCGAACGTCGCGGCGCCGGATTTCGGCCCGTCATCGCCGGCCGTCAAGGTCTTGCGGTTCCCCGGCCCGGATGCGTTATCGTTAAAGACGAGGGCTGGAGGAACTTGTGAGCAGATTGTCAGCAGTAGCGGCGATGGCCTGGCTGGCGTGCGCGGCGCCCGCCGCCGGGCAGCCGGTGACGGTGTCACACGCGGGCGAAGTGTGGAGCATCCGGGGGCAGAAGAATACCGTCGAGCTCAACGAGCACGACCTGTCGGTGACCATTCACGCCGCAGCGGTGCTCTGGAAGATGGTGCCATCGGGCAGCGAGGACATGCTGGTGGGCGCCGGCGGGGACCGGTTCTGGGTGCGGCTGGCCGACGCGGGTAACATCCGCATTGCCCCGTATAGGACCGGATTCAAGACGGGGGTGCGGCTGATCCTGGACGGTTTCCGCGGCACCGGGCAGGCGGCACCCGATGCGCCCCTGGATCTCCGCGTCGTGCTGACCATGTGCCTGGAAGGCGCGGACGAAGAGCTGGTGTCCGAAGCCATGGTCAACGAAGGCGCGGCGGTGGTGAAGGAGTTGCACTGGCCCTTTGCCATGGACGGGCGCGACGTGGATTACACGGTGCTTTCGAACGACAACGGAACGCTGCTGCCGCGCAACTGGCCCAAGCCATACCATCCGATTCAACGCGCGGCGGGCGACCACAGCATCATTCAGAGCCACCTCATCGAGAGCTGGTCGATGTCGTGGTGGGGATTTGAAAAAGGCGATGCGGCCATGATCGTGATCGTGGAGACGCCCGACGACGCGGCGTACACCTTTCACCATCCGGCGGGTGGACCGACCTCGATCGGCCCGGTGTGGCGCGCGCAGCTTGGGCGATTCGGCTACCTGCGCAGCGTGCGGATGGGCTTCCTGCCGCACGGGAATTATGTGGACCTGGCCAAGCGCTACCGGCGTTACGTGATGGACTCGGGGCTGTTCGTCTCGCTGAAGGACAAGATTGCCGACCGGCCGGTGGTGGCCAACCTGATCGGGCACCCGTTTATCGGGGCCAGCGTGCTGCGGAATAAGAGGGTGGGCGCCGCCACTTACGATGCCAAAAACCCCGAGAGTAACCGGCGCCTGACTACCTTTGCCCAGAACATAGACCGGCTGCGGGAGCTGAAGGGGCAGGGATGGGAGCACTTAAACGTGAGCCTGTCCGGCTGGCCGAACCAGGGCTATGACCGCCAGACGCCGGATGCCCTGCCACCGCCCGCGGAGGCCGGTGGATGGGCCGGCATGAAGGCCTTCTTCGACGCCTGCAAAGAACTCGGCTATACGTGCTGGCTGCACGACCAGTACCGCGACTATTACACCGATGCGCCCTCGTGGAACCCGGATTTTGCGGTACACGAAGAAGAGAGCGGCGGTGCGCCGGACGCCTTTCCGGGCACGCGCTTCAAGAACGACTGGAAAGACGGCTACATCCCCATGATGGACCATTGGGATGGAGGCACCCAGAGCTATCTGGATAACCGGTTCATGCTGGGTTACTTAGTCCGGAATTACACGGAACTGTTCGCGCACGGCATCCATCCGCAGGGGAGTTACCAGGATGTCTTCGGATACATACCGCCGGATGAGGATTTCAACCCCAACCATCCGAGCAGCCGGACGGATTCCATGAACGGCCGCGCGGCGGTGCTGCGCTGGGTGCGGCACAACCTGGGAATTGTGGGGACCGAGGCCGGGTCGGACTGGCTGGTTCCGTATGTGGATTACACCACATCGCGCTTCAACCGGGGATCGAACACCGGCACGGACCCCGACCATCAGGATGCCATTCCGGTGCCGCTTTATGAGCTGGTCTATCACGACGCGGTGGTGACGGCGGCCACGCCGAATAATTTGCGGTCGCTGCTGTATGGGAACGCGCCGCAGATGGGTTACGGCAGGGTGGACGCCAACGGCGAGCAGGTGCGCCGCATGGCGGCTCTGCACGCGCGGGTGGGATTGCTGGAGATGACCAACCACGAATTTCTGGATGCGGCGCGCGAGCGGGCGCGCACCACGTTCGCCGACGGCACTACCGTCACGGTGGATTGGGCGACGGGCACGGCCGAGGTGAAAGAGGGGACGCGGCGGTAGGGCGGCGGGGGGCAACTCGTCCGGTTTATGGGGGCTGGAGTGCGCGGCGGAGGCTGGCTCGCGCGGGCAGACTGCGGTGTTCAAGCGGGGGGGCCGGCGGGGCCTTCAGTAGGTAGGCTAGGTTCTAGGAAGGCGCGCGGGCGCCGGCGGCCCGCGGGGACTTGCGGCGCTCGCTGACGGTCGCGGCTCCGATAGTGATTCGGCGGCGCCGGCGCATGGCGCGTCTTCATCGACTTGGTGGCCCGGCATGCTTTAGCCATGCTTTAGCCTTTGCTTTAGCCTGCCCTGCTTCGATTGCTCCACAGCTTTTAAGCTGGAGCGCCTTGTCAATCCCCTGCCAACACCCGCAGCTAATTCTTCCCAGGCGGCCGTGCAGTGCGAGTCTTCCGGGTCATATCCCCGGCGTGCAGCAGCTTTTCGATCTGCTCGCGCAGGTGCTTCTCCTGCACCTCGTTGGCGAAGAACTGGTCGTCGCCTTCGAACTCCGCCCGGATAGTCCCCTGCCGGTCGATAAATACCAGCGAAGGCACGTGCATGATCAACATGGGATTATGTTGCAGGAAGGCGGCCGAGGTGTCGTAAGACACGTAGCCCACCGGGAAATTGGGCGTGAAAGTCATGATAAAGCCGGGCACCAGCGACGCGGCGCCCTGGTCGATGGCGGCTTCCACAATCTGCAGCCCCTGCGGGCCGTATTCGATCTGAAACTGTTTCAGCAGCCCGGTGGTGTACTGGCAATGCGGGCAGGAGGTCAGGATGAACGCCAGCAGCACCGACTTGCCGCGGAAGCTGTCGAGCTGTAACTTCTTGCCACCGGGGAGACCGATTTCCAACGCCGGAGCCTTTCGCGGCAGATCCACGGCGGACGCGGTAACCACGGTCGCCGCCATCAGGACCGCCGCCAGAAGCATTCCCAACGCTCTCCGCATGCTCATACTCCTCAGTGTAACCCAGGGTCCAGCCCTTCCACGCTGGTGACAATGGCGCCCTTGCGGCGCAGTTCGAAGCGCCCGTCGTCGCCCACGCCATCCACCGCGTCGGCGCTTTCCGAAGTTACCGTAAGCTTCTTCCACTTCTTGGCCAGCACCCCCTTGTAGGCGGTGAAATAGCGCTGGGCGATCTGGTCGCTATCCCATTCGGCGGAGTACAGCAGCACCACGCGCGCGGCCTTCTTGTTCTCGCTCAATTCGAAATTCGAGCCGCGCCAGTGCGGCGCGATCTCGGCAGCGGTGGCCGCTCCGGAATATTGCTCCAGCAGAATCTGGTGCTCCAGTTCGCCCAGCGAGCCGCTCACCAGGCCCTTGTACCCGTGGGGCAGGTGCGGATCGGGAAGGTCCGGATCGGTCGGCTTGACTCCCTGGAAGTACTTTTCCGGATGCAGGATCTGCTGGGTGGAAAGCGGCGGTTTGCTGGAAAACCTCCGCGAAACTGTATTGGCCGTCGCGCAGGAATACGGCATTCTGGAACAGCATGCCCTTGGTGTAGGGGAAAACCAGGCGTCTGGCGCAGGTACAGCGGGGCGTTTTCGTAGACCGGGAACTGGCCGCTGCGCGTCGCTCGGATTGCTCATCATCTGCACCAGCGCCGGCGAATCCTTCAGCGACTGGCCGTTCTTGCGGGCCAGGTATTCGGCCATCAGCCAGGTGGCCTGGCCCTCCATCACCGCCAACCGCGCAGTCGACCCGTCGTCACTTTGCCGCCCCTGGCGGATAAATTTGCCCAGGTTGTAATTCTGGTCGGCAAGGGCGTGCGAAAGCTCGTGGGCCAGCACCGGCTCCTGGCTTTCGGAGGGAGTGGACTCGGTGATGAAGAGCTTCTTCTTGTCGTAATCGTAGAACGCGGCGGCCTGCTCGGTGAGCAGATCCACGGTATTTTTGGCCAGGTCGAAATCCTGCGGGACCAGGCCGAATTTCTTCAGGGTCAGCTCTTCGGCGCGGATTTCATCTGGCTTGGCCACATCTTTCACGCGCTTCTTGAGGAATTCATTGATGTTGGCCTTGGAGATGAAGTCGCACGGCACCTTGTGGTGCAGCGGCATGCCCGAAATCTGCGTGAGTTCTTGGGCGATCTCGTTAGCCTCTCCACAAAGCTTTTTGGCCTGCGGATCCTGCTGCGCTCCCGCGGCGGCGATCCAGAAGGCCGCCAGAAGCGCGAACCGTTTACCCGGCAATGAAATTCCTCCTCACAAACGCGCAGGTGGATCAGACGCTGCCTGCGCCTGCCAACGGGCCCCGCTCTTTCCAGCATAATGCGCGATACAATAAGGGATCAAACCGAACCTTTAAATCGAGGAGAGTTCTTTTGGCGGAAGACAAACTGTATCAGGCGGAATATCTGGGAAGCGGCACGTTCGTGATCAGCAAACCCAAGCGCAAGAAGACCAAGATCCGGCAGAGTCAACTGAAAAACCCACAGCGCGGCTCCCGAAAATAACGGGAAAACAGAGGCCGCGGAGGCTCACGGGCGCCGCAGGGGAGACCGCATGGGGGCCGGCGACGTCCCCGTGGCCCGGCGCTCGGTTCCCATGATCCGGAACAATCCCTCGAGCGCGGCCTTCTGAATGACGAAGGCTCCAACAAAACTGCTCAACAGCGTGGCACCAACTATGACGGTATCCATCAGGTATTCTACCTTCGCTATCTATAGTGCAATTTCGGTGCCATGCGTATCACAAATCTAATTCTCCATCCGATTGCGATTTCGGATCCGCCCCTGCGCAGCTCCTACGGGCTCCATGCGCCCTTCGCCCTGCGCACCATTGTGGAGCTGAGAACCGACTCAGGGCTTACTGGCATTAGCGAAACCTATGGCGGCGATGGACCGCTGGCCGGCCTGGAAGCGGTGCGCGACCGCGTCATCGGGATGGACCCGTTCCAACTAGCCCGTCTGCAACGCGATTTAACTCAGGAAGCCACCGACGGAGCAGCGGCTGGGGCGTATGCCGCACCTGGGGGAAGGTCGCAAACCTATCTGGTGCCGGGTGAAAATCCGCTCGACCGGAACGCGCGCACCTTCGCCGCCATCGAGATCGCCTGCCTGGATCTGATTGGAAAGGCGGTGGGAAAGCCGGTCTGCGACGTCATCGGCGGCCGCCTGCGCGATGCCGTGCCCTTCTCCGCCTACCTTTTCTATAAGCACGGCGGCGACGACCCCGTGGGGCGAGGTGCTGGACGCCCAGGCGTGCGTCCGCGAATGCCAACAGATGATCGCCGAATACGGCTTCCGGGAGATTAAGCTGAAGGGCGGCGTGCTGGAACCGGATGTCGAAATTGCCAGCATACGGGCACTACGGCGTGAGTTCGGCAGCTCCTACCCCCTACGCATCGACCCCAACTGCGCATGGAGCGTCGAGACTTCCGTGCGCGTCGGTCGCGAGCTGAAAGACGAACTGGCGGGCGGCGGCTACCTGGAAGACCCCTGCGCCACCCTGGAAGGTATGGCTGAAGTCCGCCACCGCCTGCTGGCTGAAAACAACCACACCCCCCAGGCCAGCAACGTGGCGGTGACGTCTTTCGCCGACGTGCCGCGCGCCCATGTAATGGATGCCGTGCAAATTGTACTCTCCGACCCACACTACTGGGGCGGCTTGCGCCAGTTGCAGCACCTCTCGCATATGACCGAAGTGCTGGGGATGGGAATGTCGATGCACTCCAATTCGCACCTGGGCGTCAGCCTCATGGCCATGACCCACGCCGCGGCCGCCTGCCCGAACCTGACTTATGCATGCGACACCCACTATCCCTGGCAGACCGCTGACGATGAAGTGGTGGAGGGCGGCCGCATCCGCTTTGAAAACGGCGCCGTGCGCATTCCCGGTAAGCCGGGCCTGGGAGTGGATCTGGATTACGACCAGGTGGCGCGCGGCCGCGAGCGCTACCTGAAGATTCCCTACCGCAAGCGCGATGACGAGGCCGAAATGCGCAAGCACGTGGACCCCAACTGGAAGCGCATCCTGCCGCGGTGGTAAAACGGGGCATAGTGGTACACACGGAGCGCGAGCGGCGCGAAGAGGACTCCATACTGGCTGCCCAGCAGCGCGCGGCGGACGAGGAGCGCAGCCGGCGGGCGCGCGAGCGGCTGGAGGCGCTGCGGCAGGCCGGGATCGAATCGGCCCGCGCCGCGGCGGGGCTATGCGTGTGGTGCGGTCGGCGCTTGGGATGGATTGCCCGAAGGCTGGGCGCCAGACGCCACCGCGGTTGCAGCGGCTTCACCGGGTAGCCCGGCACCGGCACTGGCCGTCACCTTATCGTCAGGCTGCTGTCAACCGCGGCGGGGCTATGCGTGCGGTGCAGTGGGCGCCTGGGATGGATTGCCCGAAGGCTGGGCGCCAAACGCCACCGCGATTGACGCAGTTTCACCGGGTAGCACCCCGGCGCCGCCCGTCAGTTTAAGGTCAGGCTGCTGTCATCGTTGGACAAACCGAGGTGGAGGGTTTGGATGGTGTAGTCGGAGTCGCCCGTAACTTGCAGGTTCAACGCGAGTATACCGTTCTGGCTGGTGGCCGATAGCGGCCAACCGTCCGGCGGATCGTCGAAGGTCAAAGTGAAGTCGTCGACAATCGAGCCGGCAGCCCATTGCCAGGTGACTTCGCCCGTTGTGAACGACGACGCGTCCAGCGGGGTGATCACCAGGGCATTGTCCTCGATACTCAGGGTGATTATCTGGGGATTGACACCGAGGGTGAAAATTCCATCCGAGGGCACCGGTTCAACAATCGGATCGTCCGACCAGCCGTTAGCGATGGCGACGGTGTATTTGAACACCAGGTTGCCGTTGTAGAAACTCGGCAGGTTCACGGTGAGCGGGGTGGTTGCCGGAGACGTCGAGCGGACTACCCCGGTGCCGCCCTGGAATGGAGCGAAGCCCGGAAACGCCACCTGAAATGCGACCGCATTATTGTTCAAGGTTGCCGACCAGGAGATGGTGTCTCCGTTCTTTGGCCGAAGGCTGGATGCGTCCGGAATGCCGTTGGCGGTGTATGTGAAGTTGCCGTTGTTGTCGGCGGCGACTGTGATGAGATAGTGAACCGGCGGGGCCGGCGTGCCTAACGGTCTTGGGGTTCCTCGTTTCGTGGCCATATGTCCTCGATGAAGTGGTTAGATGGGTGGGACTGCACACGCGAGCGGCGCCGCCCGCAAACGAGCCAGATCGGGGTCCCGGCGTGCTTCCTGGCGGGGATAGCCTTTTCCGAATGCCTGGGTCAATAGCTCCGTCGCGCGCGAACACTCACCCGCCAATCCGTACGCCTTCCCAGCATAGTACAGCGTATTCATGCCCGTGCCCAGGCGCAGCGCTCTAGCCGCCAGTTCCACCGCCAGCGGTTTCTGCCCAGCCTTGGCGGCAAACCCGGCCATGGCGGCCAGCAGATCGGGATTGGCCGGGTTGATGGCCAGCAGTTTGTCGCCCGCCTCAAGGGCTTGGCCGTAGGCGTCCACGGCCTGCGCGCCTTTGCCGCCCTGGGCCAGGGTGTCCGCCAGGTTTCCCCACGCAATCGGGCTGGCGGGTTGCAGGCTGACCGCCCGGCGGCAATCGGCGGTGGCGGCCTCCAGAGAGCGCTGGTCGAACTCTACGGCGCAGCGGTTGGAGAAAGCCGTCGCCGTAGGCTTCAGCTCAATCGAGCGGGTGAACTGCCGCTGCGCCTCGTCAAGGCGGTCCAGATGATAGAGCAGGGTGCCCAGCGTCGTGTGGCCATCGGCATAGTCCGGGGCCAGCTTGGTAACTATGGTCAGGGCATCTTCCGACTGTTTCCACTTACCCTGCGACATATAGAAGATGCCTAAGTTGGTATAAGCCGGGAAGTAGCTGGGGCGCAGACGAATGGCCTCCTGGTAAGTGGCTTCGGCTTCGGAAAATCGTTTGGCGCTTTCGTAGGCTCCCGCGAGTTGCAGCAGCGCCACCTCGTCGCCGGAGTTGCGGGCCAGCCCCAGGCGTAGTTCGCGAATGGCCGCCTCGGTCGCGCCGGTAGCCCGCAGAATCCGCCCGCGCATCACCGGAATGCCCGGGTCGCTCTCGTCGATATCGGCGGCGCGGCGCACGGCCTGGTCCGCCTTGGCCAGCCATTCCTCCTGCTTGGTGGCGCTGTACATGCGGAAATAAGCCTCGCTGAGGGCCGTCTGCGCGGGAGCGTAATCCGGCGTGGCGGCGGTGATGCGTTCCAATTCCGAAATCGCCAGTTTCAGGTTGTCGTCGCGGTCATAGTGCCGCAGATGCCCGCGCGCCACCACGAACTGCGCGTAGTTGGAGGGCGCGGCCTTGGCGACCTGCGCCGCGGCGCTCCCGCGCACGGCCAGCACGGCCACCAGGGCCGAGATGAGGTTCGGTTCCAGCGCGCCCGGATCGCGATCCTCCACGCGAATCGTGCGGGAGGCCAGCAGATGCGGTTGGGCGGCGTCGGAGGCGGCGATGGTGATCAGCCAGCCGGGCGGATCCGGCGTTCGTTGGACCGTTCCGCCAATCGCCAGGTTCGCATGGAAGGTGCGCCCCGCGTCGGCCACCGTCTGGACGCCGAACCGCCGCACGTCGGTGGAGGGCACCACCCACAGCGTATCGGGAAAGATGTCCCGCCGGGTGAGCAGGCCCGCCACCACTTCGGAAAGGCCGTCTCCAAAGGCCGTGCCCTCCGGTTGCACACTGAGGCTTTCGAACGGCAGCACCACCACCTGCCGCGTCTGCGCCTTTCCGCCGCCGAAACGGATGCCGCTGGCCAACCAGGCCACAACCGCCAACAGCAGAACCGCCAGCACGATCACGCCCGGCGCGAACAGGCGGTGAGGCCGTTCCAGGGCGCGAGAGACGGCCGTGCCGCTGGTGGCGGCCGCCTGGCACTCTCGCAGGCCGGCAATCACCTCATCGGCCGAAGCGTAACGCGTGGCGCGTTCTTTGGCAAGCAGCTTTTGCACGAGGGCGTCCAGCCGCGGCGGCACCGCCGGTGCGATGCTGGAGGGAGGGGGTGGTTGGGACGACACCACTTCGAGCAGCGCCCCGACCGAGGAGGCTCCCGGAAAAGCGCGCCGCCCGGTGAGGCATTCGTAGAGCACGGCGCCCAGCGCGAACAGGTCCGAGCGCGCATCCACCGGCTCACCGCGGGCCTGCTCCGGCGACATGTAAGATGGCGTTCCCAGAAGCCGCCCGTCCATCGTGCGGGTGGCTGCGGGGTCGTCCGCCACCACTTTGGCGAGGCCGAAATCCACCAGCTTGGCCGCGCCCTTGCTCGTGAGCACGACGTTATTGGGCTTCAGGTCGCGGTGCAAAATGCCACGGCTGTGGGCCTCGGCGAGCGCGGAGGCGATCTCGATCCCCAGGCGAACGGTCTCTTCCACCGGCAGCGGCCCGCGCAACGGCTTGCCATCCACGTACTCCATCACCAGGTAGTCCGGCCCGATGTCGTAGAGCTGGCAGATGTGGGGATGATTGAGCGCGGCGATGGCGCGCGCCTCGTGTTCAAACCTCGCCGGACGCGGACCCGTAAGCCGCTTCACCGCCACGATGCGGTCGAGGCGGGTGTCCCTCGCCTTCCAGACCTCGCCGAAGCCGCCGGCGCCGAGCGGCGCGAGGATCTCGTAGGGTCCCAGACGGTCGCCCACACTTAGCGGCATAAGGCGTGGAATACATTCTAGCAACCCGTTGCCCGGCCGCACCCGGCGTGCGTGGTACGATGTGAGGGTTGTGGCGCCCCCAACTCCGCCCGCTCCGCCGCCTGCCCCCTTACCGCCCGCATGTACGCAGTGCACCAATACCCTGCAATTAGCGGCGCCCGGCAGCCTTCCGGTGAAGCTGGCTTACTCGCTGTCGCGCGCGGCCAGCGGCATCCTGCGGATCGATTACGCCGTGACTTCGGTGATCACTAACCCGATCACCCTGGAGGTGACGGTGCTGGATCATCTGAAGAAGGAGTTCAAGACCATCGTCATGCCCAAGGCCCCGGCGTTGCCCGCGCCCCCGGCCTTGGCGTTGCCGAAACTCCCCGGCATGCCGGCGCTTCCCGCGGCTGCGGCGGCCGCCATGGTGGCGGTGGACTTGGGCGTGCGGATCATCGCCGGCCAGCAGGTGCAGGGCACCCAATATACGCTGCCGCCGCTCACCCCTCCCAAGCCGCCGCAACTGCAACTGTCCGGCATGCCCCCGCTTCCCCCGCCGCCGAAACCGATGGTGGCGGAGATCTGGCTGAGCACGCAACTGCTGCTGCCGGTGCTGACGCGGATTGTGGGAGCGTTCGGCCAGCAGATGTGCCACTGCGTGAACGCGGTGGCGGGAGAGCCGCCGCCGTCCACGTTCCAGATACCGCCGGATTACAAGCCCGCCGGGACATCGCCGCCCGCCATGCCGCAAGCGCCCGCCATGCCGAAACCGCCCGCGATGCCCCAAGCGCCCGCGATGCCCGCGGCGCCGGCAGCTCCCCAGGCACCGGCCATGCCGCAAGCCCCGGCGATGCCCGCTGCTCCCCAGGCCCCCGCCGCACCGCAAGCGCCGGCCATGCCACAGATGCCCAAGCCTCCAAAGCCGCCCCTATTCTAACCGCACCGACGCCCGGCTTAGAACGGAAAGATCTGCTTCAGCTCCGCCGCCGTGGGCTGCCGCCCATACTCGCAGACCTCAAACGCCTGCGCGTAGTGGATATTCTTCGCCTGCGCCTCACCGTAGAATTTGACCAGCGCCTCGCGATATTGGTCCGCCTGGTGGGCGTACTGCGCGGCCAGCGTCCGCCGGACCTCCTCGGTGCGCCGCCGTCTTCCGGCCGCGTCGTCCGGATAGAGGCCCGCGTGCCCATCCGCGCCGCCCTCCTGGATCTGCGACTCCATCACCAGCAGCGCATCCAGCGTCGGCTCGATCACGTCGTCAATCCCCACCGCCACATCGGCGTGGAAAGGATTGGGCCGCTGGAAACGGTCCGAGGCATACAGGAACACCGGGTTCTTCCGTAGCGCCGGAACGTCCGGCGTGAAGAACGGCACCGTGACCATGTACGCCGAGTCCTCCACCAGAATCGACGTATACCGGTGGTCGGGGTGATAGTCGTTGGGCCGGTTGGTGATCACCACGTCGGCGTTCCACTCGCGGATCAGCCGCGTGATGGTCCGCCGGTTTTCGAGCGTCGGCAGGATCTCGCCATCGTGGATGTCCAGGACCTCGGTGGCGGCGCCCAACCGGCGGTCCACCTCCGTCACCTCCTTCTTCCTTCGCAGGGCCAGCGGCCCGCCGGCCATCTGCCAGTGCCCGATGTCGCCGTTGGTGGCCGAGACCAGCTTCACGTGGTGTCCCATGCGCGCCCACTTCATGGCCACACCGGCGCCGCGATACTCCGCGTCGTCGGGGTGCGCGCCGAAGATGATGATGCGCAACTTGCCGTCCGCGGGTGCTGGGGCCGGCGTGGCTGCTTGCGCGGGCGCGGCCGCATGAGCCAGCGCCAGCCGCGGGTGCCAGGCGCTGGTGAGTCTTCCCACTACCATTCCCAGGCCGCACGCGGCCGCCAGCGCCACGGGCACCATTGCTCTGCGCGTTTGCATCTCGATTTCCTCCCGTCCGGAAGCCGCTTACTTCACCAGGCGGAGCGTTCCAAAGGCTTCCGGCACATGAAAGCTGCTTTGTCCGGTAGGCTGCCAGGTGAGCATCTTCCGATCCGCCCGCGGCCCCTGCGCGCGGAAGAAATTGATTCGCAGCGTATTGCCCACGGCGGCCGGGCGCGTGTCCACCGATGCGTAAGGAATCTGCATCACGCCGTACCACACCTTGGCCGCGCGGTCGATGCGGGCGGCCACCCGGAACCCCGAATTCCACGTCCAGCCGTCTTCGTGGTGCGGCGAATCGAGGTTGATGTCCAGGTCGACCCACTCGCCCTGCGGGGAAATCTCGAATTCCTTGTACCGGCGGATATTCTGGAAGTCGGAGCCGATGAAAGTCTCCGCCACGTCCCAATTCCAAAGCTGATTGGTCTCCGCCGACGCCGTGGGGTTGGGCTTCAGATTGAGCTGCTCATACGGGCAGACAAACAGAAAGTAGAGATTGCGCGCGGTCCATCGCGAGCGGACTTCCGACTTATAGCCCGGCACTAAGTTGCCGCGGCTGTCGTCCACCAGAAAGACCGCCGGAGCGCCGCGCCAGAAGGCCGAGCCGGGGTTGGTATCGGGAGCGGCATCGCGCGCGGCGCGTTTGCTCAGGGCCTCGGCGGGCGAAGCGGCCGTCGCAGGGCCATCGGCCACCAGGGCCAGCCCGGCCGCGGCCAGGCCAATCAACAGCGATACGGTAAGGGTACGCATGGCGTATCTCCATTATGCGGGCAGCGCCAGCAGGCGCGCGGCATTTTCCCAGTAGATCTTGCGCAGAACCGGCTCCGGCAATCCGACGCCGTAAATACGCCAGCGGCCCTGCGGAGGGACTGCCGCCGGGGCGTAGTCGAAGTACTCGTCCTCGGTTTCCAGGAAGCGGTAATAGATTTCGTAGAGCGCCTCGCCGAAGGTCTGCTGCGGCGTGTTGGGACTGGCGCTGGCATCCGTGCCGAACACGATCCGGTCCTGATACTTATCGAAAAACTTGCGCGCCATGCGGGGCTGGCGACCCAGTTCTCCAATGCGGGCGGCGATGTCCACGTGCATGTTGGGATGGCTGTCCATGCATTCCGAAACGTAAGGCAGGTCCTCCGCATCGGCCACGTGGAGGCAGACAAACTGCGTGCGCGGATGGCGGCGCATCACCGTCCGGCGGGCCTCCTGAAGCTCACGATTGGAGGGAAAATCGCGGCCGTGGAACGACCAGTCGGGGTGCGCGTGCAGTTCCTCCCAGCGCTCGTTGAAGCGGTCGATCGGGAGGAAGAATGCCTCGGGGTCGGAAGTGTGGATGGCCACTGGCATCTGCGCGGCACCGGCCGCCTCCCACATCGGGTCGAAGCGCGGATCGTCGATCCGCACCAGCCGGTTGGCCCCCTTCTCGCGCAGGAACAGCCCGAGGGTCTTCAGAACCTTCAGCCCCCTGGCGCCGGCCCGGTGCGCCCCCTCGATCTGGCCGGCCTGCCATCGCGGGTAGTCCGCATCGGAGGCTCGCGCCCAAGCCGGTTCGGTGAACACCACAAATCGCCCGGGGTGAGCGGCGGACAGCCCGCCGATGGCGTCGCGCAGCCCATCGCCGTAGCTGCCGGTCAGGTCGACCATGGTGCGGATGTTCTTGCGGTCCATCACCGCCAGGCATTCGGCCGGCTCCATGTGGAATTGGATCTTGCCGGTGGCGCTGCCGCTGGTGATGTGCGTATGAAAGTCGGTCACCGGGAACCGCGCGCGCGGGACAGCCGTGGCCGGAACGTGCAGCATGCTCTTGGGCGCGTACTGTTCCAGCGGAATCCCGGCGCCGTCCGCGGGCGGTGGATTGCGGCCGCCCTCCGCAGGAGCCTCCGCTTGCTCCCGCGCGCCCGCGCACTCTGCGGCGAGCGCCGCCGCCCCCAGGTTCAGCCAGTCTCTGCGATTCACGGTGCTTTCCAGGAGGGCCAGTGTATCGCCGGTGCGCAGTGGTGTCAACGGCGGGGAACCGGGCCCAGCCTGGCCCACTCGGTGCGCGCGAGGCTCGCCTCGGTTATGAGCCTGCGTATTAAGGATCGCTATGTCCGAAACTGCGCGGCGGCGTAGTTGCCGGAAAAAGCGGTAGCGCATGCTTTAGCTATGCTTTAGCTTGCGCGCGTTAGCTTATTTCACAGCTTTTGAGGAACTCGCAACTTCAATCAACGTTTTCAGCAGCTTGCAAAACACCATGGGGCATTTTCAGAAGCTTCATCGGCCTTCGTCGAAGCGAGTTCCTCTCCGGTATGGCACCGCCCGGCACGCGGGCACACCGCTTTTCAGGGAGCGTCTGTCGCCCCAACCGCACAACATCTCGCGGTCAGGACCTGGCGAGACCCCGAAATTCCATGCCAGCGTGGTCCCGCCACTTGGAAAGCCAGGTCACCATGTTGCCCCGGCATCAACGCGCCGAAAATTCCATCGCGGAGCCTGGCGTTCCGCCTTCGCGTCCGGATCAACTTCGGCCCGCGACTATCGCCGCATCCCGCCCGATCGCCGCCGCGCGCCACGTGGATGCGCGCCTGAACGGCGGCCATCGGCGTGCGCCGCCTTCGTAACGCGGCGTTCGCCGCCGGCAACCGCGCCGCGCCTTCCCGCGCGTGTTTTCCTGTTGATCCGCCCTCCCATGGCGCGCCGAAGCTGCCAGTGATACGCTCTCTAGGAAATGCCACCACGCTTCGCACTCCTCTTTGCAACCTGCGCCAGTCTGCTGCACGCGAACCCGGCCTTTAATGTGAAAGACTACGGCGCTACGGGAATCAAATCGGATAACGCCCGGCCTGCCCTGCAGCAGGCCATTGACGCATGCGGCAAAGCCGGTGGAGGAACCGTTTACATTGGTCCGGGCGAGTACACCACCGGCCAGCTCCACTTGCGCTCCGGGGTGCGCCTCTTCTTGGAAGCTGGGGCAACCTTATTCGCCTCGTTAGACGGCGCGCAGTTCGACCCGTCGCCTAAATCTGCCCTAATCTCCGGCGAAGATCTGCACGATATCGCGCTCGAAGGCCGCGGTACGCTGGACGGGCAATCCACCTATGAATGGGGTCCCAACAGCATCACAGATTTCTACATCCTCCCCAACCAGCGCCTTATGGAAGCGGCCGGCAAACCGCTGATGCGTCCGTTCCCGCATGGCTTCCCCAACGAAAAGATCTATCCGCGCATGGTGCTGCTGTTGCGTTGCACCGACGTGCGCATCACCGGCTTGAAGTTCCTGCGCTCGCGCAGTTGGACCATTAACCCGTATGCCTGCAAGCGCCTGCTCATCGATGGCATCTACATTTACTCCAGTCCGAAAGAAGGCGTGTGGGCCGATGGCATCGACCCGGACGGTTGCCAGGATGTCCGGATTGCCAACTCGACCGTGGAAACGGGCGATGACGCCCTGGTGTTCTACTCGGCTGCTATTTGGGGCCCCGCGCTACCGGTTGAAAACGTGACGGTGACCAATTGCCGCCTTTCTTCGGCGTCGAGCGCGATCAAGTTTTGCGATGCGAATTCCAACGCGATCCGCCGCGTCAACATCGATAACGTGGTCATTACCAATTCCAATCGCGGGATCGCATTTATGGTGTTCGATGGCGGCATCGTGGAAGATGTAGTGCTGTCAAACCTGACGATTGAGACACGGCGCTTCGACTGGTTTTGGTGGGGAGATGGCGATCCCCTGCATTTCAACATCAAACGGCGCAGCGAAGTGGACGGCAAAAAGCGCGCCGATGAACCAGCCGCCGGCCAAATTCGCAATGTGATCATACAGAATGTGGTTGCGCACGGCACCGGCGCTTCCGTGATCGACGGCCATCCGGAAAGTTGGCTGGAGGGCGTAAGGTTGGACAATATAAAGCTTTTTGTGTCCTCCGATCCGGCCGCCCCTTACGAACATACGGCGACGGCGCTGACGGTTCGTCACGCCCGCGGATTGCGCATGAGTAATGTGGAGATAGGTTGGGAAAAACCCTTCGCCGCAACCTGGAGGAATGGCCTGTCGCTGGAGCACGTGAAAGATGCCATTCTGGACCGCGTAGAGGTGCATTCGACGCCGGGATCGCCAGCGCCGAGCTTCGTTTCAACGGACGCTGAATATGTGGTCTGGCCAAAATAGAATTGATCTGCGCCCCGCCTTCTGCGGCAGACGCCAGTCGCGACCCACGGCACGCGGCGCAACATCGAAACCGAACCGCGACCGTCAGAAGCCGTGAAATAATCTAAACGCCACAACCTGACCCGGCGTAGCCGGAACCAAAAAGGGCGTGCAAGTCCGATTCTTTTCGGATAAAGGGCCAAACCGCACCATCGAAAAATATCTTGCCAGAAAAAACACCGACTGCATGATAGAGGTACTAACCCGCGTGGGGCATGCTTTAGCTTTGCTTTAGCTTGCCCGCCGGCCGGGCCGGTTTGAACGAAAGTGTGACCCGCCGCCGGCCGCGTGAGGAGCCGCTAACTGATTGAGCGGCAATGGGGTCACAGATGAGCTTGCCCTGCTTAAATTTCTTCACGGCTTCTCACGGTCGCGGCTCCGGCACTGGTTTTTTGGAGCGGCGCGCTCGGGCACAAGTTTCGGGGCCACGACCGTAATGGAGTGGATCTCGTGGACGAAGACCTGATCCAGGCGGCTACACCTCGGCAAGGCCAGCCCGCAGCGCCGAGTGGATCGCTTCCCGGAACGGCACGCCGCGTTCTCTCATGGCGCTCCGGATGAGGGCCTTGACGTCAGGATCGAGCGTCATCGTTTCCCGCATGCGGCCATCACAGCACCGCCCGGCAAAACGTCAGGTTAGACTGCTGCCCGCTCCTCCACCGCCCTCGCGCCACGCGCTACAATAATTTAGGAGTATAAGGTTCTTTTAGGTAATTAGCGATGCCACGACGCCTCGCCCGCAAGCTGATGCTGTCCATCACGGTGATCGTCATCATCGTGGCGGCGGTATCCGGGCTGGTCAATGTTAAGACCGAGGAGCAGCAGCTTCTCAACACCATGGTGCTGGGCGCCGACCAGCTTTCCAAGGGCATCACCAGCGCCACCTGGCACGCCATGCTCGATGACCATCGCGAGGCCGCCTACCAGGTCATGCAGACCATCGCCCTGAAACAGGGCATCGACCGCATCCGCATGTTCAACCGCGCCGGGCAGGTGATGTTCTCCACCAACGCCGAAGACCGCCAGCAGGCCATCGAGCGCCCCGATCTCTCGCGCCATGTCAGCATCTTTCGCGCCGGCGACCGCCGCCGGCTGGATATGGTGACCCCCATCTACAATGAGCCGTCCTGCGCGCAGGCCGCTTGCCACGCCCATCCCGGCGGGGTCAAAGTGCTCGGCGTGCTCGATCTGCAGCTCAACCTCGACGCCGTGGATCACGAAGTCGAAAACATGAAGCTGCGCGTGCTGCTGGTCACCGCGGTCGAAATCGCCCTCATCAGCCTGTTCATCATCTATTTCACCCGCCGCTTTCTGGCGCGGCCCATCGGCAAGCTCATCGAAGGCACCAAGGCCATCAGCCAGATGGAGCTCGACAAGCCGCTGGATATCGAGGACTCCAGCGAAGAGCTGGACGAGCTGGCCCGCTCCTTCGATGTCATGCGCGACCGCCTGCGCACCGCCGTGGGCGAGATCAATCAGTTCACCGAGAACCTGGAAACCAAGGTGGAAGAGCGCACCCGGCAGCTCCAGGCGGCCCAGAAGAAGCTGCTGCACACCGATCGCCTGGCGTCGCTCGGGCAGCTTTCCGCCAGCGTGGCGCACGAGATCAACAACCCCATTTCGGGCGTGCTCAACCTCTCCATGCTGCTCCAGCGCATGCTCAAGGACGATGGCATTCCGCCCAACCGCATCGAGGAATTCCGCAAGTACCTGACGCAGGTGACCAACGAAACTTCGCGCGTGGGCCGCATCGTCAGCGACCTGCTGGCCTTCTCGCGCCGCTCCAAGCCGCAGCGCAGCCCCGCCGATCTCAGCCGCATCGTCCGCACCACGCTCTCGCTGGTGCAGCACAAGCTGAAGCTGAGTAACGTGGCCGTGGATGCCTCCCTCGCCGACGATCTGCCGGCCGTGCCCTGCGATTCGTCGCAAATCCAGCAGGTGGTGCTGAACCTGTTGCTGAACGCGGCCGAGGCCACCCAATCCAAGGCCGAGCGGCAGGTGGCCGTATCCACCACGCGCGTCGCTGAAGGCGCGGCGCTCACCGTTTCGGACAACGGCGAGGGAATTCCGGCCGAAAACCTCGCCAAGATCTTCGACCCCTTCTTCACCACCAAACCGGAAGGCAAAGGCGTGGGGCTGGGGCTGGCCGTGTCCTACGGCATCATCCAGGCCCACGGCGGGGAAATCGAAGTCAAGAGCACCGTCGGCCAGGGCACCGCGTTCACGGTCACCCTGCCTCTGGAGCCGCACCCGCAATCGGCTGAGCCTCCACCCCTGGTTTTGGCTCGCAAGGAATGAGGTGCTTCTATGTGGGGGCCACTCCGGAAGTCGAGCACGGAGCCTTGGAAGCCGTTCGCGACCGTGTGGCTGCTGAATTCGGCATGCCCGTCCGCGAGCTGGCGCTGCCCTCCATCGACTTCACCTTCGACGCCGCGCGCCGCCAATACGGCTCGGCCGCCGTCCTGGAGATGCTGGTGCGGATCTGCCCGCCGGACGCCACGAAATTGCTCGCCCTCACCGGGCGCGACCTGTTCATTCCGGTGCTCACCTTCGTCTACGGCCACGCCCAACTGCGCGGCCGCGTGGCGGTCATCTCGCTGGCCCGCCTGCGCCAGGAATTCTACGGCCTGCCACCCAACCCCCAGGTCTTTCTGGATCGCGCCCACAAGGAAGCGCTCCACGAAACCGGCCACACCTTCGGACTGGTGCACTGCGCCGACCACCAGTGCGCCATGGCCCTGGCGACCAATATTGCGCAAATCGATCGAAAACGGGACGCCTACTGCGCAGCCTGCGCCTCGCGCCTGGGCCGGCTCCAACCCCAGGCCACGCCCCCCAAGGAGCAGACACCATGAAGACCCATTGGCAGATTCTGGTAGTGGATGACGAAGAGGTCATGTGCGAATCGCTGGCTGCCTGGCTGCGCGAAGACGGCTACCAGGTGGATACCGCCTCGGGTGGGCGCGCCGCCCTGGATATGGCCCGTCAGCGCGATTACGCCATCTACTTCGTCGACCTGAAAATGCCCGGCGGCATGGACGGCATCGAGACTATGATGCAGATCCGCCGTCTCCACCCGGAAGCCTCCATCATCATCATCACCGCCTATGCTACCGTGGACACTGCCATCACTGCGATGAAGGAGGGCGCCCAGGAGTACATCGTCAAACCGTGCAATCCGGAGGAGATTTCGCTGCTGGTCAGCCGCATCGTCAAGGTGAAAAACCTGCAGCGCGAAAACAGCATCCTGCGCAAAAAGCTGGAGCGCCGCTATCGCATCCACGATGTGATCACCAAGAACCCGCGCCTGCAGCAGATCCTGGCGCTGTGTACCGAAATCGCCAGCCTGCGCAGCACCGTGCTCATCCAGGGCGAAAGCGGCACCGGCAAGGAGATGGTGGCCCGCGCCATCCACTCTTCGGGCGACCGCGCGCCCAAACCCTTCGTGGCGGTCTCCTGCGCGGCGCTGGCTGAAACGCTGCTCGAAAGCGAGCTGTTCGGCCACGAAAAGGGCGCCTTCACCGGAGCCAGCCAGCAGAAGCGCGGTAAATTCGAGCTGGCCGATGGCGGCACGCTCTTCCTCGACGAGATTGGCGATATCTCGCCCAAGCTCCAGGTGGACCTGCTGCGCGTGCTCCAGGAGCGCTCGTTCTATCGCGTGGGCGGTTCCGAGGAAGTGCGCGTGGATGTGCGGGTGATCGCCGCCACGCACGTCAACCTCCAGCAGGCCGCCGCCGAAGGCCGCTTCCGCGAAGACCTCTACTACCGGCTCAACGTCATCCAGATCGTGATTCCGCCTCTGCGCGAGCGCCGCGAGGATGTTCCGCTGCTGGCGCGCCATTTCGTGGAGCGGTTGGCCCACGAGCTGGGCAAGGACATCGCCGACGTCTCCGAAGGCGCCCTGCGCATCCTCATGGATTACGACTGGCCCGGCAACGTGCGCGAGCTGGAAAACGCCGTGGAGCGCGCCATGGTCACCTGCCGCGCGCGCACCCTCGAGGAAGGCGATTTCGCCTTCCTGGCGCAAAAAAGCGGGCCCGCCAAAAACTGGAGCGTGCCCGCTGGAATGACTCTGCAGGCAATGGAAAAGCTGCTCATCATCGCGACCTTGCAGAGCACCGATGGCAACGTCAAGAAGACCGCCGCCATCCTGGATATCGATCGCTCCACGCTGTACGAGAAGATGAAGCGCTACGAAATCGTGAGGTAGGTCACCTGACGCGTGATCGCGATCCAGCTTGCTGACGCACGCAACTCCGAAACAGAGCCACGACCGTAGGGAGTGCCCCGATGGCCCTGCGGGCCGCCAAAGGCGATGAAGACGCGAGTTGGCCGGCCTAATAGAATCATGGCACGCTACGCGCCTCAACGAAGCGTTACGAAATCGAAAGGTAGGTCTCGAGGGCCATATGAGGTCCCCGCTTGCTGACGCACGCGACTCCGAAACAGAGCCACGACCGTAGGGAGTGCCCCGATGGCCGCGGCGAGCCATCAAAAGCGACGAAGACGCGCAAGCGGCCGATGCAATGGAATCATGGCTTGCGGCGCGTCTCAACGAAGCGCCACGAAATCGTGAGGTAGGTCACCTCCCGCGCGATCGCGTTTCCGCTTGCTGGCGCGCGCGACTCCGAAACAGAGCCACGACCGTAAAGGAGTGCCCCGATGGCCGCGGCGGGCCGCCAAAGGCGAGGAACCTCGCGAAATGGTGCGGGGCGCCCCCAAACGGAGTGGACCTCGCGGCCCGAGACCTAACTTTCCGCAGCCAGCCCAGTCGCCGCCGGGCCGGCCGCGGAAAGCGAATCGCGAAGGCTTCTACCAGACCAGCCGCAGCGCCGTCTGGATGCGGCGCGGCGTGTTAGCCTGCGAGGCAATGGTTCCGAAGGCCGCCGCCGTAACGTCGTTGGTGGTGGCCGGCGCCCCGAACGTCACGCGGTTGGTGACATTGAAAGCCTCAATGCGGACTTCGAGGTGGACTTTCTCCTTGATGCTGAATCGCTTGTTCATGTTGAGATCCAGCTCTTCGGTCGGATCGCGGCGCAGGTTGTTGAACTGGTTGTCGAAATACCGGATGTTGTCGGCAAGCTGCAACGAACTGTTGGTGACGAAGTCACTGACGTTGAACGCCGTGCCGTTGGGTTGATGCGAGTTGTAATCGAGCGGGCCGCCCATGTAAATGTAGTTGCCCCACGTGATTACCGGGCCGGATTGCAGGGTCAGAATTCCGTTCAGCCCCCAGCCGCCAATGATGCCGTCGAGCACGCTGGAGCGCACGTTGACCAGGCGATTGTGGCCAATCGGCAGAATATAGTCCACCGCCAGAATCTCGCGCAGAGGGCGCGAGTCGCTCGAAACGCGCTTCTCGGGCGCCGGGTCGGAATCGTTCAGATAGGCCATCCGGTCGATGAGCTGGCTATACACGAAGTTGTTCAGGAGCTGCAGATTGTTGGAGAGCCGCTTCTCCAGCCGGACGTTGAGGCTCTGGTAGTACGAGCTGCCGGCCGGATTTTCCTGGTCCAGCACGCCGTTCGATGGCGATGCCGTGGAGCACGACGGGCATGGCGTTGGCGCCAAAGGCAGTGCGTATTGCGGATAGGGAATCAGCAACTGGTCTACTGCCACGGTCGAACCGTTCAATGAGCTGGAGTTGGGCAGCAGTCCCTTGAACGGATTGGGGGTGGTGGCCGTAAGCTGGGTGATGAGCGCGCTGTTGCGCAGTAGCGAATTACTCAAATACTTCGCCGGAATATAGTCCAACTGGGTCACGATGGGCAGATGGTTGGCGCGGTTGCCGATGTACGCGACTTCCAGCACCATCTGCTTCGGCAACTCATGTTGAACACCCAGTTGCCAGCGGGCCACGTAAGGATTGCGCAGGGAGGGGTTCACAAAGACAATCGACGATCCCAGATTCGTCGAGGCCCCCAGCGTAGAGCCGGACGGTTGCACGAACACTCCGCCTGGGAACGGGTTGGAAAGCGTGGTGGTGGGCGTCAGGTAGTTGTTCCCGGTCACCGTCATGTTAGTGGTCTGGCTGAATCCCGGCTGGTTGAGCGTGGCGTACGCTACGTTGCTGGTTCCTACGGACGGAGAACTGCCTGAAATGGGAAGCAGGATCGGGTCTACCAGGATACCTACGCCGCCGCGGATCACGGTCTTGCCGCCTAGCGCGCTGGGCGTCCAGGCGAAGCCCACGCGAGGACTGACGATGTGCGACTTATCGGTATAGATCGACGGGTTGCCGGCGCTGGCGAAGGTGGGGCCTCCCAGGGCCTGAAACTGGCTGGCGGGAAGCAGTGCGTTGGGATTGGCCGCATAGGCCGTGGCAGCCGCTGCCGAAATCGAATTCGTAGCTGTGGGGCTGAATCCGTCGAGTGACCGGTTATATCTCTCCGTCTCCGGGAAATCGTGCTCCCACCGCAGCCCCAGGCTGAGGGTCAGGTTGCTTTTGACCTTCCAGTCATCGTTGATGAACACCGCCAGGTACTTGGAATCCACGGTGGCCTGGGTGTTCTCATCGAGGCTGCCGCTGTAGGGCAACCCCAGCAGAAACGAGGCGAACTCCTGCCCCAGCGGCGCAGCCGTGCCTGCCGTTCCGGCGGCGTTGGTCCACACCGAATTGAAACCGTAGGTGCCCGACGGATTCCCGAAGGTGTATCCGCTCCAGCGGTACTCGCGGGCATCGCCGCCGATCTTGATGGTGTGGTTTCCATGAACCTTCACCACATCCCCAAAGAGCGCAAAGATGTCGTTGAAGTTGGTCGAGTCGCCGTTGTATCCCAGCGGCTCGAAGTCCGACCGGGCGCCGCCCGAGACGCTGTTGGTGACGCTCGTCAGGCTGTCGTTGAAGGTGATGTACGGCAGCATCAGGAACTTCGAATTGTTGTCGATATACGACGGAAATCCCAGCGATGCCGGGTCCACTCCGTCCGCCGGAGAAGAGTGGTTCTCAATGTATCGCGTCCAACTGGCGCGCACGTCCGTGAAGACGGTCGGGGAAATGGTGTAGACATCGTCCAGCGCGGCGCCCTGGTTGATGCGGAACAGGAAGTTGCCGGTAGCCGGATCGTCGAAGAAGTTATTCTTGTTCTGCTTGCGGTAGTTGTGATGGGCGTCGAACGAAAGCCGGTTCTTGTCGCTGAAGTTGATGTCCAGGTGGCCCATCTCGTTGTCGTATCCGTCGCTGTCCACCGTGCTGATGGCGAAGTTCTGGGTTCCGTTCGCCAGGCCCGGAACGTTCGGCTGCGGATAGTAATTCATGAGGCTCTGGGCGATCGAATTGATCCGGCTGGTGGGAACTATATTTCCGGGGAACGGCGTCCGGGCGATCCCGCTACCCGACACCACGGCGCTATTCGGATCGTAGATGGTGTAGCTGCTCCCCAGGCTCGCGAGCGCCGAAAAGTTGCCGGTGCGCTCAGCCGCCGTGGGCACGCTGGCGAAGTTTTCCGGGCTGCCGGTTTCGAGCGGCGAGTTGGCCGGGTCGGAATCCCGCATGCCTTCGTAGCCGAAGAGCCAGAACACCTTGTTCCGGCCGTTGAAAACTTTGGGAATCCACACCGGGCCATCCACCACAGCGCCGTACTGGTTCTGGTGGTAAGGCGGGCGCGGTTTGCCGGCGGCGTTGACGAAGAACTCATTGGCATCCACCGCCGACGTCTGGTTGTAGATCCAGCTTGCGCCGTGCAGGTCGTTGGTCCCGCTCTTGGTAATCACGTTGACCGTGCCGCCCATGGTGTGCCCGTAAGCGGCATCCATATCGAACAGGTTGATGCGGACTTCCGTAGTGGCGTCCTGAATCGGGCTGTAGGCCATCTGGTTGGTCTGGCCCGCATTGGGAGCGCCGTTCAGCAGCACTTCATTGCGGCTGGAAGGAGCGCCGCCGATGCTGATCTCATTCGGCGCGCTGTTATCGAACGGCCGCACCGGCCCCGGCTCATACGTGGAAATCACCCCGAATGCCAGGTTGCCCAGCATCATCGGCACGCGCCCGTTGACCGGCAGCGAATCCACTTCCTTGGTGCTCAGCACCTGGCCCACCGTGGCGTTGGCCTGTTCCAGCACCGGCGCCTCTCCGGTGATCGTCACCGTGTCGCTTACCGCGCCCACTTCCAGGCGGATATCTACCGTCGGGCTGGCCCCGGCTTCAAGCGTCACGCCACGGTGTTGATAGCTCTTGAACCCGGTCGCCTCGGCCGAAATGTCATACTGGCCGGGCGGCAGGAACGGAATCGTGTACGCGCCGGAAGCTTCCGAGTTCACCGTGGTCTTCTGTCCGGTGCGGGTTTCGGTAGCCGTCACTTTGGCTTTCGGAACCCCCGCCCCCGTGGCATCGCTTACCGTGCCGCTGATGGTGCCGCGAAATTCCTGCGCGCAGAGAAATGTTGCCGTCGCCAGCAACAGGAAATAGAACCGTCTCACATTGACCTCCCAAATTGTTCTGTCGTCGAACAAATCTTGGCGGAGTCATAACGCCCCGCCGGACGCACAACTCCCAGGAATGAAAATTCAGCCCAAAGCGACTATTCTTGAGCGGATTGTATTGCGATTCACCCACAAGGTCAAGTCATCCAAAGGCAACCGCTTGGCCGGTTCCACGGCTTTCGCGCCGCGTTACCGCTCACGTTCTGGGAAGTTCACAGGTGCAATTTCCCGCCGCGATTCAGCCGGCCGGATCGTTAGAGTGCAGTCCCGCTTACCGCTTGCTTAACGTGCGGCTCTGAAGCTTAGTGCCTGGGGCCGGGACCTGGAGGCATCCGCGAGGGAGCGGTTGTCAATTCCTGGCTGGGATACGGCGCT
>CAWDOH010000019.1:0-158751 GCA_963803725.1 Bryobacterales bacterium | reverse complement strand
TAGCAACACCAGCGAGAGAGCCACCTGCGAGACCACCAGCGCGGGAAGCAAGCGGGCCGGGGGCGCCCCGCGTTCGAGGCGCGATTCCGGAACCACTTTTGAGCGCCGCTGCCGGACCGGCCGCGGTGGCTCGCAGCGCCGGAACCAGTCCGAACAGAATGCCGGTGGCCAGCGCCACGGCGCTGGCGAAGAGCAGCACGCGCAGATCGGGCCGCACGTCGAGCACGATGGGGTCGATCCGCCGTCGAGAAGATCGCCAGCAGCATGCGGCTGCCTGCGGCGGCCAGTGCAACCCCCAGCGCGGCACCCGCGGCGGCCAGCAGCACGCTTTCGGTGAGCAGTTGGCGGATTATGCGCGCACGGCCCGCGCCGATGGCGAAGCGGAGGGCAATTTCCCTGGCTCGCGCCGTTGCGCGGGCCAGCAGCAGGTTGGCGAAATTAGCGCAGGCGATCAGCAGCACCAGGGCGGTGATGGCCATCAGGACGTACAGCGGGCGGCGGAATTGCGAACGCAGACCCGAATATCCGGCTCCGCCGGGGACCAGATCGATGGACGAGGCCAGCAGCACCTGCCGGCGCCTGGCGTTCATGCGCGGCTGGGTGGCGAGGGAGGCCATCCGCGGCCAGACCACCGCCAGGCGTGCTTTTGCCTGCGCCAGAGAAATGCCCGGCGGGGCCGCGCCAGGACGCGCAGCCATTGCGCCGCGGCTTCCAGCATGCGGCCGCGCTCGGGAAAAAGCTGCGGCAGCGCGGCCAGCGCCAGGGTGACATTGGCCGCGCTGCCGACACTGGCGCCTTCGAAGCCGCTGGGGCTGACGCCGACAATCGGCACGGCCTGGTTTTCGATTTCGATGGACCGCCCGATGGCGCCGAAATCGCCGCCGTAGCGGGTCTTCCAAAAGTCGTACGAAAGCACGGCGACGGGCGGCGCGCCGGGACGATCGTCTGCGGGGCCGAGCAAGCGTCCGGCGAACGGCTCCATGCCCAGCGTCCGGTAGAATTCGCCGGTGACCCAGGCACCGTCAGGCGGCCGGTTCCCTGGCGCGAGGTTTCGTTGAATGAGTAGCTGGTGAAGCCGCACACACCCGCGAAGATATCGGTGCGGGCGGCCATCGCGGCGATGGGCGGATAGGCGAAGCTGTCTCCGGAGTGGCCTTGCTCCACCAGCATCAGCTCCACCAGTTCCCCCGGATTGCGCACCGGCAGGAAGCGCAGCAGCAGCGCATCCATAAGGCTGAAGATGGCGGTGTTGGCGCCGATGCCCAGAGCCAGCGACAGGATGGCGGCGGCACTGAAGGCGCGATTGGCGCGGATGGTGCGCAGGGCGTAGCGCAAGTCCTGCGCGAGTTGCGCGCCCAAACTCCATCCCCAGGTTTCGCGGACGTCCTCCTGCACCAAGGCCGGGTTGCCAAAGGCACGGCGGGCGGCGTGGCGCGCTTCGTCCGCCGAGAGGCCGGCGGCCCGCTGCTCGGCGGTTTCCAATTCCAGGTCGGCGCGGATCTCTCGCTCCAGATCGTACTCGCGTTGTTTTCGGCGCCAGAACATCGTCAGCCTCCTATTCGTATCGCAGGGCCACCAGCGGATCGACGTGGACGGCGTGGCGCGCTTCGTCCGCCGAGAGGCCGGCGGCCCGCTGCTCGGCGGTTTCCAATTCCAGGTCGGCGTGAATCTCTCGCTCCAGATCGTGCTCGCGTTGTTTTCGTCGCCAGAACATCATCAGCCTCCTATTCGTATCGCAGGGCCACCAGCGGATCGACGCGGGCGGCATGGCGCGCTTCGTCCGCCGAGAGGCCGGCGGCCCGCTGCTCGGCGGTTTCCAATTCCAGGTCGGCGCGGATCTCGCGCTCCGGATCGTGCTCGCGTTGTTTTCGTCGCCAGAACATCATCAGCCTCCTATTCGTATCGCAGGGCCACCAGCGGATCGACGCGGGTGGCGCGGCGCGCCGGCCAATACCCCGCGGCAGCGGCGGCTGCGAGCATGGTCAGAATGGCCAGCGCCATGGTGAGCGGATCGGCGGGCGTCAAACCGAACAGCAGCTTTTCGACCAGGCGGGTAGCGGCAAAGGTGAGCGGCAGGCCGATGGCGATGCCGGTTAGAACCAGGCCGACGGTTTCGCGCAGCACCATCCACAGGACATTCCGCCGGTCCGCGCCGAGCGCCATGCGGATGCCGATTTCGGCGGTGCGCCGGCCCACCGCGTAGGCCAGCACGCCATAGAGACCGATGGCGGCCAACAGCAGGGCCAGGGCGCCGAAGAAGCCGGAGAGCGTCGCCATGAGGCGCTCTTCGAGCAGCGATCTGTCGATCTGGCCCTCGAACGTGCTTTCGTTCTTCAGCGCCACATTGGCGGCCAGCGCGCGCAACCCGGCTCGAATGGTGGGAAGCAACTGTAGCGGATCGCCCGCCGTGCGCACTTCCAGACTGAGCGATCCGTCCATCTCAGGCTCCTGGAAGGCGTTGACATAGGCGGTTCGGTGGAGAGGTTCGCGCAGGCTCATGTAACGGGCATCGGCCACCACGCCCACGATCTTGGCCGGCGGGCCGTCCGCGAGCGCCACCCAGCGGCCGAGCGGACTGGCATCGTGGAAGTAGTAGCGGGCCATGGTCTGGTTGACGATCACCACGGGTGGAGAATCGGCACGGTCGTGCCAATCGAAATCGCGGCCCGCGAGCAATCGCGTGCCGAAGGTGGTGAAGTAGCCGGGCGAAACGCGGTTGACGTAGACGCTGGTGTCTTCGTGCGGCTGCGGCGTGTAGCCTTCGACCATAGCGGTGAGATCGACACCGCCCCCGGCGATGGGCGTGATCAGCGAAAGGCTGGACGCGTGGACGCCGGGCAGGGCGTCGAGCCGTTGCAGCAGATCCTGGTAGAAGGCAGCCAGCCGCGGGCCTTTGAAGCCAGCCGCGCCGGGCGCGACGGATGCCAGCAGAATGCCGCCGCGCGCAAATCCCGCGTCCATGGTGTGCAGGTTGCGCAGCGTACCGAGAAATAATCCCGCGCCCATCAGCAGAACGAGGGACAGCGCAACCTGCGCCATCACCAGCGCCTTGCCGAACCAGGTGCGGGAGGATGCGCCGGGCGAGTGAGCGCCCTGCTTGAGTGCAGGGCCGGCATCCACTCGCGTGGAGCGATACGCCGCAGCGATTCCGAACAGGACGGCGGTCAGGATGCACATGGCGGCCAGGAAGGCCAGCACGCGCGCATCGGGGTGCAGATCGAGACGCAGGGGCGCTTTTCCATTGGCCATCATGGTGACCAGAAGCGCACTGCCCCATTGGGCAAGCAGCAGCGCCAGCAGGCCGCCGAGCGCGGAGAGCAGCAGCGATTCGGTGAGCAACTGGCGGACCAAGCGGCCGCGCCCGGCGCCCAAGGCCAGCCGCACGGCCATTTCCCGGCGGCGCGCGGCGGAGCGGCCCAAAAGCAGATTGGCCACATTGGCGCAGGCGATCAGCAGGACCAGGCTGACCACGGCCATCAGGACGAGCAGGGGCCGCGAGAAGCGATCGCGCAGCGCGGAAAGGCCGCTGGCAGCCGGGGTGAGTTCGAGGTGGCGAGTGAGGAAGAGTTCGCGCTCGTGCGGGTTTCGCAACAGGCCGGCTTCGGCCTGGTTCACCTGGCGCAAAATGACGTTCAGATCGGCGCGCGCGGTGGCCGGGGATACGCCGCGCTGCAATCTTCCGGCTACGCTTAACCACCCGGTGAACTCATTGGCCAGCCAACTGCGCTGGCGGATCTTGACTTCGTTGGCGATGGGGATGACGAAGTCGAGCGTCTCGCCGGTCTGCAGGCCGAAGAACTCCGGCGGCAGCACACCGACGACGGTGAACAGTTGATCTTCGACCGGCAGGGTTTTGCCGAGCGCGCCGGGATCGCCTCCGAAGCGGCGCTGCCACAGGCCGTAGGAGATGACGGCCACCGGATTGCCGCCGCCCGCCGAGACGCGGTCGTCATCCGGAACGGTGGCGCGGCCGAGCAGCGGACGGACGCCCAGCACCTGGAAGAAATTGCCCGAGATATAGCGGCCGGTGACTTCGGCCTGGGGCTCATCGCTGAGGTGGAGCAGCGTATTGGAAATCGTGAGAAGGCCGCTGAAGGAATGATTATGGTCGCGCAAGTACGTGTAGAGCGGGTAGGAGAAACCGCCCTTGCGGTTGTCGTAATACTGGTCCACCTGCACCAATTGCTGAGGAGCGGCCACCGGCAGCGAGCGCAGCATGACCGCGTCGATCAAAGTGAAGATGGCGGAGTTGGCGCCGATGCCGAGGGCCAGCGAGAGAATGGCGACCGCGCTGAAGGCGGGGCTCTTGCGCAAGGTGCGGACGGCGTAGCGTAAGTCCTGCGCGAGCTGCGCAGCGAAGTTCCCGCCCCACGTGGCGCGCACGTCCTCCTTCACCAGAGCGGGGTTGCCGAAGGCGCGGCGGGCGGCGTGGCGCGCTTGTTCGGGCGAAAGTCCGGCGGCCCGCTGCTCGGCGGCTTCCAATTCCAGGTCGGCGCAGATCTCGCGCTCCAGATCGTGTTCGCGTTGTTTTCGTCGCAGCCAGCGCATGAGGCCTCCTTTATTCCGATCGCAGGGCTTCCATGGGATCGATCGAAGCGGCGCGGCGCGCGGGCAGGAAAGCGGCGGCGGCGGCCGAGAGCAGGAACAGGCCGGTGACCAGCAGGATGACCGGCGCATCCACCGCCTGCGTGCCATAGAGCAGCTTGCGAATGGCGCCTTCGGCCAGGAGGCTGGCCACTAAACCGGCAATGACGCCCACGCACACCGGAGCCCCGGCCTCCGTGAAGGTCAGCGCATAGACCTGGCTTCGGGTGGCGCCCAGCGCAATGCGTACGCCGATTTCCCGCTGGCGCGTGACCACGGAGTAGCTGAGCACGCCATAGATTCCCAGCATGGCGAGCAGCAGGGCGGCCGCTCCGAAGGAGAGCAGCACGAGGGTCTGAAAGCGCTCGGTGGAGAGCGAGTCGGTCAATTGCGCGTCCAGCGTTTTGACGCGCGCGATGGTGACCTCCGGATCGTACTTCCAGATGGCCTGGCGCATGCTGGCGGCGAGGGATCCGGCGTTTGCCCCACGCGCCACAAAGTAGGTGGGGAAGGGCGGCCGGTCCTTGAAATGGACATAGGCCATGCGGGCGGGCGGCGATTTGAGCGAGGTGTTGCGCGAATCGGCCACCACGCCAATCACGGTGAAGGTGCGGCCTTCGATTTTGACCTGGCCGCCGATGGGGTCCTGGGCGCCCCAGAGGGCCTGGGCCTCGCCCGCGGATAGCACCACGCTGGATAGGTTGCGGTCGCGCTCTTCCATAAAACGGCCGGCCACCAGCCGCTGCCGGGTGGTTTCGAAATACCCCGGACTCACCCAGCGGAGGTTGATCAGCGGGCTTTCCAGGTCGGGCTTATCCAGGCGTTGGACCGGCTCGATCCAGGACTCGCCATCGAGCGGCATGGCGCTTACCAGCCCAGCGGTTTGGACGCCGGGAAGGGCGCGCAGATTGGCGAGCACGGCATCGTCGAAGGTCACGCGCTTCTGGTCCTTGTCGTAACTCTGGGGCGTGAGCCGGACTTCGGCAATGGCCACCTGGCCGGTGTCGAACCCTTTCTCCTCGCGAAGCAGATGGAGCAGGCTTTTGGAGAAGAGGCCGGTGACCAGCAGCAGGGCGATGCAGCCCGAAACCTGGAGGCCGATCAACCAGCGGCGCACGAGGTTGCTTTGCCGGCTGCCGAGGGTGCGGCTGCTCTGCTGGAGCCCGGCTTGCGGGTCCATGGACAGCAGGCGGAGCGCGGGCAGCAAGCCGGAGAGAATGCTGGCGCAGAAGGTGAGGGCGAGCGAGAAGAGCAGCACGCTGAGATTGAGGTGAATTTCGGAGAGACGCGGCAGGCCCACGGGCGTGTAGCGGCGGAAGAGACCGAGACCGGCGGAAGCCATCAGGATGCCGGCCGCGCCGCCGATTATGGCCAGCAGCAGGTTTTCGGCCAGCGCGCTCCAGACCAGGCGCCAGCGGGCCGCGCCCAGGGCGGTGCGCACGGCGGCTTCGCGGCTGCGGGCCAGCGCGCGCCCCAGTTGCGCGTTGGCCAGGTTCAGGCAGGCAATCAGCATCAGCCCCATGACGGCGGCCATCAGGAGCCACAAACCGGTCTGGGAATCGCCCACCACGGCTTCCTGCATCGGCTGCACGGAAGCCCCCAGCGTGCCGGGTCGGCGATCGGCGGGCCAGGCAGGGTCTTGCAGGATCTGCGCCTGGATGGCGTTCAGTTGCGCCGCGGCCTGGGCCATGGTGAAGCCCGGATTGAGGCGGCCCAGGGTGACCCAGTTGGCGTAATTTCCATTCCAGGGGAATTCCGTTAGATCGAGCGCCACCGGGATGAAGATGGCCGGCTCGGAGGCGTTGCTGGTGGTCTGGGTGGAGCGCCGGAAAGAGCGCAGCGCGGTGCCGCTGGGAAAGTGGAAGCCGGCAGGCAGGACGCCGACCACTTCGCGGGAGACATCGCCGAGGCGGATGGTCTTGCCGATCACACCGGGGTCGCCATGGAACTGGTCCTGCCACAGCGAGTAAGTCAAAACGGCGATGTGATCGTGCCCGCGGACGCCATCCTCGGCGATGAAGGTCCGGCCCAGGAGCGGATGCACCTCCAGGACGTCGAATAAGTTGGGGATGGAGACGACCGCGGCGGTGAGGCGGGGATGGTCGCCACTGAGCGTGAGACCCATGGCCACGTGCCGCAGGAAGGTGAGGCCGCTGAAGGCTGTGGCGCGTTTCTGCCAGACATCCACGTGGCGCGGATTGGGGCCTAACTGATTCTCGCCGAGGAACCGGACGCTTTCCCAGGCGGCCACCAGGCGGCCGCTATCGTGGTATGCCAGCGGCTTCAGGAGGACCGAATCGACCACCGTGAAGACCGCTGTGCTGGCGCCGATGCCCAGCGCCAGCGTGAGAAGGGCGGTTGCGGCGAAGCCCGGACTTTTCCGCAGCGTCCGCAAAGCATAGCGAAGTTCCTGCATAAGAATCTCCCAACGGGTCCAGCCCTGCATCAGACGTACCTCCTCCTGCACCCAAGTCACGTTGCCGAAGGCCCGCCGGGCAGCGTAGCGGGCCTCTTCGGGCGAGAGGCCGCGTTCCTGCTGCTCCTCGGCTTCCAGTTCCAGGTCGGCGCGGATCTCGCGTTCGAGATCCTGCTCGCGTTTCGCTCGCCGCCGCCAACTCATAGCGCCTCACTCGTACCGCAAAGCCACCATCGGATCCACCCGGGATGCGCGCCAGGCCGGGATGTAGCTGGCCGACACAGTGACCACGACAACCGCCGCCGCGGCGCCAACCATGGTTCGTGGATCAGCCGGGCTGAGCGCAAACAACAGGCCAGCCATGGCTTTGGCAGATGCGAGTGCGGCCAGAACCCCCATCGCAATGCCCGCGGCCAGAAGGATCAGCGACTCGCGCAAGATCAGCCACCGGACTCGAGACCGATCCGCGCCCAGGGCGACTCGCAGGCCGATCTCGGCCGTGCGCTGAGCGACGCTTTGCGAGAGAACGCCATACAATCCGACACAAACCAGCACCAAAGCGAGCAGCCCGAAGAGCCCGGATAACGTCGCGATCAGGCGTTCGCGAGCCAGCGAGCGGTCCACCTGTTGATGAAAAGTGACGATCTGATTGACGGCAAGATCGGGGTTTACCCGGCGTACGATTTGCCGGATCTGGGATGCCACCACAGCCGGATCGCCCTGGGTGCGCACCTGGAGTCCGCGAAGGTAATCGGGTGACTGGGCAAGCGGCAGGAAGATGATGGGGCGAGGCTCACTCCGGAGATCGTTGATCCGCGGATTCTTCACCACGCCAACAATTGTCAATTCCTGATCCTGGCCGCCGGCGTGAAAGCGCGCGCCTGGCACCTCGCCGGAATGGAAAAAGCGGCGCGCCATGGCTTCATTCACCACGGCGATTCGGGGTGAGGTGGGGCGGTCCTCGCGGCCGATACCACGGCCTTCGAGGATGGTCATTCCCATCGTCTCGAAGTAACCCGGGGTCACCACCACGACCTGAACTTCCATGTCTTCGCCCTGCCTGGAGACGCGGCCGGGAATCGAGATGTCGGTGGTATTAGTATTTCCACTCAGTGGCGTGTCCGTGGCCATACTTACAGACCGAACGGGCAGAGAGGACATTTCGTCCAGCAAGCGCTCGTATACCGGCGCCATTTGGCCAGGCGTGAGCCCCGTCAGCCGGGAATTCAGGCTTACCAGGAGGAGGTGTTCCTCGCCGAAACCCTTATCGATGTTCTGAAGGTTCCGAAGCGTCTGGGTGAGCAGCCCCGCGCACACTAAAAGCAGAAACGAGAGGGCCACTTGCGAGATGAGGAGCAGACGGCTGAAGGCACGCCGGCCGGCGCTGCCCGTGACACCGCGAGATGCCTCCTTCAAAGAACCGCTCAACTGCGTGCGGGACGCCTGCCAAACCGGGACCAGACCGAATAGCACGGCGGCCGACAGGATCAGCAAGGCACTGAACACGAAGACGCGCACATCCGGCGCTGTATCCACCACCAGAGGCACCTGGCCGGTGGAGGCCAGCCGCACGAACGCGGCCGTACAAAATCGCCCGAGCGCTAAGCCGGCGCTGCCTCCCAGAACGGACAGCAGCAGTCCTTCGGTCATTTGTTGCCGAATGATGCGGGGGCGACTCGCTCCCAGAGCCAGCTTGAGGGTTATCTCCGGCTGCCGCCGCACCGAACGGGCAAGCAACAGGTGAGAAACGTTGATGCAGGCAATCAACAGCAACAACGCGACCGCGCCCATCAGGACCAGCAGCGACGGGCCGAATTGAGAACGTGGCGATAAGACGCCCTTGCCCCCTGGAAACAATTCGGCGCGTACACGCCTGCCGCGCGCAATTTCGGCTGGGTCAACAGCCGTTTCGGCCAGGTATTGCTGGAGGGCTACATTGACTTTGGCTTGAGCCTGGCTGAATACTACGCCTGGCTTGATTCTGCCGATCACCAGGAGCCACCACGTTTTGTCATTGGGTGAGAGCCGCGACTCCCGCCGCATCAACTGTTCCTGCATCGTGAGGGGGACCCAGAAATCCGTGGCGGCTCCAACTTTCGTTCCAGTGAAATTCGGCGGCGTGACGCCGGCGACGGTGTATGGGAATCCATTCACAGTGAGTGGGGCGCCGATGAGCGACGGATCTGCGCCAAATTGACGCTGCCAATAACCGTAGCTCAAGACCAGTACGGGATTGGCGCCCGGCGCCGTCTGATCGCCGGGGCGAAACGTGCGGCCCAGAAATGCATGGACTCCCAGGACATCAAAGTAATTGGCGCTTACGCAACGAGCCGATGCTGGACCCGCCGTACTGCCGCTGTCCGAACCAGCACGTTCGATAACGGCGCCGGTGGTGTTGCTCTGCTGCGCGGCGAGGCCGTCAAACAGCCGCAGTTGATGACGGAGGCGGTTGTAGAGACCGTAGGAGTACAGGGGAAGTGTGCCTGCGTCCGGCGTATTCGCGACGAGGCTTCCTTCCGCGGTGCCATCGCTAAACAGGACCAGATTGTCGGGGGTCTGGACACCCGGCAAAGACTTCAACAAAACGGCATTGACGAGGCTGAAAATCGCGGTATTTGCCCCGATGCCTAAGGCCAGCGTCAATACAGCCGTGACGGTGAATCCAGGGTTTTTGCGGAGGCGGCGCGCGCCAAAACGCAGATCCCTGCAGATCGTCTCCAGGCAAGTCCGTCCCCACATTTCGCGCACCTCCTCTTGCACCACAGTCACGTTGCCGAGAGCCCGCCGGGCGGCGTAGCGGGCCTCTTCGGGCGAGAGGCCGCGTTCCTTCTGCTCCTCGGCTTCCAGTTCCAGGTCGGCGCGGATTTCGCGTTCCAGGTCGTCGTTGCGGTCTGGTCGCACGTCAACCTTCCTCGGCCGGCCACATGATCCGGGCCACCGCGCCGGTCAGCTTTTTCCATTTGGATTCCTCGGCCACCAGTTGTTTTTTGCCGGCCGCGGTGAGCCGGTAATACTTGAATTCGCGCTTCAGATCCTTGCCGGCCGGCTCCCATCTGGCGGCAATCCAGCCTTTGCGTTCCAGGCGGTGGAGCGCCGGATAGAGCGAGCCGTGCTCGATTTGCAGCAGGTCTTCGGTGGTCCGCTGGATGTGCTTGGCAATCTGGTGTCCGTGGGCGGGGCCAAACAGCAGGGTGCGGAGGATGAGCATGTCCAGGGTGCCTTGCAGCAGTTGGATGCGGTCGGATTCGTTCGGCATAGGGGTCAGCAGACATTCTACCCAAAATCGGGCCACACCGGGTAGACGTTCTACTGAGAATTTGGTTAGCAGGGCGGGCGCAGGGGGCCGGGAGTCAGGGAGCGTCTGTCGCGCAACCACACAACATTTCGCGGCGGGATCACCAGATCCCCTCCTTGGCGCCGAACCACCAGACAATCCCCAGCGTGGCGGTGTTCTGCTCCGTTTTGAGAATGCCCAGCATGTTGGTGAGGAAGTAGGCGTGGTTGGAAAAGTCCCGGCGCCACTCCTCGCGCAACAGGAAGCCTTCGGCCATCTTCTGCTCCAGGGTGATGGTGGTTTCCTTGACGGCCTGGGTAGTGCCGGTGAAGAGGCCGCCGCGGTCGGACAGATATTCGGACCGGGCTGCGAGGGCGATCCGGGGCCCCAGTTGATAACGGGCGTATAAGGCGCCGCCATCGGTATGGAAAGGCGCGGAGCTGGTATAGAGCCGCTGGATCACGTAATCGCCCTCCGCGGCGAAGGTGAGTTTGGGAGTGGCCGTCCAGGTCACGTAGGAGTCGAAAATGTGCAACTTGCCATGCGGCGGATTGGGAATCGGTACGAACGGGGTTCCCTGCTGTTCAGGCAGGCCCGGCTCAGTCGATCCGGGGAGATACTCAAAATCGGGGTGCTCCATTCCCAGGTAGTAATTGATGGTCCAGGCGACGTTCTTGTGCGGTTGGAGGCTCACCCCGCCCAATTCGTCTTTGAAGCCGTTGGTGGGCTCGGTTTGATCGGTTCCGTTGACAATCCAATAGTTCAGCGTGAGCGCGTTATTTACCTTATAACTCACACGAGCGCCCATATGATAGAAAGGCAGGAAGTCGAACCAAAGCGAGCGCGAGTAATTCATCTGGTCCTTGGTGTAATTGCCCTCTATTCCGATGGCGCTGGCCCATTTCCCGAAGTCAATGGTTAATCCGCTGCCGATGGGCGCGATGTAAGTTCCGTATACCTGGAAGATGTTCCGGTAGACGTCCGGGCGGGGTTCATTGGAAGCACTGCCCTGCAGAGTTTCGGTGGCTTGTCCAAATTGCAGATCGAGCCGCACGCCGAAGCGCTTGCCGCTCGCCAGGTCGGGGGCGTTCTCTAAGACCAGGTCCGCCTGGTTCAAGCTGAAGGCATTGCTGCTGACGTCGTAAGCTCGGAGAAGGTTGACGCGCCCGATGGGATCGTTGAAGTTGTAGCCGTAGTATGCATCGAGCGCGACATTGACGGTGGTGCCGCGCAAGATTCCGGATGCGGTGGCGGGGGCGCTGGCCGCCGCCGGCTGCGGGTTCCCGGCCGATGCCGCCTGGGCCGGCGGCAGCGGAACGTTCTGGATCGCGGCGACAACGGGAGTAGTGGCAGCAGGGGGCTCGGGCGGAGCAGGTGGAGCGGGGGCGTCGGCGACCTTCAGCCGCTCTTCCAGATTCGTTACGCGGGCTTGCAGTTGGTGGACCAGGGCGCTCAACTCCGCGACCTGCTGCCGCATGAGCGCGGCATCGTCCGCGCCAGGCTGGGGCGCAGCCGGACTACCCTGGGCATAGGCGTATCCGGCAATCGAAAAAGCCAGCAAGAGATTCACCGCGGCGCGAAACATGTCGTAAGTACTCCTTTTGGGCTCGACCCGGCCGAGCCTTCATTATGACTGGGGCGCCCGGAGCGCGGCAGCCACCTACTTGCCCGGCTGGTGGAAATCTGATATTCCTCCATCGTGCCCACCACCCACATGCCGCCGGCGGCCACACGCCGCCGCTTTCTGGCCCTTGCCGCCGGCTCCGCCGCCTTCACCCGCGCAGCGTTTCCCCGCCCGCCGCAGCCGCCGGCAGCCCCGCCCAATTTCCTCTTTATCCTGATTGATGACATGGGTTGGCGCGACCTGGGCGTCTACGGCAGCACCTTCTATGAAACGCCGCATATGGATGCCCTGGCCCGCCAATCGGTTCGCTTTACGAATGCCTACGCGGCCTGTCCGGTGTGCTCGCCGACGCGCGCCAGCATCCTGACCGGCAAGTATCCGGCGCGGCTCGGCCTCACCGATTGGATCCCCGGGCGCGCCCCCTGGCCTACCGCGCGGCTGATTCCCCCGCCCTTCCACCAGGAACTCCCGCTCGACGAAGTGACCATCGCCCAGGCACTCAAGCCGCTGGGATATGCCTCCGCCAGCATCGGCAAATGGCACCTGGGCGGGCCGCCATTCTACCCCGATAAGCACGGCTTCGATCTCAACGTGGCTGGCACCGCCAAGGGCCAGCCCGCGTCGTATTTCGGCCCCTTCGACCTGCCCAACTTACAGGGCGGCACCAAGGACGACTATTTGACCGACCGCCTGACTATCGAGGCGCAGAAGTTCATCGAAATCAACCGGTCGCGCCCTTTCTTCCTCTATCTGCCGGAATTCGCCGTGCACCTGCCGGAGCAGGCCCGGCCCGCGCTGGTGGAACGCTTCCGCGCCAAGGCCGACCCTGCCAACCCACAGCACGACCCGCTCTACGCCGCCATGATTTCCAGCCTGGACGATAACATCGGCCGCATTCTCAAGAAACTGGATGACGAAGGGCTGGCCGCCCGCACGGTGGTGATTTTCATGTCCGATAACGGCGGCCTGGTTTATGAAGGATCGAGCAAACGCCCGGTCACCTCCAACACTCCGCTGCGTGGCGGAAAGGGGCACCTCTACGAGGGCGGAATTCGCGAGCCGATGTTCATCCGCTGGCCTGGCGTCACCCAGCCTGGCCGCGTGTGCGATGTGCCGGTATCGAGCATCGATTTCTTTCCCACCATGCTCGAGATGGCCGGCCTGAAAGTGGACCCGCAGTGGGAGGTGGACGGCATCAGCCTGGTTCCCCTGCTGCGTGGCGCCTCGACGCTGCACCGCCCGGCGATCTACTGGCATTACCCGCACTACAGCAACCAGGGTGGGGTGCCCGGCGGAGCCGTGCGCGCGGGCGACTACAAGCTGATCGAATTCTTCGAGGATGGGCACCTCGAACTCTACAATCTGGCCCGCGACATTGGCGAGCGCGACAACCTCGCCGCCCGCGACCCGCGGCGAGCCGCTCAAATGCGCGGCATGTTAGCGCAGTGGCGCGAATCCGTCCATGCCAGCATGCCGGCGGTCAATCCGCGCTACGATCCCAAGACCGCTGACCAGGGCCTGACGGGCGCCAACCCGGCGCCGGGGAGGTAAGCAGTGGGCCCATTCACCGCGGGGACGCGGGGCCCATTCACCGCGGAGACGCGGAGGGCGCGGAGGAAGCGCGGAGAAAACCAAGAGAAAAACCGGGAGGAAAAACGGGAGGAAAACGCAGCGGCGGACAAAACCCTTCTCTGCGACGCGGGGCCCATTCACCGCGGAGCACACGTATCGACTGCTGTCGATGTTCTTGGGGCGAGGAAACGCCAGACAGGCCAGCGGCGGGCGCGGGCCCATTCGACGCGGAGACGCGGAGACACGGAGAAAGCGCGGAGAAGAAAGCGGAGAAGAAAAACGAGGGGACGCTTGGCCGACATTTTCGCCATTTTCGCCCGCCGAAAATAAAGGACTTCCCGGAAGTTTCCGGAGAGACGCGGAGGGCGCGGAGGAAGCGCGGAGAAAACCAAGAGGAAAACGGGAGGAAAACGCTAGCGGCGGACCAAACCCTTCTCTGCCTCGAAGAAATGGCATTAGACGCACAGGGCCAGGTTGCCGGCGGGCGGCCTTGGCGCTGGGGTGGGGGTGCTCGGTGGCAGCGGGCGTGGCCGTGGAAGCTGGTTGCGGCTGGCGGGCCGGAACAAGCGCTCGGCTTGGAGAGACAGCAATTCCTTGACGGAGGAGCGGAGGAAGACTTTGAAGGCTTCAGTTTCGCGGACGGAGTGGAGTTGATCGCCGGGGGATTGGCGAAGAGGCTGGCTTCGAGGCGGGAGGCTCGGAGCATGGATTGGCGGGCGACGACAAAGCCGCCAGGGGTAGGCTCGCAAGTGATTGGTGGGGAAGGAAAATGCACCTTGCGAACTTTGCAGCGGAGATTAACGCCCGGTCCGCGCTAAACGTGGGTCAACTGTGGCGCAACGCCGGCTATCTGGCCGACCAGGTGAGCTGCGGGATTCTAGCCACCCGGACCGCAGGGTCCGATCCGCCAGCGGTTGTTGGGCGGCTGTTATACACTGGGGACGATGGCGATTGACGCTCAAACACTCCAAGCTGCCTTACTCGGTTATCAGAGCGAGCAGGGACGTATTACGAAAGCTATTGCTGACCTTCAGGCGCAACTCAAGGGCCGAAGAGTACCCGCGAGTTCTGGCCGTGACCGCGCCACTGGCGCTGCGAAGCCCAAACGCAAAATGTCGGCTGCGGCGCGGAAGCGCATCGCCGCCGCCCAGAAAAAGCGGTGGGCCGAGTACCACAAGGCGCACAAGGCGGGAGCGTAGCGTTCCGCTAATTGCCCCGGCCTTCCGGCGCCATCGACTACCAAGCACCGCCACCAGGGTGGCATTGCGTGCGCGGCCTGCCACTCTTTGGGTTTGCCAGGCTGTAACGCCAGCGAGGGAGATCTTAAATGTTTCTAGCCCTGTTCGTGCTTCTGCTCATAATCTGGATGCTGGGACGTTTTGCATTCCGAATTGCCAGCGGACTTATTCACCTGATATTAATCGTCGCACTGCTTGCTTTGGTGGCACATTTCCTCAGGCGCTGATCGCGCAGCGTCCCGCTTGTCCACGGGCGTCACACTCTACATCTTGTCGGTCTGAGGCGAAGCCTCGTCAGGTCTCTGACCGCGAGATGTTGTGCGGTTGCGACAGACGCTCACTGACGGGCGCGGCTGTGATCAGAGGAACGAGCGGGAGCGAGTGGTTCGCTTATGGGAACAGATTTCGCGGTCCTGGCACCAGCCTATGGATGGCGCCCCCCAGGTGTCAAGCGCCGCCCAAGGGCCCTGCGCTCCCGGGCCGTGATGAATTCGGACAGCCGTTCTCAAAAGCGGACACCCTGGAGCGGTTGCCGCCGGTCAAGTCCCGCGTTCTCTAAGAGATTGGTGGAATTGGAATTGCACCTCCGGACTGTCCGCTCAGAGCAAGTATGCCCACGAAATTCAATCTTACTTATCGGAAGCACACCGGATGCATTGTCCTGCTGGCATTCTGCGCCGCGGGTTCGGCGGCCTTCGCGCAGTCCGAGGTCTCCATCCAAACCCCCTCGCCGCCGCCCGTGGTGGGGTGGTTGGTGAAGCCGTTTCACGTGGAAAAGCGCATCGTTGCGCCGGCCAAGCTGACCAATTCGCCGCGCCTGCAGGAACTGGTGCGGGGCGGCAACCTGTACCTTTCGGTGCAGGATGTGATCGCCCTGGTGCTGGAGAACAATCTCGATATCGCCGTGCAGCGCTACACTCCGCTTCTGTCTCGGGAAGTGGAGCGCCGCGCGGACGCCGGCCAGTATCTGCGCGACGTGTCTACGCCGATCGCCGCCGGCCCTACCAGCGTGAGCACGGCCGGAGTCAGCGGCAACGCCAACGGCTTGGTGGGGGGCAGCGGATTTAATGCCGGCGGCAGCATCATCACCCAGGTGGGTCCCGGCCTGCCCAACCTGGACCCGTCGATCGGCCTGTATTTCCAGGTCGGCCATTACTCCACACCCGAAAGCAACGCGGTGCTTAACGCCACCGAAGCGCTGGTCACCAATTCCCGCACCTTCCAGGCCAGTTACAACCAGTCGTTCATCACCGGCACCGCTCTAAACGCCAGCTTTTATGAGAACCGGCTCTTATACGAGAATGGCGCCGCTCCGCTGCTGGAGAATCCGGTGCTTTCGGGCCAGGTGGACGTCAACGTCACCCAGCCGCTGTTACAAGGCTTCAGCTTTGCGGTGAACAAACGCGACATCCTGGTGGCCCGCAATACTTCGAAGGTCAATGACCTCCAGGTGAAGCTTCAGGTTCAGACCACCGTGGCGGCGGTGCTGAACCTCTACTGGGACCTGGTGAGCTTCAACGATGCGGTACACATCAAAGAGAAAGCGCTGGCGGCCGCCGAGGAGCTTTACGAAGGCAACAAGAAACAGAATGAGATCGGCTCTATGGCGGGGATTGAAGTGACCCGCGCGGCGGCGGGGGTTTCCTCCAGCAAGGAAGACCTGTTGATCGCGCAGACCAATGTCCAGCAGCAGGAAATCGTCCTCAAGAACGCCCTCACCCGCAACGTCACCGAAAACACCTGGCTGGACACCGTACACATTGTGCCGCTGGATCATTACGAGATTCCCAAAACCGAAGAGGTTCGCCCGGTGCAGGATCTGATCCAGGAAGCCCTCGGCAGCCGGGTGGAGATTGCGCAGGCCAAAATCAACCTGAATAGCCAGCAGATCATGACCAAGGGCACCAAAAACGCCCTGTTGCCCAGCCTCTCGGCTTTCGCGGATGTCAATAACGTGGGTTTGGCCGGACCGCTGAATCCTATCTACAACGGCTGTTGCGGTTTGCCCGGCGGCTTTTTCGTTGGCAACACCGGCACGGTCCTTTCGCAGATCGTTGACCGCAATTTCCCCAATTATTCGGCCGGCTTGTCCTTCAATATTCCCATCCGGAATCGGGTGGCGCAGGCGGATTACGTCACCGACCAACTGCAGCTTCGCCAGCGTGAATTGCAGATGCAGCGGGCCGCTAACCAGGTACGCGTAGATGTGAAAACAGCCGTGATCGGCCTTCAACAGGCGCGCGCGCGTTATGAAACCGCGGTGGAAACGCGCCAACTGGCGGAGCAAAGCCTGGACGCCGAGCAGAAGCGTTTTCAGAACGGCGTGTCTACCGTGGCCCTGGTGATCCAGGCACAGAAGGACCTGGCCACCGATCAGGATGCCGAAGTGCAGGCGATGGCCAATTATACGCACGCCAAAATCTTTTTCGATTCGGCCCTTGGCCACACCCTGGAGGTCAATCACATCTCGATGAAAGAAGCGCTGGACGGGCACGTGGAGCGGCAGTCGTTCCTTCCCGCCAATCTGCCTCCGGCGAACCCGATGGAGGTGCCGCGATGAACCGGCGAAACTGGCGTATTGCAGCCGCGCTTTGGGCCGCCGCGACGCTGCCCGGCTATGGGCAACAGCAGCCGTTCGTTGAGCGGCCGACGATGATCGGGCCGATCCGATCGTATATGGCGCCAACCATTCCGCCCGTGCGGATGAGCAATTCGGACCGCCTTTACAGCCTGATCCGCGCGGGCAATCTGTATCTGACGCTGGAGGACGCGCTGGCTCTGGCGATTGAGAATAACCTCAACCTGGAGATCGACCGCTACGGACCATTGTTGCAAGCCTCGGCGTTGGAACGCTCCAAGGGCGGAGGTCCGTTTCGTGGCGTTCCCCGCAGCAACACCGTGATTGCGAGCGTGGACAGCGGATTAGGCGTGGCCGGTAGTACCCTCGCCGCCGGATTAACCACAGGCAGCAGCGGAGGTGGAGGAGGAAGCGGGAGCAACACAGTGATCCAGCAGGTCGGCATCATCGCTCCGAACTTCGATGCCGTGATGCAGGGCGCGGAAAGCTTTTCCCATCTCACCACTCCGTATGCCAACACGGTGGTGGCCCAGACGGAGTCGCTGATTCAGAGCCAGCGTGTCTACAGCAATCTGGTGCAACAGGGCCTGGTGACCGGCGGAATCGTGCAAGTGAGCAGTTACGAGCAGTACCTGAAAGAGAATGCACCGAGCGACGTGTTGGAGCCGCAAATGGGATCTAACGTGGCGGTCGTATACTACCAGCCGTGGCTGCAACAGTTCGGTATTCATTTGAACGATTATCAAATCCGCATTGCGCGGATCAACGCCGATGCGTCGCGCGAAGCCTTTCGGGCGCAGTTGGCCGACCTGGTTAGCAGCGTGAGCAATTCCTACTGGGATTACGTCAATTCCCGCGATGAGCTGAAGCTGCGGCAGCGGGCCTTCGAAATCACCCAGAAATTCCGCGACGATACCAGATACGAAATCTCGTTAGGAGCGCTGGCGGGAGTGGAACTGCCTCGCGCGGAGGCGGAAGTGGCCAGCCGCCGCCAGGACCTGGCGATCGCCCAGGCCACCATTCGGCAACGCTCCACGACGTTGAAGGAAGCCCTGAGCCACACCGAAGACCCGGCCCTCGAGGCGGCAGAAATCATTCCGCTCGATCACATCGACGTGCCGGAAGAGGAAGAGCAATTGGCGCCGTTGCGCCAACTGTTGACGAATGCGATGGAAAAACGTCCCGATGTGGCGATGGCCAGGTTCAGGGACCAGACCGATGAGATCAGCTTGTTGGGAACCACCAATCCGCTGCTCCCGACGCTCTACACAGTGCTCCGAACGTATGATCGCGGTGTGGCCGGAACGCCGCAGGCCTCGGGCGGCCAGGCCCCTCCCGGCTTTGTGGGGCAATATGGAACCGCACTCGGCCAGATCTTCCGGCGCGATTTCGGCAACGAATCCGCCGCCGTTTCCTTTTCCGCACCCATACGGAACCGGGCCGCGCAGGGCGATTACGGCATCGACCAGTTGAAGTACCGCCAGGGGCAGCTTCAGAGCCAGCGGGATAATAACCAGATCCTGGTGGATATTTCCAGCGGCGTGATCGCGCTGCGGCAGGCGCGGGCGCGCTACGAGACGGCTCGCGAATCCCGCGTGCTGCAGGAGCAACTGCTGGCCGCGGAGCAGCAGAAGTCCTATGGGACGACCACCTTCAACTACATCATGATCGACCAGCGGGCGCTGATCGCGGCGCGGCTTGCCGAATTGGCCGCCACCAGCGCCTATGCCCGCTCCCGGGTGATGCTCGACCAGACGCTGGGCCAGACCCTGGAAAAGAACCACATCACGTTCGAAGAAGGCTTGAACGGACGCGTGAACCGGCCTTCGCGGCTTCCGGATGTGCCGCCCGCCCGGCCCGTCCCGGCGGGGCAAACGCCGGCCGGAACGCCTGCCAAAGCCGCCGACAAGCCGGCCGGCAAGTAGCGCGGCGGAAGGCGGCGGCTCCCCAGGCTATCGTAAGGGAGTGAGCTATCGCGCGATTGTCTTCGACCTGGGGAAGGTGCTGGTCCATTTCGATTTTCAGCTTGGGTACCGCGCCCTGGAGGGCCGCTGCCCGTATCCGGCCGCGGAGATCCGGCGGCGGCTGGCGGACGGCGGGCTGGTGGAGCGTTTCGAGACCGGCCTCATCGAGCCGCATGATTTCGTCCGGCAGATTTCGGAGGCTCTCAGCCTGGGCGTGAATTACGAGGAGTTTTGCGCCATCTGGAGCTGCATCTTCCGCCATACGCTGGTGCCCGAGAGCATGCTGGCAGGATTGGCTAAGCGCTATCGCCTGCTGCTGCTTTCGAATACCAATGCGATTCACTTCGAATCCATTCGCCGGAATTACCCGCTGCTGCGCCACTTTCACGGGCTGGTTCTGTCGTACGAGGTGAAGGCGATGAAGCCCCAGCCGGAGATCTACCAGGCCGCCCTGGCCCTGGCAGGCTGCCGCCCCGAGGAGTGCTTTTACACCGACGATATCGAGGAATATGTGGAGGCGGCCCGGCGGCTGGGAATCGACGCGGTGCAGTTCGAATCGAGCCAACAGTTGCAGCGGGAGATGGCGGCGCGGGGGATCGAGTGGGAGTGAAGCTTGCGCGGAAAGAAAAAAAGCCGGGCGTTACGAAAACGCCCGGCAGGAGTAACTTATAACCCGCTCGGAGGTTCGGGTTACAAGAGTGGAGGAGACACTAAATAACTTAGGCCAGTAACCCGCCGTGACCCAGGCAGGCGATTTCCCAGCCGGTCATATGATACCGGGCCAGCAGCGGAGGCAAAACCAGATCGACCACATTCGGCTTGGCCGAGCGGAAGCAACCGGGAGCCGACAGCATGGGCGTTTCGTCTTTATAGGACAGCAACAATAAGTTACCCGGCTCTACGGGCGCCAGGAACCGTTCCACCAAGCCGCCAATGCGTATCATGGCCTGGCCGATCACATCCTCAGGACCAGCCGGCGCCGTGGTGGACGCCACCATGATCACGCAGGGCTTCGATCGCAAGAGATGTTGTAGGCAGCGGGCCACGGAATTCTCATCTTCCGTGCAGGCTAAGACGAAATTCGCGTTGACGCCGAACCGCTCCAGGCGCTGGCGCATGATGTTCTCGAAAAGCTGGCGGGCGCGCTCACCGCTGATGGGGTCAGTGTAGAGAATTCCTACACTCGGCGTCCGGATCGGCCGCGCCTGCAGGATCGGCCCGCGCTCTTTCAAAATTCCGATCACTGCGTCCAACTGATCTTTGGCCACCGCGAACGGTGCGCTTTTGACCGTGGCGATGCGCTGTCCGGCCACCGCATGGCTGAAGTTCAAGGCGGTGGCGATGACCACGCTGGAGGTGCAATTGATCTGTTTAAGCAGTTCGTCATCCACCAGCACACAGCAGTTTTCCGTGGCCAGCAGGTTGGCGCGGCCGCCCGCCGCAAGGCGGATTTCGAAGCTGCCGCAGCCCATTTCGGTGGCTACGCGGCAAACCGCGTCATCTTCGCCGATCTCTCCGTCCTCCAGTTCGGTGACCCAGATGGTCTCCATGCCTTCGGACTCCAGTACGCGGACGTCTTCGTCGCTGATAATGTGACCTTTGGCCAACAACTTTTTCCCGCCGGGCCGGAAAACGGTGCAGCAAAGGACCCTTCCAGTTGAAGATTTCACGTCAACTGTCTGTGCTCTCATGTGTGCCTCACAAGGTAGATTAGGATCACTGTTTAAGGCTTTTTCATCCTTAAAGGTGATTCTATATCGGAAGTCGCCAATTTCCGTCGAGTTTCTCGGCGGTCTTTTGCGGGGATGGGAGGATGACCCTACTTTGGGGGTATCGGGCTAAGTGGAATGGGTGTAGGGATTTGGATCAACTGGTCGTCGGGACCGGCGGTGGCCTGCCGCCAGAACTGCGGAACAGCTTCCGGCCAGTGCTGGCTCCGCAGAATCCGCAGCACCGCCACCTCATCGCAGGCCTGAAACTTGGGGCAGCGCAGGCAATCCTTCCAGGCTTTCAGAGGAAGCATGCCGCGTTCCACCTCCTGAAAGTTCACCCTGTTGAAGAATCCAACAACATAAGTGAAGGCAAAGACCGCGTCCAGCTCGTAGGCTTCCGCTTCTTCGACTAATGCCTCCACCAGGCGGCGCCCCACCCCCTTCGTCTTGGCGTTCTCGTGGACGGCCAGCGAACGGATCTCGCCAAACGTGGGGCTGTAGAAATGCAGCGCGCCGCAGCCCAGTAACTGATCCCCCTGCATGACCACGGTAAAATCGCGGATGGCCTCGGACATTTCGAACTCAGTGCGCGGCAGCATGACGCCCTTGGCGGCATAGCCATTGATCAGGTCCAGGATGGGCCGGATATCGTGCATGCGCGCCTTGCGGACTGAGAGCCGCGCCGCGGGCGTTGCCGCTTCCACAAAGGCATCTTCACGTACGCTGCTGATCATGCCAAACCTCCATCCGGGGCCAGGCGGGTGCCCATCGGTTCGCCCGCCAGAATCCGTTCCAGGACGCCATCCGCCGCTCCCGGGGCGATGCGCACCTCGGCGACGCCGCCCTCCAGCGCCGCCAATGCGGCGTTCAGCTTGGCCTGCATCCCCCCGGTAGCCACGTCTTGGGCAATCAGGGCGCGGCTTTGGCTAGCGGAAATCACCGGGCACAGCCGCTTTTGGGCATCCAGCACGCCTTCGACATCGGTGAGGAAAATCAACTGGCCGGCGCCGAAAGCGGATGCACAGGCTACCGCCATCTGGTCGGCATTGACGTTGAAGATGCGCCCATCCCGGCTGCCGGCCACGCACGCCACCACCGGCAGATATCCATGAGCCGTAAGGAGTTCCAGCAATTGCGGATTGGACCGCGTGACGCGGCCCACCGCGCCCAGGGCGGGGTCCATCTGCTCAGCCTCCACCAGCAGCGCGTCGATGCCGGAGATCCCCACGGCCGGCGCTCCGGCGCGGTTCAGGCTGGCCACCAACTCGTGATTCACGCTGCCGGCGAAAACCTTTAGCACGGCGTCCACGGTTTCCGGAGTGGTCACCCGCAGGCCATTCACGAAGCGGCTCTCGATGCCGCGCTCGGCCAGGTAGCGGGTCATCTGCTTGCCACCGCCATGCACCACCACCAGTTCGGCACCCCGCGCCCGGGCGTGCGCGATCTGCGCAGCCAGGGCGTCGCGCGAGGCAGGCGCGTCCAGCAGCGTGCCGCCGAGTTTCACCAGGACCCTCACTGCGGTGTCCTCACAGCAGGGCCTCGGTTTCGGGGTACCCCAGCAGCAGGTTCATGTTCTGGACCGCCTGGCCGGCCGCGCCCTTCACCAGGTTGTCGATGGCGCTCACCACCACGGCGCGCCCGGTGCGGGCGTCCAGGGTGACTCCGATGTCGCAGAAATTGGTGCGCGCCACACCGTGCAGGTCGGGGAGGTGGCCGGGATTGTAGAGCCGCACGAAGGGTTCGCCGGAGTAGCGGCGCTCGTAGAGGTCCACCAGGTCCGTGGCGCTGGCCACGCCGGTGGCACGGAAGTAGATGGTTTCCAGGATGCCGCGGTCGAGCGGCAGGAGTTGGGCGGTGAAGCTGAACTCATGCTCTTCGAGGCCCGATACCTGAAGCACCTCCGGCACGTGGCGATGGTGGAGCACGGAATACGCCGAGAAGTTCTCCGTGACCTCGCAAAAGCTGGTCTTGAGACTGGGCTTGCGGCCCGCCCCGCTCGCGCCGCTCTTGGCGTCGCAGACGATTCCCCCGGAGCGGTCCACCACCCCGGCCTCGACGCAGCGGCCGGATGGCCAGATTGGCGGCCGTCGGATAGCAACCCGGATTGGCCACCAGCCGCGCGGCGGGAATGCGGGCCCGGCAGAACTCCGGAAGCCCGTATGCAGCCTCGGCGAGCAGTTCCGGCTGAGTGTGGGGAGCGTGATACCAGGCGGTATAGTTCTCGGGCGTACGCAGCCGGAAGGCGCCACTGAGGTCGACGACCCGCGCCCCGGCGGCGAGCAAGCCGGGCGCCAGCTCCATGCTGACTTCCGGCGGAGTAGCCAGGAAGACGATTGCAAGTCCTTCCCGGCGAACTGCTTCCGGATCGTAAGGCAGCCTTGGAGGCCCCTGCGCGCGGCGAATCGCTGCGGTGCTCCCGGCATCCTCGCGGTGTTCCAGCAGCACGGTTTCCACGCGCGGGTGGTGCTGAAGGATGCGGACCAGCTCCGCACCGCTGTAGCCCCGATGCCCGACGATACCAACGCGTGTTTTCATGACTGAATATTCTTGACCGTGAATAATTATAACATGCCCCGATTGGGCTAGTGGAGGAGGGTTGTGTTGGTTATCCATCCGGGCTTTTTAGCTCGAATGGCCTATTGCATCAGCCGTTAAATCTCCGCTAATTTTATCTTGACGCCCGGTGGATGTAGAAAGAGGTTCAGGAGTGCAACCGCAACCCGTTAAACCTCCTACCTGCGAGGAGATGGAGAGAATCGAATCCCGCCTCCATGCGCAACTGGCCTGTGCCAACGAAGCATACCAAAGGGCTAGATCCGAAGCAACGGAGCTTCATCAAATCGCCAAGGATCTCGGACTAAATCAACCCGATGGCAATTTAGCCTTACGGAACGCAGTACGTAAGGAACGCGAAGCCCTTACGCGCTACGCTGAAGCCCTTAAGGTATTCAACGATTTCGTTCTGGGCCGCAAACTCCCCCGAGATCTTCCAGGAAAGTGAGGCGATCCAAAGGAGCGGACACCTACCGGGAACGGCAGGTATCTGCCAACATCGTGCTGTTTATGGGTCAGGGGCGGGACCGGATTGTGGGTCCGGAACTTCGATATGGAAAACCCGTTGCCCGGCGTCGAAGAGGATCTTCGCCTGGTCGAGAAAATCCAGATGCCCCAACACTCCAATGCCAAGAGCGTTCAGGCTTTCCATAAATCCCGCGCGCACTTCGAAATCTCCCAGTCCTGCGATCATGATTACGACATCGAAATGGAATGTAGGAGCAGTCCCACCGCCTCCCGCGCCTTTAGTGTGCGAGGGCGTCTGAGTCAACGGGTACAGGCCCAACGCCCGTCCAAAGCTCATGGGAAACGCACAGAAGTCCGCTCCCGTGTCGACGATTCCGAAACATGGAAAGATCTCGTCGCCGGCCATGAGATCCGAGGCAAGATAGGGGCCGATACACCCTCACCGGGCGCTGTGGGAGGATCCAGGAAGCGTAGTGGAAAGTGCGCCACACTACAGGACAAAAGCAGTGTTAGATTCGGGTACGCGCAGGATGGCCGGATGATCTTCCCCGGCCGCGCGGGCCTTCTCCATAGCCTGCCGCATGTCCGGGGCATACGCGATGACCCGAAGCCGGTCATGCGAAAGGGCCACCCAGGCTCCCGGCGGAATGCCTGCGAGCAGCTTTCCAAGATCAAATCGCCGGCGTCATGGGAATCCTCTTCTGTGAGATGGGGCCGCGTCATTTACCATTATCCCGAAGATCTCTTATGTCACACCGCCGATTCCCGTCGGCCGGCCCACTGTGGAATTGCCCTACATATCGATCGAGAACGTTCCCGCCCGTTGGTTGAACACCACATCCACGCGGTCGAAAAACCCGCACTGGCCCAGCAGGCCCACGCCGACGTTGTCGAGACCCGAGGTGAATCCGGCGTACACGTCCAGCGCCCGGACGCCCGGAAATTCAATCCGGATGGGCCAGTAGTAGGTGGGCACGAACTCGTAACCTACGCCGGAAGTGGCGCTGGCCGTCTTGCTGAGCGGATCGAGGCCAAGCTGCAGGCCGAACGATAGCGGAAAGGTGCAGTGGTCGGCGCCCGAATCGACCATTACGTAGCACGGCAGCCGGGCGTTGTCGTTGCGCAAGTCCACGCGCAGGAATGGGCGTTTGGCGGTATACCCGCGTGGGAATGAGGGGTCCGGTGGACAAGCGAATGCGGTGTAGGGAATCTTATACCAAGCCACCCGGGCCGCCCTAAAACAGAAACCCGCCCGCCAATTGGGGCACCCGCAGTACTACCGGATTCTGTTCTCCCAGCTCGCGGGCCTTGTGGATCGCGTCCTTCAACTCGGCCGCATAGGCCAGAACACAGTCCTCGTTCTGGGAGATGGCCACCCAGGCACCCCGTGGAATACCTTCCAGGAGCTTGCTGAAATCGGTGACTGCCGGCGTCATCCGTTCCATGTTAATCCTTTCTTTCAGGGTAGAACGATACGCCCGCGCCGGATCAACCATGCCATCCGATTCTGCACGAAATAGAACAGTTCGTGGCGGGACGGGCGCCGCAGCGCCGCTCAGTGCTCTACCACGGAGCGCTGCGCCAGCTCGCCAAACAGGGGCAAAGCGTAAGTCTCATCGTGCGACGCCTTCACCATCATGAAGATGGACATGCCCAGCAGGATAGCCTCCACCAACCGGTAGAGCGGGAAGTGCGGCGAGAGCAGGCCGCCCATGGGGCGCAGGACCCAATCCGCCATCAGCCAGGCCACGAACAGGTACAGGCCCTGGAAGGCGTGAAAGCGGACGGCCCGATCGCGGCGGAATTTGTCGGCTGCCAGCACCACAATGGCGGCCAGCCAGCCGATTCCCGGCACGTAGCACAAAATGGAGGCGGTGCGGCCGGAGACGCCGGAGAGGATCTCCGCTCCGGGAGGCGGCCCGACGGGTTCCACCGGCTGCCGCGCCCCGCAGCGGCCGCAATACACGTCGGTCTCCCGTACGGCGGTTCCGCATTGGTTGCAAAAGGGCATTCCGTCAATTCATACGTTACGGTACTGTGGAATGTTCCTGCAAGCCCTTGCCCGTTCGCGCGTTCCGGCGGTTCCGGGCAGGCCGGGCCATGCTACCATGCCGGACATGAGACTGGGTTTACCGGTGATCCTGCTGCTGGCCCTGGCAGGGGTGCTCTCCGCCGCCAAGGGCCTGGAGGTCTTTTCGATCGACGTAGAAGGAGGCCAAGCCACCCTGTTCGTAGCCCCGGGAGGCGATTCGATGCTCGTCGATACCGGCTGGGGCGGACACAACCATCGCGACGCCGAACGCATCGCCGCGGCGGCCAAAATGGCGGGCGTCAAACGCATCGATTATCTGGTAATTACGCACTATCACTCGGACCACGTGGGCGGCGTGGGCCAACTGCTCGAAAAGCTGCCGGTCCGCAACTTCGTGGACCATGGCGAAAACACCGAGCACACCAAGGAAGGGAACGAGCTATACGCCGCCTACGTCGATCACCGCTCCAAGGGCAACCACATCCAGGTGAAGCCGGGAGACACCATTCCCGTGAAAGGCATCGAGGTGCGGGTGCTGACGGCGGCCGGCGAGGCGATCCCGAGCGCCCTTCCCGGCGGCGGCCAGGCGAACCCGGACTGCGCCAGCTTCCAGCGCCAACCCGTCGATACCAGCGAGAACTCGCGCTCGCTGGGGATGCTGATCACCTACGGCCAGTTCCGCATGGTGGACCTGGGGGATTTGACGTGGAACAAGGAGTACGACCTGGTGTGCCCTGACAATAAGGTGGGGCCGGTGGATGTGTTCCTGGTGTCGCACCATGGACTTGAGCAGTCCAATTCGCCGCAGCTTGTGCACGCCCTGCATCCGCGGGTGGCCATCATGAACAACGGAGCGCGCAAAGGCGGCTCACCCAGCGCCTGGCAGGTCGTCCACGACTCGCCGGGCCTGCTCGACCTGTGGCAGTTGCATTTCGCCATTGAGGGCGGGGCGGCGCACAATTCGAACGATACCGTGATCGCCAACCTGGAAGAAGCCTGCCAGGGCAAGTGGCTGCGCCTCAATGCCCGGAGCGATGGTTCCTTCACGGTTTACAACAGCCGTAATAAATTTGAGAAGACGTACGAGGGTTCAGGCCGCGCCGCCACAGACCGACCGGCGCGCCAGAATCCCGCCGCGGGGCAGTTCAATTGAGGCAGCGCCGGACGCCTTAAGGCACACATCCACACTCTGGCGAACGTACAGCAGATCCGGCGAGGCGGCTTTGGGTTAGGAATTTTCGGCCCTACTCGACCGTTACGTGAGTGCCCCGGCCCTCTTCGGGAGACAGGCGCGCGATCTTGTGGTCAATGATCGTGCGCATGGCTTTCAGGAATTCCACCCGCGAGTTGCGGAAATGTTCCCGGGTGTCATCGGGGAATCTCAGCCGTTCGAGCAGGGGCATGACCGTGCCGCACATGAAACAGCCGGGATGGGTTTGCGGACCGGCAGCGGTTTGTTTTTCTTCCATCTTCAGTTCTCCTTGGTCTCCACCGTGAGTATACGGAGGGAGAGCCTGGCGGGTTCAGTTCTCTTTCATCTCCACCGTGAGTATACGATTTTCCAGTCGCGCGCGGAAAGGGGAAAGCGCCGCCATCGAGGTGGGCAGGCCGATGTGCCGGCGCAGGGTCCCGATTTCGACCACCAGTTCGTCGCCCTTCTTGAACAGCTCCACCTCGCCCTTGGCCGCAAAGGGCAACTGCAGGCGGACCTCGTAATGCCCATCGCACTTGGCGAAGGTGTAGGGCGCCTCGGTGCGGACTACCGCCGCCGGGTCCTCCTTCTCGGTGTACAGCACGCGCGCCAGTTCTTCCAGCCGCTCGCGGCCCAACACTTCGTGGCCGAAGAGCGGCACGCGCTTCACCGCGACCGGCGCGAAATAGGCCTCAATCTCCTCAATAATAAGACCTTGCGAGGCCAGCCATTCCTGAAAAAAGGCATCCGTGACAGCGGAAGGCAGAACGCGGTTCACAATCACCCCGTCCACCGTCAGGCCGTGCAGAGAGAAGTAGACAAAGGCCCGCTGGGTCTCGCGCAGGACCATGCGCTCCGGGTTGGTCACCAGCCGGACGCTGGTGATTTTGGGGTCTTCCAGCAGGTCGCCGATGCCGTCCAGGCGGCCGAAAAGGTCCTGGATATTGGCGAAATAGCTGTCCGTGGGAAGTTCCAGGGGAGAAACCCGGTTGGCGATCGGGCGAACGGCTTTGAGCAGGCCGCGCTGGAAAGGGAAGATGTGCTTCATGTACCACTCCAGGGTGGTGGGCATGCTGACGAAGCGCATTGATTCCGCCGTGGGCGCGCAATCGAGCACGATGACGTCGTAACGCTGCTCCCGGCGGAACTGGTTGACGTACATCATGGCGCTCAGCTCTTCCATGCCGGGCAGGATGGCCAGTTCCTCAGCTTCCACGTCGCTGATGCCGGTGGTGCGCAAGACCGAGATCACGTACGCCGAAATCTCCCGCCAGTGGCGCTTGATCTCCTTTTGAATGTTCACCTCGTGGATCGCCAGCCCTTTTTCGATGGTGTAGGGATCGCCGGTCTTGCTGTGAAACAGGGCGGTCTCCAAGTCGAACGAGTCGGCCAGGCTGTGGGCGGGGTCCACGCTCATGACCAGGGTGCGATAGCCGAGGCGCGAGAGTTGCAGACCAGTGGCCGCGGCCAGGCTGGTTTTCCCAACTCCTCCTTTGCCGCTAAAAAGAAGGATGCGCATATATTTAATTCTACCGCCCTACAGTTTTTAGACTCCCCAGCCGATGTGATGTTTGTATGTTCGAATGGCGCAAAGAATTCTCCGTAGATATCGGTAGTGTGGATGCGCAGCACCAGAACCTCTTCGCCATCGCTGGCGAACTGTACGCTGCCATGATGGCCGGCCAGAGTAAGATGACGATGGCACGGCTCCTGGACCGCCTGGTTCAGTACACCAAAATGCACTTTGCCCACGAGGAACGGCTGATGCAGCAGCACAGCTATCCGGCGTTGGAGGCACACAAGGCGGAACACCAGGCTCTGACCGCTAAGGTATTGAAATTTCAGCAGGAATTCGAGCAGGGGCAGGTCAATATTTCGGTGCAACTGCTGCAGTTTCTGAGGACTTGGCTGGAGACCCACATCAAGGGATCGGACAAGAGGTACAGCCCGTTTCTGAAGAGCAAAGCAGTCGCTTGAGGGCGATTCGGGAGCGGTGCGCCTGCCGGTCAGGTGGCCTTGCGCGCCGGAAGGCTATCGCCGCGTTTCCGCTATGCCGAACATGGCGTGGTACTTTTCCGGCAGGCGGATGCGCTGGAAATCGCGCGAAACGAAGACATGGCGGGTCTGCCCTGTGGCCAGCACGCGGCCGGGCCCAGGGGGCACGTCGGAAGGCGTCCCGGCCAGGCGCATCTCGTAGGCGATGATCGCCATGCGGGTGTTGGCCTCGGCCACCCACGTCCGGATGACCACTTCGTCGTCGAAACGGGCCGGAAAGCGGTAGCGGCAGGTAGCCTCGGCGACCGCCAGAAACACGCCGTCGTCGAGTTCCATATCGCGATAATTGAAGCCCATGGCCTTGCACAGGTCCACGCGCCCAGCCTCCATCCAGACCAGGTAATTGGCGTAATAAACCACGCCCATCTGGTCAGTTTCGGCGTAGCGCACACGGATTCGGGTTTCGGATTCGGCGGGCATGGGGAAAACGCATTGTAACCCGCGGGCGCCCAAGCTTCCCGCTATTCGTACCGCAAGGCTTCCATCGGGTCGACGCGGGCGGCGCGGTGTGCAGGCACATAGGCTGCCGCCAGCGCGGTGGCCACCAGGGCCATCGCCCCCAGTGCGATGGGGAGTGGGTCGGCCAGCGGTAGGCCTTCCATCACGCTGCGGGCGAGGCGCCGGCCCCACCATGCCATCGGCACTCCGATGGCCAGGCCGGCGGCCACCATCCGGAGGGCGTCCAGCAGCACCATGCGGATCACCCCGCCGCGCGTTGCGCCCAGCGCCATGCGGATCCCAATCTCGTTGATGCGGCGTGCCACGGTGTAGGCCAGGAGGCCGTACACCCCCAGGCTCGCCAACAGCAGCCCAAATCCGCCAAATGCCTCGGAGAGCGCCGCAATCAGCCGCTCCGGAACGATCGACGCATCCATTTGGGCAGCCAGCGTGGTCGTCTCCACCGGGACGTTTTTCAGGACGGCGCTCACCGTGCGGCGCACTTCGGCCGCCGCGACTGCCGGGTCCCCAGCGGTGCGCAGAGCGAAGCGGTGGGAGTTCACCGTCTGCTGTTGAAACGCGCAGAGATAGACGGTGCGCGGCGCTGGATCGCGCAAATCGAGGTACTTGGCGTCGCCCACTACCCCGACGATTTCAAGAGGCTGGTTGTCGCCTTCCAGGGTGATGCGGCGGCCGATCGGATTGGCGCGGCCGAAATAATAACGGGTTAGCGCCTGGTTCACGATTGCCAGATGCGCGGCGGCGACATCCTGAAAAGTAAAATCGCGGCCCGCCAGCAAAGGCGTGCCGAAGGTCTCGAAATACTTCGGCGCGACCGAATTCACGAAGATACGGGTTTCGAAAGGCTTGGCCTGGTAGCCTTCCACCGTGGCGAACCGGCTGGCGGCTGCGCCGTTGATAGGCGTGGTGCCGCTGAGGGTGGCCGAACGCACTCCTGGAAGGGCGGCAAAGCGATTGAGCAGTTCGCGGTAGGCCTGCGCCAGTCGCTCGCCGTTCCAACCGGTGCCGGCGGGACGAAGAGTGGCCAGCAGGATGTGATCGCGCCGGAAGCCCCGGTTGAGGTTGCGCAAATCGGAGAGGTGTCCGGCAAACAGGCCGGCGGCACTCGCGAGCACCACCGAAAGGGCCACTTGCGCCGCCACCAGGCTCCTCCCGGCCAGCCTTCCCAGATGGCTTTCGCCGGCCCTCCCGGCCGTACGCAGGGCCTCCGCCGGTTCGGCCGCCATTGCCCGCAGCGCCGGAGCGAGCCCGAACAGGATGCCGGTGAGCAACGCCACGGTGGCCGTGAACAGCAGCACACGCAGGTCCGGCTCGACAGCGATATCGATTGGGAAGCGCCCGCTCGCGACCACCCGGACCAGCGCTTGGGCGCCGAAATACGCGACGACGACCCCTCCCAGGCTGCCCGCCGCCGCCAGCAGCAGGGACTCGGTCAACGCCTGGCGCAGCAGGCGCAGGCGCGTGGCGCCCAAGGAAACGCGCACGGCCATTTCCCGCCTGCGGGCCGCCGCGCGCGCCAGCAGCATGCTAGCCACGTTGGTGCAGGCGATCAACAGTAGCAGTCCGACGATGGCCATGAGGGCTAGCAGCGGTTTCGCGAACTGATCGCGCAGTCGCCCGGACGGTCCGGGAACCGCCAGGGACAGACCGGCGCCGGCCGGCTCCAGTTCGAACGTCACCCGCGCCCAGTTGGGATCGCGCCGCAGGATCGCCGGGTCGATGCTCTGGCGGTACAGGACCGCCAGTTCGGCCTGCGCCTGCGCCAGGGACACGCCCGGCTTCAGCCGGCCCATCAGTGATCCACCCGGTCGGAGGCCTCCGCGATTAGTGCCGCGGCCGGTGGCGTGTCGAATCGCCGCCGCCGTGCTCAGCGTCAGCCAAAGCTCCGTCCGGTATCCCAAAGTGATGCCGTCGAAGCCCGGGGGAGCCACGCCCACGATCGTCGCTGGCACATCTTCCATCATGATCTGCTTGCCCACAATGGCCGGGTTGTGGTTCCACCGGCTCTTCCAGTACGGCCAGCTTACGACGGCTACGGCCGAGGCCGTCGCTTGCGGCCCATCGTCTTGGGGAACGATCAGGCGGCCGGCCGCGGGCTTCACGCCGAGCATGCGAAAGTAGCCGCCGTCTACGAATTCCGCATCCACTGGCGCGCTTCCCAGGCCCGCGCCGCGGAGGGTAACCGAGCCGCGCGCGCTGGCGATCAACCCCGCCAGCACCCGGCTGTGCTCTCGGAGGTACTGAAACGTCTCATAGCTGAATCCGTTCAGTCGCGGGTCGCCCGGGTAGTGGTAGAGCAGGTCGACCAGTTGGCCCGGGTCGCGCACCGGCAAGGAGCGCAGCAGCAGCGTGTCGATCAGGCTGAAGATGGCCGTATTGGCGCCGATGCCGAGGGCCAGCGAGGCCACCGCCACGGCCGTGAACCCCCGCGCCTGCCGCAGGGTGCGCAGGGCGTAGCGGACGTCCGGCAGAAGCGAGTCGAGGAATGGCCGGCCCATGGCAGTAATATACTAGTTCATTAATACAATAGTCAACCGAATTTTGGGATACTGGGCCCGATGGCCGAAGCCATCCACATCCGCCCGTTCGAGGACGAGGACCCGGCGCGCCTCTCGGACGCCTTCACGCACGCCGGATCGGTGAAGCCGGTGACCACCTTTTGGCGATACCTGAGCGACGAGACTGCGGGTACGCGCATCTGCCTGGCCGCCACCCTCGAGGGAAAGCTGGCCGATACGTAACCGTAAGCTGGGCGTCCACCTACCCCGGATTCGCGATCGCGGGCATTCCTGAGATCTAGTATGTCGTTTCACTTAAACATATCCATTGAATCAAGGCGTTTCCGTGGTGGCCTCTGGCGCTTGAAACGCCTTCCAGCGATGAACGGCCGGCATCTCGTTGATTTCGGCGATCCCCAGGAGAATGCGCTCTTTCAACTCTTGCCTCGATCTCACCCGAATTTGCCGCAGGAAGGTTCTGGTCATCTTGCCAAATAGAGTCTCCACGATGTTGAGCCAGGAACCGTGCCTGGGCGTCAACACGTACTTGAACCGGTTGGGGCGCGTTGTCAGGTACCTGCGTGTCTCCTTCGAGAGATGGGCGGAGTGGTTGTCCAGGACTATCCGAATCGTGCAATTCGACGGATAATAGGCATCCAGATCCTGGAGCAACGCGATGAATTCGACGCTCCTGTGCCGCTCCTCGACTCTTGCGGTGACGTGCCCGTCGTGGAGGTCCAGCGCCGCCATAATTGACCACGTTCCGTAGCCGACGTACTCGTGATCGCGGGCTATGGTTGGATATCGGCCTGCCACGGGAGGTAAGTCCGGTGCCGTGTTCCCAATGGCCTGTACGCCAGGTTTTTCATCTACCGAGACGGTGATCACAATAGGCTGCGGTTGGCCGTTTACGACGGCCTGGTTTTGCAATGCAACCTCTTGGTACACCAGCAACACGTCCTTCATTTTCGCGAGGAAATCGGGGTCTCGACGTTCCAGATAGTAGACGACTTTGTGCGGGCGGAGAGTCTGCGCATCGAGAATTCGCTGCACCGTCGCCTTGGCGGCTTTGGCCAGGGCGGGATAGCCTGCTTGGATGGCATGCTTGCGCACATGCCGAGCCAGCGACGATCGTGTCCATAACTCTGCCGCGTGGCCGAACTCCTTCGGTTTACTACACGCCAGGTGCACAACCCAGGCTTTGGCATCGTCGGTGATGACGGCTTCCCTGTAGCCGGAACGGTCACACCGAACTCATGAGAGAAGCTCACCGGGCCGCCCGTTACCGCGAGCGTACCGATCTCGAGAGTGACAGGGACGTTGATCGGAGGCACGTTCACGCCGAGCTGGGTCGAGGCGTAGGCCAAGCTGCCGCCATACGAGCCGGCCGCCAGCGTCCCTGGTAGGTACCGATCGGCAGACCGGCCGGGTTGGCGGTGATGGGTTTATGGGGGCTGTCCTTAATGCCCACATTGGCGCCGACCTGGAGAGCCTTGTCGATCCATTTCAGAACGCTCTTGCGGGTCATCTTCAGAGATCGAGCGATTTGACTCACGGTTTCGCCAGCATGGTAGCGCCACAGGATTTGGGCGCGTTGGACATCGCGGAAGGCGGCGGTCTTGGATCGGCGAAGCCGATGGAGGCGACTCTTCTCCTCATCGGTGAGAACGAGCCTCGACCGTTTGGATGCTCGAGCCATGGTCTAGCATAGCATGAAACAGGATCATATGGATACGTTTTAGTGAAACGATATACTAGGACCTGAACGTGCTTCCCGACTTCCGCCGGAGGGGCATCGCCACGCGGCTGCTCAATCGCACTGAGGAGGAGGTGGCGCGGCGTACCGCGGTGGTAGGGATCGGCGTGGGCCTGCATCCCGGCTACAACGCAGCGCAGAAGCTCTATGGGCAGCGGGGCTACAGAGCCGATGGCCTGGGGATCACCTGGCGGGACCAGTATGTCCGCGAAGGCGCGCAGGTGGTGGTCGATGACGATCTCGTCCTGCACCTGACGAAGCGTCTGCGGCCGTAGCGCGGCCCTGGATTAAATCAGGCCCAGAATATGGCGAAACTTGCCGCCGAGGTGCGGGCAGTCGCCGGCGGCACAGGACGGCGACCGGAAATTATCTGAGCCTGTTTACGCCGCTGGGATGCGTGGCGTCCGGCCAACCTGGGGATGCACAAGTTTCAGCGGAGCGCCTTGAAACACCCTTGTGAGGGGAACCCGCGGCGCCGGCTTTCCCGGAGGGCGAAACAGGAAAAGGGGGAGATCCATCTTCCACTTCTTGGCAGCCCCTTGCAATTGTGTGCTGCGCCCGATTCTTCGCGAGGCGCTGAACAAGTTCCGCGAGTGCGCAGCTGGCGGGCACCTGCGCCCCGGAATCTTCGATGGCACCGGCATACCACTGGGACGCAGGGTCCGGGGTTACGGACGAAAGTCAGAAGCGTTCTGCGCCGATGTCTACCTGACGGCAAAGCGCACGCTGACAGACCAGATTGAATGCACCGTGTTCCGATTCTTCCACATGCTGTCAGTGCCGACATAAGACACCCGCAATTTTGCCGGTTTTATCGATCCCCGCCGCCGTCAGCCTGGGCGGGGACGCGGTAGGTACTCTACAGTAGTTTCTACATCGTTCCTTTTCACACCCGTTGTCTGCTTTGCTCAGAAGTTGGAATCCCCTTCGACTTCTGAGGAGACGCATTGATCGAGACCCGCTGCTGTCCGTACTGCCAGCGAAGCTTTCATCCATCCCCGTACCGACTCCAACAGCGCGTCTGCAGCCAACCGGAATGCCAGCGGCATCGACGGGCCGATTACCACCGGCGCAAGATTCAATCCGACCCGGTGTATGCCCAGGTGGTATTGGATAGCCGGAAGCAGTGGCGGGCCGAGCACGCCGACTATCAGAAGACCTACTGGCGCACCCATCCGGAAGCTGCTGAGCGCAACCGTCAGCGACAACGGCAGCTCGATCGCCAACGCCGCGTCACCTCGCTTGTAAAGAACAACCTAGTGTCCTGTGTCAGAAGTCTTGTTACATGTCGCGGTAAGTTGCGCACGGCGGTTCCAGGTCCCCCGTTGTCGAGTGGTCAACGGAAGCGTTTCGGCGGATGGGTGGTTAACCTAGGCGGAGGCGCGGGGTCTCGATCACTTTAGATTGTGAATGTCATTGTTTGGGCGAGTCGATGAAGTGCGCGCCTTGGCGAAAGGCGCTTGGAAGTGACGCACCTGCCGGGTCAGTTTTGGGAAATGCTTGGAAAGCTTGCGAACACACCCTCCTCCGTCAAGTGGCCGCGGAGGCGAGTTTCTGGGCCGCGAAATAGCGTTCGATACTGGCTAGGGCGGCGGAGGGTTTCTTGGCTCCGTAGCGGTCGTGCAAAGATTGCCACGCGCGCTTCACTTTCTGCAGAATCTGGTCCGAAGTGGCTTTCCAGTTAATGGGCTTGGGGTTCTCATTCCACCGGTCGAGAAACTGAGCAATGTCTTGCTGCAAGGCCTCGACCGTTGCCGCAGATCTGTGCTTCAGGCATTTCTGGTTCACTTCCCCGAACCGACGTTCCACTTGATTGAGCCACGAGCCGCTGGTGGGAGTGTAATGGATATGAAATCGTGGATGCGCGGCTAGCCATTGCTGCACGTTGGCGTGTTTGTGTGCCGAGTAGTTGTCGATAATGAGATGAATCTGTTTGGCGGGCGGCGAGTGCTCTTCAATCATGGCCAGAAATGGAATCCACTCTTGATTGGTGTGCTGCTGATTGAAGGTAAAGATAACCTTGCCGGTGCCGACATTCTGTGCCGCGAACAGAGTGGTCGTTCCATGGCGTTTGTAATCGCTCGTTTCAGTCGCACAGTGGCCTGGCGCACAAGCCAGGCTGGCCTGGGTACGCGTAAGCGCCTGGATCTGACATTGTTCGTCCGCCGACCACACGATTGAGTCGGCAGGCGGGTTCAAGTAAAGGGTAACGATATCTGCGGTCTTCTCGGCAAATAGCGGGTCATTGCTCAATTTGAACGTCTTCACCCGATGCGGCTGCAGCTTGTGCTTCCGCCAGATCCGACTCACCGAGCAAGCGCTCACAGCCACCTCTTGAGCCAAACTCCGTGTGCTCCAATGGGTGGAATCGCAGGGAGTTTCCTGGATCGTTTTATGTACGATCTGCGCGACCTTGTCGGGTCCGATGGTGGGCGGCCGTCCCGGTCGCGGCGCGTCGTTCAGCCCATCCATCCCCCGCTGCAGAAATCGCCGTTCCCAGCGCAGCACAGTCTGCCGAGCAAGCCCCAGTTGCTTCGCAATTTCCTGCTTAGCCGTGCCCGCTGCCAACTCCATAATGATAGTCGCCCGTTCCCACAACCTCACCGCAGACGTGCGACTGGCAGCGAGAGCTTTCAGTTCCTCCTGCGATTGCTCGTCCAACTGGATGTTTTCGGCGGCTGGCATCGTAGAGACGTGTGTGCGGCCTGAGGACTTCTCGCAGCCGCCAAAGTTAAAATGACAGCAACTCACGGAAACGGCGATGCACAGGCAGCGCCAGCACTTCCTTTATCGAGCGATTCGGTTTATGAGTAAGATCATTTTTGCCGCGGCCGGTCGTGCGTCCCACCACCACCCAGTTCGCCGCGCGATAACACGTCCCGCGGAACCGTTCCGGATCGACGAAGGTTTCCAGTAGATACACCGGATGTGCATAGAGGCGCTGCCAATCGCCCGGAACCTGCCTGGCCATGCGCCCCAGAATGTGGGATGCCAGATGCGGCACCGTCACCCACGGCAGAATCAGAAAGCGAGTATTGTAGGCCAGCAGATGAATATTGCGTCGCCTTGCTTCCATGCCCCAGCCGATAAACCGGTCGCGGCATCCCAGATGCCGCGGTGAACTGGACCATGCCAGACACGCGATCGCTTGTCCTTTCGCCGACACCAGATACTTCAGGTGCTCGCCCACAGGTTGTTCGTAGCCCAGATAGTGATACTGTTCGATCAGGCCATTGAACAAAGCTTCCTGCGGCGTTCTCCGCACCTGCTCGACCGTGAGCGGCCCCAACTCGCTCAGTCGGCCGCACACCGGCCGGTCATCTGGTATCACCGGTTCGGGCCGCGCTTGTTTCCCCGGCGGATGGCGGCGTACCGGTGGCAATTCGATCTCGCCAGCGCGTTCCAGCATCAACAGCAGACCGCGACAGACCATATCGCGTAGCGCGCCGTTAGCTTGCTTCCAATTCCAGGCATCGCACAGCTTCCGCGACAAAGCCCAGCGGCTGGCTTCAGGATTCGCTGCGATCAATTGCCGGATCGATTCGATGTCAGCGAGGTTGAAGATCCGTCCGCGATATTTCCAATCGATTGCCATCTATAGCAGCAGTTTGCCAGAGATGGCTTCGGAACGCAAGCTTTTTCTTGGTTCTTTTAGGCTATTTCACCGGACGCCCACGGGCGGGCTTAAACTGACGTATGAAACACCCGATGCGCTTCGAGCGGTTGCTCAACTTCGCAATGTTACAAGACTTCTGACACAGGACACTAGTCTAGTGCGTCAGAAGTCCTGTAACGCGCTTCCCGAAGATTTTGCTGGACAATTTGTGTGGGATCGGTTAGGCTACAGTAGATCCGGAGCGGTTCCCTGTGTTCAGCCCGGCCCATCCACATGCAGCGCGCTTACCGAATTCGGTTGACTTCTGAGCAGGAGGATGATCTGCTGCGCTTTGCACGCAGCCGCACGCTGGCGGCGCGACTGGTGGATCGGGCCAAGATGCTGGTGCTGTATTCGGCCGGACATACCGCTGGGGAAATTGCCGACCAACTGGGAGTGTCCCGGCCAACCGTCCCCCGGTGGCTGGGCCGATTCGAGGAAAAAGGTATCCAGGGGCTGGAAGATGCGCCCCGCTCCGGACGTCCGCCTGTCATTCCGGATTCCAAAATCGCCGAGATCGTCGCGAAGACCACGCGGGAGACGCCTGCTGGCGCCACCCACTGGAGCACGCGCACGCTGGCTCCGGTGGCCGGCGTCAGCCCGTCCTCGGTGGGACGTATCTGGCGGGCGCACGGTTTGAAGCCGCACCGGGTGAGTCGCTTCAAACTCAGCAACGATCCCCGCTTTGCCGAGAAACTGGAAGACGTGGTGGGACTGTATCTCCACCCGCCCGCGAATGCGATGGTATTGTCGCTGGACGAGAAGTGCCAGATCCAGGCCTTGGAGCGTACGCAACCCGGCCTGCCCTGGAAAAAGGGCCGTTGCGGGACGATGACGCACGATTACAAGCGCCACGGGACGACCACGCTGTTCACGGCCATGAATACGCAGGATGGGACGGTGATAGACGTATGCATGCCCACCCATACTCATAAGGACTGGATTCGCTTTCTCAAGCTGATCGATGGACGGACTCCCAAAGACCAAGTGCTGCACCTGATCATGGATAACTACTCGGCCCACAAAACCCCTGAAGTCAAAGCCTGGCTGGAGAAGCACCCGCGGTTTCAGGTGCACTTCACTCCCACCAGTTCCTCGTGGCTGAATCAGGTGGAGCGCTTCTTTCGCGACCTGACGGATAAGTGTATCCGACGCGGTGTCTTTCATTCGGTCAAGGAACTGCAACAGACCATGCGGGTCTACATTGACCAGCACAATCGGAACCCCAAGCAATACCTGTGGACCGCTGCGGCCAACGATATCCTGGAAAAGGTCAAGCGAGCCTGGAAGGCCCTAATGGCCCGTGGCTATGCCCCCAAGAAACTGGCCGCCCTGCAGAGTATCGAGCGCCATCTGGCAACCGCGGGCGCTGTGGCTGCTCCTTGATTAAGAAGTGCACGTTACCCTCGTCTATCTCTCACCGCGCATCGGACGCCTCGCCACTAGCTCTCTCCCTCCTCCGCGCTGACCGCACTTGTCCTGGCTGAACCAAACCCGAATTCAACCATTCCCGTCCCGTTGGATGCTTCAGTCCGCCTACCACGTACCCTCAGTGGCGATCTCCGTCCTCATCTTGTACCCGACTCCTCCTTTTCATCGACGGATCACCCCCCTCCGGCACCTACGTTACAGGACTTCTGACGCACTAGACTAGCTCTGGACCTAAAGCGTTCCGACGCAGAGGTTTGGCTGGTTGGACCGGATGCCGCCAATCTTGTAAAGAACAACGTTCTGGTTCCAACGGCGATCTGCCCTTATAAATGAGATCGAGCCATGCTGACGACCGAACAGATCAACGACCTGCATCGCCTCTATTGGTCTGAGCATTGGCCGATCCGCAAGATCGAACGCCATCTACGCATGGGCTGGGAAACGATCAAGAAGTATCTGGATATGCCGGCCCAAACTCCCGCGGGGCGACCCCGATCCAGTAAGCTCGACCCGTATAAAGCCACCATCGCCGAGTTGCTGGAAAAGGATCCTTCCGCCAGCGCCGCCGTGATCGGGCAGCGACTGGGTTCACTGGGCTATACCGGTGGCAGCAGCATTCTTCGCCAATACGTGCATGAAGTACGCCCCCTGCTGAAGCCGCAACGAGCCTTCGTCCGTATGGAGCCAAGGGCGGGCGAACGCTTCGAGGTTGACTGGGGACACTTCGAATCGCTCGACGACCAAGGCGACCAGCGGAAACTCTACGCCTTCGCTCTGGTTGACGGGCACAGCCGGATGCAGTATCTGGAGTTCACGCACAGTCAGAGTTTCGAGACCTTCGCTCGTTGTCATGTTCACGCGTTTCAGAAGCTGAACGGCATTGCCCGCGAAGTCTGGTATGACAACTTGGCCACCGCCGTCGCCGAACATGATGGGCGATTGGTTCGCTTCAATCCGCGCTTTCTGGCCTTTGCCCGTGAGTTCAACCTTTGCCCGCGCGCTTGCAATCAGGGGAGTGGATGGGAGAAGGGGAAAGTGGAACGCGGTGGCATCGGTTACGTCCGGCAAAACTTCTGGCCGCTGCGTGATTTCCTCGACCTCCACGACGTAAACCGCCAGGCGCGTGAGTGGCTCGATCAAATCGCCAACCGGCGATTGCACAGCGAAACGCGAGAGCGCCCAATCGATCGTTTCCAACCCGATGCTCTCCGATGTTTGCCTGTCATCCCGCCGGATTATCGCGACACCGTCGAGGCGCTGGTTCACAAAGACATGCGATTGCAGTTCGACGGCAATCGCTACTGCGTGCCGCATCGCTTCGCCGGCCGCCGTCTCACGCTGAAAGGCCGACTCCAGTTCGGTCACCATCTATGATCGGGTGTACGAGATCGTCAGCTATGCACGTTCATGGCGCCGGGGCCAGACCTTGGGAGCCGAACGATTCGAAGCCGAACTGGCCGAGTTCCGGCCCGCCGCCCGGCGGTCGCGCGCCCAAGACCGGCTGTTCGCTTTTCTCGATGGACTCAGGTAAGGTCGGAATGGTATTACTAAAGAGAGGCCGCCGATGATTGAAATCGCCAAAGGCAACATTCTGGAGGCCGACACTGAGGCACTCGTGAACACCGTGAACTGCATCGGCTTCATGGGCAAAGGAATTGCGCTTCAGTTTAAGCAGGCGTGGCCAGCGAATTTCAAAGCCTACGAGTCCGCCTGCCATGCGGGCGATGTTGTGCCTGGCCGGATGTTCATCTTTGACAATGGGCGGCTCATCAATCCGCGGTACATAATCAACTTCCCGACGAAGCGCCACTGGCGCGGCAAGTCGCGAATCGCGGATATCCGCTCCGGACTGACGGCCCTGATTGCCGATGTGAGACGGCTAAATATTGCCTCGATCGCCGTGCCGCCGCTTGGCTGCGGTCTCGGCGGGTTGGACTGGGGCGAAGTTCGGCCTCTAATTGAGTCGGCGTTTTCAGGACTACCAGATGTGCGCGTGTTGCTATATGAACCGGTGGGTACACCGAGTGCAAAATCAATGCCAGTTGGGACGGCGCGTCCCCATATGACTCCCGCGCGAGCCTTGTTCGTGAAGCTGATGGATACCTACGCGGCGCTGGAGTACAGCCGCACGCTGCTGGAAGTACAAAAACTTGCGTACTTCCTCCAGGAGGCCGGAGAACCACTTCGTTTGAGGTACGAGGCCGGGCACTACGGTCCGTATGCCGCCAATCTCAACAAGGTCCTGGAAGTGATGGAGGGCCACTTCATCCGTGGCTACGGCGACAGCCAGAAGCCTAATGCTGAAATCGAGTTACTGCCTGGCGCCGTTGATGAGGCAACAACTTTCCTGACCGGCAAATCAGACTCGCTGGCCCGTCTCGACCGCGTCGCGCAGCTGATAGAAGGCTTTGAGACGCCCTACGGGATGGAACTTCTCGCCACCACCCACTGGGTGGCTCATCGGGGGGGGCCAAGCAGCGCTGCCCCGGCATCAAACGACTACGAGGCCGTTGAGCAGATCCATGCGTGGAATCCACGTAAACAGCAGGTGTTCAGGCCCGAACATATTCGTACGGCTTGGAATCATCTTGTTCAACAACGATGGATGCCTGGGGAAGCCAATCTCGAAGCGCCTGGAACGCCGACCGGCACCGTAAGCTGACCTGAATACCCCTGACTTTGCAGGTTTAGCAGCGCGCGACGGTTAAGCACGGCGCCGATGGGCTATTTTGGCGCATCGATCTTCTGGAGTTCTTTGTTGGCTTTCTTGAGCTTTCCTCGCACCTTCTTGATGTCCTCCGCGATGGGGAGGTTTTCCGGCCGTGTGCCGCTTGCCCGATACATTGCGGACCGGACCTCTTCGCCGACGCTCTTGGCAGCGCTTTCGAGCTGATGTTGGCCCCTGATGTTGTCGTTCTTGATTTTGGCTTCAGTCTGCGTGACGCGGAAGAGGTTTGCGGCGAGTTCTTGCTTTCCCATAAAGTCCAGGAGTGATCCGCTGCCGGTGATTCCCTTGTATTCTCTCAGTCTGGCGCAGCTCATGTTGTACAAGCCCATGTACCCCGCGTTGTGGAACAGGCCGTATCGTTCGGAGATGACGCCTGCGGACTTTGCGACGCCGCTGAGAGATCTTTCTCGCTGTGAGAGTTCGTCGCGAATTTGGACGCGGTCGATGTTCTCTGGGTTGGAGTAAAGGAGCCGAACGGCTTCGGCCATTGATGCGAAGTGGACTTGGGCTGAGGCAACTTGGGGCTTGTTCGTGTCCCCATTCATCGCGGTCAGGTAACAGGCGAACCTTGTTAGTTTGTAGTCGTCAACACGGGCGCCGTCAATTTCGCGCTGAACCGATGTGAAGTGATCGCCGATGGAAAATTCGAGGGTGGAGCAGGTGGAGATGGATCGCCCGATTGCTTTTTGAAATGACGAATACGTCTCGTACCCGAGCCAGTTCATGAGGTCCCGGGCGTACCAGTACCGCCGTTCTCCTCGCCCATACGTTCGAACTCTTCTGCCGGACTCGTTCCTCGCTTTGCGATGTCCATAATTATCAACGAGCGTAGCATGTCTCTGTGTGATCCGCGCTACGGAGCGCGCTCCCAGATTCGAGGGCGGCACGATGATCGTGATGCCTGCGCACTCCAGCTTTCCGCTCGCCATACGGCCCGTGATTTGTTCCAGCCAGGGCCCGGCACCCCAGGTTGGACGGGGCCGTCAACAAACGCTCCCTGTCAACCGGAGAAACCAGAGAATTAGTGCCCGACAACGTGGGGTTCGGCCTCAACCCTGGGGTTGAGCTTGCACCTCCGCGCAGTCTCCTTTCCAACCGGAGAGACCGCCGGGCGTGCAAGAACCTGCGGAATGTGGCGGATCCGGGCGACGGTGGCGGCTGGCGCTGCCGTCAAGATAACGGGCGTGGAATTTGGTACGCGGATAGAATGGCTCCCCGGCATGGATTCGAACCACGATTCACGGCTCCAAAGGCCGCTGTCCTACCATTAGACGACCGGGGAATGTGCTTCAGAAACCAGTGTACCGTCTGAACTTCATTACCTGCAACGATGCGCTTAGCATATACGATTCGGCTTCCGCCGGTCCCGGCTAGTCTGGTGACTGCCTGGATCCCGTGCGCGCGACCGAATCGCCATCCGTTCCCCCGCCATCACACCGGAAAACACTCGCCAACGCAGAAGCGCTACTCAGGGGAGCACGGCCATCGTTTTCGAGCTGTTCCCGGGAGTACAGCCGGCTCATGGTGGGCGCGGTGCTCATGCACGCACCCGCGCCTGGGAAGCAAAACACGGGCGGCCACGCCTGCTACCAGGCGCGCACACCAGCATCCAGATCCGGCGGTGCGGGTGGCATAGGGGCGGCACGGCGTCGCGGCCCGCAGGCGGCGTCCGCACCCTCCGCCCACAGCGACGGCCCGTTTGCGGTACACTCATCCCTAGCTGGCATTTTCCAACCTCGGGCGCCGCCGCATTCCGGGACGCTCCACCGATTCCTGTTTCCCTCGCTCCTTGTAGGCGCTTCGCAATTCCGGACGCCGACTCACCAACTGGGAATTGCTATGCCCGACGAAGAAGACGTAATGCTCCGCATGTCTTTTATGGAGCACCTGGCGGAATTGCGCTCCCGCATCTTTCGCGCGCTGGCCGGTTTGGGAGTGGCGTTTGCGCTGAGCATGATCTTTATGAACCCGCTCTGGCGCGTCGTCAGCCGGCCCGCCGAAGGTGCGCTGCGGGAACTGGGACTGCCTTCCAGGCTGGTCTACACCACACCCACCGAAGCCTTCTCCACGGTATGGGTGAAACTGCCGCTGCTGGCGGCCCTGTTTCTGGCCTCCCCGTGGGTGCTGTACCAGCTTTGGGCCTTCATCTCGCCCGGCCTGTATTCCCGCGAGCGGCGCTGGGCGGTGCCGTTCGTGGTCTCCACGGCCGCCCTGTTCGTGGGCGGCGGCCTGTTCGCCTACTTCGTGGTATTCCGGTACAGCCTGGTGTTTCTGCTGGGCGTGGGCCGCGACCTCAACGTGCAGTCGATGGTCTCGATGAGTGAGTACTTCAACCTGTTTATGGACGTGACCGTGGGCGTCGGAATGGTCTTCGAATTGCCCGTGCTGCTGTTTCTGCTCACCGCGCTGCACGTGGTGTCGCCGGGCTTTCTGCTCCGCCAAAGCCGCTACTTCATCCTGGGCATCACGATTGTCGCCGCCATCATCACCCCCACGCAGGACGCGGTGAACCTGGGGCTTCTGGTGGTCCCGCTGTGCGTGCTGTTCTTTGTGGGGGTGCTGGCCAGTTGGCTGTTGGAGCGCTATCGGCGGCGCGCGTCACTGCGGGCGGAGCGCGCGTAGCTTTCCCACGGCCTCCACGATGCGTCCGGCCGCGTAATCCACTTCGTCGGCAGTCGTCCACCGGCCCAGGCCGAAGCGTAGCGCGCCGCGGGCCCGCTCTTCGCCCACTCCCAGCGCGCGCAGCACGTGGCTGGGTTCTACGGTAGCCGAACTGCACGCCGACCCGGTGGAAAGCGCCAGATCGGGCAGCGTCATCAGCAGCGCATCTCCCTCCACGCCGGCGAAACTGAGGTTGAGATTGCCGGGAAGGCGCCGGTCGAGCGAGCCGTTCACGGCCACCCCATCCAGTTGCGCTTCGAGGCGCTCGCGCAGGCGGTCGCGCAACCCGGCAAGGCGTGCGGATTCCTCGGCCATCTCGGCGGCGGCAATTGCGCAGGCCTCGCCGAAGCCTACGATGGCGGGCACGTTCAGCGTGCCCGAGCGCATGCCCGCCTCGTGGCCTCCGCCATCCATCTGGGCAGACAGCGGCACACGTGGATGGCGCCGCCGCACGTAGAGCGCGCCCACGCCTTTGGGTCCATAGAGCTTGTGGGCCGTAATCGAAAGCAGGTCAATATTGTCGCGCTCCACATCGAGCGGGATCTTGCCGAAGGCCTGGGCGGCATCGGAATGAAACAGGATGCCGCGCTCGCGGCACATCGCGCCGATTTCGCGCACCGGCTGCAGGACGCCAATCTCGTTATTGGCGGCCATCACGCTGACCAGAATGGTATCGGGCGCGAGCGCCGCGCGCAGCCGGTCTAACGAGAGGAGGCCGTCGGGTTCCGGGGGCAGCACCGTCACGCGGAAACCCTGGCGCTCCAGGTGGCGCGCCGGGTCGAGCACGGCTTTGTGCTCGGTGGCCATGGTTACCAGGTGGTTGCCGCGGGTTCGGCAGGCTTCCATGACGCCCTTCAGCGCCAGGTTATTGGATTCGGTGGCTCCGCTGGTGAAGACGATTTCGCGCGGTGTGGTGCCGGCCAGCGCGGCAATCCGGCGGCGCGCCAGTTCCACCGCCTTCTCCGCGTCCCAGCCGAAGCTGTGGCTGCGGCTGGCGGCATTGCCGAAACGCTCGCCGAAATAGGGCAGCATGCGCTCCAGCACGCGCGGGTCCACCGGGGTGGTGGCTTGGTTATCGAGGTAGACCGGCTTTTTCATCGGCCGCGCGGGGTTGCTTTCATTATCCGCCCACGCGCCGGGATCAATCCACCGGCGCGGCGGATGCAGTCCACCCGCCCATCCCGCTCGGTCCACCCAGGCGGCACGGTCGGACCACGACTCATCCCCGTGGCGCGCACGATCGCCCCTGGGTGCGTGTGACCCGCCGTGGCGCCCTTGACCCAGCCCGCGCGGGCGCGCTCAATCCACCGCGCGGCGCGCTTGCATGATACCCTGTCCTTCGGAGCAATATGCCTCTCACCCGCGAAAAAGCGCAGCTCATGAGTGCGTCGGAAATCGATCGCACGCTCGTACGGCTGGCGCATGAAATCCTGGAGAAGACCCAGGACCTGGATAGCCTGGCTTTCATCGGTATCCGCCGCCGCGGCGTTCCGCTGGCGCAGCGGCTCTCGAGAAAGATCGAGAGTCTGGAGAACCGCAAAATCCCCGTGGGGATCCTGGACATTAACCTATACCGCGACGATCTCAGCACCGTAGACATCAAGCCCGTGGTGAGCGCCACCGAGATTCCCTTCGAAGTGGGCGGCAAGGACATCATCCTGATGGATGACGTGCTCTACACCGGGCGTACGATCCGCGCCGCGCTGGATGCGCTCTTCGACCACGGCCGCCCGGCGCGCGTGGCGTTGCTGGTGCTGATCGACCGCGGCCACCGGGAATTGCCCATCGAGGCCAAGTACATCGGGCGCGTGGTGCAGACCAGCGACCGCGAAATCATCGAAGTAAAGTTCCAGGAGATCGACAACACGGAAAAGGTGCTCCTGGTGGAAAGAGCCGCAAGCAGCGAAGCCTGACGCCAATGCCCGCCGGACTGCTCGGAATCGAAGAGCTGGAGCGCACCGAGATCGAAGCGATCCTGGCGCGGGCCAAGGATTTTCAGCCGTTGCAGAGCCAGTCGTTGAAGAAGCTCGATACCCTGCGCGGCAAGATGATCGTAAACTTGTTTTACGAAGCCTCCACACGCACGCGCACAAGTTTCGAAATTGCAGCCAAGCGGATGGGCGCGGACGCCGTCTCCATCACCGCGTCCGGTTCGAGCGTGACCAAAGGCGAGAGCCTGGTGGACACGCTGAACACGCTGGCGGCCATGCGGCCGGACGCCATCGTGATGCGCCACGCGGCTTCCGGCGCGCCGCACTTCCTGGCCCGCCATCTGCCCACCCCGATTATCAATGCGGGCGATGGCACGCACGAACATCCCACCCAGGCATTGCTCGACGCGCGCACCATTCTGGACCGCCGCAGCACTCTGGAAGGCCTGCGGGTGGCCATCATCGGCGATATTGCCCACAGCCGCGTGGCGCGCTCCAATGTGCACCTGCTTTCGAAGTTCGGGTCGGAAATTGTGCTGTGCGGCCCGGCGTCGCTGCTGCCCGTGGAACTGGCGCAACTGGCCCCAGGGGTGCGGCTGACCACCGATATCCGCGAGGCGATTCAAGACGCCGGCGTGATCATGATGCTGCGCGTGCAGTTGGAGCGGCAAGGCCCCACAGGCGCCCCGCCGGCCTTCCCCGCCAGCGAATATTTCCGCTTCTACGGCCTGCGCCTGGAGCACCTGGACCTGGCGCGGCCGGACGCCATTGTGATGCATCCGGGCCCCATCAACCGCGGGCGCGAGCTTTCGAGCGAGGTGGCCGATTTTCAGCGCTCGGTGATCCTCAACCAGGTGGAAAACGGCATCGCCGTGCGCATGGCGGTGCTGGAGCGAATCATCGGCTAAACCATGCCCATTGTGATTAAGAACGGGCGCGTGATCGACCCGGCCTCGGAAACCGACCGCATTGCCGACGTGTTGATTGTGGATGGCCGCATTGCCGGCGTGGCGCCCCACCTGTCTTCGCCGCGCGCCGAAGTGTTCGACGCCGGCGGCATGATTGTGGCGCCCGGATTCATCGACATGCACGTGCATCTGCGCGAGCCGGGCTTCGAGCACGCCGAGACCATCGAGAGCGGCTCGCGCGCCGCCGCGGCGGGCGGATTCACCTCCATTTGCTGCATGCCCAACACCAAGCCGGTGAACGACAGCGCCATGGTGACCAGCTATATTGTGGAGCGCGCGCGGCGCCAGGCGGTAGTCAACGTGTTTCCGATCGGCGCCATCACCAAGGGCAGCGGGGGCGAAGAACTGGCCGCCATCGGCGCCATGCGAGATGCCGGGGCAGTGGCCATTTCCGATGACGGCCTGCCGGTGATGAACGCGCGGGTGATGCGGCGGGCCATGGAATTTGCCAAGTCGTACGGGCTGCCGGTGATCCAGCACTGCGAGGATCTGAACCTGAGCGCCGGCGGGGATATGCATGAGGGGGCACCCTCGGTGCGCTGGGGATTGCGCGGGATTCCGGCGGCTTCCGAAGATGTGATGGTGGCGCGCGACCTGCTGCTGGCGCAGTTGACCGGCGCGCGCTACCACGTGGCCCACATCTCCACCACCAACGCCGTCGGCATGGTGGAGTTCGCGCGCACCAAAGGTTTGCCGGTAACCTGCGAAGCCACCCCCCACCACTTCACGCTCGCCGACGCGGAAATGCCGCCCTACGACAGCAACTACAAGATGAAACCGCCGCTGCGCTCGCCCTGCCATCGCGAGGCCGTGGTGGAAGGCATCGTCTCGGGCGCCGTGCAGGCCATCGCCACCGACCATGCGCCGCACCCAGGCAGCGAGAAAATGCAGGAATTCGAACGCTGTCCGTTCGGCATTATCGGACTGGAGACCGCCATGGCGCTGGCTATCGAGGAACTGCTGGACCCCGGCCGCATCAACCTGCGCCGGCTGGTGGAATTGTTCACCACGGGTCCGGAATCGGTAATGCGCCTGGGCCACGGCACGCTGGAGCCGGGCGCGCCGGGCGACGTGACCATCTTCAGCACCGAAGTGAACTGGACCTACGACGTAAACCAGTCCTGTTCGCGCAGCCGCAACTCTCCGTTCCACGGCCGCACCTTCCGCGGCGGGCCGATGGCCACGGTGGTGAATGGGGAGATCGTGTGGCGAAGGGCGTGACCGGGCGCGTCGAAGGCCTCGATGATGACGACTTGCGTTAGGCCCCCGGCCGCCTGATTCAGTTCGCACGCTTGCTGACGCGCGCGGCTCAGCATCGAAACGGAGCCGCGACCGAAAGGAGCGGACCACGCGGCCGGAGACCTACCGGATTTCCTGGGTGATGGCGTGCAGATCGGTCGACGTGGTTTCTCCGGCGCGCACGGTGACCTTGGTGGCCTGGTTCAACAGCGTGTCATCCAGCCTGGCGCGGTACCACGGGTTGGGACCATCCCCGGCGATCGCGAGCACGTAATAGTCGCCCGGCCGCAGGGCGTCGACTTCATAGTGGCTGGATCCCGCGGACGCGCCGGACGCGGCCAACGCCCCCGTTCCATCGCAGCCTGTGGAATGCTGGAATCCCGGCCGCCGCAGCGCCGGGTCCTGCGGCAGCACCACCACGCCACCCGAAGCGCAGTTCTCGATCACGCCCCGCACGGCGCCGCCGTTGGTCTTGTAGACCAGCGTGAAGGATGCCGCGCTCGAAGAAATCTCCACCTCCTCGGTGGATACTTCCGCGTCTCCCATGCGGATGGAATCCAGGTAATATCCCGGCGGCCCATTTAGCGGAATGATCCGATAGGCGCCCGGGTAAACATCTGGCACACTGAAATTGCCGTCGGCATCGGGACGGGCGTTGGGGCTGCCGGGCGTGGCTCCCACTACGATTCCGTTATCTCCCAACATTTCCCGGATGGCGCCGCTCACCTTCATGCCAAGGACCAGTCCGGGCGGCCTGGGCGCGGGCGCGCCTGGCAAAGCCTGCATGGCTACCTTGCCGCGTACCGTGAAGGGGGCCGCGAGGCGGAGTTTCAGCCCTTGCCTCTCGTGCCCGGCCATTTCGAACCACTCGGAAGCGCGCAGTTTCACGCTCGCGGGTCCGGCGTGCGCCTCCGCTTCGGCCGTACATTGCCACTCCCCATCCACCACCGCCGGGAATTCGAACGCGCCATCGCTGTCCGATTCCGTGCGCAGTTGATCGAGGTCCGCGCCCAGGGCGATGGCGACCTTGGGCGCCGGCGTGCCATCGGGGTTGAGCAGCACTCCGCGAACCGCATGGGCGGGGACGGCAAGCAGTTTCAACTCCAGGTCCGTGACCTCGCTGCCAGGAAGCAGGGAGATTTTGGAAGCCGCTTCGAGAGTGGTGACTCCCGGGTAGTAGGTGCGTGTCCAGTTCAGGACGCGGTCCGGTTCCGGATCGGGCGGCCGGAGGCCCGCAGGGGGCGCCACCGAAAGTGTGTAAGCGCCCGGGAGCATGAATTTGTGCAGGTCGAACTTTCCGTCTTTGTCGGCGGGTATAGTCGTCGCCGCGTTTGGACTGATTACCGATACCGGCGCGCCAGGCACGGGTTTGCCTTTGCCATCCACCACGCGGCCCGATATGCGGGCCAGCGGTGTCATGCGCGCTTCCAGTTCGACCGGATTTCCGCCCGCGGTCACCTGAAACCGCTGCTGCCGCTGGCGGCCCGGATCCAGAAAGAAAAAGTCCGGCGAAGAGTAGTTGGCCGTGTAGGCGCCGTCCTGGACGTGGTCGAACAGGAAGTGGCCGTGCGCGTCGGTAGTGGCGGAGTAATATTTCTCGCCGCCCTGGATGAGGTCGACCTGGACGCCCGCCACGCCATCGCCCGTGACGGAGTTGACCACCGTGCCCTCCACGGTTTGGGCCGCGGCGACGCTTGGGAGCAGCGCCAGGAGCGCGCCGGCGCACATTGTCGGGAGGCGGAGAAACCTGGGCATACCGCCAATGACGGTTCGGGACGAGGCTGAGTTACCAGTAGACCGTGAGATTCTCAGGGGAGCGCCGTACGCATGGTGGCGCTGCCGGCCCAATTGAGGACTCCGGCACCCGGGACTCCCGCGGGACCTGCGCCGGATGCGGGCCGCCGGCTCAAGTAAACCTTTCGGTGTTCACCGGAGTCTAACTGACAGGGTAAGTGCGACCGGGATGCCGCTTCAGCTACGCGGTAACTTTCCCGGGCGGGCCGGAGTCTAAGTGGTGACTGTATTCCGCGATTCACATGAGTAAGTGAAGATACAGGCTCCGGCCCAAGTTTGGTTGAGTGTACATGACTTACAATTGGTACGCGCCGTGCCTGGTTCGGAGCGCGTTGCCAGGAGGTTGCCATGCTTTGCCGCTCCCGCTATCTGGTTGTTTTTCTGCTCACCACTGTGGCTGCTTTGGCACAAATGCGCCAGCAGGACCCTATCGGTGCGGCTATCCAGGAGTATCAGCAATTGCGTCGGGAAGGGCGCAACGATGAGGCCATGACCCAGCGCGAGGAGATTCGCTCGCTGTTCGAAAAGGCGCCCGTGGAGGCGCCGCAATTTGCGTACTGGTTACAGAATGTAACCCAGATGTATGAGACGGCGGGGAAGACCGCGGTGGTGCGATCGATCGCGCAGGCGGCCCTGGCGCGGGCCGGCCGGCTGCCGGATGGCCATCCCACCAGGATGATGTTGCTCAGTATGCCGGCTAACAGTTGGCAGCGCGAAGGCAACCTGCTGAAAGCGTAACAGTTCAAGTACCCAGGCGATTTTGCTGGACTTTTCCGAAATGATCGGCTAAGGTATGGTGGATGGGTGCGAGGGCGGCCCGCCGCAGAACTCGGGGGCAAACGGTATCGGCGAAGCGCCATGGCCATGCACCTCAGCCCAACCGGGAAGGGCTACAGCGCGAAAACGAGCGACTCCGACGAGAGGTTGAAGATCTCCGGCGGAAGGTAGCTGAGCGCGAGCAGCAGATCGCCGAGCGCGAACAGCAGATTGGCGAAGCCGAAAAGCAGATCGCTGATCTGGAGCGCCAACTGGCGGCCCGCCAAAAGAATTCCACCAACTCCTCCAAACCCCCGTCCTCCGATGGACTGGCGGGGAATTCGCGGCAGCGCGGGCGCCGGAAAAAGAGCAAGCGCAAACCGGGTGGGCAGAAGGGCCATCCCGGCCATCACCGCCCGCTGGCTCCCCCCGAACAGGTCCAGGAAGTGCGTCCGGTGCTGCCGGAGGAATGCAAGCATTGTGGCCACGCGTTGTCGCAGCAGCCCGAGCAGATGCAGACGGTGGGAGAAGTGCAGCGCCACCAAGTGACTGAGTTAACGCCCATCCAGCCTTATGTCATCGAGTATCAATGTCCCAAGGTGGTCTGTCCGGCCTGTGGGGAAGGCACGCGAGCACCCCTGCCGGAAGAGGCGCAGGGGGACTTCGGACCGCAACTGATGGCGCTGATCGCCTACCTGACGATCTACTGCCGCATGCCGCGGCGGGTGTTGGAGGCGTTTCTGGAACAGGTGCTGGGCATCTCCATGAGTCTGGGCAGCACCCAAAAGTGTTGGGAGCAAGCCAGCGCCGCAGTGGCCCAGCCCTGCCAGGAACTGGAACAGCAACTGAAAAACGAGCCCGTATTGAACAGCGACGAAACCGGCTGGCGCAACAACGGGGAGAAACGATATTTATGGGCGTTGGTGGCCCGCGACTTCGTCTTCTACACGGTGGACAAGACGCGCAGTTCCGCCGTGCTGATCCATCTGCTGGGGGCGGTGTTCGCGGGCATCCTGTGCAGCGACCGGTTCAGTGCCTATTTCAAATATCACCAAGGGTTGTCTCAGTTGTGCTGGGCGCACTTGAAACGCAATATTCTGGGCATTCAGGAGTTCGCCAAGACGACCGACGCGCAGCGATTTTGCCGGGACGCGTTGGCGCTATATGCCCGCTTGTTCCGCCTCTGGCGCAAGTTCCAGGGCAGCTTAATCGACCGGGAGCAGTTGATCCTGCGCTCCCTTCCGCTGCAAAAGCGCTGGTTTGCGCTCGCCGAGCAGTACCTGGACAGTGACGACAAAGAAGTGCGCAACATGGCCACCGCCTTGTTCCAGCACTGTGGCCGGCTGTTCACTTTCATCGAGCATCCCGGCGTGGAGCCTACCAACAATTGCGTGGAACAAGCCTTACGTATTGCCGTGCAATTGCGCAAGATCATCTTTGGCAACCGCAGCGCCCAAGGGGAGGTGGCCACGGCCCGCCTCCTCACCGTCACCCAAACCTGCAAAATGCGGGGCCGCAACGCCTTGGAGTATCTGACCGAAGCGATCATCCGCTATCGCCGTCATCAGTCTGCGCCCTCTCTGCTCCTTCGGCAAAGATAGGCCACTTGAACTGTTACCTGAAAGCGGCCTCTTACCTGGAACAGGCCGCCGCGGCAGCGGATACCGGAACGGGGGCCGCATACCGCGGCTATCCGCAGCCGGATAACAGCTACATTTACCGGCAACTGAGCGAGTTGTATCGCCAGTTAGGCCGTCCGGACGCGGCCGCCGCGGCCATGGCGAAAGCGGCGTCGCGCCTGCGGAACAACCCTATGGCGCTGGCTTCGCTTTACGAGCAGCAAGGGCAGATGGACGAGGCCGAGGCCCTTTACAAGCAAACCGCGGACGATTCGCGCAATCCGCAACAAACGTCCGGCGCTTGGCAATCGCTGGCCAGTCTATACCAGCGCGAGGGGCGCTCGGATGACGGTGCGGCAGCCATGGAGCAAGCCATCGCCGCATTACAGAATACAGACAATCCCGGACTGGCAGCACAGGCGGGCTGGATGTGCCAAAACCTCGCCAGCATGCTTCAGCAGGCCGGCCAGACCCAGCAGGCGGAGCAGATCTACCAGCAGAAGCTGGCCGAATCGCAGGGGTCTCCGTACAATTCCCCATACAACGCCACGATGGCTTATGCCCAGTTCCTGAATGCGACCAAACGAGCGGCGCAGGGCGAAAAATTGATGTCGGACTACCTCGCCAGTCACTCGGATATGGATCCGGGAATGGAGGCGAATGCCCTAAATTTCCTGGCCGGTATCACAAGCGACCCCAAGCAGGCCGAAGAGTACCGGCGCTCGGCAGCCGAGAAGTGGCCGCCGCCTCTGCCAGCGCCGACCGTTCAGAATTCGGTCCGAGAGCTGATGACGGCGGCTCAAAAGGCCGCTGGACAGCAACGGTTCGAGGATGCGTTTTCGCTCACCATGCAGGCGATTGCCGCCGCGCCGGAAGCCGTCGATCGCGATGCGGTTGCCGATTGGACGTTTGAATCGGTGGCCAACTTTATCGGCCAGAAGCAACCCGCCCGGTCCGAGGAGCTTTACCAAAACCTCCTGGCGGCGGTGGAGGGATGGTCGTCCGATACGGTTGAGCCGCTGAAACGCGCGAGCGAGGCCTATATCCGCTTCCTGACGAGCCAGGGAGAACGCTCCGAGCAGGCTCCGGCCGCCATCGAACGGTATGGTGCGGTGACCTCCGCCGCAGAGGGCGCGGAGGCCGGCGCCAGGGCGGTTTTGGATCGGTCGATCGTTTTCGAATCCAGCGAACACTGTTCAGTCATCCGTCTGATCGACGGCCGGATCGCTGGCTGTGCGCAACCACCGCCCGATTCCGGCGAGCGTCTACAAAGCTCGTTGAAGCACGCGATTTTCCTCGCCCAGGACCGCCTGCGCCTGGAAGAATCGCTCAGCGGCAGCACCTCGCAACCATAGCTGAACGTCCTCAACACGCTGCTCAGCCTGTACCAGCGTAACGGCGAAGCCGGGCAAACTCTGCCGCTGTACCGCCAGATCGTCGCCATCACCGACCTGACCACGACTTCCCGCGACCCGCAGCGCGCGCAAGTTCGTATGAACGCGGCGATGGCTTTCGCCAACCAACACGAGTTCGCGGAAGCCGACCGCCTGGCCGCGGAGGCGATGGCGATCGAGAAGGGCGTGCGCCATCCGCTCGACAATTTCAGCTACCAACTCTCTCAGATCCGGCGCATGGAGAATGCCCCCGCCCAATAGGCGCAGGCAGTTTTGCAACGGCGATGGCGCGGACGGTTATCGCAACGGCGATTGTGCGGTTCCGCAACGGGGATTGCGCGATTGGTGCCGCACAGTCGACAGGGTGGGGGTTCCGCAACCGCGATGTCCCCACCCGGCACGGACTTTATTGGCGCACGCCGAGGGGCGATTCTGCCTGCATCCGCGGGTAGTTTTCGCCGGTTCGCGAGTTGCCCGAAAGTGTTGTAACTTTCCGGCGCCACGTTTTCCGCCGGTGCCACGCGGCGCGTATGGGAAAATAAGGCTGAGTGATCGTAATTGACGGTATCTACTACGCGGCAGCCCTGGCCGCTGGCGGCGCGCTAACCGCCTGGCTGGCCGGAATCGGCTTCGGCGTGCCGCTCTGGGTACTGGCGGCCTTCTGCCTGTACTTCTTCCGCGATCCCGACCGCGCCATCCCCGCCGGACCGGTGGCCGTCTCGCCGGCCGACGGCAAAGTGGTCGCGGTCCTGCGCGAAGGGCCGGCGCTCGAACGCATCAGCATCTTCCTGAATATCTTCGATGTGCACGTGAACCGCGCGCCCATCGCCGGAGCCATCGCCAACGTGCAATATCGCGAGGGCCGTTTTCACGTGGCCAGCCGCGAAGCCTGCTCCAACGAAAACGAGCAGAACGTGGTCACCATGGAGGGCGAGGGGCCGGTGGATGGTTCGCGCGTGGTGTTCAAGCAGATCGCCGGGTTGATTGCCCGCCGCATCGTGTTTCGCAAGCAACCGGGCGATCACGTGGCCACGGGCGAACGCGTGGGCCTCATCAAGTTCGGCTCGCGCGTGGATGTGCTTTTCGGGCCGGAATGGGAAATCGCGGTGCGCCCCGGCCAGCGCGTTTCGGCCGGCTCCAGCGTGATCGCCCGCCGTCGCGACCGAGGTGTGCCCGATGGGGCTTAGAGAACGCCTGGAAGATCCGCACTCGCCGGACCGCCGCCCGCGCCGCGCGGCCTACGTCCTGCCCACGCTGTTTACGGCCGGGAATATTTTCCTGGGCTACATTTCCATCATGCGCTCCTTCCGCGGCTCCATGCTGGCGGCTTCGGGCGGCTTGGGCGCGCCGGAGAACTTCGCCGTGGCCGCCCAAGCGATCGGCGCGGCGGTGTTCCTGGATGGCCTGGATGGCCGGATCGCCCGCATGACCAACACGGTCAGCAATTTCGGACGCGAAATGGATTCGCTGGCGGATGTCATCAGCTTCGGCATCGCGCCGGCGGTGCTGGCCTTCGCCTGGGGTGTGCAGTTTGTCGATCCGGGCTTTGGCGAGACCATTCGGGGCCAGCTTTTCAACTTCGGGTCCTTCATCGCGTTTCTGTTCCTGCTGTGCGGCGCCGTGCGCCTGGCGCGCTTCAACGTGCAGAAGAACCCCATCCCCAAAAACCCCGGACGGCCCGACCGCAAGTACTTCGTCGGCCTGCCCATCCCCGCCGCCGCCGGCATGGTGGCCGCGGTGGTGTATGCTTCCGACGCGCAGCCAGTGGCCTGGTGGCCGCTGTCGGTGGCTTGGCTGATCCTGCTGGCGCTCTTGGGATTTCTCATGGTGAGCACCTGGCGTTACTACAGTTTCAAGGGCATCAATCTCAACCGCGCCTACTCGCCGCTGATCCTGATCCTGCTGGGCGCCTTCATCTATTTCATTCGCAACTACTCGCGCCCCACGCTGTTGATCATGGCAGCGGCCTACGTGGGCAGCGGAATCGCCATCCGCGTGGGCGGCATCGTACGGCGGCGCCTGCGCCCACACCCCCAACCTCCCGCTCCGGAGCATCAAATTGGCTGATAACACGACGCCTTTTGCCCTGGTGGGCAGTGAGACTCTGATGGGCCGCGAGATTCGCGACCTGGTAGGCACGTCCGCGCCGGGCTTCGATCTGCGGCTGATCGAGACCGGTGGCACGATAGCCGCCACGGAAGACGGCGCCTTGGCCGTCCCTGTGAAACTCAATGCCAAGAGCCTGTCTGGCGCGCGCGCGGTGTTTCTGGCGGGGTTGCCAGAGGCCAATCGCAAGGCCATCGAACTAGCCGAGGGCGAGATCCCGCTGATTGACCTTTCGTTCGCCGCCGAAGAGCGGCCCGACGCCCGGCTGCGCGCTCCGATGGTGGAGTCCGGCAATCCGCCCGAACACGAGCGTGCCGAGGAAGGTGCCGGCGAAGACGGCGGGTCAGCCGGGGTGCACGTCATCGCTCATCCCGCGGCCATCGCGCTGGCGCTGTTTCTGCGTCGCTTGCAGATGCACGACCCGATCCGCCGCTCGGTGATCCAGATTTTCGCCCCGGCCAGCGAACACGGAGCCCCTGGAGTGGAAGAGTTGCAGCAGCAGACCATCAGCCTGCTCTCGTTCAAGAACCTGCCGCGCGCGGTGTTTGCCACCCAGGCCAGTTTCAACCTGCTAGCCCGCTACGGCGACGAAGCGCCCACGCCGCTGGAGGAAACCGAACTGCGCATCGAGCGTCACCTGGCCACCCTGCTGGCGCTGCCCGGTGACGGCGAAGGCGCGCTGATGCCGTCTCTGCGCGTGATCCAGGCGCCGGTTTTCCATGGGTACAGTTTTTCGGCCTGGGTGGAGTTCGAGGGCAACCCCGGCATGGAGGCCATCGAAAACGGCCTGGTGGCGGCGCACATCGAAGTGCGCGGAGCGGAATTCGAACCGCCCACTAATGTGGGCCACGCCGGACAGAGCGGCATTGCCGTGGGAGCCATCGTCGAGGACCGCAACAACCCGGACGCCTGCTGGTTCTGGCTGGTGTGCGACAATCTGCGTTTGGCGGCGGAGAACGCCGTCCGCGTGGCGCGGGAGCTGGTATGAAGCGCGGATTCCTGCTCGCTGTTGCGTGGATGGCGGCATTTTCGGCGGCCTGCGGGTATCACGTGGGCGGCCACACCGATGCCATGCCGGCCACCATCAAGACCATCGCTATCCCGCCCATCGCCAACAACACCATGCGGCCGAAACTGCCGGCGCTGCTGGCCACCGACATCACCCACGAGTTTCACGCGCGCACCAAGTACGCCATCGTCAGCGACCCGACGCACGCGGATGCTGTTCTCAAGGCAACCATCGCCAAGTTTGTCAATTTTCCCACCATCGCCGACCCCGCCTCGGGCCGCGCCACCGGGGCGGGCTGCGTGGTGACCATGAACGTTCTGCTGACCGACCAGCACACCGGCAAGGTTCTGTTTTCAGAGGTGGGCGTGGAGTATCGCGAGCGCTACGAGATTGCCATCGATCCGAAGACTTATTTCGATGAAAGCGATACGGCCCTGGAGCGGTTGAGCCGCGACCTGGCGCAAGGCATCGTGACCGCCATCCTGGAGAAATTCTAGGGTGGCCACACCCTCGCAGTTTCAAGCCCGCGTGAAACGCTCGGGCGCGCCCCCGGTCGCGCTGCTACTGGGGCCGGAGGCTTACGAGCGCCGCCGGATCAAAGACGCGCTGGTGGCGCTCTATCCCGAGGATGCCGTGGCGCGGCACGACCTGGCGGAGGTTTCGCTGGTGGAGGTCCTGGACGATGCGCGGGCGCTTTCGCTGTTCGCCGCCGAACGCCTGATCTGGGTGGTGAACGCCGAGGCCGCCCTGCCGCGGGCACGTGGGGCTGCCGCCGACGCCGAGGGCGAAGCCGAAAGCGCCGGCGACTCCACACCCCTCAACCACTATTTGAAGGACCCCACCCCCGGGGTGGCCGTGGTTTTTGAAGCCAGCCGCTTCGATTTCGAAGGCGACGACAAGCGCAAACTGGAGCGCGTGCGCAAGTTCTACGCCAGCGTTCGGGAGGTGGTGGAACTGCGCAAATTCTCCCCCGCCGACGCCCGCCGCGAAGCCCAGATGCTGGTGGAGCGCGCCGGCTTCCGTATGGACGAGGAGGCGATCGATCTGCTGGTGGATTCGCTCGGCGCGGATATCGCCCGCATCGCGGTAGAGATCGAAAAGCTGGCCCTCTTCGCGGGCGGCCGGAAGGTGGGGGTGGACGATATCTCCGCTTTGGTGGCCGACGCGCGGGCCGGTACCGTGTTTGCCCTGGTGAACGCGCTGGGCCGCCGTGATCGCACGCGCGCACTGGACATTCTGGACGCCCTGGTGCGCGAGGGCGAATACCTGCCGCTCGCGCTGGCCTTTCTTTCCACCCAATTCCGCATGGCGTTGGCCGCGCGCGAAGCCGGACTGAAAGGCCCGCAGCAGATCCAGAGCCACTTCACCAGGATGGGCGTGCCGATGTGGGGATCGCGCGCGGACCAGATTTACCAGACCGTGGCCAAGTTCGGCAAACCGCAACTGGAACGGGCCTTGCGGGTGATTTACAAAGCCGATCAGGGCCTGCGCGACGCACGTCCGGACGACCGCATCGTGATGGAGCAGTTTATTCTGGAACTGGTGCGGTAGGAGCGACCGCGACCGGATTTAAGCCGAGAGAGCTTTGACGCGCAGGTGCAGTTTGGACTTGTATCGCGCGGCGGTATTTTTCTTGATCACACCGATCTTGGCGGAGCGGTCGATCATGGAAAACGTCCTGGGCAGCAGTTCCGCTGCCGCTTTGGCATCCTTACCAGTGATGGCGCGCCGCATGGCGCGAATCTGGTGGCGCAGTTCGCTTTTGTGCTTCCGGTTGAATTCCGTGCGCCGCCCGGTTTGGCGCACCCGCTTGAGCGCGGAATACGTATTGGCCATCTTAAGTCGATCGAATCCTTAACAGAATCTTTGAGATTCCAGGATAGCGCATTGGCGGGGCGGCGGGCAAACAGTTCGCTTGGAGGCATGTAAGCGGCCCTTGGCAAGAATCGCCTTTCCCAAATCCCCCCGCGCTTGTGTTATCCTAATCTCCGTAACCAAAACGAGATAAGAGAAGACAAGGAGCATCACCTTAAGAATGGCACTGGCGATTGAAGCAAAGCGGCAGATTTTTACCAACAATCAGCGCCACAAATCCGACACCGGGTCGCCAGAAGTACAGATTGCCCTCTTGAGTCAGCGGATTTCGTTGCTCACGGAGCATTTCAAGACGCATCAAAAAGACCATGGTTCCCGCAAGGGACTCCTAACCCTGGTAGCGAAGCGTCGCCGGCTTCTGACGTACCTGCGCGACACGGACCCCGAGCGTTATAAGGCAGTTCTGCAACGGCTAGGCATTCGCCGCTAGTTTCATTCGGCGGAAGCAGCCAGGGCCGCGGTTTGTGTTTCCGGTTGTTTCCGATTCATCCCTTGTTCTCGCGTTGACGGCGTGTGGCCTCAGCGTGAGGACTCATCCTGTCAACTCCAGTCTCAAAGGCGCCCCGTGGGGGGCCGATCTGTGACTGGCCGGGACTGGTTCCCGGTCGAGGTTGGAGGCTATTACAAAGAAAATGTTGCAAACAGTTGAAGTTGACCTGGGCGGCCGAAAGCTTACCCTGGAAACCGGTAAGATGGCCAAACAGGCGAACGGCGCCGTGGTCGTTCGCTCCGGTGACTCGGTGGTTCTGGTCACCGCTTGCATGGCCAATGAGCCCAAGCCGGGAGCCGGATTTTTCCCGCTCACCGTGGATTATCGCGAATACACTTACGCCGCCGGGAAGATTCCCGGCGGCTTTATCAAACGCGAGGGGCGTCCCTCGGAAAAAGAAGTTCTCACCAGCCGGCTGATCGATCGGCCCGTCCGGCCGCTGTTCCCCGAAGGTTTCCTTCACGAAACCCAGATCATCGCCATGGTGCTCTCGGCCGATCCGGAGCAGGATCCCAACTCGCTGGCCATCGTGGGCGCGGCGGCGGCTCTGGCGATTTCCGATATTCCGTTCCATTACGTCCTGGGCGGCGTGCGGGTAGGCATGAGGGACGGCCAGTATCTCGCCAACCCGACCTATACCGAAGGCCGCGAATCGCACCTTGAACATCGTGGTGGCGGGCACCGAAGACGGCATCGTGATGGTGGAAGCCGGCGCACAGCAGGTCTCCGAAGCGGATGTGCTGGGCGCCATCGAATTCGGCCACGAGTGCTGCAAGAAGATCGCCGCCGGAATTCGCCAGTTGATGGCCACCTGCCGGCAAGCCCAAGCGGGAATTCAACACGCCGGCGCTCGACCAGGCGATTTACGACCAGATTTCCGCGGCCGCGCGCGAAGATCTGACCGACGCGCTGAACACCCAGAAGCACGAAAAGCTGGAAAGCTACGCCCTGGTGGCGGCGCTCAAGAAGCCGCGTGGTGGAAGCGTTGCCCGAAGAGCAGCACGATCAAGCGGCCAAATGCTTACGACGCTCTGAAGGAGCGCATCTTCCGCGACGAGATGCTCAAGCACCATCGCCGTCCGGATGGCCGCGCTTTCGATGAAGTCCGCCCCATCACCATTGAGACCGGCGTGCTGCCGCGCACCCACGGCTCGGCCCTGTTCACACGCGGCGAAACGCAGGCGCTGGTCACGGTGACGCTGGGCACCAAGGAAGACGAGCAGCGCATCGAGCTGCTGGAGCCAGGCGAAGCTTCCAAGCGCTTCATGCTGCACTACAACTTCCCGCCGTTCAGCGTGGGCGAAGTGGGCTTCATGCGCGGGCCGGGCCGCCGCGAAATCGGCCACGGCGCGCTCGCCGAGCGCGGCGCTCACGGCGCTGATCCCCGACCGAAGCAGATTTTCCCCTACACCATGCGGGTGGTCAGCGACATTCTGGAATCCAACGGCTCCAGCTCCATGGCCACGGTTTGCGGCGCATCGCTGGCGCTGATGGACGCGGGCGTTCCGCTGGTCTCCCACGTGGGCGGCGTGGCCATGGGCCTGGTGCTGGAAGGCAGCGAATACGCCATCCTCACCGACATCGCCGGCGCCGAAGACCACTACGGCGATATGGATTTCAAGGTGGCCGGGACGCGCGACGGCATCACCGGGCTGCAGATGGACATCAAGGTCCCCAACGTGACCACGGCCATCATGAAGGAAGCGCTGGAGCAGGCGCGCCGCGGCCGGCTGTTCATCCTCGACAAGATGTACGAGGCCCTGCCGGGAGCGCGCACGGCCATCTCGCAATACGCGCCGCGCATCTACACCCTGAACATTCCGCCGGATAAGATCCGCGACGTGATTGGACCGGGCGGCAAGGTGATCCGCGGGATCATCGAGCAGACCGGCGTCAAGATCGACGTGGAAGACGACGGCACGGTGCACGTGGCGTCCGCCGACGAAGCCTCGGCCAAAAAGGCCATCCAGATCATCTCCGACCTTACCGCCACCGCCGAAGTGGGCAAGACTTATCTGGGCAAGGTGGTGCGGCTGGTGGATTTCGGCGCGTTCGTCGAGATCTTCCCCGGCACCGACGGCCTGCTGCACATCAGCGAGATCGCCGAGAACCGCATCCGCGAAGTGCGCGACGAGTTGAAGGAAGGCGACCAGATCCTGGTGAAGGTGCTGGCGCTCGAAGGCAACAAAATCAAGCTGAGCCGCAAAGCGGTGCTGCGGGAGCAGCGCGAAAAGCTGAAGCAGCCGAAGCACTAAGTATCGGTGGCGGCGGCGTGGGAGGCCGCGCCGCCGCGTAATTGCGAGCTATGGTTCACCCAGCTAAGTTGGCCCCCATCCATGCAGGCAGGATCCTGCTTGACGACACGCAGGATGAGGGCATCGGCATCAACGCCCTGGCTGAGGCGATCCGCGTTCCGGCCAACCGGATCAGTCTGATCGTCAATGGCAAGCGCGCTATTACCGCCGATACAGCCATGCGCCTGGCGCGATTCTTCGGAACATCCCCGCAATACTGGCTGAACCTGCAAAATCAATACGATCTGGCGCGCATCGATCCGGACGTCATCGCCCGCGAAGTGCTGCCGCGAACCGCAGCCTGATTCCGGCCTCGAAATCCACCGCAACACCACCCGCGATCCCCCCCAAGAATCCGCTTGCATTGCGCCTAGCTTCGTAGTAGAGTCAACAACGGAACTAGTAGCCATGTCCAAGATCCGGATCACCCGATTCGAGCTGGAGCTGATGGAGCAGCTCTGGAAATTAGGCACCGCCTCGGTGCGCGAAATTCAGGAGGGGCTGCCCGAGAAAAATCGGCCGGCGTACACCACTGTCCAGACCATGATCTACCGGCTGGAGGAGAAGAAGGCCCTGCGCCGCATCAAGAAGATCGGCAATGCCCACGTTTTCGAGCCGCTCATCACCCGCAAAGCGGTCTACCGCCGGCTCATTGACGACCTGCTGGATCTGTTCGGCGGCTCGGCCGCCCCGGTGATGGCGCACCTGGTGGAATCCGGCAAGCTGACGCTGGCGGAAGTGCGCGCGGCGGAAGAGGCCCTGGCGCGGCGGGAGAAATCCTCATGACGGCGCACCTGTTGGCTGCGACGGTGGCCGCTCTGGCAGCTATGACGGCGGCGTTCGCACTCCGGCGCGGTCCCGCGCGATGGCGCTACGCCCTGCTGCTCGCGGCGCTGCTGCGTTTCGCGCTGCCCACGGGTTGGATGGACGCCGCGGGGCGAGCGCTGGTGCCGGTGTTTCCGTCGTCCGTGCGCGCGCCGCAGGCTGTCGAAGATCTTCGCCGCCTGCTGCTCCATCCGGTTCCCCTGCCGGCCGATGCGCCCGCGCAGAACGGTGTGCCGCCGGTCTTCCTGCTTTGGACTGCCGGCGCGGCCGTTTGCATGTGGCTTTGGGCGCGCCGGTGGGGCGTGCGGCTTCCGGCCGTGCGGCCCGCGAACGCGGCGGAGATCGCAGCCTTCGGGCGCGCCCGCCAGGCGCTGCGAGTCCGGCGTGCGGTGGAGTTGCGTATCGTCGCCGCCGAAAGAGTCCCCGGCGCACTGGGCTACTTTCGGCCGGCCGTGGTGCTGCCCGATGGCTTGGCCGCGCAGTTGAGCGATTCGGAGGTGGATGCGGTAATGGCGCACGAGTTGGCTCACCTCCTGCGCCGCGATAATCTGTGGGCGGCGGCAGCGCATGGAATCGTTGCGGTGTTCTGGTTCCACCCGCTGGTGTGGTGGATCGAGCGATGCATGCTCAAGGAGCGCGAGATTGCCTGCGACGAGCTGGTGCTCGATCGCGGAACGCCTCCCGAAGTTTACCTTTCCGGCATTCTGAAGGTCTGCCGCATGGCCTTCGGCGGCGCCGCGGGTTACGCCGGCGCAAACGGTTCCAACCTGGGAAAGCGAATGGAGAGAATCATGTCCGCAAACATTGCTCGTTCCTCTTATTGGTCGCGCGCGCTGGCCGGTGGCCTGGTTGCGATTGCGTCCTTGTTTCCGTTGGCCGGCGGATATTTGAAGGCCCAGCAGCAGCCGACCGGGAATCCGGCGAAAGCGCGCACTCTGTTCGACCAGGGCAAAGCGCTGTTGGAGCGGAAGGATTACGATGGCGCCGAACGGGCATTCCGCCGCGCCTACGAGCTGGACCCCCAAAACAGCCGCAACGTATTGGGGGTGGTAGAAGCTGAATTAGCCGCGGGTCGCCCGGAGGAAGCCCTGGCGCTGATCGGAGAGGAGGCCGCGCAGCATCCCGGGCGCGTGGACCTGCAAATGGCGGCCGGCAACGTGGCGGTACGGCTGGGCAAATACGACCAGGCGATTGCCCGATACCAGAAAGTGCTCGCCTCGATGGACAATAACGACCCGCAGCGCGGCGACGTCTACCAGCGGTTGGGCGAGACCTACCGGCGCATGAACGACTTTCCGCAGGCCACCGCGGCCTTGCGGCAGGCGGTGGAACTCCAACCGGACGCTCCCCTGCCGCGGTCCACCCTGGCGCTGGTGCTGGATGCCGCCGGCCACGCGGACGAAGCCGAGCAGGCCTATCGCAAAGTGCTCGTGCTCACCCCGAATAATGCCGTAGCGCTCAACAACCTCGCGTTCCTGCTGGTCGAGCGCGGAGGCGATCTCGATGAGGCGCTGGCCTATGCCCAACAAGCTCGTAAGGCCCTGCCCGATATGACCGAAGTTCTGGATACGCTGGGCTATGTCTATCTCGCGCGAAAATCCGGCGAAGAGGCTTACAACGCCTTTCGCGAGGCCGTACTCAAGGCCCCCGCCGAAGTCGGTTACCGTACTCACCTGTTGCTGGCGATCGAGCTGAAGGGCGACCGCTCGGCAACCTCCGAAGCGCTGAAAACCGCCCTGCGGGAAAAACCCACCGAGGCGAATCAGGCGTTGGTGACGAAGCTATTGCAGTAGGCCGGCTTTCAGTGCGTAGAGCGCCAACTGGGTGCGATGCTGCAGGCCGAGCTTGGAAAGAATCCGCGCCACGTGCGTTTTGACGGTCTCTTCGCCGATGCCCAGGCTTTCGCCGATCTCGCGATTGGTGCGGCCGCAGGCCAGCTCACGCAGCACCTCCTGCTCGCGCGGCGAAAGGACGCCGGCGGGGGCGAAGGGTTCCGCGGGTCCGGCCACGGCGGGGTCGAGGAACATCTTGCCGCGAGCCACCGCGCGCACGGCATCCAGCAGCACCTCCGGATCGGCGTCTTTGCGGACATAGCCGCAGGCGCCCACCCGCAGCATGCCGGCCATGCGGGCCTCGTCTGTGGAAGCGGTGAGCGCCACCACGCGCACCGCGGGCGCCGCCTCGCGCAGACTGCGGGCGGTCTCGATGCCGTCGATGCCGCCGGGCATCAGCAGGTCGAGAATCACGATATGCGGCCGCCACTCAGCGACCCGGCGCAGCAGCTCCTCTCCGTTGGAGGCCACCCGCCGCCAGTCCTCCCGCAACCTGTTGCCGCAATGGTTGATGGCGGCTTTCCGCAGCCGAAACCGCCGGACTTTGGTTAATTCGTACACTGTGGGATTTCTTCCGCGCGCCCGCTTTCCATCGACTGGTAGGCGCACAGCACAAGTTCCAGGTCGCGGCGCGCTGAGCAGGCCGATTCCACTCCGGCGCTCCCCGTGGCGATGGCGTTCAGGAACGCGCACATTTCCTCGCGATAGCCGTTGTCCGGCCTTCCCACACGGACCCGCAAGCGCTGCCATTCCGGCCGCATGTATCGCGCCCGCAGCCAGTGCGGGCGGAGGCGCGCGGCCAGGGAGGTGAGCGGCCGCGGCGCGATGGGGTAGTAATCAAAATAGCCGGTGCGCGGCCAAAGGTGAAAGGCGCCGCGGTCGCCCGCGAGGACAATATCCGGCAGCTTGCCCAGCGTCGCCGCCCAGGTGGTGACGATCTGGCAGTGCCACTTCCCAGGCTGCGAGAAGATTGCCACGAGGCCATCCTCCCCGCTCATTTCCGTGCGCACCTGAAGGGGGCGAAAAGCGGTCACCTGGGCGGGCTCGCCCAAAAGCAGGCGCATGGCGCGCACGTAGTGAATGCCGATATCCAGGAACACGCCGCCGCCGGATTGGTCGCGGTCCGCCACCCAGCCTTGCGGATGCCGCGGCGCTCCGGTCTGCGCCAGCATGTGGAGCGGCGCGCCCAAATCTCCCGCCTGCACACGGCGGCATACCGCGGCGAGCGTCGGGCGGTAGTGCATATTCTCCGCCACCATCAGGACACAGCCGCTCTGCCGCGCGGCCTCGATCATGCGGTCGGCATCCGCCAGGGTAGTGGCGATGGGCTTCTCCACCAGCACGTGCTTGCCCGCCTGCAGCGCCATTTCCGTGGCTGCGCAGTGCAGGTGGTGCGGCAGGGCGAGGGTCACGGCGCGAATTCGCGGGTCGCGCACGGCCGCCTCCAGTCCCAAAAAGCAGTCTTCCGCTTTCCACCGGCGCGCGATACGCCGCGTGCGCTTCGGCTCGCGCCCGCAAACGAACAGCCGGATTCCCGGAGCCGCCTGGCGCAGCGACTGCAAATGGCTTTCGCCCCAATGGGTGCCCACCACGCAAACCGGCGTTGGCCGGGAAGGCGCGGGGCAGTGGTTGGGCGGAATTAGCGGCGTCACGGCTGATGCCTCATAATACAGAAGTGGAGAAGTACTTCGTCCAGAATTTCGGATGCCGCGCCACCCAGGCTGACGGCGCGGCGCTGGAATCGCTGCTCGTCGGCTAAGGGTCTGGAAGCCGCGGGCGAGCGCGGCGCGGCCGACCTGGTGGTGCTCAATACCTGCACCGTCACCGCTCGGCCGATGACGACGTGCGCCAGACCATCCGCCGCGTGCATCGCGAGAATCCCGCCGCACGCATCCTGGTGACCGGCTGCTACGCCCAGCGCGCGCCCGCACGAGCTGGCCGCCATGCCCGGCGTCGCGTGGGTGGTGGGCAACTCGCACAAGACCCAGATCGCCGACCTGGTGACGATTTCGGCTCCCGGCCCGCAGGCTCATGCATCCCCGCTCGTGCCTTACCACGGCAACATCCACGTGGGCGACATCTTCGCCCAGCACGATTTTCTTTCGGCGCCCGTAGAGGACGCCGCCGGGCGACCGCACGCGGCCCAACCTGAAAATCCAGGATGGCTGCAACAATCGCTGCTCCTTCTGCATCATCCCGTTCGTGCGCGGGCGCAGCCGCAGCGCTCCGGCCGAGCAGGTGGTGCGAACAGGTGCGCGGGCTCGCGGCAAGCTACCGCGAAGTGGTGCTCAGCGGCATCAACCTGGGCCGCTGGGGCAGGGAACCGGGCGGCAGCCTGCGCCTGGCCGATCTGATTCGCCTTCTGCTGGCGGAGACCGAAATCGAGCGGCTGCGCCTCAGCTCGGTAGAGCCGATGGATTTCTCCGACGACCTGCTCGGTCTGATGGCCGAATCCCCGCGCATTGCCCCCCACGTCCACGCGCCGCTGCAATCGGGTTCCGACCGCATTCTGCGCCGCATGCATCGCAAGTACCGGCCGCGCCATTACGCCGACCGCATCCTCAAAGCGCGCGGCCTCATGCCGGATGCCGCCATCGGCGCCGACGTGATGGTGGGGTTCCCGGGCGAGACGAACGCCGATTTCGAAGACAGCCGCGCCTTCATCGAAAGCCTCCCCTTCACCTACCTGCACGTGTTCACCTACTCGGAGCGCCCCGGCACTCCGGCGGCCGAAGATCCGCAGGCCATCCCGATGGCCGTGCGCAAGGAGCGCAACCGGCTTCTGCGCGAACTGGCCGCCCGCAAGAACCTCGCTTTTCGCCAGAGCATGGTGGGCCGCACGCTTTCCGCCGTCACCCTGCATGAGCCCGGCGCCGCGCTCACCGCCAATTATCTGAAGGTGGAGCTGGCCCGCGAACGGGACCCCAACCGCATCGTGGATGTGCGCATTGGTGCCACTTCGCCAAACGGGATTCGGGAAATCGCCGTCGAAACTGTACAATAACAAACAGAACATGAAGCTTCAGAGTTGGCTCGAACGCCGTTTCGCCAATCTCTCGCTCACAACCAAGGGGGCGCTGGTGGTAGCCATCCCCGTGTGTGCGTTGCTGGTGGCGATGGCGGTCTTCTATCAGTACGAGTGGCAGACCCGCCGCGCCGCCGAATCGGTGATGCAGAGCTTCGAGGTGCGCAGCGAGATTCGCGACGTGCTGATCCTGATGGTGAATGCCGAAACCGGCACCAGGGGATACCTGCTCACCGGGAGGCCGGCGTTTCTTCAGCCCTACATGACCGCCGTGGTCGATCTGCCCGGGCACCTCGACGCGCTCAGCGACCTGGTGGCGGACAACCGGCAGCAACAGGAGCGCCTGGCGAGCGTCGAACGGCAAACCACCCAGATTCTCGGATCCCTCCAAAAGTTCCAGCAGGAGGTGGTGGCCGGTAAGCCGCACGCCGAAGTGGCCGACCTGGTAGCCGGCCGTGAGGCCATGGACGGGCTGCGCCAGGAGCTGGCCTGGATGGTATCGGAAGAAGAGCGCCTGCTGGACGAACGCAAAGACCTCGCGGCGGCCTCCGAGACGCGCCTGCGAATCGCGATTTTCGCGGGCGGGATCTGGGGCCTGTTGGGAGGCTTCGTGGCCGCGCTGCTCTTCGTGCGGGGGATAGTCGGCCGCATGCATGGCATGGAAGAGGACGCGCGGCGCCTGGCGCAAGGCCTCTCGCTCCAGGGCGGGGTGGGCGGCGGGGACGAAATCGCGGTCGTCGAACGCACCTTGCAGGAGACCTCGCAACGCCTGGCGGCGCAGAGCCAGGAATTGCATGCCGCCAAAACCGAACTGGAGGCGCGTGTGGAGCAGCGAACGGCCGAGCTGCGGGCGGCCAACCACCTGTTGCAGGCCGTCACGGAGTCATCGCCGCTGGCCATCTGGACCATGGACCTGGAAGGTAAGGTCACTTCCTGGAACCCTGCCGCGGAGAGCATGTTCGGATGGACCGCCGGCGAGGCCATCGGGCAACCGCTACCGGTGGTGCCGGAGGATCAGCGCGAGGAATTTCGCGGCTGGCTGGAGCGCTTCCGCGCGGGCGAAGCCTTCACCGGCGTCGAGCGCAAGCGGTGCCGCAAGGATGGCGCGCTGATTGACGTCTCCATCTGGACCGCCCCGCTGCGCAATTCCGCCGGCCGCATCGAGGGCGTGATGGCCATCGATAGCGATATCACCCAGCGGAAACTTCTTGAGGAACAGTTCCGCCAGTCTCAGAAGCTGGAAGCGGTGGGCCGCCTCGCCGGCGGAGTGGCGCACGATTTCAACAACCTGCTCACGGTGATCGGCGGATATAGCGAAATGCTGAAGCAGGAGGTGGCGGGTGAACCGCACCTGGCGGAGTTCGCGCAGGAGATCCAGAACGCCACCAGCCGCGGCGGCGCGCTCACCGTGCAATTGCTGGCTTTCAGCCGCCGCCAGATCAGCCAGCCGCGCATTCTGGACCTCAACCAGACGTTGACGCAATCCATCAAACTGCTGAAGCGGGTGATCGGCGAAGATATCGAAATCGTCACGAAACTGGACTCCGGATTGGGCCGTATCCAGGCCGACCCCATCCACATCGATCAGATCGTGATGAACCTGGTAGTGAACGCGCGCGACGCCATCACCGGCGGTGGCGCGATCACCATAGAGACCGCCAACGTGACGCTGGGACGCGAATATGCCGACCGGCACATCGGCGTGGAGCCGGGCAATTTCTGCCTGCTGGCCGTAAGCGACACCGGCAGCGGGATGACCGCGGAAACGCGCAGCCGCCTCTTCGAGCCGTTTTTCACCACCAAGGAACCCGGAAAGGGCACCGGCCTGGGCCTTTCGATCGTGTACGGCATTGTGAAGCAGAATGGCGGCGAGATCGGTGTCTACAGCGAACCGGGCCACGGCACCACCTTCAAAATCTACCTGCCAATGGTGGAAGTGCCGGCCGATTTCGCGGTCCAGGGACAGGCCTCCGTGGAGCGCCCCGGCACCGAAACCGTCCTGCTGTGCGAGGATGAGCCGTGGATTCGCAAGCTGGTGGCCACCATGCTGGGCAAGCTGGGATATCGCGTGCTGGAAAGCGAGTCGCCGGAGGAGGCATTGCAGATCGCCGTCGGCCGCGGCGCCATTGACTTACTGTTGACCGACATCGTGATGCCCGGCATGAACGGCTTCGACCTGGCGCTCAAGGTTCGCGAGCTGCGCCCGGACATCAAGACGCTCTACATGTCCGGCTACACCGATACGCAGATCAGCCGCGGATGGGTGATCGACCCGGGCATCCCGTTCCTGCAAAAGCCTTTCACATCGTCGGCCTTGAGCGAGAAGGTACGCGAGGCGCTGGAGCGCCCGGCCGCACAGGCCTGACAGCGGCGCGGGCCAACCGCCGCCTCACTTACGATGCTGCTTCTGCGCCTCGCCTTCCGGCAGCACGCAGGAGAAATTAGCGGCGTCGTCGGTGCTGCCGCTGCCTTTCCAGCGCGCCACTTCCGGATACGGACATAGGGGGCGGCTGCGGCCCGGCCGGGTGGCGACGATCGGTCCCGGGGGCACGCCCTGTTCCACCCAGGTCTCGATCGGCTGGTTCATGTCGAAGGTGTTCGGCCCTGGGCCGCCGCCGCAATGCTGCATGCCCGGCGCCATGTAGAGCCTTACGGAACTTGCCGTTTCCTTGGCCTTCAGTTTTGCCGCCACGCGGTTGTAATAGTCAACGGTGTTGTAGGGCGAAATGGCGGGATCGCTCCAGCCGTGATACAGGATCAACTTACCACCGCGGTGGGCGAATAGTTTGAGGTCGGCGTCGTCGGCATTCAGGTCGTGGGCCATTTTCTCGTCGGCCTTTTTTGCGTCGCGCTGCAGGTCGAAGGTGTGATAATCCCAGGCCGCGTCCTGGTACACCATGTTCTTGAAGAACTGCGTGCCGAATTCGAAACCCAGGCTTTTTCCGGGCGCCGGACCGGTCACCCAGGCAGCCCATCCGCCCGGCCCGCTTTCGCCGCCCATTGCATGCCCGGGGAAAATGCGGGGGCCCGGTCCAGCGTAGAGTTTGCGCAGCGCCTCCACTTGCGGGGCGTTCAGGCAGGCGTCCGACTCGGCGCCTTTGCAGAGCAAAGTTGAAACGTCGAAGTGGCATTGGGAAGGGTCGTCTATCACGCCGTCCTTGACACCATCGAGCGCGTCGCAGGCCGCCACCACGGCGTCCGCGATGGCTGGCAGCTTGGCGGCGGGAATGTAACTGCCGGGCTGGGAGAGGGCCTGCACATCCCACATCGCTTCCGTCAGCAGGTGGGTCCAGTAATTGGCCGGCGCCCCGGCTACGATGCCATCGTAATCTTCGGGGTAGCGCTGCGCCTCCATGAGCGCCTGCCGCCCGCCGTTCGAGCAACTGTTGAAGTAGGCGTGCCGGACCGCGCTGCCGTAGAATGCCGCGGCGATGGCTTTGCCCTTCACGGCGGTCTCATGGATCGCGCGGTAGCCGAAGTCGATGATCTTCTGCGGATGGCCCAGCGCCCACGAAGCGTTCGGCTCACCGGTGGTGGCAGTGTGCCCGGTGTCGGTGGAAGCGGCGGCGTCGCCGTGCCTCACCGCATTGGCCAGCGCCCCGTAGCCGATCGACCCGGCGTACCCGCCATTGCCGATCCCGTAGAACTTGCCGTTCCAGCCCGAGCTGGGAATCCAAACTTCAAACGCCATGAGCGACTCCTCGGCCACCGGATGAATGTCGCCGGTCACCCGGCAGAAGGACGGCAGATCGCGGATCGGCTGTCCTTTGGGCGGCGCAAAAGTGCCCGCGGCCACGGTCTGCGCCAGCGTGACGGTGGCATTTGGCAGCACCAGCTTCACCAGGCTTTCGCAGGTGGCCGCCGCCAGATGGCCGGCCAGCGCAGCCCAGACCAGCGCGCACAGCGCGCGCCGCAAGCAGGGAAAGTTCATACGCCACGCTCCTTTCGATGTTCGGGTCATTCGCGCTATTCGCATCGCAGTGCCACCATGGGGTCCACCCTGGATGCGCGCCACGCCGGCACCGCGCAGGCCGCCAGCGCCACCCCGGCCAACGCCGCAGCCACTGCCGCAAAGGTGACCGGGTCGCGCTGCGGCACGCCGTAGAGCAGGTTTGCCAGCACGCGGCTAGCCCCCAGCGCGCCCACCAGACCCGCGCCGATTCCGGCCAGCGCTACCAGCATCCCTTGCCTCACGACGAGCCGCAGCACGCTGGCGCGCCCGGCTCCCATGGCCATGCGCAGCCCGATCTCGCGCGTCCGCTGGTTCACCGAATACGACAGCACGCCATACACTCCGATGGCGGCCAGGGCCAGAGCCACGCAGGCGAATGCCGCCACCAGCCACGCATTCAGCCGCGGCTGGGCGGCTTCAGCGGAGAGCCACTGATTCATGGAGCGTACGTTCGCCACGGGGATTTCGGAATCCAGCTCGCGCACCCGCCGCCGCGCGCCCGCGAGCGCCGAAAGCGGGTCGCCGGCGGTCCGCACCACCACGTCCATGGTGGGCCACAGCCGGTACCAGGCCGGAAGGTACATGGCCGGTCCGGGTTCCTGGTTCAAAGCAAAGTTGCGCACGTTGCCCACCACCCCGACCACCTTAAATTCTCTGCCCCAGACCACGATGCGCATGGCCCTTCCCAAGGGGTCCTGCCGGCCCCAGGCGCGCCGCGCGGTTTCCTGGCTGACGATCATCACCGGCTGCGCAGAGCTGGTATCTCCGTCCGAAAAATAGCGCCCTTGCAAAAGCGGTACCTGCATCGTGCGGAAATAGTCCGGGCTTACCGTGCTCAAGTCAAGTGCCAGCGAATCGCCCGGCGGCAGCAGAGACGGGCCGGCCGGGATGGTGGGCGTTCGGGCACGCAGGCCGTTGCCGAACGGCACGCCGCTCGATACCGCCGCGGCATCCACGCCGGGCAGCGCTTCGAGGCGCGCCACCAGGTCGCGATAGAACATCGCGCTCTTCACGGTGCCCGGATATTTCAGCTCCGGAAGCGAAAGCTGAAACGTCAGCAGCCTTTCCGGCCGGAAGCCGAGCCGCACGTGCTGGAGATGCAGCAGGCTTTCGAGCAGCAGGCCCGCGCCAATGAGCAGCATGGTGGCCAGGGCCAGCTCGCCGGCTACCAGCCCGTTGCGCAGCAGGGTTCGTGCGCCCCCCACCGAAGCGCGTCCGCCCTCCTTCAGCACGCTGGCCAGATCGGTGCGCGACGCCTGCCACGCGGGCGCAATACCGAAAAGCAAGCCCGACGCCAGCGTAATTCCCAGCGAGAAAAGGAGCACCGTGGAATCGATGGGGATCCGGTCGATGGGCAGCAGCCTCGGCGGCAGCGAGGCGTTGATGAGCCGCACCGCCCAATCGGCCGCGGCCAGTCCGGCGGCGCCGCCCATCGCGGAAAGCAGCAGGCTCTCGGTCAGCAGTTGCCGCAGCAGCCGGGCACGGCCGGCGCCCATGGCGATGCGCAGGGCGATCTCCCTTTGCCGCGACGCCGCGCGCGCCAGCAGCAGGCTGGCTACGTTGGCCGAGGCGATCAGCAGAACCAGCACCACCGCGCCCATCAGCACCACCAGCGCCGTGCGCAGCGGGACGGGCACCAGCAGGTCGTAGAAGGTTTGTAAGTGGATGCCCCAATCCTTCACTTCGGGATACTGAAGACCCATGCGGTGCGAGACGGTGTCCATTTCGGCCTGCGCCTGCGCCACGCTGATGCCGGGCTTCATGCGCCCGATGGCCATGATGGCGTGGCCCAGGCGGGTTTCCTTGGTCAGGTCAAGGGTCAGCGGCGTCCAGATCTCGCCCGGCGACAGTAGCGCGGGGGCATCCGGCGCGATTCCCACCACCGTGTAGCTGACGCCGTTGAGCGTCAGGTTCCGGCCCAACAGCGAGACCTCGCCACCGAAGCGCCGCTTCCAAAGGCCCTCGCCGATCATCACCACCGGCGGACTTCCCGGCCGGTCCTCGCCCTCGCGGAATCCGCGGCCCGCCACCGGCCGAACGCCCAGCAGAGGGAATAACGACGGGCTGATGGCGTTGCCCTCGAACTGCTCCGGGTCGCCGCGCCCGGTGAGGCTGAAACTGACTGCCTTGATGGCGCCGAGATCTTCGAAGCTCTGGGCCTGCTCGCGCCACGACAGGTAATTCAGAACCGAGGCGGCATAGAAGGGCTGCTTCAGCTTGTCGTTTTTCTCCGCCACCCACACCAGGCGGCCGGGCGAGGCAAAGGGCAGCGCCTGCAGCATGACCGCGTTGACCACGCTGAAAATCGCGGTGTTCGCGCCGATGGCCAGGGCCAGCGTGAGAACCGCCGCGCCGGCAAACGCCGGGGCCTTGCGCAGAGTGCGCGCCGTGTAACGCAGATCGGCGAGCGTTTCCCCGGCCAGCGTGCCAAGCCTCGCGCCAGGCATCTTACTGCCCCTTGTAAACCGTGCCGCCCTTCATCACGAAGGTGACGTGGCGCAAGGCCGAGATGTCCTTGGTGGGGTCGCCATCCACGGCGATCAGGTCGGCCAGCATCCCCGGCTTCACCTCGCCGGTATCCATGTGCAGCACCTGTCCGGCCACCGACGTAGCGGCCTTCAGGGCGTCGGTGGCGGACATTCCGTAAGCCACCATCAGCTCCAACTCGCGGGCGTTCTCGCCGTGCGCGAACACGCCCACATCGCTGCCGCTCAGGATGGTCACTCCAGCCGCCAGCGCCGCCTGAAAGCTGGCGCGCTTGCGGGTGATGCCGGCCGGTTCGGGACCCTCGCCCTTGTGCCAGCCGGCATACTGCGCGGTCGCGTCGCCCGCCGCCAGGGTGGGGCACAGCGGGATGTGGTGCTCGGCCATCATCTTGAAAACCTCGGGCGTGCCGCCATCGCCGTGCTCGATGGTATCCACGCCAGCCAGAATCGCGCGGCGCATGCCTTCGGGCGTAGTGGAATGGACGGTCACTGGAACCCCGGCGCTGTGAGCGGTTTCCACGGCGGCCTTCAGCTCTTCCAGCGTAAACGTGGGGTGCGATCCCGGGCCGGGCCCCCAGCGGTAATCGGCGTACAGCTTCACCCAATCGGCGCCGTGGCCGATCTGGTCGCGGACCACATGCATCACGCCCTCCACGCCATCGGCCTCCTCGCCCCCCTGCGGCACCCGCCACTCCAGTGCGAAGCCCTTGGGTCCGTAGGCGCCGGTGGCCACGATGGCGCGTGTAGAGGCCAGAATCCGCGGCCCCGGAATGATGCCCTGGTTGACGGCCTGCTTCAATTCGACGTCGGCGTAGCCGGCGCCTTCGGTACCCAAATCGCGCATGGTGGTGAAGCCCGCCATCAGGGTGTCGCGCAGATGGTTCACCGCGCGCGCTGTGCGCAAGCCGAGGCTCTCATGCGCCACCTGGTCGTTCCACGACGTCTCGTTATAAGGGTGCAGCATCATGTGGGAGTGGCCCTCGACCAGGCCCGGCAGCAGGGTGGTATTGGGCAGGTCGAGCAGTTTGGCGCCGGTGGTGTCCACGCTGGCCGCCGGTCCGGCGGATTCGATGCGCTGGTCCGCCACGCGCACCACCCAGCCCTCATGCAGGCTGTCGCCATCGAAGACGCGCGCCGGCCGCAGCACCCAGATCTCTCCGCTGCCGCGCCCGCCGCGGCCTCCACGCCCACCGCGGCCTCCGCGTCCGCCCCGTTGCGCCACGGCCGGAGTCACCAGGCTGCACGCCATGAGCGCGACCGCCACCAGAGTTTGATATCGCATAGATAGATTCTGCCTCAAAAACGGAAACCGTGCTGGCAGGCGCGGCCGTAGCCCTGGCGATCACGACCTCGCCTGCGTGCGATCCAGATTCCTGGGCACGCCCGTCTTACCGCGCACCCAGCCTTGACACGCCGCTGGTCTGTTGAAAATCCCTGCATAGACCATTGGCTTTTCCCTCAGTGAAATCCCTGTCAGTTGCGCCCTGTGGTGTATTCCACATATCCTGTTTATTCCGTTATGCCCACTAAAACTCCCATCACCGTCGCCCACGGGGACGGTATCGGCCCGGAAATCATGAACGCCACGCTTCAGATCCTGGAAGCGTCCGGCGCGGCTCTTGCAATCGAGACCATTGAAATCGGCGAAAAGGTTTATCTGCGCGGCAACAGCGCCGGAATTGAACCGAGTTCCTGGGAATCCCTCCTGCGAACCAAAGTCTTCCTGAAAGCTCCCATCACCACCCCCCAGGGCGGCGGGTTCAAAAGCCTCAACGTCACCACCCGCAAGACCCTGGGCCAGTATGCCAACGTGCGGCCCTGCGTCTCGTACCACCCCTTCATCGACACCAAGCACCCCAACATGGATGTGGTCATCGTTCGCGAGAACGAGGAAGACCTGTACGCGGGAATCGAATACCAGTTGACGCCGGAAGTCACCTCCTGCATCAAGCTCATCTCGCGGCCGGGCAGCGAAAAGATCGTGCGCTACGCCTTCGAGTACGCCCGGCGGCACAACCGCCACAAGGTCACCTGCTTCATGAAAGACAACATCATGAAGATGACCGACGGCCTGTTCCACAAAGTCTTCGACGAAATCGCGGCGGGCTACCCGGACATCCAGAAAGAAGCCTGGATTGTGGACATCGGCGCCGCCAAGATGGCCGACACGCCGGAAGCCTTCGACGTGATCGTGATGCCCAACCTCTACGGCGACATCCTTTCCGACGTGGCGGCGCAGATCGCCGGGTCGGTGGGCCTCGCGGGATCGGCCAATATCGGCGATAAGTGCGCCATGTTCGAGGCCATCCACGGCTCGGCGCCGCGGCGCGCGGGACAGAACCTGGCCAACCCCTCGGGGCTGCTGCTGGGCGCGGTGCTGATGCTGGTACACATCAACCAGCCGGAGGCCGCCGAGCGGGTGCATAACGCCTGGCTGCGCACCATCGAAGACGGCATCCACACCTACGACGTCTTCACCGAGGGCGTGAGCACCCAGAAGGTGGGCACCAGGGAATTCGCCTGCGCGGTGGTGGCGCGGCTGGGGCAGAAGCCCAACACCCTGAAGCCCGTAAGCTACGCGCACCGGGTGGAATCCGCCGCCGCGGCCGAAGCTGCTGCCGCGGCCGACGCCACCAACGTGGAGACCAAGGGCATCGACGTCTTTGTCTACTGGCCTTCCCGCAATCCCAACCAGTTGGCCGAAGCCATGGGCAAGCTGGCGGGCGAAGGGCTGAGCCTGCAGATGATCGACAACCGCGGGGTGAAGGTCTGGCCGGCGGGAAGGCGCCGAGACTTTCTGCACCGACAGTTTCCGCTGCCGCTTCATGAGCGAAAACGGAGCCGCCATGCCGGGCCTGATCGCCCTGCTGGGCCGCGTGGCGGACGCCGGCATCGAGATCGCCGCCACCCAAACGCTGCGCACCTTCAACGGCCAGGCCGGTTTCACGCTGGCCCAGGGGCAATAACCGATGGCTGCCGCGCCGCCGCTGGTTGTCGTGATTATGGGCAGCAAGTCGGACTGGGAGACCATGCGCCAGGCCGATGAGATGCTCTCGCGCTTCGAGATCCCGCACGAGTGCCGCGTACTTTCGGCCCACCGCACCCCGGCGGAAACGGCGGAGTATGTGGGCCAGGCGGAATCGCGCGGGGTCGAAGTGATCGTCGCGGCGGCCGGCGGAGCGGCGCATCTGGCGGGCGTGTGCGCGGCCCACACCGTCCTGCCGGTGCTGGGCGTTCCCATGGAGAGCGCCAGTTTGAAGGGCATGGATTCGCTGCTCTCGACGGTCCAGATGCCGGCGGGAATTCCGGTGGGCACCCTGGCCATTGGACCGGCAGGAGCGCGCAACGCGGCGCTGCTGGCGATTGCCATCCTGGCCAACAGCCGCCCCCCGCTGCGGGAGCGGCTGCGGCAATTTCGCGAAGAGCAACGGCGGAAGGTACTGGCGGAAACGCTGCCGTCAGGCCCTCGGCGAACCGCCCGACCGCGCCGCGCGAGCAACGGCGGAGATGCCGGGCGCACAGTCCCACTTACCGGTTGGCGAACGTGCTGCCCGGCTTCCAGTGCGGCCGGTCGGTGGCGTCAGCCAGCGTCTCCACCAGCTTGTTGAAGAAGTCGTTGAATTTGGCGGCCGCTATGGGGACCCACGGCTGGTTCAGGTCGTCGAGCGGAGTGTGATACCGCTTGGCGTACCATTCGCGGTACGCGGCTTCGTCAAGCGTGCCGGGGACATATCCGAAAATGAAGCCGGTTGCGGGCACGCCGATCTGCATGAAGCTGTAATGGTCGGAGCGCCGCAGCAGATTGCGCCCCGGCTCGGGGTCGGGCTGAATCTTGATGTCCATCGACGCAGCCACGGTCTTCGCCGTATCGCCCAGCGTGGATTCGTCCACCGCCAGCATGGTCAGCGTGTGCAGCGGAAAAATCGGCCGCAACTGGTCCAGGTTGATGTCGGCTACCATCTGCTCTTTGGGAACAGTGGGATGGGCGGTGAAGTATTTCGACCCCAGCAGGCCCTTTTCCTCGCCAGTCACCACGCAGAAAAGCAGCGACCGCTTGAGTTTCTTTCCCGATTCGTGCAGACGCTCCGCCATGTCGATCAGTGTCGCCACATAGGCCGCGTCGTCGAAAGCGCCATTATAGATGTTATCGGTGCCCCACGGTTCGCCGATGCCGTAACCATCCAGGTGCGCCGAGACCACCACGTACTGCTTGGCGAGCGTGGGATCGGCGCCGGGCAGCAGCGCCAGAACGTTGTCGGATTGCAGATCGCCGCTTTCCCAGCTCAGGCGTGCCTGCAGGCGGGCAGGGATGGTGAACCACGGCAGCGGCTTCTGCTGGTCGCGAAGGCCTAGCCTCGATTCCCACGCTCCCCCTTTGAGCACGAGTTTTTGTCAAGACGCTACTAAAATCCAGTGTTTCCGCTGGTGTCATTAGATATATACAGTACTGATAATTATAATCATGATGCACTATCCGGTCCACGCAGAGTTTGAGACCAGCCATCTGTGTTGATGGATACATGCCATAGATATGCAAGTATTATGGGCTTCGTGATGCTCATTGCGGCTTTAAACATTCAAAACGCCTTGATTGTTTAATGTTCTTATAGCATCATGGAACTATGCCTTCCAGTAATGTGGATCACATAATCACTCCCTCCGATGAGAAATTCTTTCTCGCCCCCCAGTTCCCCTTGCAGCGTCAGTACGAAGCTCTCCGCGCCTTCCTCGTCGAGGATGAGCCGTCTGGCGACGTCGCACGCCGTTTTGGCTATTCTCCTTCCTCCTTCCGCGTCCTCTGCCACCAGTTCCGACACGATCCCCATAAACGCGCATCTTTCTTCCGTCTGCCGCAGCGCGGTCCCCAGTCCGCTCCCGCTCGTGACCGCGTGCGGGATTTGGCCGTCGCCATGCGCAAACGCAATCTCTCCGTTTACGACATTCGCCAGGAACTCGACGCTCTCCACCTCCCCATCTCCATCAACTCCCTCACCGTCTTGCTTCGCGAAGAGGGCTTCTCTCGTCTTCCCCGCCGGGCCGACGTCGAGCGTCCCCCCACCGTCAAGCCGGACATCGCCGAGGTCGCCGACATCCGCCAATTGGATCTGTCTCCCCGTGCCTTCCGTACCCCACTGGCTGGTCTGTTCCTATTCGTCCCTCTGTTGGATCGCATCGATCTCAACCGTGTGGTCACCACCGCTCACTTGCCCGGTTCCAAGATGATTCCCGCTGTCCAGGCCCTCCGCAGTCTCCTGGCCATGAAGTTGATCGGCATCGAGCGCAAGAGCCACGTCATGGATCTGGTGATGGACCAGGCCATCGCTGTTTTCGCAGGAATCAACGTGGTCCCCAAACGTTCCTACCTGGAGGAGTACTCCTCCGGGCTGGACCACAAAGCCTGTTTGCGATTGATGCAGACGTGGTTGGAACAGGTCGAGCAGGCCGGCTTGCCCCATGGTCCCTCCTTCGACCTCGACTTTCACAGCGTGCCCGCCAACACCGCCGAAGAGCCCTTAGAGAAACACTACGTCTCCAGCCGCAGCCGCTCCCAGAAGGGCATTCTAGTCTTCCTGGCCCGCGATGCCGAACAAGGGGTCATGCGCTACGCCAATGCGGGCGTGACCAAGAACGAGCAGGCGGGCGAGATTCTCCAGTTCGTTCGGTTTTGGAAGAAGCGCACTGGCCAACTGCCCACCGAGCTGGTTTTCGACTCGCAATTGACCACTTATGGAAAACTTTCGGAGTTGAACCGGCAAGGGATCTTCTTCATCACCCTTCGCCGACGTTCGCGCAAGATGCTGCAGGAGATCTACAGTCAACCGGATTCCGCCTGGAAGCGGATCAACTTGCCGGCTCTGACCCGCATTTATCGCAACCCCAAAGTACTGGAACAACAGGTGGCGCTCCACGGTTTCGAGGGCGAACTCCGCCAGTTGACGATCATGGAACTCGGGCATGAGGACCCCACCATCCTGCTGACCAACCACCGCAAACTCGGACCCGTGGAACTGGTGACCCGCTATGCGCAGCGCATGCTCATCGAAAACGGAATCTCCGAAGCCGTCCAATTCTTCCACATCGACGCGCTCTCTTCCATGGTCGGGATGAAGGTGGATTTCGACATGCAACTGACACTCATGGCCAGTTCGCTGTACCGCATCATGGCCCGGCGCATTGGTCGGGAATACAGCCACTCCCAGGCGAAAACCGTCTTTCGCAATCTCCTGGACCTGTCAGGCAAAGTGGAGATCGCGGCCAACTCCGTCGTGGTCACCCTCGACAAACGCGCCCACAATCCTTACCTGGTCAACTCCGGCTTGGCCGATAAGCCCACACCGATGCCCTGGTTCGGCAACAAGAAATTGACCATTCGATTCGCCTGATCTCTCAGCCTTACCTCGCCCGAAACACGTTATTCGTGTTAGGTGACTTATTTTGCGTGGGAATCGAGGCTAGCAATTCCTTGTAGGTGTGGCCGGTGCCTTCGAAGAGGATGTCCGCAAACTCGGGGTTAAATCGCAAGGCCACGGGCGCCGGCCGTCCGCCGTTGGCGGGCGCGCCATCCGCCAGCGTCATCTGCACAGCGTACTGCACGGGCCAGCGGGGCGGCTCGGGACCGCCCATGGTGTCGATCGATAGCGTACCGGCGGCCACGCTGCGCCCGTTGCCGCCGCGGCCGTTTCCTGCACGTCCCGCTCGTCCCCCCGTGCCGCTGCGGGATGCGCCCAGTTCCACCATTATCTTGCCGTGGGGATCGATTCCTTCGGGTGCCTCGCCGCTGCCGGCAAACACCAGCGCCGCATCGAGCGACTCCGGCATTCCCGGCCGCGCCGGTACGGTGATCTGGCGCAGCCACTGAAGCTTCCGGGATCCCCCTGCGCCCACCAGCTCCACCGTGGACCGGTCGGCCCGGAAGCGAAGCACGTGCAGGGGGACGGTCTGGTAAAAGCCGTGCTCTCCGGCCGGTTTCAGGCCGTTGCGCTCAAACTGCGCCACCACATACGCGGCCGCCTTGCGATATCCCGGGCTGCCCGTATCCCGTCCCTGCAGTCCGTCGTTGGCCAAGGCGGTGATGTGGGCCCACCAGCGGCGGGTTGCCTGGTTAGGTTCGGTGGCGCAAAGCGCGCAAGTAATCGCCAGAACTGCCAGGCGCCTGAGATCCATTGGTTGACCATATCACAGGCGCCCGGCGGCTTACAAAGGTGCTTACCAAAATGGCGGATGGATCGGATCGTCTAGGCCCGTCTCATCCGCCATGCCAATCGCGCCGCGCGGCCGCTACTGCGCGTAGAACGTGCCGGTGATCGTCGTGTTACTACTGGTCGTCAGGCTGATCACTCCGGAAGTGGTGTTCACCAGAATTCCGTTTAAGGCTGTCGGGACCGGAAATGTGGTACTGCTGCTGGAACTGCTGGTTGAACTGCTGCTGGAAGCAAACTTAAACTGCAAGGTACAGTTGTACCCCTCGGTGTAAGTGCCGGAAGTGCTGAACGGCTCAACCGCGCCGTTTTCCACACCCCATCCCGTGAGGGTAAACCCGCTGGGTGTCAGCGTCAGGGTGCCGACGCCGGAGTAACTCGCGTACATTGTCGTGCTGCCGGTTGAGCCCGTGCTGCCTGTGCTACCGGTTGATCCGGTGCTGCCGGTTGAACCCGTGCTGCCTGTTGCTCCAGTGGACCCCGTGCTTCCGGTTGAGCCGGTGCTTCCGGTCGCACCCGTGCTGCCGGTGGAACCAGTGGATCCGGTAGCCCCGCTGCTGGCCGGCGCGGCTCCGTAGAAGCTGAATGCGAAGGTTTCCGTAGAGGTGACAGGGACACAGGACGCCTGTGAACGCTCAAACGAGCCTACCGACCCGGCGCCCGAGGCGTCGGTCTCAATGAAAAGGATCCGGCTGCCCATCTGGGCCACTTCAGCGTCGAAAGTTTGCCCGGTGGTGAGCTTCATAGTGGCGCTGCAGTCGTAGTTCACGGTGTAGGATCCGATCGGTACATTCGGTCCGGTCGTCGAAGGTGCTCCGACAATGTTGCCGTTGCCATCGAAGTAGTAACTTCCGAGCCCCGAGATGGCGCCCGAAATGCTGCTGGAACTGTTTCCGAATCCGCCCTGCGAGCTGGTAGCGCCCGTGCTTCCGGTGGACCCGGTCGAGCCAGTGGTCCCGGTGCTGCCGGTCGCTCCGGTGGTCCCCGTGGTCCCATTGGCAGCGCTCAACAGGTTCTGAAAGTTCGCGCTGGTGATCACCACCGTGTAGGTGCCTTGGACGTAGTTGTTACTGCAGGCGGTATCGGCGAACGCCGTACCGAGGAGCCCCAATCCGAACATGAGCAGCCCCCCCGCAAGAATTGTTTTTCGAAGTCGTATCATCGAATTGCATCTCCTCCTTGTCCGAAAATGCGGACTCGCGCCGGTAAAAACCGGCACGCGAGTATAAGTTTAAGAAGAGTACGTCAGTAAGTTCGGTGCGGGGTCGCACCCGCGCTTCCCGGACCGTAGTAATCCGAACGCTGTTACGGGTGGGATTTGAGCGGTTTCGAACACTACACCGCCGGGTGCGAACCAGCAGGGTGGCAGGTTGGCACAAGAGCGGGCTTTTCGCGCACAGATTGGGGTCCAGGCCGGGAGCGGCGGGCCTGCCGGCTGGGTGCCCGAACGTTGGAAGCGCACGGGCGTGGCCCCAAGTGCTCTGGCCGTCCGGGCGAGGCCCTGAACTGCGGCCTCCCTGCCGAGGGCCTGAACGGCTGGAACGGGCGGGCGTGACTCAAATGGCCGTCGCCGCACGGGCTTGGCCCTGACTCCCGGGCCGCCTGTACCCACCGCTGAGCCGCGGGCCCCCGACCGAGGTCCCGAACACCGAAGCCGAACGGGCCTGGCCTGAACTTGCAGGGTGCCTCACCGAGGACCGAACCTCTGCCCGGCCGGCCACGGCCCCGAACTACCGGGCCTCGTGGCCGGGGTCCTGCACGGCTGGACCCGCACGGCTACGGCCCCGAGTATCCGGGCTACTTGGCCGCACCCCCTGAAACGCTGCCTCGCCGTCCGCCCGTGGCCCTGCGCCCCCTCCCCAAAGCGCAATGGCCTCTGCCGGTGGTAGCCTTCCGATAGTATTGGAATTCGCGTTGAGATTTGAATTCCGACCTGTATATCTCTTATACTGGGTGTTCGGTTCGTCTCCGAGTACGCTCGTCCAAACCTTTTGTCCCGGGAGTTCCTACTCGTAGAGGACGGGCATATCCTGTTTAGGAGGATCTTCGTTGATGCTCTCTCTCGGTGACACGATTTGTGTCCATCGGCCGGTCAGCCTTGCTAAGGCCGCCGCGCAAGCCGCCGCCGCGCCGGTTGTTTCTATCTTCCTGGCTTTATTGGGCCTCCTGGCCCTGGCCGGCCCGGCTCGGGCGGCCGAACAGGGCGGCGAAGCCAACCTGCATCTACCCGACCTGGGATCGGCATCCTTCCTGGGCGGAAGTATTAACGGTCATAACCTGCTGCTGGCCGGCATGGCCATCAGCGCCCTGGGCCTGCTTTTCGGCCTGATTATTTTTGTCCGCCTGCGCAACATGCCGGTGCATTCCTCCATGCGGGAAGTTTCCGAGCTGATCTACGAGACCTGCAAAACTTATCTCGGCGACCCAGGGTAAGTTCCTGCTGCTGCTGGAAGCTTTCATTGCGGTCATCATCGTACTTTATTTCGGCTTTCCTGCGCCCACTCCGACGGCCCTGGCTTTCCGCCGTATAAGGTGGCCATCATCCTGCTGTTCAGCGTGGTCGGCATCTCCGGCAGCTTCTCGGTGGCGGCTTTCGGGATGCGCGTCAATACCTTCGCCAACTCGCGCACGGCGTTTCGCCTCGCTTACGGGCAAAGCCTATCCCTGCTACGACATCCCGCTGCAGGCGGGCATGAGCATCGGGATGCTGCTGGTCTCGGTCGAGCTGCTGATCATGCTGTTCATCCTGCTGTTCATGCCCGGCGACCTGGCGGGCGCCTGCTTCATCGGCTTCGCCATCGGCGAATCGCTGGGCGCGGCGGCCCTGCGCGTGGCGGGCGGCATCTTCACCAAGATCGCCGATATCGGCTCCGACCTGATGAAGATCGTCTTCAAAATCAAGGAAGACGACGTCCGCAACCCCGGCGTGATCGCCGATTGCACGGGCGATAACGCGGGCGATTCGGTGGGACCCTCGGCGGACGGTTTCGAAACCTACGGCGTCACCGGCGTGGCGCTGATCATCTTTATCCTGCTGGCCGTCCACGACCCGGTAGTGCAAGTGCAGCTGCTGGTCTGGATCTTCTCCATGCGCGTGATGATGGTGATCTCCTCCGGCAGTCGGCTACTTCGTCAACGGCGCCATCGCCAAGGCGCGCTTCGGCAGGCCTCCAAGATCAACTTCGAGACGCCGCTCACCACCCTGGTGTGGCTCACTTCGCATCCTTTCCATCGTCGCTCACCTACATCGTCAGCGCGTTCATGATTCCGACGCTGGCGGGCGACGATTCCCTGTGGTGGAAGCTGGCCACCGTCATCAGTTGCGGCACGCTGGCGGGCGCCCTGATTCCCGAGTTCGTGAAAGTCTTCACCTCCACCAATTCGCGCCACGTGCGCGAGATCGTGACCAGCTCGCGCGAAGGCGGCGCGTCGCTGAACATCCTGTCGGGCTTCGTGGCCGGCAACTTCAGCGCTTCTGGCTGGGCTTCACCATGCTGCTCTGATGAGCATCGGCTATGACGTGAGCACCACTGGTTCCCGGCATCCATCATGGTGGCGCCGGCGGTATTCGCCTTCGGCCTGGTGGCCTTCGGCTTCCTCGGCATGGGGCCGGTGACCATCGCGGTGGATAGCTATGGCCCCGTCACCGACAATGCGCAATCCATCTACGAGCTTTCGATCATTGAAACGCTGCCCGGCATTTCACAGGACATCCAGAAGAACTTCGGCTTCACTCCGGATTTCGAGAAGGCCAAGGAAAACCTGGAAGAGAACGACGGCGCTGGGCAACACCTTCAAAGCCACCTCCAAGCCGGTGCTGATCGGCACGGCCGTGGTCGGCGCCACCACCATGATCTTTTCCACCATCGTGGCCCTGACCAACGGGCTGACCATTAACCTGGACAAGCTTTCGCTGATGCACGCGCCGTTCCTGCTGGGCCTGATCGCCGGCGGCGCGGTGATCTACTGGTTCACCGGCGCCAGCACGCAGGCGGTGACCACCGGCGCTTACCGCGCGGTCGAATTCATCAAGCGCCACATCAAGCTGGAAAGCGCCGAGAAAGCCTCCGTGGCCGATTCCAAGAAAGTGGTGGAGATCTGCACCCAGTACGCCCAGAAGGGCATGCTGAACATCTTCCTGGTGGTGTTCTTCGCCACTCTGGCATTCGCCTTCCTGGAGCCGTTCTTCTTCATTGGCTACCTGATCTCGATCGCCCTGTTCGGCCTCTACCAGGCAATTTTCATGGCCAACGCCGGCGGAGCCTGGGATAACGCCAAGAAAGTGGTGGAAACGGAACTGCACGCCAAGGGCACCGAACTGCACGCCGCCACCGTGGTGGGCGATACGGTGGGCGATCCCTTCAAGGACACCTGCTCGGTGGCGCTGAATCCGATCATCAAGTTCACCACCCTGTTCGGATTGCTGGCGGTCTCGCTGGCGGTAGACCTGACCCGCACGCAGGGCGCGAACTTCACCACCACGCTGGCCGCGTCTTCTTCGTGATCCTCAGGTCTTCGTTTACCGCAGCTTCTACGGCATGCGCATCGAGAGCGGCAAAGAAGGATTAAGGCGGCGGAACGGGCGGCGGCGCTCGTAGCGAGTTACAAACCATCCGGCGCGAGGCCCATCGAAAAATCGTCTTCCCGGACCTTGCCATGCTCGGACCGGAAGACGGCCTCCACGAACACCGGCGAGGTGCCATCGTGCGGCATCGCGAACCCCCACTGGCGGACAGCGCCGCGCACCGCGCCGGTGATCGGCTGGCGCCTGCAGTCACCTGAGCCTTCACCGGCCGTCCGCCGGCGAGGGTCAGCCTCACCTCCGCCCGGCTGCCTTAGACGCGGCGCAGGCGCCTGGGCGATAGTTCAGGCATCACCACCACTACTGGCCGGCATCCATCGAGACTCCCGCAGGGCTGGTTCGAGGGAACCGGCCCGCCCGCCGTAGCGTGGGTTGATTCTGCCCACGCGCGGCCTGGCCCGGCAGGCTAATACCACCCACGCCACGATCCACTTTCGCCCGCGCATGCTCTGGTAGAGGCACGCGGGTTGCCACTCTGCCCACGATGTCGTGGAGCGATTGCATTTCCTGAGCCTGGTGGCCGGCGATCTCGCGGGCGCCTATAACGAAATTGGCATTCGCCAATGGTTCGAGCGCAAACGCGCGCAACTGGACGGCCGGACGCCGCTGGACTGGCTGAAGGGGCGGTGGAAACCGAGCCAGCCCGGCCCCCAGCGCGTGCAAGATCTGGCGCGCGCGTTGCTCGCCTCTCCCGCTACATGATTGTCTATCGCCACGCCGACCCCCGCTTTCCATTCCTTTGGGAAAGTGCCGATCAACCGCCGGCACGCTGGCATGGCCCCGGGGAAGGACCGGTCCAATATTTCGCCAGTACGCCCGATGGCGCCTGGGCCGAGTTCTTGCGCCATGAAGGCATCACGGAGGATTCCCAAGTCGTGAATGTGCGCCGTGCTCTGTGGGCGGTCGAGGTGCCCGATGGTCTGGCCGCTGAGGCGCCCCGCCTGCCTCAGGCGGTCCTGACTGGCGGAATCGATACTTACGAGGAGTGCCGGAAGGAGGCGCGCCGATTGCGTCACAACGGCGGGGCGGCCCTCCGAGCGCCGTCCGCGGCACTGCTTCCGGGGACCGCCGGCGGGTGGAAGGTTCGGGGAGGGCTGCAGCCGGCCGCCGAACGGGACGGGGGCGTGCTTGCGGTCTTTGGCCTCCGCCCAGACTTCGCCGGTTGGATGGCGGCATTCGCGGCACGCCCCCGTTCCAATCTGTTGGCGCGCGTCCGGTATCTTTAAACCTCAGGCGCAGCCAGCCCCGAACCGGCCGCCGCGCGTTATACAATCGCAAAGTCATGCATGTTCCCCTCACGCCCATCCGGTGTCTCTACCGGGCCGTCGATCTTTATCCGCGCAAGGTCGGGGTGGTTTCGGGCGCGGCGCGTTTCACCTATGCCGAGTTCGGCGAGCGCGCGGAGCGGCTGGCTGCCGGCCTGCTTTCGCTGGGCGTCCAACCGGCCGACCGCGTGGCCTACCTGAGCTTCAATAATCACCAGCTTCTGGAGGGCTATTTCGGAGTCCTGCTGGCCGGCGCGGCGGTCATGCCGCTCAACGTGCGGCTGACGCCTTTCGAACTCACCGGCATCCTCAACCATGCCGAGCCGCGGGTGCTGTTCTTCGAGTCCGATTTCGCCCCCATGGTGGAGCAGCTTCGCACGGCCTGCCCGGGAGTGGAGAGATGGATCGAAATCGGCCCCGCCTACGAAGAGCTGCTGGCGCACGACCGCATTCCGCGCCCCGATCCCTTCGCCCAGGTGGAAAGCGCCATGGGTGAGCTGTTCTACACCAGTGGTTCCACGGGCACGCCCAAAGGCGTAGCGCTCTCGCACCGCACGCTGTACATGCACGCCTTCGCCGTGGCCGCCGCGTTCGTCCACAACGACGATCAAGTGGAGTTGCACACCATCCCGCTATTCCACGCCAACGGCTGGGGGCGCGCCCACAGTTCCACGCTAAACGGCCTGAAGCAGGTAATGGTGCGCCGCTTCGACCCCCTGCAGGTCTTCCGCCTGATCCAGGAGGAGAAAGCCACCGGCATGGGAATGGTCCCCACCATGGCCAATGCGCTCATCCACTGCCCCAGCCGCGCCGATTTCGACCTTTCCAGCATGCGCGAGATCAACCTGGGCGGCGCGGCCTCTTCGCCGGAGCTGATCGACGGCCTGGAAGGCCTCTTCCCCGGCTGCGTGGTGCAGGCCGGCTACGGACTCACCGAAAGCGGACCCGTGGCCACCTCCGCGCGCCGTAAAAGCACCGTCCAGTATGTCGATGAAGACGACCGCCTGCGCCATCTGGCCATGGCCGGCTGGCCGCTGCCGGGCTGCGAAATCCGCGTGGTCGACCCCCACCTGCGCGACGTGCCGCGCGACATGCAAACCTGCGGCGAGGTGGTCATCCGCGGCGACCTCATCATGGACGGCTATTATAAGGAGCCGAAAGCCACCACCGCCGCCATCACCGATGGCTGGCTGCACACCGGCGACATGGCCGTATGGGACGAGGAGAACTACATCCAAATCGTGGACCGCCAGAAGGACATCATCATCAGCGGCGGCGAGAACATCTCGTCAATCGAAGTGGAGCGCGCCATCGCCGCGCACGCCGCGGTGCTGGAGTGCGCGGTGGTTTCCGCGCCCGACCCGCAGTGGGGCGAGGTGCCCGCCGCCTTCGTGGCCGTCAAGCCCGGCCGCCGCCTGGAAGCCGCCGAGCTGTGCGCCTTCCTGGAAGGCCGGATTGCGCGCTTCAAAATGCCGCGGCGCTTCGAATTTCTGGAGGGGCCGCTGCCCAAAACCGGTACCGGCAAGATCGTCAAGCGGCAGTTGCGCGAAGGCCTGTGGGCGGGCAAGCAACGCCGCGTTCAATAGAGTCCAATAGAAAGGGTGAGCATGTGGCCGCAAAACTACACTCCCGCCGGCGGTAGCCTGGCGCTTTCGACGCTCCTGGCGGCGGTTCCGATTTTCGTGCTGATGCTGCTGATTGGCGTGCTGCGCAAGCCTGCCTGGATCGCCTCGCTGGCCGGCCTGGCCGCCGCCATCGCGGTGGCCGCGGGGGTCTACGGAATGCCCGCGGGCCTGCTGGTTTCGTCCATCGGCTATGGCGCGGCGTTTGGGCTGTTTCCCATCGGCTGGGTGGTCTTCTCGGCCATCCTGCTCTACCGCGTCACGCTGGAAGGCGGGCAGTTCGAGATTCTGAAGGACTCCATCGGGCACCTCACCAGCGATGCGCGCTTGCAGGCGCTGCTGATCGCCTTCGCCTTCGGAGCGTTCGTGGAGGGCGCGGCCGGCTTCGGCACGCCCGTGGCGGTGGCCGCCGCCATGCTGGTGGGCCTCGGGTTTACGCCGTTTTACGCCGCCGCCATCTGCCTGCTGGCCAACACCGCGCCGGTAGCTTTCGGGTCGATTGCCATCCCCATCACCACCCTGGCGGTCACCACCGGCCTGCCGCTCGACCGGCTGAGCGCCGGAGTGGGGCGCATCTGCGCGCCCGTGTCGCTGTTCATTCCGGCGTACCTGATCCTGGTGATGTCGGGATGGAGCGGGCTGCGGGCGGTGCTGCCGGCGGTGGCCGCCTGCGGCGTGGCGTTCGCCGGCACGCAGTTCGTGATCAGCAACTTTGTAGGGGCGCAGCTCACCGACATCCTCTCCTCCATGGCTGCCATGGGCGCGCTGCTGCTGGTGATCCGGCTGAGCCCGCGGCCGGCGTCGGCGCGCGGGGCGTCTGTGGGTGCGCCGGCGGGTCCCCGGCACAGCGGCCGTGCGGTGGCTTTCGCCTGGGCGCCCTACGCCCTGCTGGTGGTCTTCGTGCTGCTGTGGGGATACAAGCCGCTGGCGGCCGAGCTGAACCATTTCAATATTCCGGTCAACTGGCCGGGGCTGCATAACGCCATCGAGCGCATGCCGCCGGTGGCGCCGAAACCGGCCCCCTATGCCGCGGTGTACAACTTCACCTGGCTTTCGGCCTCCGGCACGGCCTGCCTGTTCGCCGCGATTCTGGGCGCCATGGTAGTGGGGCTGAAGCCGGTGCAGTTCGTGCGCGTGCTGGGCCACACCGCCCGGCAGCTTGCCAAGGCCGAGCTGACCCTGGCAGCCGTGCTGGCGCTGGCCTTCCTGATGAACTACTCGGGCGCTACGGCCACGCTGGGGCTGGCCTTCGCCGCCACCGGCGTGCTGTTTCCGTTCTTCAGCTCGCTGCTGGGCTGGCTGGGAGTTTTTCTCACCGGCAGCGACACCTCGTCGAACGCCCTGTTCGGCACTTTGCAGGTGGTAACCGCGGGCAAGTTAGGGATGAACCCGGTGCTGATGGCGGCCGCCAATTCCGCCGGAGGAGTGATGGGCAAAATGATCAGCCTCACCAGCATCGCGGTGGCCGCCGCCGCCACCACAATGAAGCGCGAGGATGAGGGCCTGCTGTTTCGCTTCACCTTGAAGCACAGCATCCTGCTGGCCACGGTGATCGGCCTGCTCACGATGTTTTACGCCTACGTGATGCCGGGGTGGGCGCCGTAGGGAGGTGTCGGGGGGTGGGTCATTTTACCGGGACGTTATACCAATGTAGGTATAATGGACAGAGATGGACAAACCTCCATCACTGAAACCGTTGTACTGGGTGGGGAGCTCGAAACGGGACCTGCTTTCCTTGCCCGGCCCAGTGGAAGACCTCTTTGGATATGCTCTTTACCTTGCCCAGGATGGCAAGCAGCATGAGCCGGCCAAGGCACTTAAAGGCTTCGGCTCCGCTGGCATCCTGGAGGTTGTCGAGGATTGGAAGCGGAGTACGTACCGAGCCGTCTACACCGTACGGTTCGAGGGCGTGGTGTTCGTGCTGCACGTATTCCAGAAGAAATCCACGCATGGAGCAGCCACGCCCAAGGCCGATCTCGATCCGGTCCGCGAGCGTCTCAAAGTAGCGGAGCAGTTCGCCAAGGAGCTAACGCGATGAAGAAGCAGCGAATCGTGCGGGGCATTCCGGTCGAGGAAGGTTCAGGGAATGTCTATACCGACCTCGGGTATCCGGACAGTGAGAGCATGCTGGTTAAGGCCCAATTGGCCGCCAAGATCGCCGAGATCATCCAGCGCCGGGCGCTCACCCAGGCCCGTGCAGCAGAGATTTTGGGGCTAACGCAGCCGAAGGTTTCAGGCCTGTTGAAGGGGCGGTTTCGCGGGATTTCTGAGCACCGTTTGTTGGAATGCCTGACCCGGTTGGGCCGGGATGTCCACATTGTGATTAAGCCGGCGCCCAGGAGCCGGCCGAACGGCCGGCTAACGCTTTCCGTGGTGTAGGCCGCCTGAAAACAAAGTTGGAGTAGAACCGCCATTTCAGTCCGTCCCTTGGCTCATCGATGCAGTTCTGAAGCTCCTCGGGGCTTGCCGGCATAACCCCCGTCGTCTGGAATTTGTGGCGCGGTCCCCGGTTTTAGCGGTAAGCCGGGAGGCCGCTGACAATCCGTGTGGTCTCGACGCTGACGCGCAGCACTTGGCCGGCGAGGCGCACGATATAGCCAGGATCGTCCTCGCGGTTGGGGTCGGACTCGCCCTTCACCTGGTACTGGTCGATGACCCACTCCAGCGCCGAGCGCGATCGAAGACGGTACCCAAAGGTATCCGCCGGGATTCCGTTTAGGGTCAGCGATTCGTTTACCTCGAGGGACTGCCGGTCCGGGCTGAGCTTCATTTTCGTGACGCGCTCGGAGTAGGGGACGTTCTTGCTCTCGATGAATTCGAGCGGCCACGGTTCGAGCGATTCGTATTCGACGTGCAGACGCGCCAGTTCGCGGCCCGCTGTGGCGAAAGCCGCAAAATCGCGGGCAAAGGGAATTCGTGGCAATTCGCGTTTGAGACTGGCGGCGTAGCGCTCGCGGTATTCCGGATGGTGCAGCAGCGCGTAGATGTAGTGGAAGACGTCTTCTTTGGCGATGGATTCGTTGGAGTAGTGCTGGCGGAATTGGGCGACGGCGGGGTCTTTGAGGTGCGAGAGGGGGAAACATTGCGTGCCGCATCCCGCGCCCACAAGGTGAAAGTCGGCAATTCCGCTGCACGCGAGAGCCATGAAGGGTTTTTCGGACGCTATGTCCGTCGCGCAAATCACAGTACCCGTTACCCTGGGCCACTGATAGACGCGTTCATTGGCGAGGCGGTCGAAATACAGCCACCTCGACGCGAACGGGCGGTACAATGAGCGCCTGATCCCGCGCCCGTCAAAGGCCATTATCTCGCCGCGTGCCGCAGCCTTTTTGAGCGTCTCGCTCCACCTGATATTCTCCGGCCATTCGGCTCCTGGCTCCGCCCGGCGGCGGTGAACACTGGCGTTGTACTGAGCGATGAAGCTTTTCACTCGCAGTTGGAGCCTGTCGCGATCCCAGTCATACACGACTTCGTCGCGATTCGTCTTGACGCCGGTCGTGTGCAGGCCAAACATGTCTTGAGCCGGTAGAAACCCGCTATACTCCTCCGCGTTGGCTGGCACAAGCCATGCGTGCTCGCCATCCGGAGTGAGCAGCAGCCATGGAACGCAGCCCCTCGCAAGAAACTCCAACTTCTCGCCCTTGCGCCACATTTCGGGCACCCGGTGATACCGGAGTTGCTGCCGGGACCCCTTCTTCCTGACCGCCAGTGTGATCCCCACGCCCACCTGAATGCCGAATACATTGTGCGTCGTCCCGGAAAGCTTCGGATTGCGGCGTACGTTGGCGTGTAAATCGATGTGGTCGATGCGTTCGAAGTCCTGCGCCAGGTGCTGACGCACGCCATCGAACGCCAGTTGATCCACGAGGCTGTTGTTCGAGACGAAGCAGATGATGCCGTCCCGTCCCTGCAATCGGTCGCTCGCCCAGCGAAAGAACTTCACGTACATGTCCGACAGCGAATTCTTGTTGGTTGCCTTCGAGTCCTTTGCGTAAGTGTCCCGAATCCGCCCGTCCACCACCTTGTATTTGCGGTTCTTATTGTTATCGTTCTCGCTCTTTTGCCCCACGTTATACGGCGGGTTCCCGATAATCACCGTAATGGCCGCTTCCTTCTCGCGGTCCACGCGCTCCGTGTTGGCCGCGGTGAACAGCGCGCCCTGCTCCGCTTCCGCCATGTCCAACGTATCCACGAAACACAGCCCCGGAAACGCCTCGTATTGTCCCATCCGTTCGTAATACGCGTGCTCAATATTCAAACTGGCCACGTAATACGGCAGCAGCATCACCTCATTGGCGAACAACCGGTTCTGATAGGCTTCGGCGAGAGCCCTCCCGGGCATCCGGTGAATCAGGTTAATGATGAAATTCCCGGTGCCCGTACATGGGTCGAGGATCACCACCTCCGGCGAGGCCAGTGTAAGTCCAAACTCCTCCTTGAGAGCCTGCTCGACGGAATTGCACATGTAGTCTACGATCTCGCGCGGCGTGTAGACAATGCCGTGCGTGTCGGCGACGTTGGGCGAGTAGTGCTGAAAGAACTGCTCATAGACCGAATTCAGGAAATCCTGCTTCTCGGTGAAGTGGCCGAGGTTCGCGCCCTCCCGCTCGATGGCCCTGTAGTAGGGGTCGAGCTTCTGAAGAAACTCCTCGGACGAAAAACTGCTGGAGGCCAGCGCGTCGATGACGCCCTGCACCTGGGAGGCGATCACGTTCCGCGTGGTGAACTGCGGGTTGCGGAACAAGCCCCGCATCAGCCGCTCGGTGAGCAAGTGCTGGATCAGCATCTCGTCCACGTTGGCTTCGGAGAGTTCCGGGTTGAGGGACGCGCGGCACAGCGTGACGAACGCGGCGAAGGCGGCGCGGAACTTCCGGTTCTTCTCGTGCGCCTCCTGGATGTGTTCGCTGAGCGACTGCGCTAGGTCCGGAATGCGGCTCTTGAACTCCTGCATGGCGCGCTCGAAGTCGCGCTCGTGCGATTCATCGTGAGACAGGAAGCGGTTCAGCAGGTCGGCGATCTTCACCGGTTCGGTCAGGGCGAATTCGCCGGCTTCGCCCCGGTCCTGATAAAGGACGGCTATCTGCGTATCTTCAAAAATGGTATTGCGCGCCGGGTATCCGGCTTTGAGCTTCTTCTGGATTTCCGCGCCGAGGTGATCCGCTGTGTCCTTTGCCTCCCACCAGCCGCGCGCCAGCCGATACTCGTCGCGCACGGTGCCATCGGGCACTACCCGCTTGCCGCCCGAATAAGTGGATAATTCCTGCACCAGCGTCCAACCGCGCCGCTTGGCTGCCTTGTCGAGAAGGTTGTGGAAGGGAGCCTTGAGGCCGAGCTCGTGCGTGATGGACTGGTCTTTGAGGTGTTGGAGATCCTTGAGGTAGGCCTTGACGATCGGATCGCTGGGTGCCAGTTCGAGCATCGGACCATTATGGTAACAGCCGGACAACAGCGCGGTACAACGCCGTCGAGCCGGGCCACCCGCCCGCATGCCGCCTGATAAAATAAGGAAATGGCGCGTGCGGGACCCAGCGCGGCGGTTTCCGTCGAGCGATTCTTCCAGTTCGCGCTCCTCGGCCTGGTGGCCAGCGGCTACCTGGCGGTGGCTGGGTCGGGCTATCTCGATACCCCCACGGTGATCCTCACCGGTGCCGGCCTCGTCCTCCGCGGCTTGCTCATCTGCGGAGTGGTGCGGCTCGACATTTCCGAGCGCGCTTCCGGCCTGATCGCGCTGGCCTACTCCGGTTTTTACGCCCTGGATTACTTCTTCCTGTCGCGCGATTTCCTGGCTGCTACCGTGCACCTGGTGTTCTTTCTGGCAGTACTGAAAATCCTCACCTCCCGGATGGTCCGCGATTATCTCTACACCGCCGCGATCGCCTTCCTGGAGCTGGTGGCGGCGGCGATTCTCTCGGTCAACTTCAACTTCTTCCTGTTCCTGGCGCTGTACCTGTTGTTCGCCGTCGCGGCGCTCACCAGCGGAGAGATCCGCCGCTCCCTGCACAAAGCGGCGGCACCTACGCGGACCGGCCTGCGCCACTTCCATGCGCGCCTGGCCGGCCTGGCGGTGCTCGTGACGCTGGGCACCCTGACCCTCACCGCGGGCCTGTTTTTCCTGCTGCCGCGCACCGCCGAGGCGGCCTTCGAGCGGCTCATTCCGCACCGCCTGCACGTGCCGGGCTTTGCGAGCCTGGTGAACCTCGGGGAAACCGGGGAAATCCAGACCAGTTCGCGGCCGGTGATGCACATCCAGATCTTCAACGGCGAGCCGTGGACCGTGCGCCTGCAATGGCGGGGTGGCGCGCTGACGTCGTTCGACGGCAAACGCTGGACCAACCCCGACAAGGGCGGCACCGAGATCCCCATCGGCGAGGACGGCTTCGTGATTCTGGGAACCGCCCGGCCCGGCCAGCGCGGCATCAACTATCACGTGGAAATGGAGCCGGTGGACACCGACGCCCTGTTCCTGGCCGGGACGCCTTTGCGCGTGGACCTGCGCCGGCCCTTCCTCATCCGCGCCGCCGCGGACACCTTCCGCTTGGAACACGCCGCGCTTCAGGGCATCCGCTACGATGCCTACAGCGCGCTGGAGGCGCCGCCCGAAAGCCTGCCGCCGGCCTGGTCACCCGCGGAATTAGGCCCCGCCGAGCGCGATAACGATCTGCGGGTTCCCCCGCTCGACCCGCGAATTCCCCAACTGGCCCGCTCGATGACCGCTGGTGCAACCACGCCGCTAGCGCGTGCCCGCGCCATCGAACACGGGCTGCGCTCGCACTATCGCTACACCTTGCAGTTGCCGGATCACGAAGTGGCCGATCCGCTGGCCTACTTCCTGTTCACCCGCAAGCAGGGCCATTGCGAGTATTTCGCCTCGGCCATGGCGGTTCTGCTCCGCACCTTGGGCGTGCCCACGCGGTTGGCCACCGGGTTCCAGAGCGGCGTCTACAATTCCATCACCGACCTCTGGCTGGTGCGCGCTTCCGACGCGCATGCCTGGGTGGAGGCGTGGCTTCCCGGTTACGGCTGGGCCACCTTCGACCCTACGCCGCCCGATCCCAACCCGGCGCGCTTCAACCTGGCCACAGTGCTTAGCCTGTACCTGGATGCGGCCAACACCTTCTGGCAGAATTGGGTGGTGAGCTACGACCTGGGCCGTCAGGACGCCCTGGTGGATCGCATCGAGCAGAACGCGCGCCACGCCGGGATTCGCTGGTTCGACTCGTTTTCCGGCCTGGGCGCCGGGTGGGCCGGGGGTACGGCGGTCTGGTTCCACAAGTTCGGCCTGCGGGCGGGAATGGGCGCGGCACTCGCCGTGTGGCTCTGGTTCCTGGCGCCGCCCCTGGTGCGTCTGCTGCGGATGCGGCGGCGCGTGCAGAAGGTCCGGCGCGGCCAAGCCAGCATCGGCGATGCCACCCTGCTATACCAGCGGATGTTGCACGTGCTGAAACGCCACGGCTATCAGAAGCCGCCCTGGTTCACCCCGGCCGAGTTTGCGGGGTCGCTGCCGGAAGGCGAATTGGGCACGGCCGTCGCCGAATTCACCTGTGCTTACAACGCTTTACGCTTCGGTGGGCGGACCGAAGCGGCGCCCCAGCTTTCGCTCCTGCTGGACAACCTGCAGCGGCAGGCGGTCGCGCGGCGCTGAAGCGTGCGCTCAGTACCGGCCGCTGAGCGCTTCCTGGCAGTGACGTACCAAAAAATGGCTGGCGGCCTGCCAGTCCGGGTCGGCCGCCAGATTTCGGGGCAGTTGCCGCGCGCTTTGCAGGACTTCGCCGATTTCCTCTTCCCAGACTGAATTCAAAGGGGTTAGCTGCTTTTCGGGAGGCCGGGTGCGGCCCGTTGCCAGGGTTTCCGTGAATGCCATCGCAAGACTCCGCTGATCTTATCGGCCCCAGCGTCCGGCACATTAATGTTTTTGGCCCACCCTGCCGATAGGTGTATTGGAGCCTCTAATGATCCGGTTAACCCGGCTGAACCACTTACCGCTCGTTCTTAATTGCGACCTCATCGAGCACATCGATGTGACGCCCGATACCGTGATTACCCTAACCACCGGCCAAATCCTGCGTGTGCGGGAAGGCGCCGATGAGGTAGTCCGCCGGATTGTCGAATACCGGCGCAAAATCCTGAACACCGATGAGCAGGACGTCTGGCCCATCGAACCCATGAAGTCCACGGAGATGGAAGCGGCCGCGTCCCCGGCCGAGGGATCGAAATAAAACCGCATGGCTGAACCCGCGGAAGCACTCAAACCGGCAGCCGTTCCCAAGGCCGCCTCAGCCCCCGCGAATGCATCGCCGAAGCTCGGTCGCGCCCGCCTGGATCTGGCGACCGTGGCGGGAATTGCCGTGGCCCTCGCCGGCATTCTGGGCGGCCTCATTCTGGAAAAAGGCAGCATCCAGGACGTAGCCCAAACCACCGCTGCAATGATCGTTCTGGGTGGCACCATCGGCGCGGTCCTGGTAACCACGCCCATGCCGGTCTTTCTGCGCGCCCTGAAGGGAATGGGCGGCGTCTTTTTCGAGCGGTCCTATTCCACCACCGAGATGATCGAAAACCTGATCCAGTTCGCCACCAAAGCCCGCAAGAATGGCATTGTCAGCCTGGAAATGGAGGCGGCCAAGATTCCCGATCCGTTCCTGCGCAAGTCCCTCAGCCTGGCGGTGGATGGGACCGACATGCAGGAGCTGCGCAAGATGATGGAAGTGGAGATCACACTCGCCGAACACGTGGCCGAGGGTGATGCCAAGGTCTGGGAATCCGCCGGGGGGTATGCGCCCACTATCGGCATCATTGGCGCCGTCATGGGGCTGATCCAGGTCATGAAACACCTGGAGGACATCAAGGAAGTGGGGCACGGCATTGCCGTGGCTTTTGTGGCCACGGTTTACGGTGTGGGCAGCGCCAACCTCTTCTTTTTGCCCGCCGCCACCAAGCTTCGCACCCGCTCGCGGCAGATTTCGCTCATGAAAGAGATGGTTCTGGAGGGCGTGGTAGGCATTGTGGAGGGCCTCAATCCCACCCTCATCCGCATGAAACTCGAGGCTTTCAACTGCGAGGCAAAGCCGGCCAAGCCCGGCAAGCCGGGGAAGGCCAAGGAACCCGGCGGGCCGGAGGCTGTGAAAGCCGGCGGAGGGCGCCCATGAGGCGCTCCGCCCCGCCCCCGCATGAGAACCACGAGCGCTGGCTGGTCTCGTATGCCGATTTCATCACCCTGCTGTTCGCCTTCTTCGTGGTGATGTTCGCCTCCACGCAGGCCGATCACGCCAAGGCCCGGGAATTCAGCGAGTCGGTCAAGGAGGCCTTGGAGCATGGCCAGTTCAGTGCCGCGATTTCGACCGTGTTAGGGCGCGGGAGGCATGAGGCCCGCAAGGCTCCGATTTCGCCCGAACCCGCCGCCAACACGCGCGAGAATCCATCGCCCCCTCCGGCGCCACCGGCCCAGCGTCCGCCCGCCGATCTGACCAAGTCGCTGGGGTCGCTCCAGCAGGGTCTTGACAGCGAGATCAAGAGCGGCAAGGTAGAACTCAAGATGACGCCGCGCGGCCTCATCATCAGCCTGCGCGAAGCCGCCTTTTTCGCTTCCGGCGACGATACCGTGGCTCCGGCAAGCTACCCGATCCTCGGAAAGATTTGCCAGGTGATCGAGCAGGTGCCCAACCCGCTCCGCCTGGAGGGCCATACCGACGCGATTCCTATTCACAATTCGCGCTTCCGCAGCAACTGGGAGTTATCGGCGGCGCGTGCCATTGCCACCATGGAGTTGCTGTGTAGCCGATTCCACCTCGAACCGGAGCGCATGGCGATTGCGGGCTACGCCGAGAACGCTCCCAGCGACACCAACGAGACCGAAGAGGGCCGGGCCCACAATCGCAGGGTGGACCTCGTGGTGCTGTCGGCCGAAGGGGTGAAGGTCGAGCCGCCCGCCGAGCCCGAGGTGCCCCAGCCGCCAGCCGGTAAGAGCGTCCCTTCAGGGCACGAACCCTGATACGATGCTGGTTGCAATGGGCGCACAAGAAAGGTCTCACACGAACCGCCGGAAATTCCTGGCGGCGGCCCTGGCGGCCCCGCTGGTGCCTGGCGCCGCGCGGGCGCAGGAGCGCTCGGCGCACACCTTCGGCTGGAAGGACGAGCACTTCCTGCTGGATGGCAAGCCGTTCCTCATCCGCTCCGGGTCAATGCACTATCCCCGCGTGCCGCGCGCCTATTGGCGCGACCGGATGCGCAAAATGAAGGCCCTGGGCCTGAATACGCTCTGCACTTACGTATTCTGGGACCTTCATGAACCGCATCCCGGCCAGTTCGATTTCACGGGCAACCTTGACTTGGCCGAGTACCTGCGCGTGGCTCACAGCGAAGGGCTTTGGGTGCTGCTGCGCCCAGGCCCCTACATTTGCAGCGAGTGGGATTTCGGTGGCCTCCCTCCCTGGCTGCTGGCCGATCCCACCATGACGGTGCGCAGCGCCGACCCCAAGTTTCTGTCCGCCGCCGGCCGCTACCTGGAACGGGTCGGCCGTGAAGTGCGCGACCTGCAAATTACCCACGGCGGCCCCATCCTGATGGTCCAGGTGGAGAACGAATACGGCTCGTTCGGTAGCGACAAAGCATACCTGGGCGCCATCCGCCGGATGATCCAGGACGCCGGCTTCGACGTAACCCTCTACACTTCGGATGGTTCCGGCAAGACCAATCTGGCCGGAGGCACTCTGGATGGCGTTCCCTCGGTGATCAATTTCGGCGACACCTCCAACCCCGAGCGCGAATTCGCGAATTTCGCCGCCTTCCGGCAGAACGTGCCTCGCATGTGCGGTGAATTCTGGGTGGGGTGGTTCGATCATTGGGGCGAGCGCCACCACACCACGCCGCCGGCGCGCGGAGCGCAGGGCCTGGAGTGGATGCTCTCGCGCGGCATTTCCGCCAACCTTTATATGGTGCATGGCGGATCGTCGTTCGGCTTCATGAGCGGCGCCAACAACGGCCGGGTCTACGAACCGGATATCTCCGGCTACGACTACGATTCGCCCCTGGACGAAGCCGGGCGGCCAACCGCCAAGTTCCACGCCTTGCGCGAGGTGCTTGGGAAGTATGCGGAGGGCGCCCTGCCGGACCTCCCGGCGTCCCTGCCGATGATCTCCATACCGCGTTTCGAACTGCGCGAATCGGCGTCCCTGGCCGACCGGCTGGGCGAGCCGCTGCGTGCGCCCGCACCGGTGACCATGGAGGCAGCCGGCCAATCCTTCGGCTACATTCTCTATCGCAAGCGGATCGGGCGGGCCTTTCACGGTCCCTTGGAAGTCACCGAAGTCCGCGATTACGCGGTGGTCTCCCAGGGCGGGAAAGTTTTGGGCGCCCTGGACCGGCGTCTCCACCAGAGCCGTCTGGATATTGACCTGGCGGCCGGGGAACCGCTCGACATCCTGGTGGAAAATATGGGCCGGACCAATTTCGGTCCCCTGCTCACCAGCGATCGTAAAGGCATCGCCGGAAAGGTCACTCTGGATGGCGAAGAAGTCAAGGATTGGGAGATCTACCGGTTGCCGATGGAGGATCCGGCGCGCTGGCCCTTCTCGGGGAAGCCCGCCTCCGGGCCGGCGCTCCACCGCGGCGTGTTCCGCCTGGAGAAAACCGGCGATACGTTCCTGGATCTTCGCGGCTGGGGCAAGGGCGTGGTCTGGGTGAATGGCCACAACCTGGGGCGCTATTGGAAAATCGGACCCCAGCAGAGCCTGTTTGTCCCAGCGCCGTGGCTCTTCGCGGGCGCGAATCAGGCTATCGTGCTCGATTTGGAGCAGGGCGGCCCGCGCTCCCTGGCCGGCATGACCGACCCGGTCTACGATACCCCCGGCGCTCACCCGGCCGGGTAGCGGCCGCGGTTCCATGGGGTTTCGCTGAACGCTCCGGAAACCACTGCCAGGGCGGCGCGGCTCCAGAAACCACCTACGCGTGGGCGCGCTCACCGGGCCTCCGTCCACGCTCTGGAAACGCAATGACAGGTAGTGGGCGCGGTTCTCTCCCCGAGCGCTCTGGAAACCACCTACGCGTGGGCGGGCTTCACCGGGTCTCCGTCCGCCTCTGGAAATGCAACGCCAGGTAGTGGGCGCAGTTCTCTCCCCGAGCGCTCCGGAAACCACTTCCGAGTGGGCGCGCTCACCGGGTCTCCGACCGCGCTCTGGAAACGCAATGACAGGTAGTGGGCGCGGTTCTCTCCCCGAGCGCTCTGGAAACCACTTCCGAGTGGGCGGGCTTCACCGGGTCTCCGTCCGCCTCTGGAAATGCAACGGAAATGCAACGCCAGGTAGGGGGCGCGGTTCTCTCCTCGAGCGCCCCGGAAGCCACTTCCGAGTGGGCGAGCTTCAATTCAACCTAAATCCGGCAGTTAGCCTTCTACCCGCCTCGTAGGGTCATTAGCGCCACCAATTTCCAACTGCGGCGCAGATTACCTTCCTGGTGACAACCGGTTTACCTGCAACTGGTTGCAGCGCACGACCGCTGCCCGCTCCGCGGGGCCGCAACCGCCGGAATTAGGTTCAACGGGTCTCCGAGCGTGCCCCGGAAACTCGCCGCCAGGTGGGCGCGTTCCACCTGTCTTCGTCCGCTCTCAGGAACTCGGCCGGTTTCGGCGGCGGCTCCACCGGTCTCCCTGTGCGCGCCAGAAACCCACGAACCGCCCAACGCGAGCGGTTCCACCGGCCTCCGCTGCCTTGCGGGAACCACAGCGGGGCGTCGGCGGGGCCCTGTGGAAGCAATGCGCCATCGCGCCCCCGACGGGTTCGGCGGCGGCTAATCAGTCCGGGAGATTTCCCGGCTCTGCCGGGGAGGTGGTAGAAGTTTGACGCTCCGGCAATATGCCTTCCGTTGCACCCGGAGACGGGACACGACAATCGGCACGGTGCGGGCGGCACACGTGGTTTTGAGCGGTTGCGATCAGGCCCCTTTGAGTGGCCAGCAACCGAAAAGCCTCCGGCTCTGCCAGGACGGCACGCTGTCCATCAGCGGGGGACCGCCGGCTCCGCCGGAGGATCGTTACTGGATTCGTGGTGGCCTGCAGTTTATCGGCGTGTTTAATGTAGGGCAGGTCCGGTTTCCCCGGCCGGGGACCGGTGTATTTTGTGCGAATGCTGCCAGCCCCGCGGCGGACAAGAGCACCCGCCCGCCACCCAGGCGTGTGCGCGAGTACTTTGCTCCAGCCCCGTCAGCGCCCTACCACCCCCGCCAGCGGGCTGCTCGCCGAAGCGTACAATTTCTTGGGCATGCGCCCCGCTTCCCACGCCAGGCGCCCGGCCTCGACGGCCAGTTTCATCGCCCGGGCCATCTTTTCGGAATCGTCCGCCGCTGCGATGGCGGTATTCATGAGCACCCCATCGGCACCCAATTCCATAGCCACCGAAGCGTCCGAGGCGGTACCCACCCCGGCATCCACAATCATCGGCACCTCGGTAATCATCTCCCGCAGAATGAGCAGGTTAGACGGATTCTGCACCCCCAGTCCGGAGCCGATCGGGGCGGCCAGCGGCATTACCGCGGCGGCCCCGGCGTCGATCAGGCGCCGCGCCGTCACCACGTCGTCATTGGTGTACGGCAGAACCACGAAACCTTCCTTCACCAGCGTGCGGGTCGCCTCCAGCAGCCCGAAGTTGTCCGGGAAGAGAGTCTTCTCATCGCCGATCACCTCCAGCTTGATCCAGTTGGAAAGGCCCACCTCCCGTGCCAGCAGGGCGGTGCGCACAGCGTCCTCGGCGGTGTAGCAGCCGGCCGTATTCGGCAGAATGAACAGGCTCTGGCGGTCGATGTAATCCAGCAGCGATTCCTTGGAGCGGTCCGTCAGGTTGACCCGGCGTACCGCCACGGTCACCATCTGCGCCCCGCTGGCCTGGTGGCAGCGCTGCATCTCCTGAAAGCTGCGGTACTTTCCGGTTCCCACGATGAGACGCGAACGGAATTCGCGCCCCGCGATGATCAAGTTTTCCGGCATGTCCCCATTGTAAGGGAGATCCGGCCAGCGCAACGCCCGGCCATTGGACCCCATGGCGGGGTTGGCGGGGACGCCCGGTAGCCCCCGAGTCCCCGGATGCGGCAAAATGGTAATCGGATCCCATGCGGCTCTGCCAGGCTGGCCTCCGGACGGTGCGGTGCCCGTGGTGCGCTGGTCCATTCGTGCGCGCGCCCGCTTCCCTGCCACCGACCCGCCGCCCCCGAAAGGTCGTCTACCGCGCACGCGTCAGGGCAGCCTGCCTTCCCCAGCCTCCGAAAAAGTCCACGCCCCCGCAGACATCCCGGCAGCCGGCCCCGAAAATACCACTGGTATTCGGCCTCCTGGAGGGTGTATTTTCAGAATGTCACATCCTTTTGTCGACGGGACAGGACTGCGCCGCCGTGCGCGCCGGGGAGACGGAGGCGGGCGCGTTGGGCGGGTCAGGGCAGCCGGTCGCGGCAGAGCAAAGCAGGATGAAGAGGAAGACCATGGAATTCACAAGACGAGATTTGGGCAAGATCGCGCTGGCGTCCGTGCCGCTCTCCAGAGCGTTCGCGGCGAAAATGATCGACTCCAAGATTGACGGCGTCCAGGTTGGCGCCATCAGCTACAGTTTCAACACCATCGCCCACGAGCCGGAAGCCATCATCAAGGCCTATGTAGAGGTTGGGCTGGGCGAATGCGAGCTGATGTCCAACCACTGCGAAGCTCTGGCGGGGGCCCCTGCCATGCCTTCGTTCGCCCGCCGCGGAGGCGGTGCAGGCCGCGCGCGGGGCGCCGGCGCGGGAACCCCCGGAGGTACGCCTCCCGCACAGCCAGGCGCGCCGCGCGGCAGCGGGCGTATGCAAATGACCCCCGAGCAGCAGGCCGAACGGCAGGCCGCCATGGAGAAGGTCACCCAATGGCGCGCCGCCGCCACCCCGGAAACCTGGAAGGCCGTTCGCAAAAAGTTCAACGACGCCGGCATCGAACTCGCCCTGCTCTGCTACAACATGCAGGACGCCATGAAGGATGAGGATATCGAGTACGGTTTCAGCATGGCCAAAGGACTGGGAGTGAAGGCCATTTCCACCAGCACGACCCTCACCATGGCCAAGCGTATCGCGCCCATCGCCGACAAGCACAAGATGATGGTCGGCTATCACGGCCATGACCAGACCAGCGACCCCAACCAGACCGCTACGCTCGAAAGCTACGACACTCTCATGGCCTACGGCAAGTGGAACGGCATCAACCTGGACATCGGCCACTTCACTGCTGCCGGCTACGACGCCGTGGCGTTTATCAAGGAGCACCACGCCAAAATCACCAACCTGCATATCAAGGACCGCAAGAAGAACCACGGCCCAGGCGTGTTTCCGTGGGGCACCGGGGATACCCCCATCAAAGCCGTCATGCAGCTAATGAAAGAGATGCGCTATCCCTTCCCCGCCAATCTGGAGCTGGAGGGTGGGAGTCTGACGGCGGAGAATATTGTAGACCAAACCAAGGAATGTTTCGCATACGTGAAGAGTTGTTTAGCGTAGTCCCCGGACTACACAGTAGGAGTTTGGAATGGCAATCACCAGACGTTACTTTTTCTATGGCAGCCTGCTGGCCGGTGCTGTCCCGGCCGTGGGATGGGGCAGTTCATCGTCCCTGAAATCGCTGGGGTATAAATCGCCCAACGAAAAGCTCAACTTCGGGTCCATCGGGTCCGGCGGGCAGGCCGCGTCGAACATCGGGGCCGCGGCGCCCACCGAAAACATCGTGGCGCTCTGCGACGTGGACGACCGCCGCGCCAAGAACATGTTCGAGCGCTTTCCGAATGTGCCGAAGTACAAAGACTTCCGGCAGATGCTGGATAAGGAAGGCAAGAACATCGACGCCGTCATCGTGGCCATTCCCGACCACATGCACGCCACCGCCGCCATGTGGTGCATGGAGCGCGGCAAGCACGTCTACGTGCAGAAGCCGCTGGTCCGCACCATCTGGGAAGCCCGCCAGTTGCGCGAAGCCGCCACCAGGTATAAGGTGGCCACCCAGATGGGCAACCAGGGCTACTCCAACGAAGGCACCCGGCAGGCGGCCGAGATCGTCTGGAACGGAGATATCGGCAACGTCACCGAAGTGCATGCCTGGAGCGACCGGCCCATGTGGCCCCAGGGCCTCACCGAGATCCCTAAGCCCGACCCGGTGCCCTCCACGCTGGACTGGAATCTGTGGCTGGGCGTCGCCGGCGACCGGCCCTTCACCGCGAACGGCAAAACCGAGCCCGATCCGAACGGCGGATTCTTCTACCAGCCCTTCAACTGGCGCGGCTTTTACGATTTCGGCTGCGGCGCATTGGGCGACATGGCCTGCCACATCCTGGGCGCGCCCAACATGGCGCTGCACCTGTCGCAGCGTAAAATCGTCAGCGTCGAGTGCGTGAAGAAGGAAGGCACCAGCCCGTTCATGTTCCCGAAGGCCTCGGTGATCCGCTACGACTTCGCCCCCTATGGCGACATGCCGGCGCTCAAAGTCTTCTGGTACGACGGCCTCAAAGAGACCCCCAAAATCGCCGGCGTGCCCGATGGCGAATGGCTCGGCGATCCGCCCAACCTCCCGGGCGCTTTCGGCAGAGGCGGCCGTGGACGCGGTGCCGGCGGCCAGGGAATGCCTCCCGGCGGGCGGGCGGCCGGAGGACCCATGGCGGGCGGCCGGATGGGCGGCCGCGGCGCGAGTTCCGGCGATGAGTTCGTGTCCCCCGGCCGCGTCTTCAACTGGGCGCAGTTCGAGGCGCTCAAGAACGCCACCGAACCGCTGCGCTACCCCAAGCCCGATGGCAGCCTCTTCGTGGGCGACAAGGGCATGATGACCACCGGCACCTACGGCGAAATGACCCGCTTGATCCCCGTCGAGAAGATGAAGGATTACCGCATGCCGCCGCCGCTGCTCACTCGTTCGCCCGGCCACATGCGCGATTTCATCCGCGCCTGCAAAGGCGGCGACCCGGCCTGCTCCAATTTCGAGGTGGCCGCGCCATTCGTCGAATGGATGCTGCTGGGCGTAGTCGCTCTCCGCAACGAGGGCAAGCTGGAGTACGACTCGGACAAGATGCGCATCACCAACAACACCGAGGCCAACAAACTCCTCAAGCCCGTTTTCCGCAAAGGCTGGGAGTTCCACGCCGTGAAGACAGCGTAAACTCCGCTGCGGCCCGGCCGGGGGGCTTCGCGCGAGCGATCCCCGGCCGCCCGCCGCCGTTCCCATCGTGCAGTCCTTTGAACAATTTCTGAACGATACGGCTGAGAAGGGTGGGTCCATCAACAGCTTGTTTGAAGAACGTCTGTTTGCCCTCGTAGGAACACTCGAAAAAATCGCCGGGCCGCTGGCCGCCGGGAACATCCCTTATGAACTGATCGGCGGTGGCGCGGTGATGGTTCAGGTCAACCGGGTCGAGCCATCCGCGGTACGAAACACCAAAGACTTGGACATCATGGTGCATCGCCGCGACCTGGAGCGGATCAAGCAGGTGGCCGCGCGCCATGGTTTCACCTTCCGGCATGCCGCAGGTTTGGACATGCTTCTTCCAGAGGGCGAGACCCAGGCCCGCAACGCCGTTCACCTGATATTCACCGGCGAAAAGGTGAGGGCCAGTCAGGCCACGCCGAATCCGCCGCTGCGCCCGGAACACCTGTCGATCCACGGAGTCGAAGTTGCCGTGATCCCGGTCTCCGATCTGGTCCACATGAAGCTCAGTAACAACCGCGACATCGACCGGGTGCACGTTCGGGATATGGATTCGGTCGGGCTGGTGACGCCGGAAGTCCAGCGGGCATTGCCGCTGGTTTTGCAGGCCCGCTTGCTCGAGATTCGCAACCGGGAATAGCCCCGGCAGCCCCGCTCGGGTAGTACCTGAAAGTTGCGCAGGCGCAACCTGCCGCCCACTCCGGATAGAAAAGTGCGAAATTAGTAGGACGGTGAGAAAGCGCCTTTTCTGGAAGTTGAAAAACCGCGAGATCCAGCTCGGCGAACGAACGGTCCTGATGGGCGTGCTCAACGTCACGCCGGATTCCTTCTCCGACGGCGGCAAGTACGCCGACCCCGATCGCGCCTTCGCGCGCGCGGTGGAACTGGAAGAGCAGAGCGCCGACATTGTGGATATCGGCGCCGAGTCCACGCGGCCCGGCTCCACGCGCATCTCGGCCGCTGAAGAGATGCGCCGGCTGATCCCCATTCTCAAGCGGCTCAAGGGCCGCCTGAGTGTGCCGATTTCCGTCGATACCTACAAAGCCGAGGTGGCCGAGCGGGCCCTCGAACTGGGCGCCGAGATCATCAACGACCCCTCCGGCCTGACCTTCGAGCCACAACTGGCGCGCGTGGTTTCCAATCACGATGGCGGCTTGATCATCAACCACATGCGCGGGCGTCCCGAAACCTGGGCGCGGATGGGGCCGATGGCCGACCCCATGGCGGTGATCGCCCACGAGCTGGATGCGGCTATCAACCGCGTGCGCGGCGTGGGCATCGACAAGAGCCGCCTGGTGATCGATCCCGGCCTGGGCTTCGGCAAACGCAAGGAGCAGAACTCGCTGATCATTGGCCGCCTCGGCGAACTGGCGCGCTTCGATCTGCCCATCCTGGTGGGACCGTCGCGCAAGCACTTCCTGGCTCACGAAAACCCCGAAGAGACGCGCTTCGGCACGGCCGCGGCGGTGGCGGCCAGCGTGCTAGCCGGCGCCCACATCGTGCGCGTTCACGACGTCCCGGAGATGCGCGCCACCGCCAACGTGGCCGATGAGATTCTGCGCAGCATCTCAGTGTAGCCGCCGGCCCTCCGTCACAGCGTCAACGTCACCTTGGTGAGCGTGCGCGGCTGGTCCGGGTTGAGGCCTTTCTGCGAGGCCAGGCAGGCCGCCAGCAGTTGCGCCGGGATCACGTACGGAATGGGGGTCAGCTCCTCCTTGAGGCGTACGGGCAGGCGGATCACGCGCGTGGCGTGCGTCCCCGCCTGGGGGTTGCGCATATCGGTGATCACGGCGATCTCGGCGTGCAGCCGGTACAGCTTTTCGAGTGTCTCGCCGATGGACGGCCAGGTGGCGCCCGCCGGCGCGAAGGCGAACACGGGGAAGCTCGGTTCCACCAGAGCGATGGGGCCGTGCAGGAAATCCGCCGACGAGAAGCGCTCCGCCACCACGTAGCAGGTCTCCATCAGCTTCAGCGCGAATTCGAAGGCGTTGGCGTAGTTGAATCCGCGGCCCACCACCACCGCGTAGCGCATGAAGCGGTAGCGCTCGGAAAGCGCCGCGATTTCCGGCTCCAGCGCGAGGGTGGCCGCCACGGCTTCGGGCAGCCGTTCCAGGTCGGGGATGCGGATCGCCCCGCCCAGGGCATGCGCCAGCAGGTAGAGGATCAGCATCTGGCCGGTGTACGTTTTGGTGGCCGCCACGCTGCGCTCTTTCCCGGCGCGGACCAGGAAAACGTGCTCGGCCAGTTTGGCCAGGCTGCTGCCGCTCTCGTTGGTGATTCCGAGGGTCATGGCGCCCTGTGCGCGCGCCCGCTCCAGCACCACGTTGGTGTCGGTGGATTCGCCGGATTGCGAAATCGCCACCACCAGCGCCTCGCGGTAATCCACGGCCGCCCGGTAAACTGTAGTGATGGAAGGCGCCGCCAGCGAAACCGGAATCCCGGTGGTGATCTCCAGCAGGTAGCGCCCGAACAGCGCGGCGTTATCCGAAGTTCCGCGCGCCACCAACACGATCAGCTTGGGCCGGCGCTTTTCGACCAGTTTCTTGAACCTCCGGGCGCTGACCATTTCCCGCGCCAGCGTGCGCGCCAGCGTCTCCGGCTGCTGGCGAATTTCCTCGAGCATTCGCGACATCGCCTTCCACCATAGCATCGCGACGGCCGGGCAGGCCGGAAAGAACGCAGGCCGTGAACTTCCGAAACGGCGCGCCCGGCATGCCGGGAAGACCACGCTCGGATGCGTCGGGCGTCAGGGGCCAGGGTGGCCAGCCAGCGATGCGGACAAGCCGCGGCGAAACGGTGCCTGGTGGACCGGAAAGACCGCTCACGACTGGATTCTGGCGAACCGCTAATAATCCCACGTATTGACCGGGATTCTATTCAATAGACATCGTTCTTTAGCACTTGGTCTGAGACGGGCATCTGAGGACGGGCGCCGCGAATTCGGCCGACCTTCGGAACCTGGTATTCCCTGTATCGGCAAGTCCGGGTGAGCCAATCTTAATCCTTATCGCCGAGGCTCTTCAGCGCTTCGCGGGCGTGTTCGTTTCCAGCGGTGGCGGCCTTGCGGTACCAGGCGGTGGCTTGAGCGGTGTCCTGGGCGACGCCGAGGCCGCCTTCCCACAGGACGCCGATGTTGTACATGGCGGCGTCGCTGCCGGCATCGGCGGCCTGTTGATACCACTTCATGGCCTCGGCGTAATCCACCGGGACGCCCATGCCCTGCTGGTACATGACGCCGACGGCGTTGGCAGCGGGGATATCGCCTTCGCCGGCGGCGCGGCGGAACCAGCGCAGCGCCTCGGGATAGTTGGCGGGCACTCCCAGGGCATCGCGGTACAGGACGCCGACGTTGAACATGGCCTCGGTATTGCCGGCCGCGGCAGCCTTGCGGAACCAGCTCATTGCCTGGTCGTAGTTCCTGGGACGGCCTTCGCCGCCCAGATAGATAACGCCGATGTTGCACATGGCCTGATTGTTTCCGGCTTCGGCCGCCTGGCGGAACCACGTCACTGCGGCGGTGTAGTCCGTGGGGGATCCGCGGCCCGATCCGTACATCACGCCGAGGTACATCATGGCGTCCACATCACCGATGCCCGCGGCGCGACGGAAAACGGTGAGCGCTTCGGCATCCTTATGGGCAATGAATAACTCGACGCCCCGATCCGTCATGGCGCGGGCGCTGGAGGCGGTGGCATTCTGGTTGGTCCCCGTGCCGGCGGGAGGGGTGGTTTGGGCTCCGGCGGGCAAAGCCGGGAGCAGGCAGGCAGCCAGGGCAGCCCGAAGAAGTCCGGCCGGCCGCAGACGGCAGCCCTGGCGAATCACGAAACCCATGCAACTATTATCACGCGCCCAGGCAGAGGGCGTATGGCGGTGCGCCGGAAAGGAAGCTTCCGGGCATCGTGGGCCTCGCGTGGAGCGGCTGTTGAAGGCCGGGTGTGCGATCCCGGCCCGCTCCGTGCGGCAGGCGGCACCGGGCGGCGGTCCGCAAATGCACGGCAACGGTCTGGCGCGTGTCCTCAACGATGTGAGGGCGGATGGTCGGGTCGGCGTAATCAAGGTGCGGCCGGGCGTGCGGGCCGTACCGGAAAGAGCTGCCGTTGTTCTAAGAGGGTGTGGAGACGGGCGGCGGAGACAGGGGAACGGGGACGGTTGCCCGTATGGCCGCCAGGAAAGCGTCGCGATCGGCGGGGCTGAACAAGGCCGTTTTCTCAGAGGTAACCACGACGACGGCATGGGAGCGGTTGGTCAGAAACCAGGTGGACCTGCCGAGACGGGAGGTGCGGAAGAGGCCGTAGTAGCCGAAAAGGCCGCCATCGCCGAACAAGCGGAGGGAGCCACGAAAATCATCCGGCGTGGCGGCGCGGGCCTCGCGGATGCCATCGAGCGGAATGCGCGCGTTCCCGATCAGGCGCCGGACTAAGATGGACCGCTCAGAAACGCTGTAGCTCCGCGGCGACCAGGCGTAGGACAGGACCACGATGAGAGCACCGATGCCGGCGACGATCAGGCTCCTGGTGGCCAGGGCAGCCAGCGCGACGACGGCGCACACGACGGCGGAGGTGATTTTGATAGTGGTGTCGTAGGGTGCGGGAGAGAACTGCGGCGGGCTGGAGGGCACGGGAACCTCCTTCAATTCATTATACGGATTACGGGGCCCGGTGTTCCATAATCCGCCGAGCGGTAAGCGCGCGAGGGATGCGGGACGTTACAATCCAGCGTATGGATTCTCCTTTCCGGTTGGACGGTCGGCGCGCTTTGGTGACTGGCGGAGCGAGTGGGATTGGCGAGCAGGTGAGCCGCGTGCTAACAGCGGCCGGGGCTGCGGTGACCATCGCGGACACGGACCGGGCGCGCGCGGACGCGCTGGCGGCGGAGTTGCCGGGCGCGTCGGCGGCCATCTTCGACGTCGCCAACGAAGCGGCGGTCAACGGCGTGGTGGGCCGGTTGGAGCGGCTCGATATCCTGGTGAACAGCGCCGGGATTGGCCTGGTGGGCGACATTGAAGAGACCGCCGCGGCGGACTTCGAGCGGCTGATGCGGGTCAACGTGGAGGGCACGTTTCTGGTGATCAAGGCGGCCATGCCGCTGCTGCTGGCGTCCAAGGGATCGGTGGTGAACATCGGGTCGGTGGCCGGCCTGGTGGGAGTGAAGCGGCGGTTCGCTTATTGCGCCAGCAAGGGAGCGATTGTGGCGCTGACGCGGCAGATGGCGGTGGATTACGCCGGGAGGGTGCGGCTGAATTGCGTGTGCCCGGGCACAGTGGACACGCCGTTTGTGGAGGCCTACCTGGAGAAGTTCCACAAGCACGAAAAAGAGAAGGTGCGCGCCGAACTGGCGGCCCGGCAACCGGTAGGGCGGCTGGGACGGCCGGACGAAGTGGCCTATCTGGTGCTGTACCTGTGCTCGGCCGAAGCCGAGTTTGTCACCGGCGGCACACCGACCATCGACGGAGGATGGACGGCGGCCTAGCGGGCTTGGAGCGACTGATGGCGCGGGTGGTGGTGTTTACCGATCCGGGTGCGCCGGAGGTCCGGCCGCCGCTGGAAATTTTCGCCGAACTGGCGCGCTGGGGCGAGCAACTTGCGATCTACGCCAGCGCCACTTACCACGATGCGGTGGTAGCGGCGGGAGCCACTTACCGCAGTTACAGCGGCATCGGGCGTGGAGGGCCGACGGGACAGGTTGGCCCCGAACGGGTGCTGCCGGAGGTGCTGGAGGCACTGCTCGCGGAGCCTCTGGATTACGTGGTGCTGGATGCGGCGGCGATCTGGGGACGCGTGGCGGCGGAGGTGCTGCGGCTGCCAACGGTATCCTATCGCCGCAGGCCGGTGGCGGCCGGCATGGGGTGCCGCTGCGATCTGAACCTGGTATTGATCTCGCGGGTGTTGCAGGCGGATGCGGCGGAGTTAGAGGCAAGTTATGGCTTTGTGGGAAGCTGCGCGGGCGAACCCATCGAGGCCGACGAATTTCCGTGGAGCGAATTAGGGACCGATCCGCTGATTTATGTCTCACTGGAAACGGCCCTGGACGGCGGCGAGGCCCTGTTGCGCGCCTGCACGGAGGCTTTCGGCGGCCTGCCGTTTACGGTGGTGGTGCGGCTGGGGCAGGGGCAGGAGAGGCGCGCGGCGGGTCCGGCGCCCCGGAATTTCCGGCTGGTTGCGTCTGTGCCGCAAGCCCAATTGCTGGAGCGCGCCACGCTGGCGGTTACCAGCGGGGATGCCCGGACGGTGGAGGAATGCGCCCACGCGGGCGTGCTGCAATTGCTGTATCCGCGGGATGGCGAGCAGCGGCTGATGGCGGCGCGGGTGGAGGAACTGGGCGCGGGGCTGCGGCTGCACGATGGCGATTTGGAAGGCGGGCGCCTGCGCGCACGGGCCGGCCGCGTGATGGCGGACCCGCGATACTGCCGGGCGGCCGAAGTACTGCGCGACACCGTGCGCGCGAGCGGCGGAGCAGCGGAGGCGTGCGACCGGATTCTGGCTTTCGCCGGGCGCACAGATACGTTGGGCCGTTAATTTTACAGTCTTGGCGGAACTCGTACGCATTTTCGCCGCCGCGCGATGGGTTGCACGCGGCGCGGAAACGGGGCGGCGCTGCACCAACGTAAATTCTGCGTGCGAATGGGTGTCCGAATGGGCCTCGTCCAGTATCATCGTGAATATGGCGCGAGGGGGCACGATCGCAACGCTGCTGGTGACACTGTGGGCCTGTGGCGCACGGGCGCAGAATCAGGCCGTGGGCGCGCCTTCCCCCGCACCCACACCGGCGCCGGCGGCTGGCGGATTTGTGGGCAGCAACGCCTGCAAAGTATGCCACGCCGACATATGGTTCAACTTTTACAAGAACGCCCACTTCAAGAGCATCGCCTCGGGCAAGGAACCGCCCGACCGCACGGGATGCGAGGGCTGCCACGGCCCGGCGCAGGCGCACGTGGCGGCGCACGGCGGCAAGAACACCATACCGCACGCCTTCTCGCTGATGACCCCGAAGCAGGTGCTGGACACATGCCTGCGCTGCCACGCGAGCGATTTCAACCGCGCCAACATCCGCCGGTCCGAGCACACCTTGAACGACGTGGCTTGCACAAGCTGCCATTCGATCCATCATTCGCCCACGCCGAAGTTTCTGCTGGCCAAGCCGCAGCGCGAGCTGTGTTACTCGTGCCACGCGAATATTCGCGCGCAGTTCGATATGCCTTCCAAACACCGGGTCAACGAAGGCTTCATGGAATGTTCGGATTGCCACAATCCGCACGGATCTTTCGCGGCCACCTGGGGCATGGGGCAGACGCGCATGGTGGAGCAGTCGCTGGGCAATGAGGATGCCTGCCTGAAATGCCACGTGGATAAGCGCGGGCCGTTCGTTTACGAGCACCCTTCGGTGGCCGTGGAGGGCTGTGAATACTGCCACAACCCGCACGGCTCGATGAACGCCAAGTTGTTGCGGCGTCCGGTGGTGTTCACCTTGTGCCTGGAGTGCCACAATGGCGGCGGCTCCGGCACGCGCAACCAGGGCGTGGATATTCAATCGGCGCGCCACAACCTGCTCGATCCGAAGTTCCAGCAGTGCACCACGTGCCATGTGCGGATTCACGGATCGAATGCCGATCAGTATTTCCTGAGGTAACCATGGCCCGGCGATTCTTACTTCTCTTCGCAGCGATCGGTGCTCTGAACGCCCAGCAGGTGGTGGTTCCTACGCCTGAGCAGGTGGGGTCGCCGCGCGGCGATAATACCGGAGACTATAACATCACGCAATCCTTCGAGCTGGGGTACCGGTTCAAGGACGTGTTCGGCGACGAGGGTATGTACCGCAGCGTGGTGGATGTGGGCAACGGACTGCGGCTGCTATCGAGCAGCCTGGGGATTTACTCGAAAGACGGCCACGGGCATTTCTTCGACGAGATTACTCTGAATACCATCGGGTTGGGGAACGATAACTACCAGGCGGCGATCTTGCGCATCCAGAAAAACGGGTTGTACCGCTACGATATGACCTGGCGGCTGAATGCCTATTACAATCCAGGGCTGACGGTGGCCGGCGGAACGCACCTGGAAGATACCACCCGGCGCCTTCAGGACCACGACCTGACGCTATTCCCGCAATCGCATTACCGCTTGCACTTGGGCTACAGCCGCAACACCGAGAATGGGCCGGCGCTGACCACTTCCCAGGAGTTCGACGCCAGCGGCATCGGGTTTCCGGTGTTCGCCAACATCAAGCGCCAGTGGAACGAATACCGGGTGGGCGCGGACGTGGATTATAAGGGCTTCCGGCTTACGCTGCAACACCACTGGGATTTCTTTAAGGACGACACGCCGCTTAGCGCCGATGGCGTGCAGGCTTCCACCGAGCCCAACGACCAGAGCGTGCTGCAGCAGTTCCAGCGCTCGCAGCCGGTACACGGATCGAACCCCGGATGGCTCGGCAACTTATACGGCCGGCACAAGCTATGGGGCGTGGATGCGCGTCTCACTTACAACGGCGGCACGGGCGATTTCGCGCTGGACGAACTGGCGACCGGCATCAGCAGCTTTGGAACGGCCGCCAGCCGGCAGATCGCCGTGGAAGGCAACGCCAACCGCCCGGACCTGGCGGGCGATTTCAACCTGAGCCTGTTTCCCTCCGACCGGCTGACGGTGGTCAACAATACGTCGATTTCGAGCAACCGCATCGACGGGCAGTCCAGTTACACCGAAGCGGACGATGGGTTGAACCTGGGGACCACGATTTACTTTCGCTACCTGGGCGTGCGGCTGGTGACCAACTCGACGGACGCCAATTACCGGGTGAACCAGTGGTTCGGCATTTACGGCGGATACCACTACTCGGACCGGCTGGTGACCACGGTGGAGGGTCAGGCGAACCCGGCCTTCGCCAACTCATCGTCATCGCTCCTCTACCAGGTGAGCAACCACGAGAACGCCGGGGTGGTAGGGCTGTGGTTCCGGCCGCTGAAGCCGCTGACCATCAACCTGGATGGAGAGGTGGGGCGCACCGCCAATCCGCTGACGCCGATCAGCACCAGCGACTATCGCACCCTCAACGGGCGGATACAGTACCGGCTGAAGAATGTGCAGCTTTCCACTTCTTATAAGCAGGACTATAACCTGAACCCGCCGATGTCGTTTTCCAATTACAGCTCCCACGCGCGCACTTACAATGGCAGCGCCTCTTGGACGCTGCGGAACTGGTTCCTGCTGGATGCCAGTTACTCCAAGCAGCACCTGGACACACTGGACGGGCTGGCGTTTTTCTCACAGGTCTCGGCATCTTTACCGTCACAGTTACAGACGAGCTACTCGTCACTGTATATCAGCAACATACATTCGGGTAACCTGGGAGCGCGGATCGCGTTTGGGAAGCGGGCCGACTTATATGCCGGTTACTCCATCATCAAGGATACCGGGGACGGGCGGTCCGCCGCGGCACCGATCGGGGCGACCCCTGCAGGCGCTGCTCGATTCGGTGCAGACTTTTCCGCTGACCTACCATTCCCCGCTGGCGCGGCTGTCGATCCGCATCGCGCCCAAAATCCGCTGGAACGCCGGCTGGCAGTACTACGATTACACCGAGCAGTTCAACCTGTTGGGATACAACCAGAACTTTCACGCGCACACGGGGTACACGAGCGTGCTTTGGTCGTTCTGAAGGGAGCCTGATCCCGGAGGTTTCAGGCCCGCCCACGGCGACATGTTGTACGATTGCACGAGAGACGCTCCCTGACGGTCGCGGTTCTGATCAGGCACGAGCGTAAGCGAGTGGGGCGCTGATGGGAACAAAAGTATCACAACAACCCCTGGAGAGCCGCCCACGCTCACAAAGCTACTCCGAGGCTGTAAGCTCAGCGGGCGCTGCGGCGGCTCTTCAATGCCTCGAGTTCTTCGAGGGTGCGCGGCCAATCCTCGCGCAGTAGGCGCGAGAGGCCGCGGTCGGCCAGCAGCTTTCCGCCGGTCTGGCAGGCGGCGCAGTAGTTGGTTTCGTTGGAGGCATAGCGGATGCGCTGAATCTTCGCGCCGCAGCGGGGACAGGCCTGGCCATAGCGGCCGTGGACGGCCATGCCCTCGCGAAAGGCGGTCACCTTTTCGGGGAAGGCGCCGCCGGCCTCGGCCCGCAGACGCGCCAGCCACTCGGCCAGCACGGCTTGCGTAGATTCGAACAGGCGGGCGATTTCGGTGTCGTTCAGGCGCTCGGTGAGGGCCACCGGCGAGAGGCGCGCGCTGTGCAGGATTTCGTCCGAGTAGGCGTTGCCGATGCCGCTGAACAGGCGCGGATCGGTGAGCGCCCGCTTCAGGGTGTGGTTCTCCAGGCGCAGCGCCGCGGCGAACTGCGCAAGGCCGGCGGTCATCACCTCCAGGCCACCGGCGTCCAGCGCACGCAGTCCTTCTTCGCCCGAAGCCACGTGCAGGGAGGCGCGGTGCTGCGATCCGGCCTCGGTAAGCACCAGCGAGCCGCTGGCGAATTCAAAGGCCGCGAGGGCGCTTTTGGACGGCTTGGGACCGGCGGCCCGCCAATGCAGGCGCCCGGCGATCATCAGGTGCAGCACCAGCCACAGGTCGTCCTCCAGGCCCATGGCGATGCGCTTGCCCACCCGGCGCACCTCGCGCACCCGCTTGCCGTAAGCGGCATCCAGAGGCGGGGCGATGGAGCGCAGCAGGAACGGTCCGCGAATCACGGCGCGTTCGAGGCGCTGCGCCACAATGCGCTCGCGCAACGCCTCTACGTATAGTTCCACGTCCGGTAATTCTGGCATGGAGCCCCGATACAAAATTTTACATTGAATGCAACCTTTCGTACATCCAATCGATTAGAGGGGGGCAACCCAAATGACTGGGCCAAAGATGCTGCTGGATCCCGCAAAGCTGGGATCGGAAGCTGAAAATCTGGAGAAGGATCTGCATAGACGGGTTGTGGGTCAGGAGGATGCCGTCCGCCAGATTGTGGATATGTTTCAGACCTTTCTGGCGGGGATGGCGACGCCGGGAAGGCCGGTGGGGACGCTGTTGTTTCTGGGGCCGACGGGGTCCGGCAAGACGCACACCGTGGAAGCGCTGGCCGAAAGCCTGACGGGCGACCGGCTGGCGGTGCTGAAGATCGATTGCGGCGAGTTCCAGCACAGCCATGAAATCGCCAAGCTGATCGGATCGCCTCCCGGATACCTGGGCCATCGCGAGACGCATCCGCTGCTCAGCCAGGAGGCGCTCGATCAGTTCCACACCGAGAAGCTGAAGCTGAGTTTCGTGCTGTTTGACGAGATTGAAAAGGCCAGCGATGCGCTGTGGAACCTGCTACTGGGTATCCTGGACAAGGCTACGCTGACCCTGGGCGATAACCGCCGCGTGGATTTTTCGCGGGCCATGATCTTTCTGACCAGCAACCTGGGCGCGGCTGACATGAACGCCATCCTGCAACCGAGGCTGGGCTTCACGGCGGGACAGGCGGTTCCCCTGAACGATTCGACCACCGGCCGGCTGGCGCGCTCCGGCCTGGAGGCCGCGCGGCGGCGCTTTTCGCCGGAATTCATGAACCGCATCGACCGGACGGTAGTGTTCCGGCCCTTGGGCAGGGCCGAACTGTGCCAGGTTCTGGACCTGGAACTGGAAGCCGTGCAGGACCGCCTGGAGCGGTGTGCGGAGGCGCCCCTGGTCCAATTCACGGTGAACGACGCGGCGCGGGAGTTCCTGCTGCGGGAAGGCGTCGATCCGCGCTACGGCGCGCGCCATTTGAAACGCGCCATCGAGCGGAGACTGGTGCATCCGCTATCGAGCTTGATTGCCACGGGCCAGCTTCAGGCCCGGGATTGCCTGGTGGTGGATTTTGACCCCGGCCAGGAACGGCTGCTATTCTTCAAGGAATTCCGCGAACCGGCGGCCGCCGCCGCCACTGCCGCATAGGCCGGCGGGCGGCGCCCCGCGCACGATTCAGTAGGTTGGGCGGTGCACCTGGGCGCGGCACGGGATGGCGAGGTGGAAAAGCTGAAACCACCGGTAGTAGCAGCGGTGGCAGCGGTAGAGCGGGATGCCGAGCGCAACGGCCGCCACCTTTTCCCGGCCGGTACACGCCTTGGAGGTGTGTACGTCGTCGCTGCCGCAGCGCGAGCAGGTGGGGTAATCGGAAAGGCTGGGATCGGGGGCAGGCCCAACGTCGGGAGCAGACTGCTGCTGTCCTGAATCGCGGACCAGGAGGTTGGCCGGAACCGCCGTCTCGATGCGCTCGAACTGCACCTTGGCGGCGGGAACGGCGGGCGGCTCCGCGAGTTCGATGGAGGTCTGCGTGGCGGGCTCGATGGCGGCCGGCCGCGCTGATTCGATCGCTGCCCGCTCCGCCGGCGCGAGTGCACTTGGCTCCGTCGCGGCCCCCTCGGCTGCCTCGATAGTCGTGGGAGCTGCCGACATGGCGGCCGGTTGCGCGGATTCGATCGAGACCGGCTCCACGGCCTCGATTTCCGCGGGCTCCGCCGGCTCGACTTCAGTCTCCGCGACGCCGAGGACGCGCGGCGTGGCGGCATCGGAAACCACCGTCCTGGAGGGCCGTTGGGTCTGCTTGACGAGCATCGCCAAGAGGCGCAACTCCACGGCCGCCTTGCCGATGGCCTGCGACCCGTCGGACGGGCCGGCCAGGCAGCGCGCGGCAATCCGCAGGGCGCCCGCGCGAATGGCGGCGGGATCGGAGCGCGGCGCGGTCACCCGCTGCACCACCGGCGGCGGCATTCCCGGAGCCAGTCTGGCGCCCGTCAGGATTTCGAAAATCAGCGCGCCCAGCGCCACCGCGTCGCGGCGTTGGTCGGCCGCCACGGACGGATTCTGGGGAGAACGCAGGCCGTAGCCCCGGCCGGTGATCAGGACGGACTGCGCACTCACCTGGCCGTGCCAGCGGCCGGCCCTGTGCAGGTTGCGGAGCGCCTGGGCCACATCCGCCGCGCATTGCAGGGCGGCGGATAGAGGCATAGGCCCTTCCTGTAACTGCTCTGCCAGAGAGCGGTTGGTTACGGCGAGTTTCACGGATTGGCCCAATACGCTGTTCAGAGCCCCCAGTGTAAACCCGCCGCGGGATCTGACGAATCGGCGCGGGCGTTCCAGCGGTACCGTTACGATTCAGGTACGCCCGCCGGGGGGTTTGCTGGGGAACGTCCCAGGCCAGTCCTAGGCCGAGGGCGGCTCGAAATACATCTGGGCCAGCTCGGGCTTCTCGCGAATGGCCTTGCGCCAGCAGGAGCGGGCTTCCTCGTCCTGCCCTACGGCCATCAGCGCGTGGCCCAGGTTTAGCAGCGCTTCGGCGAATTGCGGGTCCTCGTTGAGCGCCTGCTGGTAGAACAGCACGGCGTCCTGCGTCTGGCCGCGTTTCTGGCAGATCAGGCCGGCGTTGTAGTACAGCTCGGCGCCGTGCTCGCCCAGCTCAATGAGCTTGCGGTGCAACTGGTAGGCCTCTTCGTAATCCTGCTGTTCCAGCGCCAGGGCGGCCAGGCCGCGCACGGCGTCGGAAGAATCGGGGCGCAGGTTGAGGGCTTCCTGGAAACAGCGACGGGCGTCTTCGGGCACTCCCGAGCGCGCGTGGGCGATGCCCGCGTTCAGGTAGGCTTCCGGCCAATCCGGCCGCTTGGAAAGGCACGCGTGGAAGGCTTCGGCGGCGGCCGCGTAATCGGCGCGCATCAGCCGCAGGTAGCCCAGGCGGAAGGTGGCGTCGGGCCACTCGGTGGCTTCCTCGGGGATGCGGGCGTACAGCTTTTCGGCCCGCGGGCGCTCGTTCTGCTGCTCCAGCACCAAGCCCAGGTTCCACAGCACGTCCGGCTGGTTGGGGTCCACTTCGATGGCTTTTTCGTAGCAGCCGCGGGCGGCCGTCAGGTCGCTCAACTCCTGGTGCGAGACGCCCAGGTTCAGATACGCCTGCACGGCATCGGGCTTCACCGCGATGGCCTGCTGGTAAGCCAGGGCGGCCTTCTGATGGTTGCCCATCTTGTGATAGGCCACCCCCAGGTTGAACCAGTTTTCGTAGCGGTCGGGCGCGATCTCCGCCAGGTTGCGGCAGTGGCGCGCGGCGGTCAGATAATCGGCCTCGGCGAAGGCCATGCTGGCCAACGCCTCCAGGGCCACGGGCGATTCCGGCTGCAGCTCCGAGAGCATCTCGGCATAGCGCCGGATGGATTCGCGGTCCTTCAGTTCCAGGAAGAGGGAGACCAGGTTCGAGAGGGCTTCTTCAGACTGCGGATTGCGCACCAGCACCTTGCGGTAGTACTCCACCGCCTCGGCATGCCGGCCGGTCTGCTGCAGGCAGACCGCCTTGCCGAACAGCGCCTGCTCGTGATCCGGAAAGAGGCTCAGGAACTTTTCCAGCGGATCGAGCGCTTCCGCCGGGTGTCCGGAATGCAGCAGCGCGACCCCCAGGCCCAGCAGCGCGCCGCTGCGCGAAGCATCGATATCGAGGGCCCTCGAGAAGGATTCCGCCGCGCCTTGCCAGTCTTTCAGATTGCCCCGGCAGACGCCCAGGTTGAAATGCGCGGTGCGGTGGCGGTTGTCCAGCTCCACCAGTTGGTTGTAGGCTCCGGAGGCAGCCTCGTAATCCCGCATCTCGTAATAGATGTGGCCCAGCGCCGAGTACAGGCCGGGGTCCTGCTCGCCGCCCTCGATGGCTTTGGTGATGAGCCGCGCGGCACCCTCCAGCTTGCCCTCCAAATGTAAGGACACCGCTTTGGACAGCGTGCGGCTGGCCCGCTTCTGCTGCTTCAGGTCCGCGATGTTCATGACACCCGGCGGCATAGCCTTGGTACCCCCCGGGTTACTCATTAACTCCATGGTTCTTGCCTCCCTCGATTCGAATTCTTGCCCCATCCGGCGTACGAAACGCCGCCCATCGCGACTTCCAAAGCGGCGTCGGGACGCGGCTCTGGCGGCGCAGGCCGCGGGGCAACGGGACCTGGGATCCCCCACAGCTCGGCTGTGTCGGCCCGGCCGTTGCTGCCCGACAGGTAGCCGCAGATCCTGCCCAGCAGGTCGTCGTTCTTGAAAACCTTCATCCAGTAGAGCCGGGCACGGGCGCCGGCGTCGGTGAAGAAGCCTACCCCACCGCTGGCCAGCAGGGCGTCGTCGGTCCACGAGTCCACTTCCTGGCCTTCAATGGAGGTGCTCACGCGGTTGCCATGCACCGTCACGGCCACGTGGTAGGGCGTATTGTTATGGACCATCACGTTCAGCGGCACATCCACGCGATGGCCCGGCTGGCCGTCGATTACCGGATAATGCGCCACCGAGATAATCGGCCGGAGGCCCGCCTCCAGGGTGTTAAATTTCATGGCGTAATAGTTCTGGCCGTCGCGCGCGCGCACCATCCAACCCATGCTCTTGCTTTCGATCAGGCCGAAGAATTCCAGACGGTAATCCTTATAACCGAGGGTGGGGCGGAATACTGCCAATTCGCCCGGCCGGACGAATCCGGCGGGGTCGCGCGACCAGCCTTTGACCCAGCCTTTGGGCGATGCGCCCCAGGCCTGCATGCCGTTTTCGAAGGTGTCGGTAATTTCCAGCGCGGCGCGGTCGGCGATGGCGCGGCGCACCGAAGCGATGGGGCCGGTAGCGGCGGCTTGCCGGGCGGCGGCTTCGGCAGGCGTGAGCGGGGTCAGCAGCGAATCGCCCGAACGGGCTTCCAGGTTGCGCGCGGAGATCGAACCGGCGCGCATGCTGTGCACCATGCGCCCGCCCAACCACAGCGACGTGATGGCCATCAGGCAGGCTGCGATCTTGGCCACCACAGACATCTGGGCCGACAGCTTCACGCGCCACATGCTATGGGGCGGAGGCGATTTGGGCCGCAGAATGGACGCCTCTTCCTTCTGGTAGCCGGTGGTGCGCAATCCCCAATTCGGCAAGGACACCACCGTAGGGGAGATGGCCCAATCGAACCGTGTGGAGGGGACGCCGGTGCCGGTCTCGCAGTAGAAATCCAGCGCCTGGAAACCGGCCATGGGGATGGTGCGGTCGCCGCGCTCGATCCGTTCGGCCATGGCGGCAGTTCGCGGCTCTTCGGCGGCCGGCGCCTTAGCCGCTTCAGCGGAATCGTAGCTGGAGGGCGCCAGCTCGGTTTGCGAAAGCGTCAGGGAGGGCAGGCGCAGCATCCGGCCGAAAGGCACGGACATGGCCACCAAACCCGCGAGGGCCGGCAGGGATTCCGCCGGCCAGGGGGCCAGCGGGCCTTCGAAGCTGGCCACCGGCTCGGCCATCTCGGTGGGCCGCGAGTTCACCAGGGAGTCGGAAACCGGCTCCAGTTCGGCCATGGAAGGATAACGCAGGGCCGACAACGGCGTCATGCGGAGCTGTGATTCCACGCCCACCACGGCCGCCTGCGGATCCTGTGCGTGTCTCCATCGGCGGGTGCTGGGGATGTGGGTGGCGATCTGGAACTGCCAGCCCGGGCGGCGCAGTTCGACGGTGCCCCACACCTGCGCTACGGCGGGGATCAGCTCGCGTTCGGCCGGTTCGGCAGGCTGGCTGGGCATGGGCTGCCGGCACGGCTCGGGGATCTGTTCGAGCGCTTCCGCTTCCACCGCCTGCGACATTCCGGGCAGGCGCGCGGCGCCGGTGGCGGCCAGTTCTTCGGCGGCTAGGGCCGCTTCGGCGGCGGGGGACTGGGAAAGCTGCGGCCGGCGGAATTCGAGGACCCGCGCGAGGATCGCCCCATCCACCGACAGCCCCATTTCCGGCAGACACAGGCCGCGGGTTTCCACGCGCAGGGCCGCCGCCGGAATCACTTCCCGCTCGGCGGGTTCCGCCGGCAGGCTCGGCATCGGCTGCTGGCACGGTTCGGGGATCTGTTCGACGGTTTCCGCTTCTACCGCCAACGCCAACTCCGGCAGCCGGATCGCGCCGAACATCACGCTCCCGGCCATCGCCGCGATCAATTCCCGCTCCGCGGCTTCGGCGGCCAGTGAAGGCAGCGCCTGTTCGCACGGCTCGGGGATCTGCTCGACTACTTCCGCTTCCACCGCCAGCGTCAGCTCCGGCAGCCGGATCGCGCCGAACATCGCGCTCCCGGCCATCGCCGCGATCACTTCCCGCTCCGCCGCTTCGGCGGCCAGTGAAGGCAGCGCCTGTTCGCACGGCTCGGGGATCTGCTCGACTACTTCCGCTTCCACCGCCAGCGTCAGCTCCGGCAGCCGGATCGCACCGAACACCACGCTCCCGGCCATCGCCGCAATCAATTCCCGCTCCGCGGCTTCAGCGGCCAGTGAAGGTAGCGCCTGTTCGCACGGCTCGGGGATCTGCTCGACCACTTCCGCTTCCACCGCCAGCGCCAATTCCGGCAGCCGGATCGCGCCGAACATCGCGCTCCCGGCCATCGCCGCGATCACTTCCCGCTCCGCCGCTTCGGCGGCCAGTGAAGGCAGCGCCTGTTCGCACGGCTCGGGGATCTGCTCGACGGTTTCCGCTTCCACCGCCAGCGCCAATTCCGGCAGCCGGATCGCGCCGAACATCACGCTCCCGGCCATCGCCGCGATCACTTCCCGCTCCGCGGCTTCGGCGGCCAGTGAAGGCAGCGCCTGCTCGCACGGCTCCGGGATCTGCTCGACCACTTCCGCTTCCACCGCCAGCGCCAACTCCGGCAGCCGGATCGCGCCGAACAGCACGCTCCCGGCCATCGCCGCGATCACTTCCCGCTCCGCCGCTTCGGCGGCCAGTGAAGGCAACGCCTGTTCGCACGGCTCCGGGATCTGCTCGACGGTTTCCGCTTCCACCGCCAGCGTCAGCTCCGGCAGCCGGATCGCACCGAAAACCACGCTCCCGGCCATCGCCGCAATCAATTCCCGCTCCGCGGCTTCGGCGGCCAGTGAGGGCAGCGCCTGTTCGCACGGCTCCGGGATCTGCTCGACCACTTCCGCTTCCACCGCCAGCGTCAATTCCGGCAGACGGATCGCACCGAACATCACGCTCCCGGCCACCGCCGCGATCACTTCCCGTTCCGCGGCTTCGGCGGCCGGTGCGGGGGCCGGACGCTCGTAGGAATCGGGGATCAGCTCGAAGGTTTCCGCCTCGGCGGCCAGGAGCATCTCGGGCAGGTGGCCCGATCCGTTCCGGCCGGCGTGTTCGGCGCCCATGGTGGCGAGGGCGCCCGAAGGCATCGAGAAGGGCTCAAACGGCAGGGCGGGGTTCTGCTCGCGCGACTTGCCGGCGATCGGCAGCCGCATTTCGGGCAGCCGCAGGCCGCGGGATTGCACGAACTGCGCGGCGACCGACGGTGTCACCTCGCGCTCGGCAGCCTGGGCCGGCGGAACGGGCATCATCTGCTCGCACAGCTCGGGGATCTGGTCGAGCGCGGCGCTCTCCGCCTCCAGGCGCATCTCGGGCAGGCGCGCGGAAGCGGTCTGCACCATCCGTTCGCCGGCGATGGCGATAGCGGCATCGGCGCCAGAAAGCTGCTGCGGCCGGAAATCGGCCACCGGCTCGATGGCCGTTGGTGCGATCGCCAGGCGCATTTGGGGCAGGCGCACGGCGCCGGATTCCACGAACCGGGCGGCGATGGAGGGGACCACCTCGTGCTCGGCGGCAATGGCCGCCGCGCTGGCCATCCACTGCTGGGACGGCTGGGGCATCGCCTGCACGGCCAGGACCGTCTCGTCCAGGCGCAGTTCCGGCAGCCACGGGGCGCGCACGGCGAAATCCTGCCAGCAGGCCACTGCCGGGATCACCTCGCGCTCGGCGGCAATGGCCGGCGGGCTGGGCATCCACTGGCCGCAGAGCTCGGGGGTTTGCCGGGCGGCCGGTTGGACGGTTTCCTCGACCAGCTCCAGGCGAATCTCGGGCAGCCGGCGGCTATGCCGCGTGGCCAGCCAATCGAACCCGCGGCGGCTGCTCGCCGGCCCCAGGATGCGTTCCTCGGGATGCGGAAGGGGCCGGACTGCGGCGCCGCTCGACGGTACCCCGCGACCCAGAATCGGCGCCGGCAAGCGCAGGCCGTCCACGCGCCCGAAGGCCGTCATACCGCCCAACCAGGCCAGCCCGACACCACCGGGATTTTCAGAGGGAGCCACGGTGGGCCATCCGGCGCTCTGCAGCGCGTTGGCGCCCAACACCGGAGCGATGCTTACGGGCCAGTCCCGAACCGTGCGCGCGCGATTGCCGGTGTGGCCGAAGTCGCGCGTATGGTGGGTGTACTGGAGGGAGCCGGCCTGCACCGGCATTTTGACTTGGAAACCCGCGATTCCGGCCGGCGGCGGTTCGGGCGCACCTATCCTGCCGAGCGCCGCCCCCAGGCGTTGCCCGTAGCTTTTCCGGTGTGCGGAACTGCAAAATTCGCTATCCCGGAGAAGCCGAAAGGGTCCGATATCTTTACCGCAATACAAACACCCCACGGGTTTCCTTTTTTAACCGTCGTTGGGTCAATTATAGGGAAACCAGGCGGCAAAAATAAGACATACTTGGCATGTAGACTTACCTTATAGTTTGATAGCGTTTTCCTCCTTTCCAAGGTTAGTACCGGGCGATAACTTTTCCCCTAGCCCTCTTGTGCCGGCCGGGGCTGCGGCCCGCGCCTGAGCCATGTGCGAGACTGGTTGGGTGGCCCTTCGTACCGCCTATCTCCTGGTAAGCACGGCATTTCTGTCCTTCGCCGCGAGCGGCACCCTGGCCCCCGCGGACCTCGCCAACCTGCATACCGCCTCGGATGCCCGGATCAGCCCCGACGGCGAGTGGCTGGCCTACGTAGACGCCTTCGGCGGTCACGCTAATCTACGGCTAATATCGCTTGCCGGTAAACCGCCAATATCCCTTGGCGACGGTATCTGGCGCGACCGCTCGCCACGCTGGTCGTTTGAGTCGTCCCGGCTGGCCTGGCTCTCGGAAAACGGGGGCGCTGTCAGGATCATGGTGCGGCGGATGGATTCGGGGGCCGAAACGGTGATTGCCAACCTGCCGGAGACGCCTCTTTCGATCGCCCTGGTGCCCGAAGGCGATGCCCTGGCCTTCACCGCGCGGGCGCCGGCCGAGGGTCCGCCGCCTGCCTGGGCGCCGCCGGAGCTGCTGCCGTTCCTGGCCCGCCCGGAGGGTCCCATCCAGGTTTTTGTGCTGGCATCGCCCTCCGCCACGCCGCGGCAGCTTTCTCCCGCCGACTTCGACGCCGTGGGCGAACCGGCCTGGATGCTGGACGGCCAAACCGTACTGGCGGCACGCGCCGCGGGCCAGATCTACGCGTTTCGCCTGTCGGGAGGCGGAAAGGCTCTCTCCGCGCACGCCGGCCGGAATGAATGCCCGCTGCCCTCGCCGGACGGCACCAAGGTGGCTTGGCTGGCTACCGACGCCCAACCCTCCGGTTACGCCATCCGCAAGCTGTGGGTGATGAACGCCGACGGCAGCCGGGTGAAAATCCTGAGCGGCGCGTTGGATCGCGACGTCAGCAGCCCGCAGTGGAGTCTCCGACTCCCGCAACCTGTACTTCCTGGCCGATGACCACGGCGTGACCCACGCCTATGCCGCCCACAACGACGGCACGCTGCGCGAGCTGGCCCTGGACCCAGCGCGGCTGGAGGGCCTTTCGCTGGCGGATAACGGGAACGCCGCCAGCATCCGCTCGACCGGCACGGTCGCGGACGAGGTGGTGGTTTTCCCCGCCGACCACCCGGGCAGCGTGCGCGTGGTGGCCAGCCCGAACCATGACCTGCTGGCCGGACGCCCGGCGGGGGCCGTGGAAAAGATTACCTGGGGGTCGGAGGGCCAGACCATCGAGGGCTGGCTGACCAAGCCGCCCGGCTTCCAACCGGCGCAGAAGTACCCGCTGCTGGTGGATCTCCGCGACGACCCCCGGTGGATGTGCGGGGGGGAGTTTGACCTGCGGGCCCAGATTTTCGCCGCCCGCGGCTTCGTGGTGCTGTGCGCCAACCCGCGCGGGACCCCCGGCTATGGGGAGGATTTCGGCAACCTGCTGCAGACCAGCTTCCCCGGCGGCGCGGCCGACGACGTGCTGCGCGGCGTGGATTTGGTGGCCGCCAAGGGCTACATTGACCCGCGGCGCGTGGCGGTGACCGGCGGCTTCGTGGCAGCGTGGCTGATCGGCCACACGGACCGGTTCCAGGCGGCCGTGGCGCGCGACCCGATCGTGGACTGGGCCGCGGATGCGACCCTCGACCGCAACCCAGCCCGGCATGCCGTGACCTGGATGGGCGCCCTGCCGTGGGAGGACGCGGATCAATACGTGAAGCACTCGCCGCTGTACTTCGCAGGCAGCTTCAAGACGCCCACGCTGGTGATCGAGCACGGCGACGATCCGCAGGCCGCTGAGCTGTATTTCGCGCTCGAATCGCGCAAGGTGGAATCCGCGCTGGTGCGGCTGCCTAAGGCGCCCGAGCCAGCGGACCGGATCGCTGAACTGGAAGCCGAGATCGCCTGGCTGACGCGCGGCACGGCTGCCCCGGCGTCCGCTGTCCGGTAGCCCGCGGCGCCGGCGCCCCTCAGTTCTCCGTCTTCCGTTCCACGTGGTCGATTACCACCACCTGCAAGGGCCGCTTCTGCATTTCCAGCTTCAGACCGAGCTGCTTTACCATGGCATCGGACAGCGACAGCCCGCCGCTCGGTTCGGACGCTTCCGGAGCAGCGGCCGATGAAGCCCCAGAGTCTCCGGCACGCCCGCCGTCTCCGCCGCGCCCGCCGCCGCCCATCTGCAGCACGCCGGCCGGGCTGAAGCTGAAGGTGAAGTCCCAGCCGCCTTCGAGGCCCGTGGCATCCACCACCTTGGTGCGCAGATAGCCGGGCGCAATGCCGGGAAGCAATTGCGCGAACTGAGCCATGGTCATGTTGTGGCAAGTCACCAGGCGTCCAAGCGTCGGATTGGCGTTCTTGCTGTTTTTCGAGCCGGGATCGATGCCTTCCTCCCACTTCGTCCGCGACGACGGGTCCGCCTTGGTGAGCTTCGGCTTGAGCACCGTAAGAGTGTAGGTGTTGATCGGCCGCTCTTCGGTGTGGATAGCCAGCTTGAACTGCTCCACCATCAGCGAGCGCAGCATCGGCCGCAGCGCGTCGATGTTCACCGACACGGACGACCGCTGCGGCGTCAGATCGCCCAGCGCCACTCCCGCCGGGGCTTTGGCAATCAGGTCGAACCGTTCGTCCATCCATTTGGGCGCGCCCACCAGCATCTCGTCGCTATCCAGATCCCAGGCCAGCTCCATCAGGTTCTTCAACGGGATGTTGGGCACAAAAATCCGCCCGTTCTTGATCTCTGCCCTGGCCGCGCCGCGCCCTCCCGTGGCCGACGGGTCACTCGGCTTCAACTCCGCCACTTCGAACTCCGTGGGAGCGGGAAAGGCCTTATCGGCTTCCGCCGTGTTAGGCGTGGGCTTCTCATCCACGCTGTCCACCACGACCACCGGCAGGGGCACCGTGGTAGCGTCCAGTTTCAGACCCAGTTGTTTCTCAACGGACTCGAACAGCGGCATGCTCTCGCCGGTGACATTGAAGCCGGCCGGCACCTTGGGCGTGTATCTCAGCGTAAAATCCCAGGCGCCTTCCAGCTTGGTCTGGTCCACGACCGGCCGGCTGTTGAAATACTGGGCCGCCCCGGGAGTGTCGAGCATGCCGCTGGCAAACGCCGCCATGGTGGTGTTGTGGCAGGTGTACAGCAACACCGGCAGGGTGATGGGTTGATTGGGGGCAGGCGGCCCTTGCGGGGCGTTCTGCACGTCGAATTTGCACCCGGTATCGCCCGGAGGATCATCCGCCGCCTTCATCAGCGGCTTCTTCCCCGCGGTGAGGGCGAATGCCGCCGTGGGCTTACTGTCATTGTGGACCACCAGGTGGAAGCGCTCCGCCAGCAAGGCCCGCAGCATCAGCGCCCGCGATTGGGCGTTCGACGCGCCGGCCGTCTTGGCAAACACGTCGAAGCGGTCCATTTCAAGCCAGCTGGGGCCCCCATTGATCCGCTCCGGATCCACGCCGTAAGCAATCCGGATCAGGTCCAGCATGCTCGCCTGCCGCACTTCATAGCGGCCTGCGGTGAAGAACGGCCCTTGCGTCATCGGCCGCACCTCGCGCGGGCTGATCTGTACCTCGGCCAGCGCAAAGTGTGGCGTATCGGTGGCTTGGGCGAAAGCCGCCGCGGCACCCAGTGTCAGCAGGGCCAGGTGCAGGCTGAATCGCATCGTATTCCCTCCTTCAAAGCTCACGGGTTCAGTTACTTGGACACCGCCAGCCGGCACACGGTTCCCTCAGGCGATGCCGGCCGGTTTAATTCTGAGACGGATGAAGGGAGACAAAGTTATTCCGCCAGCGCAAGATTCTCCGCTTTGCCGCCCTCCGCCCGGGCTGCCGCCGCCCCGATGCCGAACCAAACTTGTGGAGCGGGCCGGGAAATACGGGCAGCTCTAAGCCCGCCGGCGAGGCTACCATATTCTGGAGGTGAGAGGAGGTAAGCCGATGGCGTGCCAACCGGAGATCCTGAGAAAAGTTCCCTTGTTTGCCCTGCTGGATGACGAGGAGACTGCGGTGCTGGCGGGGCAGGTAGAACTGAAGCAATTCGCCCCGCGGCAGCGCATTTACAGAATCGGCGATCCCGGACAGCGGGCATACGTGATGGTCTCCGGGCAGGTGCGGGTCACCACGGTCGATGAAGACCACCAGGAAGTGGTTGTGGATGAACCGGCGGCTGGCGAATTCTTCGGTTTTGCCTCCATGCTCGCCCAGACTCCCCATCAGACCGGCGCCATGGCGGTGGAAGAGACCGTCTGCATCGAGGTGGAGCGCCGCGATATCGCCGTGCTGCTGGAGCGCAAGCCCATGGCGGGCATGGATATGCTGGCGGTGCTGGGGCGCCAGTTTCACGCCTCGCAGCATCTGGTCCGGCTGCGGGCGGCGCGGAATGCCAACAAGTTGATCGAATCCGAGGCCACCCTGGGCGAGCGGGTGGCCGACCGGGTGGCGCAATTCGGAGGGTCCTGGACGTTCATCGGTTCGTTCGGAGTGGTGCTGGTGGTCTACACCTGGATCAATGTGCAGCTCGGGAGGACCGCCTGGGACCCGTACCCGTTTATCCTGCTGAACCTGTTTCTCTCTATGCTGGCCGCCATCCAGGCGCCGGTGATCATGATGAGCCAGAACCGCCAGGACCAGAAGGACCGCCTGCGGGGCGAGCTGGATTTCGATGTGAACCGCCGGTCGGAATCCGAAATCCAGGGCCTGGCGCGCAAGCTGAAAGATATGGATGAGAAGCTGGAGGATGTCGCGGAACTGCTGCGGAGCGGTGCAAAGGGACGCTGACGGGGCGCGGTTCGGCTGCGGACTCTCACGTTTTCCCGTTCCCGTCCGATATGTGGGGCATGACGATTCAATCTCTCTCTTCGGGCGACTACGCCGCGCTCTCCGGCACCAGCGGTTGCAACAGCAGCGCCTCCAGTTGGGGAACCAGCGGCGCCTCCAGTTCGGAGGCCACCGGCTCCAGTTCGGGAGCCGGCCAAGCGCAGCTTTCCCCCGGGGCCAAGCTCTTGAGTGAACTGCAGAAACTGGAGCAGCAGGATCCTACCGAGTTCCAGCAGGTAACCGCGTCCATGGCCAGCAGCGTGCAGAAGGAGGCCCAGCAGGCGCAGCAGAGCGGCAACACGACGGAAGCATCCGAACTCAACCAGATTGGGACCGCGCTTTCGAGCGCTTCCCAGACGGGCGATCTGTCATCGCTCCAATCGGCCCTGCAGCAGCAGGCCTCCGGCAGTTCGCCGGCATCCGGCGAGACCAGCGCCACGCACCACCATCATCATGCGGGTGGAAGCGAAGACTCCGGCGCCAGTTCGGCTTCCAGCTCTGCAACGGCGGCGGAGGACGACGGCAGCGCCGCAAGCGGCGGTTCGAGCAGCACTACCTCGACCACCAACCCAAACGTACTGGCCTATCAGCAGAATTCGTCGTCGAGCCGCTCGATCGCCGAGAACCTGTGGGGCCTGTTCCAGGCAGCCGAAGGGGGGTAATGGGGCCGAGCAGCCGGACGGGGACGGTGCTCGATCACATTCCTTCCGGTAGCCGGGCGGCGTTGATCTCAATCACGTGCCAATCCGGATCGCAGATGTAGATCTGCGGAAACCCGGCCGTGGCATGCGGCTGGGTGCGCATTCTCAGGGGGTCCAGATCGCCGGCATCTTCGCGGTAGCCGTGGCTGCGCAGAAACTCCAGCGTGGCCAGGTAATCCTCCACGCGGACGGCGAAGTGGTTGTCGCGCGTGTCGATGCCCTTCAGTCCACGGAATGTCGCGCCGGGGTGCACAATCAGGTGCAACTGCTGCGCGTCTCCCACGCTGAACCAGGCGCCGGGAAAGGGAAAGGCGGGCCGCGCGATTTCTTCCAGCCCCAGAATCTCGCGATAGAACCGGCGCGACCGCTCCAGGTCGGTGACATTCAGACTCACATGGTGAATGGTTTCGATCTTCATCGCTTCGTCTGTATTGTCGCGCAAAGGCCGGCGGGGCGGCGGGATGGAACGGTGGGGAAGACCGCCTGGGTGGCCACGGCGGCGGGTGGGGGAACGGTGGAGAGGACTGGCCGGAGTGGCTCCCATAGGCCCAATAATAAGGTGTTGGCAAAACGACCTCGCCTGCTCGCGATCTAATCCCGGTTCGCGCGTAGTTTACAACTTCCCAGACGGCGCTCCGTGGCTAGTGTGCGAACGCGTGATTAGGTTCGCCAGCCTGCCAACATGCGCGACTCGACATCGAATCGGAGCCGCGACCATAGGGAGCGGGATCTCGCGGTCGCGGACCTAGTGTGCGAGAAGCCCACTTTAATGCCCCACTTGCAGAATAGGCGCCCCACGGACTTGGTATTTCGGCACATGGAAAGGCGATTGGCCCCCTTGTGGTGGCGGTGGCGCCAGCGATTGCAAGTTCGTCAGATCCCCAGACCCCACTTAGTTTAGGCGACGGATCAATGTAGCCAGGGCCACCCGCCCTACCTTTCCGTTTCCGTTTCCATTAGCCTGGCATCAATGCTGACCGGCCCCGGTTTGAGGAGCTTGACCCGGCAGGACGCTGTTAGCCTATCGTCGTTACCATGCACGCGGATGAAGGTGGAATCTAAACCATGCCAAGGCTTAGCGCACACGATTTGTACCCGGCTGGGATCGAAGTTGGTCAGGGTCAGACTGCGCTCCGAGAGCGCAGGCAGGTCAATGCGATCCCGCCCGAGGAGGTTGAATTCGATGCTTGTGGGTCCGCGGGAAGTCGAACTAAGTAATTTCATTTCAAGAACAATAACCGGGATGGCAACCGAATAGCCCCGTGACTCGATAACCCGTATACCCGCCGCCGGATGCGGGTCCTCCAAAATCACCTGACATGCATTCCGCGCCAGCACTGTCGCCGGAAGGCCGTCAATCGAAAACTCCCCCGGCTGGCTCACGAAATTTCCGCCCACCTTCAGCAGGATTGGATCGCCCGCATTGCGGAACCCCTGCGTCCTGATAGTCCAACGAGGTCTCCTCGTCTGGTATGAAAGATCAGACTGGGGGCCGAACCCCTGCGGAATGAGCGGCGGATCAACCTTTGACGTTGTTACGTTGGTAACCCATTCGCATAGGCTCTTGCCGCCTGCGTCAGTAATGGAGAATGTAAGTCGTTTGGAGAATGTAAGTGGATCCTTCCCTTTCGGGAATAAATGAAACTCAGCGCTATCCTGGATACGCACCTTTTCCCCGTTGGAGTCGAGAAGTAATTCCTTGGGAAAGTCGCCACCCGACAGTTGCATGTATACGACGGACGGATCGGATCGGTACAGTATGTGAGGAAGCGTCAGCGCCAGCGTGGACCGACCAAATGAGAACCGGCCGGTAATCGTGTCCAGTTTCGCCTCTGACTCAACGCTGCAGGCCGGTTGGGCAAATGCCACCACAGACCACGCTGCAGAAACGAGAACGGCCAGGCGACCGAACGAAGCGAGACGATTCCCTAAACGCAAGAATGGTGATCGCAGAGTGGTCAACTCAAACACTCCATTTTCCGCCGCGCCGGCCATCCGACCTCCTAACGCGCACGGCGTTGCGGCCCGGCGGACTGTGACGACCCCAATCCGTAAGCGTACCACGGCACTGCTGAGGGTAGTCCTTGGTAAGGGGCCGCGGAGAAATATTCTGTGCATTCAAATCCAACCGCTTGCTGGCGCGCGCGGCTCAGCGCGCGGTCTGGCGGAGCCGCGACCGCAAGCAGCGGTAGGGTGCGTCGAAACATCTGTTCAGATTATTGTTCCGCGGCCCCTAAGCGGGAACCGGAAACTACCGCCGGCCAGGGTCAACGGAAGCAAAGCCCACTTTCGACCACTAGACTAGCTGCCGGTTAGGATTCCTGGGCCGAGACTTCTCACCAGCCTGGATGCGGTCCCGATAGGCCGGTTTTTCCGCCTTCATCCGGTCCAATCCGTGCGGGCACCGACATTCGCATGCCTACCGATATTTCCGCGTACCGATTCGGGTCAAGGCTGGTCTGCCGCCGGTGCGAGGCCGTCGGGGATTCCTTCGGTGGCGACCGCCTCCGCCGAGGAAATCGTTATCCCGTAAGCCAGGACGGCTCCGGCCTGCTCGCAGCCTTCCTGATTCGCTGTGCGGACAGTTATACTTCCATGCGGAGGGTCATGTGGGACTGTTGGGCGTGGTAGTGCTCTCTATTTACTGGGTCGTGCTCTGTATCTTGATAGGGGGCGTCTTCCTGTTCATCCCCGTACAAGAGTTGTACTACCGGAGGAAACTCCGCGCCAGCCTAGGTTGGCCACAGGTAACGGGCACCATCAGCAGAGCCGAACTGGAGGGCAGCATTGGTACATACGGAAGCACTATTTGGGCTCGCGTGGAGTACGACTATGAAGCCTACGGCGTCCCCCATGTGGGCACGCGGATCGGGTTCGACAAGGTCCGTTACTCGAGTAAAAAGGAGGCTCAGGCGACGCTCGACCGGTATCCCGTGAACTCCACAGTCACGGTGTACTTCGACCCCGCGAAGCCCGCGGATTCAGTCCTGGTGCGGGAACGTCGGAGCAGGATGCCTCTCATCGTTTTCCTCTACTGCACCCTGGCACTGATAGCGTTGTGCCTGGTGTTTCAGGAACGCTTCGATCCCCACCGCCGCAAGCCCACTGCAGGGGCCCAAATCCGCAACCAATAAAGGCGCCATCTGAGAACATCGACGTTTGCTGTTGTTGAAGGTCCCGGTCTGAACGCGCTCAGTGCGACCACTGTTTTCGAGCCGGATGCCGGGCCAGGCGAGGACTCCCGAATCTTAGGAGCAAATGGTCGCCCACTCGGAGGTTGGGCGGCGCGTTCCAGGTTGTGGACGTAAGACGGCCCCATCGGAAAAGTGGATCGGCGCGGTCCGCCATGGCGGGGCCAGTGACGAGAAGGCGACCTCAAGATCGCTTACTGGAAGGCACAGCCATCATCGGTCGCCTGCACCGCTGGGAACGGTAGACGCTCGCCTAATGCTGCTCGCCAAAGCGTCCACGGCGCCTCGGTTGGGATGGCGCCCTCGAGCATCATGAACTATCGATAGCGGAAAAACCATTAACGGACGGAAACATGTGAAACCCTCTGAGAAGGGGTTACCCTGGGCATTTATGGGGCTTGGCGAGTTTCTCTGCCAGGCGCGAATGTGCATGATGCGTGAAGTCTCGACTGATCGTTACCTAAGAAAGGCCGCCGTGGCCCTCACGATGGTGGCTGTTTGCATGGCCGTGGGATGTTCGCTTGGTCCGGATCCTCCACCGCAGCCCGGCGACCTCAACCCGATTGGGGCGAGCACCCTCATCTCGCAGAAGTGGTCACATGACGAGCTGAATCACTTCACGGTGAGGTTCCACTCCGACACGCTCATCGGATGCGGCATACAAAACGATCTCTGGAAACATGTCGAGGTTCCTTATAACGGCTTTACGATCAGCACGTATCATCTGACGGAGGCAGGGCGTAAGGCCCTGTTCGCGATCGATCTGAAGGAATCAGGCAAATTCCATGAAATCACCCTTCAGGGTCCCTACCTCGTCGAGGTAACCGGCATCACTCCGGGAAGCCAGCCTGACATGCGTCAGGCCGCAATACGTTGGGAGATCGACTGGAACAAAGCGCCGGCCGGATTGAAAGCATGCCTTACCAAGATTCGAACTGTCAGGATCGCAGGTAGCGCTCTTCAAACTCTCCGATCAACAGTGGAGCTTTCTTTCGTTCCTCAAGCCCGAAGATGTGGCTGCACCGCAAGCGCCCGATTCCAGTTCACCCTCGGTCTTGCGCCCGTAGTGTCTCTGCCCCCCAGCATCCTTTGAATCACGTCATTCAGGGCGCCCGCGAGTTTCCAGTCGGGTTCCTGCCGAAACACAGGCATTGCCGGAAAGTGACCTCAGCCCGCCCGGTTCTGGGAAGTTGCAACCAAAACGCGGCTCGCGGAGCAGAATCGCCCAACACCGCGGGGCACCTTCGAGTGGCCTTATCTTAAGGCCCATTGGGGGTGGCCCGGGTGGCGGTGGGTGCGGGACCGACGGAACGGACGGTCGATGCTTGCGCGCGCTGGCCGCCCCCACGCTCCGCCAAGCCGGCGCGGGATTACACTGAAGCTACGATGACCCGTCTGCTGCTTTTGGCTCTGGCCGGCCTGGCGCCTCCGCTGTCGGCGCAGGAGCCGGCGGCGCGGCCGCGGGCCCGCGACATCGGCCTGATTGTGGGGACGCTTCCGCCGGGACCGCTGAATGCCATTACGGACGTCGAGGGCGTGCGGGTCGGCCAAACTACGCTGATCCAGGGGGACACCATCCGCACCGGAGTCACGGTGGTGCTGCCGCATGGCGGCAACCTGTTCCGTGATAGAGTGCCGGGGGCGGTTTATGTGGGCAACGCATTCGGCAAGCTGGCCGGGTCCACGCAGGTGGAGGAACTGGGCGAAATCGAATCGCCTATCGCGCTCACTTCCACGCTGAACGTGCCGCGAGTAGCCGACGCGCTGCTCGATTACCTGCTGGGGCTGCCGGGGAACGAAACCGTGCGCTCGGTAAATCCACTGGTGGCCGAAACCAACGACGGCTACCTCAACGATATTCGCGGCCGCCACGTGGGCCGCGAGGACGTGCTGCGGGCCATCGCCCAGGCGCGCGGCGGTCCGGTGGAGGAAGGCGCCGTGGGCGCAGGCACGGGCACGGTGGCCTTCGGATTCAAAGGCGGCATCGGGACGGCTTCTCGCAAGGCCGGACCGTACACCGTGGGTGCGCTGGTGCAGACTAATTTCGGCGGCTCGCTGATGATGAACGGCGCGCCGGTGGGGCGCGAACTGCGCGAGCGGGGTCCCAATTCGGGCGACGGTTCCTGCGTCATGGTGGTGGCCACCGACGCCCCGGTGGACGCCCGTAATTTGCGCCGCATGGCCGCGCGTACCATGTTCGGCCTGGCGCGGACAGGATCGAGCGGGGCCAACGGCAGCGGCGATTACGGAATCGCCTTCACCACCGTGCGGGCCTCCGGCCAGCCCGTGAAGCTGCTCTCGAACGACGAGATGTCACCGCTGTTTCTGGCCGTCATCGAGGCCACCGAAGAAGCCATTTACAATTCGCTGCTGCGCGCGGTGACCACCAGCGGCAACGGACACACCGTGGAAGCGCTGCCGATCGACCGGACGGTTGCGATCCTGCACCGCCACGGAGCACTGCGCTGAGCAGCCAGGGGGAGATAGGATGCCAATCGCGAATCGCCGCAATTTTCTGAAATGCGCCGCCGGGGTAGCGGCGGCCTGGCAGGGACCGGCCACGGCCCAGGCGCAGGGTAAAGTCACTCGAACCGCCGGCACGCGAGTCAAACTGGGGCTGAACGCGTACTCCTTTAACCGGCCGCTGATGGATGGCTCGCTGACGCTAACCGATGTGGTCCACTATTGCGCGCAAATCGGCATCGAAGGGCTGGACGCGACCGGCTATTACTTTCCGGGCTATCCCAAAACGCCGCCCGATGACTATGTGTACGCGCTGAAGCGCGAGGCGTTCGTCAACGGGGTGACGCTGAGCGGCACCGGCGTGCGCAACGACTTCACCGCCGCCGATCCGGCCGCCCGCAAGAAGGACGTGCAGATGGTGAAGGAGTGGATCGAGGTGGCGGCCAAGCTGGGCGCGCCGGTGATCCGCGTGTTCACTGGACCGCGCCTGCCCGAAGGCCGCACCTTCGACGAAGTGCTGGCGTGGATGACCCCCGATTTCCAGGAATGCGCGGCGTACGGCAAGCGCTTCGGCGTGATCGTGGGCCTGCAGAATCACAACGGCTTCCTGAAGACCGCGGAGCAGACCATCCGCGTGATCCAGGCGGTGGACTCGGAGTGGTTCGGATCGATCCTGGATATCGGTAGCCTGCGCAGCGGCGATCCGTACGAGGAGATCGAAAAGCTGATGCCGTACGCGGTTTCGTGGCAGCTCAAGGAACTGGTCGGCTACGGGACCAAAGAAGTGCCCACCGACCTGGCCAAGGTGAAGGCGATTATCGATAAGGGGGGCTACCGCGGGTTCCTGCCGGTGGAGACGCTGGGCACGGGCGATCCCAAGGTGAAAGTGGCGGCCTACATGGAAATGGCGCGCAAGGTGTTTGGCGGATAGCGCCTCGCGCGGCATGGCGGAATCGCCTGGCTGACGGTTGCATTATCGTGGATTCCGGTAACCTCATCCCCTTTCGCCGGTATTCGGGATATGCGGTTACTTCTCTCTACAGGCTTTCTGCTCGTCTCATCGCCCGCCTGGAGTGCTCCGCCGGCGCAGGCTGCCCCCGCGCCGCGCGAGTTCGACACCGTGTCCGTCAAACCGTACTTACCGCAAGGGATCATTGCGCAGGCTTGCAACTCCCATAGCGACCCGCTCATGCTGACGCTGGTTGGATGCACGTTGCAGGATCTGGTCGATCTGGCGTACGGCCTCAAGAGTTACCAGGCGCCGGCGAACGGGCCGGCCTGGATCGAGACGGACCGGTATGTGATCCAGGCGCGCAGCACCACTCCGGCATCCGGACTGGACATGATGCGGATGCTGCAATCCGTGCTGGCGGCGCGCTTTCACCTGAGCGTACGTTGGGAATCCCGTCAGGCTCCCGTCTACCTTCTGGAAGCGACGAGTCACGGACCCAAACTTCAGGCGGCCTCCAAAACGAATCATTGCGGCAGCGTCAATGTTCGCCAAGGAACTTTTCAGTCGGATTGCCTGTCGATGGACGACTTTGCGGAAGCCTTGCAGGAATTCGTGGTCAAGGATCATCCCGTGCTGAACCGGACCGGGATCGATAAGGGCGGCCAATACCAGTTCACGCTGGTTTATTCGTCCGGCGACGATCCTGCGGCTGGTCGATCGCTCCTCTCTGCCCTGCCGGATCAACTTGGCCTGCGGTTGAAGGCCGGCAAGGCGCCCGTGAAGACACTCGTCATCGATCGGGTTCAGCGCCCACAGCCGAACTAGCGGCGGCTGGTTGTGTGCCGTCGGTTGCCGCGGCGGCTCGCGGCGGCAGAAGGCACCAGTCGTGGGGGCGAGATGGCGACGGGCGATTATGGGAGACCGCCAACAAAGTTCACCCGGATTTGGTACTCTGTTCGATACCATTTACGAGAATCCAGGGACCGAAGATAGAATCGGGCGAGGCCGCCGGCGGGTTTGGGTGACGGCCAGGTCGAACGGGCGCCCGTGGAGGATTCAGCATGCGACGCGACTTGATGATCGCTGTTCTCGGTTCGCTCCTATGCGTGCCGGCGGCGGCCCAGCGGCCCTCTCCCGAGGAACAACGCCGCACTTTGGATACTGCGCGGGAGATCGCAATCCATTACACCGGCAAGCTGCCGGATTTCATCTGCACCGAGCAGGTGGCGCGCACCGACAGGACGAGTCCGACCAATATCAAGGCCGACCGCCTTACCATCCAGCTCAGCTATTTCGGGCAGAAGGAGAAGCAAACGCTTGTTGCCATGAATGGGAGCCGGACGGAGCAGCGGCTGGAATCGCTGGACGGAATCATCACGGGGGGCGAATTTGGCAGCCTGCTACTGGGAGTTTTCGATCCCTCGTCGGCTACCGGCTTCCAGTGGAAGGATTCGTCCAACACGCGCAAGCCCCGCGCGGCGGTGTATACGTATCGCATCGCGCGCGCCAAATCGCATTACGTGTTGGGCCACCGTGCGGCGACCGGAAACATGGTGGAGGCGGTGGCCGGTTACCACGGCGAAGTAGTCCTGGACAGCGAAACCACCAAGGTGCTCCGTCTGACGGCTTCCGCCGACGACATTCCGAAGGAGTCCGGGATCCTGCAGTCTTCGGTCGAAGTGGACTATGACTTCGTTAACGTGGCCGGGCACAGTTACCTGCTGCCCTCGCGTTCCGAGGCTCACATGGAGAGATCGTTCCGGCAAATCTCCAACGTGGTGACGTTTGTGAATTACCGCAAGTTTGCGGTGGATTCGACCATCGACTTCAACCCGCCGAAACAGTGAACCGCGGCGGCGCCAGGTCTTCGACCACAGGGTCCGCTTCCTTACCGTCGCGGCTGGGCATAAGCATGGAGCCGCGTGCCTCGGCGAGCGGAACAACTGCCGGCGGCCTGGCGGCTTAACAGCCCGCCGCTGCTGCCTTCGATCCTTTCAAAGCCGCAGTGGGCAACGTTTGAAGAAGGCGGCTGCATTGACGCGAGGGTTGCCGGTGGATGCCTGGCCAGAGGCCCGCGGTGATCGATGAGCCGATGGCTCGAGAGCGATTGCAGCGGCTTGACTCCGGCTTTCCGGACGGGCATAGTTTACTAATGTCCAGCAACCCGGAGGAACCGGCCCTCTCGTCCGCGCAAGCGCTCGCCCAGGAATACGACAGCCTGCGTCCCGGGTCCGGGTATCGGGGCACCGCTGAATCCGATCTCCCCAAGAAGGTGCACCGCGAACAACGCCCCTTCAGTGCGTTGTGCATCTCGGGAGGCGGCATCCGCAGCGCCACGTTCGCACTCGGCGCAATCCAAGGCCTGGCCGAGCAAGGCATCCTGGGCACCTTCGATTATCTTTCGACCGTTTCCGGCGGTGGTTACATCGGGGCGTGGCTCACAAGCTGGAAACAGCGCCAAGGGGGCTTGGACCGGGTAATTCCGTATCTGCGGCGCAACGCGGCGCCGGTCGCCGCAGGCGATCCCGATCCCATCCAACATCTGCGCGAGTACAACAGCTATCTTTCGCCCAAGGCAGGATTCTTCTCGGTGGACACCTGGACGCTGGGAGCCACGGTAGTCCGCAACATGTTTCTGAACTGGCTGGTGTTTGTGCCCCTGCTGATGCTTGCCCTGCTGGCGCCCCGCCTCATTCTCTCCTTCGCGCGGCTGGGAGAAACCTACCTGGATTTCTACGGGAACCTCCTGCTTCCCCTGGGAACCGTGCTGCCGGATCTGATTCCCGCTGCCAGCGGCGTGCTTTTCGCGGTCACGGTTTTTAACATCATGCGGTATCTGCCTGGAGTGGGCAGGAAGCCGCATTCCGAGCTTGCTTTTCTGAAGTGGGTGCTGCTGCCGGCGATCCTGGCTTCGATGGCGTTCATCACCAATGACTCGTGGTTCACGGGGGGCGACGCCACCAGGCCCAACGTCACCAGCCCTATGCTCATCGGATATACCCAGATGGTAAGTGGGGTGATGATTTCCGCGCTGGCCGGGTGGTTGGCGTACCTGGTGTTTTGCGGCAAGCCCTTTCGGGAACGCGTGCGGTTGTTTCCGGCGGTAACTTCCGCGGTGCTGCTTACGGGTTGGAGCGCTGGTTCCACGGCGTGGTATCTGGCCAACTTTATCTATCCCTACATCAGTTGGCCGGTATATATCAACATCGCCCCGCCTTTGCTGATACTGGCGCTGATGGTGGCCGGATGCTTCTTCGTCGGCTTCACCAGCCGAATACTCAAGGATGACGACCGGGAATGGCTGTCGCGCGCCGGCGCCTGGTCTTTGTTGTTCGTGGCGTCATGGACCGGCGTTTGCGCACTGGTGCTGCTTGGCCCCACGTGGGCCGCCGGCCTGCCGGCGTGGGGGAAATCGGTGTTCGCGGCGGCTGGAGCCGCAGGTGGCTGGGCCAGCGCCCTGGCGGGATCCAGTTCAGCTACGGCCTCCAGTAAGTCTGCCGCGAAAGCCGTCAAACCGGCGCTGGCGATCCGGCTGGCCACGGCGCTGGCCCCCCCGGCCTTCGGAGTCGCGTTCATGGTAGGTCTTGCGATCGCCACGGACTGGCTGCTGATGATCTTCCGGCTGGGCGCCAGTTCGGACGCAGCTACCGGGAAGATCGCTTACTGTCCGAATTGCACCTGGTGGAATCACCGGAGCATTTTGGAGGGGACGCGCTGGGAGGCGATTCTGCTGTTCGGCGTGGCCCTCTGGTGCTTCGCGTGGCTGATGGCCCGTTACATCAACATCAACAAGTTCTCGCTGCACGAGATGTATCGGAGCCGGCTGATCCGCGCCTATCTGGGAGCAGCCAACAACCGTCAGCAAGCCAGCCAGTTCACCGGTTTTGCCGAAAGCGACAACCTGCCGATGCATCAGCTGGACCCCGCGATCAAACCCTTCCAGGTGGTCAACGTCACCTTGAACCTGGTGGCCGGAGAGCGGCTGGCATGGCAGCAGAGGAAGGCTGAGTCTTTCACCATCACCCCGCTGCATTGCGGCAGCGCCAATTTAGGGTACCGGCCCTCCGCGAAGTACGGCGGACCGGGAGGCATAACACTCGGCACCGCCATCACCATTTCGGGCGCCGCCGCCAGCCCCAACATGGGGTACAACTCTTCGGCCGTAATTGGATTCATCATGACGCTGTTCAATGCCCGCCTGGGCGCGTGGCTCGGCAATCCCGGGAAAGCCGGCAACAAGAGCTGGCGCGCGGCCGGGCCGACCTCGGCGGTGGGGTCGCTCGTCAAGGAGGCTTTCGGCCTCACCAATGACACCAATGAATGGGTATACCTGTCGGATGGAGGCCACTTCGAGAACCTGGCGTTGTATGAGATGGTCCGGCGCCGCTGCCGGCATATTGTGGTGTTGGACGGCGGCTGCGATCCCGATTTCAGGTATGGAGACCTGGGAAACGCACTGCGCAAAATCCGTATCGACATGAAGATTCCCATCGACTTCGAAGAGCGCGGATTCGGATCGCTTCATCGCCAGGAGAAGCGATACGCCATCGCCCGGATCGGTTACAGCGCGGTGGACGATACGGAAGAGGACGGTTTCCTGGTCTACATCAAGCCGATGATGCGCGGCAACGAGCCGCCCGATGTGCTTAGTTATCAATCCAGGAACTCTGCGTTCCCGCATCAGAGCACGGCCGATCAGTTCTTCGACGAATCGCAGACCGAGAGCTATCGGGAGCTGGGATTGTACACGCTGACCGAAATCTGCCGGGGATGGGACGGCGCGCAAGGCCTTCCCGGCCTGGTCGCGTACCTCTCGGGAACCACTTCGGCCGCAGGCAAGGTAAGCGCCGCCGGCAGCCGGAGTTAGGCGCGCGACGACCTACCAGGACACTCTGAACTAGGGCGCGCGCGGCGCGAAGGCCCAACTCCTCTTAGCCCGCTTGCGAGCGCGGATCGAGCAGAGCTTTCAGGCGCTCCTCCGGCAGGCCGCTGTTTTCGCGTGCCACTTCGCGGACGGTGCGGCCCTCCCGGTAGGCCTGCTTCACCAGCGCGGCGGCTTTCTCGTAGCCGATCTCGGGCGTGAGGGCGGTGCCCATGGCGAGCGATTGCTCCAGGAAGCCTTCGGCGCGGTCGCGGCGCGCCTGGATGCCATCCACCAGCTTTTCGGCGAAATTGCGGCTGCCGGCGGCCAGCAGCCCGATCGAATCGAGCAGGTCGAAGGCCATCACCGGCATCATCACGTTGAGTTCGAAATTGCCGGCCGCGGCGCACCAGGCGATGGTCGCATCGTAGCCGATGACCTGAGCGCAGATCATCAGCAGGCTTTCGGCAATCACCGGGTTGACCTTGCCGGGCATGATGCTGGAACCGGGCTGCACTTCGGGCAACTGCAGCTCACCCAGGCCGCAGCGGGGGCCGGAGGCCAGCCAGCGGAGATCGTTGGCGATCTTGGTGAGCGCCACGGCATAACCGCGTAGGGTGCCGCTCAGGAAGCAGACGGCGTCGCGGGCGCCCTGGGCTTCGAAGTGGTTGGCGGCCTCGCGAAAGGGCAGGCCGGTGCGGCGCGCGATTTCGGCGATGACGGCGGCGGCGAAGCCTGGCGGCGCGTTCAGGCCGGTACCCACGGCGGTGCCTCCAAGGGGCAACTCGTAGAGACCGGCCACAGCCGCCTCCACACGCTGGCGCGAGAGTTCCACCTGGCGCGCGTAGCCGCCGAATTCCTGGCCCAGCCGGATGGGCACGGCATCCTGCAAATGGGTGCGGCCGATTTTCAGGACATCGTGGAACTCGTCCGCCTTGCCGGCCAGCGATTCCGCCAGCCGGGTCATGGCGGGCAGCAGGCGCGCGGTGACGGCCTCGGCGGCGGAGATGTGGATGGCGGAGGGAATCACGTCGTTCGAGGACTGGCCGCGATTGACGTCGTCGTTAGGGTGCGCGCGGGCGAGGTGCCCGATCACCTCGTTGGCGTTCATGTTGGTGGAGGTGCCGCTGCCGGTCTGGAAAATGTCGAGCGGGAAGTGGGCATCGTGGAGACCGTCGGCGACCTCGCCGGCCGCGGCTTGGATGGCCGCCGCGCGGTCCGCCGGCAAGTAGCCGCGAGCACCGTTGACTTGAGCCGCGGCGCCCTTGATGAGGCCGAGAGCGCGAAGGAACTGCCGCGGGAAGCGCCGTCCGCTGATGGGGAAGTTGGCGATGGCGCGGGCGGTGGAGGCTCCATAGAGCGCCGATGCGGGAACCTGCATTTCGCCCATGGTGTCGCGCTCGGTGCGGCTGTCGTTCACGATTTCATTGTGAGTCGCCGGTCGAAACGGGCGCAAGGTGCGGAACTTCACGGTGGGACACCATCAACCAATAGACCGGGATGGCCGCCAGCAGCACGGCCACGGCGACGACGAATGCCGGGAAGTATCCGGTCTGCTGGACGATCAGGCCGGTGGCGAGCGGCGCGACCACTCCGGAGAGGTTGCCGGCCAGGTTCATCACCCCGATGGAGAAGCCCACTTCCCCACCGCGCGTGACGCGCTGCACCAGGGCGTAAATATTGGGCGTGGAGAGGCCGACCAGGGAGGCGCCGCCCAGTAGCACGACGGCCGGCGTGGTTCCGGTTACCAATGCCGCGGGAATGAGCATCAGGCTGCTAAGGAACGACGCGGCTACGATGGCTTTGCGGGTGAGGATCTCTTCGCAGCCCGCGGCCACCAGGCGGTCGGCAATCCATCCGCCCAGCGGTTCGGCCAGGGTGAAGGTGAGATACGGGACCACGGCGGCCTCGCCGGCTTGCTGAAGCGAGAGGCCCCGCGCCTTCACCAGGTAGGTGGGCAGCCAGGTCACCATCAGGTAGAAGTAATAGCCGTAGCCGATATTCGCCAGGCTCATGCCGAGCAGATTGCGATCCACCTTGGAGAATTTCCACTTGCCCTTCTCGGGCGCCTTGGTGATGGTGGTGGCGCCGCGTGGGAAGGCGGCCAGCCACGGCACCAGCCAGAGCAGCGAGGAGAATCCGAGCAGGAAAAAAGCGACGTGCCAGCCGAAGGCCACCACCAGGGCGGCAATCAGCGGAGCGCCGAAGGCCAGGCCGGCGCGGGTTCCGCAATTCACCAGGCCGGAAGCGAGGCCGCGGTCTTTGGGCGCGAACAGAACGCTGACGGCCTTCATGCCGCCGGGCAGATAGATCGATTCGCCGATGCCCAGCAGCATGCGCAGCACGACCATCACGCCGAGGCTGGCGGCGAAGCCGGTGAGGCCGCAGGTGAACGACCAGAGCGCGAAGCAGCCGGCGTACAGCCAGCGCAGGTTGAAACGGTCGGCCAGGCCACCGATAGGCACCTGCATCAGCGCATAGGACCAGAAGAAGGCGGAGAGCAGCATCCCCATGCGCGCCGGTCCGATGTGGAGGTCGGCGGCGATCACCGGGAGGGCCACCGAGACGATGGTGCGGTCGAAGTAGTTGATCAGGCCGGCGAAGAACAGCAGGGCGGTGATCAGCCAGCGGCGGCGGACGAAAATCTGCTGCGCGGTTTCGGCCGATTCAATGGGTAAGGACATGGGGAAGGATTTCCACGACGTAGACCTGCGCGGTTCCGGTGCGGTCGCTGGCGAAGGCCACCATGGTTTCGTCGGTGGACCAGGAAGGGTGGGGATGGGTCCACTGCGGGCCGTAGACCGTGTCGGCGGCGTTTTCCATCCAGCTCAGGGTGTTGCGGGCAGCGGCGAAATCTGCGGCCAGGGCGTAATGCGAGTGGCGCCACTGCGACCCCTGGTTGCTCGATTCGCTGAGGCAGAGCGGGCGGCGGGCGCCGGTAGCGGCGTCGATGATCTGCAGGCCTTCATCGGGGTGGTTGGTGTCGCAGAGGATGCGGTCGGCCGCGCCGGTCGGGAGCGATGTGCCAGGCGTTGTACTGGGCGATGGTGCGGATTTCGCGGGTGGTCCAATCCATGCGGCAGAGGGCCCGCGGCCAGACGGTGAAGACCAGATCGCCGGTATCGCCGAGGAAGGTTTCATGCACCAGGAACTCGTCGTTGCCGTGTTCGTAGAGGCATTCGGGGCGGGCGTGCCCTCGCGGCGGACGCGGTGCATACGCGGGGCGGGGTCACCTGCGAACTCGATCCATTCCGGCTCCAGGGGATGGAACTGCGGATGGATCACGGTGCGCGGAAACGGGATGGTGTGCCAGCCGGAGCCATCGAAGCGGCCGGCGACGAGGCCGCATTGCGCGCCGGATTTGAAGGCCGCGGTGAGCCACTGGCCATCCCGGCTGATGGAGCATTCGCCCAGCTCGGCGCCGGGCTGAGAGACAATCGGGCGCTCGGCAAGGGTGTGCCGATGGATGGCCCACAAGCTGCCTCCGCGGGTGAAGACCAGCGTTTCGCCATCGGGATGGAGCGCGGCGGAGAAGGGATGGATGGCTGGGCCGCGGGTGATCTGACGGGTGGCGCCCGAACAGAGCGATGCTTCAAAGATCTGCGCCGAGCCGGTGCGGTAGGAGGTGAAGAATATCTCGGGACCCGAGGCGGCAGGCGGGAAGAACGAGCTTTGCAGGAAGTAGGTGGGGTGATTGATGGCGGGGCCTTCGGTGACCTGCCGGATCTGGGCGCCGGTGGCGGGGTCGCGGAAGGCGATCATGCGCGCCCCAGGTAAAGGTCGCGGCCTTGGGCGAGGGCCGCAATTTTGCGATCGGCCACCGAGCGTTTGAGCATCCAGAGGCCGCAATCGGGATGGATCCAGGCAACGCGGCCGCGGCCCAGGACGCTTCCGGCGCGCTCCAGGGAGCGGGCGATTTCCTCGGGAGTTTCCACGTGGTTGACTTTGACGTCGACGACGCCGATGCCCAGGCGCAGGCGCGGATCGACGTCGCGGAGGGCATCGAGATCGGCGGGGGGACGGTGGGCCATTTCGAGCACCAGGTGATCGGCGTGGAGGCGGTTTAGAAAGTCGGTGAGCGCGCGCCACTCGCCCTTCTGGATGGTCTGGCCGCCATAGTTGCCGAAGCAGAGGTGCACGGCGCGGCGGCCGGCGAAGGCGTCCAGAACGTAGTTGATGGCTGCGGCGGCGAGCGGGCCGTCGGCGGGGTTGCCGGGAATGTTGGCCTCATCCACCTGGAGGCACGCGCAGGGAAGGCCGGCCACCTGCTGTGCGAGCACCTTGGCGACGGCCATGAGCAGGGGTTCGAAACTGCCGTAATGGCGGTCGAGCAAGGTGCGGGCCAGCATGTACGGGCTGGTGACGGTGAATTTGAAGGGACCGCCGGAGACGCCGGCAGCCAGTTCGCAATCGGCCAGGAGATTCAGCGATCCTTCGCCGAGCGGGGCTTCGACCACGCCCGCAGCTTTGCGGCGGAAGCGCATGGCGGTGCTGCGGGCGAAGGCTTCATGATCGGTTCGGCCGACTTGCGCGCGCACACCCGCCATGGGGCGGAGGAAGTACTCGATCATGCCGTTGGTATCGTTGTGGTTGATGTCGAAGCGGTAGAGTTCGCCATCGGTAGGGAGGTCGATGGCGGCCTGGCGCTGGATGTCGAAGACCACCCGGGTGGCGTCCAGGCGGGCCTGCTCGCTGGGCAGGGCGGGGAGCCAATCGGGGATGGGGTACGATCCGACGGTGGTGGTGAGGATGGCGGGTTCGGATGGCATCGGGGCCCGGTCTCAGAATAACGCGGCGGCGAGGGTGGGCGGGCCCGCTTCACCGCGGGGGACGCGGAGGGCGCGGAGAGCACGCGGAGAAAGACAAGACAAGAGGGCTTCACGCCAACGAGCGTCGTCGTCCACGGGGCCAGAAACTGGCGTGGGCCGACTGCCTTAACGCGGGCGGTGGCCTCTGGTCCGGGAGGCGCGTACCAAGGCCAAGAGAGGTCAAAATGTCTTCTCCGCGAATTTCTCCGCGCCTCCGCGTCAGACTTTGGGGTCGGCTAGGTCGCCGGGGCGAGAGCTGGTTGCCGGCTACCGGCGAGGCCATGCGCGCCAGCCCTTGGGGAGCGCGGAAAAAGAACCGCGCAGGTGCATCGGCGTTGGGATTTCTTTTCGGAGACGTATTCTGGAGAGCCGCGGAGAGTCGAGAGGGGGACGCGGTGAAAGCAAGGGGTTGGAGGCGCGACGCCTGCGCATTGCTACCATATTCCTGGACCGCGTCACCGAAATGGATCAACCTCAAGTTCTAGCCATAATGCGCGCGGATTGGAACCGGCGCGCGGGCGAGGATGCTTATTACTACGTCGCTTTCGGGCGGCGTGGGCAGCCGGACGATGAGTTCTTCGCCACCGCTTCGGATGTGGTGCGCGCGCTGGTTGCGGAGCTGAAGCGCGTCGCCCACCGCCGCACGGCGCTCGAAATCGGCTGCGGGCCGGGACGGCTGATGCGTCCGCTGGCACGGTACTTCTGGGAAATTCACGGCGTGGACGTGTCCGATGAGATGGTCCAGATGGCCGCCCAGCGGCTGCGCGATACGCCCAATGCGCACCCGCACCACGGGTCGGGCTCCGATCTGGGGCTGTTTCCGGACGCGATGTTCGACTTCGTCTACTCCTACGCGGTGTTCCAGCACATCCCCAGCCGCGAGGTGGTCTTCGAGTACCTGCGCGAGGCATGGCGGGTACTGCAGCCCGGAGGCATCCTGCGGTGCCAGCTCAACGGGCTGCCGCCGCACGCGCAGCAGTACGATACCTGGAGCGGCGTGCGCATCACGCCCGAAGAGATCCGCGCCTTCGCGCGAGACCAGGATTTCCAACTACTGGCCGTGGAGCAGATCTGGACACAGTACATGTGGATCACCTGCCGCAAGATGCCGGCGGGCTGGCGGGAGGCGAGGCCGTCCGGGCGGGCAGCCATCCGCAACGTCAGCAACGCGCTTACCGGCGAGGCCGTGGCGCCGGCTTCGGGAGCCATGGCGGCGCTCTCGCTGTGGATTGAAAACCTGCCGGCCGCGTGCGACCTGAACCACCTGGCGGTGACCGCGGATGGCGCGCCTTGCCGCGGGATCTACATTGGCGAGCCGGCCGCGGATGGCGTCTCGCAGGTAAACGTGGCGCTGCCCGACCGCATCCGCACGGGCCTGGTTCCGGTGGAACTGCGCTGGCTGGAGCAGCCGCTTTGCCCGGCCGCCTGGGTGCGGCTGATGCCGCGCGGTCCGCTGGTGCCGCGCATCGCCGCGGTTACCGATGGCATCAACCTGGTTTCGGGCGAGCGCATCCTCAGCCGCTTTGTGAAAGTTGGGATGACGGAAGTGGCCGACCCCTCGCTGTTCCGCGCCACAGTCGGCGGGCTGGAGGCGGCGGAGGTCGATTCGTTCTGTACCGATCCGCTGCTTGACCGCTACGAATTCAACTTCCGGCTGCCCGAGGCGATCGGCGCCGGACGCCATGAATTGCGCATCCAACTGGGCAAGCGCGTATTTGCGCCGGTGCCGATCGAGGTCGTGTAAGGGGTGCGGCGGCTGGCATTCGGGTGCGGCACGGCGCTGGCTGTGGCCGCAGCCTGGCTTCTGGTGGGGCATGCGCCGCGGGTGCGCGTGGTGGCGCTGCCCGCGGGGGTGGTGGAGATCCACGCGGAGATGGCGGTAGAGGGTCCGGCGCGCGTGGAAGGCGCCCCAGGCGGCACCACGCTGCGCGCCGCGGCGGATTTCCACGGCCGCGCGCTGGTGGTGCTGCACGGGCCGGACGTGACGCTTTCGGGATTTGCCATCGACGGCAATCGCGCCGCGCTCGCACCCGGCCGCGCTCGCACCGGCCTGCCGCCTTCCAATGTCGCCTTCGCGCAGTTCACCACGGCCAACGGGATTGTGGCGGAGGACTGCTCGCGTCTTGCGATCGTCGGGTTACGGCTGCGCAATGTGGCCGGTTTCGCGTTGCTGGTGAACCGCTCGCGCGGGGTTTCGATCGACGGCGTGGAGGTTGCGGATAGCGGCTCGCTCAACCCGCAAGGCCGCAACAATACCACCGGCGGCATTCTGCTGGAGGAGGGCACGGCGGGCTTTCGCGTGACCCACTGCCGCTTCCACAACATCCTGGGCAACGGCGTGTGGACGCATTCGCTGTACACGTCGCCGCGCAATGCCGATGGGCTGATCGCCTGGAACAGCTTCCTCACCATCGGCCGCGACGCAGTGCAGGTGGGCCACGCCACTAACGTGCGGGTGGAGCAGAACGCCGGGCGGCGGATTGGCTATCCCGAGCAGACGGTGGAGGATGTCCCGGCGGCTCTCGATACCGCCGGCAATGTGGGCGGCTCGACGTACGCCGGCAACCGGTTCGCGGAAATCAACGGCAAGTGCATCGACCTGGATGGCTTCCACGATGGCGCGGTGGAGGACAACGATTGCCGCGAGATGGCCAACTTCGCCATCGTGTTCAACGACAGCAATCCGGATATGCATTCGCGCAACGTGCGGGTGACGGGGAACCGCATCGATGGTGCGCGCTACGGGGGCATCTTCGTCATTGGGGAAGGCCACACCATCGCCCATAACCGGCTGACGAATCTCAACTCCGCGCGGTGCGGCCCGTGTTACTACCTAGCGGACCAGCCGGACATGCTGCGCAGCGGCATTTACCTCGCGAAGGGGGTATCGCGGCCCACGCCCGCGCGCGGCAATCGCATCGAGGACAACCTGATTACCGGGTTCGGCATGGACCGGCGCTGCGTGGTGAGCGCGCCGGGAATCGCGGCGGATTGGAACGTGGTGCGCGGGAACGTGTGCCGCAACACTCCGTGACCCGCTTGACGCAGGCACTCGTCATCCGTTACGTTCGGAGTTGAGCACTTCAGGGTGCCGCCAGCTCGCGGAAAGGGCCAAGCCCGCCTGAATCGGAAACCGTTTTTGGGACGTACGACTGTCCTTTCAGCCTGAGACGTGCGAGCAATCGGGCGCTGCCGGGCCAAGGCCCAGGAAAGGAGGTCGTCATGACCCAATCTTTACCGCCCCATCCATCGCTCGAAAACCTCAAGAAACAGGCCAAGACGCTGCTCAAAGCATGGCGCGAAGGCCGCGCCGAAGCGGCTGCGCGCATCCGCGCGGCGCACCCGCGATATGCAGGACTTACCGAGGAGCAGGTCTGCGCGCTGCGGCCGCGGCTGACCGATTGCCAGCTCGTGCTGGCGCGGGAGGCCGGCTTTGCCAGTTGGCAGCAGCTCAAGGCCGCCGCGGAAGCGGCCAAGCGGGAACTGCCGGACGAATTTGTGGAGACTGCCTGTCTCTGCTATGACGATCCGCATTACGACCATCGCTCGTTTCACCTCCGTGCCGGCGAGATGCTGCGCGAGAAGCCGTGGCTGGCGAAGGCCACTATCTGGGCGGCCGCGGCGGCCGGGAACACCAGCGCGGTGGCGGCGTTTCTGGATGACCAGCCGGAGCTGGTGAACCGCGCGGGACCGCATGGGTGGAGTCCGCTGATCTGCGCCTGCTATTCGCGCGTGGAGCCGGCCAAGCCCGCGTACAACACGTTCGATACCGCCCGGCTTCTGCTGGAGCACGGCGCCGATCCGAACGCCTTCACCTGGAAAGGCAACGCCGACGAGCGCTTGGACCAGACGGCGCGCCGCTTCACCGCGCTCGCCGGTTTGGTGGGAGGCGGATTGACCGGGCTGGTGAATCAACCGCCGCACCCGCGCTGGCGCGAGTTGGCCGAGCTGCTGCTGGCGCGCGGGGCCAACCCGGCCGATGAGCAGGCGCTGTGCATTAACCAGGATGCCTGCCTGGAGATGCTGCTGCGGCACGGGCTGAAACCGGACGCCATGGGGCGCGCCGGCATCACCCTGCTGGGGCGCGCGCTGGCGCAGGCGGCACGCGGCGGCCATGCGGACCAGGTGCGGCTGCTGCTGGAGCATCACGCCCGGACGGATGAGATGGTGAATGGCAAGCTACCCTGGGAGCACGCAATCCAGTCCGGCCATGTGGAGATCGCGCGGCTGCTGGAAGAAGCCGGGGCGCCGGTGGCGGCGCTGGCCCCGGTGGGGCAATTCGCGGCGCTGTGCATAGCGGGCGACGAACGCGGCGCGCGCGCGATGCTGGCGCAGGACCCGGAAATGCGGGCGCGCGTGGACCCGCACCTGGTGGCGCGCGCGGTTTCGGCCGGGCGGCCGGCGGCGGTGATGCTGGTGCTCGACCTGGGCTTCGATCCGAACCACATCGAAGACAATGCGGCGATCCACCATGCCGGCACACTGGCCGCCAACGAAGAGATTCTGCGGATGCTGCTGGAGCACGGAGCGTCGTTGACCCTGCGCGATCCGTGGTACGACAGCACCGCCATCGGCTGGGCGGATTTCTTTCACTACACCGCGCTGCGCGACAGGCTGCTGGATGAACCCGGGATCGGCCTCTTCGATGCGCTGGACTACGGCCGGCTGGACCGCGCCGCGGACATCCTGACGCGCGATCCGGCGCAACGGGAGCGCCGGTTTGCGGAATGCCTCTCGCGGCCGCCCAAACCGGAAGACTGGCAGACGCCGCTGGTCCGCATGGTGGCGCGCGGGAACACCGAGGCCGTGCGGGTGCTGCTGGACCACGGCGCGGATGCGGCCGCCCGCCATCCCGACGGGCGCTTGCTGGTCGAGGTCGCGCGGGATGGGGGATGGGAGGAGATCGCCAAGCTGCTGGAGGCGCGCGGAGGCGCTCAACGGCCGTAGACCTAGGCGGCCATTACCGGCGTCGCCGAAGCCGTTTCGCCCGCCATCCGGCCGCCGCCAACGCGGAGGCTTGTACAGGATATAAAAGTCGCATTATCCTGAAGGTGGGGATAAACCCCGGGAGGCTTTGCATGCGGTCTCTGTCGCATATCCTGTTGCCGGTGGATTTCTCCGAGCGCGCCGCGGGCGCTGCCCGGTATGCCAAGATGCTGGCTGGGCACTTCCATTCCGCCGTGACCTTGTTGCACGTACTCACTCCTACCCAATATGAATTCGGCGCCATCGATATCGGCGGCGTCATGGCGGCCGATCTGTATCAGAGCCGCAACGAGATGGCGGTGCGCGATCTGAAGGGCTTTCTACCCTCCGAGTGGGAGGGCATCGATGTGCGCCGCGTGGTGGTGGAGGGCGACGCAGCCCGGGAAATCGTGGCCTACGCGCACACCGAAGGAGCCGGGTTGATCATTATGCCCACCCACGGGTTCGGCCCCTTCCGGCGCTTCATTCTGGGGTCGAACACCGCCAAAGTGCTGCACGATGCCGATTGTCCGGTTTGGACCGGGGTGCATCTGGAAGAGGCTCCCGTGTCGATGGCCCCGGTGCGAACGATCCTGTGCGCGGTGGACCTGGGCCCGCAAAGCGCCGCGGCGCTGGAATGGGCCTCCTCGATGGCTCGCGAACTGGGCGCCTCGCTCACGCTGCTGCACGTGGCTTCCTGCCCATCAGCCTCGCCCGAAGCCGCCGGGCGCTCCAGCGTATTGGAGGCGGCCGGGGAAGAACTGGCGCGCCTGCAGGCTTCTGTAGGTGCGCCGGCGGACTTGCGAGTGGAAGCCGGCGAGGCCTGCCGCGGCATCTGCGGAGCGGCCCTCCACCTGGGTGTGAGCCTGCTGGTAATCGGGCGCGGTTCGGCGGCGGGCGTTTTCGGACGCCTGCGCACCAACTCGTACGCCATCATCCGCCAATCGCCCTGCCCGGTGGTCAGCGTCTGAGGGCGGACGCCGGGGCACCGCGCGTGGCGTGATACATTGCATGGAGTGAACGCCCGCACGCTCTACAAGGTCCTCGAAGAAACCGCCCGCATTCACGGCGAAAAACCGGCTTTGCGCCAGCCCATTCCGTCGAAAGCGCCGGCGGCGGAGGGCGGCTACCTGACCTATACCTGGAATCAATACCGGCAGGCCGTGGAGGAGATCGCCGCGGGTTTGCGGTCGCTGGGCATTGGGAAGGGCGATGTGGTGGCGCTCGATTCGGAGACCCGCCTGGAGTTCTACCTGGCCGACCTGGGGGTGATCACCAACGGCTCCATTGCCGCGGCCATGTACCCCAGCTACCCGCCCAGGGACCTGGTGCGCACCATCCAGAACTGCGGCGCGCGGGCGGTCTTCGTAGAAGACGCCGCCACCTGGCAGGCGCTTCGCGAGGCCCCCGTGCAGCATTGGATTCTGCTGACCGGAGAAGTGCCTGGAACGCTCCGCCTGGAGGAACTGCGCGAGCGTGGCCGCGCGGCCCTGGCGGCGGACCCGGGGCTGATGGAGCGCATCAAGTCGGAAGTGCAGCCCTCCGACCAGGCCATCCTGTATCTCACCTCCGGCGCCACCGGAGAACCCAAGATGGCGCTGGTTACGCACCAGGCAATCGTGGCCAACCTGGATATGGGGCCTTCGGCTGCTTCCCCTCGGGCCGGAGGATTCCACGGTGGCCTTTCTGCCCTCGGCGCACATCGCCCAGCGGGTGGTGATCGAGATGCTGCCGATGCGCAGCGGCATGCCCATCACCTTCGCCGAGAGCCTGCTCAAGCTGCCGCAGGATATCCGCCGGGTGCGCCCCACGATTCTGCTGGCCCCGCCGCGCATGTGGGAGCGCATCTACTCCACCATCTGCACGGAGCTGCGCAAGCGTCCCGCGGCGGCGCGCAAGGTCTTCTACGCGGGGCTGGCCCTGGCCCTGGCGGCGGCCCGCTACCGGCGCCAGGGGAAAGCCGTGCCCTGGCATCTGCGGGCGCCGCTCAAACTGGCCGACCGCGTGCTCTTCCGCAAGATTCGCGCGCGCTTCGGTGGCCGGCTGCGGGTGGCCGCGTCGGGAGCCGCGCCGCTCAGCAAAGATCTGGCCGAGTTTTATGAAGCCGTCGGCATGCCGCTGGTGGAAGGCTACGGCCTCACCGAGGGCGGCGTGGTGACGCTCAACCCGCTGGACCGGCCCAAGCCCGGCAGCATCGGCAAGCCCATCGCTGACATCGAGGTGCGCCTGGCGACGGATGGCGAACTGCTAATCAAAAGCCCATGTCTATTTTCGGGATACCTGAACGACGAGGAGGCCACCCGCGAGGTGCTGCGCGATGGCTGGCTGCACACCGGCGACCTGGGCACCATCGATGACGAAGGCTTCGTCTTCATCACCGGGCGCAAGAAGGAGCTGATCGTCTCCTCCACCGGCAAGAAAATTCATCCGGCGCGGGTGGAAAGTCTCTTCAAAATGGAGCCGCTGATCAGCCAGGTGGTGCTGATCGGTGACCGCCTGCCTTACCTCACCGCCCTGTTCACCATTAACAGCGCCGCCAGCGAAGTGCTGAAGGGCATGGAGGACTGGAAGGGACGGCCGGCTACCGACATTGCGCAGGCGCCGCCGGTACAGGCCGAGATTCGCAAGGCGGTGGCGCGCGTCAACCGGCAGCTCGCGCCTTTCGAGCAGGTGCGCAAGTACCGCGTGCTGGGCCGCGACTTTTCCATTGAACGCGGCGAGTTGACCGCCACCATGAAGGTACGGCGCGCGCAGGTGCTGGAAAATTTCAAAGACCACATCGACGAGTTATATGCCGGCCGGGAGTAATGGCTGGGCATTCCAGACTCAAAAATTCCGTTTCAAAGGCGCAGATCCGTTCTATACTGACCTAGCAGTTTGGGAATTACTCAGAGTCACTGTTCAGGAGGAACGTAAAATCAATGCGAAGACGAATGAGTGTGCGAGGTTTGTGGATCCTGCCGCTGGTGTTGGGTGCGCCCGCGGCCGCGGCAACCTGGTGCGTGAACCCGGCGGGAACCGGGGGATGCATGAAAACCATTGGGGCCGCGGTGGCGGCTGCCGCGGCGGGGGATTCGGTGGAAGTGGCCGCGGGCACTTACAAAGAGAGCGTAACCATCGGCCAGAGCCTGAATCTTTTCGGCGCTGGTCCGGCCAGTACCATAATCGACGCCACGGGCTTGGGAAATGGCATCAACGTAGATGGGCTCGACAATCCCAAGCTGAGCGCGGTAACGATATCCGGCTTCACCGTCCAAAACGCTAACTTTGAGGGCATCGTAGTCACCAATGCGAGCGGCGGACAATGTTTACCAGCCCGTGACTCAATAAAGACAGGGATGTCGAAGTAAGGGGCTGGACAAATCGTTTAGCTTATGTCATCTTCAAATGGATGCAAGCGCCCAACCGCGGTGGCTCCTCAGATCGCGAGAAGGATCTCGAACGGAGAGTCGAGTCTCTGGAGACGCAGTTGAAGTGCGCGCTGGCGGAGAACGAGCGCCTGCGAAAGGAACTGGAAGAAGCGCTCCGTGCCAACAAACGAAGTGCCGCGCCGTTTTCCAAGGGGGAACCCAAGAGTAACCCCAAGCCGCCAGGACGTAAGCCTGGGGCGGCATACGGAGCGCGAGCTACGCGACCCGTCCCCAAACGGGTGGATGAGCAAATCCACGTGCCACTTCCGCCGCGCTGCCAGCACTGTCAAGGTCCGATCATCCTGAAGAACACCCAACCTCAGTACCAAGAAGACATCGTGCGGATGACCATCGTCCGCCGCTTTGATGTGGAGGTGGGGACTTGTGCCTGCTGCGGACGGCAAGCGCAAGGCCGGCATCCGTTGCAGACCTCCGATTCGCTCCGCGTTGGGGAAGTGCAAGTCGGACCAGAGGCCTTGTCGATGGCGGCAGTGCTCAACAAAGAATTGGGGTTGTCGCACGAGCGGACGGCGCGGGTGCTGGAACTGGGCTATGGGTTGAAGTGGAGCCGGAGCGGGGTCTGCCGGGCTTTGGAGCGATTGGGGAATCTGGCGGCGCCTACTTACCAGCAACTGCGAAGCGCGCTGCGGCAAAGCCCGGTGGTGTGGCTGGACGACACGGGCTGGAGAGTGGGCGCACGTCCCCAGAATCTGCGGGTTTTGTTGAGCCAGCAGGTCACCGTTTACGTGATTGAACCGCATCGCGGATATGCGGAAGCGGCGGCGATTCTGGGAGAGGACTACGCCGGTTTCCTGGTGCATGACGGAGCGCGTTGTTTCTATGGTTTTGAGCAGGCGTTTCATCAGAGTTGCCTGGAACACCTGATCCGGCGGTGTCGCGAGATGATCCAGGTGGCTTCCGTAGCGGCCGCCCAATTCCCGATGGCAGTCAAAACGCTGCTGCAGGAGAGTCTCCGGTTGCGGGATCGCTACCAAGGGGGCGCGGTTTCTCGCCATGGTTTAGCGGTGGCCACCGGGCGGCTGGAAGCCCGGATGGACCGCTTATTGGATCAGCACTTTTCTTGCCCAGACAACCAACGGTTGGCCAAACACCTATGCCACGAGCAGCCGCACTTGTTCACCTTTCTGCGCTGTCCTGGCTTGCATGCCACCAACAACTTCGCCGAGCGGGCGATCCGGCTGATGGCGATGGCACGCAAGACCTGGGGTGGTAATCGGACGGAGAACGGAGCCCGCACACAGCAGATTCTGGCCAGCGTTTTGCGTACTTGCTGGCAGCAGGGAAAAGATGGACAATGTTTACCAGCCCGTGACTCAATAAAGACAGGGATGTCGAAGTAAGGGGCTGGACAAATCGTTTAGCTTATGTCATCTTCAAATGGATGCAAGCGCCCAACCGCGGTGGCTCCTCAGATCGCGAGAAGGATCTCGAACGGAGAGTCGAGTCTCTGGAGACGCAGTTGAAGTGCGCGCTGGCGGAGAACGAGCGCCTGCGAAAGGAACTGGAAGAAGCGCTCCGTGCCAACAAACGAAGTGCCGCGCCGTTTTCCAAGGGGGAACCCAAGAGTAACCCCAAGCCGCCAGGACGTAAGCCTGGGGCGGCATACGGAGCGCGAGCTACGCGACCCGTCCCCAAACGGGTGGATGAGCAAATCCACGTGCCACTTCCGCCGCGCTGCCAGCACTGTCAAGGTCCGATCATCCTGAAGAACACCCAACCTCAGTACCAAGAAGACATCGTGCGGATGACCATCGTCCGCCGCTTTGATGTGGAGGTGGGGACTTGTGCCTGCTGCGGACGGCAAGCGCAAGGCCGGCATCCGTTGCAGACCTCCGATTCGCTCCGCGTTGGGGAAGTGCAAGTCGGACCAGAGGCCTTGTCGATGGCGGCAGTGCTCAACAAAGAATTGGGGTTGTCGCACGAGCGGACGGCGCGGGTGCTGGAACTGGGCTATGGGTTGAAGTGGAGCCGGAGCGGGGTCTGCCGGGCTTTGGAGCGATTGGGGAATCTGGCGGCGCCTACTTACCAGCAACTGCGAAGCGCGCTGCGGCAAAGCCCGGTGGTGTGGCTGGACGACACGGGCTGGAGAGTGGGCGCACGTCCCCAGAATCTGCGGGTTTTGTTGAGCCAGCAGGTCACCGTTTACGTGATTGAACCGCATCGCGGATATGCGGAAGCGGCGGCGATTCTGGGAGAGGACTACGCCGGTTTCCTGGTGCATGACGGAGCGCGTTGTTTCTATGGTTTTGAGCAGGCGTTTCATCAGAGTTGCCTGGAACACCTGATCCGGCGGTGTCGCGAGATGATCCAGGTGGCTTCCGTAGCGGCCGCCCAATTCCCGATGGCAGTCAAAACGCTGCTGCAGGAGAGTCTCCGGTTGCGGGATCGCTACCAAGGGGGCGCGGTTTCTCGCCATGGTTTAGCGGTGGCCACCGGGCGGCTGGAAGCCCGGATGGACCGCTTATTGGATCAGCACTTTTCTTGCCCAGACAACCAACGGTTGGCCAAACACCTATGCCACGAGCAGCCGCACTTGTTCACCTTTCTGCGCTGTCCTGGCTTGCATGCCACCAACAACTTCGCCGAGCGGGCGATCCGGCTGATGGCGATGGCACGCAAGACCTGGGGTGGTAATCGGACGGAGAACGGAGCCCGCACACAGCAGATTCTGGCCAGCGTTTTGCGTACTTGCTGGCAGCAGGGAAAAGATGCTTTTGGTCAGTTGGTGAAGTTATTACGTTCCGCTTGTCCGATCTTGCTGGAGATCGTTCCCGCCGGGCCATCACCCTGACTTGCCCTAACAACCATTCGGCTCCCTCCACTCGCTTCGGCCCCGTCGCAACCGCAAAACTTCAAAATCAATCGAACGCGACCGTCCACGCCTACGCCAACGTGTGCCTCACCGCGTGGTAAACATTCTCAAAAGATGCTTTTGGTCAGTTGGTGAAGTTATTACGTTCCGCTTGTCCGATCTTGCTGGAGATCGTTCCCGCCGGGCCATCACCCTGACTTGCCCTAACAACCATTCGGCTCCCTCCACTCGCTTCGGCCCCGTCGCAACCGCAAAACTTCAAAATCAATCGAACGCGACCGTCCACGCCTACGCCAACGTGTGCCTCACCGCGTGGTAAACATTCTCGAGCGGCGTCACCATTATGGGCAACACGGTGACCGGCAACAACCAAGGGCTGGTGGTAACCACCGCCGCCACCACCTGT
>CAWDOH010000018.1:0-24428 GCA_963803725.1 Bryobacterales bacterium | reverse complement strand
CGAGTAGATCAGATAACATGGCCTTGCCGCTGCTGAACCGACTTGAGCGCAGGCGCAAGCAGGCGAGGCCATGCCGAGAGTCCCTACGGCGGAAAGCCCAGCACCGGCCTGCAGTTCCCGCCGTACTACAAGCCGACACCGTCGGTTCGATCCAAGAACAACTACTTCCCGAGCAGTGAGGATCTCGGACCCGATGAGATGCGGATCTCGTTCGTCGGCAGCTGCCCGTTCCCGCCCCGACGTGAGCAGGCTGGCACCTGCATCATGGTCGAGCTGGGCAACGGCGACCGCTTCTTCTTCGACTTCGGGCCGGGCTGCGTCAAGAATATTCTCGCCATGGGCGTTCCGGTCCAAGAGATCAACGACATCTTCCTCACCCACCTCCACGTCGACCACTACCACGATCTGTCGTACCTGCTCCCATTCTCTGCGTGGGCAGGACGCTGGAAGCAGCCGCTTCGGGTGACCGGACCGTCGGGACGCCGTGACGATCTCGGGACCAAGGCGATGGTGGCGGGTATGAAGGAGATGCTCAAGTGGCACATCGAGGCATTCGACGCCTGTCCGATCGGGGACGGCTACGAGGTCGAGGTCAATGAGTTCGACTGGAAGGACGAGAACGGTATCTGTTACGAGAACAACGGCGTGACGATCCGGCACTGGCGGCGTTCGCACGCAAAGGACGGTGCCTCGGCCTACCGCCTGGACTGGAACGGCCTGTCGTTCGTGTGGACCGGGGACGGTCGCCCCGACGAGCTGACGGCCAAGTACGCCCAGGGTGCTGACGTGTTCGTCACCGAGTGCCAGCCTGACCTCTCGCGGCTCAACCTCTACAAGTACGGGTTACCTGAGTTCCTCTACAACTACACCGTGGACATCCACCACACGTTGACCTACGCCGCCGGATACCTCATCAAGCAGGTCAACCCGCGCTGGGGATGGTCACGCACCTTGCCTTCGACAACGACACCCTCAACGAGACCACAGCCGACATCCGTGCCCACTGGGATGGGTTGTTCCTCTATGGCGCACCGGACGTGGTCGTCGTCAACGTGACCAAGGATGCCATCTGGCACCGCGAAGCCGCCCTGCCAGGGTTCGCTGGGCAGTCCTTCCCGAACCCCACCGTCCTCTTCGGCGACCCCTTGCCCATCGACACCGGCAAGGGGATCGTCCCGCAGCCGAGGCTTCCTCGCGAAGAACAGCAAGAACAGCTCACGCGGGACCTTGAGATCGACCCGAGGAAGTACTACCCTCCCGACGTCTACCGGGAGCCACTCACTAAGCTCCCCGATCCCCAGGAAGTCGATCTGCTCGAAATGGCGACGGTGTTGGGCATCGACATCACCAAGTTTCTCAGCTAGAGGCCGGTCGCCCAGTATGGAGGTCGCCGCCCACGACGCTATGCCCGTGCCACTGACCATCCTTACGGGTTTCCTTGGGCGGGGAAGACGACGCTGCTCAATCGTATCCTGACGGGGGATCACGGGCTGCGGGTGGGAGTCCTCGTCAACGACTTCGGCTCGATCAATATCGACGCCGAACTCGTTGTCGGGGTGGAAGGCAATACCATCAGCTTGGCCAACGGCTGTGTCTGCTGCGAGACTACGCGACGATCTCGTCGAATCGGTCGCGCCCTGCTCGCACGCCCCGAGGTGGTCGAGTACGTCTTACTCGAAGCCAGCGGCGTCGCCGACCCGGCGGGATCTTCGTCACCTTCAATGATCCCGATCTTCGCGACCGGATCAGGCTGGACGGCGTCACATGCGTAGTGGACGCCGACCAACTCTTTGCCCACCCTGAATATCCCGGCTGATGGACCTCAAGCTACTCCAGGTCGGCTTCGCCGACATCGTCATTCTGAACAAGGTGAGTCTCGCCGGGCCAGAACAGGTCGAGCAGGCCAGGCCTGGCTCGATGACCACTTCAATCGGCTACGCATCGTCGAGACCGATTATTGCGAGGTACCCTATCCGATTCTCCTTGGTGTGGGGCGGTTCGACCCCGCTCAAGAGACCGAACTCGCACCCCCCTGGGGATAGTTGCACCGACCCGGAGTCCGCGACCACCACCATGTCGAACCACAGGCATGACCATTCGAACGTATTCAGCACGGGGAGCTACGCGACGGGTAAACCGCTGGCTCTGGAGCGATGCGGGAAACACTGCGCAACCTCCCCGGGACTGTCTACCGCGTCAAAGGGATTGTCCACACACCGACGCGCCGCACGCGGGCGGTGCTGCAGGCCGTCGGCAGACGCGTCGATATCACGGTTCAGGACGAATGGGGTAAGCGCGCACCGCGCACCCAGATTGTCGCCATCGGCGCGGCAGGTAGTATTGATGCGAGCCTGATGGAAAAGGCGTTTGCCTCCTGCATTTCGACGGCGACCGCACCTGCAACGTGATTGACTTACGTCGTCAGGCTGCGATTGATTACGATTTTTCGCCTCTTATCTGCCGAAACTACAATTCACTCGAATGTTGCATTGCACACGCCACTTCCGCGTTGGGTCGATGCTGTCGAAAAAGGCGCTGTTTTCTCGGAATAACCCGTTGCCCGATTTGATGAGGCGCGAGACCTGCCGCCTACTAGGTTGCGAGCTGTAAACCTTCACTTAGGCAAGCGCTGCCGATTGAAGCATGTTAGGAGGCTTGAGGGCTCGCAGCGCCAGCGTTTTGAGGTTCTGCACAATGGCGGCGAGATGGAATTCGTCGCGCGCGCCGGATAGACCTCGAAGTCGCATGCGTTCGAACCCATGGTGGATTTTAAGGTGAGCAAAACGCATCTCGACGCGCTTTCGCTCATCGCGTGACTTTAGGAAGTGCTTTGTCCCCATAAGACGACGTGCCACATCGCGAGCGTCTTCTTGCAGATCGCGGGGAACATGCCGCGCCGGCGTCTTGGACAACACTTCATCTTAAGCGAACAAACATCACAATCGAATTTCGAGGCGCGATAGCGTAGTAAGGTGCCATCGTACACAGTCCCGGTGGTATGCATTACTTTGTTGTTCGGGCAGATGTAGACGCCGCGCCGTCTGTCCCACCGGAAATCACTGCGGGAGAAGGTGCCGTCATCGCGCTCGCTTGCGTCGCGCACCGGGATATGGGGCGCGATTTCACAGCCAACCAGCCAACCGAGGAAACGGCCTGTCCCATAAGCCGTATCGGCGGCGAGCCGTTTCGGCTTCAAGTGAAAGCGCTGCTCAGTTCGAGCGAGCATCGCTTTTGTGGAGCTTCGACCTCATCGTAGGTCCGTGCCGGCGTCGGCTCGACATCGACGATGACCGCGTTCTCAAGATCGATGAGGTAATTGAGGCCGTACCCAACGACCGTCGTCGGCCTTGGAGCAATACGACGGAGCCAGTAGAGGACAGAACGCTGATAACATTACCAATTGCTGTCCTCCCAAATTCACAGGCATCTGGTTCGCGCCGCACTTCGAAGTATGCGTTCCGATGGAAGCCTACGTCCGTCTCTCCGGCCACGTCGAACGATACGCCGACCGCTCCTGGCGGCGTGTCGGCATGATCGGCCGTCTCGCCCCCGGAGCTTCGCTCGACGAAGCACGCGCCGAATTCGCCGGCATCGCCGCGCGGCTCGCGGAAGCCTGGCCGGAAGCCAACCGCGGGCGCAGCCTCGTACTGGACCACTACTCGGCCACTCGCTTCGGGCCGGTTTCCGGCACCCAAAATCGCCTGTTCATGGCCCTTCTGATGGGCATGGCGTTGCTGGCCCTCGTCATAGTCTGCGCCAATGTCGCCAACCTGATGCTTTCGCGCGCTCTGGTGCGGCAGCGCGAAATGGCCGTGCGCCAGTCCATCGGCGCCTCGCGTTGGCGCATCCTGCGCATCCTGCTGGCCGAAGGGCTGGTCCTCTCGGTGCTGGCCGCGGGTTTGGGCGGAATTTTCGCCTGGTGGGCCTGCGGCGCGATCTCGAAACTCGCCCCGCCGCTCGAATCGGGCGCCCATTTCATCCCCGATTTCCTGCCAGATTGGCGCGTGGCCCTCTACGCCCTGGCCCTTGCCCTCGCCAGCACGCTGGTTTTCACCCTGGCGCCGGCGGTGCGCGCGTGGGGCCAGGATCTGCTGCCCTGGCTGCGCGCGGGCGAGCACAGCGTGGCGCGCGGCCGTTCGCGCACGGCCACCCTCCTGGTGGTGGCGCAGATGGCCCTTGGCGTCCTGCTGCTGGTTAGCGGCAGCTTGGCCTGGCGCTCCACCAGATTGATGGAGACCACCGACCTGGGGTTCACTCGCGACCACGTCCTGCTAGCCGGCATCGATACCCGCACCGCCGCCCAGACACGCGGCGAAAACCTGGTGCTGCTGGAGCGCATCCGCCGGCGGTTGCGCGCCGTGCCGGGCGTGGTTTCGGCCTCCTGGGCCGTGGCAGCGCCACCACACCCCCACGGTTGGATGGATGTCCCGGTCTCTACGCCGGGCGCTTCCCGGCCGGTCCCCACCGACGGCACCTACGCTGGCCCGGAGTACCTCCACACGCTGCGCGTGCCCATCTTGGCGGGCCGCGATTTCTCCCCCGCCGATCTCACCGGCCATGCCGCGGTGGCCATTATCAACCGCAGACTCGCCCGCGGCCTTTGGCCGGACCGCTCCGCACTCGGCCAGGTTCTCACCCTGGGCGCTTCGGAAACGTCCATCGAAGTGATTGGCGTAGTGCCGGACGCCGCCTTCAACGCCGTAGGCAGCCAAGGCGAGGTCTCCGGCCTCGCGCCCGAAGACCGCCGCAATTTCGTATTCCTTTCCGAGGGCTTACGCGGCGATCCAGGAGGCTACACCTTCCACATGCGCTACGCCGGCAGCCTCGCGGCGTTAGTCCCGGCCGTTCGCGCCGCCATTGCGGGGATCGACCGCGGCGTGCCGGTCTTCTCGCTGCGCACCATGGACGCCGAGTTCGCCGACTTCGTTCTGCCCATCCACCTGTTCGCCAACGTGGTGGGGATCTTCGCCGCCGGCGCCCTGCTGATGGCTACCATCGGCCTCTACGCCCTAATTGCGTTTTACACCGCGCGCCGCCGCCGCGAGATGGGCATTCGCGTCGCGCTGGGCGCCTCGCCGCGACAGATTCTGCGCGCCGTGCTGCGCGAGGGGCTGCTGCTCTCGGCCGCCGGCCTGGCCATCGGTCTGGCGCTTAGCGCCGCCGCCGGGAGGGCCTTCGGCAGCCTGCTCTACGGCATTTCGCCCGCCGACCCGCCCACCTATGGCGCGGTGATTGCCGCGTTGGCTGCGGTTTCGCTGGCCGCCTGCTACCTTCCGGCGCGCCGGGCGGCCCGAGTAGACCCGATGACTTCGCTGCGCCAGGAGTAGGGACGCACGGAGATCGCGCTATGCGGTCCAATCAAACGACGGCCGGAAGTCCGTTTTGCCGGCCCAGTCCGGCTGGCGCCCTCGCGGAGACGCGCGCCGATAAACCCCAATCCGGCGGTTGCAGCCCCGCGGACCGGGCGGCAGCCGTTCGCGGCAACCGGTTGCGGATAACCCGCTTGTCACCCGGAAGGTGATCTGCGCCGCAGTTGGAAATTGGTGGCCCCAATGGCCCTACGCGGCGGGGCGGCTGGCTAACTGCCCGATTTAGGATAAACGGGAGGACGGGCGAGGCAAAGCGCGTTACATTCCCGCGCGGTCCGCTTGTCCGGCACGCCTGCCGCATGAAGCCCTTCGGTGTCTGACGCTGCGACGGCACCGCTCTTGCCAGCCGGGGGGATCCTGAAATTGAGCCGCCTTACACCGTGGCGGCGCGCACTTCGTAATGCCTGGCTACCGGCTCGATTCGGGACAGCAGCCTTCTCGCTTCCGGCTCGAACACCGGAACGGTGTAATCGGGCCCGGCGAACCGCTGCACTGCTTCGATCGACTCGAACAGGTTGACCACCACAAACTCCACCTCCTGCGGCCCATCGGCGCGTAGCAAGTATCCGCCGCGGAAACCTTCGATGCTTCCCAAACCGGGCAGCACTTTGCTCTTCAAGAAGGCCTCGTAAGCGTCCGCGTGTTGGACTTCGGTCCAGCCCCGCCAATGCCGTGCAATCATAGTTCACCTCCCACCGCGCCATCACGCGGCGATCCCCTGCCGGGCCGCGCGGCCGTCCTTTCGCCGCGGCTTGGCGAACGCCGTGCGACCGCTTCCCGGTGCCTTGTCATGGCCGTTCGCGCACCTGTGCGCCCACCGCTTGCGTCATTCACCGCAACCCGCGACCATTTACCGCAACCGCGACATCACCCGCCGATAGCCTTCCTGGGCCTCACGGTCGCTGGGCTCGAGCCGCAAGGCGGCCTCGTATTCCACGGCGGCCTGGTGAGGTTCGCCGGCAGCCTCCAGGGCGATGCCCAGGTCGGAGTGGTTCTCGGCGCGCCCGGGCTGGAGCGCTAGCAGCTTCTGAAATTCGCCAATCGCCGCGCGCGGATCGGTCACCAGCAGAATGTTGCCCAGGTTCTCGTGAAACGCCGGCGCGCGCGGCTCGTACTCCACGGCCAGCCGTTCTTCGGCCAGCGCCTGGTCGAATTGGTGGCGCTCCACGTAAACGCCGGCCATCCAGTTGTGCAGCCAGCCGGAGGTAGGCGCCTGTCGCAACGTCACCTGAAACAGCGTGTAATCGTCGCGCCAGTCGCCATTGCGGGCCGCGGCCTCCCCCGCGCAGGCCAGCAGCAAAACGGCGCCCGCGGCCATGGCCCACTGGGGCCGGTAGACTGCCAGGCGGTCCCAAGCCCACGCGGCGATCCAGCAGAATCCCGCCGATGGCAGGTACAGGTAGCGCTCCGCGAAGACGTTCTGCCCTATGCCGGTAAGGTTGAATGCAGGCGCGAGGGTCACGGCCATCCAAAACACGCCGTAGGCCAGCAGAGGCGGGCGGAAGCGCCACAATGCCGCGGCGATCGCCGCCAGTATCACCGCCGCCAGCAGCAGCGCCGGCGTAACGCCCGCGGTGGGATGGAAAATATGGAAGTAGCTTAGATTCGCCGGGAACAGCAGGGCAGCCAGGTACTGGCCTGCCAGGACCACCGCGCTGAAGACGAATTCCAGCGGGGTGAGATGAAAGAATGCCTCCTGTCCGGGCGCCAGGCTACCCAGCGCGGCGCGCCGCATGAAAAGGTAAATGCCGAAGGTGGCGGCCATCGCCGCATAGAGCGTCGCGTTGCGCCGTAGTTCCTGCCAGCCGCGCTCGCGGTAGATCCATCCGAAACCGGCATAAAGCGGCAGTAGCATCGCGCCGGTTTCTTTGGTGAGCAGCGCGGCAAGGTACAGGCCGCAGTGTCCGGCAATGCGCCAACCACGCGGCTCGGCTTGCCGGGCCAGCCACAGCACGCCCAGCAGCGCCAGGGTGGTGACCATCAGGTCGGGCAGCGCGGCCACCCAATCCACCACTTCGGTGTGGATGGGATGCACCGCGAACAGCGCGCCTGCCGCGAGGGCGATCCGCGGCGTCCAGAGGCGCCGGACCAGCAGATACAGCAGTAGCGTGTTGACGGCGTGCAACAGAATCATGAAGAGGTGAAACGCTGCGGCGTGAAAGCCGAAGCCTTCGTACAGGGCCAGGTAAACCAGGAACTGCAAAGGCCGGTAGTAATTACCGGGACTGCCTGGAATGCCCAGAATGGACCACACCCCCGAGCCAAAGATGTGCGGAATCTGGGCCACGCTGGTAACCAGCGGGTTCTTCAGAAGCTGGATCTTATCGTCGCTGACGAATCCGTTGGCCAAGCTGTTGGCGTAGACCCCGATTGCCAGCGCCGCCAACGCCGCGCCAGCCGGCAGCCATTCCGGAAACCTGCGGCGTGGTGGAGGCGCGGCCGGCCGGGCCGCCTTTCGCTTGGCCATGAAGCCAAGGTAGCATGGGGGCCTCGCGCGCACCGCAGAGCCCGCGGGCGCAGCGGCCCAGATTTCACCGCGGAGCCGCGGAGGAAACGCGGGGAAAATCAATGAGGTCTTTCACCGCGGCTCCGCGCTGAAGGAGGGGCTCGGGTACAGCGCTGCCATCGACACGTCTATACTGAAAGAAGAAAATGCGTTGCGGTGCGATTGTTATGGCCGGGTTGGGTCTCGGCGCGGTGGTCTGCTCGCTGTTTGCTCAGCGGCCCTTCCGGGAATATCCGGCCTGGGAATATAACAATTTCCCGCTGCCGTCCGATTATCAAAGGCCTGGCGAATGGACCTTCGCGCGCCTGATGTATCCCACTACCCACTTCGTAATCGACTGGCAGTCGGAGTTCAAGCGTGGATATGACTGGCGGGAGGGCAATACCAACTGGACTATCGACTATCCGCGTTCGGACCGCCACCTCTCACAGGCGATCCGGCGGCTCACCCGCATCGACGGCAAGTCCGCCGAGCAGCCCATCAACCTGGACGAGGACGACGACGTTTTCAACTACCCCTGGCTCTATGCGGTGGAAGTGGGCCACTGGGAGCTGACCGATTCGCAGATCGCCAAGTTCCGCGAGTATTTGCTGCGCGGCGGCTTCTTCATGTGCGACGATTTCCACGGCACCGACGAGTGGAACATCTTCATTTTGACCATGCACAAGGTGCTGCCCGAGCGGCAGATTGTGGATCTGCCGGACGGCGACCCCATCTTCCATACCGTCTACGATCTGGATGATCGCTACCAGGTGCCCGGCTATCAGTACATCTATACCCACAGCGTCTGCGAGAAGTGTGCCACAGCCCAACCGCCAGTGCAGGGCGGCGGGAATGGCGCAAAATGGCGCGGAATTTACGACGACAACGGCCGCCTCATGGTGGTGATCTGCCACAACATGGACCTGGGTGATTCCTGGGAGAACGCCGACGATCCCAAGTACCCCCAAAGATTCTCCGCGCTGGGTATTCGCATCGGCGTAAATTACATTATTTACGCCATGAGCCATTGAGGCGGCGCGACCCGCGCGGCATTGCCTTGACGCCCCCAGCGGCTGGTGCCGCTTCCGTGCCGGACCTCACCCCCACCCGCAAAAACCCGTGCAAAGCAGTCGCGTTGTGCTGCATACTCGCATAGAATGCCCTTGAAGGAGGGACCATGAAACGACAAATCCTACGATTCGCCCCCTGGGTCGCCCTGATGGCGATGGGACTGATCGGCACCTCGCGGCCTGCCAATACCGAGCCGCAAGAACGCCATCCGCGGATCCGTGCAGCCGTGGACGCGCTACGCGATGCTAACGAATATATGCGGTCGGCACCTCACGATTTCTGCGGCCACAAGGTGGAAGCCATGCGCGCCACCGACGCTGCGATCCGGCAGCTTGAATTGGCGCGCGCGTGCGCCCGGTAGCGTCGACGGCCGCCTGGACCGGTCCATCTGGCCGGGCGGCCATGACCGCTTTGTAATCGGCCTGGGTCCGGCCGCGGGCCGACGGCTATGCGCTGGCAGCCTGCGCACCTCTGACGGCGGGGACTGCGCCGGCCGGCTCCGCTGCCGCGACGCACCTGGTTATTCGACGTAGTAATCCGGGAGTGTAACTGTCAGACCGGCTGAGTGCGATCCGGCACAGAGGCCAACGCAGAAACAGGTGTATCGTTAAAAGCGGGAGGATACTACTCCGAGAGCGATCGGACTTGAGCTGGTCGCACCAGGATTCCTCAGAGTGCGGGAAGTTACACCCGTAGATACTGCTCACGTTGGCCGAAACCGTCACAAATTGTGAGGTTCACTTCAATCCAGTCGGGTAAGTGAGGTCATGCTAACATCTTCGTCGATCGGGCCGGAACACACTCACTTGGCGAGTGCCACTCACACCCGTTTTCGCAGACACGATAAGATCGAGGTAATGTCTGCGGCGGTGGGTCTTGGCCGGGGGGACGGAGTGGACCGTTTCAAAACCCTATACACACTGCTTGCCGAACTTAGCCGAGCGTGCGGGCTGGAAGACGTCTACCAAGCCGCCCTGACCAGCCTGCTGGAGGCGACGTCGGCCGACCGTGCGGCGATCCTGATGTTCGACGAGGACGGCGTGATGCGGTTTCAGGCGTCACGAGGGCTTTCTTCGGAATATCGGGCCGCGGTCACGGGCCACTCGCCGTGGCTCAAGGGCGAACGGGACTCCAGCGCCTTCGTGGTTGATGACGCGCTTGCCGATGAGAGCCTCGTGAGATACCGGGAGACCCTCCTTCGCGAGGGTATTCGCGCCCTGGCATTTGTGCCCTTGGCTTTGAGCGCGGGCGTATTCGGCAAATTCATGTTGTACTATGCCGAGCCATCCCAATCGACCGCGGCCGATCTGGAGATCGCCACCGCCATCGCGGCCCACGTGGCTCTGGCCGCGGAACAAAAGCGGGCCGAAGCAGCCCGCGTCCTGAGTGAACAGCGCCTGCAGGCGATTCTGGATTATTCGCCCACGGTGATCTTTCAGAAGGATCTTCAGGGCCGCTACTTACTGGTCAACCAGCGATGGGAAGAACTGTTTCATATCTCCAAAGGTGAAGTTATTGGAAGGACCGACCTGGAGTTATTCCCGAAGGCCACGGCCGAGCAGTTCCTGGAGAACGACCGCAAAGTACTGGCGGCCGGCGCTCCGCTCACGGTGGAAGAATCCGCGTCCATCGATGACCGCGTTCACAGTTACATCTCCGTCAAGTTCCCCTTAGTGCAAGCTGATGGCAGTATCTCCGGTATTGGCGGAATCGCCACCGATATTACCGAGCGAAGACAACTCGAAATTGCGCGTCAACGTCTTGCGGCGGTAGTAGAGAGTTCCGAGGACGCGATCGTCAGCAAAGACCTGAACGGCATCATCACCAGTTGGAACCAGGGCGCCGAGCGCATGTTCGGATACACCGCGGCGGAGGCCATAGGCAAGCCCGTTTCGCTGCTCGCCGCACCCGACCGCCTGGACGAAATACCGGAGATCATCAAGAAGATCAAGAGCGGCCAGCGTGTCGGGCATTACGAAACCCGCCGGCGCAGGAAAGACGGGCAGATCATCGACGTGGCTTTGACGGTTTCGCCGGTACGCAATGCGGCCGGGCGAATTGTGGGCGCGTCCAAAGTCGCCCGGGATATCAGCAAGGTGAAACGCGCCGAACAGGAATGGACGGACATGCTGGCGCGCGAGAAAGAGGCGCGGCGCACCGCCGAATTGCTGAACCGTGTGGGACCGCGGCTGGCCGCCCAATTGGATCCCGAACTGCTGCTGCAGGAGGTGACGGATATTGCCACTGCGCTGGTGGACGCGGAATTCGGCTCGTTCCTGCATAATGTGGCTGGCGCGGCGGGGGGTCCCTACACGTTGTCCGGCTTGCCGAAGGAAGCCTTCGCTGGGTTTCCGATGCCGCGCAATGCGGATCTTTTTGCGCCCACCCTTCGCGGCGAGGCCATTATCCGGTCCGCCGACATTACCAACGATCCACGCTTCCCGAAGAATCCGCCGGACCAGGAGCTGCCGGAAAGCCACTTAACGGTTCGCAGTTACCTGGCCGTGCCGATTGTTGTCCGGTCGGGCGAGGTGCTTGGCGGGCTGTTCTTAGGCCACTCGCTGCCCGACCGGTTTGATTCAACGCATGAAGCTATCGTCCAGGGAATTGCCGCGCAAGCCGCGATTGCCATGGATAATGCGCGGCTCTTTGAACAGAGCCAGTGGGCGCAGGCGGAATTAAAGCGGTCGAACGAGGAACTGCGCCGCGTCAATAGGGATTTGGAAGTATTTGCCTACTCGGCGAGCCACGATTTGCAGGAACCCTTGCGCACGATAGGCATTTCCGCTCAACTGATCGAGCGCAACTGCCGGGGACAACTGGAAGGCGACGGCCCGATGTTCTTGACGAACATCATCGCCGGAGCCAAGCGCATGGCTTGCCTGATTGAAGATCTCCTGGCCTATACCAGGGCAACGAAATACGAGGAAGGCCCCCCGCCGGTAGTCGATTCCGCGCAGGTACTCACGCAGGTGCTGGAAACCTTGCGGCCGGCCATTGAACAGGCCGGTGTTAGAGTGACATCCGGAACGCTGCCTCCGGTGCCGATTCACGAAAGCCGCCTTGCCCAACTTTTCCAGAACCTGATCAGTAATGCGGTCAAGTATCGCATTAGGGAGGACCCGCGTGTTCATGTCACGGCCGGTGTCCGGGACGGCTGGTGCGTGTTCTCAGTGGCCGATAACGGCATCGGCATCGAGCCCCGGTTTGGAGAACAGATCTTCTGGCTTTTCAAGCGGCTGCACACGCGCGAGGAATACCCGGGAAGCGGTATCGGCCTCTCGATCTGCCAACGCGTTCTGGCCCAGTACGGCGGCCGCATCTGGCTCGATCAGTCTGATCCCGGCAAAGGATCAACTTTCAGCTTCGCCCTTCCGAGCCGCTCGTGAACCAGGTCAAGAAACCGCAATCCCAGCCCGCGGTCCATCCCACCGTCTTACTCGTCGAGGATAACTCGACCGATCTGTTTGTCATCCGGGAAGTTCTGGACGGGTGCGGATTGAATTTCCGCGTAGAGGTTGCCCGCAACGGTCAGGATGCCCTGGCGTATCTGGAACAGGTTGCATGCAGCCCGGTGGTGTGTCCCGTGTTGGTTCTCCTGGATTTAAATGTACCGAAAGTCACGGGTATTGAACTTTTACAGACGATTCGTACGAATTCGTGCTTTGGTCATTTACCTGTCATCGTTGTTACATCTTCCAATGCTGATTCCGACCGCACTGCGGCCGAGCGGCTGGGTGCCGACGGCTACTTTCATAAACCCGCGGATCTCGCTGCCTATCAGGAACTTGCGAAGCTGATCCGATCCGTGATGGGACCTGCCGGCTAGCGTTCAGCAATTCACAGACGGGTGAAATGGATGGTTAGTAACATTGTAAGTGCGCCTGACGGGCATCCTCCGGTACGCGTTACAATTGAAGAGGTTTATGACGACTCCCTGGGAAAAGCTGCTGCAACGGCCTCACCCCGGAGGTCACTTCGTGCAACTCTACGAAGCTGATGAAGCGGCACTCACCCGGAATGTCGGTGAGTACCTTTGGGCGGGGTTGCGCCGCGGCGAAGGCGTTCTGCTCATCGCCACCGCCGAACACCGGCAGATGTTTTCCCGCCACTTAGCATCCTTAGGAGCGGAACTTCCGAATTTGCTTTCCACCCGTCAGTTCGTGCTGTGGGACGCTCATGAAACGCTGGCCGAATTCATGATTTCGGGCCAGCCGGACTGGCAACTGTTCGAAAGGACCGTGCGGGCCGCCATGCGCCAGGTTCGCCCACGTGAGGGCGCGGACGAATTGCGCGCTTACGGAGAAATGGTGGGCATTCTGTGGAGAGCGCGCCAGTTTGCGGCCGCCATCCGGCTGGAGCAGTTGTGGAACAAGTTGCTGGAGCAATCGTCATTCAGCCTGTACTGCGCTTATGCGATTGATGTCTTCGGGAAGGAATTCGACGTATCGAACTTAGACGGCGTGCTTTGTACCCACACGCACCTGCTGCCCGCGCAGCCCGATGGCACCCTGGAAACGGCCCTCTACCGTTCGATGGACGAAATCCTGGGGCCGGGCGCCGAGCGGTTACGGGTCCAGATCAAGGCCAACCACCGTCCATCCTGGGCCGTAATGCCGACCGCCGAGAATATCCTGCTCTGGTTGAGGAAAAACCTGCCGGAACAGGCTGACTCCATCGTGCAGCGCGCCAGGGACCATTACCGGCGGTTATCGGCGTCGCTGCCGGCGGAAGGGACGAATCCAGGTTAGTTCTGTTGTGGACATCGGAATGCAAGTCGCAAGAGTAACGGCAGCCCGCTGGAAGGACCGGTGGATTCGCGCTGCGATGCCGGACCTGGGACGCCGCTCCGGCGACTGATCCCGGTCTTTCAAAGACGGGAGTGGCTGTCCCGGAGGTGACCGTTTCTGCTGCTTCCGGAATATCCTTGGCTGGGTCGAAGAAGAGCAGCGTCAGACCCGGCACGGGACGGCCACTCCGGGCGGTGGAGATCTACGATAGGTCTCCACGCTGAGGCCTCCTCCGGTGCCGTTCGCAAACCTTCTACAACCCTTCCGCAGTGCTGGATTTGGGCCTCCGCGCCTGCCGGGGGTACAATTCGAGGGCGAGGCAATCATGACCCGACGCGCCGCTATCACACTGTTGGCTGAAAGCCTGGTCCGCGCCGCGGACCGCCTGCCCGCCAATCGCAACGTGAAGTGGGCCCTCGGCACGAACCTCTGGAACTCCTTTCCGCGGGCACCCTTCACGGACATCCTCGACGTAATGAAGGACACCGGGTTTATCGGCGCGCGCCTCACCCAATTCCCGCAGATTCTGACCACCTACAACATTACGATGGAGCAGATGCGGAAGGAGGTGGACCGGCGCGGCCTCAGCATCATCACCATCTCCTTCAACGGCCCGGCCCAGGATCCGGCGCGCCACGCGCTGGTGCTGGCGAACGCCAAAAAGGCCATGGAGTACCTTAAGAATTTCGGCGCCAGCCGGTTGGTGGTTTTCTCGCCCTCGCGCGCGCAAGGGTCCGGCGAGGCCGCCTTCAAGGCTATGTGCGAGTGCTACAACCATCTGGGCGAACTGGCCGGCGAAATGGGGTTCCGCGCCGGCCTGCACAATCACCTGGGCCAGATGGTGCAGGACTCGGCCGAGCTCGACCGCTGCATGGCCATGACCGATCCCAAGCTCTTCTGGCTCTCGCCAGACACCGCGCACCTGCACCTGGCCGGCATTGACGTCGTAGCGGCGCTCGAAAAATACAAGCACCGCCTGATGATGGCCGACTATAAGGACGCCCGCCAGACCGGCCCCAAACTTACCGACAACATCTTCGACCTGGGCGACGGTGAAATCGATTTTCCCGCCTGCCACCGCGTCCTCAAGTCGGTCAATTTCCAATCCTGGCTGTGCGTCGATTTGGATGTGGCCCGCAAAGGGCCGCGCACCAGCTATGAGCGCTGCGGCGCGTACGTGGTGAACCGCCTGGAACCGATCTATGTGTAATCCGCGGCAGGCGGCCGGCACGCCGTACCCCAAGCGCGCGCCATGGCGAGTTGCGCCGGCACCATTATGAAACCGTGCCTGCAGTGGTCGCGGCGGACTTTTCTCGGATTTATGGCAAGCCAGGCCTGGTCGGCAGACTATCGCATCCTCGATCCGCACGTACACGTGTGGAAACACGATCCCGCTTTCCCGTTCGCTAAGGAGGCCCATCCGCCGGAGCGCGATGCCACCCCGGAAACGTTGCTGGCTCTGATGCTAGCCAACGGCGTCGCGAAGACCGTGCTCATTCAGGTGATCCACTACCGCTACGACAACCGCTACACGCTGGCCACGCTCAAGCGCTACCCGCAATATTTTCGGGCCGTCTGCCGCGTGGACCCGCTCGACCCGGCCGCACCCGATCATCTTTCCCACTGGACCGAGCAGGGCTTCCACGGTGTCCGCATCAGCCCTTCCGGCAACGCCTCGGGCGACTGGTTCCACGGCCCGCTCATGCCGCCGCTGTGGAAACGCTGCCAGGAACTAAAGGTCCCGATGACCATCCTCGCCCCCATCACGCGCATGCCCGACGCCGAAGCTCTGATCGCCCAATACCCGGACCTCACCGTGGTCATCGATCACATGGCCGATTGCCCGGTGGACCAACCCAAAGAACTTGAAAAGCTGATCGCCCTGGCGCGCTACCGGAAGGTGTTCGTGAAGGTTTCCCACACGTGGTCGCTTTCGAAGCAGCCGTATCCTTATTTAGACGCCCAGGAGCACGTCAAGCGGCTGCACCAGTCCTTCGGACCCGAGCGGTTGATGTGGGCTACCGATTGGCCGATTGTGGAGCAGACCCCCGGCGCCAGCTACGCGCGCGCGCTCACGGTGGTCCGCGACGACATGAAATTCCTGAACGCCGACGACAAACACTGGATGCTCAGCAAGACCATCGAGCGGGTGTGGCCGTTTCCGGCCTGAGCAGGCACCATGCGGCTCATCGTCCTCGATCCGGCCCACTTCCACGCCGCCCTGCTACGCGGGCCGACCGAATCACGGAACCGGAACGGCTCGGCGCACGTAACGAAAGGAAAATAGCTTATAGTTTCGTTATGGATTTGCTAACGAAACGATCCTTTCGCTATGGCCATCGGTGAAAAGAACCCGCAGCTTGGCCGGTACGTCGTGAAGAAGTCCGGCGACGAATCGTTCCGGGCATTTGTCCCGCCGGCTCTGCCCCCGGGACCACCGGTAAACCTCGATCCGCTGCAGCGGCTGCTGGAAGAGGCGAACCAAGCCTTGGGCCGGCCCGACGGTCTAGCCTCAATCTTGCCAGATCCGTCGCTGTTCATTTATCTATACGTCAGAAAAGAGGCCGTGCTTTCGTCGCAGATTGAGGGCACGCAATTCTCGCTTTCCGATCTCCTGCTTTTCGAGAGTGACGAAGCACCAGGCGTTCCATTGAACCTAAATCCGGCGGTTGCGGCCCAGCGGAGCGGGCAACGGTCGTGCGCTGCAACCAGTTGCAGGTAAACCGGTTGTCACCAGGAAGGTGATCTGCACCGCAGTTGGAAATTGGTGGCGCTAATGACCCTACGAGGCGGGCGGAAGGCTAACTGCCGGATTTAGGTTGAAAGACGTCCAGGAAGTCTCTAACTATGTGGCGGCCATGAACCGTGGCCTGCGCCGGCTGCAAGAAGGATTCCCACTCTCGTTGCGTCTCATTCGCGAGATCCACGATTTGGACGCCAAATGGACGCCAATGCGCCAAACCGGGGCGGTTTGGACTCCATGCGGACTCACAATCCGGCTGCCCCCTCGCGCGCGAGTTTGCCAAAAAAGGTTTTCGTGGTCCGTTAGAGGAGTACCTCAAAAGGCACCTAACCGGGAATGGGGGAACGCGGAGAAGCGCTTGAAAAATCGGACCGGCGGTCACCGCCCCTCAACCTGCCAGACATTTCCGCTTGCGGTCCACTCCGGAAACGCGACGTGGCGGCCGTCGGGCGATGGCACCGCAAAAATAAACATCTTCGATTCCATCAGGTTCGTCAGGATTCGTCCTTCAAGATCAACATAGAAGAGGAGTCCATGGGTGACGCCATCGTCGACCGCGACGTACCATCCCCGTCCATCGGCGGCCCAGGCCACCCCCAATAGATGCTCCAAACCTCTGATGCTCACGGTACGTTCCGCCGCTCCGCCTCGCGCGTCGAGCGGCACCACCCGGATTCTGGCGTAGCGCGGATCGTGATTGGGAATTGCGACTTGCGATCCGTCCGGAGAGATGTCCCAATCCGCTATCATGGCCGGGCTCGAATGAGTCCTCGCCAACTCGCGTCCCTTCCCGAGCATGGGATCCAGATCCCAGAACACGAATTGATCATTCTGAACGGTTCGCAGGACGCAACGTCCGGAGGGCTGCGCCGAACAATTGTATTCGCCCGCCAATCCCGCGTCGGTGACAACCGTTTCCGCTGGTCCACCTTGCAAACCAATCCGCATCACTGTCCAAGGTCCCTTCTCGTGTTGCAGATTATAGAGAACCCAATTCCCCTGCGGCGATACATGCGCCAGAACTTTTGTGTCTTTGGAGATTGCCAACGGTTGCGCGCCGCTTTGATCGACTTCCTGGCGAAACAGATCGAAATTGCCGTTGCGAGAGGACTCGAAAATCACGGATCGGCTGTCGGGGGTCCAGGCGTGGGGATAGTCGTCAGCATCCGTGAACGTCACCCGCCTGACATGCGTGAACCGGGGGTACTGGGCGGCGGGCGGCAGATCTGCGACAAATCCGTTGGGATGGCCATTCACGCCGCGAACTGCGACCACTGTCCGCCCGTCCGCTGAAGTGGAGATCTCCGCGAGATTGTAGTCGTAGTGACGGCGCTGCTGGGGCCCGTCCAGGAACTTACCGGTGTGAGGATCGGTACGCAATGTCCAGATATGCGAGTTAGCTGGCCGATGGGAAAGCGGAAAGGATGTTCGCGCAGCCAACCAACTCGGGTTCGAATTCGCCTCAGGTAGGGGGAATGAGAGGCGCGGCAAGCGCTGCGGCAAGCTCGGCGAATACGGCGGCAGCAGCGGTGGAAACAGCCGCAGCCGCTGTGGAATCGGACGCCTCCAAGGCCACCGCGGCTTCGGCGGCCGGCGGCGGCGAATGCGGCGCAAGCGCAGGCAGTGGCGGATTACTCGGCAATGCAGGCAGCGGAGGCTCAACTGGCGAAGGCTGCGGCCGATTTGGCAACCGCTGCGGCGGCGAATGCCGCCTTTCTTGGCGGGCCAACCACCGGCGCCGGAGCAATCAATGATATGGGGGTTCAGGATGCTTCCGCCGCAGCCAACCTGCTCTCCGCAGTCACTAAAGGAGGGACGGCGAGGTACACCGCGGCGGCTGCCAATGAAGCGGCTGCTATAGCCCCACGTTGCGTCGATTGGCGAATCGCCATCTCAGTAACCGCGGGGTCTGGTGCTTCTCGGAGGGGAATACGGCCCGTTCCGGCGTGGGCCTGGAAGGCCATTACCCCGGAGGCACTTCTTAAGCAAATCCAGATCCTCTCTTCCGACGAGTTCGAGGGCCGCGCGCCCGCGACTCCCGGTGGCCACGAAGACTGCCACACATGCAAATCAACCGTACCTCGAGCGCTTCGAGAATGTTAGTGCTCACGGCAACGGGAAAGAATATAATCGGCCCGTGTTACGAAGCATTGCCTCCACCTTACTCTTCACGGGGCTGGCCATAACGGTGCATGCTCAACCCGATGATTGCAACGCGCCGGCTGCCTCTCCATCTGTAACAATTTCTCTTCCAGGTTCCCCCTTCATGGTGGCGCCGTCGAAAGATGGCTGCTGGGTATTCGTTTCTCTAATCGGCCGCGGCGAGAACTCTGGGATTGCCGTGCTGAAGCGGTCCGGAGGGAAGGTCGAACTGGTGCGCGTCGTGCCACTTCAGTCGTCGCCCACTGGGATTACCCTGACGCACGATGGAAAGCTTCTGATCGCCGCGGCCACCACCGCTGCGGTGTTTGTCGACGTGCCGAAGATGATTGCGGGCGCGTCCGGCGCGGTGGTGGGCACAATCGCGGGTGGCCGAGGCAGCATCTACGCCAATACCACAGCCGACGATAAGCTGCTTTTTGTGGCGGAGGAGAACGCTGAGGCAATCACGGTAATCGATCTGGTGCGGGCGCGGCGGAATGGCTACGCGCCCGACTCCGTGATCGGCAAGATTCCCGTTGGCTTGGCCCCGATTGCACTTACGTTTTCCGCGGATGGTAAGTGGCTCTAAAGTACCAGCGAACTGGCCCCGCCAGATTGGAATTGGCCGAAGGCTTGTAAGCCCGAAGGAATGCGTGTCCCGGACTCAGTGATCACCGGACCGGAGGGCGCGGTGATCGTGGTCGACGTGGCGCACGCCTGGACCGACCCGGCCCACTCTGTAGTGGCGCGGGTTCCGGCGGGCTGCAGTCCGGTGCGCATGACGATTTCGCCGAAGGGCGATCGCATCTATGTCAGCGCGCGCAACACCAATGCCGTGCTGGAATTCGATACGGCGAAGCTGGTTTCAGATGGCGCCCACGCCTTGGTCGGAATCGCTGCGGTCGGCGATGCACCCGTGCCCGTAATGATCGTGGATCAAGGCCGGAGACTTCTTGCGGGTAACTCGAATCGCTTCACCGGCCGGGGTGAGCCGCAGAGCCTGACGGTGCTCGATACGGCCAAGATCAGCCAAGGCTTGGCCGCAGTGCAGGGCATTGTTCCCGCAGGCTCTTTTCCGCGCGAAATGGCGGTTTCGTCCGATCGGCGCATGCTATTTCTAACCAACTTCGGTTCGAATTCGTTGCAGGTTCTCGACATCGGCCACCTCCCTATCGACCCGAAGCTGCCGCCCGAGATCGCCAGGAACGCGGATTCGGTCGCGCATCGCCACGACCACAAGCCTGTCGAGGTCGATCCCAAGGTAATCGCCCGATACGTCGGCGTCTATCGGGCGTCTCCCACGCAAATCGTGATCATCGGCATGGACGGGAATCAATTGACCGCCAAGGTCGGCCCGCCTCCGCAGGTCGCCTTTCCCGAATCGGACACCAAATTCCTCGTCTTTGGGTTGGAGATCGAATTTCCGAAGGTGGCCGAGGGCGGACACGCGGATCAACTTACCCTGAGCCAGCGGGAGCGGACAACCGTTTTCAAGCGTGTGGACGACGAGGCCGCCAAGCCCATCCTGGCGGAAGAGAAACGGATCAAAGACAACACGCCGTTCCCGGGCAGCGAGGAGGCGCTGCGCCAACTGATCGCCGGCCTGCAGTCGGGCAAACCGGTTGACACCTTGCTGGGGCCGGCCGCACAGCAGTTGCTTCCGCAATTCCAGCAGCAGGCGGCCCTGATGGGAGCGGTGAAGTCGATCCGGTTTCAAGCAGTCGGCCCAGCGGGCCCGGATATCTATGAGGTCGAGAGTGAGAAAGGTACCTGGGTGTGCCGGATCTGGATGGCAGCGGATGGGAAAGTGGAAAGGATGCTCGCGCAGCCAGCCAACTCGGGTTCGAATTCGCCTCAGGTAGGGGGAACGAGAGGCGGGGCAAGCACCGCGGCAAGCGCGGCGAATACGGCGGCAGCGGCAGTGGAAACAGCCGCAGCCGCTGTAGAATCGGACGCCTCCAAGGCCACCGCGGCTTCGGCGGCCGGCGACCGGGCGGCGGCGAACGCGGCGCAAGCGCAGGCAGTGGCGGACTACTCGGCGTTGCAGGCAGCGGACGCTCAACTGGCGAAGGCAGCGGCCGATTTGGCGACCTCTGCGGCGGCGAATGCCGCCTTCTTTGGCGGGCCAACGACCGGCAACGGAGCAATCAATGATATGGGGGTTCAGGATGCTTCTGCCGCTGCCAACTTGCTCTCCGCTGTCACCAAAGAAGGGACGGCGGGGTACACCGCGGCTGCCGCCAATGAGGCGGCTGCTATAAAGGATGCCAATACGATCGCCGATGCTGCTCCCTCCAGGGCCTCTGACTTCCGGGCGGCGGCCACAGCGAAAGCCGCGGCACAAACCGCTGCTACTGCCGCAGTTGCGGGAGGAAGCGCATTAGCCGCAGCGGCGGCCGTATTAGCGGCGGCGAAAGCCGGGGCAACCGCGGATGGAGATAGAAATCCTTTTGCGGCTGCTGTAGAGACTGGGGCGGCAGCGGTCGCACATGCCGTGTCGGCCACCATTGCATCCCAGCAGGCGATGAACCGATTGAAAACGCCTCAATGATTTAACGGCTAGCGATACGGGTGGCGCCGCAACGCCCGGCGACCAAATGTCGGGTTTTTCAGCCAAAATGTCGGGTCCTTGTCGGGTTATTTTAGGAAACCCGACATCGGCAACTCACTCTAGCCAAACAGCTTAGATCCAAAATGTCGGGTTTGTCGGGTTTTTTATAGGAATAGAGAGGTGCGGTGAAAAATGGAAGTCGCCAGAGATCTCAGCCGAGAGGCGGAAAAGGCCGGCGCCCGTCGCCCCGTTTTGGACTCGCCGGGCCAGGATCGATCCCAGTTTGCGGACCGCCTTCAGCCGGAGGTGGCCGTCCACCACCCCGCCGTCGCTGGTGGGCCAATACCGGAACCCTGAAGCCGTATTCTCTGATGCTGGCACATGCGGTCCACGGCGGCATCGTTCTTGCGCGGGTTGCGGGCGTAGAAGACCACCTTGTCTATGTGCCAGATCTGAATCCCCAGGGGCGGCGGCGGCGACGTGACCATGATGGTGCCTCTTCAATCGTTCGCCCTTGAATAGCAATTCAGAGCGTCAGTCGTCAACAGAAATGCGAATCGTGGCCTGGCGTCACGCCTGAGCCGAATTCTGGGAATTGCGAGGATTCTGAGAAGCGAAGCGCTCGCGTGCCGCGACTCCATACGGGAGAGGAACTCAGCGCTCATTGCGGATGTTTATGGCAGACTGATACGAGCACAGGTGGTGGAAGTAGGCCGATTTGGTCAGTGGTGCTGTCAAACCCGTTGAGAAGCGTGGTCCCAAGTTCCGTGCGCCATATAGTGGTTACAACCTGAGGCAGCACACCAGGTTGATTCCCTTCAAAAGAGTACCTTGATTGCGCGACTTGGCCTCTACCCGAGCCGAAAGGATAACAGGCGTGTCCCAGCAAGAGAAGCATTCCCAACCGCTCGTCGAGCGGAAGATGGCGGCGGGCAAAGGCAAGCGGGGCCGAAAAAGGAAAGGGATGTGCTTGGACGATCGACCCATACTGGAAGCAAACGCAGCAGGTATTGATATCGGTGCGAGGGAAATCTTTATAGCGGTGCCACCGGACCGGGACGAGAAACCGGTGCGGGTATTCTCAACCTTCACCGAAGATTTGGAAAAGATGGCGCAGTGGCTGGTGAGTTGTGGGATCACCACGGTGGCGATGGAATCCACTGGGGTGTACTGGATTCCGCTCTACGACGCGGTGGAGCAACACGGGATAAAAGCCTGTTTGGTGGACGCACGCGGCATGAAGAACGTGCCTGGGCGGCCCCGGCAATCCATTACAGGAGGTAAGCCACAGAGCCAGGGCAAAGGGAAAAAAGGCGGCACCAAGCCGGCCAAGCGCTGCGAACGGCCGCCACCACGGCGCACCACAGCAACAGCGCTATCGGCGCATATTACCGTCGGCTCGCCGCCAGGAAGGGCTCCGATGTGGCGGTCTTTGCCACGGCCCAAAAGCTGGCAACCCTCATCTATCGGATGCTCCGCTGGGGCCAAGCTTATGTCGATGAAGGGGCCGCGGCCTACGAAAAACGCTACCAATCCGCGCGCATTCATCGCCTGCAAGCTGCGGCCAACCAACTCGGCTATAAACTTCAGCCACAAACGGCCGCGTGAGGAGCCGCTAACTGATTGAGCGGCAATGGGGTCACAGATGAGCATGAAAAGCGAGCTGCAACGAGGATTCTGTTCTCGTTTCGTTCATGAAAGTCAAGCGGCCCTCTCCAGGCCGATTTCGTGGATGAGGTTGTCGAGGGCCTGCTTGACCGCGACGTAGAGTTGATCCAGCACGGTGGTTCGTTGGAGTGGGAGCACGTGGTCGCTGGAACATGGGTGGATCACTCCAGCGGTGAGTGGCGCGTACAGTTTTTCGAACAGTTTCAGGTAGACGACGCTGAGGCGATATCCCTGGCCGGTGAGCTGGTAGCGGCGGGATCGGGGGATCTTTTGGACCAGTTCCTTGGCGCGCAGTTTGGAAAGATCGTAACGCAGCGAGTTCAGCTTGTATTTTTCAGGGCTGCAGCCCAGGATCTGAAGAACCCGAGGGTAGAGGTCCGCGGTGGTGAACTGGCCGGCCAATACATGGCTAAAACATCACTAAAGCATGCATCGGAGCCAGTTGCCTGGCATTGTCCAACTTTAGGCCCGGAGTCCTTTTCTTGCCGTTGATGGTGGGTTGTCTCAGCTGATGCAGTTCGCCTCGATCCAGGAAGGTTTGCAGGAGGTCCTGTTGGGCGTTGCGGAAATTGGTGGTGATTCCGGAGAACCGCTCCCGCACCGCGGACAGATTCTCCACGCCCTTGAGAAGTCCGCGAAAGTCAGTGACATTGTTGCTTCCTACCTCGACTCGGTCGGCTCCGCCGTACTCGGTGTTTCAGCCGCGCACGTAGTTTTTCAGGATGCTGTTTTTATACAGGGCCCGCAGGATCGGTTGGCCCAGGTGCAGGTCCTCCAAAGTGGATTGCAACCGGCCATTGTGCCGCCGGTTAATAGGCTGGCCAAAGACCACCGCCACCTGGTCGGGGCTGCCGATTCGGCGGTTGGCGTCCAATAGCCGGTCGTGGAGCGCATCCAGGACGGCCCGCTCCCGGAAGATCGGGTTGTCGCAGAACTCCACCTGCTTGCAGTAAAACCGATGTTCGCAGCCCTGTTCCCCGCGTTCCTGCGCGCTGAAAAAGGGGACTAGCCGGCGGAGCCACTTTCTGCCGCAGGCAAGCAGATCCTGGGCAGTAAAGCTATCGGCGATCCTCTGCAACCCGTTGGGGTCGCAACAGGCCACAAAGCAATTATCCCGTTGTTGAAATGTAATTCCATCCTGGCGCAGCCGATTGGCGATCCAGTCGTGCTGGTTCAGAGCAAAGCCGCGCGGCGAAAGGAAAATACGGACAGATGCGGACAAACATCGGGCCGAAATCGCGATCTTGCAGATAATAGTTGTATTGGTTGACCCAGCGTAACGCGGTTTCCAGGTGGGTGCTCTTACCGGCGTTGCCGATAGCGGTCAGAATCAAAGCCGGTTCCCGAGCTTTGATGACACCCACAATCTGATCGGGCTGCGCCGAGGCGAAATACGGCTCCATGAATTGATCGCGACGTTTCTCGGGATCGTCCAGGAGGGTAAATCCGCTGCTGCTCGCAAATTCTCGCATCCAGTTCTCGTAATCCGCCGAGATCCTCACCAGGTCCTTCCTTATGGACCTGGAAGAGGCCCCGGTTTTGACTGAAAAATCCCATGGCCCGCCCTCCATCCAAAAGGCCGGGATGCGGGCGTCCAACAAAATGC
>CAWDOH010000017.1:0-365385 GCA_963803725.1 Bryobacterales bacterium | reverse complement strand
AGAACAGCAGCGAGCTTTCGATCAGAAAATTCCCCACTGCCAGCTCGTTGAAATGCACCGCGCTCTGTGGTTCGCTGTAGAGGAATTGGCCGTAAACGTTCATCCACGACGTGGGAGAGGCAGTCAGCAGGACCTTCGTATAAGGGCCGTGGCCGCGGATTCCGTACGCCTGCACCAAACCGTTAAGAACCAGGTTTTCGCCCAAAAGCGGGGTGGTCACGTCGCCGTTGTTCACGCCGCTGTAGTATCCCTGGTCGTCGTCTTTGAATTGCGTGCCGCCCTGCTCCAGGGTCACGTGGAAATGGTTGAACTCAAAGCGCACCCCACCGCGATAGTTCAGGGTGCTGTCGCGGAATAGTTCGGAGACGGGGAATTCGTCGTTGCCGCCCTGCACCCACATCTCGACGCCATTGCCGTATCCGGAGTTCCGTTCGAAGACCAGGTACGGAATGATTTGCTTGCCGGGAAAGAGATCCAGGCTGAGGCTGTAATTGCGGCGGCGCTCGTTGAAAGCCTGGTCGTCGAATCCGGCCGGCGCCAGCGGATTGGCGTAGGACGGAATGGCATTGAAATAGGCGATGTTGAGGTAATCGAAGGTGAAGTCGTAGATGCCCTGTTTGCGGGCGTCCAGGTGGGCGGTGGTGTAGGGTTCGCCGCCCCAACCGTAGGCCCGGACGTCGAGGCGGTCGAAGAGGCGTTTTTTGGGGTCGGTAACGGTGAAGTCGAGGCCGAACAGCCGCGGACCCGCTCCCAGGTCCACCACGCTGCGGTATTCCGCGAAGTTGCCGCCCATGCCAGTCAGCCAACGGTAGCCGACGTCCACGCTGCCGGTGATCCAGTCTTCGGTGGCGGGCGCGGGGTTGGCGGCTGGCTCCTCGGCCTTGGGCGCCGCGGGGGCACTTTGCGCGGCAGGGTCGGATTCGGCGGCCTGCCCGGCGGGCGGGGTTTGGGCGCTGGTTGCCGGTGGGGCACTTTGCGCGGCAGGGGCGGATTGAGCGGCCTGCCCGGCGGGCGGGGTTTGGGCGCTTGTGGCCGGTGGGGCACTTTGCGCGGCGGGTGCGGATTGAGCAGGCTGTACGCCAGGGGATGTTTCGCTGCCAGTTGTGGACTGCCCGGCTGGTGTTGCGGCTGCAGACGGTGGCGCCTGTACGGTGGTTCCGGACCCTCCCGTCTGTGCCGCGGACTGCGGATCCGGCCCAGCGGGAGCGGCTTGCGTCCCCGGGGCGGACTGTGCCGCCGGAGCAGCTTGAGCGGGCGTAGCGACGGCGGCGGGTGGCGCGCTCTGCGCAAACGCTGAAACGGTCACGAACCAGAGCACCGTCCAGAGCGGCGCGGCCGCCCGCAGGCAGGAAGCCCGCCGGGCCCTCGGGGAACTCCACCGCGTACCGGGCCGGTCCCCGCGGGCACCCTGTGAGCCTTCAGGCGTAGGCGCAACTCGCGGCCCCGCCGTGTTGAGAAGAGCCAGTAGGAGTCTCATTTGAAAAAGTTCCGGTCCACGTAGGATCCGTGGATTTTCTGGTGGCAGATGGTGCAGTTCTGAAATCGCGGATTGCGCAGATCGTGAAGCGCCGGGGGCACCGTGCCCAACGTTCGGCCCGCCGGTAAGGCGGGAGCCGCCAGATTGGCGTGGCACTCCAGACACACGAAGCGCACTTCGTGGCGCGTCAGCATGCGCGGATTGGCCGAGCCGTGCGGCTCGTGGCATTCCGTGCAGCCTTCCGTCTCCAACGGCGCATGCTCGAAGGTGAAGGGGCCGCGTTTGTCGCCGTGGCACTTCAGGCAGCCCGGCTCGTTGGCGTTCACCGTCTGGAGCATGTGCGGCATAAAGGTGCCATGAGGATTGTGGCAATCCACGCACGACATAGCTCCTTCCGGCAGCCGGTGGCGGTAGGTGCGCTGGAAGCTGGCCCAGATATCGGTGTGGCAATTGGCGCACAACTTATTGATGTCCGGGGCCTTACGCGCTACCAGGCCATTCGGCGTGCTGGCGTGAATGGAGTGGCAGGAGATGCAGCTCACCTGGTTTTTGGCATGCGCGCCGTAGACTCGCCCCACCTGCGTGGGCTGATTAAGGTGACACTTGAGGCACAGGCGGTCGGTATCGGCAGGCTTGAGTTTGGCGGGATTCACAATATCGGCCGCGTTCATGGACTCGGCGTGCTTGCTTCCCGGTCCGTGGCACGCCTCGCAGGCCTTGCCCTCCCAGCCGCGTTTCTTGTTGGTTGCCAAGGTGTCGTGAGGGTTCTTCTGGAAGGCATTGAAGATGTCCTCATGGCACATCTGGCAGGTCTGCGACCCGACATATTCGGCGGGCTTGGCTGGTTCGGCTGGAGCCTCCGCCGGTTTGGCCTGTTCGGCCGCGGCCTGCGCGGGCTGTGCCGATTGAGCCGCGGCCTGCGCTGCTTGCGCCGGCTTCGCGGCTGGCGAATCGGATGCGCGTCCCAGGGGGACGCCGAAAATCAGGACCGCCGCCAGCCCCGCCAGGCCCCCCACCCGAAGACGTCGCGGGGGAGGACCTTCCAAATGGTTGCCGGCAAGCTGCTCTTCACAGTACATAGGGTCTTCTTCCTGGAGCCAACGCATGACTGGCCGTAACCCACAGCACAACTTCGACCAATCTCCGGCCTGCTTTCTAAGGAGCATAATCAGCTTCAAATTATTTAGGATCTCAAATTTCCACAATTCACAGGCCCCTATTCCGGCGTCAGCCTCGGGGCGGGTGGGTGAAATTTCCAGACGGCGGTGGGTGAGAATACCCAACCGCTGCCAGGGCATAAAAAAGGGGCAGGCGGGACTAAAGGGCGCCCCAGCCTGCCCCGAGCCGTGATTCACCGGCTCCATTCGATTTGACCCTTACTGTCCGGCGTGTACCGCAACAGCGTCAAAGGCGGCGCCGGCACCGTGGCAAACGCTGCAACTCTCGCCGAACTTCGGGTCGGTGTTGGCTTGGGCATGCGCCATGGTGGCGCTGTCCAGGTGGCAGGCCGTGCAGGCCGAGGTGGTGGCCGGAGCCGGATTCAACAGCCCTTGCGGATCGGTGACTGCGTGCAGTCCGATCGGAAGGACGTCTTCGGAGTTGTTGGCATGGCACATGTAGCATTGGGTGGTGTCCTGCACGTTGCCCGTCGGTCCCATGGCGGGGAAACGGACGCCCGTGTTCTTAATTCCAGCCGGGACTGTGGAAAAAGCCGCGCCAAAGTCGTTGGTGCTGCCGCCGTGACCAACGATGATGTAGTCCTGGTTGAAATTGGCTTCCAGGTTCGTGCCGGTGTGGATCTTGTGGACCATCAGGGCAAAGTTGATCGCTTGGGACGGCGCGCTCGCCAGCGCCGGAGTGGTGGACGACGGCCGCGTGGTGAAATCGGAATTTTCCGGGTTGTGGCAGATCACGCAGTACTCCACGTTGTTGCGCAGGTCGCCGTGCTCCTCCAGATAAACATGGCAGGAGTTGCAGTTCGCCATAGCGACCACGGTGCGCCGCGGCGCGACCGTGGTGCCATCCACGGAGAAGTAGGTCACCGGGTTGACCGCGCCGTAGCTGGTAGTCTGTTGGTTGGTGTCGCCCGGGTTCAGGGTTGCCGTGAGGCGCGCCTCACCGCCGATCATGAATGTGCCCGTGGAGCCTGCCGGGATGATATGGGTGAAGGTGTACTGGCAGGTGCCATCGGCGCTGCACGAGGACCCGGTGGCGGTTTCGGTGACGTAGCCTGGGGTAGTGGAATCGGCTCCGAAGTTGGTCATGGTGATACCGTTCGTCGGGCCGGTCATGCTGAACGACAAAGTTCCCGATTCGGAGATGAAGGTGCTCATCGGGATGCCGTTGCCCTGGTTGTCGCGCACGGTGAAGTTCACCGTGGGGGCCTTTCCCGCTACGCCGTTGGCGACGCTCACAATGACGAACTTGATGCCCGGAATCTGGGTGGATTGATCGGGAATCACATGGGCGCCCTTGATCGAGGCGTCGAATTCCAGTTCGCCCTGCGGAATGTGGCAGTTGGCGCACTGTGAGTTGTCGGCCTGGGGCCCTCCGGGGTGGTTGACGCCGGTGGTGAAGTTGACATCATTGTGGCACGAACCGCAGGCCGCCATGTTCGGGTTGGTCATCCAGTTGTTGGTCTGAGCGGCTCCGTTGTTGGGATTGTGACAGGTGGTGCAGCGCCGTACGTCGGCGGGATAAACCACGGTCGAAAAATCGTTTACTGAGTTCTGATAACCGATGATCTGGTAGGGAGTTCCCGCCGCTACCGAAGGCAGCGAGCTGCCGTCGTGGATCTGGTGGATGAAGACCTTCATATCCAGGCTGTTCCCGGTGTTCGGGTCGCTGTTTTGAGGCTGGTGGCAGATGATGCAGACCTCTACATCGCGCCGGGACCCACCGTGAGCCGACAGACCAAGCGCCCCGGTGGTGGTCGCCGCGCTGCCATGGCAGGAATCGCAATCCGGCGTGCGGACTACATCGCGTGGGGCCGGCTTGGAGCCGTTGGGCACCCAATCGAACCAGGCATCGGCGTAATTCGTACCGAGGTCCCAGACGGTCAGGTTTCGCGAGCCGTAAATGCCCACGCGGTACGTTGCAGTTTGATCGAAAGTCGTCGGCACCAGGGTGTGATAAGTATAGATGTACTCCCCGGTTGAGACGGTCGTGGTGGTGCCGCCGGAGTCGGAAGTCGGTTGGGTGGCGGTGGCGCTGCCAGTGGCGGCTGCCACCGTTTTGGTGATGAACGATGAAAACTGGGTCTGGCCCTTAGGAACATCGGCCAATAGAAAACTGACAGAAATGGGGCCCGGAGTGACTACCCCCGAGAGGTCCAGCGGCGCCCCAGTGGGATCCGCCAGCTTATAGTCCACACTGACCGCGCCGTTGGCGGCGATTTTCGCCGAGACCACCGTAATGGTAAAGCCGGGCTGGACATATTCCACGAGTGCCGGGTTGGCGTAGTACGCCTGGTCGTGGGGCGTGAGTTTCGTTTTAGACGGAGCGCCGATCAACACATAGGCGCCTGCGATCAATGCCAGCGCGGTTACGTACCGGCCTACCGCAAAAACCGAGGAGGGAATCCGCATTGCTGTATCTCCAATCAGGAACTGACTTGCCATGGCCGCTCTCGGCCGGGAGACAACCCGAGCCGTGAGGAGACCTCGCCGAAGCTATCGAGCATCTAGGGTGAAGCACTCGCCGGTCCAAATGGCGGTCCCCATTTCGGATATAAAAACCTATTTATTATCTTAATGATGGAAAATCCAGCATGGGCTGGCCGCGATTTTCCACAGCCCCGAGTGGGTGAAAAGACGGGGAGGGATTGGGTGAAATCCCGCTCCGGCGCCGGCCCGGGGGATTTTGGGGTTCCCTGTTTGCCCCACGTCGCGCTGGAATGGACCGCCCAGTGGGGCATGGTCGGCCCTCCCGGTTAGCCACTGAGACGATCGCAGTAATAATAAGGATATGCGCCAACGCAAAAACTGGCGGGAGAAGATGGTGAACCCCGATCTGTTCCGCCCCCTCGCGATATAATCTTCAACAATGGCTGAGATTCGCCGCTCAGTGTGCGCGTTGGACTGTCCGGATTGCTGCTCCCTTCTGGTCACCGTGGAAAACGGGCGCGGCACCCGGCTGCGCGGCGATCCCGAACATCCCGTCACGCGCGGATTCCTCTGCGGCAAAGTGGCGCAGTACCTGGAGCGCGAGTATTCCCCCGGGCGCCTGCTCTATCCGCAGCGCCGCGTGGGCGCCAAGGGCGAAGGCCGCTTCCAGCGCATCGGCTGGGATGAGGCGCTGGACACCATCGCCGCCCGCCTCCAGGGCGTGGAGCGCGAATTCGGCTCCGAGGCCATTCTGCCTTATAGCTACGCCGGCACCATGGGCCTGCTTGAACGGCTCCGGCATGGACCGCCGCTTCTTCCACCGCCTGGGCGCTTCCCGCCTGGACCGCACCATCTGCTCGGAAGCCGGCGTAGTCGGGCTCACCGATGCGCTGGGCCGGCGCTACGGCACCGAGCCGGAGCAGTTCCGGCACGCCCGCCTGATCCTGGCCTGGGGCGCCAATACCCTCGGCACCAACGTACACCTGTGGCCCTTCATCATGGAAGCGCGGCGGCAGGGCGCCAGCTTCTACACCATCGACCCGCATCGCAATCGCACCGGCGCGGCGGCGGATCACCACTACTTCCTCCATCCGGGCAGCGATACGGCGCTGGCCCTGGCCATGATGCACGTGATCGTCGGCGAATCGCTCTACGACCGCGACTATGTGGAGCGCCACACCGAGGGATTCGACGGCCTGCGCGACCGCGTGCGCGAATGGACTCCCCAGCGCGCCGCGGAGCTCACCGGGATTGCAGCCGAAGACATCGCCGCCCTGGCGCGCGAATATGCCACCACCCGGCCTGCGGTCATCCGGCTGAATTACGGCGTGCAGCGGAGCGAGCGCGGTTCCATGGCCATACGCACCATCGCGCTGCTGCCGGCGCTCACGGGGTCGTGGCGCGACATAGGCGGTGGCCTGCAGCTTTCCACCTCGCAGGCCTTTCACCTGAACCGCGCCGGGCTGGAGCGCGCCGATTTGCAATGGCGGTCGCTCGGGCGCGAGGCGCGGCTGGTCAATATGACGGAGCTCGGTGCAGCGTTGACCACGCTCGATAGGCCGCCGGTGAAGGCGCTGGTGGTATACAACTCCAACCCGGCGGCCATCGCGCCCAATCAGAACGAGGTGCTGCGCGGGCTGGCGCGCGAAGACCTCTTCACGGTAGTGCTGGAACAGTTCCAGAACGATACCGCCGACTACGCCGATATCCTGCTGCCGGCCACCACCTTCCTGGAGCACACCGATCTCTATCTCGCCTACGGGCACTATTACCTGCAACTGGCGCGGCCGGCCCTCCCGGCGCCCGGCGAGACGCGGTCCAATGTGGAAGTCTTCCGCGCGCTGGCCCGCCGTATGGGCTTCGACGACCCGTGTTTCGCCGACACCGGCGACGACATGATGCGCACGCTGCTGGATTCGCCGCATCCGTTCGTCCAGGGGATCACGGTGGAGGAACTCGACCGCCGCGGCTGGGTGCGCCTGCGCCTTCCGGAACCCTTCCAGCCCTTCGCCGAAGGCGGCTTCGGAACCCCCGATGGTAAGTGCCATTTCCGCGCCGATGAGCTGCATTACCAGCCGCCCGTGGAATCGCGCCACGGCGACCGGGAGCTGCGCCGCAAGTATCCCCTGGAGCTGATCTCGCCCAAGAACGACGACAGCATGAACTCCACCTTCGGCCATCGCGACGCGGTGGACCGCCAGACCGCCGTGCTGCACCTGAGCGCCCAGGACGCCGCCGCGCGCGGCATTCGCGATGCCGACCGCGTGGTGGTGTTCAACGACCGCGGCTCCGTGGTGTTGGCGGCGCAGGTGGATGGACGAGTACAGCCGGGGGTGGTCTGCGCGCCCTCCGTGCGCTGGGGCAAGCGGGCGCCCGGCCGCCGCGGCATCAATGCGCTCACGTCCAGCCGGCTGACAGATAAGGGAGGCGGTCCGACTTTTTATAGCTGCCTGGTGGAAGTGGAACGGGCCGGCGATTGATGCGGAAACAGCTTGCGTTTCGGTGCGCGGCGCTGGCGGTCGTACTGGCGCTCGGCGGGGCCGGCTGCCGGCGGCACAAGGTGGCCGTCCGCGATACCGATGAGGCTCCCGGCCGTCTGCGCTCGGTGGTCGACATGAGCGATCCGCGGACCGCCGGCCAGTTGCTCTCCGGCTTCCACTCCCTGGAAGAAGGCGCCTGGCGCTGGACCGCGCGGGAGTTTTCCGTCAACCTGGCGCGTCCGCCCGAGGCCGCGCAGAAAGGCGCCACCCTCACAGTCAGGCTGACCGTGCCGCCGGTTTCCATCGGGAAGCTCAAGAGCCTCAAGCTTTCGGCGGCCGTCAACGGCGCCCCGTTGGACCCCCAAACCTACACCGCTTCGGGCAATTATGTCTACCGGCGAGACGTTCCGGCGAACCTCCTGCGCGACGATCCGGTGCGCGTGGATTTCTCCCTGGACAAGGCCATTCCGCCGGGAAATCCGGATGTGCGGGAGCTGGGCCTGGTGGTGCTGTCGGTCGGTCTCCAAACCCGATGAACCGGCGGCTCCGCCGCTGGGCCTGGTGGGTGGGGCCTTGTGTGGTGTGCCTGGTGGCGCACTACCATGCCCTGGGGACGTGGTTCCGCGCCGACGATTTCGCCTGGCTGAATCTGGCCGCGCGGGTGCAAAGCTTCCACGATCTGCCGGCGGCGCTGTTCACACCGCGGGCCGAAGGCACCATCCGGCCCTTGGGCGATCGCGGATTCTTTCTGGCGCTGTACACTCTCTTCGGGCTGCACGCGCTGCCTTTCCACGCGGTGGCGCTGGCCACCCAGTTTGCCAACCTGGCGCTGGCGGCGTGGATCGGCGCGCGCCTCACCGGCAGCCGCGCGGCCGGATGGTGGGCGGCCATCTTCTGGGGCGTCAACAGTGTTCTGGTAGAGCCTCTGGGCTGGGTCTGCGTGTACGATCAGGTGCTGTGGGGGTTCTTCGTCCTCGTGGCGTTCCAGTTCCGGCTCCGCTACCTGGAAACCGCGCAGCGGCGCTACGGAGTCTGCGAATGGATCGCCTTTCTGCTGGGCTTCGGCGCGCTGGAGCTGAACGTGATGTACCCGGCGCTGGTCGCGCTCTATGGCTGGAGTCAGCGCGCGCGCCGCGGCCTCCGCAGCATCCTGGCGATGGGCGGTGTGTCGGCGGCCTATGCGGCGGTCCACCTGGCGTTGACGCCAGGTCCCCGGACGGGCAGCTACGCCACGCACTTCACCGGCTCCGTCATGCGGACCTTCGTGAGGTACGTGACGTGGTCGGTGGGGCCGACGCTACTGGGCACGCCCTACCGCGCGCCGGCGTGGCTGCTGGAGGCGGGCGTGGCGGCAGTGGTGCTGGGGCTATTAGTGTTCGCCGCGGCGCGCCGGGATACGCGCGTGGCCTGGTTCTGTCTGGGGTGGTATGTGCTGGCGCTCGCGCCGGTGCTGCCGCTGCGCGATCACATGACCGAGTATTATCCGTACCTGGCGCTGGTGGGGTTGTGCTGGCTGGGCGGTTGGGCGGTGGTGGAGTGCTGGCGCCGCGGCGGACGCGCGCGCGTCGCGGCGGCGGCTCTGGCGGCAGTGTACGCCGTGCTGGTGGTTCCCAGGACGGTGGCCGGGGATGCCTGGAATTACCGCATGAGCCTGCGCGTCCGCAACCTGGTGGAAGGCGTGGCCGGGGCGCGCGAACGCCATCCGCGGGAGGCCATTCTGCTGGACGGAGTCGACACCGACCTGTTCTACAACGGAGTGGTGGATCATGCGTTCACCCTTCTGGGCAACCAGATCTACCTGACGCCCGGAAGCGACCGGGCGATCGCGCCATTTCCCGGCAAGGCGCCGGCGGCGGAATTCGTGTTGCCCGGTGGGATGGCCGCCAAGGCCCTGGCGGAGCAGCAGGCCGTGGTCTACGATGTGCGCGGCGCACAGCTCCAAAATATTACCGCGCGCTACACTGTGAGCCTGGCGGAGATGCAGGTCCCCGCTCGCGTGGAGGTGGCCCAACCGCTGGCGGCGTACCTGTTGGGCCCGGAGTGGTACAAGCCCGAAGGGAATCACCGCTGGATGCCGGGGCGCGCCACCCTGCGCATCGCCGGTCCATCCGCACCGGGGCAGAAGCTGTATGTGGATGGCTCGTGCCCGCAGGAGCAACTGCGGCACGGTCCTCTGGCGGTCACGGTAACGGCAGACGGCGCAGCGCTCGGAACCCGCGCGATCGCCGCCGGACCCGGCACGTTTGAGCTGGCCTTTGCCCTGCCCGCCGACGCGCTGGGCAAGCCCGAGATGTCCGTAGAGATTACCGTGAGCCCGACCTTCCGCGCCCCCGGCGATGCGCGCGACCTAGGCCTGGCGGTGGGCACCCTGGAGGTGCGGTAGGGCGGAGGAAAGGCTGACGCAGGGATGCCATCTGTCTGCCCACATAGGCCCTCTTCGAGTGAGCGACGATTCAGACGGAGCGATCGTTGGCGGATGCAAGCGCGTTTAATAGGGCAGAATTCACTCTCGGAGAGCTATCACTTTACCTTTCGGTGGGTTCTAACAAAATCGGAACACCAGATCGGAGCATACAATCCCGATCGAATCGGGTCGGCGTTTCGTCTGATGACGGCGCGTGGCTGAGGCAGCCATTCAGGCTGCTATGCTGAAAAGGCTACAGCCGCGAATGGAACAGCTGTCTATGTACGCACCCGAGTCCGCACTACTCGAACTTCAATGCCGACTTGATCACAAGTGGTCGCACCTTCTGGAGGCCAAAGAGCGTGCCGTGGCCAAGCGGACGGAGCTAAGGCAAGTATTGGTCGGCAAGGATTCGGACGATACAAGCATCGTAGTTTTCGGCTCATTGGCCCGCGACGAATTCACAGATGGCAGCGATATCGATTGGACCCTATTGATCGATGGCTTTGCAGACACGCAGCACCTCAACGTTGTCCGGGAAATCCGAGAGATCGTCAAGGCTCACAGCCAGAAAGTTCCCGGGCCAGAGGCCACCTTTGGCAGCATGGCATGGAGTCACCCGCTTGTGCACCTCATCGGCGGTGAAGATGACACCAACAGGAACACTACCCAGCGTATCTTGATGCTCCTGGAGTCGACGCCAGTGGGCCGAAGAGAGGCTTACGACAGGGTCTGTAAGAACATCCTGGACCGGTACATCTTGGAAGATTCCCGTTTTGTTGAAAAAGACGCGAAGTACCGTGTCCCGCGATTTCTGCTCAACGACTTCGCCAGATACTGGCGTACAATGGCTGTTGATTTTGCGTATAAACGCCGTGTTCGAGATCAAAAAGGTACAGCGATTCGAAATATAAAGCTCCGCATGTCGCGCAAGCTTATTTACGTCTCAGGCTTGCTTGCGTGTTTCGCATGCCACCTAGAGCTTGGCAGCGGGGAGCGGCGTGCATTGTTCGATGGCCCTGACGCTACCCGACGAGCTATAGATTTTTTTCGTAATACGTTGCAGCGAACTCCGCTTGAGATTCTATGTGGCGCGTTTCTGCGTCACCCCCATCTGCACGAGACCGCTTGTCGCGTTCTAGATGCCTATAATGACTTTCTGGGCACCCTCGCGGACGGCGACAGCCGGAAGCATTTGGAGGAGTTGTTGCCTGGTCGCCAGGACTGTGATTCTGTCTATCAGAACCTACGACAACTTAGCCATCAGTTTCGGGACGGCGTGCTCGATTTGTTCTTCGATTCCAAATCTGGCCTGTTCGAGTTGACAAGGGTCTACGGAGTTTTTTAATGAGACCAATCGGTTTTTCGACGGGGGCCCTGGCGTTCTCCGATTTCAGGAAGGCGTTGGGGATACTTCGTTGCGCTGGCATCGACGTGTTGGAGCTCTCCGCGTTGCGTGACACGGAACTCATGCCCTTGGTGGGCGCTGTAGATACACTCGATCTCTCTGAGTTCAAATACGTCTCTGTCCACGCACCGAGCCTGTTCCGGCGAGAAGAGGAGTCGGACATTGTGGACGCACTACTTCGTCTGTCAGAAAGGGGTTGGCCTGTCATAGTTCACCCCGACGCCATCCATGAGCATGCTGAGTGGCTCTCATTGGGCGGAGCGTTGTGTTTGGAGAACATGGACAAGCGGAAGCCGATCGGGCGCTCGGCTGAGGAACTGAGCCAGGTATTCGATCTGCTTCCAGAAGCATCGTTCTGCTTTGACATCGGACACGCCCGCCAGTTCGACAGCACCATGACCGAGGCCTATCTCCTATTGACAGCATTTCGCAATAGGCTTAGGCAGGTTCACGTCAGCGAAGTTAACACTAGCAGTAAGCATGACGTTATGTCATACGCCTCGATTTTGGCTTACCGTAAAGTGGCTCACTTGATACCGGTAGATATCCCCCTGATATTAGAAACTCCTACCGCGCCTGGGGATTTGAGAGCCGAGATGGACCGTGTGCGCGAAGCGCTGCCAATCTGCGCGGCAGCGTAGATTGGCCCAGAATGTGCGCTTCTGGCCGCATTTTCCGGGAAAGGCTGTCTGGTGCGTGCGACAGGCGATCAAGTGGCTCGGGAGTAGGTTAATCAATCCGTCGGTAGTCCTGCCCTCCTTCTGAGATGCAGGTAGGCTGACCAAGTGATTGGAGGCTTGCCGTGGCGCAGTATCGTCTCGCGCAGTCGACATTCCGCCAGATCCTCCCTTGTTATCCTTTCGATGCGGACCGGGCAATCTTCAGGCGCTTTGTAGCCTTCCTGGTTTGGTGGCAAGAATACGACCACCGGCCGCGATGCCTTTCGGACGGCGCGGATCGCCGGAATGAAGTCGCTGTCAGCGCTTATCAGAATGACTCTGCCGAACTTGGCGATGTCCCATTGCAGGTCGACTGCGATATTCACGTCCGTCTCCTTTTCACGACGTGGGTTGTCGCCGATCTTCTGAAACCTTCCAGGAATCACCCGGACTGTCGGAGTTTCTATGCGGATCGCATCAAGCCACAATTCCTGCCGCTCCCGCTCACCAGCCCTGCTCTCCTGCCCAAGGCGAACTGGAGCCGTGTAGTACTTGACTTCTTCAACCTGAAAAGAGCGGCCGAACGCTTTCTCCGAGAGGCATTTCGCGAGCTGCACGAAATTGCACCAGCCGTATCTCAGCCACCCAGGGTGGCTAATGCCCCGATAGAAATTGTAGCCGTCGATATACACATATACGCCTTCCATCGACGATCCTAGCTCAACCTATGCCACATTTGGGTTGGCACGATTAGTCCCCACTAGTCGGGTTGTGACCGTTAACCGCGTCGCTTCGGTGTTCATCACATCTCAGTCAAGAGGAACAAGGACTACACTGGGGCGTATGGACGAACCGGGCACTGACCTCATCCAGGGCACCCTGGATATGCTGATTCTCAAAACGCTGAGCCTGGATCCCCTGCACGGCTTCGGAATTGCCCGCCGCATTGGACAGGTGTCGCGCGGAGTCTTCAAGGTGAACCCCGGCTCGCTGCTGACCGCCTTCCAGCGGTTGGAGCGAATGGGGTGGCTCGAATCCGAATGGCGCCAGACCGATAACTCCCGCCGGGCCAGGTTATATTCGCTCACGCGCTCGGGAAGAAAGCGGCTGGAAATCGAGACCGCCAACTGGAACCGCCGCGCGTCCGCCATCGCGCGTCTGCTGAAGGCGGAGGGATAGCCCATGTCGCTCTGGCGTCAGTTGTCCCGCGGCCTGCGCGTGCTCGCCCACCGGCGCGCCGCCGACCAGGATATCGCCGATGAGGTCAGCCATTATCTGGAAGAATCGGCGGCTGCCTTTGAGGCGCGCGGATTCTCTCGCGAAGAAGCGCTCCGGGCCGCGCGCATGGAAATCGGCACTGCCGCCGCTCTCCGGGAACAGGTGCGCGGGTATGGGTGGGAGAACGGCGTCGAGACGCTGTTTGCCGACCTGCGGCACGCCGCTCGCCGATTGTGCCGCAACCCCGGTTTTACCACCGTCGGCGTGCTGACTCTGGCGTTGGGAATCGGCGCCGCCACGGCCATCTTCAGCCTCATCGAAGGGGTGCTCTGGAAGCCGCTCCCTATCCCCACTCCGAGCGGCTGGTGGCTCTGCGGCACACCGCGCCCGGCATCCATACCAATAACTTGAACCTCTCCGCCGCCCTCTACTTCACTTACAGCGAAGAGAACCAGGCGTTTCAGCAGGTCGCCATGTGGACCACCGGCTCGGCAACCATCACCGGCCTTGCCGAGCCGGAGCAAGTTCCCGTGCTGCGGGTGACCCACGGCTTTCTCCCGGCTCTGGAGGTGCAGCCGGCCTTGGGCCGCCGGTTCACCGCCCTCGATGACAGTCCAGCGGGCGAGCGCACCGTGATCCTCACGGACGCCTGGTGGAAGGCGCGCTTCGGAGGGGATCCGTCCATCCTCGGGCGCCGCATCCTGATCGATGGCAACGCCAGCGAAGTGATCGGCATTCTACCGCCTTCCTTTGCCTTTATGGATCGCCGGTTTTCCCTGCTGCTGCCCGAGAGACTCGATCGCGCCGCCGTTCCGCTGATCAGCTTCTGCTGCCAGGGCATCGCCAGGCTGAAAGCGGGCGTCAGCCTGGCGCAAGCCAGCGCCGATGTGGCGCGCATGATCCCTATGGCGCCGGCGAAATTTCGCCTGAATCCTGGCGCCAGTGCGGCCGGCTACCGGAACACCCGTATCGGTCCCAATTTGCGGTTCCTGAAAGACGAGCTGGTCGGCGACGTCGGCCGGACGTTGTGGGTGTTGATGGCCACCGTGGGAATCGTGTTGTTGATTGCCTGCGCCAACGGGGCCAATCTGCTGCTCGTGCGCGCCGATGGACGGCGGCAGGAGCTGTCCATCCGCGCCGCGCTGGGCGCCGGCTGGAAACGAATCGCTCGCGATCTCCTGCTCGAAAGCGCGTTGCTGGGTGTTGCCGGAGGCGCTTGCGGCCTGGCCCTTGCGTACGGCGCTCTGCGGGCGCTGGCTGCCCTGGGTCCGGAGCATTTGCCGCGCATCCACGAGATCCGGATCGACCCCATTGCGCTGGCTTTCACCCTGGGCACTTCTCTCGCTGCGGGTCTGCTCTTCGGCCTGATTCCCGTTTGGAGGTATGCCCGGCCCCATCTCTCTGAGGGACTGCGCGGCGGCCGCTCCCTCAGCGCCAGCAGGCAGCGGCACCACGCCCGCAATGTGCTGATCGCCGTCCAGGTCGCGCTGGCCATGGTCCTGCTGGTGAGCTCCGGATTGATGATCCGCACCTTCCAGGCCCTGCGCCGCGTCGATCCCGGCTTTTCCCGCCCCCAAGAGGTCGAGACCTTCCGCGTCTCGATTCCCGATACGCAGGTGAGGGATGCCGAAATGGTCATCCGTACGGAAGAGGCGGTCCTCCGCAAGATCCAGTCGCTCGCAGGGGTCTCCGCGGTTGGCATGGTCGACACGCTTCCCATGGATCCCGGCTCCACCCATCCGCTTTACGCCGAAGACCAAACGCCGAATGATGGCTCGGTGCCTGTCATACGGCGATTCAAGATGGTGGCGCCAGGCTATGCTGCGGCGGTCGGCAGCCGCCTCATCGCCGGACGCGACATCACCTGGGCTGAGACCTACAGCCAGGCGCCGGTGGCCCTGGTTTCCGAAAACCTGGCCCGCGAATGGTGGCGCGATCCGCGCGCCGCCATCGGAAAACGCATCCGGACCGCACTCACCGACGACTGGCGGGAAGTCGTCGGCGTTCTGCAGGACGTGCACGATGACGGCATAGATCAGAGGTCCCCGGCCATGGTCTATTGGCCCCTGTGGCAGAAGAATTGGGCCGGCCCCGGTTACGTGATCCGCAGCGTCGCATTCGTCATCCGCACGCCGCGCGCCGGAACGGCCGGCCTCCGCCGGGAGCTGCAACAGGCCGTCGCCGCCGTGAATGCCGGTCTTGCCGTGGCAGACGTGCAGACGCTCGAAACGGTGTACGACCGCTCGCTCGCCCGCGCCTCCTTCACACTGGCCCTGTTGGCGGTCGCCGCCGGCATGGCGCTGCTCTTGGCCCTCGTGGGAATCTACGGAGTGGTCTCCTATTCGGTCTCCCAGCGCAATCGGGAAATCGGAATCCGGCTGGCGCTGGGCGCCGCGATCGGAGAGGTCATCGGGTTATTCGTGCGGCAATCGCTGGCCCTGTCCGCCGTCGGTGCAGCCTGCGGCCTGGCCGTCGCGTTGGTGCTGACCCGCCTGATGAAATCGCTGCTCTTCGAGGTCAGCCCGGTCTACCCGCTGACCTACGCCGCCGCATTAGCAGGGCTGATTCTGGCCGCGGCCCTCGCCAGTTACCTGCCCGGCGCGCCCCGCTTCAGGGCATTATGGATACGATGAACTACCAGCCAGAACTCGAATTCGCCTGCCGCATCGCCGTGGAAGCCGGCCAGAACGCCCGGCGCCTGCGCGCGGGCGGCATTTCCGCCGAGACCAAACCGGACGCCTCCCCGGTCACCGTGGCCGATAAGGACAACGAGCGGCTCATCCGCGAGGCCATCCAGGAAACCTTCCCCGCCGACGCCATCCTCGGCGAAGAGGGTTCCAGCAAGCCCGGCACCAGCGGCCGCCGCTGGATCATCGACCCCATCGATGGCACCCGCGATTTCGTCCGCGGCAACCGTTTCTGGTGCGTGCTGGTCGCGCTTGAGGAAGCCGGCGAGTCGCTGGCCGGTGTGGCCCACTTCCCCATGCTCAACGAAACCTATTGGGCATCGCGCGGCGGCGGCGCCTATGGGGGCCCCGATGGCGGCATGGATGGCAGCCCCGAACGCCTGCACGTCTCCGCGTGCACCTCGTTCGCCGATTGCGTGTTCTGCCCCAACGGTCTGCACGTGGCCGCTGCCCGCCCCCACCTGCCGCTGGTCATGGAGCTGATGCAGCGGAGCTGGTCCGTGCGGTCCTATGGGGGCGCCCTGGATGCCTGCCTGGTCGCCTCGGGCAAAGCCGAGATCTGGTTCGAACCGAAGGTCGAGGTCTGGGATCTCGCCGCACTGAAGCTGATCGTCGAAGAGGCCGGCGGCCGCTTCTTTGCCCTGGATGGCTCGCGCAGCATCGCCCATGGCACAGCCATCGCCTGCGCGCCCGGCCTCGAAGCGCAGGTGCGCGAGGCCTTCGGCATCCCGAAATAGCGCTACTCGCTGCGCAGCGCCTGCATAGGTTCCACCGAAGCGGCGCGGGCCGCGGGCACATAAGCCGCCGCCAGGCTGGTAAGCACCATTAGCCCACACGCCGCCGCGACGAAAACCGGGTCGCCCGGCCGCACTCCGAAAGCCATGCCCTCCAGCAGGCGCCCCACACCCAGCGCGCCGGCCAATCCCAATAGCAGGCCCAGCCCCACCAACTGCATGGCCTCCCGTAACACCATCCCGAGCACCTCCCGGCGTCCCGCGCCCAGGGCGATGCGCACTCCGATTTCGCGCCGCCGCCGCGCCACGGCGTACGAGAGCACTCCGTACAACCCGGCCACCGTCAGCAACAGCGCGATCCCCGCAAAGCTGGCCATCAGGATCATCTGAAACTGCGGTAAAGCAATCGCCCGCGCCGACCGTTCCTGGCCGGTCCGCACTTCATACACGGGCACCTCGGGGTCCAGGCCCATCAGCGCCGCGCGCGCCCCGCTTTCCACTGCGAGCGGCGGCACCGCCGTCCGCAGAACAATCGTGCCCACGCCCCAGGAAAGCTGCTTGTACGGAAAGTAGTAAATCGGGTCGGGGTCCGCGCTCAGCGCCACCTGCTTGGCGTCGGCCACCACTCCCACGATCTCGCGCATCCGCATTTCCTCTTTTCCGTTGGTGGCGCCCGGCTCGATTTGTTTGCCGATGACCTCCTCGCCCGGAAAGTACTTGCGCGCAAACGCCTGGTTGACAATCACGACCCTCGGAGACGTCGCTACGTCCCGCTCGCTGAAGTCGCGGCCCCGCAGAACCGGAATTCCCATGGTGCCGAAGTAGCCCGGAGTCACGATGGCGATATCGCAATGCGGCCGGTCCGGCGCCGCCGCCGGGCGCTCCTCGATATCGAACGACACCGACATCTGGTCTCCGTCGAGCGGCAGCGGCATTCCGGTGGCGGCCGTGCGCACTCCCGGAATCGCCCGCAGGCGTTCCATCAGCCGGTCGCAGAATTCGATCTGCCGCGCCACCGTGTACCGGCTGTCCGAAAGGCCGATGTCGAAGGTCAACAGGTGATCGGCGCGGAAGCCCGGGTCGCGCTCGATCAGGTGAACAAAGCCGGCCATCAGCAGTTCCGCGCCCACCAGCAGGATCAATCCAAAAGCCACCTGCCCGGCGACGAGCGCATTCCGCAACCGGTGGCGGCCTCGGGCGATATTGGCCGCGCCTCCCCGCAGCGCGCTAGCCAGGTCCGCCCGCATCACCTGCATGGCAGGCGCCACGGTGAACAGCACGCTGGTCACCACCGCGGCCAGCATTGAAAACACCAGCACCCGCCCGTCGATGTGCGATTGCGCCAGCCGCGGAATGGTGTTGCCCGCCAGCGGCAAACTGGCCTTCAAGAGGGCCATCGCCAGCACCACTCCGCCGGCCGCGCCCGCCAGGCCCAGCGCCAGGCTTTCAATCAGCAACTGCCGCACCAGCGCCGCTCGCGACGCGCCGATGGCCGATCGCAAGGTGAACTCGCGGCCCCGTTCGGTGCTGCGCGCCAGCAGCAGATTGGCCACATTGGCGCAAGCGATCAGCAGCACCAGCCCCACCGCGCCCAGCAGAATCCACAGCGCTTTACGGCTTTTTCCGGTCAGCCGCTCCAGCTCCGGCATGACCAGTGTGGTGGGCACGTTCTTGTTCTCATCCGGATATTGCCGCGCCAGCTCGCCCGCAATCTGGTCCATCTGCGCGCGCGCCTGCTCCACCGTCACCCCCGGCTTCAGGCGGCCGATGCCTTCCGCCACCCGCGCGCCGCGCTGTTCGGAAAGCGGAGTGAATTCCGAAACCGTCGAATCCTCGGCCAGCGTGGTCCACAGTTGCACCGACGGTTCGTCAAGCGGGAAATGGAATCCCGCCGGCGCCACTCCGGCCACGGTGAAGAGCTGGCCGTTGATGCGAATCTGCCGCGCCAGGATGCCGCGGTCGCCGCCGAAGCGGCTCATCCACAGCGCATGGCTGAGGACCACGGTGTGGGGGCCGGACTTCTCCTCGCCGCGCAGAAAGCCGCGCCCCAATTCCGGCTGCACGCCGAGCGCCGGAAACAGATCCCACGAGACGATCGCCCCAGCCACCTGGATGGCCGGCACCCGGTCGTTGAGCGTGAATCGATCGTCGCGATAGCTCACCAGGTGTTCGAAGACGTGGTTCTGCGCCCGGAAGTCGAAGAAGGTTGGGTAGGAAAGGTTGGTCGGATGCGGGCCCCGCCGGTCCATGGACGTGAATGCCATCAGCCGGTCCGGCTCGGCGTACGGCAGCGGACGCAGCAGGACGGTATCGAGCACCGCGAACACCGCGGTGGTCGCGCCGATGCCCAGCGCCAGGGTCAATGCGGCCGAAACCGTAAACCACTTGGCTTGGCGAAGCTGCCGGAACCCGTGCCGGACATCCTGCACCAGGATGTCCACTGGCGGCAGAGCGCGCCGCTCGCGCAATTCCTCTTTCACTTGCGTAACCCCTCCGAACTGCCGCCGCGCCGCGTAACCAGCTTCGGCCGGCTGCATGCCTTGCCGGATAAACCGTTCCGCCAGCAACTCCAGGTGTTCCCGGACCTCCGCATCGAACTCCTCGTCGAGTTGCCGGCGGCGCAAAGTCCCCCCGATTCGCGAAAGCCACGCGCGCACCCGCCGCACGCGCCCGCGATGGAGCGGTTCCCGGTCATCCGGTTCCTTTGTCATATCCAAAGGAGCATGGTAGCACACTCCCTTGGAATCACCAAAGGTCGCCGCCCCGTGCCCGCCGGGCGCGTTGGTGCGCGCATCCTGGCAAGACCCGCGCGCCAGTGCGCTGCCGCCCGGACAAGACGCGTGCGCCAGTGCGCTGCCGCCCGGACAAGACGCGCGCGCCAGTGTCGTGTCCCAGCCAGGAAATTGACCATCGCTCCCTCACGGGGTGCCCCCACCAGCACTAAGATAAGGCCGTTGTCCAAGTCACGATTTCGCATGGGCCATTCCCCGAGTTCTGCAAGTCATCTCGAATCCCGATGCTGGGCGGCGGCAACTGGGCGAGCATGATTACCGGATATAGACGCCAGTATTCATGGCGACTGCCCAAACGAAAGCCGCGTCAAGCCCGGGGCCCGGGTTGGGAAACGACGACAGGATGCCGGCGCCAAGGGAAAGCACACTGGGCGCCGCGGAGGTCAGCAGGATGTTGCCCTGGTAGCGTAGAGCGGAATGGTGAAGGCCCCGGCGTTGGAATCCGCGATGCACACGGTGAAGAAGCCGGAGCCGTCATTGTAAGCTTCCGAAGTAATAACTGCGAACATACCGCCGCTGCCGCCGGCCCAGGTGAGGGTGGGCGAAGTGATACCCTCAAAATTGGCGGTGCCGTTGGTCTAGGTCTCAGACCGCGAAATTTGTTCCGACAGGCAGGCAGCATCCGATGAACCGTCCGCCGATTTGGTCCTCCTGGATCTCACCGGCCAGGGCGGAGGGTCAGCCGTCATCTTGCCACTGGCGCAGACGTTCCAACGTCGACTGACTCGAACGCGCGTACACCTTCTATGACATAGCGTTCGACCTCATCCATGCCGAGGATCCACCTGGCACCGTCGTTCTTTTCAAAGTACTTCGTCGTGCTCGTGATCGAGTTGTAGTACGCCGTGGTTCTCGCGAGTAGTTTTTCAATCGCCGAAGCTCGTTTGCCGTCAAACCGATCGAGCCGCTCAAGGGTGACGTTGGGGAGATCCAAGTGCCGCGCGATCAACTCGACGAGAGCGGCAATATTCACGTTGTTGTCCGCGGTGGCATGATGCACACCGTTCGGAACGCTGGGATCTTTGAATAGCCGGAAGATGTCGTGGCAGACATAGTCAACTGGGATGATGTTGACGCCCACGTCCGGATTGCCGTACGCTGCGACCGAGGCATGTGCTTGCTTGAGGTGTGGTTTCAGGCGAAGCATTTCCCGAATCAACCCATACAGGCCCGTTTTGCCGCCACCCGTCTGGTACGATTTCGACGGACCGATCACCACGGATGGCCTGACAATCACCAAGCGTATTCCTTTCGCGCCGCATAGCAAAGTGACAAGGTGCTCCGCTGCGCACTTCGTCTCTTCATAATAATTGTTGAAGGCGGCGGGACGATGCAGTTGTTCTGCCACCTGACCTTCGTAAACACCTACTGTATAGGCCGTAGAGATATAGAAGAAAACGGCGCATCTCAATGCCGACGCGACATCGACCGCATGTCTCAAACCGTTGATGTTGTGATCGTAAATTAAGTCCTTGTTCCTTTCTTCGACGTTCAATGACGATGCGAAATGGAAGAACGTGGATCCCGCCGGTCTCATCCGTGCCGAAACCAGCCACTCCTCACTGAGACCCAGGTGTGGGAACGTGATGTCGGATGGAATTGCGGTCAGGCCGTCAAGGTTCAACGCCGCTTTTCCCGGATAGCTCCTGTTCACCGCGAGAACCGCTTGCTTCAGTCTCTGAGTGCACGCTTCATCGCTACCGCCTCGAACAAAGCATCGAACGTCGTACTCCCAGGTTGAGAGATAATTGCGGATGAAGTGACTTCCTAGAAACCCTGTTCCGCCTGTCATGTACACTGTTTTCATAGCAACGAATTCCCTTGGCCGAGTACACACGTTGGACCGCGCCGGTGCCGGCCCGTCCGCGGAATTCTGGCGCTCGCTCGCCCTGGATCGATCATCCCGCCCTCGTTGAGCGCCACGCAGGCGTTTGGCGCTCCCCCACGCAATCCGTTTTCCTCACACTCCAACAGTAGTCGTCGCAGGCCATCAGGGCCCGCAGGCGATCTGGTGGGTTTGCCAGCCGGCGCGAGCACATCACGGCTATCACTTTGCAGGCCACGCGACATGCAGAAAGATCCGGCTGTGGACTGCACGAGCGACCGGAATCCAACGAGACAACCGAACCACCACGAGGCTCCGGACCAGAGCTGCTCAAGGCACTGCATGCATACAGTTTATGACAACCCCTGGCAAGTGTGCGGGTCTGTCGGGAATGGCCAGGCACATGCTCCACAATCAATCGATGTTCCGAATCCTATTGATTTCCGGCCTGTTTGGCTCCGTTGCGGGCGGGGCGCTGCACGCCGACGCCATCAGCGAGGCGCGGCCAGCGACCCTCGAAGCGGGTTACCGCCAGATGTACAATCTGCAATTTGCGCAAGCACATGCGACCTTCCGGGCCTGGGAGGGGATCCATCCGGACGATCCGCTGGCCGCGGCTTCGGACGCCGCACAATACCTGTTCGCGGAATTCGACCGGATGCACATTCTGCAGTCGGAATTCTTCACCCACGATCAACACTTCATCACCGACCACAAGCTGACGCCTGACCCGGCACGGAAACAGAGCTTCCTGGATGCGCTGGCGGTCAGCCGCGCGCTGGCCAATCGCAACCCCGCGGAATCTACGTCCGAGTTCGCCGCAGTGCTGTGTGCCGGGCTGGAATCCGACTATATGGCGCTTATTGAGAAGCGCTATGCGGCCTCCTTTGCACGAATGAAGACATCCCGCACGCGCGCCGAGAAACTGTTGGCGGCCTATCCCACATACTATGACGCCTGGGTGGCGGTGGGGATGGAGAACTATATGCTGAGCGTGAGACCGGCGCCGCTGCGCTTGCTGTTGCGGCTGGGAGGCGGCCAGACTAACAAGGCGCTGGGCCTGGAAAAGCTGCGGCTGGCGGCCGGGAAGGGCCGCTACCTGGCGCCCTTTGCGCGGCTGCTGCTGGCAGTGGCGGCGCTGCGCGATCACCACCAGGAGCAGGTCCGAAGCCTGCTAGACGGCCTATGCCACGACTTTCCCGAGAATCCGCTGTATGCATTGGAGCTTGGTCGGCTGGGGTCGATTGCGGCGGTCTACCGCTAGCAGGCTAGGTCTCAGACCGCGAAATTTGTTCCTATTAGCGGACCACTCGCTCACGCTCGTTGGCTCCGATCAGAGCCGCGACTGCCAGGGAGCGCCGTCGGGCAACCACATAACAACTCGCGGTCAGAGACTTAGTCATCTCGAATCCCGATGCTGGGCGGCGGCCTCAGGACGAGCATGATTACTGGATGTAGACGCCAGTGTTCATGGCGACTGCCCAAACGAAAGCCGCGTCAAGCCCGATGCCGGGGTTGGGAAACGACGACAGGATACCGGCGCCAAGGGAAAGCACACTGGGCGCCGCGGAGGTCAGCAGGATGTTGCCCTGGTAGGCGTAGAGCGGAATGGTGAAGGCCCCGGCGTTGGAATCCGCGATGCATACGGTGAAGAAGCCGGAGTTGTCATTGTAAGCTTCCGAAGTAATAACTGCGAACATGCCGCCGCTGCCGCCGGTCCAGGTGAGGGTCGGCGAAGTAACACCCTCAAAATTGGCGGTGCTGTTGGTCCAGGTGAGCGGCGCGGGCATGTTGAACTGTAAGTTCACCGGGACCACCGTGAATAAGCCGGGAATGAGGAACGAAAACGTTCCGTCGGGTACGTGCTGTAGCTTCCGTCGGCTGCGCGGGGAATGATCCAGCTCTCGTTCCCCCAGGTGACGCGAAGCGAGGCGGCCAGGTTAAGCGAGTAATCGACCGCCGGGTCCACGGGAGCGGTTTGGTTGATTGCCATCTGAGTGCTCGTGCACGTGCCGGGCGCGGGAAGGGCGAACATGCCTTGCGTGCGAAAGAAGGCGGTGGGGCTATAGCTGCCAAAACCGCCGGCGGAAGAATCGAATGCGCCGGTCATCAGGAGATTTGGCGCGCGCTCGAACTCCAGAGCGCCGAACGCCATAGCGGTTCCCGCCTCGAGCGGCGCCAGTTGGGCGGCGCTCAGGCCGGTGGCGTCGGTGCATGCCCCGCCATTGGCGGAGATGGACAAGGTGGTGAAGTTGCTGACCGCATGGTCGGCCGGTATCTGGGTGTTTTGCGCCGTTCCGGCGAGGGCCGGCCCGGTGGCCACCACGGGAACGTAACAGCCGGTGATGCTGTTGGCGGGGATGACGATATTGATCTGGTCGACTCCGGCACAGCAGCCCGAGCGCCCGCGATACAGTACCGTGGCGGGGATGCCGCCCACATAGACGGTGAGGTTGAAAGCGCTCAGATTCCCGGGCAAAGGGCCGGCCGCTTCGTTGCCGGAAACCGGTCCGGCGCCGGTGCCCCACAAAACCACGGTTTGGCCTGGCTGCGCGGAATTGATGACCGTATTCAAGGTGAGGCTGCCATTGGCGTCGGCGTTTTGCGCGCCGGCCGGTCCGCTGCCCGCCTGGTTCACGGAGAAAACTCCGAAATTGCGGGTTACCACGTTGATGGGTTCCGGCTGGCTGGCTGTACCCTCAACGTTCACCACCACGTTTGCGCTGCCGACCGGCGTGGCGGAGGGCAGGATAGCACCGATTTGGCCGGCAGTGACGTAAACTGGCAGAGCGCTCAACACCGAGCTACCGGAATGAATTTCTACGGACACGCCGGCCAATGTGGATCCAAGGGGGAAATTGTTGGCCGTTGAAACGACACCGGAGGGTCCGAAACCCTGACCGAAGACCGCGAAGAGGCTACCCTGCGCGATTCCTTGTCCGACGGCGCCTTTGCCAAAGTAGCTGGCGTTGTTCACCACGCCGCCGCTCGATATGGAGGGCTGGCACCATGCGGCGAAGAGCATGCCCAGCGTCAGAAAGCCGCACGCGAATCGCATTAATTCCAGCATATCCTCGGGTGCGAAAAGCGGTCTGTGAAGTTGTTGACATTGCCCCACATTGCCCAGACGGTCCTGTGTTTCGATCCGTGACCTACACGAACGCACACCAACGCACACCGAACGGCTCTCCGGGTTAAGAAACTGGTCGCCGCTGCTGTCCCTTGTAGGCTTATACCGATTGGCGAACCACATGGCAGCGTCGCCCTTGCTAACAGGTGATCGATTCCGAGCGGAAGACAGCCATCGCGGTTGATACACGGCATATCGGAAAGTGACCTCAGTCCGCCCGGTTCTGGGAAGTTGCAACCAAAACGCGGCTCGCAGAGCAGAATCGCCCAACAGCCCGGGGCCACGTTGGAGCGGCCTTATCTTGACGCCGATGGGGGTGCGCCCGAGGTGCCCCCTGAGTTGCCCCCGGCACCCGGCACCGATAGTTTCGGAGCCGCGCGCGTAAACAGGAAGCGAGGCAGCACAATCGCGCACTGCCGGCTGCCGCGTCGAGCCACCTCGTGCGCAGCCTCGGACAGGGTCCGCCGCACGAATCGCCCGCCGGCCCCGCGCCGTCGTGGCGCGGCGTTCCGCAGCCTCCATACAGGCCGCGGAGCGAACAGGCCCCGGACCCAGTCGCGCGCGCTTCTGGCGACGCGGCGGTGCCGCTACCCAGGACGCGCCCAGGTGGCCGGCCCGTGCCGCGTCGAACCAGGTCGTGCGCGGGACGCCTGAAAAGCTTATCGGCCGAAACCGCCATTTCTCGATATACTTTGCTTTCGCGGGTTGCAGCATAGAGAGAAGGAGGGCGCAAATGAAAGTGATTTGGACGACGGTTTTGATCCTGTCGCAGTTGGGCGGCGGCAGTTGGTTGCGGGCGCAGGTGCGTGGCGGAGACCACTGGGTGGTCACCTGGGCTACCGCCGAGCTGCTGTCGCGCTCGGTCCTGTCGGCGGCCAGCGCCTCGCCCACTGCACCGGGCGGCTTTCACGACCAGACGGTGCGCATGATGGTGCGGGCCAGCATGGGCGGCCGGCGCTTGCGGGTCAAGCTGGAGAACGCCTTCGGCAATCAGCCGGTCGACATCGGCGCGGCCCACATCGCCCTCCGCGGCAAGGATTCCGCCCTCGTGGAAGGCTCCGACCGTGCCCTGGCCTTCGACGGCAAGCCCGGCTGCACATTGGGACCAGGCATGGTGCTCGTGAGCGATCCGGTGGATCTCTCCATTGAGCCGCTGGCGGATCTGGCCGTGAGCCTCTACTTCCCCGGCGACACCGGCGCGCCCACCAACCATTCCACGGGCCTGCACGACACCTACGTGAAGGAGGGCAACGTCGCCGCGGCTCCCGACATGGCCGACGCCACCATCACGCACTCCTACTACTGGCTGTCCGCGATTGACGTGGATGCGCCTGCTTCGGCCGGCGCCATCGTGGCCTTTGGCGACTCCATCACTGACGGCGCCCGTTCCAACAACGAAACCAATCATAGCTGGCCCGCGCTGCTGGCGGCGCGGCTGGCGGGCAGGAAAGACACCGCCCACGTCGGAGTGGCCAACGAGGGTATCGGCGGCAACCGCTTGTTGCACGACGGCACCGGCGCCAGCGCCCTGGCCCGCCTGGATCGCGATGTTTTCAGCCTGTCGGGTGTCAAGTGGCTGATGGTGCTCGAAGGCATCAACGATATCGGGCACATGGCCAGCAACTCCGACCAGGCAGTCACCGCCGACGACTTGATCGCCGCGAATCGGCAAATCATCGACCAGGCGCATGCCCACGGCATCCTGGTAATCGGCTGCACCCTGACGCCGTACGAAGGCGCGGGCTATTCGCGCGAGGCCGGCGAAGCCATGCGCGAGGCGCTCAATAACTGGATCCGCACCGGGGGGGCCTACGATGCGGTGGTGGATTTTGAAGCCGCCACCCAGGACCCGCAAAACCCCAAGCACATCCGCCCCGAGTTCGACCCCGGCGATCACTTGCACCCCAACGATACGGGCTACCAGGCCATGGCCGACGCAGTGGATTTGGGTATCTTCACCGGCAAGCCGAAAGCGAGGGCGAAGCACTAAGGGATAGTAATCGGTATGAGAGGCGCAGTACCGCGCCGGTACGCCCAGGTGAGATACAGGCCTCATGTAACCAACTACCCTTACGATGATTCGGATGACAATTCGATCCTGGACGGGCACCGAGTGGCGCGGCGTCCTTCTCTCTTTGCTCGGCCTGGAGATGCGGGTGGCGCTTCCCGGCTCTGAGGATATCGCGCGCTTGTGGTGCCGCGGCGGCCAGTGGTTCGCAGAGAATGGCGAACCGGTGGAACTCGATCTCCAGACGATGTCCGGCAAGGCAGATGCCGGCGCGGGGGTATGGAATTGCGGCGCGGGCGCGGCAGGCTCCGATGCGAGTCCGCGGTTGAATTGAGAGGCGGCGGCCAGGTCGGCGACCGCGAGATCGCGCTCCCTGCGGTCGCGGCTCGGTTTCGATGCTGACCGGGTGCGCCGTTGTGCGGGCGAACGCCCCGGCCGGGAATAGACGAGCGCTGTCTCAACGGGGTGCCCCCAGGGCCGGCTGCGATGCGGCTCCGCGGCTGAATTGAGAGGCGGAGGCCAGGTCGGCGACCGCGAGATCACGCTCCCTGTGGTCGCGGCTCGGTTTCGATCCTGAGCCGGGTGCGCCGTTGTGCGGGCGAACGCCCCGGCCGGGAATTGACAAGCGCTGCCTCACGGGGTGCCCCCAAGGCTCGGCTCCGATGCGGCTCCGCGGCTGAATTGAGCGCCGGCAGCGAGGTCTGCGACCGCGAGATCGCGCTCCCTGTGGTCGCGGCTCGGTTTCGATGCTGAGCCGGGTGCGCCACTGTGCGGGCGAACGCCCTGGCCGGGAATTGACAAGCGCTGCCTCACGGGTGCCCCCAGGGCCCGGCTCCGATGCGGCTCCGCGGTTGAATTGAGAGGCGGCGGCCAGGTCGGCGACCGCGAGATCGCGCTCCCTGTGGTCGCGGCTCGGTTTCGATGCTGAGCCGGGTGCGCCGTTGTGCGGGCGAACGCCCCGGCCGGGAATAGACGAGCGCTGTCTCAACGGGGTGCCCCCAGGGCCGGCTGCGATGCGGCTCCGCGGCTGAATTGAGAGGCGGCGGCCAGGTCGGCGACCGCGAGATCGCGCTCCCTGTGGTCGCGGCTCGGTTTCGATGCTGAGCCGGGTGCGCCATTGTGCGGGCGAACGCCCCGGCCGGGAATTGACAAGCGCTGCCTCACGGGGTGCCCCCAGGGCCGGCTGCGATGCGGCTCCGCGGTTGAATTGAGCGCCGGCGGCGGGGTCTTCCGATTTCTTCCGCACCTCCGCCGCGCCGCCGGCGGCCGCGGTTCTATACTGTGAGGGTTGTCCACCATCCTCGAGATTCGCGGGCTGTCCTGCACGCTGGGTGTGCGCACGGTGCTGCGATCGGTCTCGCTGAGCGTCGCGGAGGGGGAAACGGTGGTGCTGCTGGGGCGCAGCGGATCGGGAAAAACCACTCTGCTGAAGGCCGTTCTCGGGCTGGTGGCGGTGACCGGCGACGAAATTCTTTTCCAGGCGAAACCCGCCGCCCAGTGGCCGCCCATCGAACTGCGCCGCCAGATGGGCTACGTGGTGCAGGATTCCGGCCTCTTTCCGCATTGGACCGTGGAGCGTAATATCGGGCTGCCGCCGCTGCTGGCGGGTTGGGAGCCGCAAGCCATCGCCGCGCGCGTCCGCCTGCTGCTGGAGACCGTGGGTCTCGATCCCGAAGAATTCCGCCAGCGCCGGCCGAGCCAGCTTTCGGGCGGCCAGCGGCAGCGCGTGGGCATTGCCCGCGCGCTGGCCGCCGATCCGCCGCTGCTGCTGCTGGACGAACCTTTCGCCGCGCTCGATCCCATCACCCGCTTCGACTTGCAGCGCCAGTTTCTGGACCTGGGCCGGCGCCTCGGCAAGTCCGCCCTGTTCGTCACCCACGACGTGCGGGAAGCGCTGATGATGGCCACGCGGATCGCCCTGCTGAGCGATGGCACACTCGACGTGCTGGCACCGCCGGACGAATTTCTGGAGGCCCGTACGCCGGAAGCGCGCGCCTTCCTGGCCAGCCTGGAAGAAACCTGGAGACCGCATGAACGCCCGCCGTGCCTTTGAAATCGTCATGCTGTCGCTGGACCACCTGGAACTGGTGACGATTTCCATCACCATTGCCGCGGTGGTGGCGTTGCCGGCGGCGGTGCTGCTGAGCCGCCAGGCCGGCCTGCGCCGCTGGGTGGTGGGGTTCGCCAACCTTGCGCAGACCATCCCCAGCCTGGCGCTGTTCGGATTTCTGCTGCCCCTTCCGCTGATCGGCGGCATTGGCAAGCGCACCGCGGTGGTGGCCCTGGCGCTGTACGCGCTGCTGCCCATGCTGCGGAACACCCTGGTGGGCATTCTGGGCGTGGACCCGACGGTGCGCGAATTGGCCGTGGCCATGGGGATGACCAGCCGGCAGATTCTATGGCAGGTGGAACTGCCGCTGGCGGCGCCTTCGATTCTGGCGGGGCTGCGCATCGCCACGGTGGCCACCATCGGCGGCGCCACTATTGCGGCGGCCATCGGCGGCGGCGGGCTGGGAGTCTTCATCTTCCGCGGCATCGCCATGCTGGATATGCCCACGGTGCTAGCCGGCGCCATCCCGGCCGCGGCCATGGCGCTGGCCGCCGACGAAGGATTGGAATGGATCGAACACCGATTATCGCCGCGCTGACGGCTCTCTCGCTGGCGGGCTGTTCGCGGCCCGCGCGCGTGGTGGTTGGCTCCAAAAACTTCACCGAGCAGGTGGTGCTGGGGGAGATTGTGGCGCAGCAGATCGAGCGCACCCTGCACGTGCCCGTGGAGCGCAAGCTGGACCTTGGCGGCACGCTGCTGGCGCACCAGGCTCTGGTGCAGGGGGACATCGACGTGTATCCCGAGTACACCGGGACGGCGCTGACCGCGGTGCTCAAACTGCCGCCTCCCCAGCAGGGCGCCGGGGGTCCCGCGGCGGTCTTCGCCACCGTGAGCGCCGCCTATCTGCGCCAGTGGCGGCTGGTGTGGCTGCGGCCGCTCGGCTTCAACAACACTTTCGCCATGATCGTCCGCGGCGAAACTGCCCGCACGGAGCACCTGGCGACCCTTTCCGATGCCGCCCGCGCGCATCCGTGGCGCATGGGCGCAGGTTACGAATTCCGCCAGCGGCCGGACGGCCTGGACGGCCTGCTGCGCACCTATCATCTGCGCACCGAGGGCGATCCGATCAGCATGGACCTGGGGCTGCTCTACGCCGCGCTGGGCAGCCGCCGCGTGGACTTGATCGCCGCCAACTCCACCGATGGCCTAGCCTCCGCCATGGATGTGACGGTCCTCGAAGACGACCGGCACTACTTCCCGCCGTATCAGTGCGCGGTGGTGGCGCGGCAGGAAACGCTGGCGCGTTTTCCGAAGCTGCGCGAGACGCTGGAAGCGGTCTCGGGCAAAATCTCCGATGTGGAAATGCGACGGTTAAATTACGAAGTGGACGGCCGGCACCGGCCGGCGGCGGAGGTGGCGGCGGAGTTTTTGAGAACGCTGGGGAGGTAGCGGGAGATGCTTGACGCGGGGCCTCCACACCGACGGGCATCCTGGTTCATGGGGCCAGAAACTGGCGTGCGAGGACTGCCCTGACGCGGAGACGCGGAGGCGCGGGGGAATTCGCGGAGAAGACATTTCGGCTCCTCTTGGCCTTCCTCCGCGACTCCGCGCCTCCGCGTCAGGCTTTTGGGGTCGGTTGGAGACGTTTCTGGAGGGACGCAGAGGCGCGGAGGGAGAGTGGGAGAAGAATTTCGAGGGCTGCTCCGCGGCGTTTTTCGGCGCCTCCGCGGTGGGGATCTCGGTCATCTCCACCGGAAGAGCTTCAGCGCGAGCACGAAGCACACCACCAGCCAACCGGCGAGCACGCCCATCTGGGGCATCAACTGCACCAGGCCGGCGCCCTGCAGGATGTTCATGCGCAGAGCATCGATTGCGGCGGTTAGCGGAAGTGCCTTGATGGCGGGTTGGACGATGGCCGGGAAACGCTGCGCGGAGAAGAACACGCCGGAGACGATCCACATGGGCATCATCACCGTGTTCATCAGGCCGGAGGCGGCTTCGATGGTGCGGGCGCGTGAGGCGATCAGCAATCCCAGGGCGCTGAACGATAGCGAACCGAGGACGCACAGCGCCATCAGATCGATAAGCGAGCCGCGGAGAGGGACTCCGAAAACCAGCGCGCCGAAGCCCAGGAGCACGCCCACCTCCACGACCAGCAACAGCAGGCGCGAGAACACGAACGAAAGCAGGTAGTAGTGCCGCGGCATGGGGGTGGCGACCAGGCGCTTCATGAGTTTCTTGCGGCGCGCGTCCACGATGGCGAAGCCCATGCCCCAGATGGCGCTGCCCATCAGGTTCATTCCGAGGAGGCCGGGGATCAGGAAATCGATGTAGCGGGACCCTGGCTCGCGCAGGAAGCGGTCGGAAGTGGCGACCGGGTCCACGCGGCCCGCGACGCGCTGCACGGCGCGATCGGCCAATATGCGAGCGGTGCGGCCCTCGGGATTGGTGTCGTCATAGCGGTAGACCACGCTGCCCTGCGGGGCGCTCGCGGGACCAGGCACGGCGACCAGCGCCACCTTGCCGGTGCGCAAGGCCTCCTCGGCCGCGGCGGCGGACATTTCCGCGACGTCCAATCCTTTCTCCTGGCGCAGCGATTGGGCCAGTTGCGGCGTGACGGCGGCGATGTTGAGTACCTCCGCCGGGCGGTTGCGAAAGGCGATTCCCAGGCCGGCAGCCAGCAGCAGGGGGAAGATGAAGACCCAGAACAAGGCCTCCGGCTCGCGGATGAATTCGAGAAACCGCACCAGGGTCAACTGCACCAGAGCATGCTGGGTCCATTCGGGCCGCGGCGCTTTGCGGGCCGCCTCGCGCGCGCGCAATCCCGAAAGGCTGATGTCACTCATCGCGCAAATGCCGTCCCGTCAGGGTGACGAAGACGTCCTCCAGGGAAGCCGAATGGGTCCGCAGTTCGGTGAGCGGGACTCCCTGCCGGTTGAGTTCCGCCAATAGGGCGGGCACGGCGCGATGCAGTTCGGTGACCAGCATCTGCACGCTGCCGTTTTCGGTGCGGACCTCGCGGGTGCCTTCGATCTGGCGCAGGGCGGCAAGCGCCAGCGGATGGCCGGCGGCGCCGGCGGAAAACTCGACCACGTGCTCGACACCGATGGAGGCGATCAACTCGCGCGGGGTGCCGAGGGCGATGATTTTGCCGTGGTCCATGATGGCGATGCGGTCGCAGAGGCGCTCGGCTTCATCCATGTAGTGGGTGGTGAGCAGGATGGTGCGGCCGGTGGATTTGAACTCCTCGATGAGGTCCCAAAGCTGGCGGCGGGCCTGGGGATCGAGGCCGGTGGTGGGTTCGTCGAGGAACAGAAAATCGGGATCGCCGACCAGCGCGCAGGCCATCGCCAGGCGCTGTTTCTGGCCGCCGGAGAGGTTGCCGACGCGCGCATTGCTTTTCTCGTCGAGCTGCACCAGGGCGATGACCGCGGCGGGAGCGGGGCCGGCATCGTAGAAACTGCGGAAGAGGCGCACGGTCTCGAGAACCGTAAGCTTTTCGGAGAGCTGGGTATCCTGCAGTTGGACGCCGAGGCGCTGGCGAAGCTGGCGGGCGCCGGAATCCCAGCGTAGGCCGAGCATTTCGACGTCGCCGGAATCGGGCGCGGCCAGGCCTTCGCAGATTTCCATGGTGGTGGTTTTGCCGGCGCCGTTGGGTCCGAGCAAGCCGAAGCACTCGCCCGCGCGGACTTCGAGGTCCAATCCGTTGACGGCCAGCACGTCCTTATAAGCCTTTCGGAGGTTGCGCACCTGGAGGGCGGCCCTGGGCGCGGCGGTCATTTGTCCAGTATCTCATGGGGTGGTGGGGCGACCGGTTGGCCGGGGCGGGTGTGGTTTCACCGCGGAGCACACGCATCGACTGATGTCGATGTTCTTGGGGCGGGGAAACTCCCGACAGGCCAGCGGCGGGGACCATTCGACGCCAGCGGCGGGCCCATTCGACGCGGGGGGTGCCCTCTGGCCCGGAGGGGCGGAGGAAACGCGGAGAAGAGCCAGAGGGAGGAAAGGTCGTACACAGAACCCTGTACCGGCTACCACTCTCGGGATTCCACATGTGCTGCGGAGGTACATCGGTCTCAAAAACGCTGATGTCGTTTTCGATCAGGTACGTTCTGCCTGGTGTGGGAATGCCATCCGGAACGTTGTTCAGAATGTTAGTTGACTTCAGGAAATTAGGTTCGGAAAAAGAAAGCGCACGCTCGTTAATGCTCGTGATGCTCACGCGGGCAGCATTTTGCGGACGGCCGTCACCTTTTTGGGTAAACGCGTAGCTCCTGTTCGATGCCAATAACCATGCCGTTTCCCACAAGGAGCCTGACTTTCCGAAGAGCAGCGGGGCCGCATGATTCCGAGAGCTGGTTTTGAGTTCGCTGCACCTCGCTGCACCCGTAACCTCGTGGGCATCGGCAGCTCGACCTCATGCCGCTCCGAGGGGGCACTGGCTTCCGCTTGCGCGGTGTCCAGCGTGCTGGTCCCGTCGATTGGAGCGCACAAACACAGACCGAGTCCGACGGCACAGCTAACCGGCGCCCGCGCATTCATAAACGAATTATACTCACGGCGGCGCACTGCAAGCCATGAGTGTAAGCCTCACCCAGACTTGTCCTTCGATCCGGGCAACACCCTTGCGGCGCACAGCACTGCCCCGGCGTACAGCAGCGTATCGGCCCAGACGTTCAACTCGTCCGCCAGTTCCAGCGGTGCCGCTCTGGCGAATACCGGCACGTCGATGCACAGTGCCCCCAGGGCCACTACCGCGCCGGCAATCGCGGCCGCGCCGCGCGACCGCTTTCCGATGAGCATCGCTGCTCCCGCAACCAGCAGCACCGCGCCGGTCAAATATCCCCACAGAGGCGCCAGCGGAATCCATGCCGGCGTCAGTTGTCGCAAGGGAACGCCGGGGCGGAATCCGGGGTGCAAGAGCTGTTCCACTCCGAAAAACAGCGCTGCCGTCCCCACCACAAAACGCGCCGCAACCGCCGGCGGTCCACCCGGTTTGTCCCGCGAGATAGCCCACGCGCCCGCCGCGAACGACAGGTCGCGCAACATCACCGCCCAGACGAACCGGTCTTTCGGCGTGGTTACCACGTTGGGAAGATGGATCATCAGGACGAACAGGAAAAACATCGCGCCCAATAAGGTGGCCGACAACCGTACATATTTCTTCGTCACAATACTGAGCGCCGCCGACAGTAGCGCGACGGCCACGAAATAGGTCCAGAACAACCGCAACGGCATAAACGCCGGCACGACCTGCATCACGCCGCTGGTTCTGGCGAAATGCACGCCTCCAAACACCGCGATGCCTGTGGCGAAAAACGCCGGTCCCCACACGGCCAGTTTGTCCAACCCGCGCGCACGCGCGAACTCGCCGCGGTACGCCACCAATCCGGCAATCAGCGCCAACAGCCCGGCGAACCCCGGCCAGAATATCGCTGGCGAGAACATGGATGCATTTTACACGGGTCCAGCGCTGCGAATCCTCCCGTATTTCTGCGCCGCCCGCCGCCGCGCAATGGCGAATCGCGCGAAGGAACTCTGGCGCGCCATGGCCCGACCCGCGGCTTTGGCCGGCCCCTCGCCATCGGCGCACAAGCACAGATCGCCAGTGCACTGCCGAAACCCGCGCCCCTGGCCTTCGAGGTGGCCTCGGTCAAGCCCCACGTCTTCGCACCCGGGCAGTTTGCCTTTGGCACGCCTTCCGGCAAAGCACCAATCGGATCATCGGCAATCGGATCATCGGCAATCGAGCGACCACCCAGGCCGTAAGCTTTTTCGGTGTGGAAACCTCGCGGCGGCCCGATGACCGCCGTGCGCGGCAGGGACGTGCATACGCGGGTCAGTCGCGGCTCGGGGGGCGCTCACCGGGCACGGCCGCGTTGGCGGTTTTCAGAATGCCTTCCCGGGCAAGCCGGGTTTCTTTCTCCAGGGCCGCAAGCCCCAGACGGGACACTTCACCGGCGATCGCATCCATGGCCCGGCCAGCCTCCTCGCGATGTCCGGTACGGGCTGCCACCAGGCAACCGGCGACGCGGAACTCGACCAGCGCCTCAATCGGAAGCGGTTTTCCTTCCGGAGAGGGAATCCCGGCGAGCACACTGGACGCCCCGGCGATATCGCCGCCGGCCAGCAAGGCACGGGCCAGCAAAGCGGCGGCCTGCAACCGGTCGCCTTCGCGTCCGGCGGCGGCAAAGGCAACCATCGCGGCGCGGGCCCGCTCGGCGGCCTCTTTGGGTTGCCCGGCGGCCAGTCCGAGACGGGCAAAGGCCGCATCCACCTCCGGACGCAGGAACCCACTGTGCTGGCGGTCCATATCGCGCACCTCTTCGTAACTCTGCCGCGCCGCCGCCAGGTCGCCTTGTTCCAGTTCGGCGTCGCCAAGGCCCAGAATGGCGGCTTCCAGGGAAGAAGGTTCCCCGACCGGCCGCAAAGTCTGGATGGCTTGCTGGTAGCCGGCGATCGAGTCGGAAAACTTGCCTTCGAGCTCCAGCCCGTGCGCCAGAACCACCTGGCTGTCGCCGATGCTTTGCTGATCGGCGGTCTGGCGGGAATCGTCCAGGGCCTCCTGGCCAAACGCTCGGGTGTCCGCGATCCGGCCTTCCTCAACCAGCACCTCCGCCATATCCAGGCTCACCTCATACCGCTTCGACATTCCCATTTCAGAGGCTACCCCCAGGGCCGCGCGATAGTCGGCTTCCGCGGCCTTGAGGTCGCCCTGCAACTGTTCGCTATAGGCAATTCCCTCCAGGGCATTGAGCTTTTCAAGCTGATTACCAATCTGGTTGGCGATCTCGATCACCGCGGCATACAGAGGCCGCGCCTTGGCGGGTTGGCCGGTTGCGGCCATGGCGTTCGCCTCGATGCGGAAGGCGGCGGCGACGCAGGCGCGATCGCCCAGTTCGGCGCAAATGCCGCGGGCCTCCGCACGCACCTCCGCGTAGCCTGCGATGCCCAGGTTCTGCATGGCGCCCGATTCCAGCAGGCGGGCGCGTGCGTATTGCAGCCGGGCGCCGCGCTTCTCTGCCTTTTCGGCAGCCACGTGAGCGGCGCGGCGGGTGTGCGCAAAATCGGCCAGCGCCCCGGCGCTCTGCGCTTCCGCCAGGTCGATGCGCGGATCGTCCCCCATCGGCCCGGGCAGTTTGCGCAAGACGCTCACCGTGGCCATCGCATCCTTGGCGTGTCCCCCGCGAGCCTGCGCACTTGCCAGCAGCAGCCCGTATTCCAGATCGTCCGGCAGGAGCGTGAAGAGCGCCTGGTACACCTGGATAGCGCGCGGCCAATCGCGAGCCATCTCCCGGTAACGGCCTTCGATTTCGAGCTGTTCCACACGCCCCAGCGCCGCGGAGGAATCCATAGCCTGTTTGGCCTCCTCCAGCGCGCGGTGGTCCAGTCCCAGCATGGACCAGGCCGCCGCCAGCCCGGAATGGACCAGGGGGTTCGAGGGTGCCACCGCGGCTGCGCGTTCCAGGTAGGGGCGGGCGGCGAGCCCATCGGATTGCCGCAAGCGCTCCATTCCCCGGGCGTAGGATTCCATGGCGGCGGGATCCACGGGCGGCGGCCCGGCGGCGTCCGGGACCGAAGAAAGGCGCACGCCGAGTTGGGCACGAATGCGGCGGGCGCAATCGCGGGCCAGGCCGGCGAGCTGATCTGCCGGCGATTCCTGGCTGAGCGCGGCCAACTGCCGCCCGGAGCGCAGATCGAATAACACCACATCCAGACGGAGGCGGTCGCCGTTCACCAGGTACTCGCCCGCCACTGCATAGGCGGTTCCCAGGTCGGCTCCGATGCGCTGCAGGGAGGCCGCCGGATAGGAGCGTTGCGCGGGAATGGATAATTCCTGGCGCATGCGGGCCACGTTTTCGGCCGGCAAGGCTCGCAACTGCTGTCCGGCGCCTAACTCAATGTCCATGAGCTCGGACACGGCCGCGTCGATCCAGCCGGTTTCGGGGGAGCCGGAAAGGTTGCGGAAACCGAGCACGGCAATGGAAGTACGGACCAAGGGTCTCTCGTGCCGGGGCAGCAGGGACCATGCGCCCATCGACACGCCGGCGGTCGCCACGGCGACGGCCAACCACAGGTGAAAACGCCGGCGGTCGCGCGGCGGCGGCGCGGGGATGAGCGGAGGCTCCAAGGAAGCCTCCTGGCGGAAACGGAAATAGGGCACATAGGCGCCCTTGGGGAGTTCTACGATGACGGCATCCTGCTGCCCTTCCTGCTGGTAGTATTCCGCCAGTTTCAGGCGCAGCCGGCGGGCTTCCAGCCGGACGACAGGTTCCAGCCGGGGATCGAACGATTCCGGGCGCTCAAACACGTTGACCGCCAGGGTGTATTCTTTCAGTTCGCCGGCGCGGCCCTGCAGAGCGGCCTCGATGACGTAGCGAAGCAGGCGCAGGCAGCGTTCGGCCTTGCGGAAGCTCCGGGATGCCGCTATGCGCTCCAACTCGCTGGCGATGGCCGCCGGACTGGGCGGTCTTTCGGTGGGCGGATTCGGCACCATGGGGTAGTCCTGACGCCGGCCCATGCCCGTTTTGGCCAAGCGACCAAACGATTGTACACCATGCCCAGCGAATTCCGGAAATGCTTGGAATTCATTGTGTTACACCACGTAGCCTACGGTACTCTTCTTGCCTGAAAGTAAACCCTACCGGTAAGATCGCCCGGTATGTTCCACAAACCAGCACGTGTTGGCCGCTTCGGCGAAACCGTTCCTGGATTCCGACGACCGGGATGGATGAGGGCGGCCGGAATCCTCTCTTTGCTGCTGCCGTTCCTTGGCCTGCCGGCACAGGCCCAGACCACCCCACCGTTTTTCGGGTACTATGTATCGGTCAGTCAACCGTATGTCTCGCCTGGCGGCGGCGGCGTCCTGCCCATGGTGGGCGCGGTACCGCAGCTTCTCGGGGGACTTCGTGCTCCCGTGGCTCCCGCTTCGCCCCGGCCCACGGGGAGCCGTCACGGCGGCAGTGCTCATGCCCAGGATAGCTCCGTTTCCGGCCCTGGCTACATCGTCAATTGTTACAGCGATGATGGCACCATCCCGGATTACGCACAGAACCTCGGATTTCTCGGCTACGCGATCCAAGGGGGCCTCATTACTTCCTGTTCGCAGGGGTCTTCATTCAGCCAACCACTGAACCTGACCTCGGTGGGCGACCCGGCGGGAACCGGTACCGGCAGTCTCTCCGGCAACATGGCGAGTATGTCGTTAAACCTGAACGTGGGTCCCCAGGCTTACCTCGATACGACTATGGTCATCATCTCCTTTTGGTACGTCCAGGTGTTCGCTTCTCCGGTCCCTCCAGGGTCACAGCTCACGTTTTCGTATACCGTAACCCAAAACCTGCCTAACATCGCGGGTGTTTCAGTCACCAGCGACTGCGCTGACCCGACCACTTGCATCGTAACCTCCGTCAACGGCAATCAACAAATCACGACCGTGACGATTGGACCTTCCGGGACCTACACGGTCACGGCGGCGATAGTGGCCAACGCCGTTCCCGACCCGATCGTCGGCGGCGTGGGCTATCCGTCGTACTCCGCCACCATCAACTTGGGCTGCGCGCTGCAGGCGATTCCCACGCCCTCGTCCGGCTCGATTCCGGCCATCGGCCTTCCTGGCAACAACTGGGCGCTCAACTACGCCATCGGCGGCACGGACGGCCTGGAGATCACCGGCGTCAAGCTGGGCAACCGCTCCATGGCCGCCAAGATGAGCGTGCCCTACGTCAATATCACCACCACCGATTTCGACCAGTCGGATTGCCAGCTCCAGGCCGACGGCAGCGGCAATTGCGCCAGCAAGCTGGTCTATTTTCAATCCGGCACCGACGACGTGACGGCCGTCTACGTGTTCACCAACATTCCCCAGGGGACCTCCAGTTGCCTGGCCGTTACCGAGAATTTCGAATTCGACGATCCATCGCCCGGAGACCTGTGCGAGACCCAGCGGCAATATCGGCTGCGCGCGATTCTATCCCACAACGCAATATCAGTACCTGCCCGACGACGACAGCAAATCGGTCACCGAAGTCGATATTCCCATGCGCATCCAGTTCACCGATGGAAAGCCGGGGTCCGACCTTTTGCCCTCCAACCAGGGGCAATACGCCGGCATCGCCACCGACGACAACGTCACGGGAATCGAAAACTTCTTCGACGGGAATCCGGTGCAGAAGGAAGTCTACATCCCCAACGTCATCCAGAGCGGCGGGCCGGGTGCGGCCGACGCGTACTATCAGACCTACCTCACAACGATCGATTCACCGGGCGCCGGCGTGACCGGCCCGCAGCCGGATTGTCCCACCTGCGTGCAGATCCACTGGCGCTGGCCGTCGATGTTTGCGAGTGTTCCCGGATTCGGCGACGACAATAGCGGCGAGCCGCTCGTCCCGCTCGGCTCGACCCAATCCGTGGATGTGGCCCTGGTGGCTTACCCGGATCAACAGCAGAATCTTTGTTCCAACCTCGCCTCGGGGCAGCAGCTCGCCGGCAATCCCTCGGTCTTTTGGTACTGCGGAAAGGGCAATCAGGACAGCGACACGTTTTTCCAGCACGGCGGCTTCTTTAACCCGCTTTCGGGCACCGTCACGAGTCCCGATATCACGGTGACTAAGGGCGGATTCCACATCAACCACGCGAACGGAGAATGGGGGCAGACCGTAACCATCACCAACAACGGTGGCGACGCCGTCACCGGGCCGCTGGCGCTGGTGCTGGATTCGCTCACCTCAGGCGTGACGGTGGCGAACGCCGACGGAGTGACCTCCAACATCACGCCGAAGGGGACGCCCTATGTGTTTGCCCCGCTCGACGCTTTCAGCCAGCTTGGCCCCGGCCAGTCCATCACCGTGAGCCTGGAATTTCTGAATCCCAAGAACGGCGCAATTACCTACTCGGCCGTGGTCTATGCCGGTGGGCTGCTCTAGGAGAACGCTATGCTGCGAACCATTTTGCTGTGCCTTCTTGCGGCCGGTTCGGTGCGCGCCAACTCAATCTACTACGTGACCGTCGACACCGCGGCATTGAGCGGCACGACCGGCGACCTGGTATTTGACTTCCTTAGCGGCGGCGGTCCCGAGGACAACGCCATGTCGATTGAGGGCTTCACGACCGATGGAACCTTGGGCGATCCCAGCACCATCAGCACCATCGGGGAGGTCATCGAGCCCTTTGGACCGCTGCCGAACACGGTGATCATGGTTACCGATCCGAACAATTCGCCATACAACGAATACCTGACCGGCTTCACCTTCGGCACGACCATGTCGTTTTACCTGAATGGCACCGAAAACGCGCCCGGCGCCGGGTCGGCGCCCGACGAGCTGTCGGTCTACTTCCTGGAATCGGACGGCGCGACTTCCCTGATCACCACCAGCGATCCGACGGGCGGGGACACCCTGCTGACCCTGGATCTGGATGGGAGCGCTAACGGCGTCCCGACGGTCTATTCGGTGACCGATCCCTCCGGGGTGAGCGCGACCATGACGCTGAATGGCGCGCCGGCCACGGTGCCGGAGCCATCCACGACCTGGACGGTAGTGGCGGGAGTGGGCCTGATCGCGGTTTCCAGGCTGCGAGGCCGCCGGCGCACTGCGTAGGGCATGCTTGAGCAGGGCCGCCGGCGGGGCCGGTTTGAACGAAAGTGTGACCCGCCGCCGGCCGCGGCCTACGAAAAACGCTACCAATCCGCGCGCATTCATCGCCTGCAAGCTGCGGCCAACCAACTCGGCTATAAACTTGAGCCACAAACGGCCGCGTGAGGAGCCGCTAACTGATTGAGCGGCAATGGGGTCACAGATGAGCCTGCCCGGCTTCGATTTCTTCACGGCTTCTGCGGAAGTCACCCGCAACCCATTGATAACAAACGAATCACGAGAAACTAAAAACGTGCCAGTTAGGTCGCAGAAGATGAGCGACTTCCTTCCCCGTATGGACCCGCGGCACGCGGGCCCTTTGCTTTTGAGGAACTCGCAACTTCAATCAACGTTTTCAGCAGCTTGCAAAACACATGGGGGTCATTTTCAGAAGCTTCATCGGCCTTCGTCGAAGCGAGTTCCTCTCCGGTATGGCACCGCCCGGCACGCGGGCACACCGCTTCTGAGCCGGCTGCGAGCGTGCCGTCTCCGGCTGCAGAAAACGCTTGTGGCTGCGCCGAAGCTGGGATACCCCGGCGCGAGTCAGAGAATGTCAAGACTCGGCCTGCCCCTGCCCAAGCAGCAGCCGCGCAAAAAACCCATGGCGCTTGGCCCCGCTAACGATTATCATCGAACCGAAGGATCTGTCTTACGCGGCCATGAGGAATCGCGCCAAGAAACTCTTGCCCTTCACGGCCGGAGCCGCGGCTCTGGTCTGCCAGCTGGCTATCGGATCCCAACCACAGATCGCGGGTGCACTGCCGAAACCCGCGCCCCTGGCTTTCGAGGTGGCCTCGGTGAAGCCCCACGTCTTCGCACCCGGACGGTTCGCCTTTGGCACGGCTTTCCGGCAAAGCGCCATTCAGATCAGCGGCAATCGAGTGACCGCACAGGGCCTCCTCGCCGCTCTGGTGCTGGCCGCTTACAACCTGCGAACCTTTCAGCTCGCGGGCGCCCCGGAATGGCGCGACCAGACCGGCCGCAACCAGGTTTACGACATTGAGGCAAGGGCGCCGGGCGATGGCGTGCCCCCCATGGACGCAGTCCGGCAGATGCTGCAAACCCTCCTTGCGGAGCGCTTCCAATTGAAGTTCCACCGCGAGACGAAAGATCTCCCGGCATACGATCTGGTAGTGGGCAGCAGCCCACCGAAACTGAAGCCGGGCGCGCCGGACGCGGAGAGCAACACCGGCGTCCTTCCGGCGCCCGCCGGGCTCTTCCGGGCGAAATACACCAACGTTTCCATCTCCGAGCTGGTGGTTCGGATTGGCCCGCAGTTCGATCGCCCGCTGTTCGACAGGACGGGCCTCCAGAAAGGGTACGATTTCACCTTGGAATACGCGCCGGCCGTGACGGAACGCCCTTGCCCGAGCAGGACACGTGCTATTGGCTGACCGGCTCAACCGCCACGGTGACCTGGTTGCTCGCGGTCTGCTTGCCGTCCGGCGTGCTCACCCGGAGATCCACCGGCACGGCATCGCCGAAATCCGTCAACGCCGGTACGCGCACCTGAATCGTGAAAATGCCTGCCCACTCCGGCACGGGGTCTACGGATTCCACCGCGGCCTCCATGCCACCCACTGTGACCTGAATGGTAGCGGCCGATGGGTCGGTAGCCGAGCCCAAACCGCTGCCCCAGATCAGGATTTCGTCCCCAGGCTGGGCCGGATGCGCGGATACGCGATAATTGCGCGCCATCGCCAGGCCGGCGCCCAGTCCCACAGTCCCGGTGAATGAGACCACCCCCTGGTTTTGGCCCGAACCATCCAGCGATAGAACCGCCGGCGTTGCCATTAGCATCGCGGCGGTTACGGGATTGCTGCTGCCGCCTTCCGTTACGACGGTGGCCGCCAGCGGAGTACCCGGTTCCGATGCCGGGCAGAGGAAAGTCACTCGCGCTTCCGAGACCGACAGCACGGGCACGGGCTGACCGTTGATCCGAACGCTCGTGCCGCCCAAGGCCATGCTCTGGCCCGAGGGGTCGGAAAAAGCCGATCCCGGTGCGGCGAAGCCAGTGCCCTTGAGTGTCGCGATGGCGCCGGGGCTGCATGCCAGTAGTTCCGCACTGGCCAGAGTGGGCAGTCCGGAGCCGATGTTCACGGCGACCTGCGCGGATGAAGATTGGCCCGCCGAATTCACCGCCCCGAACGTGACTTGGTAGCGGCCGCTTTGGGAAGTAGTGGGCGTCCATTCGAAGGTGCCGCTGGCGACGTCGAAGGAAGCGCCCGCCGGGACGTGGGAGGCCGTGAGTTGCACCGGCAGACCTTCCGGGTCGACGGCCGCCACCTGGAAGCGGAGCGCCTTGCCCATCGCGGCAGTCTGTGCGCCCGGAACCGTGAGCACGGGTCCCGCTGGCGCCTGGACCTGGATCGTATCCTGCACGGCGGAGGTGCCGGCAATGGCCGTGATGGTCGCCGCTTGCTCCCGGGCCGCGGGATCGGCGATCACCTGGAAGATCAGGCGGATCTGATTGGCGCGTGTGGAAACGGTGAGGGGAGCTTTCAACTGCCCGCTGCTGCTGGTTACCTGGATCGGCGTGGCGGCGGAGGCGGAGGTTGCGCCCAACTCGCAGGTTGCCTGGCCCCCGGCGGGAATGATTTTCGGAGCGCAGTAGAGGCCGGTCACCGCCTGGGACTGGACGGGCGCTGCCGGTGCGACGCTCAACGTGAGTGTACCGCTTCCTGAGGCTGGCGGCGTTCGCGATGCTCCCGCGGTGGTGGTGACCGGCGTGCGGGCGCCGGTGAGCGCCGGAGCGGCTGCCGAAGCGGGCCGCAGAGCAACCATCTGCATCGTCCAACCGCTGTTGGCGGTTCCTGTGGCGGCATAGGACCCGGCGCTGCCGGCCAGCATGTCTTCGATGAGATTGCTGTGGAAACTGGAGCGCGCCGTGAAGCCGGATCCTGCAGTGCACGCATTGTCGCCGACGCAGAAGCCATAGATCATGTCTCCCACAGCCGTGGTGCTGGCGGTCCCGCTGGAAGCCGTGCCGGCGCTGCCTGAGGCCCCCGCCTGGACGTCGATCGGGCCGGTCTTATTTACGCCCGAGTATTCGGTAAGATAAACCTCCAGGTAAGCGGATTTTCCCGACAGCTTAATCGTCACCGTGTCCGCTCCGCCGGCGATATTGGTGGCGTAGTAGACTCGACTGCGGGCTCCGCCTGGGGAGGTCAATTGCGTTCCCACCTCGGTGAAGGTGTTTTTCTGGGAGTCGGTGATGGAGGAGGCTGTGGTGCTGGTGAAATCGAATGCCACCAGGATGAGGTCGCCTGCGGCGGTCTTGGCCGGGAAGGAGACCGCCAACGAACTGGCGCTACTGGAAGCTGCGCTGGCGGTTGCCTGCACAAATGAGATGGCGGTGGAGGCTGCGCTGATGGTGAGGGTTAGGGTGGCCTTGCCGGTGCCGGTGCTGTTGGTGGCGCTCAGGCTTACGGTTGACGTGCCCGTCGCGGTCGGCGTGCCGGAGATCAGGCCGCTGGTGCTGCTCACCGATAGCCCGCTGGGCAAACCCGTCGCTGCGTAGCTGGTGGGCGAATTGGTGGCTGCGATCTGGTACGAGAACGCGGTGCCTACCGTGCCGCTCGCGGTCGTCGCGCTAGTGATGACCGGCGCCCCGGCTGTAACCGTTAGCGTGAGAGTGGCCTTGCCGGTGCCGGTGCTGTTGGTGGCGCTCAGACTTACGGTTGATGTGCCCGCCGCTGTGGGGGTGCCTGAGATCAGGCCGCTGGTGCTGCTCACCGATAGCCCGCTGGGCAAACCCGTCGCTGCGTAGCTGGTGGGCGAATTGGTGGCTGCGATCTGGTACGAGAACGCGGTGCCTACCGTGCCGCTGGCGGTCGTCGCACTGGTGATCACCGGGGCCGCGGCTGTAACCGTTAGCGTGAGAGTGGCCTTGCCAGTTCCGGTGCTATTGGTGGCGCTCAGACTTACGGTTGATGTGCCCGCCGCTGTGGGGGTGCCTGAGATCAGGCCGCTGGTGCTGCTCACGGTTATCCCACTGGGCAAGCCCGTCGCCGCGTAGCTGGTGGGCGAATTGCTGGCCGCGATCTGATATGAGAACGCGGTGCCCACCGTCCCGCTGGCGGTCGTCGCGCTGGTGATCACCGGCGCCGCGGCAGTAACCGTCAGCGTCAGAGTGGCCTTGCCAGTTCCGGTGCTATTGGTCGCGCTCAGACTTACGGTTGATGTGCCCGCCGCTGTGGGGGTGCCTGAGATCAGGCCGCTGGTGCTGCTCACGGTTATCCCACTGGGCAAGCCCGTCGCCGCGTAGCTGGTGGGCGAATTGCTGGCCGCGATCTGATATGAGAACGCGGTGCCTACCGTGCCGCTGGCGGTCGCCGCGCTGGTGATCACCGGCGCCGCGGCTGTAACCGTCAGCGTCAGAGTGGCTTTGCCAGTTCCGGTGCTATTGGTGGCGCTCAGGCTTACGGTTGATGTGGCCGCCGCTGTGGGGGTGCCTGAGATTAAACCGCTGGTGCTGCTCACCGACAGCCCTGCTGGCAGCCCCGTAGCTGCGTAGCTGGTGGGCGAATTGCTGGCCGCGATCTGATATGAGAACGTAGTGCCCACCGTCCCGCTGGCGGTCGTCGCGCTGGTGATCACCGGGGCCGCGGCTGTAACCGTCAGCGTCAGAGTGGCTTTGCCAGTTCCGGTGCTATTGGTGGCGCTCAGGCTTACGGTTGATGTGGCCGCCGCTGTGGGGGTGCCTGAGATTAAACCGCTGGTGCTGCTCACCGACAGCCCGCTGGGCAAGCCCGTCGCTGCGTAGCTGGTGGGCGAATTGCTGGCTGCGATCTGGTACGAGAACGCGGTGCCCACCGTGCCGTTGGCGGTCGTCGCGCTGGTGATGACCGGGGCCGCGGCCGAGACGGTCAACGTGAGAGTGGCTTTGCCGGTGCCGGTGCTGTTGGTCGCGCTGAGGCTCACCGTCGACGTCCCCGCGGCGGTCGGTGTCCCCGAAATCAAGCCGCTGGTGCTGCTCACCGACAGCCCGCCGGGCAGCCCTGTAGCCGCGTAGCTGGTGGGCGAATTGCTGGCCGCGATCTGGTACGAGAACGCGGTGCCCACCGTGCCGCTGGCGGTCGTCGCACTGGTGATGACTGGGGCTGCGGCTGTAACCGTTAGCGTAAGAGTGGCGGTGCCGGTGCCAGTGCTGTCGGTCGCGCTGAGGCTCACCGTCGATGTGCCCGCCGCTGTGGGAGTGCCGGAGATCAAGCCGCTGGTACCGCTCACCGACAGCCCACTGGGCAAGCCCGTCGCCGCGTAACTGGTGGGCGAATTGGTGGCTGCGATTTGATACGAGAACGCGGTGCCTACCGTGCCGCTGGCGGTCGTCGCGCTAGTGATCACTGGCGCCCCAGCCGCGACGGTTAGCGTAAGAGTGGCGGTACCTGTCCCGGTGCTGTTGGTGGCGCTCAGGCTTACGGTTGATGTGCCGGCCGCTGTGGGAGTGCCGGAGATCAAGCCGCTGGTGCTGCTCACCGACAGCCCGCCGGGCAGCCCTGTAGCCGCGTAGCTGGTGGGCGAATTGCTGGCCGCGATCTGGTAAGAGAACGCGGTGCCCACCGTCCCGCTGGCTGTCGTCGCGCTGGTGATCACTGGCGCCCCAGCCGCGACGGTCAGCGTAAGAGTGGCGGTGCCTGTCCCGGTGCTGTTGGTGGCGCTCAGGCTTACGGTTGATGTGCCGGTCGCGGTCGGCGTTCCCGAAATCAAGCCGCTGGTGCTGCTCACCGACAGCCCGCTGGGCAAGCCCGTCGCCGCGTAACTCGTCGGCGAATTGCTGGCCGCGATTTGGTACGAGAACGCGGTGCCTACCGTGCCGCTGGCGGTCGTCGTGCTGGTGATCACCGGCACGCCACCGACCAAGGTAAGGGTACCGCCGGTGGCTGTGGTGGTGTCGACGCTCGCGGTCGGATACGTCGCCAGCGCGTTGCTGATCGGAATCGAATCTGAACTGCTACTGGTGCCGGAAGCAACGGTTGCAGTGACCACCGCGACCACACCGTTGCCCACGGTGCTGGCGTTCATCCCGCTTGCTACGCAGGTTACCTCCCCGGTGCCCGAGGCGCAGCTCAGTGTCTTGGATGCCGCGGTCAGTGCCGACCCCGCCGCGACGCTGAAAGAAGTAATGTCGCTGGGCGGATACGAAAGCGTCCACTGCAGACCGGCCGGGGAGCCGCCACTGCCGGCGGTCAAAGAGAGATTCAGGGAAATGGAACTGCCTTTGGCCACCGATCCGGAAGCCAGGCTAAGAGACGATCCTTGCGCATGGGCAGAACCGCCCACGTACAGCATCGATAAGAGAACCGGAAGACCGATGGTCGCAATCTTTCGTGGAAAAAAGCACATTGCGACAACATTCTAAAAGGTCTAGCAGTACCATAACAATTCTATAAAAAGTAGTCATGGAGTTCATGCACTTCGTATTCATGGCATGCTCAACGTTAGTTAAATTACAGTTTTTTCGGGCAGACCCACGCGCAGGAGGTTCTCTCTCACCACACGAACGGAATCAGGCTCTTCACCTGGTGGCGGTAATCGAGGTATGCGCGTCCGAACTGCTCGGCCATGAATCGCTCTTCCATCAGCGACTTCCGTTTCCATTCGAAGAACGCGAGCATCGCGCCGATCAGGCAGTGCAGTTCCCCGCAAACCACAGCCGTGCCCAGGAGCGCCAGAGAAAGCCCGGTGTAAATCGGATGCCGCACCAGCGCGTAGGGACCGCTCCGCACCAGGGTGTGGTTTTCCTTGACCTCCACCATGCCGCTCCAGTTGCGGCCCAGGCGGTAGCGCGCCCACACCGTGAAGGCGAAGCCCGCCCAAGCCACCGCGCAGCCCAACCAACCGGCCCACGCGTTCGCCGGCACAAATCGGGTGCGCAGGAAGCCCACGCGAAAGTAGCGCGAGAAGATGAGACTCAAGGCCAACACCAGCACCAGGATATGTAGAGCCCTCGCGGCCAGCGGAATGCGGCGTGCGGCGGGCTTGGCGCCGAGCGCGGAAGCCAGCCAGATTAGACCTATAGCTACCCAGCCACAATCGAGTACTGCCTGCGGATCGAGAGACACTCTACTTTCTACTATAACGGCTTCCACCAAGTGACCCCGCAACCGCCCGCCGCGGCGCCCGCCAAGAAAATCCAAACTTAGTGCCGATAAAGCTGGCCTGGATGGCTTATTTCTTTTATCATCATCTGCAAGGCCAAGGGAATGAGAACTTACAATTACTCCTTGCTTTTGCTTCTTTGCGGGGGCGTTTACTCGCTTTTTAGTAGCGGCGGATGGTCGGGGGGAGGGTCAAAAAGCGAGCCGGAGAACGCACCGGCCAACACTACCGTTGTGGAACCCCACTCCACGGCGAAGGGCGCCGATACCAGCCCTCCGGACGAGAGTACTTACCCCGAAGATCTGTGCGTACAATTTGCGGCGTGCACGTCTACCGGCAAGCCCGAGGAGAATCGAATGCGGCCCACGGGGCCTCGGGATGATATCCAGAGTCCAGTCTTCGTCATCGCCACGGTTCCCGATCCCACCGCTACTCACCTGCGGGTGGAGTTCGATCGCACCATCGACGGAATCAAGGACGCCGCCGCCGACGACCTGTTCCTGTTCCGGCGCTACTGGTTTCCGTGGCCTCTGGAGCCGGCCCGTCAGTTCTCCGACCGCGCCAGCCAGGATATCGAAGACAGCGAACGCGCGGCCAAGAGCCGCCTCCCCGGCCTGCTGCTGTTCGACCGTTTGGAAAGGGGCGGCCACCGGTCGCTGGTGGTCCTCCTGGCCGGCGAAAGTCCCACCGATGGCATCAATCGGCAGCAGTTTGACCGGGCCATCAAGCTGAAGCAAAAAATCGAGGATCTGGCGAAGCAAGCGGACAGCGCGTACCAGCCCGGCAGCACTTACTATATTCTGGGAACCACCTTCTCCGGATCGCTCCACACTCTTCAACTGGCCCTCAGAGAGAAACGCGACCCACCGATGAGCCACTTCAAGGCCATTTCCGGCACGGTTTCGGACGGGAAGAGTATTGACGCCTTTAACCAATCCTTTACCAGCCCGGAAGCCCCCGTCCACCTGCGCACGCTCTTGCACGATACCGTCACTTCACTGCAGGCTTTTCGGCAGTACGTTTACGAGACATGGAACTATGCTGACCCGGTAGCCGTTCTTTCGGAGACCGACACCGCCTTTGGTGCTCTTCAGGGCCTGAACGCCTCCGGCAACCCGCGCGACCACGAACACTTTCTCCTGATTCCGTTTCCCCGGGACATCGCCCACCTGAGGAACGCGTACCAATCCTATCCCGCGCTCAGTGAATTGGGGCCGGCCAACCCGGATCTGCGGCAAAGCAAGAATCTTCCGCTGCCGCTAGAAGATACTCTCAATACCGTCGACAGCATCCCAGACTATGCCGCACAAACCGTGGTTTCGCAGGAAACCATGGTTTCTCAAATCGCCAACCGCCTGCGGCACGACCGCATCCGGTTTGCCGCGATCATCGGCACCGACGTGCTGGACGTGCTCTTCCTTACCCGCTTTCTGCGCTCGGCAACTCCCGATACGCGATTGTTTCTGCTCGATCCCGACCTGCTGTTCGTGCATGCCGCGGACGCGCTTCCGTTTGAGGGCGTGCTGGCGGTCACTACTTATCCCCTGCTCGACGGCAATCCGCCGTTCGATATTCCCGCGCCGCCCATCGGTCCGGCCGGCGCCAGCGCCACCGACGACCGGCATTGGCTGTTTCCTACTCCATTCCAGCAGGGGATTCACAATGCCATGCGTGTATTGCTGTCCGATATCGTCCCGGGGAATCAGCCGGCATTGCCCGGCTATGAGGCCGTGGCACAGGATCAGCCGCCGCCCCTCTGGATTACCAGCGTCGGACGAGAGAGTTATGTTCCCATCGCCGAGTTATCTGCACGGCTGAAGCCTTCCGCCGAGCCGGGGTTAGTTCGCAAGCCGGGTACTTATCCCGTGCAGGGCTTTCCACGCAATCCCACCCGTATCTGGTGGTTGTTGTTTCTGGCAGTTACCTTCGCCGCCGTCGCGCTGGCCGGGGTATTCGTGCGCGCCCAGAAATCCCGTGCCACCTGGCTGAATGACTTTTGTATCCAAGGCAGCCAGGAGACCCGCCAGCAGTTGAGCCTGTTTCTGGTCTTTACCGTGGGTATGTATCTGGTGGTTCTCAGTACCACACGGACCCGCTTTCTGCGCCAGCCCGTCTCGTTATTCTTTACCATCATGGGGCTTGCCGCCATTTTCACCCTGCTGGTGATCTGGTGGAACGGAATCCATCTGCGGAAATCGAGGCTGCTGCCGGTCCTCCTGGTTACGGCCAGTGTTGTGGCGGTGTTTGCTTTGTTCCTATGGCTCAGCCACCGCTCGACCGACAGCGAGGGAGTATTTTTCCGGTTTCGCTCCTCCGAACTATCGGCCGGGGCCGCGCCTACCATTCCATTTCTATTCCTGTTCGGCGGTTTTCTGGTCTACGCGTTTGTAAGTTTGCAGCGCGGTATCTTCCATCACCAGCGGGTGCAGTTTGTTCCCCGGGCCAAAAGTGATCCGGTACTGGGCAAGAATGTGTGGCAATTGACCGGCAAGTTACGCCGCAAGCTGCATAGTCCCTTCCGCCGCTCTCGAATCGTCAGCACTCTGCTCGCGGTAAGCGTCTTCCTGCTCTGCCATCACGGCCTTGATGAAAGCGGCCTGCATTCGTTCGAGGGCCCGTGGTACGACACGCTGTTTAAAATCTGGGCTTCCGCATTAGTGGCGGTTCTGGCCGTGGACTGCGGGCACTTTCTGGAGTTCTGGCGCCTGCTGAGCCAGATGCTCGAACAATTGGAGACGCACCCTCTTCGGCGCGCGTTCTCGGCGCTGCCGCCCGACCATTCGTGGTCGCCCATCTGGCAATCCAGCCCGCGGAAACGGAGCTACCTGATTGTCACACGATCCATCGACGCCCTGTCCGCCCTACGGCTTACATTTCTGCGGTCGCCGGGCCGCACGGCGCTGATCGATAACGCCAGAAATCGCGTCGGAGAGATTCTCAGCAGCGTGGCGCGCGGAGAGCGGCCAACCCCCGCAGGGTACATGGCCGCCCAGAGCGCCCTGGCGGCAACCGCCGACAGCCTCGTCGAATACCTGCAACCCATCTGGAAACGCGGCGGCTCCTCCATCCTGGATGAGGCTAAAGATGGCGGAAACAAACATCCCGACGAGCAGCCGCCCCTGGTTTACGCCTTCGAATTCGTCGCCATGCGCTATCTGGCTTTCATTCGCTATGTGATGCTACAGCTTAGAAACCTGCTGACCTTTCTTACACTCGGTTTCCTGGCCTTTGCCTTCGCCTTGATGAGTTACCCCTTCCAGGGCGAGCGGCTGACTGCCTGGATCATCACCCTGGTGTTCTCAGGGATCACCGCAGTAGTGGTTTTTGTCTTCGCGCAGATGAAAATGGACCCCACCCTGAGCCGCATCACCAATCGCGACGCCGGAAAGCTGGGGTTCGAATTCTTCCACCGCGCTCTGGCGTTCGGCGCGCTGCCGCTGCTCACGGTGCTGGCATCCAACTTCAACGGTGTCGGCCGGCTGCTGTTTTCCTGGATCGAGCCGGCACTGAAAACGCTGCACTAATAAAGTGAGGCAAGGCGCGCGCAAGTTACTGCGCCAGCACCAGCCCCGAAGGCCGCATCACCAATCGCGACGCCGGAAAGCTGGGGTTTGAATTCTTCCACCGCGGCTCTGGCGTTCGGCGCGCTGCCGCTGCTCACGGTGCTGGCATCCAACTTCAACGGCGTCGGCCGGCTGCTGTTTTCCTGGATCGAGCCGGCCCTGAAGACCCTGCACTAACCGACCCGGGCAACGCTCGCCCGACCTACTGCGCCAGCACCAGCCCCGAGGGCAGTTCCTCGCCGAAAATCCGCCCCAGCGTGCGTGTCATCTTCCTCTTCGCCTTCGAGCACCGCCAGCAGATGCGTCCGCGTGCGCCATCCGCCTGCAGCTTGCGCTGATCGCCTCGCGCGTGGCGCGCGGCAGATCGCGCGTGGGGTCGTCGGTGCGCCGCGCCGATCGCCGCCAGCGCTTCGCCCGCGTGCGGCAGCTTCAGCATCGCCTCCGCCCATCGCGTCGCCGTCGCCGGCGGCACCACCAGATTGATCGGCCCGTAGAACAGCTTGCGCGCGCCCAGCCGCGACAGGCACCATAGCTCGCTCTCTTTGTAATCGCCGGTTTTGACGCGCTTCACCAGCGCGTCGCCCAGCTCGGTCTTCGTGCCGATCGGCAGCAGTTCCAGGCTGGACGCGGTGCGCCACATTTCGCGCAGCAGCGCCGCGTTCAGGCGCTGCGGCTTCTTGTTTCCGCGCGGCAGCAGGAATCGCCGACAGCCGCTGGTAAATATCTGCCTGCTGGTTGCGATTGAGTCCGCCGGCCACGCGTCCCCAGAAAATCCACCAATCGATTTCGCACTGCACCTGGTTGCCGTAGGTGAGCCGCGCCGAGTAAACCCGCCGCGCCTGCTCGATGCGGAAATCGTCGCCGGGATATCCGAAGCCGGGCCGCAGGCAGAAGCCGCACAGATTCAGCCAACGCGCCTTCGAATGCGGGACTCTTCTTGCGCCCGTCCGCCGTCGTCAGGAAGGCGTCGGCCATCTGCCGGATGGCCGCGAGCGGCCACGAATTCCTGCCCAGCCCCATGGTCTGCTCGAGCTTCGCCGGCAGCTCCTCGGGCGCGATCGGCGATTTCGCGTCCGTCGCGAAAACACCGGCCTCAGCTCAAGTGCCAGCGCGGTTCAAGCGCCTGTTCGCTCACCACCGCCGCGGCCTTGCGCTCGACCGTTGCTGTCTGCGCCGCCGCCTTTGCGCAACTCGAATTGCAGGCGCCAGCGATTGTCGCTGATCTTCGATTCGCACCACGTATTCCAGCGTGCCGATCTCCGTCAGGCGCGCGCCCAGCTTCACGGGGATCAGCCGCTCTTCAGCCTTCTTGCCGAAGCGGATCACGGCGTGCAGCGGTGCGTGCATGTGCAGGTCGGCGTCGTCCGCGGCGAACTCCACCACATCGCCGAGCTTGTCGTCGGTGCGCGTGAGCGAGCTGTACAGGCGGAACGAAACCGGCCGATTGGCCACCAGTTGCAACGCGTCGTTGTCGATCTCGATCGGCTGCGCCCTCTTCCGCGCCGCGCGGCACCAGGCACACCGCCGAGAACTTGCCGTCGCGCGCCTCGCCCAGGCCGATAAAATAAGTCCGCGGCAAGCCCGCCGCGCACCAGCACGCCGCTGCCCGTGGAGCGCACGTACGAGTAGTAAGCCGCGCCGCGCGCCACCGCCAGATCGAGCTCGCTGTTTTCCAGGATCTCCGGGCGGCGGCCGTACCAGCTGGCCCACCACGTCCGCCACGCGCTCCTGCAGAATCGCCGGGATGAAGAATCCGCCGTTGAAGAGGATGGCGTCGGGCGCCTGCCCGGCGGTCTCCAGGAACGCGTTCAGGTGGCGGGTGATCGCGGGGTCGGAAACATACGGCAGGCCCAGCTCGCGGAACAGGCTGCGCTTTTCTTCCTTGGGCGCTTCGCCGCGCTCGGTGAACGGCAGGAAGCCTTCGAGCGCCAGCTCCAGCGCCTCTTCGCGCAGAATTTCGGTCTTCAGCGATTTGCCGATCAGCGACGAGCCCGTGCCCAGCACGGTGATCTCGACGCCCTGCAAATTCGGATCGTTGAGCAGCTTCTCCTTGGCCGCCGAGCACTGCCGGCGCAGGCCGCTGCGCTGCCGGATGGAAAGCGGCGCGCCGAGCTTGGTCTCCACCAGCCAGGCCAGCGTCAGATCCAGATTGTCGCCGCCCAGCAGCAGGTGCTTGCCCACCGCCGTGCGCGTGAAATTCACCAGGTCGCCCTCGCGCGAGACGCGAATCAGGCTGAAATCGCTGGTGCCGCCGCCCACGTCGCACACCAGCACCACCTGGCCGTCGAAAAGCTTCTTGCGCGATTGCGCCAGGTTGTGCGCGATCCACGAATAGAACGCCGCCGCCGGCTCTTCGAGCAGCGTCAGCCGTCTCCAGGCCGGCATCGCGCGCCGCCATCACCGTCAGCTCGCGCGCCTCTTCGTCGAACGAGGCCGGTACGGTGAGCACGATGTCCTGCTCGGCCAGCGGAACGCCTTTGGCGCGGTCCCACTCCTCGCGGAATTTGGCGATGAAGCGCGCCGAAACTTCCACCGGCGAAAGCACGCGGCCGGTCTCCGGCGAATCCCACGGCAGGATTTTGGCGGTGCGGTCGACATCGGGATTCGAGAGCCACGATTTCGCCGAGTGCACCAGCCGCGTGGGCACCAGCGCGCCCTGTTCGCGCGCGTACAGCCCCACCGGCTGCCCGTCTTCCAGAAAAAGGAACGAGGGCAGGGTCCGGCGCGGTTCCACGCGGCCGGCGGCCACCAGTTGCGGCGTTTCGAAGATGTGCAGCGGCGGAAATTCGCGGTCTTCGGCCTCGCGTTCGTCAATATAGGCCAGGGCGGAATTGGTGGTGCCGAGGTCGATGCCAATCTTCATGAGTACTTTCAGAGTAGCGTGGGCCAGGGGCGGCGGGAACCCCTCCCCAGGCGCCGGTGCCCGGGCGGCGCGGCGCCGGCTCGGCTACACGGCGTCGCTTTCGCCGTGCTTCGCAATGCCTTAGCCGAGCTTTAGCCGGACCCAGCGAAACCGGTGCTAATGATGTTCGACCGCCGCTCACCCCTTTGGCGGCCATACCGGCAAAGTCTTTGAACAGCGCCAACGCCCGGATCCGGTTGCCGGCCCGCCTCGTGCCTTAGACGCGACTGTGTAAAGAGAGTGATGTGAACCTTGGAACACCAGCCGCGCGCCAGCGTGGTATGTTTGCCCTCAACATAGATTCCGCCATTCAGGCAACCCAACCTTAACGGCACGTCTTCGTCAGCCTGAGACGAGCTGAACGGTTAGGGCGAGTGCCGGGGTCAGATACGCAAAGGTCACCGCAACCCACATGAGCGCTCCGGCCAGCGACTGGTCTTGCATCGGAGAAAGGCCGAAGTACCCGTGTCCGGCCAGGTATGGACGATACACGACGTGGTCACAAAACGTGAGAAATGCAGAAAGCGCGTCGCACGGCAGCGTTGCAAGAAAGAGATAAACCGGAGGTAACCAGTCACCGGTCAGACCCCGCCGCGCGGGGTAAATTACCGGCCACCAAAAAAGAATTCCCGCACTGAAAAAGCTGGCGTGCTCAAACTCGTGCCAAGGATGCGATCGCAGCGCCAGCTCAAAAACTTTGGGGATGTGCCAAATGATTACAGTAAGGCTGCCTGCAAACCAGCCCAACACAGGATTAAGACGCCAGTCCAGGACGTGCACTGAGCGCGCTCCGAGCAGAAACAACGGAGCAGCAACCACCATCAGCAGGAGATGCTGTACCATGTGGGCGGTCAACAGGCGATGGTCAAGGTGCGCGAGTGGTGAGGCGACGGCAAGCCACACCGCCGCAAGTCCCCCGGCGAATGCGGCAACACTCGAAGTCACGGTTGTGCTCCTGCCCCAAGCGAAGCATTTCTGGCCGGAGCTTGGCCAACAGGGTACAGCGTCTCGAGAAATGCCACCAACGCTGTGGTCTCCGCCGGATTCAGGTTCTTTCCATACGCGGGCATATTGCCGCCGCCTTGCAGCACTTGGCGCACGAGTTGATCCCCGGTCATTCGGACGGCGACGGCATCCAGAGCCGGCCCCCGCTGGCCACCGCTCCCGCCGAGCGCGTGACAGTTGCGGCATTGTTTCGCCTGAAAAACCAGCGCTCCCTGGATTTGAAGCGGCGTGCGTCCCTTCATGAATTGGAACGGGACTGGATCGCCGCTCCAGGCGTCCATCACCGGACTCCACGGTCCGTGATTGGCCATGTTGGTAAACGTGCCCAGCGCCACGGCCACCAATAAGACCGTCATAACCGCGACGGGACGCCGCTGCCAGCTTTTTTCACCTTCGCCTGAAACAAACGGGAGCGCCAGTAACACGATCAACGCGATCACAGGTCCGATCAGCAAAAGCGGAGTTTCCAGCGCCGGCGGAAGCATCGCCAAAAGCGCATAGAGCCACTGGAAGAAGAAATCGGGGCGGGGAGATGTCTGAATGATCCGGGGATCCGGCTGGCCACTCGGGCCGAAGGGACCGAAATACCAGGCACAAACAGCGATCAAAAACAGAATCAGGCCGGAGAAAGCCGCATCTTTCCAGATTCCGTATGGCACAAATGGCACGCCTTCCGTATGGGTCAGGTTGTGGTATTTCTCCAGATAGTCGGATCGCCGCACCACCCGGCCGGGCATAGGCCATTCATTAATCCCGAGCTTCAGCACTAACAGCAGATGCAACCCCACAAATAGCATCAGCAAACCGGGAATCACGAACACATGTAGCGCGAAGAACCGGGAGAGGGTTTGGCCTGCAATGATTGGGCCTCCCAGGATTAACGTGACGAGTGACGGGCCCAATACCGGCACGCGGCTGACAATCGACGCTCCAATTCCCAGTCCCCAGTAAGCATCCTGATCGAATCGCAGCACCTGGCCGGTGAAGGCCATCCCCAGCGTCACCAGAAGCAGAAAAACGCCGAGAATCCAGGTCAGCTCCCGGGGATATTTGAAGGCTCCGAAAAGAAAGACCTGGACTATGTGAATCAACACCATGGCCACCATAAAATTCGAGCCCCAGCCGTGCAGCGCGCGAATGAACCATCCGAGGGTGATCTGGTGGTTCAGGAGTTGCAAACTGTTCCATGCCTCGCCTGCGGAGGGCACATAAATGAGAGCGAGAAGGATTCCCGTGACAAGCTGCAAGCCAAAAACGGTGAGCGCCGCGCTGCCGAAAACGTAGTACCAGCTTGCGGTGTCCCGCGGTATCGGATGCTGCATCGTCTCGCGAATCGGCGCCCCGAGCTGAAGCCGTTGATCGAGCCAGTTGCCGATCGTGCGGATCAGGCGCATGGCGGCCTCCGGGCATTCATCGCCACGGGAGAACCGGGCGTGGGTTGTACACCCGCTTGAATCATCAGGTTCCCATCGAGGATCTTGAACGGATATTCGAATAAGCCTCGTTCGGGCGGGCCGGCCGCACGCGCGCCATCGGCGTAATAGGCTCCGCCGTGACAGGGACACAGGAACAGGCCGGACTGCGGGAACCACCGGACCGGACAGCCCAGATGCGCGCAGTTGATGGCGAACACCTGGAAGCTTTCGCCATCCGCGTGATGCACCCAGCAGGCGATGTCCGCCGTGTCTCCATCCCAGCCACGTGCGACGGGGTTGCGATATGTTGTGAGGCGCGTCTGGCCGGAGGGAAACTGATCAATCGAGCCGAGCGACACCCACCTTTCGTAGCCCTGCTTCCTCCCACGAGTCACCGAAGAAAGGATATACAGCACGATCGGAATACCGAGGACTACGCCGACGGCACCGTTGAACGCCAGCGCCATTCTCAGGAACATCCGGCGTCTGGAAAGTTCGCCCGGTACACTCATTCAGAACCTCCCGGTTGTTTCAATTGCGGCGTTTGAATTGCCCCATTCAGTTGCGCCGATAGTGGCGTCCGTTGCGACACGAGCCAGGCGACAATGTCGGTCACGTCGGCATCGGACAGGGGCTTAGGGTGCTTACGCCAGTCCGGCATGCCCAAGTGCGGCATGCCGATGATGATCACCGTGCGCAGGTGCTGATTGCTCACCAGCGCGAGGTACGAATTATCCGCGATAGTCCGTGTGCCGCGTCCATCCCGGCCGTGGCAGGAAGAACAAATCGTGTTGAACAGGCTTTGGCCGCGCGCGGGGTCGCCAGGCTGCGACGCCGTATATGGAGGAGGCTGCTGGTTGTCAAAAGCACCTGGCTTGGCCCACCGGCCCCGAATTCCGCCCACCAGAGCGTCAATCTGGGCATCCGTCAAAAGACCGCCGGCCTCCTGCGCAAACGCAGGCATGGCCGTTCCAGGAACGCCCTGAGCGGTGATTCGCCGGATCGTGGCATCGCCGGCGATGGCCAGGTAGACGGGGTTTCCCAATCCCAGGCTCAATCCCCCTTGTCCATCGGCGCCGTGGCATCCGGAGCAGTTCTGACTGTAAAGCACGCGGAAATCGCGGATTTCGCCGGGAGGAACGACGCGTGTTTCGGCAGCCTGCCGCCCCGGCGCGCCACAGGATGTAATCGCCAGCATCGCGAGGAGGCTCACGGCCCAAGACTTCATCTCCCCGGGTCCTCCTCATGCTCCTCCAAGAGGCCGGGAGCTTCTATACCCATACGAACCATCAGGGGAACATTTTCATGTGTAAGTCTTCGTTCGTGAGCGCTAACCACCAGCCCCGCCGCAATTCCAAATCCGATTTGGGAAAGCACAAACCACAGCCAGTCGATGAGCTGATTCATCACCGGATTGACGAATTCGAGGACGCCATAGATCAAGCCGGTCCACACCAGCGGCGCCACGAATCCTCCCAACAGAATCGGGTGCTTCGGGAAGCATCGGCAGCATTGCTCCATAAAGCAGGCCAACCGTGAGCGAGATCACCAGATGAAGCGCGATGGCGACTAGCAATTCGTTTAGACGGAAAGTCCCGATCTGGCTCGCCGTCTGCGTTGCCATCCCAGGGAAGAACCCCGCCACCAGGAGATTCATGGGATACCAGATTCCGTTCGCGCTAAAAATACCGTACGCCCCAGCGAGCACAGCCATCACGGCGCCGCCGGCAAGGCCGCCTTTGATTCCGGCGGAGATCGGATAAATATGAACCGGCAGCCAGACGCGCGGAGCAAGGCTGATTCCCGGAACTCTCTCCACCGTTGCGCGGGTCGTCCGGATGGCGACCTCTTCCCGAACCACGGGCACCCACTCGCGAGATTCCACCGGTAGAACCTGGCGAAACCAGCCAACTGCCCCGGTTACAACAAATACCGCCCCTAGAATAGTGATGGCAACCGTAGTGACCAGCCCGCCAACTAACAGGGTTAGTCCAAACGCGAAGAGGATCGGCCATGCCGTGGGGGTGGGAAGTTCGATCTTCTCTGCCGCGTCGGCCGGATGTTTGCCGAATTCTTCATTCATAGCGTCTCCCGCTAAAGCCCAACCACATAGACAACCGTAAAGACCACTACCCAAACCGCATCCACGAAGTGCCAGTACATCGATAGGATTTCCAGCCGGTCGGTGTGCTCTTGCCGGAGCTGCTTCGCAAAGTAGAACAGCGCCACGGTAATCAGAGCGAGTAATCCCATGGTCACGTGAAAGGCATGCAAGCCGACCAGCGAGTAATATGTGGTGCCGAACAGGTTCGTACTCACGGTGAGGCCGTCATCGAAGATCAGCCGCCTCCACTCCAGCGCGGTCCCAAAGAGGAAGACGCCACCGAGGAGAATGGTGACTAGCCACCAAAATGCGAAAGCCTTCATCTTTCCTTTAGCCAACTCGCCCACGGCCAAGTGTACGGTGAGACTGCTCGAAAGCAGGCAGACCGTGTAGAAGATCGGCCGGTGCAGAACATCCCTGGGCTGCGGGCCGGCAGGACTCTTGCCGATATAGAAAAGATACGCCACCACGAAAATCGTGAAAATGGCGCACTCCGCCGCGATCAGGCAACTCATTCCGACGCGTCCTCGCGAAGGAAGCCGCCATTCGCGGCCACCTTCCGGCAGAGTCGTAGAGATTGCGCCCATCGGCTATTCGTACCTCCAATCGGGATCTTCCGGATGCTTGAGGTCCCACAGCGGACGCCGGCTCCGGACGGCCGGGATGGCGGCAAAGTTGTACACTGGCGGCGGAGAACTTGTGGACCACTCCAGAGTCCACGCGTCCCACGGATCGCTTCCCGCCGCCTTGCCCCGGAGGGAAGACAGGATTAAATTGGTTACGAAGATCAGGATTCCCAATGCCTGGAATGGCACCCCGATGGTGACAATCAGATTCCAAATCTCCCAACCGCGGCCCGGCTCATAGGTGTAGATCCGGCGCGGCATGCCCAGCAACCCAGGCACGTGCATGAAATCGAAGGTGAGATGGAAGCCGATGAAGAACAGCCAGAAGTGCAGCTTGCCGAGCGTTTCATGGTACATTTTCCCCGTCACTTTCGGGAACCAATAATAGAAGGCGCCGAAGGTGGTGAAGAGAATGGCGCCCACGATCACGTAATGAAAGTGAGCTACCACGTAATACGAGTTTGCGAGTTGCCAGTCGAACGGCGCCGCGGCTAGAGTAATTCCGGTCAGGCCGGCAAATAGAAATTGAAAAACGAAAGCGACGCAGAAAAGCATCGGCGTGACAAAGCGGATCTTCCCTCCCCACATGGTTGCCAGCCAGTTGAAAATCTTGATCCCCGTAGGGACCGCGATCGCCATGCTTGACAACACGAAAAATGTATTTGCGGCTGAGTTCATTCCCACCGTGAACATGTGGTGGGCCCAAACGCTCGTGCTGATGAATCCGATTGCCACCGTCGCCAGCACCATCACGGTATAGCCGAAAATCGCTTTGCGCGAGAACACGGGAATGATCTCGGAGGCGAACCCGAACGCAGGCAGCACTAGAATGTATACTTCCGGGTGGCCGAAGATCCAGAAGAAATGCATCCAGATCACTGCCGATCCCCCGGCTTGCGTATCGAAGAAATGGCCTCCGAGGTAGCGATCGATCATGAGCATGATCTGTGCAGCGGAAAGCGGGCTAACGGCGATAATTACCAAACCCGCCATGACAAGGTTCATCCACGCAAACAGCGGCATCTTCCCAAGGGTCATGCCCGGGCAGCGCATGCACAAAATCGTGGCGATAGTATTGATCGCGAAACCGATGCTACCAATGCCCGAAACCAGCAGTGACAATGCCCAGAAATCTGTGCTGTGTCCCACGGAAAATGTCTTCGCCGTCAGCGGAGCATACGCGAACCAGCCGACATCGGGCGCGCTTCCGGCTCCGTACAGGCCATCCCCGCCAACCAAACTGAAATACAGGAGCAGACCGCCGAAAGCGCTCATCCAGAAGCTGAAGGCATTTAGCCTTGGGAACGCCATGTCGCGAGCGCCAATCATCAGCGGCACAAGGTAATTCGCAAACCCGAACAGCATCGGCATGACCACGAAGAAGATCATGGTGGTGCCGTGCATCGTGAACAGGCGATTGAAGACTTGCGGGGAAACCAGATCATTGTCCGGCCGGATCAGTTGTAACCGCATGATAGCGGCTTCCACGCCGCCTACCATGAGAAAAAAGATCCCGTACAGAACATAGAGGACGCCAATGCGCTTGTGATCCACCGTGGTTACCCAATTGTGCAGGCGGAGTGGGAGCGGACGGGCAGCCGGAAGCTCGGATATTCCAATGGTATTGGTAGACATCAGCGAAGCGTCTCCAGGTACGCGGCTACGGCTTCCACGTCCCGATCGCTCAATCCCATAGCCGGCATCTTCGACCCCGGCTTGATGGCGTCGGGATTCTTGATCCAGAGCCGCAGCAACTGAGGCGTGTTGCGCGCCGCGCCCGCGGCAATGGTGTCGCGGCTCATCAGGTGCGTCAGATCCGGACCAAACCGGCCTTTCGCCGGCGTGCCCGAAATCGTATGACAGTTGACGCACGCCGTCGATTCGAAGGTGCGCTGGCCGGGCGACAATACGGCGCTCTGAGGCATTTGCTGTTGCTGCTGCACCCAGCGGTCGAACTCCGCGCGCGGCTGCACGTAGACCCGCAGCAGCATCTTCGCGTGCTGCGTGCCGCAATATTGCGCGCACTGGCCCAGAAAGAGACCCGGCTCGTAAGGGTCGATCCACAGGTGATTCGGATGATTCGGAATCAGGTCGGTCTTGCCCGCCAGCCGGGGCACCCAGAAGCTATGGTCGGTGTCGGCTGACAAGAGTGTCAGGAACGTGGGACTGGGGTGCGCCCGATCGCTTACCGGCACGTGAAGCTCATTGGCCGTGACTATGTTCAAATCCGGATAACGATATTCCCACCAGAACTGGTGGCCGGTCACGATCACTTCCAGCGCGCCCGGAGGAGGCGCGGCGCCCTGCACCGATGCAATCACGCGGGCGGCCGCCAGGAACAGGGCTACCGCGATGAGAATCGGGATAACCGTCCAGGCCACCTCCACCTGGCTGCTCCCGTAGATCTGTGCGGGCTCGCTGCGGTCATCGCCGGGTCTGCTCCTGAATTTCACGACGGCGTAAGCGAGCAGAGAGAATACGGTGATATATATTGCGGTTACTGTCATCAAAACAAAGATCGCCAGCCGGAAGACCGACTGCGCGGGAGTGGAGGCAGGGGCGAAAATGTTGGTGGGCCACCGGTCTGCCGCCTTCGACAGCATAGGCAATAGCACGCAGAAAATAACTATCCAACTAAACAGGCTTCGTCGTCGGCCCTGGCTCATGTGAAAACATCCGCTGGGTTCCTGCTGGTGAACTTATTGGTTCGGGTTTCCATCCCGCCGCTCTAGGCAACTCCGAAACTTGTCGATTAAAGTTGAAATCGGTGCGTGCAACGTGGGTTACGAACCGGGCTTCGCGACTGATTCAGCAGGTCTTGATATGTCCCGGTTGCAGGACAGGCTATTTGGGCTCGCCATGGGCACTCTGCACGCCTGGCAGAGACAAAAGAAGCCCACTGGACAGGCAGACTAAATTTCGAGTGATCCTCCCTCCCGTAGTCCTCAATGTACTTCGACTGAGAATGCGTTTCAAGGTGACAAACCCCTAAAGATGTTTTATCCGCCACCAGTTCTCGATAATTCGTTCGCAAAGATACATTGGACTCGCCAGCAACCAGTTATCAATCAGCCGCTTGGCATCCGAAGCGGAACCCGGACCCATTCAGTGTTCCTGTTGATACCGCCAGCCAACGTGGTCCATGCGATGGTGCAACCGGCATTTGGCCGCATCCACCGAAAGCGGTGCTGCCGATTCCCGACGCGCAGATGGCCGGCAACCGACAGACGCCGCTGGCTGCTTTTGGCGGCAGTGTCTGGCAAGGTCTTTGGACAATGCCAGCCCGCTCCATACCTTCGACGCGACTGAGTTGAAGAGGCTGATGTGAACCTGCGAACAGAAGCCGCGGGGCCCGCGTGGTATGTTTCCCCTCGGCAGCCCGGTTTCCGAAAGTGTGCGCAAAACATGCTGTGCGGTTTGAATTCCTTAACGGGCGCATCCATAGCCGCCACCGACGGCGCGATGGGAACCGCCGGTGATTTTCTGTTTGACGATCGGACCGGGGCCATCCACTACCTGGTGCTCGAGACGCTCGAGACAGACAACCCTGACGCAGAGTTGACCACCCGCGAGCGCGAGAACCTCCATTGGATCGCCCAGGGAAATACCGCCATCCTGGACTGGCGCATGCAGGGAATGACCGGCGAACAGCTCTTCGACCGGCTCATCGCCATCCGCCCAGGCATCAAGGTCATCGTCGCCAGCGGCGACAATCCATCGGAAGTCGAGAGCGCGTTTGCTGGACGCCGGGTGGTGGGCTTTCTACCGAAGCCCTTCAAAGTCGAGGCCCTGGTGACCGCGGTCAAGATCCTGCTGGCGGCTTGATCCCTTCCACCCGGCCGCGGCACTCGCCGAAACCGATCCGCGCCGCCCCTTCGCGCTCGCAGAATCCGCGCAGAGTCACCTCGTCGCCATCCTCCAGGAAACGGCGCATTTCGCCCCCTGGCAGCGCCAGGGGATCGGCGCCGCGGCGGGTGATTTCCAGCAGGCAGCCGGCCGCATCGCGGGTCGCGCCGGAGACCGTTCCGGTGGCTAGCAGGTCGCCCGGTCGCAGGTTGCAGCCGTTACTGGCGTGGTGGGTGACCAACTGTGCGGGCGTCCAATAGAGGTCCCGCAGGTTGCCGTGGCTCACCCGCACCGGCGGCGTTCCCTCAGCCCGCATCCTGCGCGAGCTGAGCCACACTTCCAGCGTCACATCGAGGCCGCCACGCTCGCCGCTGCCCGGCGCGCTGAGATACGGCAGCGGCTGCGGGTCGCCTTCCGGCCGTGCGAAAGCCGGCGCGCGGAAGGGCCCCAGCGCTTCCATGGTTACGATCCAGGGGGAAATCGTGGTGGCAAAGCTCTTGGCCAGAAACGGCCCCAGCGGCTGATACTCCCACGCTTGCACATCGCGGGCCGACCAGTCGTTCACCAGGCACAACCCGAAGATCTGCTCCTCCGCGGCTTCCATCGCGATGGGTTCCCCCAGCCGGTTGCCCGGGCCGATGAACAGCCCCACTTCCAGTTCGTAATCCAGCGATCTGCTGGGGCCAAAGCGCGGCGCCTCCTCGGCCGCTTCCTTCGATTGCCCGCACGGCCGGCGTATGGGCGCGCCGCTCGCCACAATCGACGACGCCCGCCCGTGGTAGCCGATCGGCACCCACTTATAATTCGGCAGCAGCGGGTGATCCGGGCGGAACAACCGGCCCACATTGGTGGCGTGGTAAACCGAGGCGTAAAAATCGGTGTAATCGCCGATGGCCGCCGGCAGCAGCATCTCGGCCTCGTGCGCGGGCGCCAGCAGCGGATCGACCATCGCGGCGTGTTGCTCGTCCGCCAGCAATTCCGTGAGCCGTTCGCGAAGCGCATGCCAATGCGCCCGGCCCAGCGCCATCAGGGCATTCAGCGAATCGCGCTGGCAGGCATCCACGGTGGCGGCGGCGAGCCCTTCCAGCAAACCCACGCGGGCGCAGGCCCGCAGATCCAGCACGCGATCGCCGATGGCCACGCCGATTTGCACCTGCCGGTCGCGGCGGAACACCCCCAAGGGCAGGTTTTCGAGTGGAAAATCGCCCGCCGGATCGTTGGCCGATTCCACCCAACTGCGCATCCTCACAGCCATCCCAGGGATTGCAAACCGCCCATCGGCTCTTCGAACGAGCAGGAGCCGAAGGCCACCGCGAACTGTGCGCGCGCCACCGCAATCTGCGCGGTGGAAAGACGATACCCGTGCCAGCTCACCCCATCCGCATCCCAGCTAAACGCGCCCGCGGAGGTCTCGCCGAGAGTCGCTTCCACGTCCGGCTGCGTTCCGCTATGGTAAGCCAGCAGGGCGGCCAGAAACAGGTTGATGAAGCCGTGGATCGGCGGAGAGGCGATCGGATGGTGCAGCCCCGCGGTGGCTTTGAACGGCACGCCGGCCGCGGCACAGGCGCACAGGAAGCGCGCCAGCTCGCCCACTGGCGGGTAGCTTTCGGGCGTCGCCCCGCCGGTGCGGACCTTGGCGCGGCCGCCGGTCGCGGCCAGTTCGGCCAGCAGATCGCGCGGGTCGGCGCCAATCGGGATTTCGAAATACCGCAGCCGGGGCAGATGTGCGCTGGCCTTCCGGATGTCACCGGCGCGCTCGATTTTCAATTCCACGGATTCGATTTCAGGCGGCACCGGCTCGCCCGGCAGCACCAGCACGCTCAGCTTCCAGGCGTCCGAATCGGCCAAGCCGGCGGCCGCTTCGCGCATCTCGCCCAGGCGCGCCAGCGGCACCATGAACCGCCCCAGCGCCCACGTGTCCGCGCCGCTCCGGTAACCCGCGTATTGCTGCACCGCCACGGGCATTTCCAGCGCCGCCGGCGGAAACAGCCCGGCGTAATCGATCAGCCCGTCCAGCAACACCCGCAGGGGGCTCATTTTTCACCCGCCGGAAAATGTTTCTGCAAGCCCTGCCAGCACTCGTAATATTCGTGCTGCAGAATGCGCGTCTCCAGCGCAAAGCGGGTGGGCCGCACCACCAGTTGGGTCTCGAACATAAAGGCCAGCGTGTTTTCCAGCTTCACCGGCTGCAACTCGGCGTGCACCGCGCGCTCATAGGATTCCGCATCGGGTCCGTGGCCCGACATGCAGTTGTGCAGGCTCGCGCCGCCCGGCAGAAACCCCTCCGCCTTGGCGTCGTACTGGCCGTACACCAGCCCCATGAACTCGTTCATCAGGTTGCGGTGAAACCAGGGCGGGCGGAAAGTGTGCTCGGCCACCATCCAGCGCGGCGGGAAGATGGCGAAATCCACATTGGCGGTTCCGGGCACCGCGGTGGGCGCAGTGAGCACGGTGAAAATCGAGGGATCGGGGTGGTCGAAGCTCACCGTGTTGATGCAGTTGAAGCGTGCCAGGTCGTACTTGTAGGGGGCGTAGTTGCCGTGCCACGCCACCACATCGAGCGGCGAGTGGTCGATGCGGGCCTCCCACATCCTTCCCAGGAACTTGGCCACGATGCGGAAGTCGCCGTCCTGGTCCTCAAAGGCCGCCACGGGAGTCAGGAAATCGCGCGGATTGGCCAGCCCGTTCGCGCCGATGGGCCCCAGCTCCGGCAGACGGAAGTGCTGGCCGTAATTCTCGCAGATGTAGCCGCGGGCCGCGCCATCCGGCAGGTCCACACGGAATTTGAGGCCGCGCGGCAACACCGCGATTTCGCCCGGCGCGGCCGACATCACGCCCAGCTCGGTGTGGATGCGGAGGTTGCCGGATTGCGGAACCACCAGCAGCTCCCCATCGGCGCAATAAAAATAGCGCCCCTGCATGGGGCGGTTGGCGGCGTAAATGTGAATCCCGATACCGGTTTGCATCGCCGGATCGCCGTTTCCGCCCATGGTGACCAGGCCCTCCACGAAATCCGTGGGTTCGGCGGGGATGGGTAGCGGATTCCACCGCAGTTGATTGGGCGGCGTGGGCGCCTCATCGAACGGCCCGCTGCGCACCAGCCGCTGCGGCGCTTCGGTGAAGGGTTGATGGGTTACCGAGGGGCGGATACGATAGGTCCAGGTGCGCCGGTTGACGGCCCGCGGCGCGGTGAACGGCGTGCCGCTGAACTGCTCCGTGTACAGCCCCAGCGCCGAACGCTGCGGCGCATTTTGCCCCTCCGGCAGGGCGCCTGCCACGGCTTCGGTGGCGAAGTGGTTCAGAAATCCGGATTGGTAGGCCAGCTCGGGAGCAGCCATATTCGAGGAGGAACGGCACCACCCGTTCCCAGTCTATACCGGGCCGTACGCGGTTGGCCTACGACCCGGTGCGCGCCGTTTGCGCCGCTCTTCGTTCCGCCAGCACCGGATTTCGCCGGTGCGCCGGCTTCCGTATGGCCGCTTGCGAGGAGAGCAAGCGAGCCTGAACGATGAACCGATTCGGCGCCGCACCTACGTAATAGAACGGGTAACAGGTGACCAGCGTAATTTCGGAATGCGGCCCGGGAGCCAGCACCGCCACATCGGTCGGTTTGACGATTTGGGTGCGGTTCACCTGGTAGGTGTAATCTCCGTAAGTCGTCTCGAAGATGATCTTATCGTCCTTGGTAATATTGCGCAGGCAGCGGAACAAGGTGTCGCGATGCCCGGCCACCGCCACATTGCCCGGCGTTCCCGGTAAGGCAGTTCCGCGCACGTGGCCCAAGGCGATCCCTAGCGTGTGGCTATCGGCGCCCTCACGGACAATGGCGCGCAGGTGCAGCCGCGGAATCACCAGCCGGCCAATCACCGTGCCCGGCTGTGGAGCGGGTATCACCGGCTGGGCCGTCGGCGGCTGAACCGGGGCGTGGCGGGTCTGCGCTTCGAACTCCCGGTTCGCCTCCCGCTGGTATAGGGCGCCGCGGATGACCGACCACGCCCAGATGCCGATGCCCACCAAACCAACCAGGAGTAAGACCGTCGAAATGCGCTTGCGCGTTCTACTTACTCGCCGCATCGGGAACCACCTCATAGCGATAAGCGGTGCGAGTCCGCGCCACTAACCCGGTGTGCCCGGGCGCCGCAACGCGCACCTGAATGTGCCGCAACATGCCGGACTTGCCGGGCGGAGGCGGGTAGCCGATGGTGTACCGCCGCCGGATTTCCTTGCCGATCCCTTCGCAGATCGGCTTGAGCTGCGAAAGATCTTCTACGAAAAATGCTTCTCCGCCGCTCAGATTGGCAAGATGCCGCAGGACCCCCGGGTTCCAATCGGTGTCGGAAGGGTCCACCAGGGCGACTGTATAAATGGTCGCCGGGCTTCGCTCCACCATGGCGAACATCTCGACGCGGGTGTTCTGGCTGGCATTATCGCCGCCGTCGCTGATCAGCACCAGGGCCTTTTTGTCGCGCCGGCCGAGTTGAAGCTGTTGGAGGCCATCCACCACCGCGTCGTTCAGGGCGGTCATCCCCTGGGGAACCCCACGGTCCAGAGCCGCCCGCAATTGATCGAGATTGTCGGAAAAAAGCATTGGCGCCGGAAGGCCCCGCTTCACATCGTCATTAAAGTTCAGAACGAAGATTTCATCCTGCGGATTGCAGGTCCGCAGGAAGTCCCCTGAGGCCATCAATACTTCATTGCGTTTCGGCAGCATGCTGCGGCTTTCGTCCACCACCAGACCGACCGTAACCGGCAGGTCGTCGTTGGCGAAAACCGTGATATCCTGCCGCTGACCATTTTCCAGGACGGTGAAGTTATCTTTGGTGAGGTTCCCCACCAATCCGCCGTTGTGGTCCTTCACCGCAACATCCAGCAGTACCAGCCGAACGTCGCTACGAATGACGAAGCCGGTCGAATCCTGGGGCGTGACTCCGGCGCTCAGCCGTGAAAAACGAGCCACGGCGCCCGCAACGATCAAATACCGGATTGCCGAGCGCCGTTTCATCGTAAGTACCCAGTCTAAGAGTTATTGTCCACCGCCGTAGGAGTTACCGCAAGGGCACACGCCGCAGGCGAAGCAAACCTCCGAATGCCAGTAAACCGAGGCCGAGGAGTCCCAACATAGGATAAGGGCTGGCCGTTGTAGGAAGCGCCGGGGCGGGAGCGGGAGCGGGAGCCGGGGCTGGTGCCGGGGCAGGCGCTTGCTCCACAGGAGCCGGCTCGGGCGTCGGGGCAGGAGCGGCGGGAGCGGTTTCGGGCGGCGGGGCCGGAGCGGCGGCCGGAGGAGCCGGTTCGGGAGCCGGAGCCGGAGGAGCCGGCGTGGGGGCTTCCGCCATCGCAAGCTGATACAGGTGCTTGGGATAAGTAAATTCGTCGCCGAACAAGTCACCGGGGTAATACCAATCCTTCATCGCCTTGGCTGTTCCCGCTGGGGTTTCGTAGAATGTGAATTGAGTCGTTCCGGTCGGTTCCATGCGCTGTGTGGGGATTGTCAGGATCGTCGCGATAATGTGGTTCTCGCGGCGGTTGAAAATCTGCACGACGTGCCGGTCCGAATTTGAGTCGAGAAGCCTCAGCACATACGAGCCGGGCTGCAGTACCGCGTCTTCCACCTGGATGGGTTGATTCACCGTGAGAATGGTTCTTTTGTTCCAGTCGTCGGCATGCGCACCGGGCGCGGTGAATCCCGCGGCAAGCACGACGGCGGAAATTGCAATCGCTGTTCGCAAGTTGTTAATTAAGTGTTTCATTGATGATGTTCCTTTTCTAACCGTGCCTTGAGACCGCGTGGGCAGCGCCCTGTATGGCCTCGCCTGATAGATGGCACGCTGTGTGCCATTGCCGCTAAATGCTTGGAGCGCAACCATAACGGCTTGGAGCGCGGCCGCTGCACAGATATCCGGTTTGCAGGGAGGTAGTTCTTACAAGGCAATTGGTGACCCGCTCCTGTTAGGCAGATCACGAATTCACGCAAGTAACCGTGCGCCTCGGCACAGAGGTTCGCTGATCCTGATAATTTCTCGCGCACCCGGTGCCCAAGAAACGACACAAACTGTCGTCCTGCCGCCGATAGGCCTGCGTTAGAGAAGTTGGCAACTGCCGAATCCCCGGCACCAGTGCCGGCGCTGGCAGTTATCGAAAGAAACTTAGAGGGATCGGGCTTCCAAACAGGCTCCGGGTGCCCGATCCGAGGTCCATCCGATACCGTGACAACTTGCGGCCACCAGGAAGCACCGGTCCCCAGCGACATATTCCTCTCGATGTATCGGGCTGAGAGCATGGCGCAAGCCGGTTCGAACGGGCCGCACGCGCTTGCAGCCTCCGGTATGCCGCGCTCCACGAGTTTCGCCGGCACTTCGGCCGCATTCACGGCGCTGACCACTGCCTTCGGCTGCAAGATCCCTCAACCTAAATCCGGCAGTTAGCCTGCCGCCCCGCCTCGTAGGGCTATCTGGCGCCAGCAATTCCCAACTGCGGCGCACATCACCTTCCGGGTGACAACCGCTTTATCTGTAACTGGTTGCAGCGCACGGCCACTGCCGTTCCGCGGGGCTGCAACCGCCGGATTTAGGCTCAAACGGTCAGCGCCTGGTTCGCCCTGGATCAGTGCCAGAACGGCGGACCCATCAAAAACCGGCCTGGCGGCTTTGTCCGGATTCACGGGCCGCTTCCGCGCACCGCTCTGCAATCAACTCATCCGACAGCATCACCCCTTCAGGGATGTACTTTCTGACGATCGCCCTGGCCCGTCGAAGCCCCTGTTCTCCGGTTGGCAGAATCAGGGCGCCTTCCTCAGTTACCGCCGCGTACAACTCGGTTGCAGGGTTCACCCCCCTCTCTCTTTCTCCACCAGGCGGGTAGGATCACTCGACCCCGATTGTCGGTATGTAAGGAACTGTGCCCAATTTTGGGGGAATCCCCCAAACCTTCCCGCAACCCCTTTAGGTCCAACAAAATGTTTGGGGGATTCCCCCAAACTCGCCCAACCACCGACCCGAACCGCTATAATCGTTCTGAGCCGCGCTCGCGGATTTGAAGGAGTGTGTCCCATGCAGTCCCGCCGAAATTTCATTGGCAAAGTGGCTACCGGCTTGGCCGGCACCCTGGCGGCTTCCAACGTGCTTGGCGCCAACGACCGCATTCGCATCGGCATCATCGGCCCCGGCGCCCGCGGAAGCGAGATCCTGCGCGAGGCCGTCAGCCTTCCCAACGTCGAGTGCGTGGGCGCCGCCGATGTCTACACGCGCCGCCTGGAAGACGTCAAAAAGATCGCTCCCAACGCCAAGACTTACCTGGACTACCGCCATCTGCTGGAAGACCGCGATGTGGACGCGGTCCTCATCGCCACCCCGCAGCATCTGCACTGCCGAGCATTTCACCGCCGCGCTCGACGCCGGCAAACACGTCTACCAGGAAAAGACCATGGCGTTCACCGTGGACCACGCCAAGCGCATGCGCGCCGCCGTGGAGCAGGCCGGCAGCCGCCGCGTAGTGCAGATCGGCCACCAGTGGACTTCCACCGGCCCGGTCGCCGACGCCATCAGTTTCCTCAAGCCGGAACTCATGGGCAAAATCACCGCCATCGAGGCGCACATGTATCGCAACACGCCGCACGGCAAGCCGCAGTGGGCGCGCCCGGTGTATCCCGACATGACTCCCGAGAACATCGTGTGGAAGTCGTTCCTGGGCGAGGCGCCCGACCACCCCTTCGACGCCAACCGCTACATCAACTGGCGCTTCTTCTGGGATTACTCCGGCGGCAATGTCTACGAAAACATGTGCCACCAGCTTTCCTTCTGGTACAAGGCGCTGGACTTGCAAATCCCCACGCACCGTCACCATGACCGGCGGGCTGTACCTGTGGAAGGACGGCCGCGAAGTGCCCGACACCATGAACGTCTCCATGGATCACGCCAAGAAGAGCTGCTCTTCACCTGGGACTTCCGGTTTCGGCAACGACGAGCTGAGCGTCACCGAAGACGTCCTGGGCGACAGACGGCACCATTTCAGCCACACTCCGCAGAGCATCCGCTACACGCCGGAAAAAGTGAATCGCCGCGACGGCAACGGAGATGGCCGGCACCACGCGCAATCAGCGCGCCAAGGCGCACATGGTCAATTTCCTCGATTCCATCCGCGCCGCCGCCAGCCGAACTGCCCGTTCGACCTCGGCTACCGCGTCGCCATCGCCTGCCGCATGGCCGTGGAAAGCTACCGGCAGCAGCGCACCGTGCGCTGGGACGCCGCCAAAGAAGAGATCGTTTAGGCTCCGACCGTGGAATTCGAGTACACGCCGGAACAGATCCAACTGCGCAAAGCGGTGCGCGAGTTCGCCGAAGGCGAAATCGCGCCGCACGTCATGGAGTGGGACGAAGGCGCAGACCTTCCCGCTCGAAGTCATCCGCAAGCTCGGCGCAGCTCGGCTACATGGGCGCCATTTTCCCGGAAGAGTTGGGCGGCGCCGGCCTCGGCTACATCGAGTACTCCATCATCATTGAAGAACTCTCGCGCGTGGATGGCTCGGTGGGCATCATCGTCGCCGCCCACACTTCGCTCTGCTCCAATCACATCTACAAGATGGGCACCGACGAGCAGCGGCGGCACTATCTGCCCAAGCTCGCATCGGGCGAATGGATCGGCTGCTGGTCGCTCACCGAACCGGAGGCCGGATCGGACGCCGCCGGCACGCGCACGCACGCCGTGCTCGAAGATGACTGACTGGGTGCTCAACGGCGCCAAGACCTTCACCACCAATGCCCATTACGCGGATGTCTGCGTGGCCATGGCGGTCACCGATCGCGCGGCCGCGCAGCACGGCATCTCGGCCTTCATTGTCGAAAAGGGCACGCCCGGTTTCCGCGCCGGCAAGAAAGAAAACAAGCTCGGGCTGCGCGCCAGCGCCACCGGCGAAGTGATTTTCAACAACTGCCGCCTGCCGCGCACGCAACTGCTCGGGCAAGCAGAACGAGGGCTTCGTCGACAGCCTGAAGATGCTGGATGGCGGCCGCATCTCCATCGCCGCGCTCTCGCATCGGCATGGCGCAGGGCGCTTACGACGCCGCGCTAAGCTATTCCAAACTGCGCAAGCAGTTCGGCCGGCCCATCTCGGAATTCCAGGCCATCCAGCACAAGCTGGTCGATATGGCGGTGGACCTCGACGCCGCGCGCCTGCTGAATTACCGCGCCGCCTGGATGCTCGACCACGGCAAGCGCGTCACGCGCGAATCCGCCATGGCCAAGCTGTTCGCCTCCGAAGCCGCCGTGCGCATCGCCAACGAGGCCGTGCAGATTCACGGCGGCTACGGTTTCATCAAGGACTATCCGGTGGAAAAGTTCTACCGCGACGTGAAGCTCTGCACCATCGGCGAAGGCACCAGCGAAATCCAGCGCCTGGTGATCGCGCGGCAGCTTCTGAAAAGCTGATGAGCATTGGACGCAAAAAGTCCTGGCGCACGCATGGCCGACGGGGCATCGAAAACCGCGATCCGCATGCGCTCGCGATGCTGCGATACGCTGCCGAGCCCGGGCCATGCCCGCATCGTCGGCATCACCGGCCCGCCCGGCGCGGGCAAAAGCACGCTCGTCGACGCGCTGGCGGCCGCGTCCGGCGGCAGGGCAAGACCGTCGCGATCATCGCCGTCGACCCCACCAGCCGCATCACCGGCGGCGCCATCCTGGGCGACCGCATCCGCATGCAGCAGCACCACGCCGATCCCGGCGTCTTCATCCGCTCCATGGCCACGCGCGGCGCCACCGGCGGCCTGGCCCGCGCCACCGCCGACCTGGCGCGCCTGATGGACGCCGCCGGCAAGCGACTACGTGATCATCGAAACCGTGGGCGTGGGGCAGGACGAAATCGATATCGCCGGGCTTGGCGCAGGTCACGGTGGTGGTGCTGGTGCCCGGCATGGGCGACGATATTCAGGCCATCAAAGCCGGCATCCTGGAAATCGCCGACATCTTCGTGATCAATAAAGCCGACCAGCCCGGCGCCGAGCGCATGGAGCACGAAATCAAGCCGCGCTCAGTCTGGCGCACGGAGCCACGCCCGCATCGTGCAGACCGTCGCCACCGAAGGCACGGGATCGCGGAGTTGTTGGACGTGCTGGCGGCCACCAGGGCACCGCAAATACCGCTGCCGCCGCGCCGCGATCCCGCGGCCACCGAATCCCCTGGGTCCCGGCTGCATCCTGAAACTCCCGCCTCTGATCGCGGTCCCGGCTCCGACCGTCCCGCTGCGCCGAGCCGCGATCTGGCCGCTGCCGAATCCGACGCGCAGCAACCGCTTTCTGGCGGTCCCGGCTCCGACCGTCCCGCTGCGCCGAACCTCGCCGGCCTCACCGCCGGCGATCTCCATCACGACATCGCCTTCTAAAGCGCGGCCCCGGCTTGCATCCCACACGCGTCCGCGTGCCGGACCTCAGCGCCGCCGCCAGCCAGCTCAGCGCCTCCGGGGCGCGGCTCTTGAACGAGCCGCCCGCCGGCGCCGGCGGCCATCTCTACGTCTTCGTTCATCCCGCCTCCACCGGGGGCGTATTGCTGGAACTTATTCAGGAGAGCGCTAAGTTGAAAGCGGAAATCGGAATCATCGGCGGCAGCGGACTGTACTCCATGCCCGGGTTCGCAGCCCAGGAAGAAGCGGATCATCGAAACGCCCTTCGGCGAGCCCTCGGACAATTACGTCCTGGGCACGCTCGCCGGACGCACGGTCGCCTTTCTGGCGCGCCACGGCCGCGGCCATCGCCTCTCGCCTTCGGAACTGAATTTCCGCGCCAACATCTACGGCATGAAGTCGCTCGGCGTGGAGCGCATCATTTCGCTCAGCGCCGTCGGCTCGCTCAAAGAAGAGCACCGGCCGCTCGATTTCGTCATCCCCGACCAGTTTTTCGACCGCACGCGCGGCCGCATCTCCACCTTCTTCGGCGAGGGCCTGGTGGCGCACGTCAGCTTCGCCGACCCCATCTGCCCGCAGCTTGCGGACGTGCTGGTCGCAGCGCCTGCGCGCGCCGCCGGCGTCAACGCCAAGCGCGGCGGCACCTATCTCTGCATGGAAGGCCCGGCATTTTCCACCAAGGCCGAATCCAACGTCTATCGCAGCTGGGGCATGGACGTGATCGGCATGACCAACCTGCAGGAAGCCAAGCTGGCGCGCGAAGCCGAGATCTGTTACGTCACCGTCGCCATGGTCACCGATTACGATTGCTGGCACCCCGGCCACGACGCCGTCACCGTCAACGACATCATCGGCAACCTCATGAAGAACGCCGAGAACGCCTGCCGGGTGGTGGCCGAGGCGGTCGTCCGGATACCCGCCAAGCGCGGCTGCAATTGCGGCTCAGCCCTTGCGCACGCCATCCTCACCGACCGCCAGCAGGTGCCGGAAACCACCCGGCGGAAGCTGGGGATCCTGATTGATAAGTACTTCGTGTAACCAGATCGCGGCGTCGGTTCTGGAACGCTGCATCGCCGGGCAAATCCCCAAAGAGTTGCCGCGCGCGCTGGCCGAAGAGCCTTGCGGCCGCGCGCTGTTCGGCATTCTGGTGGAAGGGCTTGCCGACCGCTTCGAGCCTGCGCTCTGCGACGGCCTACGCGCGGCTGTTCTCGCAAGCCATGGCCTTCGCCAATCCCGGAGCGGAGCCGGGCGCCGCTGGTGGCGCGCTACGAGCGGGTGCGGCGCCCGCGGCCTATCCCCGGAAAACCGCGCCGCATCTTCGTCCTCTCGCGCGTCACCCTGGGCGCCGACGTCGCCGTCACCAGCGTGATGCTCGCCGCCGCCAAGCGCCGCTTTCCGCACGCCGAAATCTGCTTCGTGGGGCCGCCCAAGAACTATGAGCTCTTCGCCACCGATCCGCGCATCCATCACGCGCCCATCGATTACCGCCGCGGCAGCTTGCGCGAGCGCCTGGCGGTCTGGAAGAGCTTGCAATCGCGCGCTGAACGCCAGCGACGCGGTGGTCATCGACCCCGATTCGCGCCTGACGCAGCTCGGTCTGCTGCCCGTCTGCCCGAAGAGGACCGCTACCATCTGTTCGAGAGCCGCTCCTACGGCGCCGAAACGCGCCAGCCCGCTGCCCGAACTGGCGGCCGCTTGGGCTGCGGAAACTTTCGGCGTGGCCGCGCCTCGCGGCCGTACATTGCATGCCCCGCGCGCCCTCGCCGCCGCGCCCTACATCGCCGTGAGCCTGGGCGTGGGCGAGAATCCTGCGAAGCGCATCCCCGATCCATTCGAGGAAGAACTGCTGCGCCTGCTGGCGGCGACCGGCCTGGCCATTTCGATCGACCAGGGCGCCGGAGGCGAAGAGGCCGAACGCGTAGCCCGCGCGCGTGGAGCGGTCCGGCGTCAGGCCACCGTCTGGGATGGCTCCTTCGCCGGCTTTGCGCAGATCATTGCGGCCGCCAGGCTGTATGTGGGTTACGATTCGGCCGGCCAGCACGTGGCCGCCGCCTCCGGCGTGCCGCTCATCAGCGTCTTCGCCGGCTTCCCCTGCGCGCGCATGTTCGACCGCTGGCGGCCGGCGGGCGCTCACTCGGCCGTAATCCGCGCCGATTCGCGCGACCCCCAGGAGTGCCTGGCGCGCGTGAAAGAGGCATTGGGGGCGATGATCGATCCGCCGTAGGTCAACGGCCGCGATGCCGCTCCGTCACGGGTCGGTTCGGGTCGCTGATCGAGGGGACACGGAGCCGCGACCCGTGAGGGAGCGCCTTTGCATCCTCCTGGCTCGCCGCGCCTCATTTCACCAAAGTGAAATCGGTCCACTGCGCGGCCTGCTGCAGCTTCGGATTCTGCAGGTGGTCGTTGGCAATCAATTCCAGGGCGTAGGCTCCAGGCGGCAAGGTGGGCGGGAGCTTGATGGTGCCGGCTGCCGGAATGGATTCCATCGAGGCGCCCTGCGGCACGGCCAGCGGGATCGGCCGTCCGGTGAAGATCCGCTCCGTGCCGAAGAACAAACGCACTTCGATATCGACCTTCGGTTGCGCAGTCTGCCGGTCGAGCGCCGCTCCCATCACCGTGCACTCGTATCGCAGCACGGCGCCGGGCGCGAACTCGCGGGTCACCGCGCTGCCCGCGCCCAGCACACCGGCACGGGTGAGAGCGACATTCCGCGCGGCGTCCGAATCCGAGAGCACCACGCTCGAAAGCGCAATCCCCGGCCGCCTGAAATCGGGGATCTCGACGAAGAGCGTGGCTGACCCGATCCTCCCGGAGTCGGCGTCCCGCACCGCCACGCGGAACTGGTACGGCCCCGGTTTCGGTACCTCCACATCCAGGCCGTAAACCAGGCCGGACTCGACAAGCTGCTCCATCTCCCCGGCAGTTACCGGCGCGTTGAAGGTCTTATCACTGACGGTGACGATTTGGTTGTTCTCTCCGAACGCCGCGGCCACAATGTCCAGGTTCAGTTGTTTCTTTCCGCCCGCCATATCCTGAAACCCGAGGCCGTGCGCATCGATGGCCAGCATGGCGCGGACCAGCGCCGCGCGTCGGCCGGCCTGGGGCCCTTTGTGCGCCGCGGCCGAATAAAAAGCGCTCAGCCGCACCGGAAATCCGTTGGTCTGGAACGGCGAGAAAAGCGCCTGCCTGGCGGATCTGGGAGACAACGGCTCCGCGGCCGCAGGGGCATCGGGAGTTCCCGCGAAACCGTTGCGGGAACGCACTTCCAGGCCGGCCCGCAGAACCTTCACCTGGATCCTGTGAAACTGCGGCTTGCCGCGCACTGGGTCGAAATCCTCGCGATGCGGCTGGTAGCCGACCAGATAATAGCTGCCCATGTCATCGATCGCGTTGGTCAGACCCTGGACGAGGTCGTTGTTGTCGTGAAAGAAAATGCCACCGGTTCCGCGGGCGAGTTGGTCCAGGCTTGTCTGCGACGCCCGATAGGGCGCTTCCCGCGCGCTTGCCGCTCTCAGCCCGCCCGCCGCCGGACCGGCATCCAGGGCGGTAGCATCAAAAGACACAAATCCGCGCGGGTCAAGCGTGTAAATAGTGACAGAGGCACGGTTGGCGAGCTGGATAATTCCGCCCGTCGATGGGGGGAATCCCTCGGAAAAAAATACCATCGCTTTTCGTCCCGGTATCTCCCGCAATCCCTGAATGGCATACGCCAGAGCGGTCAGCGTGCCCATCACAAGACCGGGGGACCGCACGGCGCCGAGACGCTCGTTGATCTGTTTCCGGTACAATCGGTCCCCAGTAGGTTGTTCGATCGGCACATACCAGGTGAAGCCGATACGGCTCTCCGGGACGTAGTGTATCCGGTCGATGGCGGCATGGAGCTGGCGCTTGTCGTTGGTGAGTTGCGCCATGGCGCCCATTCCGCCGGAGGTCGCCATTACCGATACGAGATCACCGGTTTGCATCTGTCCATCGACGAAGCTGCGCATGGCTTTGCGCACGTCGGGGATGTCACTCGGGGCAAGGGCGAGGTCGTCGGCCATCAGGACGATCGTGCGGTGGACCTGATCGGGCCGCAATGGCGCGACGGCAAGCACCGGCTCCGCGGCGGCTCCGGCGCGTCTTCCCGCCGCCGGGACGGGCAAGGCCTCATTCGCCGCGCCGCTGCCCGGCACATAGGAAAAATGCGTGATGGTCTGCGGTTTCCCGTCCTCCAGGACTTCGAAATCCCCGGCCTGCAGATCCGCGACGTGGTGGCCCTTCGAGTCGGTCACCACGGCATCGACCTGCACCAGGTCCACGGTGACGCGAATGACGGGTTCGGCCGGTTGACCGCCGGCCGGCGGCTGCGCGGCAGCCCATTCCGCCGCCATCAGCAGCGCTACCAACCTCGCTATGCGCGCGGCACTCACCGCAACATATATATCACGTCAGCGCTGCCAGACGATCCGATTGGTCTCCAGCGGAATCAGGGCTCCGGCCTTGCACGGGATCGCTCGCGGCGTGTAGTCGTTCGGGGCGCCATCGGCCGGGACGCGCGTCGAATACTGGTAGCCATGAATCGACCCTACCAGCGCCTGCCCTCGCTGCATGGGCTGGTGAAAAGGTCCGTTGGCGGTGTCCCGATACAACTCCACGCAGACGGCATCCGGTTCCAGTTCATCCAGGTAAACCTGAACCACGAAGAGGAATTGGCCGTCTTCCTTTTCCACCGTGAGCGACCCGAATCGCACCGCCGGCCAATGCCGCTCCACCTGCCGCGTCCATTCCAGCAAGCCCATCGCCAGCTTGCCGTGCTCCGCGGACCTTTCGCAGTAGGCCGCCGCCGCGGGCAGGTAATGCTCTTCGGTATACTGGCGGACCGCCCGGTTGGTGGAAAACACCGGCGTCAACCGGGCCATGCTTTCGCGCATCCGCGCGACCCAGGCAGTAGGGATGCCGCGGCTGTCGCGGATGTAAAACTGCGGCACCACCTCGCGCTCCAGCAGCGTGTAAAGCGCATCGGCTTCGGCGGCATCCCAGGCGGGGTCTTCGCCATGCTCGCGCCCATCGCCGATGGCCCATCCCACGTCCGGCGAGTATGCCTCCGCCCACCAGCCATCCAGCTCGGAAAGGTTCAGCGCGCCGTTCACCAGCACCTTCATGCCGCTGGTGCCGCAAGCCTCCCACGGGCGGCGCGGCGTATTGATCCACAGGTCCACGCCCTGCACCAGGTGCTCGGTCAACAGCATGTCGTAGTCGCTCAGGAAGACCGCGTGCGGCCTTATCTCCGGCCGGCGTATGAACTGGATCCACTGGCGGATCATCGCCTGGCCGGCCAAGTCCTGGGGATGCGCCTTCCCCGCCAGAATCAGTTGCACCGGCGTCTGCCGGTTGGTCAGAATGCGGGTCAGCCGCTCGGTGTCATGCAATAGCAGATTGGGGCGCTTGTACGTGGCGAACCGCCGCGCGAAGCCCAGCGTCAGGGTGTTCGGATCGAAGATCTGCTCTACCTGGGCCACATTTTCCGCTGGGGCGCCCTCGCCGGCCAATTGGCGGGTGAGATGCGCCCGCGTGAACTCGATCAGCTCGCCGCGAGCCGTCGTGCGAAGCCGCCACAAATCGCTGCTGTTGACGCTTGCGAAGATCCTTCTCCAGATTCTCCAGGTCGCCGAGCCAGCGGTCCTTCCCGCAGGCCGCGGTCCAAACGCGGTCGGCTTCCTCGCAATCCCAGCTCGGCACGTGGACGCCGTTGGTTACATGGCCGACAGGCACTTCATCCTGCGGCCAGCGCGGAAACAGCGGCTGGAAGATCCGCCGGCTCACCTGGCCATGCAGACGGCTCACCCCGTTGATCCGGCCGCTGCCCCGCACGGCGAGGTAGGCCATGTTGAACGGTTCCGAGGGATCGTCGGGATTCTGGCGCCCCAGGCCCATCAGCGTCCGGAACGGAATTCCCAGCAGACGTTCCGCGTACTGAGCCAGATATTTCTCCACCAGGTCGGGCGCGAAGCGATCGAACCCCGCCGCCACCGGCGTATGGGTGGTGAAGAGGTTCCCGGCCCTTGTGGCAACCAGGGCAACGTCGAACGGCTGCTTGTTTTCGCCCATCCATGTGCGCGCCCTTTCCAGGATGGCGAACCCGCGTGCCCTTCGTTCAGGTGGCACACCTCCGGCCGGAGTCCCAAAGCCCGCAGCAGCCGCCATCCGCGCGATGCCCAGCACCAGCTCCTGTTTCAGCCGTAGGTCCGGGCCGCCGCCGTAAAGCTCGCTGGTGATGCCGCGGTGCACCGGAAGGTTCGCCGGATCGTTGGTGTCTAGCAGGTAAAGCTTGGTTCTCCCTACTTGCGCCTGCCACGTGCGCACCCACATGCGAAAGCCGGGAAGCTCCAACTGGATTCGCAGCCATTCCCCATTCGCGTCGCGCACCGGCGAGATGGGCAACTGGCCGGGATCGTTGAACGGGTAGCGCGCAAGCTGGTTCCCGTCGGCGTCGATTTCCTGGCGGAAATAGCCCTGCTGGTACAGCAGCCCTACGCCGATTACCGGCACTCCCAGGTCGCTGGCCGCCTTCAGTTGGTCGCCGGCCACGTTGCCTAACCCGCCCGAGTAAATCGGCAGCCCCTCACACAGCATGAATTCCATGCTGAAGTAGGCCACGGCGCTGAGCCGCGAATCGGCATGCGCCTGTTGAAACCACCCGGGCGACTCCAACGCATGGCGCTGATCCTCGAGGAGCTGGCGAAGCAGTTGCTGCACCTCGGGGTTGCTGTCCATGCTCTGCAATTTCTGCTTCGAGACAGTTTGCAGGATGATCCAGGGGTTGTGCGTCAGTTCCCAAAGCTCGGGATCCAAACGGCGCCAGACCTGGTCGGCGGCATGGTTCCACGACCAACGCAGATCCAATCCTAACTGCGCCAGCGCTTCCGACCCCTGGGATTCGGCAGGATGCTGTGTGTAATCGGGATTACTCATGGGTGCTCCTTGGCGGGACCTGCTACCTATTTTAGTCCCGCTCCTCCGCATGCCCATGTCGCAAAAGGACGAAAACGCCCAAAACGCAAAAAGCCGGTCCCGGCTCGGAGGAGTGCCGGGACCGGCTGCCTGTGGCTGTTTTCCGCTTAGACAGCGAGGAACATGGTGCTGCCGTTGCGATTCACCAACAGGAGGGGTTCCTCTTTCGAGCTGCGGACGGCGCGCTCGAAATCGGAAGTGCTCTTCACCGGCTGCCGGTTGACTTCCTGAATCACGTCGCCTTTGCGCAGGCCGGCATCGGCCGCCTCGCTGGTGGGATTCACATTAGTCACTACCACGCCTTGGGTACTCGCAGGCAGTCCAAGGTCGTGCGCCGTGCCGCCGTCGAGGTCCTGCACCGATACGCCGGCCAGCGCGCTGCTGCTGCTGCTGGAATTACGGCCCTCCGGCGTGGCCGCCGCTTCGGTAGTCGGCAGGACACCCAGCTTCACCGTGACTTCGCGAGCCTCTCCGCTGCGCATCACCCTCATGTTGACGTCCGTCCCCGGAGTCGCCATGGAAATCTTCATGCGCAGATCGTTGGCATCGGCCACCGGCTTTCCGTTGAGGTCCACGATGATGTCGCCTCTCTGCAAGCCGCTCCGCTGAGCCGGGCTGTCGGCGCTGACGTCGCCCACCAGGGCGCCGCTGGGCACCGTTTCATTGAACGCTTGCGCCATAGCCGGCGTCACGTCCTGCGGCACGATCCCCAGGTACGCGCGGGTAACTTTGCCGTTCTGGACGATTTCCTCCATCACGGTGCGCGCCATGTTCGACGGAATCGCGAAGCCGATTCCCTGGTTGCCTTCCGAGCCATGCGAGAGGATGGCGGTATTGACACCGATCAGCTCGCCGCGGTCGTTCACCAGCGCGCCGCCGGAATTTCCGGGATTGATCGGCGCATCGGTCTGAATGAAATCCTCATAGTCTTCGATTCCCAGGTTGGTGCGGCCCGTGGCGCTCACAATCCCCATCGTCACCGTCTGGCCCACGCCGAACGGATCGCCCACGGCCAGCGCATAATCGCCAACCTGCACCTTCGAAGAATCGCCCACTGTGATGGTGGGCAGATTGGTGGCGTCGATTTTCAACACCGCAATGTCGCTCTTGGGGTCGGTCCCCACCACCTTGGCCTTGAACTCACGCTTATCGGCCAGCGTCACACGCACATCGGTGGCGCCATCCACCACATGGTTGTTGGTCAGAATGTAACCATCCGGGCTCATGATGATGCCCGAACCGAGACCCTGCTCCCTCTGCTCCGGCGCCTGGCGCGGAGTGTTGCCGCGGCCGGAACCGTTGCCGAAGAACTGCTGGAACAGCGGGTCATCCGGCATTTGTCCGAGGAATTCCGTGGGAACCTTGGTCATCTTTGAGGATGAGACGTTCACCACGGCCGGCACCACCTTCTTCACCACCGGCGCGAAGCCGGTGTGGCTGGGACCTTCGTTGGGATTCGCCAGGTTCAACGCCAGCAACGGGTGCACATACCCAAGGCGGGTCGCGCTGGCGAACCCGACGCCGCCAATCGCGAGTGTCATCGCTGCCGCCAGCAGGACAGCCTGGGGCCGCTTCCAAAAACTCTGTTTACGCATATCAGTCTCCAATGCCTGTGTTTCGTCGGGCCACTGCGCCTGATTGAGCTCCCAGGTTGTGGCTCCAATACATTGGACGGAGAAGTTACCCCAGGGTTGTTGTCGGGAAGTCGGTATTGTGGGTACCGAAGAGTCGGTATGGTGCCGCAGAGGTCACGAAATGAAGCCCTTGCGCACCGCGTACAGAATCAGCTCGGGGATGCCGCGCAGGTTCAGCTTCTGCATGATCCGGGCGCGGTGGGTCTCCACGGTGTAGATGCTGAGATTCAGAATATGGGCGACTTCTTTACTGGATTTCCCCTCCGCCACCAGTTGCAGGATTTCGCGCTCGCGGGGCGAAAGCAGCTCATAGGAATCCTCCACGCCGGTCCGCTCGAGCTTGCGCATGTAGTCCTCCAGCAGCACCTTGCCCACCGCCGGGCTGAAGAACGATTTTCCGGCGGCCGCCGCGCGCATCGCCCGCGCCAGGTCCGCCTCGGCGGAATCCTTCAGCAGGTACGCCTTGGCCCCGGCCTTCAACGCCCGCAGAATGTAGCCTTCGTCGGAGTGCATGCTCAGCATGACGATCTGCGTATCCGGCAGGCTTGCGCGGATCTGCCGGGCCGCCTCGATGCCGTTCAGGCTCGGCATGCCGATGTCCATCACCACGATGTCCGGCTTCAGCTCGCGGGCCATCGCCACGGCTTCCCGGCCGTCGTTGGCTTCGCCAATCACCGTGAGATCGGGCTGCGCGTCCACCACCATGCGCAGACCCGCACGCATCAGCGTGTGGTCGTCGGCCAGAAGCACGCGAATACTCATAGGGGGTTGGGGCTGGCGGGCGGAAGCGGCAATTCCGCCTTCAGCATGACCCCTTGCCCCGGCTTGGATTCCACCGTAAACGTACCGCCCAGCCGCTTCACGCGTTCTTCCATCCCCAGGATACCCAGCCCGCGCGTGCGGCTCGCGTCGAAGCCCTGCCCATCGTCGCTCACCCGCACGGCGATGCTTTTAGCGGAATGTTCCAGGTTCACCTTGGCGTTCCGCGCCCCGGAGTGGCGCACGGCGTTATTCAGGGCTTCCTGCACCAGCCGGTAGATGCAGATCTTGTACTCATCCGGCAGGTCCTCAGGCACGTTGTCGGCCTCCACCGCCACCTCAATCTGGCTGCGCCGCGAGACCTCGCGCCCCTGCCACTCGAGGGCCGCAGCCAGCCCCAGGTCGTCGAGCATCGAGGGCCGCAGTAACAGGGCGATATTGCGCACCGCCTGCACCGTCCGTTCGGTCACCGACTTCATATTGTCAAGCTGCGCCCTCACCTGCGAAGGCGGATTGGAAACCGTGGCCGACAGCCTTCCGATATCCACCAGCAGTGCGCCCAGAGACTGCCCGATCTCATCATGCAACTCCCGCGAGATGGACCGCCGCTCGGTCTCCTGCGCGTCCACCAGCCGGGCCGAGAGGCGCTGCAATTCGTGCTGGCTGCGCGCAAGCTGCACGTACCGGTTCTGGGTTTGCCGTTCCAGCCGCAGGATGTACGCCATGCTCACCAGCATGAGCAGAAGGCCGCTGCCGAAGCTGATGGTGAGGGTCCGCGAAAGCCTGCCCTGGAGGGTTCCGAATTCCCGCACCAGCGATTGATCGACCTGCTGGAGCCGCTGTCCGTTCCACGTGCGCAGGCGCTCGGACCAGTCCAGGGTCTGCTTTTGCAGCGGTACCATGTTCTGCGAGATGAGGGTCTGCGCCTCGCGCCGGCGCTGCTCGGGTTTGGCTGCCAGCACCGAGATGTAAAAGGTGCGCTGCTGGTAGAAGACGTCCTGCATTCCGTCGAGGAGCGCGGTTTCGGCCGCGTCGCGGTCACTGGGGTAGCGCTTCAGCCCCTCGTCGATCTCCAGCGTGAGTTGGTCCAGGTGCCGGCGGGCCTTCTGCGCCTGCTCCGCGTTGGCCCGCTCCACGTTGGCCTGCGCCACGAACTGCTGCACGGCCTGGTTGTAGCTCTGGATGGAGAGCCAGAGCCCGAGAGCATCTGGGTGCGCTCCGCGAGGGCATGCGTCACCGCCTGCTGCTGCCCGTACATTTGCTCCAGAAGTTGGACGGCGACCAGCCCGGACCCGAACAACAGCGCCAGCAGCGCTCCGCAAATTACCAGAAGCAGCCAGCGCAAGGTGCGGGACGGGGCAGGGACTTCCGGCAGCGAGACCTCACTCGCAATGCCGATTGGTTCCGACATGGAAATCGATCACATCCTTATTATCCCATCGTGCTGGTGCGCGATGCTCTGCAAGCTGCGGAACGCGGAGGCACGGCGGCGCGGAGGCACGGAAGAATCCCGCCTGGCCCGGCGGCACGGAAGAATCCCGCCTGGCCCGACGGCACGGAAGAATCCCGCCTGGCCCGACGGCACGGAAGAATCCCGCCTGGCCCGACGGCACGGAAGAATCCCGCCTGGCCCGACGGCACGGGAGAATCCCGCCTGGTCCGACGGCACGGAAGAATCCCGCCTGGCCCGGCGGCACGGAAGAATCCCGCCTGGCCCGGCGGCACGGAAGAATCCCGCCTGGCCCGGCGGCCACCCGCAGATGATGAAAGTCCCAGCCAGGATAATATATCTTCGAATCTCCATCGACTTGGGAAAAAATCTCTTTTTGGGCGTGATACACGAACTTTCGGCACAAGCGCGGAGAGGGAGGACGCGCTAACGGGTTCGGGAAAGACGCCGATTTTGGCGGGTGCCGGGCGAGGCTGGGCCGGCGCAGGGAAGTCGTGGAGGGGTGCGGTGGCGTCACACCGCCGCGCCGTCCCCACGCCGCCTGCCGGGCGATCGGCGGACAGGGATTCACCGGGTCTCAGGAACCGGCGCTCTTTTATCAATGGGACCTGGGTCTGGAAAAAGACCTCTGGCGGCGGGACAGGACAACAGCATTTGGAGCATGAGGGGCCGCACTCCACGGGCCCTCTTTACGGCGCTACGCAGCGGCGCGGCGCGCGGCGGCCTGGACTTCTTCCCACAACCCCGTGTGGAACGACAACCACAGCGGCGTCTCACTTAACCCGGCCCGATCCAAGCCGGTGGCCGGTCGGCGCGCTTCCCAGCCGCCAACCTTCGCCGGGAACAACAGCCAGCCGGAATCGTCCGTGTAGGCGACCCAGTGGTGCGGATAGGAGGCGCTGCGATAAAGTCTCGGCATCGGACGGCTCCTTTAGTTGCCTCGCTTGGGACTGGGCGGAGGCACGGGTTTGTCGAAACGGCAGTAGGATACGCATCCCTTGTTTTTGCAGGTGAGGCAAACACGTTTCTGAGTCATTTGAATTAAAGGTAGCGGAAAGCCGGATTTCTCTCAATCCATTTGATGCGGGTGTTGGTCCCCAACTTTGCGGGGATCGGGTTGACCGTCTGTGGGTTAATCCTAAGCAGAACACCTGATGGCGTGGGGGCCGCGCCGCCCTACGTCCGCGGGACGTCCACGGCTTGCACCGGAACTTCCGCGGAACCGGCCTTGGTGTTCGCCAGAACCAGGCTGAACAGCAACCGTTCGAGGGGGCTGAGCGAGCCGCCGGCGTTCCGCAGGTCGCGGAAACAGCGCTCGACGTTGCGAGCCGAAGTCACCACGCGCGACACCGGTCCCGGGTTGGTGGCCAGGAGCGCCGCCACCGCCAGAGAACCGAATATGGAAGCTCGCCGCCTCATGATTTCTACTCAATGAGACGGAGCCTCTTCGGGAAAAGTTAGTCCTTTGCCGCTATGTTAAGAAAGTTTTACGTCCCGCCCGGGCGCGCCAGGGCAGACCAGGGCCGCCAGTTCGGCCTCCGTCAACCCTTCGATCTCCACCACCTTCATCCGGCTGGCCGCCCCTTGCGCAATCCGCACGCGCGCCCTCGGCACGCCGGCCAGCTCGGCAAAAAAGCGCACGCATTCTTCGTTGGCTTTCCCATCCACGGGCGGCGCTGCCAGGTCCAGCTTCCAGGCGTCGCCCAGCCGGCCGGTGAGCGCGGTGCGGCGCGCCCGTGGATGCACCTTCACCGTGAGACGCGCCATTCCACCTGAGCCCTCAGATTGGCCACGCCCGCCGCCGCGCGCGCCGCCACTACGTCGAAGGCAATGGCATCGTCCAGCCAGTCGTGGCTGGTGCCATCGGAATTCTGGGTCGCCACCGTCAGGGTGTATTGCTGCGGCGTCAGCCAGCACTCGATGCGGAAATCCACCTCCAGTTCATCGCCGGCCTGGAAATCGCCCAGCTCCGTCTGTTCCATCCGTGTGTTGGTTCCGTAGACGTCCATGCCGATGCGCGTGCGGATCAGGATCCCCACCATGGGGTCGGACTTGGCGTCGCGGAAGCGCGAGCGTACCCGCACCGTCACCGGCTCACCGCTGGCCACCAAGGCCACTTCTTCGCCGTGCGTATTGAGAATCTGCACGCGCAGAATCTCGCTCGCGCCGTCGCCGTGGCGGAAGCTGGACGGCAACCGCTCCTGCCTGCCCTTGCCCGGCGCCTGCGCCAGCACCAGCCCGATGTAGCGGTTGATCACGTCCTTGGGCGCGCCCTCGGCTTCCATGCGGCCGTGCAGCAGCAGGATGGCGCGGTCCGAGAGCTGCTTCACCAGCCCCAGGTCGTGGGATACGAACAGCACCGTGATCTTGCGCTCGCGCAGTTCTTGAAACTTGCGCACGCAGCGGTTGGCGAAGACCGCGTCGCCTACCGCCAGGGCTTCATCCACGATCAGAATCTCGGGGTCCACGTGAATCGCGGTGGAAAAGGCCAGCCGCACATACATGCCGCTGGAGTATTCCTTGACCGGCCGCTCCATGAATTCGCCGATCTCGGCGAAAGCCTCGATCGACGGCATCACGCGGCTCGATTTCGGCGCGGCTCAGGCCCATGATTTCGCCGTTGAGGTAGACGTTCTCGCGGCCGCTGAACTCGGGATTGAAGCCCGCACCGAGTTCCAGCAGCGCGGCGATGCGCCCGCGCGTGACCACGCGCCCGGTGGTAGGCTGCAGAATCCCGCTGACGATCTGCAGCAGGGTGCTCTTGCCGCAGCCGTTCGGTCCCACCAGGCCGAGCGTCTCGCCCTTTTCCACCGAGAAGCTGATATCGCGCAGCGCCCAGAAATCGGAGTGCCGCGGGCGGAGCCCGGAAGCAGCTCGCGCAGCCGGTCGGAAGGCCGGCGGTACAGCCGGTAAAGCTTGGAGACGTTCTGAACCAGGACCAAATTCGATTCTACAGCGCGCGCCGGTCCCACCCGGCCCCACCCTAGTCGTCGTCCACACTGTGATACGCCTCATCTCTAAGGTTGGGAGATTGCTGTTGGCTGGCTTAAACCAGCGTGGCGATTTTGGAAACGAATTCGAGAATGAGCGTGTTGGACGCTTCTGGTGCCTCTAACGGCACAAGATGCGCGGCACCAGCCACTTCCACATGACGGGCCTTCGGCAACTGCTCTGCAATTCGGCGGCTATAGCTCGACGGTAGAATGGTATCTTCCTTGCCCGATACGATGAGCGCCGGAGCTTTCACGTAGCGAAGCGCGTCAAGAGTAGAATCACGGTCTACGAGCACTGATCGAACAGTGTTTATGAGTCCGCGACGGTTCCACGAGCGAAACGTCTTGGTAAGCTCAGCTCCCAGTTCCGGCCTGCTGCGCCGGGTCTCGCGTGCGAGCATTAGCGATGCAGTCATAGCGTCGACGATCTTGTCGAGGGCGCTAATAGCGAGCAGTCTGGTGAGAAACGTGTTTTTGGCCCTGTCGAACAGCGTGGCGCTTTCAGCCGTGGTATTAAATAACACGATGCCTCGGACCCGGTCCGGCGCAAGCAGAACGATGCGCGGCGCGATCATGCCGCCCCAGGACGTTCCCAGCACGACCACCGGCGTATTAACGTTCACTGCGTCCAGCACCTCGAGAGCAGCCTCGGCACACTTGTCCATCGTGAAACCTCGATCTAATCCCTTGCTTCGGCCGTGACCAGGCGGATCTAGCACGAGCGTGCGCAACCCCGCTGCTCGCAATGCGGGAATCTGATAACGCCACATGCTGTGATCGGTGAAAAGGCTGGGCCAAAGCAGCGCGACCGGTTCGTCGTCGTTGCCTTGATCGTCCACGTATAAATCGCCGAGAATGGTCTGTATGGTTCCCATTGAAGTCGCCTTTCTTGTGCTATATTCACATTGTCAACATAGATGTTCACAGTGTCAACATCACTGACCGTGAAACGTCCCTTTCATCACGGTGACCTGCGCAATGCCCTGATTCGAGCGGCGAAGGAGCTCATCGAACGCAAAGGCATTGAGGCATTTGCATTACGCGAAGCGGCCCGAAAGGTGGGGGTGTCGGCGAATGCCGCCTATAATCATTTCGAGGATAAAGATGCGCTGCTGAGCGCCGTTGCGTCAAGCGGATTCGCCGAGCTAGCGACGCTACGAGAAGAGGCTCGCTCAAAAGCCGCCACGGATGCATGGAGCCAACTTTCTGCAGGAGCCAAAGTTTACGTTCAATTTGCCGAGGCACGCCCTAAGCTCTTCGACTTGATGTTTGGCCCCCTCGGTGTGGGCTCAACACATGGCACAGCAGATGGAACTGAACCTAATCGCCGCAAAGCGTATCAGCAGTTGAGCGACGCACTCGATAATCTTGTCTTAAGCGGGAGACTTACTCCGGAACGACGCGTCGGCGCAGAAAGTACGCTTTGGCCGCTTATACATGGGCTTGCGGTGCTGCGTAGAGTGGGCGCACTGCGCGAACCATTCGACGTTTCGTGGGAGCGCATGCTTAAATTTACTGCAGACGGCTTAGGCATTGGACCTGGATGAGAAAAACTCAATATAGGCGGTGGTTCGGTGAATCGCATCGCGCTCGGCGCTGATGTTGGTCGGACGGAAGCGCGGTGTCGCAATCGGGCCGATCTGCTCGTCACGGGCCATGGACGGCGGCCCTTGGCTGCTTGAAACTGTACCGTTGGGAGGCCGGCGCTCGGATAACCCGCGAGAAGTCGCACAGCGTTTACCGATGTTACGGCATCGGGGAAAAGCATTCGTGGACGAAACACGGCCATTTCGCTAACTACTCCCATGAACCAAACGCGATTGGGCGCTTTCCCCGGTTGCCGATCCCATCTGCTCCCACAGACTACCTGAGTTAAAAAATTCGCGATTCCTGCTAACCAAACCAGAACTTCGACGTACTATGATCAGACTATCTATGGGAACGGGAAAGACAAGAGCCGACCTGTTGCCGGGCACGCTCGACATGCTGGTACTCAAAATATTGATGAGCGGCCATTTGCACGGATACGCGATCGCGCAACTGATCCAGCAACTGTCCGACGATCTGCTGCGGGTGGAGGAGGGCTCGCTCTATCCGGCGCTGCAGAGGCTCGAGCTGAATGGATGGATCACGGGCGAGTGGGGCCTCTCGGCGAATAATCGGCGGGCTCGCTTCTACAAACTGACGCCCGATGGGCGAAAGCAACTGGCGGAGGAGTCGGCCCGCTACAAGCGGGTAACCGGCGCGGTCGCCCGGATTATGGGGTTCGCTTAAGGGGCTGCCGAATCCATGCGGGCAGATTCCAGTTGGGGACGTTTTCGACGCCGTTTACGGTTTTTGCTCTCCCATAGCGAGCGGCAGCGGCTGTTGTGGGAAGAGATGGAGTTTCACATCGAGTCCATGGCTGAAGACTTCGCCGCGCAGGGCATGTCTGAGGTCGAAGCGCGCGCGGCGGCAAGGAGAAAGTTCGGCAATATGACGCAGAAATCAGAAGAATCCCGCGGCGTGTGGTTGCTTCGCTGGTGGAGCGATCTGGCACAGGATCTGCGCTACGCGTTTCGAGGGATGCGGCGCGATGCCGCGTTCACCGCATTTGCGATTCTCATCGCCGGCCTCGGCATTGGGGCCAGTTCGACGGTATTCAGCGTCGTGAACGCGCTACTGCTGCGGCCGCTGCCGTTCCGCGATCCGGGCCGCCTGGTTTGGATTGCGAACCAGGAATGGTCCACTCAAGTGAGCAACTTCCTGGACCTGCGGGAGCAGAATCGCTCCTTCTCCGATCTGGCTGGGTGGTCCGGCGGATGGCACCGGAGACTGGCAATTGACGGGAACCGGCGAGCCGGAACGGGTGACGGGCGTTCCCGTGACGCAGAACCTTTTTTCGCTGCTGGGCGTTGAACCGGCGCTCGGGCGGTCGTTCACAGCGGACGAATGCCGGCAAAGAGCAAACGTTCCCCAGGCCGTGCTTCTCAGCTACGGCTTCTGGCAGCGGCGATTTGCTTCAGACCCCTCAGTGGTAGGCAGCAAGTTGATGTTCAACAACCGCGCCGTCACCGTCGCGGGCGTGCTGCCTGCGTCCTTCGACTTCGCCGCCCTATTCGCGCCCGGCACGCCGGTAGATATCTTCATCCCCTGGCCGCTGACGGACGAAACGAACCGGCGCGGCAACACCATGACGATCATCGGCCGGTTGAAGCCCGGCGCGAGCGTAGAGAACGCACGGCCGGAATTCACTCTGCTGGCAAAACAGATGGAGATCCAGCATCCCGAACGGAACCCGGTGGTTCCGAGGCTGACTCCGCTCGATCAGCGCATCAATGGCCGCGTTCGGCCGGCGTTGCTGGTGCTGGCGTGCGCGGTCGGCGTGGTGATGTTGATCGTATGCGCGAACCTCTCGAATCTCCAGTTGGCCCGCCTGGGAGCGCGGCAAAAGGAGCTGGCCATGCGGGCGGCGCTCGGCGCGGGCCGCCTCCGCCTGCTGCGGCAGATGTTTACCGAAAGCATCGCGCTCTCCTGCTGCGGGGCCGTGCTCGGGTTGAGCCTCGCCATCGCCGGCACAGGTGTGGTGGCGCATCTGAACGCCTTCAATCTTCCCTTGCTGAATAGCGTGCGCATCGACGGAAACGCGCTTGCCTTCACGCTTCTCGCGGCGGTTCTTACCGGCGTCCTGTTTGGCGTGCTGCCTGCGCTGCAAGCTCCCGCATTAGAGGTGCAGGATGCGCTGAAGGAGGGCGGCCGCGGGATGAGCGCCGGCAAGAGTCGCGCCTGGCTGCGCAACGGATTGGTAGTTTCCGAAATCGCTTTCGCTTCCATTTTGCTGGTGGGCGCGGGACTCCTGGTGCGCAGTTTTGTTCGCGTGCTCGACGTCGATCTGGGGTTCGAGCCCGAGCACACGGCGGTCTTGCGGGTCGATTCTACCCGGATTTCGAACCTCGCTCAACAGAACGCCTTCCTCGATGACATGCTGCAAAGGGCGCGATCGATCCCGGGCGTCCGGTCGGCTGGAGTGAGCGACGTCTTGCCGTTCGCCGGCGACCGGTCCTGGCAGGTCAGCGCAAAGGGACATGTTTACCCGAAGGGCCAATATCCTCCCGAACCCTACATTCGAATGATTAGCGATGGCTACTTCGAGGCTGCCGGGATCCGCTTAGAGGCCGGCAGAGGATTCACGGAGCAGGATCGCGCATCGAGCGAACGGGTCGTGATCGTGAACCAGACGTTGGCCCGCATCCTGTGGCCTGGACAAGACCCGATCGGACAGGTGGTGACACAAGATGGAGGCAGGCGAGTGGTCGGCGTGGTGGCCGACGTCCGCCACGAAGCGCTGGAAAAAACGGGCGGGTCCGAGATGTATATTCCGCTGCGGCAGACCGGAGACTATTCCGACATGGAACTGGTGGCGCGAACGACGCTGCCGAGGGAGGCATTCGCTTCGGGAATTCGAGCGGCGCTCCGGCCGCTGGATCCAAATCTGCCGATTCGCCGAAATCCGAAGCCTGCAGGATTTGGTCGACAAAGCGGTGTCTCCGCGACGCTTTCTGGTCATGCTGCTCGGCGGATTCGCGGCCTTCGCGCTGCTGCTCGCTTCGCTTGGCATCTATGCGGTGATTTCGTATTCGGTAAATCAACGGGTGCAGGAAATCGGAATTCGGATGGCGCTGGGGGCGTCGCCGGCCGACTTGCAACGTCGCATCCTTTTGGGGCACGTTCGGATTGGCGGCGTTAGGGCTCGCGTTGGGCATGGCGGCGTCGCGAGCGTTGTCGAACACCCTGGGGAGCCTGCTGTTCGGCGTGACCTCCGGCGATCCGGTCACCTATGTGGGCGTGGGCGCGTTGCTGATCGTGGTTGCGGCAGTAGCCGGATACATTCCGGCCTGGCGCGCCTCCCGGATCGATCCAATGGTTGCGCTGCGGTCGAATTGAACCCGCCGAATTCGGCGACAATCCCGGCGGTCAATTCTCCGTGAGCTTATCGAGGTGGTCGATCACCAGAAATTCCACGGGCCCTTTATACTTCGTCAGCTTAAGCCCGAGCTGCTTCACGGCGGTCACCAGCCACGTGAGCGTCCAAACGGCGGAACGGTACCTTGGCTGCAAACAACGACTCCGAAACGCAGTCAACGACAGAATCGGCCTGGAACCGGCGGATTCTTGAGGGCTGTGAGGCCATGCACGACGTTGCGTTGGGCTAAGCTGGCGCCGCTACTCCTCACCAGAGGCGACGATACGGAGGGTGGCTTACTTCCGGATCAGGGACAATGTGTCAGTAACTTACTTCAACTGCATGATGGTGCTCGCGGCGCAGGAACACGCATTCATGCAACCGCGCCCAATGACGGGACATCCCGCCACCGTCAGTCCCTAACGTAACCGTGTGGGTCCATATTGATATGCCCGTTTGCCACCGTCGTGTGAAGCGCCCCCCCGGTGTCAGTGAGCGAGAATTTGCGCCTTTCGACATGCATGATATCGTAGTGAAAACCGTCGGGCAGGCGATAAGAAAACTTCCATCCCCGAGGAAATGGAGCATCGGCATGGCGATCTCCGTTTCGGCCAAAAATCAAGTCTCGATCATCGATCCATTGATAGTGCTCCTGCTTCCGAAGATAGGCGCGCTCAAACTCGCGCAATGCTTTCGCGGCTCCCTCGATATTTGCTTCGTCGCCATAGCTGCGGGCATGACGCCACAGACTCTTGTGCCCGCCGCTGACGCTGAATGAACACTCGGGCAGGAGCAGAGGCGATCCCATGTCTATCGGCTTAATACGAGATGACCATCGCTCTTCTTCGGCGAGATCAGCGGCCAGCCTTTCCAGAAAAGGGCCGGGGTTCGGCGTGGCGAGGCTGTTTAAGTGGCCGACAAGTTGGTCACACCATCTAAACCGAAAGGATCGCACTATCTCTGCCGCCAACTCGGATCGATGTTGTTGCGTGGAAAACCCCAATATGTGCGGGCTCTGATGCTTATCCGCGAAATGGCAAGCTTGGCGAGCGGTTCCCTTATTGATTTCTGGATTCTTCTTCGGGGCTGGAACGAATAATAGGGACCACGTTCCCGGCAATCCGCCTTGCGAATCCAGAGCGCTGCGGAGGCGCGCAACGTACGGGCTTGGGCTGCCGAGGAGAATTGCAGTTTCCATCGGGCTGGGCGCTAATCTCGGATTAACTTGATCACAATATCGAGCGGTACGGAGATTCGACGTAAGTCTTCTTCGCTTAGCGATTGGACGAGGCGCTCGAATAATTGGCGCTGATTCGTACCCGTTAGATCATCCCCTATTGGTGCTAACGGCTTCGATCCGTCGCTCGACGGAACCCACTCCTCGTGCCAAGGAACGCCCGTTGCGGTGCACCACGCTCTAATTCTCCGCACGACCGCTTGAAATCGATGGCGGTGCCAGTTTTGTGAAAGGCCGTAGGCTTTGATGAGCTTTGAAAAAGATCCGAGGCCAGAGTGGGTATCAAGGCTTCCAGCGATTCGATTCTTGATGTCTTCCGCTAAATCTACGGATTGGATGAAAGACTTTCGCTCACCAAGCTCTAGCTCCCGGGTTGCGGCCGGGATTTTCACGAGTTCACCGGATCCTGAAAGCTCGGTGGGCAATAACCACACGACGGTATCGTCGGAAAGCACGTACCACGGTTCCGATGGTGGCAAGCCGCCCGGAATTCGTGTAAAAGCCTCGAAGATATCCTCGCGCAAGCGCGTAGTGCCACTTTCCGGCGCATCCGCGAGGAGTTGGGGCATGTCCGCAGGCGCCACGACGAGGTCCCTACCCTCGCGGCGACGGACAAGCGCGATCGATTCGAAATGCTTAAGGAAATCTCCGAATGATTCTTGCTCGTGCCCAGTGGGCGGATAGCTAAGATCGCGTCTCGTCGCGCCCTTAAGAATCAACTGGCGGAGCTTCGCCCCTGGTACAGGGCCGGCGGAAGTTTTCAATCCAACAGCGAGTGCCTCTACAACGATCTGTTTCCAGACGTCATCCATTCGACTTCGATTGTACGCAAAAATGGGACCTTGCGGCCCCATTTTTAAATCTATCCACCTCGCTAGACAGGCTTTATCTGCGGTCGGTTGACTAGTCGCTGTGGAAACGCTCTAGGCCGCGCCGCCCCGGTCTTTGGAACCTTCCGGCCCAAATCGCAAATATGCGATTCGTTGCGGAATTAGCTTCATCATAGCGCACTCGGCAAGTGCTCGCTGAGGCTAAAGTCGCCGACGCGTCACCAGGAACTTCGGATGTTCGACGTCAGGATGACGATAAACGCACATGCCCGACGGGATTTCCGGCCCTGGCGGTGGATCATTCCCCACAAACGCCCTTCAGTCAGCCAATCCACTTTGACGCAACGTCCCAGATGCGGACAAGTGTCGCGTCCGGCAGAAAAAACGGTCGTCTTTTCCGATAACGGCTGTGAAACAGCGTATCGGAAAGTCACGTCAGCCCGCCCGGTTCTGGGAACTCCCCACCAAAACGCGGCTCGCAAAGTAGAATCGCCCACCCCCGGGGCACATTCGAGTGCCCTTGCCTTGGCGCCTGGATATGGCGCTCGCCTCAGCGCCCGGAGCCCCACCGTGCCTTACTGCGCCGCGGACGCTCCACTCCCGCCCGGTGCGGTAATCTGCAGGTCCGCCGAGACGTACTGCCAGTCGGGCAATTCGTAGAGCTTCAGCTTGGTCGTCAGCGGCGCCTCCAGTTCTTTGGTGCTGTTGGCCGGCACGTCGGTTTTGAAGCTGAAAGTGCCCGCGGCGTCTTCCTCCGATTTCCGGGTGCGGCCCCAAAGCGTCACATTGCCCGCCAGTCCTTCGGCTTCCTCACCCGCGTGATTGGTCAGGATAAACTTGACCACGGGCTCCTTCTTGGCGTTCTCGATAAACCGAATCCCCGAGACTTCAATGTATTTCTGCCAGACGTTCGTCGGAACTCCCGGCTGGGCCGCCGGACTCTCCACCGTGGTCGAGGGCTTCGCCGTACCATGCGAGCTTCCCAGCATCCAGTACAGGCCGCTGATCACCACCACCAGGCCGCCGGCGAACAGAATCGTCATCAGCCAGGTGGGCAGTCCGCGCCGCGGAGCCGCTTCGGCGGGAGTCGAGGGGCCAAACAGCATTCCGCCCTGGCGCGGCGCTCCCGGCTCGTGCGAGGGCTCCGGCGGCGCGGCCACCACGGCCGACGCAGTCTCGGTACGCGGCGCGGCGGGTGGCGCGTACACCGGTTGCTCCACGGGTGCCGCTCCAAACAACGTGCTCCCGGTCCGCGGCACTACCGGCTCGGCATACACCGGAGTCTCCACCGGCGCGGAAGAGAACACGGGCGCCGTCTCGGTGCGGGGCGGCGGAGGTGGGGGCGGATAGGCTTGCTGGGGCGGATACGGCGCCGCATACTGTGGCGGCCCGTATTGCGGCGGATACTGGGGTGGCGGATACTGGGGCTGCTGATACTGCTGCGGCGGGTATTGCTGCGTGGGGTACTGCTGCGGCGGATAGGGCGGATACGGTTGCGGCGGGTAACCCGCCGGATACTGCTGTGTCGGGTATTGTTGGGGCGGATAATACGGCGGCGCGCCCTGTGCCGGATACGGTGGCTGCGCCGGCGGCGCTCCCTGGGGGGCCGGCGGTGGTGGCGGCGGGCCCTGCGGAGACAGTCCGCCCTGCGGCGGAGGCGGTGGATATTGCGGTGGCTGCGCCGCTGCCGCTGCCTCGGCGCCCGGCGCCGGAGCGGCCGGCTGTTTAGCCCGCGCTGCGCAGTCGGGACACTCCGTATATGCCGGGGGAACTTCGCGCCCGCACTGCGGGCAAATCCACGTAAACATCGTCTATCCTCATCCTCTACTGTACCGCCAGCGGACTGCCGCTCTCGGACGGCGCCCACCAGGACCGTTCCCGCAAGCCGCCCTTCTCACCGGCGGGGGCCGGCATCTCCTCCGATTGGCGCAAATGGGGTACACCCGCTGGACGTGTCAATTCGCCGCTCCGTTACCGCCGATTCGTCCTCAGTTGCGGAGCCGCGCGCGTAGCAAGCGGTAACCGGGAACCACCCTGGCCGTCTCTCAGGATCAAGCTCTGAACAAAAGTGTCAGGTTTGAAAAAAGTCACGCCGGTTGGCTACGACCGCAGACCGGCTCCATCCAGTGCCTGCCCAGAAACCACGAGGGCAAGGCTCCTGGCCATTTTTGCCGAGTCGCTTGAATCCGGATTTCTCCCGCCGTGCGGATATCGCCAATCGGCGCGATGAGGTAAGCCTGGGGACCGATCCGCAGTGTTTGTAATTCCCGCCATAGCCCCTCTCGCTTTGCGTTCTTTGCGACTCGGCGGCTTGGCGAGAGATCCACGAAGGCCGCATCTACATGCCGGGTCGGTTTGAGGTCGAAGATCGCGCTAGCAAATGCCCACAAACGAATACAGCCTCCCGGCCGCCTCTTTATCCCGCCGGAACGAGTGCAGTTCCTCCGGATGGCACATCGTGCACAGGTCCGCGCCATACACCCGCTCTGCCCGTACGCCGGCCTCCAGCAACTGCCGCCGGTTCTCCGCCGCCAAGTCCAAGTGTATCCGGCCCTCCCTCCCGAACTGCGCCGCCACCTCCGGCCCCACCTCGTAGCAGCACGGTCCGATAGCCGGCCCGATGGCGGCACGTAAATCCTCAGCCGCCGTGCCGAACCGTTCGCGCAGGGCCGCCACCGCCCGCCGCACGATCCCGGCCGCCGTTCCGCGCCATCCCGCGTGTACCGCCGCCACCGCCCGCCGCCGCTCGTCCACCAGCAGGATCGGCACGCAATCGGCGGTCTTCACCGCCACCACCGCGCCTGGAGTATCTTCGAGCAGCGCATCGCCTCGACCCAATTCTCCGGGCCGCCCGCCGGCAGTCATGCACTCCGCCGAATGGATCTGCTTGAGCGTGGCCAGGTTTCCGAAGAGCGCCGGAATATCGGACCCGCGCGTCCCGAAGCCGTGCACCAGCCAAGCGATCGCGTCCAGTTCCGGGACGCGGTAGATGTGTTGGGAATCCTTATAGAACACGGAAAGTTGGAAGATCCTTGGCAACTAGGTCTGCGACCGGTGAGTAACAATCCTCCGGCAGAGCCGGAGGCTTTTCGGTTGCTGGCCCCTCAAAGGGACCTGATCGCAACCGCTCAAAACCACGTGTGCCGCCCGCGCAGTGCCGATCGTCGCGGGCCGTCTCCGGGCGCAACGGAAGGCATATTGCCGGAAACATCAAACTTCTACTGCCTCCCCGGCAGAGCCGGGGGATCTCCCGACTGATTAGGTCCGCCCGCCAACATGCGCCTCAACATCGAATCGGAGCCGCAGAGGAACGCTCATGTTCTCTTCTTATCAGCGTTCATCGGCGTTCATCAGCGGCGAATAATTCCTTTTCTGTTACGCCGGGTTCTGGATCTGCGCGATGCGCACCTGCTCCTTGAAATTCGCCAGCATGCTCTCGTCCAGGTGTACATCCGTGGGCCGCTTCACCAGCGTGGTCATCTGGTCGATCTTGTCCTGCAGCTTGAGCAGCGCGTAGAACAGGTTCTCCGGGCGCGGCGGGCACCCGGTCACATACACATCCACCGGGACGATCTTATCCACCCCTTGCAGCACCGCGTAGGTGTTGAACGGCCCGCCCACGCTGGAGCACGCCCCCATCGAGATACACCACTTAGGGTCCGGCATCTGGTCCCAGATGCGCTTCAGCACCGGCCCCATTTTCAGCGTCACGGTGCCCGCCACGATCATCAGGTCCGACTGCCTGGGGCTGGGCCGGAAGACCTCCGCGCCGAATCGCGCGATATCGAAGCGCGACGTGCTGGAGGCGATCATCTCGATGGCGCAGCATGCCAGCCCGAACGTCAGCGGCCAAAGCGCCGATTTGCGCGCCCAGTTGAACACATAGTCCACCGACGTCGTCACCACGTTGCGCTCAAACTGGTTTTGGATGAAGGATGACACGCAGCTCTCTCCTTGTGCTTAAACGGAATTGTATCACCCCCGGGCGGCACGCAATCCGCCGCCCCCCGCCCCAACGTACCATCAGTGTTCAGATTGCGCCCGCCGGACCGGCCGTTCACCGTCCCCGGCGAAGAAAGTTGCTCTCATTTGCAAACGGTTAGCCGTGCCCTATTTCGGAGTCCAGCCCCACCCCGTGCTATATCTCGAAACGGGAGGTGCCCGGCAGACGCCCTTCCCCGCCCGGGCCGGTCGCGTCCCGCCGAAGAGATACCGTATGGACCCGCAAAATACCGAACGAACCCATTTTTGGCGCCAATCGCTACTTGCGAACGAACCCTTCCGCGCGCCCTCCGCGGCCTGTCAAGCGTTGCTCCGCGCCCTCTCGCAGCCCCTTCGTCCACCCTCCCGGCGGAAATACCGAACGAACCCATTTTCGCTTCTAATCCAAACAAATGACGCATCTTACGCATCGTCCCACGAACCCGCTCCGAAGCCATCCGTTGGCGACCGGCCATCGCCCACATTTCCGCCGTTTCCAACCCGCGCCGGCCGCCCCGCGGCGCAACCATCCGCTGCACCGGCTCCCCGCGGCGCATCCTTCCATTGCACCCAACCTCCTCGCTGGCTCCCCGCGGCGCAACCTTCCACCGCACCCAACCTCCGCGCTGGCTCCCCGCGGCGCAACCTTCCACCGCACCCAACCTCCGCGGTGGCTCCCCGCGGCGCAACCTTCCACTGCACCCAACCTCCGCGCCGGCTCCCCGCGGCACGTCCTTCCACCGCTCCGGACCCCCGCGTCGTTCCACCGCGCCCAACCCCGCGCCGGCTCCTTGCGGCGCAACCATCCACTGCAGCCCGCGCCGGCTCCCCGCGGCACGTTCTTCCACCGCTCCCAACCCCCGCGCCGGTTCCCGCGGCACGTTCTTCCACCGCTCCCAACCCCCGCGCCGGTTCCCGCGGCACGTCCTTCCACTGCGCCGAATCCCGCGCCGGCTACCCGCGGCACGTCCTTCCATTGCACCCAACCCCCGCGCCGGCTACCCGCGGCGCAACCTTCCACTGCTCCCGAATCCCGCGCCGGCTACCCGCGGCGCAACCTTCCACTGCTCCCGACCCCCGCGCCGGCTCCCCGCCGCGCAACCTTTCACTCCACCCAACCCCCGCGCCGGCTCCCCGCGTTTGCCGCGGCGCGGCGCTTTGTGTGATGCTGGCGGCTGGGCATGCACATTCCTGACGGATATCTAAGCCCGTCCACCTGCGTGGCGCTGTACGCCGGATCGGCGCCCTTCTGGTACACCTCGCTTCGCCGCGTCGAGCGCCTGGTCCACACCCGCATGGTGCCCCTGCTCTCGGTCTTCGCCGCCTTCTCCTTCATCATTATGATGTTCAACCTGCCCCTGCCCGGCGGCACCACTGGGCACGCCGTCGGCACGGCGGTCGCGGCCATTGTCCTGGGCCCCTGGGCCTCCATCCTGGCCATCTCCATCGCCTTGGCCATCCAGGCCATCTTCTTCGGCGATGGCGGCATCACCGCGCTGGGCGCCAATTGTTTCAACATGGCCATCGTGGCTTCCTTCGCCGCCTACGCCATCTACCGCGTCGTCGCCGGCCGCTCGCCCATCGAGTCCCGCCGCCGCGTGGTGGCCGCCGCCCTCGCCGGATACGGCTCCATCAACCTGGCCGCCCTCTTCGCCGCCGTCGAGTTCGGCATTCAGCCCCTGCTCTTTCACGATGCTTCCGGCGCGCCCCTCTACGCCCCCTATCCTTTGCACATCGCCATCCCGGCCATGATGATCGGCCACCTCACCGTCGCCGGCATGGCGGAACTGGTCATCTCCGCGGGCGTGGTGTCCTATCTCCAGCGCGCCGAGCCATCCCTGCTCGCCGCCACCGCGCCCCACGCCGCCCAAAGCTCCGCCCGGCAGACCGCCGCTGCTCCGGCCACTCGCCCGCTGTGGATCGCTCTGGCCGTCCTGCTGATCCTGACACCCCTCGGCATCCTGGCCGCCGGATCGGCCTGGGGCGAGTGGACGCCCGAAGAGTTCTCCAACGCCGCCGCCCGCCAGCGCATCGCCGCCGCCTCCGGCCATCGTCTGCCGCCCGCCGCCGCTCCCGCCGGCCTCCAGCGCATGTCCTCTTTCTGGACCGCCCCCATGCCCCGCTACGCCCCTCCGTTCCTGAAAAGCGCGGCCTTCGGGTATGCCCTTTCCGCCATGACCGGCACCGGCATGATCCTCCTGGTCTTTCTGACCGCCGGCCGCATCTTCCGCGGGCGTGCCGGATGACCACCCGCGGCATTGGGCACTCCCTCGCCCAACCGGCCATTCGCGGTGCGAGGCTTGAGCTCAGCGCACCTTCCGCCAAGCTGCGGGCCGCCCTCGCCGTCACCCCCAGCCTGGCGCCCGGTTGCATCCTCTGGAGGCTGCGCCCATGAAGTCCGGCTTCGTCGAGCGCACCCTGGCCGGCCTCATCGCGGCCTCCGACTACGCGGCGTCAGCCGAGCAACTGGCCGCCGCGCGCGGGGCGTTGCAGGCCATCGACCCGCGCGTCAAGGTGGCCGGCTTGTTCGCCCTGGTGCTGGCCGCCGCCGCCGCGCGCAACCTGCCCACCGTCGCGGGCCTGTTTGTCTCCGCCCTGCTGCTGGCCGGGATCTCCCGCATCCGCTTCCAGCGCCTCGCGGGCTGGGTCTGGACACCCGTCCTTTTCTTTACCGGCACCATCGCCCTGCCGGCGGTTTTCCTCACTCCCGGCCGCGCGCTGGCCGCCTGGGGACCCGTGGCCATCGCCGCCCCGGGCCTCGACAGCGCCGCGCTGCTGGTGGCGCGCGCCGAAACCGCCGCTACCCTGGCCGCCCTTCTGGTGCTCACCACGCCGTGGCCCTGGGTGCTCAAATCCCTGCGCGTGTTCCGCTGCCCGGTCCTGGTGGTGGCCATTTTGGGCATGACCTACCGCTACATTTTCGTGATTCTGGAAACCGCGCTCGACATGTTCGAGTCGCGCAAGAGCCGCACCGTGGGATCGCTGGCGCCCGCCGAACGCCGCCGGCTGGCCGCCGCGTCCGCCGGCGTGCTCCTCAGTAAGAGCCTGCAACTCAGCGCCGATGTCCACCTGGCCATGCAGGCCCGCGGCTTTCGCGGCGAGGTCTACCTGCTGGACGATTTCCGCGCCCGCCCCGCCGATTGGGTCTGGTGCGCCGGTTTCGCCCTCCTGGCCGCCGCAGCCCTGTGGGGGGGAAGATGACCGCGCCCGAAGCACCGCCGCAGCCAACTCCGGTCTTCACCGTCGAAGGGGTGTCCTATCGCTACCAGGCCGTCACCGCCCTCGATGACGTTTCGCTCGTAATCCAGCCCGGCAAGCGGGTCGCGTTGCTGGGCGCCAACGGCTCCGGCAAATCGACTCTCCTGCGCCTGCTCGATGGCCTCTACTTCCCGGATTCCGGCGCCATCGCCTTCCACGGCCAGCCACTCGTCAGCGAGCGGCTCGATGACGACCGCTTCGCCTTCGATTTCCGCCGCCGCGTCGGCCTGGTCTTCCAGAATCCCGACGTGCAGCTCTTCAACCCCACGGTCTTCGACGAAGTCGCCTTCGCCCCACTGCAGCTCCGCTGCCCCAAAGACGAAATCGTCCGCCGCGTAGCCGACGCTCTCGACCTGATGGAGATCACCCACCTCAAAAACCGCCCGCCCCACCGGCTTTCGGGCGGTGAGAAGAAGCGCGTGGCGCTGGCCTCCGTCCTGGTGCTCGATCCCGAGGTGCTGCTGCTCGACGAGCCCACCGCCGCTCTCGATCCGCGCAGCCAAAGCCAGATCATCGACCTGTTGATCGGCTGGGGCGATGGCCGCAAAACCGTGCTCACCGCCACCCACGATCTCGGCCTGGTCGAGGACATCGCGGATTACTGCTTCCTGCTGCAGCACGGCAAGCTGGTCGCCCAAGGCTCGCCCGATCGCCTCCTGCGCGACCAGGCCCTGCTGGAAAGCTCCAACCTGATCCATGCCCACCGCCACCGCCACGCCGATGGCGGCTTCACCCACTCCCATCCGCACACCCACCCCCACTCGCATCCCCAGGGTCATGACTAACCGCACCACCACCCGCCCCCGATTGCCGTCGCGTGTTCCTGCTGCCGCGAAGCGCCCACCCGCCGGCCATCGGCGCGTCAATCGGGCCCAGGGGCGAAGTATTCAGGAGGTCGTTTGGCTACCAGGGGCGGCTACCGTTGGCCCAAGAGGCCGCTACCAAGCTTTGCAACAGGCGCTCGGTCTGAGCGATCCCAACTCCGGCAGTTCGAACGGCCTCGGCAGGCCTCAACGCCCAGCCCGCCGCGCGATCGCACGCTGGCCGTCCAAGAGCGAAATAACTCCTATGCCACGGAACTGTGTGCGAAATCCAGGCGGCGGCCTAGTGGGTATGGCCGATCCGGTAGACGTAGATGCTGTGTTCCATGGAACCGGTCTTCACGTGGACCACCTCGATGGGCTTCCAGCCTTTGACCGGGAATTCGTTGGAGACCACCCGCGAGCCGGCTTTCATGTGCTCCAGGTTGGGTTTCAGCCGCTCGTTGGAGCTGGTCAGGAAGTACATCGTCACCACGTCGGCGGGGCTGAGATCCACGCGCAGGGCGCTGCCTTCCACCATGGTGACGCGGTCCTGAAGCCCCAGCGCCTTGATGCGCGCCTCGGCTTCGCGGCACAAATCGGGGCGGATTTCGACGCCCACGGCCTTGGCGCCGTATTTTTCGGCGGCCGCGATGACCACCCGGCCGTCGCCGCTGCCCAGATCGTAAACAATCTCGCCGGGCTTGATGTGGGCCGCATCCAGCATGCGGTCAACAATGGCTTCGGGAGTCGGGATATAGGGGGCGAGATTTTCAGCCGCGCCGAATTTCTGAGCCGAGGCGGGTATCACTGAAGCGAGCAGCAGCACAATCGTCTGAAGCCGCATATCACTGAGCCGCGGAAGTGGGAACGGGCTTCCCAAACTTCAATTTTACAATACGGCCGATGATCTCGGTCCAGGAGAAAAACAAATCGCGGGGCCGGCTTATGGTATACTCCGCGCCCTTCAGATATTTCACCGTGTTGCCGATGGCATCGCGCCACGGATTATTCTGCGGGTTGAGGTTGTAATTCATGTAAAAGACCGGCGTTTTGACGTCGGAGAGCTGTTTCAGAGTATCCTGCGGGATGCCGTCGTCCAACACGACTTTGGGGCCGGCGAAAATTACGGCGTCGGCAGGCGGCTTCTCATCGGTCAGTTCGGTGGCGATGAGCTTGCCCAGAAATTCGCTGTCGCCGTGTTTCTGGCTGAGCTGCTTGAGGTCCACGGTGCCCAGGTTCAGCGCGGCCAAGGCCTTGCCCAGCGCGGGGAAATCGATTTGCGAGGCGCCGTCCTGGCGGTAGAGCACCCGCTGCTCCTGCATGTTGAAGGCGACGATGGAGAACTTACAAATACGCGGCTCGCGGGCAATATTGCGCAGGATCGACAGCAGGGCGTTGGTGTCGAGCGGCTGGAGCGTGGCCGAACCGGAATCCTGCGGGGCGAAGTTCACCATGACCTTAATATTAAGAGGCGCCTCCCGGGACACGCGTTCCACCGGAGGCTCCTGCCGGAAGGGCTCGGTGTCGGAAGGTTGCACCACATCGGGCGCGATATCCAGGGCCATCTGCTTGTCTTTCTGGGGCAGCGAGGCCTCGATGTCCCAGTTGAAGGAGCAAACGCGCTCAGCGCGGTCGCGCATGAGCCAGTCCACGTGGTACTTGCCTTCGCCGACGTCGAACGACCCCTGGAGGTACGCGGGACCTCTTTCATCGTCGGTGATGGCGGGCACGGCCACATGCTGGGAGAGATACACCGGCTCATCCGGGTGATCCTGCGGGGTGACGCGGAAAACCATGGTCAGGAGGTTCTCGGTGCCGGCGAGTTCCTTCAGCGGAACGCTGACGTCGTAGCCCGAATGATAGCGGAGGTCAAATCCTAAAATGGGCTTATCGGGGGTGACGGTGCAGGGAAGGTCTTTGCGGGCCTCCTGGGATTCGAGAACGGCCGCATCCGAAGAGAAGAGCCGCACTGCGCCGCCGGGGCCGGAAACCGGCATCAGGCTCTGGGCGGAAGAGACTCCGGCGAACGCCAGAACTGCCCAGGCGGCCACCGGGGTGGTCGCTGCAGTGCGAAGTCCGATCACTGGGTTGCGCATCGCCATTTGCCTTAGCACCTGGGACACCACCGTCGCCGCACTTACCGAAGTGCGCGTGTTAGGTATTATGGCTCAATTTTTCCCGCCGGTGATATAGAAAAAAGCACGTTTACCAACGGGTAGTGCCACACCACCGGGAGGATCTGGTACCCTGATGCGGATTAGTTGCGGGCAAAAGGCGCCGGGGCGCTGGACCGGGCGCCGGCCGGTGGGGTGTGGGCAGCCGAGAGCACGCGGCGGGGGGCGGATCGGCGCAGGATTAACGTGGGCCGCGCTGGCGAGGCACACGGACCGGGCACAGTGCGGCGGGATTGGCTGGCCGGGCCTGCCGGTAAGAGGGTCTGCGCAGCCGATCGGTCACAGTGGCGGGTGCGGCGGATCAGATCGGGAAGGGTGCGGGCCGGCGCGGGCTTCTGGTAGTTCGCCACGGCGGTGCGGATCGAATACGGACCGCCGGGCCCCGCCGGGTGGTCACGGGAGCGGCGGACATTGGCTGTACATGGGGCGGCAGAAAATGTCCGGACCGAGGCGACGACGGATCGCGTCCTGGGCGTAAGCTGTTGATTCCGTGAACCCTCCTGCGTGGCGTGCGCCGTGCCTAATCCCCACCGTCGAAAGGAATCGGTCAATGGCTCAGAGCGGATTCAAACGGGTCCTTAGCAACGGCGGCTTTCAGGCGTTCCTGTGGACGCAGTTCTTTGGGGCGTTCAACGACAACGTCTTCCGGTCCATCGTCGGGCTGCGCGCGCTGCACGAGCAGAACGGGCGGTACGCCTCGCTGGTGGTGGGGGTGTTCGTACTGCCGTCGCTGCTCTTCTCGGGGTACGCCGGCCACCTGGCCGACGCCATCAGCAAGCGGCGGGTGCTGATCGCGGTCAAGGTTTTCGAGATCGCGGTGATGGCGTTCGGGATGGCGGCGCTCCTTTCGGGGCGCATCGAGTGGATGCTGATGGTGGTCTTTCTGATGGGCCTGCACTCGGCCATCTTCAGTCCGGCCAAGTACGGAATCGTGCCGGAGATCTGCCGCGATGAGGAGCTTTCCCGCGCCAACGGCCTGCTGGAGATGAGCACCTTCGTGGCGATCGTGCTGGCCAGCGCGGTGGGCAGCCTGCTCTACGCGGCCTGGTCGGCCGATTTGTGGAAGATGGGCCTGGTGACGCTGGCGGTGGCGGTAATCGGGTGGGCTACCAGCCTGCGCATCACGCGCGTCGCGGCATCCGGTTCGCGCGAGCCGTTCCGCCTGAACCCGTTCGCCGAAGTGACCACCGGGACGCGCCACCTGTTAAAGGACCGGCCGCTGTGGCTGGCCACCCTGGGGATCTCCTACTTCTGGTTCGTGGCGGCCCTCCTGCAGCCCGACCTGGAACATTTCGGCCGCCAATTGCTGCACGCCGACGACCTGCACATCGGCCTGCTGTGGACCTTCCTGGCGGTGGGGCTGGGCGCCGGCAACCTGCTGGCGGGGCGCCTCTCGGGCGATAAAGTCGAACTCGGGCTGGCTCCGCTGGGCGCGGGTGCGATGGCGGTGTTTGCCATCCTGCTGGCGGCGGCGAGTGGTTCCTATGTGCTGGCGGTGGGGGCGGTGGTGCTGCTGGCGGTGGCCAGCGGCCTGTTCGCCGTGCCGCTGTATGCCTACGTGCAGAAACGCAGCGGCAGCCAGGAGAAAGGTCGTATCATCGGCACTGCGAATTTTTTACAGACGCTGGCGATGATTCTGGCCACCGGCCTGTTCTGGCTGCTGCACGACCGCTGGGGAATTCTGCCGGATCGCATCACCCTGGGTCTCGGAGTGGTTACCCTGGGCGTCACGGTGTACGTGCTGACGCTGGTGCCGGAATTTTTCGTCCGGCTGGTTTTGTATCTGCTCACGCACTCGGTTTTCCGGATTCGCGTGGAGGGCCGCGAGAACGTGCCGTACCGCGGCCCGGCGCTGCTGGTGGCCAACCATATGTCTTATGTGGATGGCTTCCTGATCGGCGCTTCGGTGGAGCGGTTTCTGCGGTTCCTGGTGTGGAAGCCGTTCTTCTCGGTCCCGCCGATGGGCTGGTTCCTGCGCCTGATGAACGCTATTCCGGCCGGGAACGCCACGCCCCGGGAAGTGGTGCAGAGCATCCGGGCGGCGCGCGCCGAACTGGCCGCCGGGCACGCGGTGTGCATTTTCGCCGAGGGCGCCATTACCCACACCGGCAATATGCTGCCGTTCAAGCGGGGGATGGAAAAGATCGTGGAGGGGATGGATGTGCCGATTATTCCGGTGCACCTGGACCGGGTGTGGGGCAGCATCTTCAGTTTCGAAGGCGGGCGGTTTTTCTGGAAGTTGCCCAAGCGCATTCCGTACCCGGTGACGGTGACGTTCGGCGCGCCGATGCCGGCAACCAGCCCGGCTCACGAGGTGCGGCAGGCCATCCAGAACCTGTCGAGCGAGGCGACCGGGCGGCGCAAGACCGCCAAGGACACGCTGGCGCAGCGGCTGGTGCGCACCGCGCGGCGCAACTGGGGGCACTTCGCGATGGCCGATTCCACGGGGCGCGAGCTGACCTACGGGCGTATGCTGGCGGGCGGGGTGATGGTGGCGCGGTGGATGGAACGCGAGCGGCCCAGCGACGGCATGCTGGGGGTGCTGCTGCCGCCGACGGTGGCGGGCGCGCTGGTCAATATCGGCGCGACGCTGGCGGGGCGCGTGCCGGTGAACCTGAATTTCACGGCCGGGCGCGAGGCCATGGCGCGCGCGGTGGAACAATGCGGCATCCGCACGGTGATCAGCTCGCGGGCGTTTCTGGCCAAGGCCAAGCTGGAGCCGCTGGCGGATACGGTATTCGTGGAAGACATTCTGGGGCACGCGGGGAAGTGGGAGCAGGTGCGCGCGATTGCGGCGGCGCGGCTGCGGCCGGCGGCGCGGTTCGGCCACGGCGTCTCCGGCGCGGGCACGCCCGATTCCATAGCCACGGTGATGTTTTCGAGCGGCAGCACGGGGATTCCGAAGGGCGTGATGCTCTCGCACTACAACCTGATCGCCGATATCGAGGCCATCGCGCAGCTTTTCCAGACCGGGCCGGCCGACCGCATTGTGGGCGCGCTGCCGTTCTTCCACTCCTTCGGGTTCACGGTGACCATCTGGTTTCCGCTGATCACGGGGTGTGGCGTGGTGTACCACCCCAATCCGATGGACGCCAAGGCCATCGGCGAATTGACCCGGCGCTATCATGCCACGCTGCTGCTGGCCACCCCGACCTTCTGCACCAATTACACGCGCAAATGCACGCGCGAAGATTTCGCCACCCTGCGCTTCGTGCTGGTGGGCGCGGAGAAATTGCGCGAGCCGGTGGCGGCGGCGTTCCGCGAGAAGTTCGGCGTGGCGCTGCTGGAGGGCTACGGGTTGACGGAGATGGCGCCGGTGGTGGCGGTGAATGCGCCGGACAGCGGGTCGGGAAGGGACCGGCAGACCGGCACGAAGGCGGGCAGCGTGGGGCAGCCGCTGCCGGGCGTGGCGGCGCTGGTGGTGGACCCGGCGACCTTTGAGCCGCTGCCGCCGAACCGCGACGGGCTGCTGCTGGTGAGGGGATCGAACCGTATGCTGGGTTACCTGGACCAGCCGGAGCGCACCGCCGAAGTGCTGCACGACGGCTGGTACATCACCGGCGATATCGCGCGGATTGACGATGAAGGCTTCCTGTTTATTACCGACCGGCTGTCGCGCTTCAGCAAGATTGCCGGCGAGATGGTGCCGCACATTCGCGTGGAAGAGGCGTTGGGCGCGGTACTGGGGGATGCGCCCTGCGCGGTGACGGGGATTCCGGACGAGCAGCGCGGCGAGCGGCTGGTGGCGCTGTATGTAAAGCCCGAGATGGCGCCGGGCGAGGTGTGGCAGCGGCTGAACGATACGGACCTGCCGCGGCTGTGGCTGCCCAAACGCGAGAATGTCTACGCCGTGACAGAGCTGCCTCTGCTGGGGACGGGCAAGCTGGATCTGCGGGGGCTGAAGGCGCGGGCGGTGGAGCTGGCGGGGGGGCTGGGCGTTCACCGCGGAGACACGGAGGGCGCGGAGAAGCACGCGGAGGAAGACAAGAGAGAAAGACAAGAAGTGAGAGGCGAGCGCGCGGCTGGGGTTCTCACCGCGGCTACCGGGATTGGGGCGGATGGGGTCTCGACGCGGAGACGCGGAGACGCAGAGAAACGCGCGGAGGAAGACAAGAGGTGAGAGGCGAGGGCGCGGCTGGAGTTCTCATCCGCGGCTACCGGGATTGGCGCGGGCGGGGTCTCGACGCGGAGGCGCGGAGACGCAGAGAAACGCGCGGAGGAAGGCAAGGGGTGAGAGGCGAGGGCGCGGCTGGAGTTCTCACTGCGGCTACCGGGATTGGGGTGGATGGGGTCTCGACGCGGAGGCGCGGAGACGCAGAGAAACGCGCGGAGGAAGGCAAGGGGTGAGAGGCGAGGGCGCGGGTGGGGTTCTCACGGCGGCTACCGGGATTGGGGCGGATGGGTCTCGACGCGGAGACGCGGGGACGCGGAGAAACGCGCGGAGGAAGGCAAGAGGTGAGAGGCGAGCGCGCGGCTGGAGTTCTCACTGCGGCTACCGGGATTGGGGCGGATGGGTCTCGACGCGGAGACGCGGAGACGCAGAGAAACGCGCGGAGGAAGGCAACAGGTGAGAGGCGAGGGAGCGGGTGGGGTTCTCACGGCGGCTACCGGGATTGGCGCGGGTGGGGTCTCGACGCGGAGACGCGGAGACGCAGAGAAACGCGCGGAGGAAGACAAGAGGTGAGAGGCGAGCGCGCGGCTGGAGTTCTCACTGCGGCTACCGGGATTGGCGCGGGCGGGGTCTCGACGCGGAGAAACCCGCGGAGGAAGGCAAGCGAGCCGACGGCGTGGGTGACGGGCGGGTTGTGGAGAGTGCGTGATGGAAAGTCTGCTGATTGGCATTCTGATCGTGGTGTTGTTGGTGCGGTGGGTGTATCTGCGCGACCGGCTGAAACAGATGCAGGAGCAGATGGACGCGTTGCAGCGGCAGATCGCGTGGGCGAAGCGGACGGGGGAGTTGGGGGCGTCTGCGCGGCGGGCCGCTGAGACCGCGATGCCGGCTGCGCCGACACCAGTGGCTGCGCCGCCAACACCGGTTGCGCCGGCTCCGGTTCCCGCGGCGCAGCCGATACCGCCGATTCCGCCGGTTGTAGTGATGCCGCCGGCGGTGGAGATTCCGGTGATGGCGAAGGCGGAGCCGCTGCGGGTTGCGCCTGTCATAGAGCCTGCGGCTCCGTCTCCGGTTCCCGTTCCGGCTCCGGTTTCGGCTCCGTCTCCGGCGCGGGCGGCGCGGAGCTCGGCGGATTGGGAAGCGCTGGTGGGCGGGAACTGGGCCAATAAGGTCGGGGTATTCGTTCTGGTGATCGGGCTGGCGAGTTTGCTGGGGTTTTCGTTCACCAAGATGGGGCCGGCTGGGCGGGTGGCGATTGGCCTGGCCACCGGGCTGGCCATGCTGGGGGCCGGAGTGGTGTTCGAAAAGCGCGAGCGCTATCGCACGTTTGCGCGCGGCCTTCTGGGCGGTGGATGGGCGGCGCTGTATTTCACGGTCTACGCGGCGCAGGCGATCGACGCGGCTAAGGTGATCGAAAGCCCGGTGGCGGGGGCGCTGTTGCTGCTGGCGGTGGGCGTGGGGATGGTGGCGCATTCGCTGTGCTACCGGTCGGAGACGGTCACCGGGATCGCTTATTTCCTGGCCTTCACCACCCTCGGGATCACGCATGTGACGGCGCTTTCAGTGATCGCGGTGGCTCCCCTGGCGGCCTCGCTGCTGTACCTGGCGCACCGTTTCGGCTGGCGCAATATGGCGCTGGTAGGGCTAATCGCCACTTACGGGATTTGCGCCCTGCAGCACGATACGGGCGCGCCGCTGTGGGAGGCGCAGGCGATCTTCACGGTGTACTGGCTGCTGTTTGAGGGCTTCGACATTTTGCACCCGTCGCCGGCGCTGCTGCCGCTGAATGCCATCGGATTCCTGACGCTCTCGGCGGCCAAGTGGCACCTGGCGGCGCCGGGGCGCGAGTGGCAGATTGTGGCCGCCAGCGCGGCGGCGTACCTGGTGAGCACGGTGGCGCGGGCGCGGCACAGCGAGTGGCGATGGTCGGTGACGCTGACCGGGGCACTGGCGGCGGGGGCGATTTTCCTGGAGATGGACCGCCAATGGGTGGCGGTGGCACTGCTGGCGGAGGCGGAGCTGTACTACCTGGCCGGCCTGCGATTCGGCTCGCGGTACCTGCGCCTGCTAGGGGCGGTGGTGTTCGGGCTGGAAGTGGGGCAGTTGGTGGCCGCCGATCTGCCGGTGCTGCCGTACCGCGCCTGGACGCCGGTGGCAGCGCTGGATGCGCTGGTGTTTTATCTGAACCGGGCGCTGCGGCCGGCGGATGTGGCGTACGGCTACGCCGGGGCGGCCATGATGGCGCTGGTGGCGCGGTTCGAGGCGTACGGGGACAACGGCCTGGCGTGGTTCGCGCTGGCTGGCGGGCCGTTTGCGGTGGGCTGGCTGCGGCGGCTGGTGGATTTCCGCTACCAGGCGTACGGGCTGGCGGCGCTGGGGCTGGTGGGGATGGCCGCGGCGGGGGGACATGAGCCGCCGGTTTCGCTGGCGATCTGCGCGGGGCTGGCGTACGCGGGAGCGCTGGCGGCGGTGTGGGGGGCGGACCGGTTTCTGGAGGGCGAGGCGCGCTGGGCGCGGCTGGGAGCGTCGCTGACGGCGAGCGGGTTGGCGGCGGCCGTGGCCTGGCGGCTGGCGCCGGAGGAATGGCGCGGCGTGGTGTGGATGGGGATGGCGCTGGGGCTGCTGGAACTGGGCATTCGCGACCTGCCCCGCGAATTGCGCCGGCAGGCGTACGCGCTGGCGGCGATGGGCGCGTTCGTGGTGATGGAATTCAACCTCCTGAAGCTGCAAGAATTCCGGGCCGCTGGGGCCGCGGCTGATGCCGGTGTGGGCGGCGCTGGCGGCTTACGCGGTGGCGGCGCGGGCGCGGCGGGAAGAAGCCGGCAGCGTGCTGACGGGAGCCACGCTGTTTGGAACCTGCTTCGCTACGGTAGCGCTGTGGGCGCTGCTGCCGGCGGTGGCGGTGGGGCCGGCGTGGGCGGCGCTGGCGGTGGTGCTGACGGAGACTGGGGTGGCGGACCTGCGGCGGGAGGCGGCCCTGGTGAGCGTGGCGGCATGCGTCCGGCTGGCGATGGCCAACCTGGATACCGCCGGCCAGTTGCTGACGGTGGCGCCGGTGGCAGTGTCGCAGTATTACCTGTGGTGGCGCACCAACTGGCGGCTGTACCTTTATACGGCTACCGCGCTCGGCGGGGCGCTGATTTACTTCCAGGGCGGTGAGGAGTACCGCGCGCCGGCGTGGGCGGTGTTGGCGCTGGGGCTGTTTGCGGCGGGGCATCTGCGGCGGGTCCGCGACCTGTGCTGGCAGAGCTACGCACTGGCGGCGGCGGCGTGCGGGGCGTGCTGGATGGCCAACCTGGCGCCGCCTGACTCGGTGGCGGCGGCTGCCGTGGTGGTGGCGTGCCTCTACGGCGCGCAGCTCGTGGCGGCACAGGGCAGCCGGGCGCGGCTGTATTACTCGCTGGCCGCGACGCTGGTGGGGGCGGCCCTGCTCTACTACCGCATTTCGGGCAGCCTGCTGACGGTGGCTTGGGGACTGGAGGGCATCGCGCTGCTCGCGGCCGGCTTCCCGCTGAACGACCGCACTCAGAGGCTGAGCGGGCTGGCGCTGCTGCTGTTCTGCCTGCTGAAGCTGTTCGGTTATGATTTGCGGCACCTGGATACGCTGCCGCGGATCATTTCACTGATTGCGCTGGGGCTGATTCTGCTGGCGGTTTCGTGGATTTATACGCGGTTCCGGGAGCGGGTGCAGAAGTATTTGTAAAGCCTTTGTAAGCACGCGGTTGGATAGCACCAGTGGCGGCGGATATCCACCACCGGTGGTGGGCTGCCGGCGCGGAACCGGCGCTTTTTCATTGGGTTACGCTTTTGGCATGGGCCTTGCTTTTTAGGAGGGCGTGAGGAGGATGGAACAATGAAAAAGGCAATCGCAGTGATGATGCTTCTGGCGGGTGGGTTGCTGGCTGCCCCGCGCGTGACGGTAGGAATCGGAATTGGCATTCCGGCGCCGGTTGCAGTGGTTCCCGCTTGCCCGGGACCTGGGTACAGCTGGGTGAACGGCTATTATGGCCCGGCTGGCGTCTGGGTTGGCGGATATTGGAGGGGGCCCGCGGTGGTGCGGATCGCTCCTCCGCTGGTGCATCCACGGGTCGATCGTCGCGTGGAGCGCTTCGACCATTTCCGCCGGTAAGCGGTCAGTTTAAGGATGCTGGAGGCCCGCGCGGTGCTGAACACCACGCGGGCCTTGGTGTTTCTGGGCGACGTCGCACGAATGGCGGCCGGAAGCTTGGGCCTTTTTCTGGCCTATCCCTTGCACAGAAAGGCGCCTCCCTTTTCATGCGAATTGGTGTGACCAAGCGGCTTGGGTTATAATCTCCGCTACAGTGGATCGACCTCTCCAGCCCGACAGAGAGTCCTCCGACCCGCGCCTCCCGGACCCACAGGTCGATTCCTCCACGGCGTCCATGCCGCCGCCCGCCATCGACGTGGGCGCGCTTCTCAAGGACCGCTACAAGATCGTCCGCGAACTGAGCCGCGGCGGATTTGGCAGGGTGTTCCTTGCCCGGGACCAGCAGCTTCACGATCGCCCTGTGGTCGTCAAGATCAAGCTCGATCACCCCATCGAAGACCCCTGGTTTGAGCGCAAGTTCAGCGAGGAACTGCGCGCGCTGACCCTCATCGACCATCCGGGAGTGGTGGGCGCGTTGGACAGTGGGCGAACTCCAGATGGCCGGCCTTACCTGGTCATGCAGTACATCGAAGGCGCTACCCTCCGCCAGGTAATCGCGCCGGAGGGCATGCCGCTGGAGCGAGCCGCAAACCTCGTACGGCAAATCGGCCAGGCGCTGGGCGCGGCCCACGACAAGAAAGTGTGGCATCGCGATCTGAAGCCTGAGAACATCATGCTGCAGACGCTTCCCGGCGGAGACGACCACGTCAGGCTGATCGATTTCGGCATCGCCACCATCGCCGACCTGAAGAAGAAGGACACCCGCACGCGCGTCGCCGGCAGTCTCCACTATATGGCGCCCGAACAAGTCACCGGGCAGCCCTCGGCCGCCACGGATATCTATGCATTCGGCGTGATTGCCTACGAGATGCTGACCGGACGAAAGCCTTTTGCCGCCGATGACGCGTCACTGCTTTCGAAGCAGCAACGCGACGGCGTGCGGCTGCGGCCATCCACTCTGCGGCCGGAGTTGTCGGGTCCCGCGGAGACCCTCATTCTGCGCGCGCTGAGCTATAACCCAAACGACCGTCCCGTGGGCGCGCGAGCCTTTGGAGACGATCTGAGCCGCTCCCTGCTTGCTGCTGCCGAGGCCGCCCAGCAGCCACAGAAACGCGCATTCCGGCGAGACGCCCGCTGGATCTGGATTCCCGTTGCCGTCCTGGCAGCCGCGGCGGCCCTCGCCGGCGTATGGTTCTTGCGTGGGCAGCTCGGCACAGCCCGGCCGGAGCCGCCCCGGCAGGCAGTGGTGGAGTCTCCCAAAGCCGGTCCGGCTGGGGCCGACCAGGTGGAGATCGCGTACTGGAGTTCCATCGCCGCCTCCACCGATCCCCGAGTCTTCCGTCAATACCTGGCCCGGTATCCACAAGGCAAATTCGCGGATCTGGCGAGGCTGCGGCTCGATCCGGCGTCCGGCAAACCGGCGAATCCCGCACCGGTTACACGGGCTGCCGGCCCGCCGCCAGCCGTGCAACCCGTGGCTGTTGCCCTTCCCGCTCCGCGCCCGGCCCTGCCGATCGAGGACTATCACGGACCATTGCGCGGGGAGTTGCGCTGGTCGGGATCTCTCGATCCCGGCGCCACTTTGGTTCTGCAAGGAGGAAAAGCTGCACAGGGATCGTTCTCGGGAGATCTCCCGCGCGTGCCCGTATCCCTCGAAACCGCAACCGAGGGCGCATCGGTGATGGACCCGCCGTCCGCCGCCAACCAGTGGGATCGCGTGGCGGTGCAGAATAACTCGTCCAAGCCATTAACCAGCGTGGAGCTGCGCTGGCATATCGTGAGGTGAAACGTGCGTGCTATCGGGAGAATCTGGATTCCAATCGCCGTTCTTGTCTGCGCAGCCGCCGGGCCGGCCGCGGCTCAGGTAACCGGCGTGCATATCGGGCTGGTGACCATCGATCCCAACCATCTTTCGAGCATGGACAGCCAGGACGAGTTCCTGACCACTGACCCCGCCGTCCAATACGTTGCCACCACGCGCGGAGGCGGGGGCAACACAGTCCGCATCGAATGGTGGAATCCCCGCGGGCAAAACGTACAACACATGGAGTGGCCGGGGCCGCCCGCCTGGGGTTACTGGAGTCTCCCGATCGCCGGCACGCTACACGCGTATGACCCCGGTGAATGGCAGGTTCGCACCTACTGCAATGACGAGCTGGTGAATGCCACGAAGTTCCGCATTTCGCTGCCACCCGACGGCCCGGTGCAGGTCCTGACGCCCGCCGTTTTTCCGGCCGGAACGATCGGACAACCGTACTACCTGCAACTCACCGCTCGCGGCGGAACACCGCCCTATCGCTGGACTGAGCTGAAAGCGTTGCCCACCGGGCTGGCCCTCTCGCCGGACGGCCTCATTACCGGCGCTCCGCGGGAATCTCCGGCACTCGCGTGGTCGTCAAGGCGGAGGATTCCGAGGGCCATTCCACCACGCGCACTTTCGGGATTCAGGCTGTGCCTTCCGCAGACGGATACCGGTTGCTCTCTCGCAGCTTTCTCAAAGGCACAGGGAACGATACGTGCCCGGCGGACGCTCTGCAGAGTGATTTCGCCGCCTCTGATGCAGGCATCACGCTCACCGCCCGGATCGATGGTGACAACCGGCCGGTCAGGGTCGAATGGTTGAATCCGCGTGGAGAGGCCGCGCAGAGCTGGGAGGTCCGTAAGAATCAGGATGGCCCCCAATGCTTCGTCAACACCCTGGCGGTAGCGGGCCATCCGCCCGCGTCGGATCCGGGTGATTGGCGGGTGCGTCTCCATTGGAGGGGGGGCGAGGTCTTCACTTTGAAGTTCGCCATCTCGGCGGAAAGCCGGGTGGCTTTCGTGCTGGCGAACCGCGCGTACCAGAAGATGCCGGTGGCCGGGACGCCGGATGGGGATGTGCAGCGCATCGAAACCGCCTTGCGAGAGGATGGCTTCCAGGTGAATGAGAAGACCAACCTCACGCTCGCGGATCTGACGGCATTCGAGAGATCCCTCGGACAGACGGTTCACTCCGGGGATACCGTATTCGTCTACTACACGGGGCACGCTATTCCGGCCGGGGGCGACTCTTGGCTGGCCCCCGTGAATTTCGATCCCGCCGATCCGCGTCCCATTCAGTCGAAGGCCTATTCGGTCCAGCGCTTGCGGGATGTTCTCGAGGACGCCAAAGCGAAGTTACAGTTCATCGTGCTGGATGCCGCACTGCGAGGCACTGGCAAGGGACTGGACTCCTCCGCTGCGGATGCTTCGACCGCGATCATCCAATCGACGGGACTCCGCTCGGGCGGGTTTGCGCGAGCCCTGGCCGATGTACTGGCGCAGCCCGGAACGGATGCTCGGACGGCTCTTGAACTCGCTTTGCCCAAGGCAGCCGCGGCCGCCGATTCCTCTATGCCGCGGCCGTTGGTGTTCCTGGGCGGAACCGGCAGCTTTGTCTTCCACCACCCGGCTGCCCGGTGAAAAAAAGAATCGCCCAGGCCGTTACCAGCGCCGACTTCGTGGATTTATACGCGGTTCCGGGAGCGGTCCAGAAGTATTTGTAAAGCCTTTGTAAGCACGCGGTTGGATAGCACCAGTGGCGGCGGATATCCACCACCGGTGGTGGCGGCCTGGGCGGCGATGTGGCGCTTTTTCAGTGGGTTGCGCTTTGGCATGGGGTTTGCTTTTTAGTAGGGCGTAAGGAGGATGGGACAATGAAAAAGGCAATCGCAGTGATGATGCTTCTGGCGGGTGGGTTATTGGCAGCCCCGCGCGTGACGGTAGGAATCGGAATTGGCATTCCGGCGCCGGTTGCAGTGGTTCCGGCTTGTCCCGGACCCGGATACACCTGGGTGAACGGTTACTATGGCCCGGCTGGCGTCTGGGTTGGCGGGTATTGGAGAGGGCCCGCGGTGGTGCGGATCGCTCCTCCGCTGGTGCATCCACGGGTGGATCGTCGCGTGGAGCGCTTCGACCATTTCCGCCGGTAAGCGATCAGGTTAAGGATGCTGGAGGCCCGCGCGGTGCTGAGCGCCACGCGGGCCTTGGTGTTTCTGGGGCTGGCACGCTCGCTACGGAAATTTTCGTTGCATTACGGTTTTTTTCGTAGTACTCTCGATCCAGATGAATCGTTCTCACCGCAACCGGCCGCCAATGGCGCTTCCAACCCCCGCTGAGCTCGACATTCTTGCGGTGGTTTGGACGCTGGGGATGGCGACCGTCCGGGAAATCCACGACGAACTCGGCAAAGACAACCGTTACACCACCACGCTGAAGACGATGCAGTTGATGACCGAAAAGGGGCTGCTCACTCGCAGCGAGCGTTTCGGATCGCACGTGTACGAGGCAAGCGCCCCGAAGGAGCAAACCCAGCGGCAGATCGCGGGCGACCTCCTGAAAAGGGCCTTCGGCGGTTCTGCCCGAAGCCTGGTGATGGGCGCCCTGACGGCGCAACCGGCCTCGCGCGAAGAGCTGGATGAAATCCGCGGCATGTTGGACTCCTTCACTCGAAAGAAGGGAGGCTCGTCATGAATGTCATGCAAATACTGGCTTCACAGCCATGGGTGGAACGTCTCGGCATGACCTTGCTTCACTTCCTCTGGCAGGGCTTGTGCATTGCGATTCTATACGCGGCGGCACGGCGTATTTTGGCACGCACGTCGAGTCCGCAAACCCGGTATCTGCTTGCCTGCGGGGCACTGGCAGCGATGATGGCGGCTCCTTTAGTGACTTGGGAGCTGATGGCGCCCTCGGACGCCAGTCCGGTAGCCATCTATGGCATCCGAAGCACTCCCCCGGCCGCCTCCCCGACCGGGATCGCCACGACCACCAGGTTGCCCGATTCCATCCGCGCAACGGTATCCAGCGTGCAGCCGGAGGAGTTCCTGTTTTGGGTCGTAATCGTATGGCTCGCCGGGGCAATGGTGTTCTGGGTTCGCCTGGCGGGAGGCTGGGTGGTGGCCGCGCGCATGCGGTCGATACTGGTGCGGCGTGCGCCGCCGGAGTGGCAGGAGACGGTAAGGAAACTTGGAGCACAGATTGGTCTCTCGCGTCCCGTGCGGTTGCTGGTCTCCGCGCTGGTACAGGTGCCGACGGTGGTCGGCTGGCTGCGTCCGGTGGTGTTGGTTCCGGTAGGGGCGCTCGGCGGTCTGCCTGCCGAGCATGTGGAGGCGCTGCTGCTGCATGAGCTGGCGCACATCCGGCGGCACGATTATCCGATTAACATCCTGCAGAGCGTGGCCGAGTCGCTGCTGTTCTACCACCCGGCGGTTTGGTGGGTGTCGGGGCACATTCGCGCCGAGCGGGAACTGTGTTGCGACGATCTGGCCGTATCGATCAGTGGCGATGCGCTCACGTATGCGCGGGCGCTGGCGCAATTGGAGTCGTACCGCCCGGCGCATCTGAGTGCGGCGATCGCTGCCAATGGGGGAGATCTGGCGAACCGGATCGCAAGGCTGCTGGGCCAGCCGCGCCCGATGGTTCCGACCGGCCTGGGACCGGGTTTGTTTGCAGCCGCTATCCTGCTGGGGGCTGCGACGTACGGTTTGTTCGCGCAATCGAATGCGCGTCCCGCATTTGAGGTGGCTTCGGTCAAACGAAATCTTGCCGGGATCGACCCAAGACAGCCGATGGGCGGCGGCTATCAACCTGGCGGGCGGCTGCACATGGTGAATTTGCCCTTGAAGGGACTCATCCAATTTGCGTATGCGGACCACGACTCGCCGCACTGGCTCCCGCTGCCGGATGCACAGGTGGCAGGGGGTCCGGCGTGGACCAAAACGGACGGATACGACATCGACGCCAAACCGGAAGGCAAGACCGACCCGAAGCACATGTGGCTGATGCTCGAAACGCTTCTGGCCGACAGGTTCCACCTGGCGCTCCACCGGGAAACCAGAGAGCTACCCGTCTATGATTTGGAGGCGGTAAAGGGTGGCCCAAAACTGCCGGCGCCGAAGGACGCGGGCTGTGTTTCTTTTCCGCCCGGCACACCGCCGCGACCCGTTCCGGGGAAAGTGGACTGCGGCTATGTCTCGGGCCCCTTCAGCCGGTCGGAAGCGGGACTGCTGCACATAGATCGTCTTGATTAGCCCTAATTACCTTCCATCAATTCACAGCAGGTATTCGCTCTGCCTTGTCGACGATGATGGCATCTACATCGCCTCTCCTGGCTTCGAGCCGCAGCCCTAGTTGGGACTCGATGGCCCCGGCAATTGGAAGACCGAGGTCATCTGCGACTGTAGCGGCTGCAGCGTCATTTGGCGAGGTTTGAGGCCGTTCCATTGTATCGAACCTTAACTTGATATCATATTTGCCTTGGAGATTCGTTCTATCGAAGACCGGCTGCCCAAGTTGTCCAGCCACAAATTCGATGAAATCCCCTATGCCTGCGCGGTCTAGTCGGACGGCGATCTTTCCATTTGCCATCTTGACGCAATGACTACAATCGCTAGTTAAGACCGGGTAGCCGTCCTTATCGATGTCGGATACTTGTGCTCCCTTGGCCGATGTTGCATGATTGGGCCCACCCTCGATCATCTCCTCAATCTGACTTTCAGACGACTGCTTCAATTTTGGGCCGCTCTTGGCAATAACCAGGTCATAAACGCGCGTCTCTTTCTTGCCGCGGTGCACAATTAAGTTAAACCTATCGGCTAAGAGATTTTGAAGCATTGTGCGGAATTGTTCTTTCGATGCTCCTCGCGGAACCTTTGCCATCACTTCGAACCTCTCAGAATCCATCCAACTCGGACCTGAGAGCTGATAATACATAATGCCATATGCTTGCGTGATGAGCATTGATAGGCTGCAGCTACTGCATCTGTATAAACCGGGGTCGCTGGTTCCGGGACCGCCGCGAACGGACCACATCCCACCACGTCCGGGTCCAATAGCCGCTGGCTTCACAGATGCTGCCTCAAATTGGGTATTATTGTCCAAGCCTCGATCTTGTGTTGAGCGAGGCCCCGCAGCACCCAGCGAAGTTATGAAGATTCCCGTCCAGAAGTACGCCGCAATCGATTGTGACGTAGCCGTCATTCGGCTTCCCTCCTGCGGAACAACAGAGACTCTCATACCACCACCGGCGCGACAACACATTCCTCGTTGCGCCATCATCATGCAGATCCCAGGATTTGGGGCCGCGACCGTTTGGTCAGCGTAGCTTCGGCCCCGAGCGCGATCGCGACGCTGGCGAACACAACGAGCAAGCACGTAAACATTCTTTTCATATGCACCCTCCATTTCGAGCTGGGAAGCTAAATTAGCACCGACTGCAGAGAAATTCAATCAGGTAGACACCGGATTTCAAATGATATTTTATTAAGACGTGCGGCCTTGCATCTCGGGTCGGCCCCACCCATAGAGTTTTCGGTCGCGGGAGTCGCAACTCGGTTCTGCCCGGTAGACGGGACCCATGGCGCGGGTGCGCAGCCCGGTGGTCACCTCCGGTAAGGAAGGAAGGTTCGCGTGGCGGACCTCGCCAGGGAACTGACATCCGTATTGGACCGCCCGGTCCTGGATAAGACCGGATTCACCGGCGAATTCGATCTGGATCTGAGTTTCACTCCGGACGCGACGTTAGTGGGATTCCTGGGCCTGCTCGCGCCGGGCGGCTCCCGTCTCCCGGCGGAGCCAAATAGCGCCAACATTTTCGCTGCACTAGAAGAACAACTCGGTCTGAAACTTGTGCCCGCCAGGGGTCCGGTTGAAGTTCTGGTGATCGATCACGCGGAGAGACCTGCCGAAAATTAATTCTCATCAGCGAGAATGAGACATGACCCTAAATCCGGCGGTTGCGGCCCCGCGGAGCGGGCAGCGGCCATGCGCTGCAACCAGTTGCAGATAAACCTAAATCCGGCGGTTGCAGCCCCGCGGAACGGGCAGTGGCCGTGCGCTGCAACCAGTTGCAGATAAACCGCTTGTCACCCGGAAGGTGATCTGCGCCGCAGTTGGGAATTGGTGGCGCCAATAGCCCTACGAGGCGGGGCGGCAGGCTAACTGCCGGATTTAGGGATAAACCGCTTGTGACCCGGAAGGTGATCTGCGCCGCAGTTGGAAATTGGTGGCCCCAATGGCCCTACGAGGCGGGGCGGCTGGCTAACTGCCGGATTTAGGATGACCGACGCGGCGACTCGAACCTCTCTGGTGACTGCTTCGATGCTGCTGCTGATGCTGCCCGCCACTGCTGCTGCCCAGCCTGCGGTCCACGCCATCCTAACCCGCAAGCGAACGTAAGGCCGCGACGGAGCCCGCGTTGAAGGATAGTGCTGAGCGCTGCGCGGGCCTTGGTGTTTTTGGGCGGACGTCGCACGAATGGCGGCCGGAAGCCGGGCTCGCGCAGCTGAAGAAGCCCATGCGGGAAAGCGCGCCTTGAGCTTCTTCTGTTCGTAGCCAGTTGCCTTCCGAACCAGGTTGCCCTCTCTGGTAGACGCTACGGCGTTACCTGTGGGAAATCGCGAGGTCCTTTCACCGGAGCGCGCATCGAGCAATATAGCTCTTCTGCGCACTGCTCCAGCCGCGCACGACCTGGCCGTACCACGATACGCGTGAGGCCTCGCGCGCCGACCCGTCGGATTTCTCATGCGGATCCCGGTCCAGATTGAACAGTTTTGCCCGGCCCGAGCCGATTTCGTAAACGAACTTCCAAGGCCCATCGCGCAGGCCGAGGAGTCCCAAGGAGTAGTCCGCAAAGAAAAGCGCCATCCGCGGTACGCCATCCAGCATGGTTCGCCCCTGGTAATTCGGCGGCGTTGGTATACCCAGCAGATCGAGAATGGTCGGGGCGGTGTCCACTAAGCTGACCACTTTGCGCAAGCGTTCCTGGCGGCGCATCCGGCCGGGCGCGGCGATCAGAAACGGGACGTGCACATTTTCCTCGTAGAGGAAAAATGTGTGGCCGTAGTTGCCCTCGTGCTGATGGAAGGCCTCCCCGTGATCGCCGTAAATCACCCAAACCGTATTCTGCTCGAGGCCGCGGGACCGCAAGCCTTCGATGAGAGTGCCCAGCGAAGCGTCCCCGTAATGCAGGGCGTTGCGGTATTGATCGATCTCGGCGGTTTCCGGGAAGGGGCCGCGCTCGGGAGTGGCATACGGGTGATGGCCGGCAATGGGGAGATAGGTGAGGAAAAACCTTTGCCCGCGCGGCAGGCCGTCAATCCAGGCCAACATCTTTGCTACCGTGGCGGGTTCGTCGACTCCGAAGCTGGAATTGTGATTGCCGCCGATATCGCCGGCATCCTCCAGGGTCTGGTACCCGCGATGGCGGATAATCGCCTCCATCCCCAGGTACCCGAATCGTCCCGAGTGGAACATGGCGGTGCGGTAACCGGCGCCAGCCAGGGCCGTGGCGACGGAACGGCATTCTGCGTTTTCATAATCCTCCGGCCGGCTGTCGAAAGCCGGGAAGGTGGAACATAGAACCGAGAACAGCCCCTTGATGCTCTCGGGATAAACCGCATAGGCATTTTCGAATACCAGAGCCCGCCGGGCCAGGGTGCTCAGATTAGGCATCGGGTCGTGCCCGCCATCATCGGGCGCGCCGTAAAGCGGCAGATACTGAGCAGCGGTGGATTCCAGACTGATCATCACCACGTTGAGACCCCGGGCGGATCCGGAAAACTGCGCCAAGTCCTCGGTGGGGCGCTGCGCTGGAAAGCGCGATTCCCGCCAGTCGTCCGCTACGGCTCTGGCGGCCGCTCGCGGCAATCCGCTGCCCATCAACGCGGTGATCACGTTGCGATCCATGCCGCGCGTGTCCACCCGCTTGCCGGCCATCGGTCCCAACAGGACCACGGCAATGGTGCAGACCAGCCCCATTTTCGCCAACTGCCGCGGCGCTCGCCTGAGCAACCGTGGCAGAACGGTGGCCGCCGCCAGTACGGCAATCACCAGCAGGATGTTGGATGCGGTGACATATTCCAGCATGGAATCGGCTAACGGCCCGCGCGCGGCCCGCAGCATCGGCCGGGTGAGTGGAGTGAATACCACGCGCCCCACCGGTATGTTGATGGCTGCGTAAATCGCTGCAGCCCAGTAGATGGCGCAGGCAATTCTGGTGGCCGCGCCCATCTTTTCGAGGCCGATATCGAGCGCCGCAAACACGAGCGCGACCGCCGCATCCTGCCACACGTATGCCACCAGCGCCAGACCCGAAAGCGGCGTGGTATGGCCCCAAACGACGGCCAGCTTCGCCGCCAGGAAGACCAGCAGAAGGCTCGCTCCTCTCATTGCCGCACCAGGTTGAGGCGCTTCAGCAGCAGCACGGAAACGATGGTTCCGCGTCCGCGGCGGCGCCAGATCCAGTCATGTACCAGGACTGCCGCAGAGGGCGGATGGCGATAGAACGCCGACCGATCGCCATCCAGGCACAAGGGAATGACCGTGAGGTCGCAATCGAATGGGGCGCCATGGGTGCAGCGCTCGCTGCGATACTCGATGGTTTCGCCCAGGAACATGCGCGCGGTCTCCAGGTTGCGCGCGTTGGAATCCACAATTGTGAGGTGTGCCGACGGAAGCAGATCTCTCAGAATGAGGGCTGTTCTGGGAAAGAGCCCGCCGCCCACAATGGTGGCGCGGCGAATGGTGTTTAGCTGCGGGAGGAGACGCTGAAAGGCTCTTCGATGACTGCGCAGGACGAAACGCTGCAAACGGGGGGACAGCAACACGAGGTGCTCCAGGGCCTCGAGCGGCGGCACGTCGAGCCAGCGCAGCAAGGGCGGCCACCGGCTGGTAGCTGCGCCATCCGCGATATAGTCTGGCAACCCGGTCCAGTGAATTGCGGGATCGGCGTGGTGTTCGGCGTGGTAACCGTCGTTGAAGCAGAAAAAGTTGTAAACGCGACCGTAGTGGCTGGTGGGCTGGCCTACGGCGTGCTCGCAGTACCCTTGCATTGCGCATAACCCCAACCCGGCGAGATAGCCCGGAAGATAGGTGAGCAGGAAAAAGCGGGGGTGCCGTGCGGCCAGGAGAGACCACAGGCTAACGACCAGCGCCGTCTCGACGGCCAGGTGCCGCGAAACTCGCAAGCTCCACGACACGCCTGCATGATGGGCCAGATGACGGTCGCGCCAGAGTGTCTGTGGGATGCCCAGCAGAACACTCAAGGCGGCGGAGAACGCACGGTTCAGTTCCTTCGATCTGAAAAAAGGCCGGTGGATAAAATTGTGGGCGATGGTGTTTGCGTTCCACCACACTCCCGCGGCGATCAACGGCGCCACCGGCCACGCGGCCAGCACCACGCCGTGCAGCCCAGCCAGAGCTACCAGAATGGCGTCGCGGCGGGAGAACCGCCAGATTCCCGTCTTCGCGTAGTCCCATGCGACGGATGCCATGGCAGTTCAGCGATCTTTGTAATCCAGCAGCGCCTTGGCCCTGGGCTGGTCCGGGTTTACTTTGACCAAGCCATTTCCCATCGGATAGTCGTCTGGAGACTTGGCCTCCTCATCCGATTTCCTGACCCGCGTCTGCGCCTTGCCGAACCAAATGGAGCCGAGTCCCACTACCTGGCGCGAACCGGCGATGGACTTCAGGTCGGCCCACTCCCTCCGCGCGAGTTGCTCATTGCCTTTCGGCAACGTGAAGTAGAGGTATCCGCGCTGGGGCGGCGAATACACGTCCGACGATCCGTCCACGGCGGTAATGAAGACACCCGAGATTCGGATACGTTCCGGCTTGTCCGCGCCGGGTTCGAATACCACCTTGTCCACGAGCGCGTATACGGCTATTGGTCCGCTGGCGTGAGCGATTCCAAGACACACCGTAATCGCGAGAATTGCTGTGGCAGAACGCTCAATTGGCTTCATCTCTCCCCTCCTCTACGGGTCTACACCAGCCGATAAGACGGAACAGGAGCCTTTTGTGTTAGCCAATCTTAAGCGATGCGAGTGCGAGGCGAATGGCGAATGGGGGCCCCAGTCCGTTTGCCGCGGTGAAGCCCTGCTGCTGCACGAACTGGCGCACATCCGCCGTCACGATTACCTGATCGACCTGGTGCAGATGTTCGTGGACGGCTGGTTGTTTTTATTGGGGGCGACCGCCGACGGGCGGAGGGCCTGGTGCCGTGTCGCAGCCACGAAATTGACGACGGTCCCTCAGAAGCGCCCGCTGGGCGCGGGGACCTAATGGGAGAGGGACTCCGCGTTGTATGCAGTGCAAATTGGCTCTTTCTTGATTTCCCGCCAATCGATTGTTATCAGCGACTTCCGGGGGGAGTTCCTCGAAAGCTGTGAGGAAATCGAAGCCGGGCAAGTTCATCTGTGACCCCATTGCCGCTCAATCAGTTAGCGGCTCCTCACGCGGCCGTTTGTGGCTCAGGTTTATAGCCGAGTTGGTTGGCGCGGGGCCGGCGGCGGGTCACACTTTCGTTCAAACCGGCCCCGCCGGCGGCCCTGCTAAAGCTTGCCCTACCGCGGCGCGGACGAGGATCCAGGATTTTTCGAATGCGGAGAGGCGCACGCGGCGGGTGAAGACGTCGTAGTTGGCTTGCTCGATGCGCTCGAGCAGGCGGGAGTAGATCGAAATCAGCGCCGAGCAGCGAGGGGCGGCTGCGGGGGTGGATGAGATCCAGCAGGGGCGCGGACTCGTCGTAATAGGCGCGCGCGCGGGCGGCTTCGAAGCGCATCAGTCTCGACGAAACCGCCGGTGCGGCGGCCGGCGCGGAGGTCGTCTTCGGTGACACCGAAGCGGCGCAGGTCTTCGGCGGGCAGGTAGATGCGGCCGCGGCCGGCGTCTTCGCGGATGTCGCGCAGGATGTTGGTGAGCTGGAAGGCCACGCCGCATTTTTCGGCCAGCGGCAGAGCGCTGGGGGTATCGAATCCGAAGATGTGGATGGTGGTGAGGCCGACGACTGAGGCGACCTGGTAGCAGTAGCGGTATAGCTCGTCGAAGGTTTCGAAGCGGCGCGGCTCCAGGTCGGAGACCACGCCATCGATCATTTCGCGGAAGTACTGGTGGGGAATGCCGAAGCGGCGCACGGTGTGGTGGAAGGCGGGCCAGACGGGGTGGCCGCTGAAGTGGCCGTCGAGGGCGGCTTCCAGTTGATTGCGCCAGCTTCGATGGCGGCGCGCGATGGCGCCGGGTTCATCGCTCAGGTCGTCGCATAGCGCATGAAGGCGTAGATGGCGCACATGGCCTTGCGCTGCTGGGCGGAGAGCAGGAGGAAGGAGTAGTAGAAGTTTTTGGCGCCGCGTGCGCGCCACGCGCTTCGGCAGTACGAGTAGGATTGATCGATCTCGTGCATCATGCCGACCGTGCAAACGCCGTGCGGGCGAGCGAGGCCAGCAGCAGGCCCACGCGCTCGGCCTTGGAAATGGCCGGCCGCGCGGAGAGCACGTCGTAACCCTGCCGCCTCGATTTTTTCGAGCACGCGCAGGCCGCCGCGGCTGAACAGATCGAGGTCCAAGCGCCAGGCGTCGGTCGACCATGCCTACCAGCGGCAGGCCTTCGAGGAAAAGTTCGCGGGCCTTGCCAACGCATCTCGCGCATGGCATCGCGGAAGGCTGGAGTGAAGCGGCGGAGCGGACAAATCGTCGACGCTGGAGCCGTGGCGCTCCAGGACGTCGAGGGGCATGTAGACGCGATCCTTGCGCCAGTCGACGGTGACATCCTGCCAGAAATTGGCCAGTTGCAGGGCGGTGCAGGTGGCGTCGGAAAGGCGCTGGCGGGCGGCATCGGAGTAGCCGCAGAGGTAGAGCACCAGACGTCCGACGGGGTTGGCGGAGTTGCGGCAGTAGCCGAACAGGTCGGGCCAATCGCTGGTAGCGGCCGACCGTCTGATCCTGGATGAAGGCGGAGATCAGGTCAGCGAACGGCTCGCGGGGGATGGCGAATTGGCGCGCGGTGCCGGCGAGGGCGACAAAGACGGGGTGAGCGGCGCGGCCGGCGTACATGGCGTCAAGTTGGGTGCGCCACCAGGCGAGCAGGCGGAGGCTTTCGGCGCGATCGCCGATTTCATCGCCGAGGTCGTCGGCCCAGCGGCAATAGGCGTAGACGTTGTAGAAATCCTGATGGAGGCGCTGCGGGAGCAGGAAGCTGACGACGTGGAAATTTTCGTAGTGGTGGGTGGCCAGCCAGCGGGTGTAGCGGCGCGCTTCTTCGGCGGTGTAAGTCTTCTGAAGAGCCGCTGGCGACCTCACGAATTCGGCCGGCGGGAGAAACGCGGATTCGCCCGGACCCGTCATTTACGGAACGATGGCCGTTTTCAAATGGCCGTTGTGGCTCATCAGGTGGCGCATCACTTCCAGCAGGTTGGCCAGAGGCTCCTGATTGTTGACGAAGAACGAAGCCGCGATGTGCCCCTGATAAATCAGATCCAGCGCCTTCCGGATGTACGCCGGGGTGTGATGGAAGCTGGCTTTGCAGGTGATTTCGGAGTAGTGCAGCAGGGCGGTATCGAGATTGACGGTGCTGTGGTTGGGGCAGCCGCCGAAGAAATTGACGGTGCCGCCGCGGCGGACCATGCCGACGGCCCACTCCCAGGTAAGCGGCTGGCCGACGGCTTCGATGGCCACATCCACGCCGAGTCCGTGGGTGAGGTCGCGGATGGTGCGGACGGGGTTGGCTTCATCGCTGCCGACGACCAGCTCGTCGGCGCCCAGGAGGGCGGCGCGATCCAACTGGGTTTTGCGGCGGCCCACGGCGATGACGCGGCAGCCGTAGAGCTTGGCCAGCTTCACGAACATGAGGCCGATGGGGCCGAGGCCGATGATGGCCATGGTATCGCCGGGCTGGGGATTGGTTTCCTCGAGGCCGCGCACGACGCACGCCAAAGGCTCGACCAGGGCGGCATCCTGATAATCCACGTGCGCGGGAAGCAGGTAGGTGTTCCGTTCCACGATGCGGGCGGGGATGCGAATATACTCGGCGTAGGCGCCGTTGTTAAACAGCAGGTCGTCGCAGAGATTCTGCAAACCGCGACGGCAAAAATAGCATTGCTCGCAGGGCGCCGAATTGGCCGCCACGACGCGTTGCCCGACCAAGAACCTGGTGACATCCTCGCCTACGGCGACCACGTCGCCGGCCAGTTCGTGCCCGAAAACAGCGGGCGGGACGATCATTCGAGCATGATAACCACGGCGAAAAACCTTGACATCGGTTCCGCAGGTCAGCGCCACTTTCACTCGTACGAGAATGTCTCCGCTTTGAATTGTGGGAATGGCCACCGGCTCAACCTGCAAGTGTTCCTTGCCGTAAAGCACAGCAGCCATCATGTGGCTCTTCACTATGACCACCTCTGTGGCTGAACGATTATTTTCAACGATTTAGGTCCCGGATGCAATGCCAAATCCATTCCTGAACGGATTTTAACCAACGGCAAACAATGGGAAATCAGCTCCTCCACGGGCAGTTCGCCGTTAAAAACCAGATTTGCGGACTCCTTTTGCAAGTCCACCGAAGCACTATAACATCCAAACAGGGTTCGTTCACCGGCGCAAATCTCGGCGCCGGAGGCCTCGATCCGCTCGGTGGCGGCGGTTTGGGCAAACAGCAGGATGCGGGCGCCGGGGCGGGAGCCGGCAATGGCCTGCTGCACGATGCCGGGTGTGGAAACGGCTACAATCACCAGGTCGGCGCCGCGCCCGCCGGTGAGACGGCGCAATTCGGCGGGGATGTCGGCAGTGCGCGGATCCCAGGTGAAGGCGGCGCCGCAGCGGGAGGAAAGGGTCCGCCGCTCGGCGATGGTATCGGTTGCGGCCACGCGCGCGCCGGTGCGGGCGACGAGCATGGTGAACATGAGGCCGATAGGTCCCTGGCCCATGACGAGCACGGTATCTTCGGGCTGCGGATCGCACTGCACCACGGCTTTGAGGCAGGTGTTCAGGGGTTCCACCAAAGTGGCGCGCTCGAAGGAGATGCCGGCGGGGATGCGCTCCACGCCGCGAGCCACAATCCAGTCCATGACGCGCACGTACTGGGCAAAGCCGCCGCCAGCGGGCTCGAAGCCCGCGGTGATTCCCACGCGTTTGTAGACCGGGCACTGGGCGTAGATCTTACGGCGGCAGTAGAAGCATTCGAGGCAGGGGATGTGGTGAAAGGCGACGACGCGATCGCCGGGCTGGAACTTTTCGACGCCGGGGCCGGCGGCCGCGACCACGCCGGCAGTTTCATGGCCATAAACGCGCGGAGGGGCCAATAAGTTATGTTCGATTTTCTTCAGATCGGTGTGGCAAATTCCGCAAGCCTCCACGCGAATCAGGATTTCGCCGGGGCCGATGGCGGGCGTAGGAATCTCTTCGACGCTGACGACACTCTGGCCGCGATAGACCGCCGCGTGCATGGTTTCGGGAATATCGCTCAGGTCACAATCGGCAATTGGCAAAAAACTCCCCCAGTGCGCGTGCCGCCTGGATCGATCGCTTCCGTAGGCGAAGCAACTCCGGCAGGCGGACGGCCGGATCACGCAAGGCCCCCAATAGAATACTCATTGTATCGAAATGACCGTCCGGACGGAGGGCCCGATTAAAATCATTTGCCAGCGATTCCTCCGCTAAATCAGTTACCGCACGCACACAATAAAAGGGCAACCCCAGTTCCAGCGCGCGGGCGGCCACTCCGGCGGCCTCCATTTCCACGGCGCAGGCACCCGAATTCCGCAGTAAACACTTCTCCTCTGCGCTCAATACTACTCGTTCAATAGATCGGATGGGACCGGTAAAGGTTTCACCCGGTCCTTCGGCGGGCAGTGCGGAAAAGCGCCGCTGCCCATCGTCAATGGAGGTTGCCAGCACCACATCGGCGACATCCAGGCGTTCGTCGAGGGCGCCGCAGAAGCCGGTGCTGACCACGGCATCGGGGCCGAACTCGTCGGATGCGTCGACGGCGGCGCCGGCACGGGCGCGTCCGGCGCCGTTGGCGATGAGCAGGGCATCGTGGTCGCCGAGGCGGGCGCAGCGGCCCCAATCGATGCCCAGGGGGACGGGGCCGTGGTCGGAGGCGAGCGAAAGCATGCCTGAGAACTCGCGGGGATCGGCGGCCACCAGGAGGATGCGCATGGGCTTCGAGTCCTACGCGGCGGGCGCCTGGGCGCGGCGCTCGAACCAGGCGACGGCGCGGGCGAGGGCGACATCGGCAGGGCCGGGATGGAAGCCGAGATCGCGGGCGGCTTTTTCGTGACTCACCCACATTTTCTTGCGCGCCATGCGGACGGCGTCCAGGGGGACGCGCGGGGCGATGCCGGTGATTTGCGCCCAAGCGGTGGAGCAGGCTCCGGCGCACCAGGCAACCGCGTAGGGCAGGCGCACGGTGGGGGCTTTACGGCCGGTGATGCGGGCGAGCTTGCGCAGGATTTCCGCCAGGGTGAGGTTTTCCGATCCGAGGATGTAGCGCTGGCCCACGCGGCCGTGCTGGCAGGCGAGCCAGTGGCCTTCGGCGGTGTCGCGGGCATCCACTACGTTGAGGCCGGTGTCGATGAATGCGGGCATGGCGCCGGCCAGGAAGTCGGCCACGATTTTGCCGGTGGGGGTGGGCTTCACGTCGTGGTCGCCGATGGGCGCGGTGGGGTTGACGATGACCACGGGGAAGCCGTCGCGGGCAAATTGCAGGGCCACTTGTTCGGCCTGGAACTTGGAGCGTTTGTAGGGGCCGGCCATGTCTGCGAGGGACACGGGGGTGTCTTCGTCGCCGATGCCGCCGGGGGGAATGCCGATGCATCCGACGGTGCTGGTGTAGACGGCGCGCTGGATGCCGGCGGCGCGGGCGGCTTCGAACAGGTTACGGGTGCCGTCTACGTTGGAGCGGTAGAGTTCCTCGGGATGGCGGGCCCACAGGCGGTAATCGGCGGCGACGTGGAAGAGCAGTTCGCAGCCCTGGACGGCGCGGTCGAGGGAGGCGCGGTCGCGGAGGTCGCCGGTGACGGTTTCTACATCGAGATCGGTGACGCGGCTGCCGGGGCGGACGAGGGCGCGCACGGAGTGGCCGCGTTCGAGGAGCACGCGGGCGACGTGCCAGCCGAGGAAGCCGGAGGCGCCGGTGACCAGGGCGGGTTTCATGAGGGCCTCGGATTCACCGCGGAGCACAGGCATCGATTTATGTCGATGTTCTCGGGGCGAGGCAACTCCCGACAGGCCAGCGGCCGGGCCCATTCGACGCGGAGACACGGAGACGCGGAGGAATCGCGGAGAAGACCCAAGGTGAGGAAAGATCGTAGAGGAAGCGGAGTTTCCGGAGAGGTGCGGAGGGGGCGGAGGAAACGCGGAGAAAGGCAAGAGGGGGCTTTGAGGCGCGAGGGCGTGGGCGGGTTCGGCGCGGAGATGCGGAGAGGCGGAGGAGTGGGGGGAGTGGGATTCACCGCGGACCTGTCGGTGTTCTTGCGGCGAGGAAATTCCCGACAGGCCAGCGGCCGGGCCCATTCGACGCGGAGACACGGAGACGCGGAGGAATCGCGGAGAAGACCCGAGGTGAGGAAAGATCGTAGAGGAAGCGGAGTTTCCGGAGAGGTGCGGAGGGAGCGGAGGAAACGCGGAGAAAGGCAAGAGGGGGCTTTGAGGCGCGAGGGCGCGGGCGGGTTCGGCGCGGAGATGCGGAGAGGCGGAGGAGTGGGGGGAGTGGGATTCACCGCGGACCTGTCGGTGTTCTTGCGGCGAGGAAATTCCCGACAGGCCAGCGGCGGGTCCCATTCGACGCGGAGACGCGGAGACGCGGAGGAATCGCGGAGAAGACCCAAGGTCAGGAAAGATCGTAGAGGAAGCGGAGTTTCCGGAGAGGTGCGGAGGGAGCGGAGGAAACGCGGAGAAAGGCAAGAGGGGGCTTTGAGGCGCGAGGGCGCGGGCGGGTTCGGCGGGGAGATGCGGAGAGGCGGAGGAGTGGGGGGAGTGGGATTCACCGCAGAGACGCCGAGGGGGCGGAGGAAGCGCGGAGAAAGGCGGGAGAGCCGGAGATGGTCAGAGGAGATTTCGGAGGTCATCGAAGTTGATGGCGGAAGCGCCCTCCTCCATGAGAGCCAGGTACAGGGCGGAATCGTTGGTGACGACCGAACAGCCGCGCTGTTGGGCGATGAGGACGATGGCTGCATCGGTCAGGCCAAGACGGCGGTAATAGGGAGACTTGCAGGCATCCAGGCTGGCGATGGGCACTTCCTCTAAACCGGAAATAGTCCGGTGTAATACTCCTCTTGCGAGGAAACGTTCCGGGCCTGGCATGTCCGTCAGGGTGCTCACTTCCGCGAGGATGTGCGCCACGCAGTACCTGCGTGGGATATGGTCTAGCATTGCAGCGAGCACGTTCCAATCCTTGGCGCTGAAGTGGCTGGTCCGCTTAAATTGCGGGATACGATCGCGATTGACTAAACCGACGATCAATAGCACCAGCAGGTTCGTGTCGATCAGGACACCTCGGGAGCGGGCATCCCGGCCGAACCGCTCATAATCGGTCATCAGCTCGCCAACTTCATGGCGATCGGTTCCCCACTGGCAGCATCCACCAGAAAGGTTTTATACTCCAGCGGCAAAGCAGTGCCAATCAATTGGAGTAGTTCCGGTGCAGGGGGACGCCGCGTCGGGAAGCCGAGGGTGATGTACCAGAACGGCCTGTCCTGGTACGAACGCAACTCAAACTCCTCCAGGGTGTAAGTCATGTCGCCGAGCACTTCGCGGGCATATTCCATGGCTCGCGCGGAAGCCTCTTGCACGGTGATCATAATGACCAAGGTAGCACGGCCGACTAAGGGGGCCGGTTAGCGCAGCATCCAGCTCAAGAGCTTGAAATTGTCGCTGAATTTGGCGTTGATGCCGAGGGCGGCGGAGGGTTCGAAGCCGCAGTGCATCATGCAGTGCTCGCAGCGCGGGTCGTTGCCGGGGCCATAGCTTTCCCAGGGGGTCTGGGTCATCAGGTCTTCGAAGGTCTTGTAATGGCCGTCGGTGATCAGGTAACACGGACCCTTCCAGCCCTTCACGTTGTAAGTGGGATTGCCCCAGGCGGTGCAGGGCAGCTCGCGCTCGCCGCGCAGGAATTCCATGTACACGGGGGTCTGGCGGACATTGTACTTTTTGGCAATGCGGTCGAACTCGCGGAATTTTTCGTGCACGTCATCGCGGGTCATGAAAATTTCGCGGTCGTTGACGGCGGAATATCCATAGGCCGGCGCGATCTGGTGGCCATCCAGGTTGAACTGCTTGAGATACTCGAACAGCTCCTCAATTTCGCGCATGTCGGTCTCTTTATAGACCGTGGTGTTGGTGCAGACTTTGAAGCCGGCCGCCTTAGCCACGCGGATGCCTTCGATGGCTTCGCGGAAGACGCCTTCGCGCTCCACGGCGATGTCGTGATTCTTCTCCATGCCGTCCAGGTGGACGTTGAAGTAAAAGCGCGGGTCGGGGGTGAACTCGTGGAGGCGCTTCTTGATGAACATGCCGTTGGTGCACAGCAGGATGTGGCGGTTGCGGTCCAGGATGCCGGCCACCAGCTCGCCGATCTGCGGGTACATCATGGGCTCGCCGCCGCAGATGGAGACGATGGGCGTGCCGCACTCATCCACTACCGAGAGGCACTCTTCCAGCGGGACGCGCTCGGTGATGGTGCTTTCGTACTCGCGAATGCGGCCGCAGCCGGTACACGTGAGGTTGCAGGCGTGCAGCGGCTCGAGCATCAGGACGATCGGAAAGCGCTTGTGGATCATGGGATGCGGCTGGCTCTTGGCGCCGGTCTTGGAGGCCAGGATGCGGAACGGATTGGCGGCATCCGGGGCCACCGCCGCGGTCTTCTGCCACTCCGGACGCGGATGCATCTTGTTTTTGAAAATGTATCGGGCCAGGCCGGCGGTCATCGAGATGGGAAATTTCATAGCGTAACTTTCATAGCCTTAACCACGGGAATTGGAACCATGCGAGCTTGAGCGGGTCCTGACGAAAGCAGCCAGCGCCAGCAAGGGGAAATAGTCTTTATAGAGATGATAGTTCAGGTAGAACACGCGCGGGAACCCGGTGCCGGTGGCGAGGGTTTCGGCCCAGCTTCCGTCTTCGCGCTGCGTTTCCAATAAATATTCGATGCCGTGCTGCACGCTGAGGCTGGCGGCATCTCCGCCGGCGATCAGTCCCATGAGAGCCCAGGCGGTTTGCGAAGGGGTGCTGGGAGCGGGGGTGAAGACGCGGTTCTCGTAGCTGGCGCAGCTTTCGCCCCAGCCGCCATCGGCATTCTGGATGGAGCGCAGCCACTCGCCGGCGCGGAGCACGTGGGCCTCGCGATCGCTTTCGCCGGAGGCGGCCAGGCCGCGCAGTGCAAAACAGGTGCCGTAAATGTACGCCACGCCCCAGCGGCCGTACCAGCTTCCGTCGGCCTCCTGGTGGCGCACCAGCCAGTCCACGCCGCGTCGCATCCCCGGATGGCTGCGTTCCACGCCGTGCGCCGCGAGCGCCTCCAGCACGCGGCCGGTGATATCCGCGCAGGTGGGGTCGAGCATGGCATTGTGATCGGCGAAGGGCACGCCGTTGAGAAACTCCCAGTTGTTATCGGCGTCGAAGGCCGCCCAGCCGCCATCGCCGGATTGCATGGCCAGCAGCCAGTCCACACCGCGTTTGTGACAGGCCAACTGGGCTGCGGGATTCGATCCGGCCGAATCGGCCAGCGCGAGCATGACCATGGCCGAATCGTCCACATCGGGATAGTGCTCGTTCTGATAGAAGAAGGCCCAGCCGGAGGGTTCGGTATGCGGCCGCTTCACCGACCAATCGGCTTTGCGCCGCACTTCGCGGGCCAGCAGCCAATCGGCTGCCCCCCGCAGGGCTGGGTGCTCGGGGTCGGCCTGGCCGAGAGCAAAGGCGCCGATGGCGGTGTCCCACACCGGCGAAAAGCAGGGCATGATGAAGAAGCGTTTGCCATCGTCCACCATCAGCTTGTTGAACTGGCGGAGGGCTTCCAGGCGGAGCGGGTCGTCTTTGGCGTAGCCCAGGCAATCGAGCGCCATGACCGAATACATCATGGGCGGGTAGATGGCGCCCAATCCATCGGAGTGGCGCATGCGCTCGATCATCCACTCGCGCGCAATGGCAATGGCCTTGCGGCGCAAGGACTGGCTGCCGTGGCGCTCCCACCATTTCAGAAAACCGTCGGCCGCTAAGAAGAGGTTATGCCAGGTGACCCAGTTGGGGTCCCGCTGGAATTCGGGGCTGGCGCCCGGCAGCCAAATCTCATCCAGGGTGAAGCCGGCGGGCGCGGAACGCCGCGGATTGGAGGAGTGGACAATGGACAGCGAGACTACGATGGCGCGGGTCCACGAAGACATCTGGTACAGAAAATGGAACGGCAGCAGCACCACTTCGGGCGGAATGCTGGGACAATACTGCCGCGGGTAGAGATCGAAGAGGCTCAGGTTGACTTTTACGTAGCTATTGGCCGCCTGAATGCCGCCCAACTCCAGAATGCGCCGCCGCAGGCGCGCCATGCGCGGATCGTCCACATCCAGGCCCGCGAGTTTCAACGAGAAATACGCCTTCACCGAGGCGCTGACTTCGGACGGCCCGCCGACGTAGATGTTGAAACCGCCATCGGGCAACTGGCGGTCGAGGATGGACCGCGCAGCTTTATCGATGAGGCGGCGCGTCTGGGGATTCCAGCGGCCTTTTTCGGGCGGGTAAAGCCACAGTTGAAACAGGATGTAGTCGGACTCGAGGGTGGTGTCGGCGGTAAGCTCCGCGCACCAATGGCCATCAGGCTTCTGCATCTGGGCCAGGAAAGCCGAGGCCCTGCGGGCGGCGTGCCGCGCCGCCGCTTCGAGTGTACTTCCGACTTGTACCGACGCGCTCATTGGATCGAAATCATGAGTTCGCCCGGCAGGGAAAACCGCACGTCCTCCTCCACCAACTCCAGTTCCTCCATGTTATGAAAGCCCCGTTCCCTGAGGAACTCGATCAATTCCTGGACCAGGTGTTCCGGCGCCGAAGCGCCTGCGGTGACGGCCACATTGCGCACGCCTTCCAGCCACAGGGTGTCGATATCGGTACGGTCGTTCACCAGGTACGAACGGACTCCGAAATTGTCACCCACCTCGACGAGCCGCTTGGAGTTGGAACTGTTCTGCGATCCTACTACCAGCAACAGGTCGCAAAACTCGGAGACCGCCTTGACGGCCATCTGGCGGTTCTCGGTGGCATAGCAGATATCCTGGGCGGGAGGTCCCTGGACGAGCGGGAAGCGCTGCTTGAGGCGGTTGACGATCTCGCGGGTTTCGTCGAGGCTCAAGGTGGTTTGGGTGAGATAGCGGACGCGCGTGGGATCGGGCAAATCCAGGCGATCCACATCCTCGACGGTTTCCACCAGGTAACTGCGCTCGGGTACTTCGCCGAGGGTGCCGATGACCTCGTCGTGGTCCTTGTGGCCGATGAGTACGATACTGAACCCGTCGCGCGCGAAACGCACGGCTTCCAGATGCACTTTGGTGACCAGGGGGCAGGTGGCGTCGATCACGTCCAGGCGGCGCTCGCGGGCCTCGCGGCGCACCGAGGGGGCCACGCCGTGGGCGCTGAAGATGGCGCGGGCACCGGCGGGGACCTCATCCAGCTCCTCGACGAAGACGGCTCCGGCTTCGCGTAACTCATCCACCACATGCTTGTTGTGGACGATTTCCTTGCGCACGTAGACCGGCGGGCCGTAGAGATCGAGCGCGATCTTGACCACATCGATCGCGCGAACCACCCCGGCGCAAAAACCGCGCGGTTTAAGCAAAAAGATCTTTTTCTCCGCGCCGCATCCTGGTGCGAAAGGCTTAAGAGGCATAGTGGTGAGTTGTTTAAATTATAACAGGATAGCGCATTTCAAAGCACTTATCTCTACCGATCCTATGGATGCACGGGGCGGGCGAAGGGGTGCGTGGAAGAGCGGCCGGGAGGCAAGATCGCGGCAGATCCCGAGAAAAAGGTTCCGGGAAAGTGAAAAGCCTGCCCCACCGCGAAAAAGCGGCGGGGCACTGGGCATCCGGAGCATCGCCATTCGCCTCTGGATATAGGCTGGAGAGGTTGAGGGCGGGGGAAGGCTTTTGGAACCGCTCCCTCCGGTCGCGGCTCCGGGCGTTGGTTTCGGGGCCTCGCGCGTAAAAAGGCCGTGGAGAGATCGAAGCAGGGCTAAAAGCATGACCGGGGCAAGCTGAAGCATGCCCCACGTTGTGGCGTAGGCGCCAGCCTGGGTAGTGGCGCTAAACACAACCTTGCGCCACTACCCCAGCCTGGGCGAGTTGGATTTATTCCACGGCTTCGCTAGAAGACGAATTTGCCGGTCAGCACGACGACGCGCCCGGAAACCGCGGCGCCCTGGAAGGAGCCGTAGGCGCTGGTCGGAGGGGCCACGTCGGTGGTGATCTCGCCGAACGATCCCGAAGAAATGCTGCCCGAAGGGGTCTTGAAGTTGGGATGGTTGAGGAGATTGTAGGCGTTCAAACCGATGAGCAGGGAAGCCCGCTCTTTGATTTTGAAGGTACGCGCGAGCTGGGTGTCGATATCGAAGTAGCCGGGACCGCGGAAGCTGTCGGGGGCGATGTTGCCCCAGTCGGTCTGGATGGGGGCGGCGACTCCCGAGGTGCTGGAATAGGTGGAGAAGTCAGTCTTGGGCATGCACGGCGTGCTGATGGCGGCGGCACCGCAACCGATGAAGGCGGCGCTGGGGGTCACCAGGTCCGACAGGATGGTGCCGATGCCGCCCGCCGAGTTGATCTGGGAGGGGATTTTGCTATCGGTCACGCTGAAGGGCGGGCCGCTGTACACGTACAGTTTGCTACTCAACATCCAGCCGCCCAGGAGCGAATTCAGGGGCCTGCTCTGGAACCGGTGGGGCTGGTTCCAGACGAAGTCGGCGGACATCTGGCTGCGGTTGTCGAAGTTCAGGTCGCCATAGCCGGTGGCGATGCTATAGGGGTTGTACCAGCCGACGGTTCCAAGGGCATGGCTCCAGGTGTAGTGGATCTGGCCGGTGAGTCCGCCGGCGAAACTGTGCTTGAACTGGATGGTGCCGGCCTCGTAGTTGGAAATGCCGTTGTTCTCGTACTGCGCAACGCTAAGGAAGCGGGGATCGGGAGCGACCGTGGGAAGGCCGCCATAGCCGCCGCCGTAACGGCTGACGCCGCTGGCTCCGGTGTAGGCATCCAGGTTGTAGGATTCCTGGATGTCGTAGCCGTGGTTGCCTACATAGGTCAGGGCCAGGACGTTGTGCGGAGTGATCTGGCGCTCGATTTCGATGTTCCACTCGTAGTCTTTGGGAGCGGAGTAGTTCTCGGGGGCGGAATTGAAGCTGGGCAGGGAGAAGGCGATTTTGCCCAGGGCGGCCTTGATCTGGGCGAGGGTGTCGCCGGCCGTAAAGCCCGACTGGAAGCCTGCGTTGGAAGCAATGGCGGAGTAGACCGCACTGTTCGCATCGGTGGAGAGGCCGACCGTACCGAAGGTGACCGAGGGCTTGAACACGTTGGGCGACTGGGCGGCGAAGGTGCCCGCGAGGCTGGCCGCATAGACGGTGGAGAAGATGCCGAAGCCGCCGCGGACAACGGTCTTGCTATTGCCGAACGGCGACCACGCGATGCCGATGCGGGGTTCCGGAACGACCGTCTGGATGTTATAGAACGCCTTGTTCAGGCCGGTGTCGATGGTCTGGTTATAAGGGATGTTGGCGCCGCCCTGATAACTGGGCGAATTGAAGGGCGTACTGAGGGTGGCGAAGCAATGATCGGTGCAGCTCGGGTTGGGGTCCATCTCGAAGCGCATGCCGAGGGTCAGCTTCAGACTCCTGGTGGCGGCCCATTCATCCTGCACGTAGAAGTCTTCGGAAGGAAGGCGGAAGTGGACCGCGGTCCACTTGGGGAAAGATTGGACGAAGCTGCTGCCCAAGCCCGTTCCGCTGAAGTTCAAGGTGCCGTTGGCAAAATCGGCGAGGTCGTCAAGCGTGTATGCCCCGACGAAGGCGCCGCCGGCGATATTGGTATAGGTGACTTTGTCGTAGCGGATACTGGCGCCGGCTTTGAAGGTGTGCGTCCCCTTGGTCCAGGAGAGGTCGTCGATGGCCTGGCCGTGGCCGACATTGCGGCCGTCCGGAAACGAGGCGCCGACCGTGGCGAATCCGCCGCCGTTGGCGCCGCCATCGGCGACGGCGATTTCTTCCGGCATCAGAGCCGTGGTTTTGCTGAAATTGGGACAATGTTTACCAGCCCGTGACTCAATAAAGACAGGGATGTCGAAGTAAGGGGCTGGACAAATCGTTTAGCTTATGTCATCTTCAAATGGATGCAAGCGCCCAACCGCGGTGGCTCCTCAGATCGCGAGAAGGATCTCGAACGGAGAGTCGAGTCTCTGGAGACGCAGTTGAAGTGCGCGCTGGCGGAGAACGAGCGCCTGCGAAAGGAACTGGAAGAAGCGCTCCGTGCCAACAAACGAAGTGCCGCGCCGTTTTCCAAGGGGGAACCCAAGAGTAACCCCAAGCCGCCAGGACGTAAGCCTGGGGCGGCATACGGAGCGCGAGCTACGCGACCCGTCCCCAAACGGGTGGATGAGCAAATCCACGTGCCACTTCCGCCGCGCTGCCAGCACTGTCAAGGTCCGATCATCCTGAAGAACACCCAACCTCAGTACCAAGAAGACATCGTGCGGATGACCATCGTCCGCCGCTTTGATGTGGAGGTGGGGACTTGTGCCTGCTGCGGACGGCAAGCGCAAGGCCGGCATCCGTTGCAGACCTCCGATTCGCTCCGCGTTGGGGAAGTGCAAGTCGGACCAGAGGCCTTGTCGATGGCGGCAGTGCTCAACAAAGAATTGGGGTTGTCGCACGAGCGGACGGCGCGGGTGCTGGAACTGGGCTATGGGTTGAAGTGGAGCCGGAGCGGGGTCTGCCGGGCTTTGGAGCGATTGGGGAATCTGGCGGCGCCTACTTACCAGCAACTGCGAAGCGCGCTGCGGCAAAGCCCGGTGGTGTGGCTGGACGACACGGGCTGGAGAGTGGGCGCACGTCCCCAGAATCTGCGGGTTTTGTTGAGCCAGCAGGTCACCGTTTACGTGATTGAACCGCATCGCGGATATGCGGAAGCGGCGGCGATTCTGGGAGAGGACTACGCCGGTTTCCTGGTGCATGACGGAGCGCGTTGTTTCTATGGTTTTGAGCAGGCGTTTCATCAGAGTTGCCTGGAACACCTGATCCGGCGGTGTCGCGAGATGATCCAGGTGGCTTCCGTAGCGGCCGCCCAATTCCCGATGGCAGTCAAAACGCTGCTGCAGGAGAGTCTCCGGTTGCGGGATCGCTACCAAGGGGGCGCGGTTTCTCGCCATGGTTTAGCGGTGGCCACCGGGCGGCTGGAAGCCCGGATGGACCGCTTATTGGATCAGCACTTTTCTTGCCCAGACAACCAACGGTTGGCCAAACACCTATGCCACGAGCAGCCGCACTTGTTCACCTTTCTGCGCTGTCCTGGCTTGCATGCCACCAACAACTTCGCCGAGCGGGCGATCCGGCTGATGGCGATGGCACGCAAGACCTGGGGTGGTAATCGGACGGAGAACGGGGCCCGCACACAGCAGATTCTGGCCAGCGTTTTGCGTACTTGCTGGCAGCAGGGAAAAGATGCTTTTGGTCAGTTGGTGAAGTTATTACGTTCCGCTTGTCCGATCTTGCTGGAGATCGTTCCCGCCGGGCCATCACCCTGACTTGCCCTAACAACCATTCGGCTCCCTCCACTCGCTTCGGCCCCGTCGCAACCGCAAAACTTCAAAATCAATCGAACGCGACCGTCCACGCCTACGCCAACGTGTGCCTCACCGCGTGGTAAACATTCTCGAAATTGGCCACGCCGAAAATGGCGCTGTACCAGAACGCCGACCCCACGAAGTTATTCACCAGGGTGGGCGTGATGACGTAGGTCCAATTGACGGAGCCGGTGTCCTGCGGCTGGTTGCTCACCGAGTTGAAGGTCGGAGAGATGGGGCTGGTGCCAGTGGCCTGCAATCCGAAGTCGTAGTTGTAGCGGAAGAAGAGCTTCTGCTTATCGTTGATGTTGTAGTCTACGCGGCTGGTCACGAGCCCTTCGGTATTGAGTTCGGTGTCGTTGATGCCGAAGGCCAGGGCGCAGGAGGTGTTGACGCCGAAGGTTCCGCCGGTTCCCGTGGGGGTGCCTGTGAAGGTGCCGGTGCCGCAGCCGAGATGGCCGTTGCCATCCTGCAAGGGGCCGGAGCCATTGGTCACGGGAATCGCGCGGCTGATGCCGGGGGCGGCATTAATCAGCGAGAAATAATCCTGGTACAGAGGGATCGAGGCAGACGGCACGTGGGCCAGGGTGTAACTTTGGAGGGCCGGCGAAGGGACCGAGATGACGCCGGCCGCCGGAAGCACGTAGCGCAGAGCCTCGTAGTCCGCAAAGAAGAAGAGCTTGTTCTTGATGACCGGGCCGCCGAAAGAGGCGCCAAACTGCTGCGAAACCGAACGTCCGCGATGCACGCCTTCGAGGTTGTTGAAGAAGTCGTTGGCGTTCAGAAACTCGCCGTTGTAGTTATAGAAGGCGTTGCCGTGGAAACTGTTAGTGCCGGATTTGCCCACCAGATTGACCTGACCGCCGGCCATGCGCCCGTATTGCGCGCTATATGCATTCAAGACCACGGCCGCTTCGGCAACCTCGTTGGCGCCCAGCAGGTTGTTGCTGGCGCCGGAGTTGTTGAGGTTGTTATACGGGTCCATTTCATCGCTGCCGTTGAGAGTAAACAAAACGGAGGAGCCGGGAATGCCGTTGGCGTTCATGTTGCCGCTGCCGCCCACCACCGAGACGCGCACGCCGGGGACGGTCATCGCGAGGGTGGTCAAATCGCCGCCCGGCATGGGCAGGTCCGCCACCTGGGTGGTGGTGTAGCCGGTTTCCAGGTTGGCATTTTCAGTTTGTAGCAGGGCCGACTGTGCCTCGACGGTGACCACTTCCTGAGTTCCCGTGACGTCGAGGGTGATGTTCATTTCGGAAATCTGGCCGACCAGCGCAGTGAATTTGGCGATCTTGGATTTAAGGCCAGGGGATTGCGCCGAAAGTTCGTAATCGCCGGGCTTCAGCAACGAAAAACGGTACTCGCCGGCGGAGTTGGTGACGACGGTTCGGACCTCGTTGGTCTCGGTGCTCTTGAGCGTCACGGTGGCAGCGGGCACGATGGCGGCGGTGGTGTCTCTTACAACACCTGCTACGTCGCCGGTGGTGAGTGTCTGGCCGAATGCGGCCGGGGCGGCCGCGACCAGCAGCAACATGGATAGACCGGCGACAGCCAGCCTGGAAATAGCGAGGCTTCGTGTATCCCTCATAATGAACCTCCTGGTGTTACGAACTAACTCCGATTCGAATTGCCAAAGGATGCGCGCTAGGCAACAAGTGGGCTGGCAACTATGGGAACAGTTATAACCAAGTTGCCGTGTGAATGCAAGCCGGTGAAACAAGCTAACTCAGCTTGAGCAGGAAGCGGGAGCGGCAGGGCTTCCGCCAACCGGGCCTACCGCCGGGAAAAACCGGCAGTCCAGACCCATCCGCGCGCAGAAAAGGCGGACACAGGGCAACCTGGAAGGGCGGGCAGCGCCCATTTCCGGGCGGGCTAAAACTTCATGCAACTCAACTTGAGCAAACCCCTGCGATCGGATAGATGCGATTATACAATACGCGCGGGCAGGGGCGGCAAACAAAAATCTTATGTCGCGCATAAGAAGGACGGGGGATTGGATCGCCAGGGTAACGCGGAAGAATGCCGGATGGCGCAGCCGGTGGTTTCTCTCCGGCGGGCCTGTCTGTGACGCAGCCCGTTGCTTTGATGCTGGCTGCCTGGAAGCGCTTCGACCTCGCCCCGGGCGAGAGCATCGGCACCGCCTTCGGCGACTTCCGGGTAGGCGCCCAGGTTGCGAGCGGTACCGTGCTGGACCATCGCACGGTGGCCGCCGACGCTCACTACGGGGATATCTATACCTTCGGATTGACCAACGGAATTCCGACACTCTCCAGCGCCAGCGGGGCGACGCGGAACCAGATTCAGGTGTTCAACGGCCTTGATGGACCGGATGCCGCGGCGATCCGCGTGACGATTTACCGGGATTATGCGCCTTGGGCCGGCGACGACGTTCCACCCCAATACCACAGCGCCTATACCCCCAGCAGTCAACTGTTTGCTTACGCATCCAAACCGATTACCGGCGGCAGTTCGGCGCTGGTGATGGAGCCGGTTGTGGGCAGGTTTCAGCCAGCCGATCCGGTGATGCGGCTGAAGATCACGCCTTCGGCCGACGGCACGACGATTCAATGGGCGAGCGGCGCCGCGAAATGAGACGGGAGAGAATGCAGTGATCCAGATCGAAATCGAAAACGGCACGACTTTCCGGCGCCGGATTTTTCTGCACGCCTCCCAACTGACGGTGCAGGAGCCGATTCCCCTGGCGCTGACGGCCTGGAAGTATTTCGACCTCGGCCCGGGCGCCGGGATCGGCACGGTGGATGGGGATTTTCAGATCGGCGTCCAGGTTTCCCGCATTGTGCACGGGGTGGACCATGGAACCGCGTTCGCCGAGGCCAGATATGGCGACGCGTTTCGGGTGGAATTGACGGATGGAGTTCCGGTGCTTTCGCGGACGCAAACCTCCGCTGACTCGCTCGACGTGGGGAACGGGCTGAGCGGGCCGCAATCCGCGGTAATCGATGTGACGTTGTACCGGGATTACGCGCCTCTTCTGACTCGCGAGGTTCCACCCGGCGGGATGGAGAAATTTGCCCATCCCACGGAGTTTTACTGTTACTCGTCGATGCCGTTTGAGAGCGGCGAAGAGGCGCTGGCGCTGGAAGCGGTGGTTGGCAAGGTGGGTCTGGGCGGCGCTGAAAATCTGCGTCTGCAACTGGTTCCGGCGGGAAGCATGATTAGCTGGAAGGTAAACGGCAAGCCTGTGGATGTGGGTTGAGCGGCGGGGCAGGCCTGCGCCTGCCCCACGCCCTGCGGGAACTGCTAGAAGCTGAACTTCGCCGTGACTACGATGAGCCGGCCTCCTACGATAGTGGACGATTGGAACGAACCGTAGGGGCTGGTAGTGGGGCCGACAACGCTGGTGGTGGTGCCCAGGGTTCCTGAGGTGATGGAAGCCGTGGGGTTGCCGAAGTTCGGGTGGTTCAGGGTGTTAAAGGCCTGCGCTCCGAACTCGAAGGCATACTTTTCCTTGACGAAAAACTTCTTGGTGAGCTGCGTATCGATATCGAAGAAATCGGGGCCGCGGAAAACCCCGGGACCGGTTTCGCCGAAGTTGTTCTGTACCGGCGTGGCCACTCCCGAAGTGGAGTTGTAAGTTTCGAAATCGGCGGTGGTCCAGCAGGGCGGCGTGCTGGTGCCATGAATCGCGGTGCAATTGGAGGGCAGTTGCGGTGCGATATCGGTGGCCAGGAAGGTTCCGCTGAAGCCGCCTCCGGAATTGATCTGCGCGTTAATCTTGCTATCCGAGGAGGTGAAGGGGAAGCCGGTGTAGAAATAGAACTTCATGCCGAAGTTCCAGCCGCCCAGCGCCGCCCTGGCGAAGCGGTTCCCGAAATGGAACGGCACCGCCCAGATCAGGTCGCTCACGATGGTATGGCGCGCGTCAAAGCTCTGGTTGCCATAGTTGAAGGGCATGTCGTAGGGGTTGGAAATGGTGGCAAGGCCCAGTGCGTGCGACCACGTCCAGCCCACCTGGCCCTGGAAGCCCCACTTCAGCGAGTGGCGGAGCTGGAGAGTCATGGCGTCGTAGTTGGAATAGCCTTGCGTCAGCACTTGATAGACGGTCAGAAAGCGCGGATCGGGCGCCGCGGTGGGGAGACCGGCGAAGCTGGTGCCGTAATACTTGTTCTGCCCGTTGCTGGCCAGCAGCAGGAAGGCATTAGACCAGCCATTGGTAACGGCCTGATCGTAGCCGTGATTGCCGGTGTAGCTTAACGCCAGGACGTCATGGGAGGTCAGCGAACGCTCGATTTCGACGCTCCACTCGGTGGTCTTGGGGGCCGCGAAGTTGTTCGGGTAGGAGTAGTAGCTGGGGGCGCTGAACGGAATCTTACCGAGAGAGGCTTGCAATTGGGTGAGCGTGTCGCCGGCCTTGAATCCGGAAGTAAATACGTTGTAGGCAGCCAGGGCGGCGTACGCGGAGCTGTTGGGATCGCTGGGCAATCCGATCTCCCCGAAGGTGACGCTGGGAGAGAATTTGCTGGGAGCGTTATCGAATATATTGGCGGCACTGCTGCCCGAAAACAGGGTGGCGAAGAGGCCGATTCCGCCGCGCACGACGGTCTTCGAGTTAGGACTCCAGGCGAAGCCGAAGCGCGGTTCCGGAATGGCCGTTTCGAGATTCTGGTACTCGTTGTGCAGTCCGGTCTGGATGGTCTGGTTGTACGAGACATTGGCGCCGCCGACGTAGCCGGGCATGCCGAACTGGGTGTCCATGCGGGCGAAGCAATTATCCAGGCAGGCCGGGTTGCCATCGTGTTCCACGCGGAAACCCAGCGTGAGCGTCAGGTTGCGACGCACCTTCCATTCATCCTGCGCATACGCGCCCAGGGAAGCTCATGCGGATATGTGCGGCGAAAATATCCGGGAAGCTCTGGGTGAATGTATCTCCCAAGCCGGTGGCGTTGACCTGGCCGGTGGTGAAGTCGGTCAAATCGGCGAAAGTGTACGAGCCGATCTGGGAACCGCTGGAGATGCTGGTGTCGGTGATTTTATCGAAGCGGTAGTTGATGCCGGTCTTGAAGGTGTGGTTGCCGTGCACCCAGGTCAGATCGTCCACCAACTGAACCTGGCCCACGTTGCGGCCATCGGGGATGCCGGCGCCCAGGGCGGCCCAGCCGGTGTCACTGACGTTGATTCTCTCGGGCATTAAAGCCGAGGTCGCGGCGAAGTTGGCTACGCCGAAGATGGCGGTGTACCAGGATCCCGACCCGATGAAGTTATTCACCACGCTCGGGGAGATGACATAGGTATAGGTCAACTGGCCCTGATCCGATGGCTGGTTGCTGAGCGAATTGAAAGCCGAGTTGATGAAGCTGGGGCCGGTGGCCTGGATGCCCCAGTCGTAGTTATAGCGGGCGTTGATCTTCTGCTTGTCGGTGATGTTGTAGTCGCCGCGGACGGTGACCAGGCTCTCCTTGTTAATCTCGCTGGCGTTCTCGGCGAAGGCATCGGAGCAGGGCACGGTGGTGCCGAAGACGCCGCCGCCGGGAGCTTGCACACCGGCGTTCCAGAAGGTGCCGATGCCGCAGCCGAGGTGGTCATGGCCGTCCTGCAAGGGGCCGTTGCCGTTGGTCACCGGGACGGCGTTCTTGGCGCCCGGTGCGCCGTTCCAGAGCGCAAAAGCATCCTGGTAGAGCGGCTTGGCTTCGGCGGGGATGGTTCCCAGAGCGTAAGTCTCCATCTGGGGAGAGGGAATATCGACCACGCCGGAGGTGGGCAGGGAGTACTGGAGACTTTCGTAGTTAAAGAAGAAGAACAGCTTGTTCTTCTTGATGGGGCCGCCGAACGAACCGCCGAAGTTGTGCGAATCGGCGCGCGGTTCCTGCAGGCTGGCCTGGTTGTTGAAGAAGGTGTTGGCGTTGAGAATTTTGTCGTTGAAATTGTGGAACAGGTTGCCGTGGAAACTGTTGGTGCCGGTCTTGCCCACGTAGTTCACCTGCGCACCCGACATGCGGCCGTAATCGGCGCTGTAAGCGTTCAGGACGACGGAGGCCTCGGCCACCTCATTGGCGCCCAGAAGGTTGTTGCTGGCCCCGGAATTATTGATGTTGAGGTAGGGGTCCATGTCGTCGGCGCCATTGAGGGTGAACAGGTTGGCGGCGCCGGGAATGCCGTTGGTGGCGAAGGTGTCGGAACCCTTACCCTGGATGACCCCGGGAACGGTGTAAGCGATGGTCGTGATATCACCGCCGTTGGCCGGCAGAACCACCACCTGGGAGGTGTTGAAGCCGCTGGCCTGGTTGGCGTTTTCGGTTTGCAGGATGCTGGCCTCGGCTTGTACCTCGACCACCTCGCGCGTGCCTTGCACCTCCAGCTTCAGGTTGATGGCGCTCTCCTGGCCTACCAGCAGGGTGAATTGGGCGGTTTTGGATTTCAGGCCGGTGGCTTCGGCCGTGACTGTGTAATTGCCCGGTTGCAGCAGCGAGAAGCGGTATTGCCCGCTCTGGTTGCTGGCGGCGGTGTGAACTTCGTTGGTGTCGGTGAATGTCACCGTGATCTTGGCGTTGGGGATGACCGCCCCGGTGACGTCGGTCACCGTGCCGACAATGTCGCCTGTGGTCATAGTCTGGCTATAAGCGGCGGGCGCGCCAGCCCCCAACAGCAGAATCGAAATGCCGGCCACTGCCGGCAGGAAACGGCTGATAAAACGTGTACCCCTCATCTGAAGACCCTCCCTGGCCTTACGCTAACTCCTCTAAAAACGACCAAAACCATGCGCCGGCATAAGCTGCTTTTGGCGCTATGGGATCGGTCAAACTAAAATCGCCGGTGGAGCGCAATAAAGGGAGAGCAAGCACCTGGCCTGCAAGGCCGCCGCGAAACAGCGGAGTCGCTATTCCGGACGGTCCAGGCACCGGAGCGATACGGATGAGGAGTAGCCGGCGCACAACCGCCGGGCGGCGTTCGGCCTTCTCCATGGGATGCTCTCACGCAATACTGGTTCACTGGCCCCTGTTGTAACGGTGTCTGATTATACACTAAAAGCCACCGTTGCCGGGCACGCTTGGGCGAGGCTCAAAAGGGCCACTCGTCGCACGTGTGGGCGAGGCTCAGGGAAGCAGCCCGCGGGACAATCGGGCGTCAGGCCGGCCGGTTCGCCAGAATCAGCGGGGAAGGCCCCAGCCCCGGCAGCGTGCGCGCATTGGCGAACCCCGCCTCCGCCAGCCAACCGGCGATTTCGGGAAACGACCAGGTGTCTCCCTCATCGGTGGCCACCAGCATATTCACCGCGAACAGCAGCCCATTGGGCGGACCGCTGCGGTCTTCGTTCACCAGGAACTCGGCAATGGCAATGGTGCCGCCGGGCGCGAGGGCCTCGAAGGTTTTGCGCAACAGCAAGCGGCTGCGCCGCTCACCCTCGCTGTGCAGGATGTGGCCCAGCGTGGCGAGGTCGTATCCAGAGCCGAAATCGGTTTCCAGCAGATCGCCCGGCAGCAGCGAAAAGCGGGCGGCCACGCCGAAGCGCTCGACGCTCTGGCGGGTCACCTCGAGCACGAGCGGCCAATCCACAGCGGTGACCCGCAATTCCGGAAACGTCTGCGCCAGGGCGATGCCCCAAACCCCAGAGCCGGCCGCCAGGTCGAGCGCGCGCGCCGGGGCGGTGGAAGCCGCCAGATGCTTCGCCAGCGACTGCGCGGTGGGGTAGCTCATCGGAAAAATGTCCATCACGAACTCATGGAAGAATTCCGATCCGGGACCCTGCTGGTTGACTCCGGCCGCCGGTTTGCCGGTGCGTACCGCATCGTTCAGCTTCAGCCACAGGGGGATGAGCTGCGTGCTGGTGTGGCGGATCAGGCCGCCCAGATAGCCCGGCCGGTTGCTGACCAGAAACGCGGCGCTTTCGGGGGTGAGCGCGAACCTGCCATCGTCCTCATGCGCCAGCAGGTTCAGCCCCGTCAGGGCGTGGAGGATGGCGCGGAGTCCGCGCGGGGAAGCGCCCGTCAGGGCTGCCAGTTCCTGGATGCTCTTGGGCCCGCCATCCAGCAGATCGAAGATGCCCTGGTGCACCGCCGCTTCCATAATCAGCGGAGCGGCGTAGCCCCACGCCAGCGCCGAAATCCGCTCTGGCGTTACGGCAGGTTGTCCTGTAGACATGAAGGTGTCCCCCCTGGTGAGTGCACGGAATGCAGGTTCATTATGGCATAGGGAAGGGGAGCGCGAGGGCGGCGGAAGGGAGGGATACATCCGTGTTGCGGCCCGAAGAAGTCCGATTTTGCTCGGTTGATTCAGTTATTCCGAATCTGGCAGTGCCTCGGGAACGCCAGGATCTTCAAGTGGCCCAGCCGCTGAGACTAGCAAGCGTCCCTGTCTTTCGACACCTGCGACCGCAACCCGGCGAACATCGGAAAGGAGCGCTACCATGTCGTCCAGGAGGTCCTCAGTGAAGAAGCCGCGTCGATCTTGACCGTCTACTGTATCTCGTAGCGTAAAGCTAAGATTATCGATGTCAAGTTCACCGATTCTGCCCTCGTATCTGACAATTCGCTCGGAGTCGACGCGCCGCAGCTCTTGACGAACACGTCTTCTGGACTCTCGGGTGAGTCGCAACTTCCGGTTGTGAATCCACCGGCCGGAGACGTGGATTTCGGAGATCGGTCCTGCCGCGGGGGGCGTCAGAAACAAGGCAGCTCTCAGAATAGTTGCGCGCTCATCTTCGGGGATTTCGCCCCAGGGCTCTGGTGTAGAGGTGCTCGCCCAGGTCAAACCTGTTTCAAGCCTTTGAGCGGCTTCTCGAACTTGGTCAACCGCGACCAGGCTTTCTTCCGGGGCACCAAAGCTGAGTTCAAGGCTCGAGAATGCGAATCTCTGAATGGGAAGGTCGTAAAGTGCGCGATGCTCTTGCCGTGGGCGACCCTCGATAGGCGTGGCGAACATGTGATCAAGCAATGCGTTCATGGCTTTCCTGGTCCCATCCGCAAGATAAGGAGACGACGCTTGCCGGTATTCGGCCGAGCACCACCTGATGGCCGACGGCGCGAGCGCGAAGAACGGGTTCCATTTCCGCACGAAGCAGAACGCCGGGAAGTGGCAGGAAGTCACTTGGCACGTCCTTGATATCGACGGTCCAAAGTCCGAACTGACTGCCGCCGTTGATATGTAACCAAAGCCAAGAGGCTGCGAGTGCTTCGCGATTGGGCGTGGAACCGAGTTCTATCTGCGCGATGGTGTCGGTCGTTACTGGTGCGAGGAGCGTAAAGACACCGTCAGCGTTGTCGTCCGCAACATACGCGAGAAGTAACTGCCCTTGAGCAGTGTTCGTCACATAGACAACCGGTATTTCGGCCTCGTACAGGACCTGATGTACCGGCAAATGCCGTTCCACGAGGCCAGGCGGCAGTTGTTCACGGACTGGAATCGTCAGGGGCATTGTTTCACCTCTTTAAACAATGCCGGCCGGTCAACATCCGCATACGGCCGCCATGCCAGGTGACCAGTGGAGTTCGGGATCTCTACCTTACCGCTTGTCGATGCCAGGATACCGGTGGCTATGGCTTTTCCCAGATGTGGACTCAGACGAAGTCTATGCAATGCGTTTTCATATGAGTTAAAGACCGATATCCCACATCGCCTGCACGGAGGCGCGGTAAGAGCCGTACCCATCTCGTGATGAGTTAAGAAATCAGTTATCGAAAGCGTTGTAGCGGCTACAATTCTGTACACCTCTCCGGCAGCGCCGATGGCAGTGTCCGGTGGGCAATCGTCCGGAAACCATTCAGGAAAAGAGCGGGTGCTCATGGGCGCTGCTTTCAATGCCAATCGTGATGGTTCGGTCAACAAACGAACTGCTGGGCGAAACAATATGGCTCAGGGTTGTCTCGAACTTTAATATACCAGTTCAGTCCGGCGTCGGAATTGGCCTAGAATCTGCGCGATGCCAGTGTTGTGGTGAGTTCGAGCAGAGACGGCTGGCCCCGAAACCAGCGACCGAAGACGACACGCGGTGTTAAGCCACTGGCCTAATGGGCCTCGGCGGCCGCGGCGGCCGCCAGCGGGTGCCTCAGGCGGAAGAACATTACCGCCGCGGCCAACTGCGCCACCACGCCGAAGATTACCAGCGTGGGAATCGAGCGGTCGTAGAGCAGTCCCATAATCACGCTGCCGGCGAACCACATCACGCCGAAGACGCCGTTGAAGGCGCCAAATGCGCCGCCGCGCTTGTTCATGGAGACCACCTGGGCGATGCCCGAGCGCAGGCAGGCATCCTGCGCGCCCAGCCCGATGGCCCAGCAGACCACGCTGGCGATGGCCGCGCCGAATCCGCCCAGGAAGCCCAGCGGCAGCGCTCCCAGGGAGACCACGATTGCCGCCGAAAGCACCGGCAGCCCATAGCGGTCGAACAGCCGCCCCAGGACCAGAGCGGTGAGGCCGTTCACTCCCATGGCACCAGCGTACAGCAGCGGAATCACCGGCGATTGCATGATCGCGCTGCCCTGAAAGTGGTACGCCAGCAGCGGAAAATCGATGAACCCGAACGCCAGCACTCCGGCCGCGGCCACATACCACCAGAACACTTTGGGGAGGGTTTGTTGGGGCGGTTTTTTGACCGCCGCGGAGGCCGGACGCGGCTGCGTGGCGCGGGCCAGAATCAGCGCCAGCAGCGCCCCCGCCGCCGGAAACGCCAGCCGCAGGAAGGCCGGTCCGAAATGGTGGGACTTAGCCACGGCCATCGCCATCATCACCGGACCCAGCACCGCGCCGGTCTGGTCCATGGCCGTGTGGACGCCGAAGCCGAAGCCGTGGCCCACCATTCCGGTGGATTCCGAGAGCAGCACATCGCGCGCCGGCCCGCGCAGGGCCTTGCCGGTGCGCTCCGCCACCACCAGCAGCGCGGCCATCTGCCAGTTGCCCGCGAAGGCCAGCGCCGGCACCACCAGCAGGTTCAGGGCATAGCCGGAAACCGTGATGGTCCAATAGGCGCGCGTGCGGTCCACCAGGCGCCCCGAAAAAAAACGCAGGCTGGCGCCCATCATTTCGCCCAACCCGGAGATCAGCCCCACCTGCGCGGCCGTGGCGCCCAGGTCTTTCAGGAACGGGCCGATGATGCTGTAGGCGCCCTCATAGGTCATGTCCGCGCAGAGGCTCACGACCCCCAGGCAGAGGATGAAGCGCATGGCGGCCGCGCGTTCCTGTTTGGTGACGGTCACGCGTTCACGATGTGGGTCAACAGGCGCGAGGTCTCGTGGGTCTCGGTGAGGATCTCCGTCACCGAAAGAATCCCCAGCACCAGCAGCAGGCCCACCGCCGCAAGACGGAGGGTTTTCGGCGAAAAGTGCGCTTGAATCCAACCGCGGATGCCGGCGCCGAGGGAAGCCGCCAGCGACCCCTTGGTGACCATGGCGGCCACCGCGCCCAACCACACCACCAGCGGCGCGGCCGGAAACTTCAGAGCCATGGCCGCGGCGGTGATCTGCCCCACATCGCCCCACTCGGAAAAGAAGATCGCCGCGAACGAGACCGCCACGGCCTGGGATGCCGGGTACTGCTTGACTTCGCGCTTGTCCGGCTTGCGCCAGAGCACGACCGCGATGGCGAAGAAATTGATAGCCGTGATGGCCGCCACCAGTAGCGGCGGCAGGGTGGAAATCAATTTCGCCACCATCACGGCCACAGCCATCTTGGCCATGAAGGCCACGGCCATGCCGCAAAGAATCGGCAGGGTGCGGTAGCGCGTCGCCAGCACTCCCGTGGTATACAGCAGCTTATCGCCTACGATTTCGGCCATGAATACGGTGCCGTAGGTGGCTAAAAAAATGGGCAGCATCGGTCCTGTGTCCTCGCGAAAAAAGGTGGATTGGCCCAGTATATCGCAAGAGGACCGGTGCTTCAGGGCTGCGGATCCGCACGGGCCGCCCGGGGCGCATCGCTGGGTGGGATTAGCGCGAGCTGCCCGCAGCCGCTTCACGGCGGATCCGCGCGGGGTGCGCGGGCCCCGCATCGCTGGGTGGGATCAGCGCGAGCTGCCCGCAGCGCTTCACGGCGGCTCGGCGCGGGGTGCGCGGGCCCCGCATCGCTGGGTGGGATCAGCGCGCGGCGTCCCGCAGTCGCTTCACGACGGATCCGCGCGGGGTGTGCGGGCCCGGGATCGCTGGGAGGGATCAAGCGCGGGGCGCCCCGCAGCGCTTCACGGCGGCTCGGCGCGGGGTGCGCGGGCCCCGCATCGCTGGGTGGGATCAGCGCGGGGCGTCCCGCAGTCGCTTCACGACGGATCCGCGCGGTTGCGCGGGCCGCGCATCGCTGGGTGGGATCAGCGCGAGCTGCCTGCACCCGCTTCACTGCGTATCCGCGCGGCCGCGTGGGACCCGCATCGCTGGGTGGGATCAGCGCGAGCTGCCTGCACCCGCTTCACTGCGTATCCGCGCGGCCGCGTGGGACCCGCATCGCTGGGTGGGATCAGAGCGGGGCGTCCCGCAGTCGCTTCACGGCGGATCCGCGCGGTCGCCCGGGCCGCGCATCGCTGGGTGGGATCAGCGCGAGCTGCCCGCAGCCGCTTCACGGCGGCTCGGCGCGGGGTGCGCGGGCCCCGGATGGCTGGGAGGGATCCAGCGCGGGCCGTCCCGCAGCCGCTTCACGGCGGCTCCGCGCGGTCGCACGGGTCGCGCGGGCAGCCGGGGAACGCTCCGCTACGCCGTGAGCGACAGTTCCCGGCCGCACGGTTGAAACCGGCAGCCCACCCGGAAGATCCTCTCCAGGTACACCTCGCCATAAGGCCGCAACACTTTGCGCAGCCGGCTGAGGTGTACGTCCAGGGTGCGGGTGCGGACTTCGGTGCTATACCCCCAGACGTTGGTGAGCAGCGCCGTGGGCGAGACAATCACGCCCGCGTGCTGCACCAGAAACGCCAGCAGCTCGAATTCCTTCCCGGTCAGCACCAGGGGCTTGGAATCCAGCGCGGCCTGGCGCCGTGCGAAATCGATGCGCAGATGCGCGTCCCGGTAATGACTCCCTTCTTCGGTTTCCATTTCCATTTCGATGGCCGGTTGCATGTTGAGTAAACCATTCCTCCAAGTCTGGATGGTAAGGCGGTTCCGGCGGGGCATGGTGTGCAAGGTGTAAACGTCTTGTAAAAGCGCGGCGGCGGCGTGCCGCCCTTTTCCCGCCCAACCTTTTATAATGCGGCTGGAGCGCACAAACATGACCGTAACCGTGGCGGTGGTGCAAGCCGGAGCCGTGATGTTCGATAGCCAGGCCAGCATTACCAAGGCCGAAGGACTCGCCGCCGAGGCTGCCGCGCGCGGCGCGCGCCTGGTGGTATTCCCGGAAGCCTTCGCCGGCGGCTATCCCAAGGGCGAGGATTTCGGAGCCCGCGTGGGATCGCGCAGCGCCGAAGGCCGCAAGCTCTTCCGGCGCTATTTTGAAGGGGCCATGGAGGTTCCCGGGCCGGGCACCGAGCGACTAGGCCGCCTGGCCAAAGCCCACGGCATCTGGCTGGTCATCGGGGCGATCGAACGCGACGGCGGCACGCTCTATTGCACCGCCCTGTTCTTCGCCCCCGACGGGCGGCTGGCGGGCAAGCACCGCAAGCTCATGCCCACCGCCATGGAGCGGCTGATCTGGGGCTTCGGCGACGGCACCACCCTGCCGGTGATCGAAACCGGCTTCGGGCGCCTCGGCGCGGTGATCTGCTGGGAAAATTACATGCCGCTGCTGCGCGCCGCCATGTACCAGCAGGGCATCCAGTTGTACTGCGCACCCACCGTGGACGACAGGGAGACCTGGCCCGTCACCATGCGCCATATCGCGCTCGAAGGCCGCTGCTTCGTCCTTTCGGCGTGCCAGCACACCGCGACGATCCGCGGCGGCAGCGTCATCGTGGGGCCGCTGGGCAAACTGCTGGCCGGGCCCTGCTATGACGAGGAGTGCATTCTGACCGCCAGCATTGACCTGGGTGAAATCGCCGAAGGGAAATTCGACCTCGATGTGGCCGGCCACTACGCCCGGCCGGATGTCTTCCGGCTGGAGGTGACGGGCATGTAGCAGGCGGGCATTGCGGCTGTGCCCACCCCGCCACGCTCCGGTCTCAGCACGCTGTTCTGGGGGACCGGATGCCCGTGCTGTACCCGGTGTCGCCGGGAAGCCAGCGCACCTCCAGCGTCTCGCCGGGGCGGAGCGGCACCCCGAACGGCTCAATGACCACGTACTCGGTAGCGGTGTAACGCAAACGGTCGTCGCCCGGCTGCCACTGGATGACAACCGAGTGGGCGACGGTTCGGGCGGTACAGCCGGCAGCGCACAACGCGTCAGCCCAGACCGAGCTGCCGGCAGCGGGTGTGGCGCCAATCATGGCCTCCTCCTCGGGGACGGATTGCCCGCCATGGCGGATGCGCAAACGGGGGGAATATTAGGGCCATTTGTACTCATGGTTCTAAGAGTCCTGGACTGCGATTTCAAACAAATATAAGAATGTCATACGTAGAAAAATCCCACAATCCCTTTGCGGGAATTTTTATCAACTCATTGGGGGGGATAGGGGTGGTTAAGGGGGTTATGGCAGTTAGTAGCCGCTGTAAGCCGAATGGATGGCTGCGCCGATACGGGCCAACCGGAAGGCCAGACGCCCCGAATGTTTAAACTCTTCTTCCGCATATAAACAGGATAAACGGCTCTGGAACTCAGCACCAGCCCCCGCGAAGAAGCATTCCGCAATCTTTTGGGGGGTCCGGCCTACTGACCATAGTTAATAGTGGTACATCATTCCGAGCACGCCCCCTGGCAGCAGACCGGGCGGCGCGCGGACGGCGGGAATTGTGCCAACCAGTCCCTCCGGCCCCCCCTCGTTTTCGGTATACTGAGGATCATTCCTATTTGAATAGTCGAGTTAGGCACGAAAGGAAGGTGTCTGGTGAGTTTAAAGAAAGACCCCGAACTTCCCGCGCAGCCCAAATCCGGATTTTCCCGCCGCGGCTTTATCCGCGGTGTAGGAATCGGAAGTGGCGTGCTGAGTACGACGGGCCTGCTGCAACAAGAAGCCGCCGCCGCTCCGGCTGCCATGGTAGGGCCGGGACCGGTGGCGATCACCTTAAATATCAACGGGAAAGCGGTCAACCTGACGGCGGAGCCACGCGTTACGCTGCTCGACGCGATGCGCAACTACCTGGACATAACCGGCGCCAAGCGGGTCTGCGACCGGGGCACCTGTGGCGCCTGCACGGTCCTCATCGATGGCAAGTCGGTCTACAGTTGCACCACCCTGGCCATCGACGCGCAGGGCAGGAAGATTGAGACCATCGAAGGACTGCCGGTGGACAACCCCGTCTCGGTGGCCTTCGTCCACAACGACGGCCAGCAGTGCGGCTACTGCACGCCGGGGTTCGTGATGGCTGCCCATGGGTTCCTCCGCGAGCATCCCAATCCGACCGAAGCGGACGTGGAGCACGGCCTCTGCGGCAATCTCTGCCGCTGCGGCACCTATATGGGCGTGCGGAAGGCCGTGGTGGAAGCCGGCAAGGCCATGAAAGGAGCCAAAAATGCCTGACACAGCCAACTATAGCTGGCCGCCGATGGATAAGCGCAAGGTCATCGGAACGTCTCCGCTGCGTCTGGACGGGCCGCAGAAAGCCTCCGGCCGCGCCAAATATTCTTCCGACATGAACCCGAAGGATCTCCTGTTCGGCATTTACCTCACCAGCCCGTATGCGCACGCCCGCGTCACCAGCATCGACACCAGCGACGCGGAACGCAGCCCTGGAGTAAAGGCCGTGCACGTGGCCGCCAAGGCCGGCACGGAGATGCAATGGCAGGGATGGGAAATCGCCGCCGTGGCCGCCACTACCGAGGAGCAGGCCCGCGACGCCGTGCGCAAGATCAAGATCCAGTACGAAGTCCTGCCGCACCTGGTGAAGGATGACGACCTCGCCAAGGCCGGCACACGCGCGCGCCAGGGAGGCGAGGCCGTCACGGGCGACCCCGACCAGGCGATCAAAGACGCCGAGGCAGTCTCCGAAGGCCAGTACAATTTCGCCGTGGTCACGCACTGCTGCCTGGAACCGCACGGGCAGGTGATCCAGTGGATCCCCGGCAACGACCCTTCCGGCGCCGACGACCACATCAACGCGTGGCCCTCCACCCAGAACGTACCGGGCTATGCCGGCACCCTGGGCACCGACTTGAAGGTGCCTGCCACCAATATTAAGGTCCGCATGGACTACATCGGCGGCGGCTTCGGCAGCAAGTTCACCCCGGATGCGTGGGCGAACATGGGCGCCAACCTCTCCAAGAAAGCCGGCGGGCGCCCGGTGAAGTTGTACCTGGAGCGCAACACCGAACTGATGATCGCCGGCAACCGTCCCTCGGCCTACGGCAAAATTCAGGTGGCCGGCAAGAAGGACGGCACCATCACGGCGTGGACCTACCAGGGATGGGGCAGCGGCGGATTCAATCCCACCAACCCTCCCGACCAGCCCTACATCTTCACCAAGGTGCCCAACAGCCGCCGCGTGAGGACTGCGGTTTCGGTGAATGGCGGCTCGCAGCGCGCCTGGAGGGCGCCGGGCAACCAGGCGGCCTCTTTCCTGACCTGCTGCGCGATCGAGGATTTCGCTCACAAGATCGGCAAAGATCCCCTGGAAGTCTTCAAGATCAACGCTCCGTATGCGGCCCGCACCGGCGCGTCGGAGACCTACCTCTTCCAGTTGGATAAGGCCGCCGAGCTGGCCGAGTGGAAGCAACTCTGGCATCCGCGCGGCGAGGGCAGTTCGGGCACCGTCAAACGCGGAATGGGAATCGGCGTGGGGGCCTGGAACGGCCTCGGCCATGCCAGCCAGTGCCGCACGGTGATCAATCCGGATGGCTCGGTTTCGATCGAAATCGACTCGCAGGATTTGGGCACGGGCACCAAGACCATCATCACCCAGGTGGCCGCCGAAACTCTGGGCCTGCCGATGAGCCAGGTGAAGCTGGTGATCGGCCGCAACGACCTTCCGCCGGATGGCGGATCGGGCGGCTCCACTACCGTGGGCGGCGTCTCCACCTCCACCCGCAAATCCTCCGTCAACGCGCTGGATAAGCTGTTTGCCGTGGTGGCGCCCGACTTGGGCACCACCGCCGATCAGTTGGAAGCCGTGGACGCGCACATCCGCGTGAAGGGCAACCCCAACAAGAGCGTCACCTGGGTGGCGGCGTGCCGCAAACTGCCCAATGCGATTTCCGAAATGGGCACCTACAACGGCCGCCAGCAGGATACCGCCGGCTTGGCCACGGGCGGCGCGGCGGGCGCGCAAATCGCCGACGTTTCGGTAGACACCGAAACCGGCATCGTGAAAATGAACCGCTATGTGGCGGTGCAGGATTGCGGCATGGTGATCAACCCGCGGCTGGCCGAGAGCCAGGTCTACGGCGCGATCATCATGGGCATCAGCACGGCTTTGTACGAAGAGCGGGTCATGGATCAGCAGACCGGCAAGATGCTGAACCCCGATATGGAGTTTTATAAGCTGGCGGGGATTGCGGATATCGGCAACATCATCGTGCACATGGATATCCGGCCGGAGAACGATAAGCGCGGCGTGATCGGCCTGGGCGAGCCGCCAGCGATCCCCATTTGCGCGGCGGTGGCCAATGCCGTGGCTAACGCTATCGGCGTGCGGGTGCCGTACGTACCGCTCACGCCAGACCGCATTCTGACTGCGCTCGAAGGGAGGAACGGCTGATGCAAGCCTTTGAGTACGCCAATCCCACCACGGTTCAGGAGGCCACCGGCCTGTTGGCCGCCCAATGGGGCGAAGCCGACGTGCTGGCCGGAGGGACCGACCTGCTGAGCCTGATGAAGGAAAACCTCCACACCCCCAAACGGGTGGTGAACATCAAGCACATCAAGGAGTTGGAGGGCATCCACCGCACCGGCGCCGGCCTGCGGATCGGGGCCCTGGTGACCATCGACGAGCTGGCCAAGAGCCACGAAGCCCAAGGGCCCTACCGGGCGCTCGCCGAAGCCGCGGCCTACATTCCCAGCCCGCAGATCCGCCACATGGGAACGGTGGGCGGCGATCTCTGCCAGCGCCCGCGCTGCTGGTATTACCGGCAGGGACTGGGGCTGCTGGCCATGAAGGACGGCAAATCGCTGGTCCCCAACGGCGAGAACCGCTACCACGCCATTTTCGGCAACGGCCCGGCCTATTTCGTGAGCGCTTCGAGCCTGGGTCCGGCATTGGTCGCGCTGGGGGCGCGGGTGAAGCTGGTGTCGGCCAAAGGTTCGCGCGAAGTTCCGGTGGCCAGCTTCTTTGTGGCGCCGGCCGATGAGAACTCCCGCGAAATCGTAATGCGCCCGGATGAGATCCTCACCGAAATCCTGGTGCCCAACGCCACCGTGAAGACGGCCACTTACGAGGTGCGGCAGAAGGAGGCGCTGGATTGGCCTCTGGCGACCGCGTCGGTGGCGCTCACCATGCGCGGGAATACCGTGGAAGCGGCCAAGGTGGTGCTGGGACATGTGGCGCCCACGCCGCACGTGGCCGAAGCAGCCGAGGCTGCCATCAAAGGCAAGACGGTGACCGAAGCCTCCGCCGAGGAGTGCGGGAAAGCCGCCGTCGCCGGCGCCAGTCCGCTGAGCCAGAACGCCTACAAGGTGACCCTGGCGAAGGTAGCCGTCAAGCGCGCCCTGCTCGGCGCAGTGAAGGCGTAGGCCATGGAACCCATCGGATCGGCCAAGAAAGTAAGCCGCAACCGCTGCGCTAATCTGCGCTGGAAGGGCTTGCAGATCGATGCCGAATGCGAGCCCGAGAACCACTACAGCTACGACACCGCCATCTGGTGCCAGCAAACTTACAAATGCGTGGGACCGGATGGCAAAGTAGTGGATGAATTCGAGTGCAGCCCTGCGCGGGAGTGTTACGAGCAGTTGTAAGCGGACGTGATTCTTACCGCGGGGGGCGCCCCTTTATGGGGGCACCCCGGCCCTCCGCGGTGAATCCTATCTGTCAGGTCTTACCCAGGAGCGGGGCTGAAGAAAAACGAAGCAAGGGCAAGCTCATCTGTGACCCCATTGCCGCTCAATCAGTTAGCGGCTCCTCACGCGGCCATTTGTGGGTCGAGTTTATAGCTGAGTTGGTTGGCCGCAGTCTGCAGGCGATGAATGCGCACGAATTGGTAGCGTTTTTCGTAGGCCGGGGCCGGCGGCGGGTTACACTTTCGTTCAAACCGGCCCCGCCGGTGGGCAAGCTCAAGCATGCCCCACAGACCAAGCTCCCGGCTTAAGACTTCCAAACCGCGTCGGAAGCCTTCGCCAAGCCGAAGTTTCGCCAGGAAGACCGTTCCGCCCCTGCGGGCGTTGGCGGCGGGGAACTGCGCCGCCCACCTTTGCGCGCTTCCGCCCTCTGGGCTTCGGCCAAGCTGCGGGCATTGGCGTGCGAACGGAAGTCGTCGCTGGTGAGTTCGTGCACCCCTTCAAATTGCCTGTCGAGGTCGGCAGTCAGTTTGCTAGCTGAAAGTGTGGGACCTTCCTGGATGCCTACGTGGTGGGTGAGAAACAGCGACAAATCGGCAGTAACTATAAATCGCCGGCTCGGCTGTCCCTTCTGGGTTACTTCAAAGCGGTACGCGCGGGAGTTCTGTTGCTGCTCGAACCCCAGATATCTGACTTCCATCTTGCCCCTTTCGAGCCGCCGCCGCTCGCCAGCCAGAATGTCAAAAGCTACAAACTACTGGGTCGGCCGTGGTTCGGTCGTTGGCTCACCATCGGAGTGCGTTTCAGGAACGTCGACCGGTGCTTCTTCATCAGGCGAAGCCACCCCACTTGCGCGATGCAGCTTGCGCTCCATCCGCTTGGCGGCCTTATCCCGCTGGCGTTCCAACCGTTGCATTTCTTTTTGCCGTTTTTTGAAAGTTTCCATCGATTTTCAGTGGAAGGGCCGAATGGCGCGGCCGGGAAAAAACTACCAGCGCGGTTCGCGCCGCTGGCGTCCGCCGCCACCACCCCCGTGAGAACGCCCGTCGCCGCCATACCCGCCGCCCCCACCAGACGTTTTGGGGCGCGCTTCATTAATGTTCAGCGAGCGACCGTCCAGGTTATATCCGTTCAGAGCCGTGATGGCCTTGTCCGCTTCCGCGGCGTTGGGCATTTCCACAAACGCAAACCCACGCGAGCGGCCGGTATCGCGGTCTGTAATTAAGTTGACCTTGTCCACGCTGCCGTATGGCTCAAAAAGGGCTCGGACTGACGACTCGGTGGCCGCAAAATCCAGATTACCGACAAAAATATTCTTCACTTACTCGCAATCCTTCTGTCTTCTAATTGTGCGGGCTAGACGAGGCGGCCCCAACTCAGCCAAGTTCAGACGGGACTTTTAAAAGGCACTTTTAGAATATCACGTTTTCGGAGGCCTTCCTAGCTGTATTTGTAGCCGGGTTCACCGCCCCCCGCGCGGTACGCCCCCGCCCGGCGCTATAAGTGCCGCAGATTCACGAGATCGCTAAACACCCCGTAAGCTGTCTGCTCCACCCCGGGGTTGATCGAGACGGTGCCGAAGGTGCCCATCAAGTCGGTATCGAAGAGGATCAGGTTGGAGGTTCCGGGCGTACACGCCAGCAGGTCGCGGCGGTCTAGCACCTCGGCACGGACGCGCAGGCTCGGCCCGTTGGAGGTGCGCCGCCCGCGGCTCACCAGCCGCACGGTCTTGCCCTGCCGCGCGATCTCCACCACCCGCTCGGGCGTGAGCCGCGTGATGCCGCGCGTGGAAACCTGCTGCGGCGTGACCCGCGCGTCCATCAGAACGTTCGCCAGCGCGGCGGTCTTGGCGGCGGAATCCCAGCCCTCCACATCGAACGCCCCGTCCGCTTCCGTGATGCCCATGGCGCGAGCCGATGCCAGCCCCTCTTCGAAGGACCCTCCGCGCTCCATGGTCTCCACCACCACCTTCGAAGTGGAATTCAAAACGCCCGTGAAGCCCACCACTTTGAGCGCCGGCAAACTGTGGTCCCACAGGTTGAAGACCGGCGCTCCGTCCATCACCGCCGATTCGAAGCGGAAGCCCAGCCCGGCGCGAGCCGCCTCATCGCGCAGCTCGGCGTAGGCGTGCGCAATGGGGCCTTTATTGGCGGTGGCCACGTGTATGCCACGGGCGAAGGCCGCGCGGATGTGCGATATGGCCGGCTCGCCGGTGGATGGCTCCAGGGTGGTCAGCTCGACCGCGATGTGCGCCCCGGAGCGGTCCAGGAAATCCTCGATCGAGGGGTCCCGCGGCCCAAAGACCGGTTCGGCTGGAAGTCCGTCCGCATCCACCGCCGTGCCGTGCCGCAAGGTGTGGATGCCGGTGATGGTGAACGGATATTCGCGGCGCGTGCGGGCCACCAGCCGCGCCAGCGCGCGCGCCACGTTGCCGTAACCGATGAGGGCCAGATTCATGAGGAAACAGAGGCTAGTGTCGTGGGCGAGCCAAGGGTTGGCAACCGCTCCCTCAACGGTCGCGGCTCCGAAACGGCGCCGGATAAGCGCTCCTTTGAAGACGCGCCGCAAGCCATTGATTCTATTAGGTCGGCCACTCGCGTCTTCATCGCATTTAGTGGCCCGCCGCGGGCCATACGGCACTCCTTTGAAGACGCGCCGCAAGCACCATTGATTCTATTAGGTCGGCCACTCGCGTCTTCATCGCTTTTGGTGGCCCGCCGTGGGCCACAGGGCGCTCTCTCACGGTCGCGGCTCTGAAACGGCCCTCACCTGCCTGGGACAAGCCACTAGTTTGCCACAGGCCGGGGCCAAAGCTCCATTCACCGGTATTCCCGCCGCGTTCGCCGAATCGCGCGGGAGGCCGCGCAGAGCCGGGCGTAGCCTGAAGCCATGGAACCGAATTTCCCGAATCGCGGCTTCGACCCCCACGATTGGAACCGGCAGTATTGGCGCCAGCGCCACGGCATGCACCGCGCCGGTCTGCTGCCGGCCGCGATCCTGATCGCCGTGGGCGCGGTCTTCTTCCTCAACAACCTGCACATCCTGACCTTTCGCGAGGTGCTGGATTATTGGCCCGTGGTGCTGATTGCCCTCGGCATGGTCAAAGCCGTGGACGCCACCGACAACGCCGGACGCACCGGCGGCGCCATCCTCATCGTTGTGGGAGCCATCTTCCTGGCGCCCACCCTGGGCTTCTGGCACATTCCCGTGGGCGAATTGTGGCCGCTAATTCTGATCGGCCTCGGCGCCGTGCTGCTCTTCCAGCGCCTGTGGATGCCGGCCATCAACTGGGGCGGCGGCCGGATCGGCGCGGTCCCTGGCGCCGCACCCGGCACGCTCAACGAGAGCGCCGTCTTCAGCGGCGGGCGCCGACGCATCGTCACCCCGGATTTCCGCGGCGGTGAAGTCTCCTGCATCTTCGGCGGCTTCGATATCGACCTGCGCAAGGCCGGCATGACCGGCGATTCGGCCATCCTGGTAGTCAACGCGATTTTCGGCGGCTGCGACATCCGCGTGCCCGAGAATTGGGACGTGGTCCTCGAAATGACCGCCGTCTTCGGCGGCTGCGACGACCGCACCGTCCATCCCGACCCCGGAGTGCCCGCGGCCAAGCGCCTGTTCCTGCGCGGGTCCGCCATCTTCGGCGGCATCGACGTGAAAAACTGAGGCGTCATGCATCCGCTCCTGGCATCCTCGCGGCGGCTCATCGCCTACCTGCTGGCGTGGGGACCGATTGTGGCTCTGCTGGCCTGGCTGGCCCCCGAAACGCCTGGCGCGGTGTGGGCCGGTTTTGCCAGCGTGCTGGCGCCGGTATGCGTACTGTATGCCTTCGTATGCCTTTCGCCGTGGCCCATCTGCCGCGCCTGGCCGCTCGATTCGCCCAACCGCGAGGGTCTGGCCGCTACCTGGATGGGCGCGGCCGTGGTGGCCGGCCTCATCCTGATGGGCGCGGCGGCGCTGGCGGAATACTTTCTGCACCCGGCGGTGCGCCTGCGCCTGCCGTTGCTGTTCGCCATGGGGACCCTGCTGTACCTGTTTTCGGCCGGGCTGCACTACGCCGCCCTGGCCGCCCGCGAATCGCGCGAAGCCGAGCAGCGCGCCGCCGAAGCCCGCACTCTGGCCCGCGAAGCCGAATTGCAGGCCCTGCGCATCCAGATCAACCCGCACTTCCTGTTCAACTGCCTGCACTCCATCGCCGCGCTGGCCACCATGGACGGCCCGCGTGCCCGCGAAATGTGCATTCGCCTGGCCGATTTCCTGCGCAACAGCCTGCGTCTGGGCGAATGCGAGACCATCCCGCTCAAAGAAGAGCTGGCCCTGGCGCGCAACTACCTGGAGGTGGAGCAGGTGCGGTTCGGCAGCCGGCTGACGGTGGAGGAGCGCATCGAACCGGGCTGCGAGGATTGCGGCGTGCCCGCCCTGCTGCTGCAGCCGCTGGTGGAAAATGCCGTCAAGCACGGAGTGGCCGGGCTGGTGGAAGGCGGCGCCATCCGCCTGGAGGCGCGCCGCCGCGGAGACGGCGTGGCCATTCTGCTGGAGAATGCTTTCGACCCCGAATCGGAAACCGGCCGCAGCCTGGGTCTGGGCCTGCGCAACGTCCGCCGCCGCCTCAGCGTGCGCTACGGCGAGGAAGCGGAAATGGAAGCCGGCCCGTCCGGCGACCGTTACCGCGTCTCGCTGCGCTTGCCCTGCGAATCCCCCATCGCTTCCAGCAGCCGCGCGTAACCCGTCCGGCTCACCGGCAGCCGCGTGCCATCGGCAGAATCGCCAGGCGGCTCTCCTTCCCGTATGGCTCGATGCGCGCCACCCGCTCCAGGTTGACCAGGGCCGAGCGGTGAATGCGCACGAAGCGCGCCGGGTCCAGCGCGGTCTCCAGGTTCGACGATGGTCTGCTGCTTCAGATAGCTCTTGCCGGCCGCGTGCAGCGCCACGTAATCGTCCTGCGCCTCGGCGTAATCCAGTTTGTCGAGCGGAATCACGTGGACGCGGGCGCCATCGCGGACCACGAGGCGCTGTGGCCGCTCCGCTGCGGGACGCGCCGCCGCCAGCTCGACCGGCAGGGTGCGCTCACCCAGCCGCGCCTTGCGCCCGCTCCAGCGCCCGCTCGAAGCGCTCCGCCGGAAACGGCTTGAGCAGGTAATCCACCGCATGGGCGTCGAAGGCCCGCATGGCGTACTGGTCGTAGGCGGTCACGAAGATCACCGCCGGCCCCGGGTCGATCAGCTCCAGCACCTCGAAGCCGTCCAGCTTGGGCATCTGGACATCCAGAAACAGCAGGTCGGGCGGGAGTCTCCGCCAGACGCCTTCACCGCCTCGAAACCATTGGCGCATTCCGCCACGATTTCGATTTCCGGCGTGCGCCGCCAGCAGCTCGCGCAGGAATACGCCGCGCCAGTTCCTCATCGTCGACGATCACCGCCTTGAGGTTAGGGGACACGTAGACAATGTACACCGGCCGCAGGCGGGGTGGGGACTGGCGCCCGGCAAAGCCGCGGACCCGCCGCCGGGAGGCCTCTGCGGGGTGGTGTGGCGTTAATCCTCAATCCGGCGGTTGCAGCCCCGCGGACCGGGCGGCAGCCGTGGGGGCAACCAGTTGCCGATTAACCGCTTGTCACCCGGAAGGTGATCTGCGCCGCAGTTGGAAATTGGTGGCCCCAATGGCCCTGGGAGGCGGGGCGGCTGGCTAACTGCCGGATTTAGGTTAATGTAAGGCCGTAGCCAAAACGGCCTCGCCCGCACGCGATCTGGTCTCGGGTTCCCCCGTCGTTACAAGTTCCGAGGCGCGTTTTAGCGGCCCTTCTCCGAGTCTCCGGCGATGCGCCCGGCGGCCGGTTGAGAGCCGGTCTGCAAGCCACGATTGGCCGCCCCACATCAAGGCCGCCGTTCCGCGGGCGCGCCACCGGCGACGGTACGGCTGGACGGAGGCGGCGCTGCGTAGGTCAGCGCCATGGTCGCGAGGCTGGTCCCCGCGGCGGAGATCCACTGATCGACGCCGTGTGGGAAGCCGTTATCGAAATATGGCTGGAACCCGGCGGCGCGCGTGCGGACGTGCCACGATCCGTCTTCGAGCTGTGTGCTCAAGAGATATTTGACGCCGCGCCGATAAGCCGGGTCGGAAGCGGCAAGCCCCGAATTATGGAGCGCAATCAGGGCGAGGCCGGTGGTGTATGCGCTACTTTCCATGGAGGACAGGTCGGACCATCCGCCGTCGGCACGCTGCAACGCCAGCAGATCGCTCCGGGCCTTGAGGACAGCATCTGCGCCTTTGCCGCCCGACGCCAGGCCTTCGAGCCGCCACGCCAGATCGTAATTGGTTTGCGGGCGGTACTCACCGATCCATGTGGCGGCCAGATGTATCGATTTGGCGAAGGCGGCCTTATCGACAGGGGGTGCGTAGAGCTGCAAGGCGCGCAGGGAAAGTACGGTCTGGTCAAGATCGTCGGCGCAGAGCGGCGGGCGGGATTCCGGACCGGCGGCCCAGTGCCCGTCCGCCATCTGGTGCGTCTGAATAAACATCGCGGCGGCGTCGGTGGTGAGGTCGGGTTGGTAGCCTTCCGCGTCGAGGCCAATGAGAGCATACGAAAGAATCACGGGATTCTCATTGAGTCCTACGGCAAACGTGCCCTGGTGCAGCAAATCGCGGGCGCCGCTGAGCGAGCCGGCGTTCGCGCCCAACTGCTGTGCCGCGGTCTTCTCATCTACGTGAAATCCGGCCTTCCGCGCGGTGGCGACTGTCATCGCGGCAAGGCTGTCATTGTGGCACGAAAAGCAGCCTGTTTTGGGCATGAAACTGGCATCCGTGCGCTGCACCAGCGCCAGGCTAGCCGGTATCGCGGCTTCAATCGTATTGCCCTGGCGAACCGGCGCTGGTTCGGATGGCGCTGGTTCGGATGGCGCCGCAGCGGCGCTGGTTGCGCCGGCTTTCTCCAGCACGTCGACTACAGCCGTATGGCCGTGGAGCTTCGCGATGTCCAGCGCGGTCAGGCCCGAATCTCCCGACCGTTTGTGCGCGCTCTTGGCATTCAAATCGACTTTCCTCTCGATCAGCATCCGGATCTGCTCGACCGGCAGCAGGTCCGACACGGCGGCGTACATGAGCGCCGTCCGCCCGGTCGGATCGGCGGCGTTGACATCGGCGCCACGGTCGAGCATCAGTTTGGTGAAAACGGGGTTCCGCAGAACGATGACATTTTGCAGCCCGATGGTGTACTGCAGGGCTTCCCATTTGCGAGCCAGCAGCAGGTCGATGCACTTCATGCAATTGGCCCCGGCGGCGTTGGCGAATGCCATGCCGGCCTCTTTGGGCTCGGCGCCGTTTTCGAGGAGGGCGGCGATGCTCTCAGGGTCGCCGGCGAGCGACGCTTCCAGCAGCGGCGAGGATTCCGCGCCGGGATTCGAAGTCGGATTGGGATTCGCGCCATGCTCCAGGAGCAGCTTCACGGCCGCGGAATTGCCGGGGCGGCTGGCCGCGACCATCAGCGGGGTCCGCGAATCTTCCGACTTGGCATTCACGTCCGCACCATGCGCCAGCAGAACTTTGGTTTTCTCCAGGTCGAGCGCGGCCCACATCAGCGCGGTAGCTCCGTCGTCATTGCGCTTATTGGGGTTGGCGCCGAGTTTGAGAAGGCGTTCGAGCGTGGGCGCGCCGGTGTAGAGAACGGCGTACATAAAGGGTGTCGAACCCTCGGGGCCGTGGGCATTCAGGAGCTTCGGCTCGGCGGTTACGGCGTTGAGGAACGCCTGCGGGCCGGTGCGCAGGGTGGTCACGAGCGCGACCGCCTTATTGTCCAACGGCGGAAGTTCGATCTCATTCGCCAGCGCGTCGGGCCATTCCGCTCCCTGCTCGATCCAGGCTTTGATGATGTGGATCTGTTCGGGCTTCAGCGGGCCGGTGGGCGGCATCTGCAACCCGAATTCGTTGCCGGTCAGGCGGTAATACAGAAAGCTGTTCTCGATACTTCCCGGCATCACCCTCCGTGACGCCGGCTTCATGACGGAGCTTCTGCGATCGAGCCTCAGGCCGTTGTTCTGTTTGGCCGGTCCGTGGCAGCCGACGCAGTTTTGGCGGAAAATCGGCTGCACATCGCGCGCGAAATCTATTTTCGCCGGCGTTTGACAGAAAATGAGCGGAGCCAGAGAGAGGCTCGCGACGCCAGCGGCTGCAAGAGTTCGGAACATGTCATCCTCCAGGCAGGTCCCCAACCTTCCCTTTTGGTTTGAGGTCTTGTTGAGTATACCGCGCGGGCGGATGGCCGCAACACGAAGCTCACCATTCGGATTCGGAGCCAATCTGCCTCCGCTGAGCACCGTGTCGCGCCCTTACAACCGCCGCGCAGTCCGGATGTCCCAGGTCTGCTCGATTCTCTCAAAAGCCCGACGGCGGTGCGGGGGACGGACCCCGCTTGCAGCCAGGCCGCGCCGGCCCCCTACGGGCGGACGAATTGGCGTCCTTGGTACTGGGTTCCATTCCGTGGGCCATTGCGAAGCGAGGGCGCGGCGGTGGTCCGAGGTGGTTCGACAGCATCCGTTGGGGGCTTCGGCGATTCAGCGGAGCTTCGGTGCCGCGCCCTGGATTCGCGATAGTAGCTGTTTTGCGGATGGTGATTTGCCCGGCCCCCAGGTTGTGCCATCCTCAAACACCACCAGATCGACATTGAAGGAATAGTTGACCGGCAGGCCATACGACGTCATTGGCACCGGATAGGGTTTGGGCAGGTCTTGTTTGGCTCCGGGCGCAAGTGCTACTCCGAGCGACGGCTGTCTGTAGGTACTGTGAGACCTGTGCGGGCCGAGACGCTCACCGCCGGCGGGGCCGGTGAATGTGGTCTCAAAGACGTAACCCTGGATGCCGCGGCCAGAGACGTTTTGCACGGTCATAAATAGACCGGGTCCTTCACGGAAGCCGTGCCACACTTGAGTATCGATTGCAGAAATCTTTCCGGTGACTTCAATTGGGATCGGATCTTTGGATGGCGTTTGCGCACCGATGATGGGCAAGAACGCCAGGACAGGCAGGAAGGATCGAAGCATTCCGTTTACCTCGCTGGCGGGAGTTTATCATATTGACGGAAATTGTTCGTCGCAGGGCGCGCCCATCTCTTGACCTAAGTCCGTCGCGTGGGTTGGTGCCGTTCCCAAGCCCAACGATGGGCTGAAACCGGCGGCTGCTGGGGTTTTGCGGATGCCGTGTCTGTGCGGGGGAGGCCGGTAACGGCCATCCCTACCGCGACGGTAAGCGGGACAGCAGACTATCGGATCATTCGTGCCGGAGCGCCGCCAGCGGGTCCAGCCGCGCCGCTCTGTGCGCCGGTAGATAACAGGCCGCCAGGGCGATTACCGCCAGCACCCCGGTGGTCAGGGCCAGCACGGCCGGATCGTTGGGCTTGACCTCGTGCAGCAGGCTCGCCATCAGGCGCCCGGCGGCCACGGCACCGGCAATCCCAATCGCGAAACCGGCTATTGCCAGGCGCATGCCCTCGGCCAGCACTTGGCCCAGCACCCGCCCGCGGCTGGCGCCGAGCGACATCCGGATGCCGATCTCGCGGGTCCTCTGGGTGACCACGTACGACAGCACGCCGTAAATCCCCACCGCCGCCAGCAGCGCCGCGAAGGCGGCAAACGCACCCACCAACAGGCTCAGGAACTGCGACCCCTGCGCGCCATCGCCAATCACTTCGAACATGGTGCGGATATTGTAAAGCGGCAGGCTGCCATCCAGTTGCGCCACCGCCCGGCGAGCCACGGCGGTCAGGCCGGAGGCACGCAGGGGCGTGTGGAGCACCAGGAAAAGCCCCCGGCTGTTGTCGAATGGCGAGTATCCTTCCGGAACAGTCTTCTCCGTCAGCCCCCACTCTTTCACGTCGCCCACTACCCCGATCACCTGCTGCCACGGCCCGGCATCGCCGCCCCAGGAAAACAACTGCCCCAGCGCGCTCCGGTTGGGCCAGAAGCGGCGCGCCATGGTCTCGTTGATTACCGCCGGATAGATCATGGCGTTGGTCACGCCGGCGGACAGATTCTCTTTCTTCTCGCGGGCTTCGCGCCGGCGCGCGTCGAGCGAGGCATGCAACTGCACGTCCTCTGGGGAAAACACCCGTCCGGCGATCATCGGCACGCCCATGGCGCGGAAATAATCCGGCGAGACCGAATGCACCTCCACCAGAGGCCCGCCCATCGGCGTGGAAGGCTGGCCGCGCACCCTGATGTACCCGTTGCTGCCGCCCTCCAGTGGCAGGTGGTCGGTAAGGGCCGCGGCATCCACGCCGGGAATGCGGCGGGCCTTTTCGAGCAGAGCTTGCGCAAACTCCATCTGCTGCGGGGCTTTCTGGTAACGCGCTTCGGGAAGTTGCAGGGCGCCGGTCCAGACGCCGTCCGGCCGCACGCCCACTTCGACGTTCCGCAGCCGCACAAAATCCGTCAGCAGCAGGCCGGCGCCCGCCAGCAGGAGCAGGGAGAGCGCGATTTCGCCCACCACCAAAACCTGGCTGGCCAGCCGCCGGCTCTTCGAAGGACTTACCGAGCTGCCCGCACCGCCCTTCAGCTCGTCGTGCAGATCCGTGCGCGACACCTGTACCGCCGGCACCAGCCCGAACAGGATCCCGGTGGCCAAGGCCAGCCCGAAGGTAAATGCCAGCACCGATCCGTTCAGCTCAATGGCGTTGAATTGCGGCAGCGCGAAGCTCTTGGCATGCGAGAACAGGCTGATGATGCCCCATCCCAATCCCAAGCCCGCCACGCCGCCGGCAACGCCCAGCAGGACGCTTTCGGTGAGCAACTGCCGCACCAACCGGCCGCGGCCCGCTCCCAGCGCGCTGCGCACGGCCATCTCTTTTTGCCGCGCCACAGCCCGCGAAAGCAGCAGGTTGGCCACATTCGCGCAGGCGATCAGCAACACCAGCGCCACCGCCCAAAGCATCATGAGCAGGGAGCCGCGCGCATCCCCCACCAGGTTGTCGCGCAGCCATACGATCTTCGCCCCGATCTTGTAATTGGAATCCGGGTAGGCCTTCTCCAGCCCGGCCGCGATCACCGTCAGGTCGGCCTGCGCCTGCTTCACCGTCACCCCGGGTTTCATCCTGCCGATGGCGTTGGCCCAGTGCGAGCCGCGCGGGTATTGACTCATCTTCACCATCTCCCTGGGCATCCACAATTGGACTCGCGCCACCGGGAAGCGGAAACTGGCCGGCATCACCCCCACGATGGTGTATTTGCGGGCGTCCAGTTCGATCTCGCGGCCCACCACGCCCGGATCGCCGGCGAAGCGGCTCTGCCAGAAGGCGTAGCTGAGCACCGCCACGCGGTCCTTGCCGGGCTGCCCCTCGCCGGGCGCCCAGGTCCGGCCGAGCAGCGGGCGCACCCCCAGCACATCGAAGAAATTGACCTCCGTGATGACCCCGGCGACGCTGTCCGCTCGGCCCTCCTGGCTGGCGTTCAGGCTCTGCACCCAGCCGAACATGGCCATATCCTGGAAGGTGTGGTTTTGCGCGCGCCAGTCGCCCAGGTCCGGCCCGGCAAAGGGATACGATCCCGGCGCCGACTCGGTTTCGAACAGCCGCACCAACCGGTCCGGATTGCGGAAAGGCAGCGGCCGCAGCAGGATCGTGTCGATGATGCTGAAGATGGCGGTGTTGGCGCCGACGCCGATGGCCAGGGTCGCCACGGCTGGCGCAGCGTCCAATAGCCGATGCCGTGCCGCCGGGCGCTGGCGAGGGCGCCGCGAGCGCCTCGGCTGCCCGGCTCCGCGATACGATTTGGTCATCCCAGAGGGAGCGGCGGACGTCGGGGTCCGTCCAGAGCGCAAGGAGCGCCTCCAGATCCTCGGGAGCGAACGGCTGCAGGACCAGCCGCGGGGTCCGGGCGAGCGGCAGGGGCATGGCCTCAGTCCCGCATTTCGCGCAGCAGCGCCGTGGAGCGCGAGATCAGCTCGAAGGCCTCCCCGGCGGCGATCAGGGGCTTGTCCTCGCGCTCGGGCGCGGCCGAATCGAGCATCAGTTCCCAGGCGGTTCCCTCGCCGGGCGGCATGAAGAACCGGATCGGTTCGTGGTGCGGATTCAGCAGGATCAGAAAAGTCTCGTCGCGGATCGGCTCGCCCACGCCGTTCACGTCGTCCAGCGTGCGCCCGTTCAGCCGCAGGCCGATGCAGCGAATCCATCCCGGCTGCCATTCCTCCGGGGTCATCTCCTGCCCGTCCGGCCGCAGCCAGGTGATGTCCTGCTCCTGGTGGCCATTCACTTGGCGGTGCGGAAGTGCCGGGGTCGATGCGGCGGTCCTGGAAGAACTTGCGGCGGTGCAGGTTGGGATGCTGGCGGCGCACATCGCACCAGCCGCCTGGTGAATTCCACCAGCGTTGCGGCGCGGTTCGTCCAGGTTCCAGTCGAACCAACTGATGGGGTTGTCCTGGGCGTAGGCGTTGTTGTTGCCGCGCTGGGTGCGGCCCATCTCGTCGCCCCCGCAGATCATGGGCACGCCCTGCGACAGCAGCAGCGTCAGCCAGCAAATTGCGCTTCTGGCGCTGGCGCACGGCCAGGATTTCCGGGTCATCGGTATCGCCCTCCGCGCCGTAGTTGGAGGAGTAGTTGTCGTTCGTCCCATCGCGGTTTTCTTCGCCGTTGGCCTCGTTGTGCTTGTGGTCGTAGCTCACCAGGTCGTGCAGGGTGAAGCCGTCGTGGGCGGTGACGAAATTGATGCTGGCGGTGGGATGGCGGCCATCGCGCTGGTAGAGGTCGCTCGAACCGGTGAGCCGGTAGCCCAGCTCCGCCAGTTGCCCGTCGTCGCCCTTCCAGTAGCGCCGCACCACGTCGCGATACCGCCCGTTCCACTCCGCCCACAAGGGCGGGAACTTGCCCACCTGGTAGCCGCCCTCGCCCACGTCCCAGGGCTCCGCGATCAGCTTCACCTGCGAAATCACCGGGTCCTGGTTGATGATGTCGAAGAAGGCTGAGAGGCGGTCCACCTCGTGCAGCTCGCGCGCCAGCGCGGCGGCCAGATCGAAGCGGAAGCCGTCCACGTGCATCTCCTCCACCCAGTAGCGCAGGCTGTCCATAATCAGCTTCAGCACTTGCGGATGGCGCACGTTCAGCGTGTTGCCGGTGCCGGTGAAGTCCATGTAATAGCGCGGCTGGTCGGCCACCAGCCGGTAATAAGTGGCGTTGTCGATGCCGCGGAAGCTGAGCGTCGGCCCCAGCTGGTTGCCCTCGGCGGTGTGGTTGTAAACCACGTCCAGAATCACTTCGATCCCGGCGCGATGCAGCGCCTTCACCATGGCCTTGAATTCGCCGATCTGCTCGCCGCGGTTGCCGGAGGCGCTGTAGCGGGCCTCCGGAGCGAAGAAGTTGATCGAGTTGTAGCCCCAGTAATTGCGCAGCCCGCGCTCCAGCAGGTGCTTGTCGTCCACGAAATCGTGGACCGGCATCAGCTCCACCGCGGTAATGCCCAGTTTGCGCAGATACTCGATGGCCACCGGGTGCGCCAGCCCCGCATAGGTGCCGCGCAGATCCTCGGGAATTTCGGGATGGGTCGCGGTGAAGCCCTTCACGTGCAGCTCGTAGAGGATGGAATCGTGCAGCGGGGTCAGCGGCGGGCGGTCGTTTTCCCAGTCGAAGTGCGAGGTGGTGACCACGCACTTGGGAACGCCCCAGGCGTCGTCGGAGGTGTCGCAGGAGAGGTCTTCGCCCGGGTCGCCGATCTTATACCCGAAGACCGGGGCATCCCAGTTCAGCGGTCCCGAAACGGCTTTGGCGTACGGATCGATCAACAGCTTGGCGGGATTGAAGCGGTCGCCGTGCTCGGGTTCGTAGGGCCCATGAACCCGGTAGCCGTACAATTGCCCCAGCCGCACGCCGGGCAGATAGCCGTGCCAGACGTAGCCGGTGGATTCGCGGAGGGCGATGGTTTCGAAGTCCGGAGAGTCCGCTGCTTCAAACAGGCACAGTTCTACAGCGGTCGCCTTTTCGGAATAGAGCGAGAAATTGACGCCGGTTCCATCCCAGGTGGCGCCCTGCGGATACGGCTTACCGGGCAACATGGTCCGAGGCATATTCTTCTGCATATTAAGCGAGCAAGTGGTGTGCCAAGAAGATTTTACAGGCTTGGCCGGCTGTTCGGAGCGTTACACCGCCCGGCTATGGTGCGGTTTCGCCCGCCATTTTGGCGGCTTTCGGTGTCTGGCCGGACAGGCTGCGCAGCCCCGCCACAAACACACCGGCAATCAGCGCCAATCCTACAAATAGCACCGAAGCCGGCTCGGGAGCGGCCGTAATCACATCCGTCGCCGTGAAGACCGGGTCGGTGAGGCCCCCGCTATCCCAACCTCCACCGTCCACGGTCAGCGAGTAATTGAAGTTCAGCGAAATCGCAAAGGTGCCCGTGGTGCAACTGGGGGAAGGGGGAGTGTTCATGTTGTCGTAAACGCAGGTGGAGAGCACTGGCGGAATGCCTTCGTCCAGCCCGCCCGTCCCAGGGTTGGTGCCGGAGAACGTGAACTCCAGATCGCCGTTATTGGCAAAATACTGGGTGGAGCAGAACAGAAAGTACGGATTGGGCACCGTGGGATCCGAAGCGGTATTGCACGAAAACGTCGGAAGCTCGCTGGGGGTAAGGTTGGGTGTAATCGCGGCGGTAAAGGTCAGGCTGATAATTGTCATGCCGGTGTTGTTGTAATACTGGAAAACGCCGCCGCCGGAGGCATCGGGTTGGAATGCAACACCGCCGTTGAATGCCAGCGGATCGCCGGCCGACTCCACGCCCATTTGCGGATCGATGGTGCTGGCGCGGCCAGCCGCGGTTAGACCGGCGAGCAAAGCGCACACAGCTAACCACTGCCTTAACGGGACCGGAACATTAGGTATTCCCCGAGACACATGAATCCTGTCCCTCCATCATCCGGCAACACCTTCCGCGCAGTCAACATGGAAAGGCGTGGCTTTCGGTCTGCCGGTACCGGCTCAAAGATGCCCCTGAAGTACTGAACCGTTCTGAACTTATTTCTTGTTGGCGGCCGGCGTAACGCTCTCAAGTTGCTGGAATTGCGGGTTCTGCCGGAGGGTCTTGAACTCGGGGTCGCTCTCGACTTCCTTCCACGAGTAGCCGTTCTGCAGGGCCTGTTTCAGGCTGGCCAGCGCTTCCGGGGTACGGCCGGCAATGGCGTGAACCTGTGCCTGCAAATCCAGCAGGCCGGGATCGTTGGGCTTCAGTTGGAGCGCCTGCTGAATTTTGCTGCGGGCATCGGCGTCGTCGCCCTTCTTGGCGTAGGCACCCGCCAGGTAACCCAGGGCGTCGGTGTCGTTGGGGTTGGTGTCCAGGTTCTTATAGGCCAGAGTGATGGCCTGATCGTACGCGGCGGAGGCCTTGTCCTTCTGGCCGGCCCACCGGTAAGCGTCGCCCAGGTAAGCCTGGTAGGAGGGGTCTTTGGGCTCCAGTTGGCTGGCCTTTCCGAAAAGGTCAATGGCCTTGTCGTAGTGCTCCAGGTAGAAATTGGCCACCCCGAGTTGCGAAAAGTAATAAGCCTTGGGCTGCAGGCGAATGGCCTCTTGAATCGCCCTGGTGCACTCGGTCCAATTGCCCAGGCGGTAATAAGCCGCGCCGAGGTTCGCCCAGCCAGTGGCCGATTCGGGCTGCAAGCGAGTGACCTGCTGGAAGTTTTCGAGGGCCCGCTGGTTGTCGCCCGAGTTGAAATAAGCCACCGCCAGGGAGTTGAAGTTCCACCACAGGTATTGGTTGATTTCGATGGCTTGCTGGTAGGCCTTGATGGCCTCAGCGGTCTGGCCGGCTGCCTCATAAGCTCTTCCCAGGCGCCGGTGGGCCTCATCGGAATTGGGCGCCAGCTTGAGCGCTTCGCGCAGTTCGGCAATCGCTTCGGGGTACCTGCCGGTGCGCGTGTACACCGCGCCCAAGGACATGTGGACCTCGGGAAGCTTGTCGTTGAGGCGCTCGGCCTGCTGCGCCGCGCCGCGCGCGCGTTCCGCCCACACGCCATCTTTGGTGGTGGTGGCCATAATCAGGTCGGCATCGGCGGTACCAGCGTAGGCCAGGGCGAAGGTGGGGTCGCGCTTCTCGGCCTGGTCGAACAGAGCCAGGGTCTTTTCGGCGTTGGCGTCGTTCTGGTGCAGCAGGTTGCGCGCCTTCAGGTAAAGGTCGTAGGCGGCGATGTCCTGGGTGGGCCGGGCGCTGGTGCGCGCACGTTCGGCATTGGTTTCCCGGATGACCAGAGCGTCGGCCACCGATTTGAAGGCGTTGTCCTCCAGGGTCAGGAGATCCTGCCGCACCCCGGCGAACTCGGTGGCCTTCATCACGGTGCGATGTTTCTGGACGTCGTTCATGCTCAGGTCAATGGAAATGTGGTCGCCGGCCCCCTGCTGGATGGTCCCCTTAATCAGGATGGTCACGCCCAGCGACTTGGCGATTTTCTCGTCGGTGCCTTGTTTGAGCGCCGCATTGACTCTTCCGCTATCCGCCACGAACACGTTCTCGAGGCCGCCCAACTTGGCGTCCAGCGACTCCGCCACGCCATCGGCAAGGTACTTGAGGGCGCCCGGGTCCCCCATCACATTGAGCGGCAAAACGGCCACATAGTGCTCGGGGCCGGCGTGCGCGCCCGGCATGTAGGCCAGGATGGCTTTGCGCGTTTGGGGAATCAGCGCCAGCGCCGCAGCCACGAACACGACAATCCCCGCGATCAGCCCCGTCCGGCGGGAAGGCTTGGGAATCTGAATGCTGATGGTGGCGTCGCGCCGCCCGCCAGCCCCGGTGGCAGGAACTTTGCGGGTGGCGGCTTTGGCGCCCGTGGAGGTTGACGAAACCACGCGGTCCGCAGCGCCCGCCCCCGGTTCGCTGGGCGGGCAGCGCTCCAGTTCCAGATCCTGCAGAATCTCGCGCGCGTTCTGGTAGCGCCGGTCGGGGTCCTTTTCCAGGCACTTCAGAATAATGCCGGCGATGTATTCGGGCAGGTCGGGGCACCCGGTGCGCGGGTCCGCCGGATGTTCGGTCATGCGCTGGTACATCAACTGCATGGCCGATTCGCCGCGGAAGGGCACCTGCCCGGTGAAGATTTCGTACAGGATCAGGCCCAGCGAATAAAGATCCGACCGGTGGTCCACCTCTTTGGCTTCCACCTGCTCCGGCGACATGTAGCGTGGGGTGCCCATGATCTGGCCGGTGCGGGTCATCTTGGTGACTTCGGCTTCGAGCGATTTGGCCAGCCCGAAATCCAGGACGAACAGGTTGTCTGCGTGATCCACCAGGATGTTCTGCGGCTTCAGGTCGCGGTGCACCACATCCTCGCCGTGGGCGGCCTCCAGCGCGGCGCACAACTGGCGGGCAAACTTCAGCGCGCGGGGGAGCGGCAGGCGGCCTTCGCGGTCGATCAGGTCCGCCAGGTCCTGGCCTTCCACGAAGGCCATGGTGATGTACTTGACGCCGCCGAAATCGCTCAGGTCGTGAATGCGCAGGATGTTCTTGTGGGAGATGCGGCTGGAGAGCAGCAGTTCCTGTTTGAAGCGCTGCATGGCCTGCGGGCTGGCCAGATCGGGGCGCACCAGCTTGAGGGCCACGGTGCGGTCCAGTTCCAGGTCCAGGGCTTTGTAGACCGCGCCCATGCCGCCCTCGCCCAGCAGGCACTCGATCCGGTAGCGGTTGGCGAAAACGGTCTCCGTGGCCAGATGGAAGGCCTGCGCGCCGGAATTCCAGGTGGTCCCGCCGGCCCCCATGGTAGTCATGGCGCCGGCGCCGGTCTGCGGGCGGGGGGTTGGTGCGACTGTGGCCGCGCTGGTATCCAGGAAGAGCGTAGCGGCATTGTCGGCGGCCAGGGATCGCCCGCATTGCCCGCAAAACTTCAAGTCATCCGGATTGACAGCGTTACAGCCTGAGCACACCATGGGTGCTTTCCCCGATTTATCAAAAGCCGTCGATGTTTCCATTATGGAGGCAGCACCGAAAGGGCGCAACGGTACCCAAGTTATAGTGGTTACTGAACGGCTAACGTTACACCCGCCGGGCTGGTCACGTTTCCGATGGTCACGGACACCGCCACGCTGGTTCCGGGGGTCACTCCCGCCGGCACCAGGGCGTTGATCTGCGTGAGCCCGGCCACCGTACCCGGCGTGCCGCCGGCGTATTGGACAGGGGCGTTCTGGCCTCCGATGGTCACCGACACCGGCAACGTCAGGTAGGGGAGAACCGCGGCGCTGGTGATGGAGGCATCCACGCTGGGCGGGTTGGTGACGCCTCCGCCGGTGCAGTAGATCACCACCACCGAGCCGGGCGCGGCACGATTGTTGGGGCCGTTCACGGTCAGGTCCTGGTTCAGAATGGCGCCCGCCCCCTGGCCGGTGGATCCCAGGGTGAAGATGGCCGGAGTGGACGCCACCACCGGCATGGTGACGGTATTGGATGCCGCCCCCTGGTAGATCACCTGCACAACGGTCTGGCCATTGCTGTTATTGGCCACCTCGTACGGCACCACAGCGTTCACCTGGCTGGCAGAGACATAAGTGAGGGCTGCGGCCACGTTGTCGAACATCACCTGCACCCCCGACAGCGTGGTGGCAATCGAGGCGCCGCCGGACGAAACCTGCAATCCGGCGGGGCTGGCCGGACCCAGGTTCGAGCCGAACAGCCCGACGATCTCCCCCGGGGAAACGGCGTTGGTGGCATAGTCGGCGCCATTGGCCACCGTATTGAGCTGCATGGGCGGGGGCGCGGGGGTAGCCTGGGTTACCGGCAGCAAGGTAACTGTAGCGCCGTCATTGATATGCAGGTTGCCGGTGCGCGCCACACTGGTGTTGGCCCGCACCTGGATAATGATGGCGCCGTTGCCCGATCCCGACTGGCCGGAGGTGATGGAGAGCCAGCTCACGTCGCTGAAGGCGCTCCAGTTGCACCCAGCCCCGGTGCTGATCGCGATGCGATCGTTGGTGAGCGTGGCGGGGTAGGATTCCGAGGTAGGGCTGAACGCGAAATTGGCCGGCGAACCATCCTGGGTGAGGGCCAGTTGCTCCGCCGTGGCGATGGTAATGGCGCCGCTGCGGCTGGTGGCGCAGCCATTGGCATCCACAGTGTAGTTCACGGTTCCGTTGCCGGTGACGCTGGCGTTGCCGTTGGCGGGCAGATGGATCCAGCCCTGGGTCGGATCGGCCGACCAGGTGCAACTGGTTTGCACCTGGAAGCTCCCCGAGCCGCCGGTGACCGGAAAGTCGATGGTTGGCGGGGTAAGGGTGTAGGTGCAGGCTTGGGCGGCCTGGGTGACGCTGACGGTCTGACCCGCCACGGATAGGGTGCCGCTGCGCGCGGCAGTCACCGTGTTGGCGTCGGCATGCCAGGTCACCGTGCCGGGCCCCGAGCCGGTCTGGCCGGAATCGATGTGCAGCCAGCTCGTATTGGTGGTGGCGCCCCAGGTACAGCCGGTGCCTGCGGTTACGGAGATGCTCGATCCTGTGACCGTCCCCGTCCCCGAGCCGGCGGCAATATTGAACTGGGTGGGGGTGACGGTGTACGTGCACTGGCCAAACAGCGGCGCCGCGGCAGCCAGAACCAGGAGCAATCTCATCCTCTGTATAGTAGCGAACTGCATGCGGTGAGGATGGCGACGGCGCCGGGGGTATCGCCGTGCACGCAGATGGTCTCGACGGTGCCCGAATCCGCCAGGCGCAGGGCCTGTTGGGCGGCCTCCTGGGGATCGGTGATAAGCGCGCCGGGCAGTTTGCGCGAGCGCAGGGTGCCATCGGGTTCGTAGCGGCGGTCGGCGAACCCTTCGCCCGCCACCGGCAGGCCCATTTGCCTCCAGACATCCAGCATGGGCGAGCCGGCCAACCCGAACACGGGAACCGCCGGGTTCCAGCGCGCCACACCCTCGCCGATGGCGCGGGCCACGGCGGCATTTTTCACCGCCACGTTGTACAGCGCGCCGTGCGGCTTCACGTGGAGGATGCGCCCGCCGAGGCACGTGACCACGGCTTCCAGACGGGCGATCTGCTGGTAGACGGTTTCGGCGATCTCCTCGGCGGAGAGCGGCATTTCCAGGCGTCCGAAGTTGGCGCGGTCGGGGTATCCCGGGTGGGCGCCAATGTGTACCCCGCGCGCCATGGCCAACCGGGCGGTTCGCTCCATGATGGCCTCATCGCCGGCGTGCCCGCCGCAGGCGATATTGGCCGAAGTGATGTGCTCCATCAGCGCCGCCTCATGCGCGGCGTCTTCCAGTTCCCCCATGTCGCAGTTGAGATCGATTGGCATATGCGTCCGTTTTCAGCTTAAAGCAGGAAAGCGCTGCCGCGCGTTTGATGATCGCCATGGGTTTTGGGACCGACACGCCGCGGTTCACGTTTGAGGAGTTCGAACGGATGGGGGAACAGCCGGGGGCCAGGAGTTGCTGGAGGGGGGAATTGATCGAGATGCCGCCGGCCGAGAACAGGCATCGCCCCTGTCGGCCAACCTGTATTTGCACTGGTTCGACGCCTGGTTTCACGGTCCCAGGGCCGGCGGGGTTGCGGCGGGCCGGCGGGGTTACGGTGGGGCGGCGGGGTTGCGGCGGAGCGACGCGATTGCGGTAGAGCGGCGGGATTGCGGGTGGGGCGGCGGTTGCGGGTGGGGCGGTGGGATTGCGGTGGGGCGGCGCGATTGCGGTGAAGCGGCGGGATGCGGTAGAGCGGCGGGATTGCGGCGGAGCGGCAGGATCGTGGTGGAGCGGCAGGATCGTGGTGGAGCGGCAGGATTGCGGCGGGGCGGCGGGATTGGGGCGGCGCGGCAGGATTGCGGCGGGGCGGCAGGATTGCGGTGGGAGCGGCGGGGTTGCGGCAGAGCGGCGGGATTGCGGTGGAGCGGCAGGATTGCGGTGGGAGCGGCGGGGTTGCGGCAGAGCGGCGGGATTGCGGTGGAGCGGCGGGGTTGCGGTGGAGCGGTGGGGTTGCGGCGAAGCGGTGGGATTACGGTGGAGCGGCGGGGCGGCGGGATTGCGGTGGGAGCGGCGGGGTTGCGGTGGAGCGGCGGGGTTGCGGCGGAGCGGCGGGATTGCGGTGGAGCGGCGGGGTTGCGGTGGAGCGGCGGGGTTGCGGTGGAGCGGCAGGATTGCGGTAGAGCGGCAGGGTTGCGCGGTGGAGCGGCGGGGTTGCGGTGGAGCGACGCGATTGCTATGCAGCGGCGGATCGCCGTGGGGCGGCGGGGTTGCGGTGGCGGTGCGGCGCCGGCTACAGGTGGCGGACGGGCTCTTCGGATTCTTCGGAGGCGCGGTGGGCTTCGCGTTCGAGGGAGCGGCTCACCAACTCCTTCGATCCCAGGCCGACGGCCAAGGCCAGGGCCAGGACGATGCCTCCGAACAGGATGCCGAAGGCCAGGCGGATGATGCCGCCGCCGATGGCGAGATGATCGAGCGCCATGGTGATGGCTACCACCATCACCATCCAGCGTACGCCGGTGCTGAGAAGGCGGGCGTACTGCAGGTTCATGTTGACGGCGTCGATCAAGACGCTGCGGGCCATGTAGCGGGCCACGCCGTTGCCGAGCAGCAAGACGACGATGGCGGCCAGGACGTGCGGCAGGTATTCGAAGAAGCGCAAGACCAGGGCCGAAGTCAGGGCGAGATCCAAGGCCGAAACGCCGATGGCGAAGCCGATGAAGATGACGGTCCAGCCGGCCACGCGGGCCGCCAGCAGGGTGGGACTTTTGCCGGGCGACCATTCGGCCAGCGAGGGGAAGCCCCAGCGCGCCACGCGCTCATCGAACTGGATGCCGGTGAGCAGGCGGCGCACGATGCCCGAAACCAGAAGGGCCACCGCGATTGAGATGAGGAGCGCGAGCAAGAGCGCCACGATGCCGGGCAATAAGCTGGCCACCTGGCTTAGAACCCGGGTTGTCGAATGGCTGAGCGCCTGTTGTACCTGTTCCCACATAACTTCCTCCTTGCATGCCGGAGCCTCAGGGATTGAAGCGGTCCGGCCATCTCCAGCGGGAAACCAGGTAAGGTTTGCCCGCTTCGTAGGCCCGCGCGAGGCGCTCGAGGCGCGCCTCCACTTCGAGCGGGCCGGCGGTTTCCATTTCCAGCGCGTAGGATGCGATCCAGCCCAGGTAGAGCGGGGTGAAGGACCGCAGCAAGTGATCGCGGTTGATGGTTCGTACGCGATGCGCCAGGGCGAAATCGTAGACAATCGAGACCCACACCGGGTCGGCCATGCGGAACTGGGCGGCCGGCAGGCGGGAGAGTTTGCGGATCTCGAGCAGGGCCGAGGGAGGCACCACCAGGCCCCACACGTCCTGGAGGTTTTTGACTCCCAACTGAAACGAATCGATGAGACGGCCGGAATCGACGGGACCGCTTTCGGCGGGCGCCGGCTCTGGCGTGCCGAAGGCCGGCACCATTTGCGAGCCGCGCACGCGCTGCCAGAGGGCGGCGTTGCGCTCCATGTCGAGGAAGGCCGGCTTGAGGAGCTGGGCGATCAACGAGCTGACGTTCATCCAATCGACGGTCGGCTGCAGGCGCTCGCCCAACTGGGCCTCGCAGACCTGGCAATTCCCACGGACCGCGGCGGAGACCGCCGCTGCCACGGGATATCCGGAGCTGGAGTTGCGCGCGCCGGCCTGCTCTTCGAGGATGGACTGCATCAGCTTGCCGGAGAGTCCGAGATCGGGGCCGAGCGGATTCTGGATGCGGCGGCCGTAGAGCGAACGGCTGAGGGGCGAGAGGACGCTGCGGTTGATGAGGCCCTCCCACTTGTGGCGGGCGTAGCGGGGGGCCACCAGGTCGAAATCCATCTCCAACGCCGGACGGGACAGGCGGTCGATCCAAAGGGGGGTGACGGTGGCCAGTTCGGAGGCGATGACGGTGCAGGCGCGCACGCCGATTTTGCGGCTGATGCCGAGGATGGTCTGGTAGGCGCCGAATACGCTCTGCAGCGGGTCGGCCGGGGAGTCCGGATCGCAGAGCTTGTAGGGCAGCACCGAAAGCCAAGGCTCGTCTTCGCTGAGGGTTTTTCCATCGGCGTCATCGAGCACCAGGACGGCGCGGGGATGTTCCGGGAAGCCGGCGAGCGCCTCGCGCACGAGGGCCGCGGCGGCGCCCGGATGGCCATTGGCGGCGGGGCGCAGAACGCCGATCAGGAGGTCGGCGCCGTGGACCCGTTCGATCTGCTCTAGGGCCGGTTGCGGAACGGAGTCGAGTTCCATTCACGGCCTCCCGCTGCGATCGGAAGTGACAGGATCCCGGTAAGCGGGATGCGCGCCCAGCCGGGGCGATTGTTCAATTCGTACGACAGCTCATAAAGGGCTTTGTCCAGCCAGTAGACCGAGAGCAGACCGCGCAGGGCGCCTTCGCCAGAAGGCATGAAGGCGGCACCCGCGGCGGTTTCGCGGTAGGCGCGTAGAAACGCCGCGGCGGTGACGCGCTCCCAGAGGCGCGCCCAGGGATCCAGCTTTTCGAAATCTTCGGGGCGGCGGGCGGTATAGCTGATGAGGCTGGCGTAGGCGGCGTAGGCCAGGGAGCGGAGCATGCCGGCGACATCCTTGAGCGGCGACTGCCGGGCGCGCCGCTCTTCCAGCGGGCGGGCGGGCTCGCCTTCGAAATCGACAATCACGTAATCGTCGCGCGACCGCAGCACCTGGCCCAGGTGATAATCGCCGTGGATACGAGTCCGCTGGGCCTGCCAGTCGCGGCCGCCCATGTAGCGGAAGCTGTCGAGGATGGGCTTGCGGCGGCCCAGCACCAGGCCGGCGAGGTCGAGCATTTCGTCGGGAAGTTTGGCTACACTGTCGCGCAGCACATCGAAGACCTTGGCGGCTTGCTTGCGCAGACTGCCGAGCAGCGCCTGCATATCGTCGGAAGTCAAGGGTTCGGGGGCGAAGGCCGGATCTCCGGTGGGAGCGCCGAGGGCCAGGTGGAGCGCGGCGGTACGCTTTCCGAGGCGGGCAACCGAATCGAGGGCGATGCCCACGTAGTCATGCGCCAACTGGCTGGGCGGCTTTTCGGAGAGGGTGACCAGGTCTCCGGCGTCGGCGGTGTCGAGGTCTTCGGGCAACGGAACGCGGGCGCAGTTTTCGTAGTAGCGTTCGAGCTCTTCGAGCATGAGCGTCCAGCCATCGCCTTCATGCGCCACCAGGGCCTGGAGCAGCGCCAGGGTGAAATTTTTGCCGCTGGCGGGGCCTCCGGTGGGCTGGTATTCGATGGTGCCGGCGAAGGCGGGTACGCCATCGAAGCCGGCGACCTCGGTGAGATATTTGCCGATTTCGCTATCGGGATTGGCGCCGGGCTGCTGGCGGCGGTAGAGCTTGAGAATCAGGCGGTCGCCATAAATCAGGGAGGTGTTGCTTTGTTCAGCGGAAATGCGCGCGGGGGCGAGCGGAGTGCCGGGGGCGCCGCGCAGGGCGGGCAGCGCTTTGCCGGGCACACCGCGGACGGTTCCATGGCGGGTGGTGAGATGGCCGGCGCTTTCGATGAGCGCGAGCAGCGCGGTGGCGGCTGAATCGTCAAACGTGGCATCGTGCAGCACGCCGCGCCCGCGCTGCGACACCACCGGGCACAAGATGGCGTTCGGAGAGGCCTGGCGCAGACGGTCGGCATCGGGATCGAAGGTGGTGGCCAGAGGGAGCTGGTACGTATCGGGATCGCCGGTGAGGTACTGCACTTCGACCAGGGCCAGGACGGCGGACGATGCGGGAAGCTCGCCCCAATCGAGGATGCGGGTGGCGCGGATGGGGCGGGCTTTTCCTCCGAACCAGCGCTGTTTGGGAAGGTAATCCGGCAGGAGCGGCTTCCAGTTGGGATCGCCCGAAACCTTCCAGCACCGACTCCCAATTGTCCGCCACGAGGGGGGTAGACTCGGCCTCGCTGGCCAGTTCGGCGGCTTCGGGGCGGGGATGGAGTTCCAGCCAGAAGAAACCGTACGGCCCCAGCGTACAGGCGGTAGGGCTGGCGCTCGATGGGCGGGAATTCGCACGTAGCCGAGCATTTCGACGGGGGTCGCGCCTTCGAGTTGGCGAGAGATCCAGATCCACCGGCTGCGCGAACCGCGAGAGATTGGCCACGCACAGCACCTGCTCGTCCTCGTAGCGGCGCAGATACGCCAGCACCTTGCGGTTCGCGGGATTCAGGAACTCCAGCGTGCCGCGGCCGAAGACGCGGAACAGCTTGCGCAGGGCGATCATATTGCGCATCCAGTTCAGCAGCGAAGACGGATCGCCCTGCTGCGCCTCGACGTTGACGGCCTCGTAGCCCCAGACCGGGTCCATGATGACGGGGCTGTAGAGCTTGGCGGGCATTGGCGCGCGAGAAGCCGGCGTTGCGGTCGGCATTCCACTGCATGGGCGTGCGGACGCCGTTGCGGTCGCCCAGGTAGATGTTGTCGCCCATGCCGATTTCGTCGCCGTAGTAGAGGATGGGCGTGCCGGGAAAGGAAAACAGCAGGCTGTTGAGCAGCTCGATGCGGCGGCGGTTGTTGTCCAGCAAGCGGCGCCAGGCGGCGGCGGATGCCGAGATTGACGCGCATGCGCGGATCGGCGCTATAGGCCAGGTACATGTAATCGCGCTCGTCGTTGGTGACCATTTCGAGCGTCAGCTCGTCGTGATTGCGCAGGAACAGGCCCCACTGGCAGGTGTCGGGAATGGCCGGGGTCTGCGCCATGATGTCGGTGATGGGCAGGCGGTCTTCCTGGCGCAGCGCCATGTAGATGCGCGGCATCAGCGGGAAGTGGAAGGCCATGTGGCATTCGTCGCCGTCGCCGAAATAGGGGCGGACGTCGGTGGGCCACTGGTTGGCTTCGGCCAGGATCATGCGGTTCGCAATAGTCCGCGTCGATTTCGCGGCGCAGACTGCTTGATCAGCAGGTGCGTTTCGGGAAGATTCTCGCAACTGGTGCCTTCGCGCTCGACCAGGTAGGGAATGGCGTCCACGCGCAGCGCATCCACGCCCATGTCCAGCCAGATAGCGCATGACGTTGAGCATTTCCTCGACCACCTGGGGGTTGTCGTAATTCAGATCCGGCTGGTGCGAGAAGAAGCGGTGCCAGAAGTAGGCCTGGGCCACGGGGTCCCAGGTCCAGTTGGATTTTTCGGTGTCGGTGAAGATGATGCGGGCGTCGCTGATATTTCTGGTCGGTGTCGCTCCAGACGTAGAAGTCGCGCTCGGGCGAGCCGGCGGGCGCATGGCGGGCGCGCCTGAAACCAGGGATGCTGGTCGGAGGTGTGATTCATGACCAGCTCGATCATCACCTGCAGGCCGCGCTCATGGGCGGCGGCGAGGAAGGCGCTGGAAATCGTCCATGGTTCCGTACCTCGGATGGACGTTCAGGTAATCGGAGATGTCGTAGCCGTCGTCGCGCAGCGGCGACGGGAAAAAGGGCAGCAGCCACAGGCAGGTGACGCCCAGGTCCTGCAGGTAATCGAGCTTCTGGATCAGGCCGGGAAAGTCGCCGATGCCGTCGTCGTTGCTGTCGAAGAACGCGCGCACGTGCAGCTCGTAGATGACCGCGTCCTTGTACCACAGCGGGTCGGAGGCGCTTCCGGGTTTTTTCATAGCTTCCGATCCGGCGAGGGGCCGGGCGAGGGGCGCAGGAACAGCGCGCCCAGCGGGGGCAGCGTGAGGCTCAGCGAAAAGGGCTGGCCGTGAAGGGGCAGGGGGGCCGCTTCCACGCCGCCGATGTTGCCCTGACCGCTTCCGCCGTATAGCGGCGCGTCGCTATTGAGGCACTCTTCCCAGTAGCCGGCCTGCGGCGCTCCCACGCGATAGTTGGCACGGGGCACGGGGGTGAAGTTGAAGACCAGCAGGGTGGCGTCGCCGGGGTCGCGCGCGCGACGAAGGAAAGCGGCCACGCAGCGTTCCAGGTCGTGGGCATCCACCCACTCGAAACCGGCGGATTCGCAATCCAACTGATAGAGCGACGGCTCGGCGCGGTAAAAGGTATTCAGGTCGCGCACCCAGCGGGCCATGCCGGCATGCATGGGATATTGCAGCAGGTGCCAATCCAGGCTGGTATCCGGGCGCCACTCGTTCCACTGTCCGAAATCGTCGCCCATGAAGAGCAGTTTCTTACCGGGGTGGCCGAACTGCCAGGCGAACAGCAGGCGCAGGTTGGCGAAGCGGCGCCATTCGTCGCCGGGCATGCGGGCGAGCAGCGAGCCGTTGCCGCTGGCGATTTCGTGGTGGGAAAGCGGCAGGACGAAATTTTCGGCGAATGCGGACATGGTGCTGAAGGTGAGCTGGTGGTGATAGTGGCTGCGGTGGATGGGATCCTGCGCGAGGTACTCCAGAATGCCACGGGTCCAGCCGGTGTTCCACAGGAGGCCGAATCCCAAGCCGCCGGCATAGGTGGGCCGCGACACCAAGGGCCAGGCATCGGATTGGGCGGCGATGGTGTGGCAATCGGGGAAGGCGGCGCAGATCTGCTCGTTCAGTTGGCGGAGGAATGCGAGGGCCTCCAGGTTTTCAGGGCCACCGTGGAGGTTGGGCGTCCACTGGCCCGGGGCGCGGCCGTAATCCAGGTAGAGCATGCGCGCGACGGCGTCCAGGCGCAGGGCGTCCACGTGGTAGCGGCCGAGCCAGAACAGCGCGCTGGCGGTGAGGAATTCGCGGACCTGCGGGCGGCCGTAATCGAACTCGGGCGGCGTGACGCGCGGGTCTTCGTAGAGGGGCGCGCCATCGAAGCAGCGCAACCCCGCTTCGCCTGCGGGGAAATGCGCGGGCGACCAATTGAGGATCACGCCGATGCCGCGCTGGTGCAGGTAGTCCACCAGGTACATGCAGTCCGCCGGGGAGCCGAAGCGGCCGGAGGGGGCGTAGTAGCTGCCGGGCGCCAGCGGCTTGAGGAACTCCACGTGGGTGAAGCCGGCCTGGTGAACGTAATCGGCCAGGAGCGGTGCGATCTCACGGTAAGTGAGCGCACGGTTGCCCTCTTCGACCAGGCGGCGCCAGGAGGCAATGTCGACCTGGTAGATAGAGATGGGCTGGTCGAGCGTGTTGTGCGCGGCGCGGTGAGCCATCCACTCGGCGTCGTTCCAGTGGTAGGCGTCGAGGTTGCAGATGATGGATGCGCTTTGCGGGCGCGGCTCGGCGGCAAACGCGTAGGGGTCGGCTTTGTCGGCCGGCGGGCCGCCGGAGAGCGGTGTGATGCGATATTTGTAGAGCGCGCCGGGTTGGGCCTGCGGCACGAACGTTTCCCAGACGCCGGCGTAGCGGTCGAGCGAGAGCGGATGGGCTTCCGGGCGCCAGGCGTTGAATTCGCCGATCACGGAAATTTGCGCGGCATTGGGTGCCCAGACCGCGAAGTGGGTGCCTCCGGCCTCGGCGGGGTGGGCGCCCAATTTTTCGTAGGCGCGCAAATCCGTGCCCTCTTCAAAGCGGTGCAAGTCCTCTTCGCCCAACCAGGGCGGCTGTTCGATGGTTCCCATGGTTTCACCTAGCATCCGTGTTCCAGCCATGAATTGACGACGCGCGCAAGCTAAAGCATGCGCCACCAGTGGCGGCTCCGAGCACTAGCTTCGGAGCGGCGCGCGTAAGCAAGTGGTAAGCGGGATAGCACATTAGAGGTAATAATCAAACTCCTTCTCCGTGCGGACCCAGCGCCGCAGGCGGATGATGTGGGCGGGCAGGCTCTCCGGCGACAACTCGAAGTAAACCTGCGGTCCGTGCCAGAGGTAGCGGCCAGCGCCCAGCAGGTCGTGGGCCTGCACGGTGCGGGTTTCGTCCAGCCCGAGGGCGGCGAGATCGAGGCGCACCCAGCCGCTTTGCGCGTGGAACGCATCCAGGTTGACGATGACGATCACGACGTTCGACAGGTCACGGGTGGCCCGGCTGTAGCAGATGACCTCGGGGTTGGCGGTCTCGTGGAATCGCAGGTTCCCGTCTTCCTGCAGCGCGGGATTCTCCCGGCGGATGCGGTTGACACGGGCGATGAATTCCCGGAGGCTGGCGGGCGCGTCGCGATCACGGTGCTTCAGCTCATACTTTTCGGAATTGAGATACTCTTCGCTGCCGGGCGCGACCGGCGCGTTTTCGCACAGCTCGAAGGCCGGGCCGTAGATGCCATAATTGCCAGCCAGGGTGGCGGCCAGAACCAGGCGGACCAGGAAGGCGGCGCGCCCACCGGTCTGCAGATACTCCGGCAGAATGTCCGGTGTATTGGGCCACAGGTTGGGGCGGAGATATTCGCGCACTTCGGTGCCGGTGAGTTCCTGGAAGTAGCGCGTAAGTTCGTCTTTGGTGTTCCGCCAGGTGAAGTAAGTATACGATTGCGAGAAGCCCAGCTTGGCCAGGCGGTACATGACGCGCGGCCGCGTAAAGGCTTCTGCCAGGAGCAGCACATCCGGGTGGCTCGCTTTGACCTCGGCGATCAGCCACTCCCAGAAGGCGAACGCCTTGGTGTGCGGATTATCCACGCGGAAAATGCGGACACCGTGCTCGATCCAGAAAAAGACCACCCGCCGCAACTCTTCCCACAGGGCGCGCCACTCGGGCGTTTCAAAATCCAGCGGGTAAATATCCTGGTATTTCTTGGGCGGGTTTTCGGCGTACTGAATGGTGCCATCGGGGCGCTTGCGGAACCATTCGGGATGCTCGCGCACATAGGGGTGGTCGGGGGTGCACTGGAAGGCGATGTCCAGAGCGATTTCGAGTCCCTGCGCCTTGGCTTGGGCGAGCAGGCGGTCGAAGTCTTCGAGCGTGCCGAGCGCGGGATGGATGCTGGTGTGGCCGCCTTCTTCCGAGCCGATGGCCCAGGGGCTGCCGACATCTTCCGGGCGAGCTTGCACGGCGTTGTTTTTGCCTTTGCGGAAGGAGTGGCCGATGGGATGGATGGGCGGCAGATACAGGACGTCAAAGCCCATGGAGGCGACGTAGGGGAGCCATGCTTCGCAATCGCGGAGGGTGCCGTGGCGTCCTTCCTCAGGGGAACAGGAGCGGGGAAAAATTTCGTACCAGGTGGAAAAGCGGGCCTTGGGACGATTCGACCACTACGCTCAGCTCCCGCGGGTAGCGTCCGGCGAAACGCCGCGGGCTGTACCGGCGAACCAGGGTAGCCAAGGCTTCGACGGTGGCGATGCCCTCGCGGATTTGGGGGTCTGGCTCGCTGCCCAGGCGGGCGGCCCAGGAGCGCAGGGACGCGGCGTCCGCGCCTTCGGCCGCGGCGGCGGCTTCCTCGATGAGCGCGGCGCCGATCTGGAACTCGACGGCCAAATCCTGCGAGGCGGCGATGCGCCGGAGCAGATCGCGCCGCCAGGTTTCGAAGTGCTCGATCCATCCTTCGACGGAGTAGCGGTAGCAGCCCAATCGCGCCACGGGGAACTCGCCGCGCCAGCGGTCGCCCGCGATGCGCTGCATGGGCGCGGGCTGCCACTGGCTTTCGGTTTCGTGGCGGTAGAGGATGCACGCGGACACTTCGTCATGCGCGTCGGCAAACACATCCGCCTCCACCGCGAGCCGGTCGCCGATCACCCGCTTCACCGGAAACCGGCCGCCATCGATTTCGGGATTCACATTTTCCACGACCACACGGATGCGTCCATCCGCGGTGGGAGGTTTGCCCGGTTCCAAGCTTTGGATTACACACACGTTCGCGGGAATCCAACCGCACACCAAAGACCAACCGGGGCCGCAGGCGTGAGGAAAGTGTGAGGGATCGCGCCAAGGGACGCATCGGCTGGGAGACCACACAGTGGAAGCCGGCTTGCAATAGATAGACTTCCAGGGCTGCGGCGGGTTGCGGACTCGGGCGCGGCAACCCGCGGAGGTCTAGTGTGGCGAAGTACCTTCGAGACGATCCGGTCCACATTCCGTCCTCGACCTACCGGCTTCAGATGAACCTCCATTTCACGTTCCGGCAGGCCACGGAGCTGGTGGAGTATCTGCAAGCACTCGGAATCGGCGATTGCTATCTTTCGCCTTTCCTGATGGCGGCGCCGGGCAGTCTGCACGGTTACGATATAACGGACCCGTCGCACATCAATCCGGAAATCGGCACCAGGGAAGACCTGGAACGGTTTAGCCGGAGCCTGAAGCAGCGCGGCATGGGAATCCTGGCGGACGTGGTTCCCAATCACATGTGCATTGACGACCCGGCCAACCAATGGTGGTGGGACGTGCTGGAGAACGGCCCCAGCTCGCCTTATGCGCGCTACTTCGACATCAACTGGAATCCGCCCAAACGGGACCTGGTGAACAAGGTGCTGCTGCCGATTCTGGGCGACCAATACGGCAGGATTCTGGAGGGCCAGCAGATTGCCGTCACCTACGAGCGCGGCGGTCTTCTGGCCACGGTGTACCAGAAGCCGCTTCCGCTGGCGCCACGCTCCTGGGCGCTGGTGCTGCAACCGGCGGCCGACGCGCTGAAGCGGAGGCTGGGCGAAAGCCACGAGCAGGTGCTGGAACTGGAGAGCATTCTGACGGCTCTTTCGCACCTGCCCCCGGCCAATGAAACCGACCCTACCAAGATCCACGAAGGGCAGCGGGAGAAGGAGGTGATCCGCAAGCGGCTGGCGGCGGTGGTGGAAGGCAGCCCGTCGGCCCGCAAGGAAATCGACACCGCGCTGCGCTGGATCAACGGCGTAAAGGGCGTTCCCCACAGCTTCGATTTATTGGAGGAATTGCTGGCGCAGCAATCCTACCGGCTTTCGTTCTGGAAGGTGGCGGCGGATGAAATCAACTACCGGCGTTTTTTCGACATCAACCGGCTGGCCGCCATCCGGGTGGAAGACGCGGACGTGTTTCAGGCGGTGCATGCGCTGATTTTCGACCTGGTGAAGGAAGGCCGCATCGACGGGCTGCGCGTGGACCACTCCGACGGACTGCGTGACCCGGCGGAGTATTTTCGCCGGCTGCAGGCGGCTTGTACAGCGGCCGGGCAGACGGGCGGGCGGTTCTACGTGGTGACGGAAAAGATTGTCACGGGCGACGAAAAATTGCGGCCGGACTGGGACATCGAAGGCAGCACCGGCTACGATTTCCTGAGCCTGCTGAACGGGCTGTTTGTGGACCGCAGCCACCGGCGCGCGTTTCATCGTTTATACGAATCGTTCACCGGCTCGCTGCCTTCGGTGGAAGACCTGGCTTACACCAGCAAGCGGCTGATTCTGCAGACCTCTATGTCGGGGGAGCTTTTTGTGCTGGCCGGGAAGCTGGATAAGATCTCCGAAGAGCACCGCTGGTGGCGCGATTTTACACTGTCGAGCCTGCGGCATGTACTGCGCGAAACGATTGCGTGCTTTCCGATTTACCGGACCTACATTACCGACCAGGTTGGCGGGCCGGACGCGGAAGATGAGCGGTACATCCGAAGCGCCATTGTGCGCGCCAAGCGGCGCAACCAGTCCACCGACGAATCCATCTTCGATTTCCTGCAGAATCTTTTGCTCCTTGAGGACCCTGAAGGAATCGACGATGCGGAACGGGCCGAGCGGCGCCAATTCATCATGTCGTTCGAGCAGTTCACGGGGCCGGTGATGGCCAAGGGAATCGAAGACACGGCGTTTTACCGCTACTTTCCGCTGTCGTCGTTGAACGAAGTGGGCGGCGATCCGCGCCAGTTCGGGACATCGCCGGCGATGTTTCATGCGCGCAATCAGGAACGCCGGCAGTCATGGCCAAACGCGCTGCTGGCCAGCTCGACGCACGATTCCAAACGCAGCGAAGATGTGCGGGCGCGCATCAATGTGCTGTCGGAAATTCCCGCCGAATGGTATCGTGCGCTGTGTTGGTGGCGGGTGCTGAACGCGGGCCACAAGGAGGAAGTGGCGGGAATCGCCGTGCCCACCGCGGCGGAGGAGTACCTGTTTTATCAGACCGTGGTGGGGGCATGGCCATTGCGCAATCCCGATGCCGCCGGGCACGAAGAGTTCATTGGGCGAATGGCGGGCTACATGCGCAAAGCGCTACGCGAGGCCAAGATCGATTCGAGCTGGATCAATCCCAATCTGCAGCATGAAGAGGCCGTGGAACGGTTCGTGCGCGCCGTGCTGGAGCCGATTCCCGGCAACACGTTCCTACGCGAATGCGGTGCGTTCGTCGAGCGGATCAAAGGCGCCGGGATGTGGAATTCGCTCTCCCAGACTCTGCTGAAGATCGCTTCCCCCGGTGTGCCGGACTTCTACCAGGGCAACGAGATTTGGGATTTCAGCCTGGTGGACCCGGATAACCGGCGGCCCGTGGACTACGCCTTGCGCAGGCAGTTACTCGACAAACTGCGCGAGGGGCAGGCGAGCGGAGCCGCGGCGCTGATCGATGAGGTCTCCCGAGACCCGGCCGATGGGAGGATCAAACTGTATGTGACCAGCCGCGGGCTGTGTTACCGGAAATCCAATCGCGATTTGTTCACCAAGGGGAATTACATCCGCTGCGCGCCATCGGACAGCAACAAAATCACGCCATCGCATTCGGCCGGGTGCTGGGAAAGCGCGCGGCAATCGCCGCGGCGGGCCGTTTCTTTATGGGCTGGGCGCGGAAAAGGCGATGCCCACGGGCGAAACGGCCTGGGGCGATTCGGCGCTACTGCTGCGGCACGACGTTTCGCGGGGCCTGCGCGCCAAACCTGGCGCGAAGTGTTCAGCGCAAACCACCATCGCAGACGATCCAACGCAACGGCAAACACGTGCTGCCACTGGCGGAAGTGTTCGCACATTTGCCGGTCGCGTTGCTGGAAAGCGTGGAGTGACGGGCGTGTGGTCCATGCAATTTGGAGCCACCGTGCGACCGGCGGGCGTGGAGTTTCGCTTATGGGCGCCGCGGCTGCGCAGCGTGCAGGTGATGCTGAGCGAAGACCCGGCGCGCGTGCTCGCCATGCACCCGGAGGGCGAGGACGAATTTGCGGTTTTCGCCGACGGCCTGCGTGCAGGCGACGATTATTGCTTTCTTCTGGAGGGCCGGCGGCGGCCCGATCCGGTATCGCGCTGGCAGCCGGAGGGCGTTCATGGCCCGTCGCGGGTGGTGGATCCGGCCGCCTTTGCGTGGTCCGACGCGCAGTGGCAGGGCATCCCGCTGCAGGAATACCGGATCTACGAATTGCACACCGGCACGTTTACGCGCGAGGGGACCTTTGCCGGCGCCATTGCGCGGCTGCCGTATTTGCGCGAACTGGGCATCACGGCGGTGGAATTAATGCCCGTGGCGCAATTCCCCGGCCGCCGCAACTGGGGCTACGATGGCGTGGGACTGTACGCGCCGCAGTCCACGTATGGGGGACCCACAGGTCTCAAAAGGCTCATTGATGCGTGCCACCGCGCGGGCCTGGCGGTGGTGCTGGACGTGGTGTACAACCACCTGGGTCCGGAGGGCAACTACCTGGCGGAATTCGGCCCCTTTTTCACCTCGGCGTACCGCACACCGTGGGGGGACGCGATCAACTATGACGGCCCCGGCAGCGACGGAGTGCGCCGCTTCTTTGTGGAGAACGCGCTGTATTGGTTGACGGAGTATCACATGGACGCGCTGCGCCTGGATGCCATCCACGGGATCTTCGATTTCGGCGCGCACCACATTCTGGAGGAACTGGCGGAGGCGTTCGAGGCGCAGGCGACGCTGCTGGGGCGGGCGGCGTTTCTGATTGCGGAAAGCGACCTCAACGACGCCCGCGTGATCCGGCCCCCGGCAGTGGGCGGCTATGGCGTGAGCGCCCAGTGGCTGGACGACTTTCATCATTCGCTGAAGACCGCCCTGACCGGCGACACTCGCGGATACTTCGCGGATTTCGACGGATTGGCGAGCCTCCGCAAGGCCCTCATCCGCGGCTTCGTGTACGACGGGCAGCATTCCCTATGCCGCCGGCGGCGCCACGGTTCATCGTCCGCAGACCGGCCCGGCGAGCAGTTTGTGGTGTTCACCCAGAACCACGACCAGGTGGCCAACGCCTTCCAGGGCATGCGCTCATCGCGGCTGCTTTCGCTGGAGCAACGGAAACTGGCCGCGGCGGTGATGATTTTTTCACCTTTCCTGCCGCTGCTGTTCATGGGGCAGGAATACGGCGAAACGGCGGTGTTCGATTACTTCACCGATCACGGCGACGCCACGCTGATTGAAGCCGTGCGCGAGGGACGCCGGAAAGAGACGGGCGATTTCCTGCACGGCGAGTTCAACGATCCGCAGGACCCGGCCACATTCGAGCGCTGCAAGCTGGATTGGAGCCTGCCGGGGAACCCGCCGCATTCCTGGCTGCTGGCCTGGTATCGCGCCTGCATCGCCGCCAGGGCGCGGCACGCCTGCCTGTCCAACTGCCGCAAGTCGCTGGTGCGGGCGGAAATGGACGCACAGAACCGGTGGCTGGCGATGGAACGCCGCGACCCATCGAGATCTCGGGCGCTGCTAGTGGGCAATTTCTCAGCGGCGACACAGACTGTCCGCATTCCGTTTCGGGTGAGGCGGTGGTCGTTGTGTCTGTGGAGCGGCGCCGCTTGTTACGGGCCGCGCACGGAGGAGCCGGCGGCGGTCATCGAAGAAGGCGTGCCCGGCGAAGTGGTGATGGCGGGGCACGGCGCAGCGCTCTACCTCTCTTAAAAGGACACGGCCAAGGCAATCATCCTGCGGCCGCGCGGGCTTGGACGGCTTTCGAGCGATCCGGGACGCCGTCCGCCGCGGCTTCCTTCTCCGCCCTGCGCCGGCGCGCGATGCCGGCTACAATCTCCAAAATGCCTTTGTCCAATGTGGCGCACACGGTGTTCGGGTCGATGCGCGCCGGCAGATCGAAGAGCCGGAAGAGGCGGTGGCCGAATTCGCAGAAGTGCAGCCGGGATTCGAGGCCCTCGTGGCGGTGCGTCTCCAAGCCCTGGATGAGCAGCGCGCGGGGGCTGGCGATGATTTGAAGCGACTTCGCGTCGAAGCCGGGAACGGCCACCCGCACCACCAGGTCTCGCGGATTCTCAAACATTTCGGCTTCCGGCTTCCACACCGCCTCGCGTTCGGCGCGCAGCCAGTCGTCCCAATCGTGGCCCACCATCCGGCCGCGGCTTTGGAAGCGGTCCCAGGCGCGACCGCGGATGTTCTCCAGGGATTGCCGGGTCTCGGCCCACAGGGTGGAAGCGGCGGCTTCCTGGTCGGTAATTCTGGTAATACAGATACACGGTTTCATGCTTTGCCTTTCTTTTCCGCCGATCCGGTTTTAGAAGGATGCTCCTGGGTCACTTCGTCCAGCCGCTGGCAGTAACGTCGCAGCCAGGGGCCGAAGGCATCGCATCGATCCGGATCGGATTTGGACGGGGCGTTGCGGGCTGACTTCCGGACCCCAAGACGCTTCCATACCAATCGCATCAGAGGATTTCCCGCGGGGTCCCCCGAGACGCGCCACCCGGCTTTCGGCCGACGGGTGCGCTCTGCCCCGTGTCAATATTTCTTAAGGCGCCCATGCACCAGTTCCTGCGCCGCCAGGGCGACGTAAGCGATCGCAAATGACCGGCATTCCACGTTGTCGCACAGGACTACGGCCATATACAGAAACCCCGCCGCCAGCAGAAACAGTTCCCACATCAATCTCTTTGGCATGGCAATCGTAAGTAGACCGGGCGGCGCATCAAGCCATGCTCTCCGCGGTGGAACGGGCGGCCGCCACATGCTGCGGCAGAGGCAAGGCCACATCGATGGTGGTGCCCTGCCCCGGACCCGAACGGATGCTCAAACTGCCACCTAAACTCTCCGCGCGCTCCTGCATGCCGATCAGCCCCAGGCCGGTGGGACGGGGGGTTCGAAAACCGCGCCCATCGTCGCGGATCATCACGGAAATACGGCTGCCGCCCGCAAGCACGGTGATCTCCACGGCGCTGGCGCGGGCATGCTTGGACACGTTGTTGAGCGCCTCCTGCACGATCCGAAACACGCAAATCTTGTGCTCTTCGGGAAGGTCGTTCGGCAGCCCCTCGGCTCCAATCCGGATGCGCACTCCCGTGGACCGGGAAACCTGGTTGGCCTGCCATTCCAGCGCCGCGGCCAGGCCCAGATCGTCCAACATGGAAGGCCGCAGCAGCAGCGCCATGTTGCGCACCATGGCCACGGAACTCTCCACCAGCTCGCGGATGCTGTCCACCCTGGTGCGCAATGCCTGCGGAAAGGGCGCCAGCGCCACTCCCAGGTCGTGCAGCTCAAACTGGACCGCCGACATGGATTGGCCCACGGCGTCGTGCAGCTCCCGGGAGATATTTTTGCGTTCATTTTCCTGCGTCTCCACCAGGCGGGCGGAGAGATTTCTCAGCTCCTGGCGGGCGCCGGTAACCTCCTGCAGGTGCGCCATGGTCTGTCCTTCCAGGCGCAGAATGTGGAGCGCGGTAGCGAACGCCAGCGCCAGGCCGCACAGAAACATGCCGGCAATGGCGATCATCAGCTTGTTCCGCAAGCCGGAGAACATTTCAAACAGCCGGTGATCCCTCTCCACAAGCTGTTGCTGATTCACGGAGGCGATGGTATTGGCGATGGCCAGCGTGCTGGACCGGCGCGGCAGCACTTCATCGTGCAGGAACCGGTAGCCGTCCCGGTGGCGCTGCTGCGGGCTCCAGCCCAGCACCGGATCGAGCGTCCGCCAGTAGTCTTCAATTTCCACCCGCAAGGCGTTATACATGGCGCGGCCCGCCTGATCGGGTTCGAAGGTCCCTGGCGGAATCATGGACTGGATCTGGCGTCGGGTATCGGCCAGCGCCTGGCGGCTTTGCTCGGCCTTGGCCGGCTCCGGCTCCAGCAGGTAGTCGCGCACGTAGGTACCGGAAAGATAGATGGCTGACCGCAGCTCATCCAACCGGGTTTCGCGGCCCAGGAATTCCGTGAGAATGTTCTCGTTGCTGGATTGCAAACGGGAAATCACCGTCACCGCGTTGATGCCGGAGAGCACCAGCAGCGTGAGCAGAACGCCAAATCCGATGGCCAGCGCCATCCTGGTGGTGAGCAACCGGCGCGCCGTCTGTCTGGCCTGACTTCCGGTAGCCATGGGGCATCCTCAGACCGCGGCCCCCTGGCTGGAAGAGATCACGCCTTTGCGGATGGCGTACAGAATCAGGTCGGCCAGGCTGTGCAGGTTGAGTTTCTGGAAGATATGCTGGCGATGGCAGATGACGGTGGTCGCGCTCAGATCCAGAATGGTGGCGATTTCCTTGTTGGACTGGCCTTCCGCCAGCAACTGCAGGATCTGGCGCTCGCGGCTGGTCAGCAGGTCGTAACTGTCTTCCACGTGGCTGGCTTCCAGGTAGCGCATATACTCGTCCGCCAGTACCTTACTCACTTTGGGGCTGAAATAGGCCTTGCCCTGCGAGACAGCGCGGACGGCTTCCACGATCTCGAACTCGGCCGAGCTTTTCAGGACATAGCCGCGCGCGCCGGCCTTCAGAGCGTTCAGCAGGTAGCACTCGTCGGCATGCACGGTGAGCATGATGAGCTGCACTTCGGGCCGTTTATTGGAGATCTGCCGGGCCGCTTCGAGCCCGTTCAGAATGGGCATGCTGATATCCAGAATGGCCACGTGGGGAAGCTCCCGCTCGGCCAGTTCCACGGCTTCGCGGCCATCGGAGGCTTCCGCTACAATCTCGAAGCCGGGCTCGTGAGCCAGGAGCGCGCGCAAGCCGCGGCGGATGATCGCATGATCGTCCGCGATGAGAATCCGTACAGGGCCCATACTTTTTCTTATGACGTCGCTGTTATCTTATGGCTTGGGCGGTAGCGGAGGGAATACCCTGGATACAGTATTTTTCGTCCGGAACAAGCAGAGAGCCTGGCCGGCTCGAGGCGGTCCGCACCTCCACCGCTTTTTCGAAAAAACTCCTCCAAGTCCGGTATGTGCTTGGAGACACCGGGGCCGCTACTATCGATTTCATGGCCCTTGACCTGCTTCGAGAACTGCGCCCTAATAACGGATGTCGCCGCAAATGAATCCTATGTCACCCGACGGCCGGCCCGCCAGCGGTTTAGAGGAACTCCTCCGGTTCGATACCTGCCTCCTCTCGAATGCCATCGAGAGGCTGAACGTCCGTCCGCGGAACGAAGGCTTTATGAGCGGCGGAACAACCTGCCGCTTCCCGCACCAGCCGCCTGTCGTGGGCTATGCGGCCACGGGCCGAATTCGCAGTTACATGCCGCCGGTGACCGGAAAGTGCTACTACGATCACATCGAATGGTGGCATTACCTGGTGAGTATTCCGGCGCCGCGCATCGTGGTTCTGGAGGATTTCGACAACCGGCCGGGGTTCGGAGCGCTGTTTGGGGAAGTGCACGCCCGCATCTGCCGGTCGCTGGGCTGTGTGGCCTATGTGACCAACGGCGCCGTGCGCGATTTGGACAAGATTGAGCCTCTCGGATTCCAGCTATTCGCGGGAAGCGTTTCGGTTTCGCACGCGTACGCGCACATCGTCGATTTCGGAGACCCGGTGGAGATCGGGGAACTCCAGATCCGGCCCGGAGACATCCTTCATGGCGACCGCCATGGAATTCTCTCGGTGCCCCAGGAACTCGTCGAAAAGCTGCCTCCGATGGCTGAACGGATCCGGTCGGAAGAAAGCGAGCTGTTCGCGTTGACGGAAAGCCCCGATTTTTCGGTCGAAGCGCTCGGGGCGAAACTTCAACAATTCGCGGAAAGACAAAAATGCACCTGAATACTACCCGGCATGTACTGCCAGCGGCCGCCGCGATTCTGGCAGCCGTGGCCTCCCAAGGATGCTCGAATTCGAAAGTAAATGCCAGCGGAGGGCAACCTGAGCCGGTGGCCGTTTCAGTGGGCGTCACCTCCGTCATGCGCAAGCCTATCGAGCGCCAGCTCACGGTTTCTTCGGAGCTGGTGCCATTCCAGGAAATCGATATCTACGCCAAAGAGGCGGGTTACATCAAGGACCTCAAGGTGGACTATGGCACACATGTGAAAGCGGGCGACCTGCTGGCGGTTCTGGAAATCCCGGAGTCTGAAATTCAGATTCAGCAGGACGCCGCCGCCATCAAGGACCGGCAGGATATGGTTCACCAGCAGCAACGCCAGGTGGACCGGGTAGATGCCGAGGTAAAGCCTCTGCAAAGCCAGTACCAGCGGATCAAGACCGTGGCGGAGACCAAGAAGGGACTGGTGGCGCAGCAGGAGGTGGATGACTGGCAGGGCAAGTATCTGGCCGCGGCGGCCCAACTGGAAGCCGCCAAATCCGCGCTCCAAGCCGCCGAAAGCGAGTTACTGGCGGCGCAGGCCAAGCAGCAGCACGATCAGGTTCTGTTCGATTACGCCAGGATCACCGCGCCTTTCAACGGCGTGGTCACCCAGCGTTATGCAAATTACGGCACGCTGGTGCAGGCCGGCACCAGTTCCAGCACCAACGTTTTGCCCATCGTAAGATTGTCCGAAGACGATAAGTTCCGGCTGGTCATCCCGGTGCCCGAATCCTATGTGAGATTCATTCACGTGGGTGACCGGGTGGACGTGAGTGTGCCTTCCCTGGATCGCCATTTTCCGGGCACGGTGGCGCGGTTTTCGACTGACGTAGCCCAGGATACGCGCACCATGCATACCGAAGTCGATGTACTCAATCCGAATCACATGTTGATGCCCGGGCTATACGCGGATGCCTCTATCACGCTGGAACGAAAGACCGATGCGCTGGCCATTCCCCTGCAAGCCATCAGTCACCAGGCCAATGGAGACAGTGTGTATCTGGTGAATGCCCAGCGCCAGATCGAAGTGCGTCCCATCCAACTGGGCCTCGAAGGCGCAAACTTTGCGGAGGTTCTGTCGGGGTTAAAGGAAGGGGACAGCGTCATCGTGAGCGACCGCTCCGCGCTGAAGGCGGGCAACACCGTCGAACCGCATCCGGTGGAAATGCTGGAATACCAGCCGCAGGGGCAGTAACTCAGGAGCTCTTAGCACAATGCCTCGATTTTCGATTCGCAATCCTTATTTCATCGTGGTCATTTGTCTCGCGCTGGTCCTTCTGGGGGTGTTGGCCGTATTCAGCATGCCGGTGGATCTGTTCCCGCCGATTAATATTCCGCAGGTGGTGGTGGCCACGTTCTTTTCCGGAATGCCGCCGCAGGATATCGAGACTGATATTACAGACCCCCTGGAGCGGTTCTTCACTTTGGCCAGCGGAGTGGACCATTTTGAATCCCGGTCGATGCTCGGCGTGAGCATGATCAGAATCACCTTTCAGACCGGCACCAGCGCGGATGCCGATGTCACTCAGATTTCCAACCTGGCGCTGGCCGATCTCAAGCGCCTGCCTCCCGGGACCTTGCCTCCGGTGGTGCTGAAGTTCGACGCTTCCAGCCTGCCCGTTTGCCTGCTGACCGTGAAGGGCGAGGGGCTGACGGAAACCCAGCTCCACGACTTAGCCCAGTTTCAGATCCGCAACCAGATTCCCGGCGCGGTGAAAGGCGCCGTCATCCCACCGCCGTTCGGCGGCAAGTACCGCCAGATCATGGTCTATGTAGACCCTTACAAGATGTTCGCCCGGCAGCTGAGCCCCATGGATGTAGTCAATGCGGTGAACCAATCGAACCTGATTCTGCCGGCGGGCGACGTGAAGATGGGGCCGTATGACTATTTCGTTTACTCCAATTCCCTGGTGGAGAATGTCAATGACCTGAACTCGGTGCCTCTCAAGACGGTGGGCAGCCGGTGGGTCTCGGTGGGAGACATCGGAAAAGCCGAGGATGCGGCCCAGATCCAATACAACATCGTCCGCGTGGATGGCCAGAAGTCCGCCTACGTTCCCATCATGAAGCAGGGCGGCGACACCAACACCATTTCGGTGGTGAACGGGGTCCGCGACCTCATCCCCAACTTAGTCGACCTGCCCAAGCAGTTAGTGGCCAGCGTGGTGTTCGATCAATCCGTATATGTGAAGGAGGCGCTGGAGACCGTGGCGCACGAAGGTCTCATGGGGCTGCTTCTTACCAGCCTGATGATTCTGATCTTTTTGGGAAGCCTGCGAGCCACCTCCGCGGTCCTGCTGTCCATCCCCCTCTCGGCTCTCACCGCCGTCGTGGTTCTGTCGCTGATGGGGAGCACCGTCAACACCATGATCCTGGGCGGGCTGGCCCTGGCCTTTTCGCGGGTCATCGATAACTCGGTCATCTCGCTGGAAAACATTTACCGCCATCTGGAGATGGGCGCCGCGCCGGCGGTAGCCGCGGAGGTGGGCGGAGCCGAAGTCAACCTCGCCATCCTCGCCGCCACCCTGGTGGATGTCGTCGACTTCTTCCCCGTTACCCTGCTCTATGGAGTGAGCAAGTTCCTCTTCTCGGCGCTGGCCCTGGCCTTCTGCCTGGCGCTGCTGGCGTCTTTCGTAGTCTCGATGACGGTGATCCCGCTGTTCTGCTCGAAATACCTCAAGGGCGTGCCTGGCGGCCATGGCGCGGGTCATGAGGCCCCCGCCAGCGGCGGATCACTCTTCGCCCGGTTCAACCGCGGCTTCAATCACGGATTCGGCAAAGTTCTCGATTTCTACGAGCGCGCCGTCCGCCGGGCTCTGAGGCATCCGGGCCTGACGGTGGCCGCTATTGGTCTGCTGTTCGTCGCCAGCCTGGCGATCTATCCCTTCCTCGGGCTGGCCTTCTTCCCGCGCACCGATGCCGGCCAGTTCACCATTAACCTCAAGGTGCCTACGGGCACCCGCATCGAGATGACCAACGATTATGTCGCCAAGGTCGAGGACCTGATCCGGCACGTCGTCTCGCAGCACGATATGAAGATGATCGTGTCGAATATCGGGGTGGTGCCGGATTTCTCCGCGCTCTATACCACCAACGCCGGACCGTACACTGCCACTGTGCAGGTGGCCCTCCAGGACGATCATCACGGTCAGCAGCTTCGACATATATCGACCGGGTGCGCGGCCGCCCTGGCGCAGCGATTCCCGGATATCCGGCCATTCTTCTCCAGCGGTTCCATGGTGGATGCGATCCTGAACTCCGGCATGCCGGCGCCAATCGATCTCCAGGTGAGCGGCACCAACCTGCCGCTGATTTATGGACTCGCCCAGAGCTTCGCCGCCCGCATCCGCCGGCTGCCAGACGTCGGCGAGGTATACATTCCGCAGGACATGAATTATCCGGGCCTGCGCCTGAATGTCGATCGCGTCCACGCCGGCGAACTGGGCCTGACGCAGAAGGACGTAATCGACAACGTAATTACCGCTCTGAATTCGAACTACATGATCGCGCCCAATTATTGGGTGGATTACAACACCGGGAACGATTACTACCTCACCGTGCAATATTACGAACACGGCGGAGCCGCCATCCATAACTTCCTGGACCTGAGTAACATCCCGCTGCGGGCGCCGAACCTCAAGGAACCTACCACGCTGGACACGGTAGTCAAGATTGAGCGCTTTCCCACCACCACCGAATTCGATCACTACGCCATCCAGAGGGTCACGCGACGTATACGTCACGCCGTCGGGCGAGGATCTGGGCAGAAGCTCAAAACCGCCATCGACGGCTGATTGCCAGGAGGCCAAGCTTCCCGAGGGGGTACACGTCACGCTGCGAGGCATGGTGCTCGGCATGGACGAGTCCTTCAAACGGTTCGGCCTGGGCTTCGGTATCTCCTTTGCCTTGCTTTTCCTGATTCTGGTGGCGCAATTCCGGTCCTTCATCGATCCGCTTCTCATCATGCTGGCGATTCCCATGGGCTTCATCGGCGTACTGGTGATTCTGCCCCTGGTGCACAGCACGCTGAATGTGATGTCGCTGATGGGCGTGCTGATGCTGATCGGAATCGCGGATTCCAACAGCATTCTGATCGTGGATTTCGCCCATAACCTGGAAGGCCAGGGCCTGCCGGTAGCCGATGCCGTGATTACCGCCTGCCGCGTACGCCTGCGCCCCATCCTAATGACTTCCCTGGCCACCATCATCGGAATGATTCCCATGGCCATGAAGTTAGGCACCGGCGCCGAGCAGTACGCGCCCATGGCCCAGGCGATTATCGGCGGCCTGACCTCATCGGTCCTACTGACTATCTTCATCGTACCCGCAGCCTATTTACTGGTTTACGGCAGAAGGCGGCCGACCGCAGGACAACCCGTTAATCAGTGCGCCGCCGGCTCAGCCCCTTCCGGAAGGAGCATAACATGCGATTCCTGATTTACTTACTTGCCGGCGCCTGGCTTATACCGGCTTTCGGCCAGACCGCCGCCCCCGTGCAGTTAAAACTCGCCGATGCGGAAGCCATGGCATTGAAAAATCATCCCCAGGTGCTGGCGGCACAGAATGAGACGCTCGCCGAAAGCCGCCGGATCGTGGAAGCGCGATCCGCCTATTACCCGTCGGTCAATGGAGAGATCACCGGCTCGGCCGGCAATTTCGGAGCGCGCATCGGAGCCGGCTTCATCTCCGATTCGCGCCTTTTTGACCGCGTTCGGCGATGGAGTCCAGATCAACCAGCTCATCACCGATTTCGGGCGTACCTCTAGCCTCGTCTCGCAATCCAGACTGCAGGCCAACGCCGCGGAACAAGCCTACCAGGCCACCCGCTACGACGTACTGCTGCGCTTGAACCAGGCCTATTACAACACCTTGCGGACCCAGGCCCTGATGAAGGTGGCGCTAAAAACAGTGGATGCCCGTCAAACCCAGGCCACTCAGATTACCGAACTGGCCCGCAACCAACTGCGATCGCAACTCGACGTCAGCTTTGCCGATCTTACCGTTTCCCAGGCTAAGTTGCTTCTGATCCGGTCGCAGAATGCGGTGCAAGGGGCCTTTGCGGAACTAACCCGCGCCCTGGGTGCGCAACAGTCCGCCACTTACCAATTAGCAGAGGAGCCGATGCCCCCCAGCCCCGGTACCGACGTGGAAGTTTTAGTCCGCCAGGCTCTGCAGAACCGCCCGGAATTGGCCTGCCTGCGACTGAACCGTGACGCGGCTTACCGCTTCGAAGACGCGGAGCGCGACCTCAAACGCCCCACCGCGAGTTTCATCGGGCTGGCCGGGTACATGCCATACATCGACCAGATCACACTCCCCCGCGTCATCCCCAATGAATATGCCGGCGCCGCGGTGAATCTGCAGATCCCGGTTTTCAACGGCCACTTGTTCACCTCGCGCCGCGAAGAGGCGCATTATCGCGCGGTGGAATCCGACCAGCGCGTTCGCGACCTGGAAGACAGCATTGCGCGCGACGTCCGGGCCGCGTGGGCCAACGCCCAGACCGCGTACCAGGCCCTGGCCGTCACCGCCGAGTTCCTTCGCGAAGCCACCATGGCATTGGACTTGGCCGAGGGCCGCTTCCAACTCCAGCTTGCAAGCATTGTGGAGTTGACCCAGTCGCAACTCAACCAGACCGAAGCAGAAATCGAAAACCTGAACGCGCAGTACGACTACCAGAGCCTGTATGCGGCGCTTCAGTTTGCCATCGGCTCGCTCCGGTAGCCGCGGTATGCCGGCAGACAACGCCATCCTCTTTCGCGAGAAGCAGTCATTCCGCCTGGTCTACGCGCGTGTCGCCCTGGCCCTGCCACCGCTGGTGTTGCTGGTCGTCACGCTCCGCCAGGTGGTCTGGCATCATCCATGGGGCAACCCGCCGAGCAGCAATGGCAACCTCATCTTCCTGACCGTTCTGCTCCTGCTGGTCTATCTCCGCCTCACCACTGTGCGGCTGGTCACCGAATTGCGCCCAGACCGGCTTTCGGTGGCCATGAAGGGCTTCCTGCGGCGGATGCGCGTGCCGGTCGCCGACATCCGCACGGCCGTGGCGGTGGAATACGACCCCGTCGCCGAGTACCGCGGCTACGGCGTGCGCTCTGGTCCTCGCGGGCAAGCCTACATCGCTTCCGGCAACCAGGCTGTGCAACTGGAGCTGCGCGACGGCCGCAAACTGCTGATCGGCTCCCAGCAGGCCAAGGAACTCGCCCGGCGGATAGCGGAGGCGCAGCGCCAACTGCGCGGGGCTTCGTCCTCCGAACCCCAACCCAAACTGCCCGCTGGCTGATGAGTGGGGAGATCCCCCAGTTCTGCCCGCAGAGGTAGTCTGAAGTTTTGACCCATCCGGCAGTTAGCCTGCCGCCCCGCCGCGTGGGGCTTTTGGCGCCACCAATCTCCAACTGCGGCTGCAACTGGTTGCAGCGCACGGCCGCTGCCCGCCCCCCAGGCTGCAGCCGCCGGATTTAGTTTGAACGCCTCCGGCTGATGCTTCCGTCGCGCCCGGAGGGGGCATGCAAGAGCCGGCACTGGGCGGTCGGCGCACGTGGTTTTGAGCGTTCGCGATCGGGCCTCTTGAGGGGCCATCCACCCAAAAAGCCTCCGGCTCTGCCGGAAGATCGTAACTTTCTATTCCGGCCGGCCAAAGGCGCCCACAAAGGCCGAGAGGGCGCGCAGCAGCCGGCTCTCATCCACCGCCTGCGGTAGCGGAATCGAGAGAACAGCCCGGTTCGTGCGCGGGTCGCGCGACACCAGGCGCGAGAGGCCGTCGCCGCCCGGAGCGCTTCGCGCCATTGCCGCCAGCGATTCGAGGAATCGCACGCCGGTCTCGATCAGCCCCGCCGCGGCTTGCTCGAATCCCGCAGGTTGTGCCGCGGTAGCTTCACCCGCAACCGGCGACTGCGCGGGCGCCGCCACTGCCTGTACGGGAATGGCCTTCGCCGGCGCCTGGTCAATCACCGGCTTCGGCCGCCCCGGCTGGTCCGCAAAAATTTCTTTCACGGACTGCAGGACGCTCTTGCGTCCCAGCGCCGCGAAGCTCACCTCGGCGGTGGGCGAATCGAAGACTCCCGCGAACAGCGACTTCTTCAGCTTGAGCGTTTCCCATACGCGCTCTTCAATGCTGTCCTTGGTCAGCAAGTGGACCACGTGGACCGGATGCGCCTGGCCCAGCCGGTGGACGCGTCCAATCCGCTGTTCGAGACGCGCCGGGTTCCATGGGGGTTCAAAATTGATCACCGCCGAGGCCGCCTGCAGATTCAGCCCCACTCCGCCCGCGTCCGTCGAAAGAAAGACGCGGCACTCCGGGTCGCGCCGGAATTTCTCGAGCAGCGCGCCGCGATTCCGCGAGGGTACCCCGCCGTGCAACGACGCGAACCCGATTCCCAGTTTCTTCAACTCCTCGCCGGCCAGATAAGTCATCCGTTCGTATTCGCTGAAGACCACCACCTTGCGGTTCTCTTCAATGGCCAGCTCGCGGACGATCTCGCGAAACTCGGCGAGCTTCGGCGAGTGGTGCGTCTTCTTATCGAATAGAAACGTGGAATCGCACAGCATCCGCATGTTTTGCAGGCAGCATAGGATGCGCCGGAGGTCGATTTCCGAAAGCCACTTCTGCCGCTCCCACTTGCGCATCAGAGTAGCCAGAATGTCGTTCTGTTCCCAGTACGGTTCCGCCTGCTGCGGCGTCAGCGCTACCTGCAGGATCTGGTCCGTGCGCTTGGGCAGGTCCTTTAAGACTTCCTGCCGGGTGCGCCTTAGAAGGATCGGCGCCAGTTGATCGTGAATGCGGTCCAGGCCGCGGTAGCCGATCAGGCGGCCGGTCTCGTCTTCCGTGCGGTGCTCCGCCAGGAAGCGAAATGCCGGGCCCAGCCGCCGCCCGTCGATGAACTCCACCACCGAGAACAGCTCCTCCAGCTTGTTTTCCAGAGGGGTTCCCGTGAGCACGAAGGCGTATCGGCTCTTCAATTGTTTGATGGTGCGCGCGGTGGCCGTGGCCCAGTTGCGGATGCGCTGCGCTTCATCCAGGATGATGAGGTCCGGCGCCAGTTCGTGAATGAAGCGCACATCCTTCACCACCAGTTCGTAACTGGAAAGGTTGAAGAACTGGGGCGCGGCGTACATCTCCCTCCGCCGGGGCAGCGGCCCCTCGATAACCTGCGCCGGTAGATCGGTGAACTTTTCGATTTCCGTCTTCCACTGATACTTGACCGAAGCCGGCGCCACCACCAACACTCTCTGAATGCCGCGGCGGCGCCGGAGCATTTCCGCGGCCGCCAGCGCCTGCACGGTCTTACCCAGACCCATGTCGTCAGCCAGAACCACGCGGCCGCGGCAGGCGGCGAACACGGCGCCCCGTTCCTGGTAAGGCAGCAGTTTGGTCTTCAACACCCCCTTCAGGGGATCCTGCCCGCGGCGCAGTTTCGCCAGAAGCTGGCGCTCCAGGTCGAGTCCGTCCGCGAATTCGTTCTCCCGGTCGAGATACTCCAGCACATCGCTATAAATAACCGCCTGCAGGTCGGCTTTGCGGAAGGCCTCGATCACCTCATGAAAGCTCCGGAAATGCTCCTTCCGCAGCAACCCGGCGGAATCGAAGTACTCGGCTGCCAACTGGCGGAGCGCCGGAGAAGGAGTAGCCGGGAGGCGCAACCGGATCTCGACTGCTTCGCCGTACTGCAGCGAAATGGAGGCGCGCGACCGCACGTATGCCTTGCTCTCCAACGCACGGCCGTGCCGTTTGCGAAGGCGCAAAAGCAGCGCCTCAATGTGCTTGCAGGTCCCCAGCGTATTCACGGCGAAGTCCGGGCAGGAGCAGTAGTTTTCGAACAATCCCGGGCCGCGCAGGGCCACCCGGTAGGTTTTCCCGCTGGCGGACTTGATGCGGTAGTCGCCATACGGCTCTCCGACCGGCCGCTCCAGAATCCTGGCGATCGCGGCGGCGCCTCGTTCCCGCCTAGCGGCAATCTGTTCCTCGACTAGCATGTGATGGCCCTCCCAGTAACGAGTCAGCATAGCAAAGCGCGCCCGGTCTCCATTCCGCGAAAGCCGTCCACCCGCCCCAACCCCACCAAGCCTTTCCAGTCCGTCGGCCTTTATCCTTTATGATGGGCTGCATGACCCGGTTGCGTTGGTTGCTTTTGACCGTCGGATGGCTTTCGGCCCCTTTGGCCCTTTCCGAGAACATCTCTCCACCGCTTCTCACCGCGTTTGAGTGGCGCGGCATCGGCCCGGCGGCTACCGGCGGCCGCATTGCCGACCTGACGGTGGTCCGGCCGGAAGGCCACGCCCAGCAGATCTACGTGGCCACCACCACCGGCGGCGTCTTCAAGAGCGTCAACGCGGGCGTCTCTTTCGTTCCCATCTTCGACCATTCCGGCGGCATGATGTCCATTGGCGCCATCGCCGTAGCGCCCTCCAACCCCTCCATCGTCTGGGTCGGCACCGGCGAGGCCGACAATCGCCAAAGCTCTTCCTGGGGCGATGGCGTGTACCGCTCCGTCGATGGCGGCGAGAGCTGGCAGAAAATGGGCCTGGAAGAGACCCGCCACGTAGGCAAGATCGTCATCGACCCCCGCGACCCCAACGTGGTCTATGTGGCCGCCGTGGGCCACTTGTGGGGATCCAATCCCGAGCGCGGCGTATTCAAAACCACCGATGGCGGCAAGACCTGGAACAAAGTCCTCTACCACGACGAAAACACCGGCGCCATCGACCTGGCCATGGACCCGCGCAACCCCGACGTAGTCTTCGCCGCGCTCTACCAGCGGCAGCGCAAGGGATGGGGCTTCAACGGCGGCGGCCCCGGCAGCGGCATCTACCGCACCACCGACGCGGGCGCCACCTGGACCGAACTCACCGCCGGCCTGCCTCACGGCGATAAGGGCCGCATCGGCCTCGCCATCTTCCCCGCGGACCCCCACCAGCTCTACGCCATCGTGGAGGCCGACGCCGGTCGCGGATTCGCCGAGATCGGCACCGGGTTCGGCGGACGGGGCGGCCGCGGTGGACGGGGCGGGCGCGGGATGCCCCCCTGCAGCCGCCTACTGCGCAAAACGGCGGCATCTTCCGCAGCCTCGATCAGGGCCAGACCTGGGAGCACATGAGCACGATCGATCCGCGCCCCAGCTACTACAGCCGCATCTACGTCGACCCGCGCAACGCCAGCCGCCTGTACATCATGGGATCCAACCGCGGCTTCTACATCTCCGACGACTCCGGCCGCAACTTCCACGACGTTTTCAGCAACGTGCACGGCGAAGATCACGCCCTGTGGATCGACCCCGAAGACACCAACCACCTGGTCATCGGCGGCGATGGCGGCGTTTCCATCTCCTTCGACCGCGGCGCCACCTGGCTCTTCCGCCTCAACCTCCCCATCGGCCAGTTCTACAACATCTCCACCAACAACGCCGAACCGTTCCTGGTCTGCGGCGGCCTGCAGGATAACGGAAGCTGGTGCACCCCCAGCGCCACCAACATGGGCTACGGCATCTCCTTCAAAGACGCCTTCAACGTGGGCGGCGGCGACGGCATGCAGGCCATTTTCGATGGCGACGACCGCACCCTGCTGGTGAGCTCGCAAAACGGCAACACCGGGCGCCTGTACCTGGACAGCATGGAGCGCCAGCAGATCGCCCCCGTGCAGCCGCCCGGCCGTCCCGTGCCCGGCCGCCCGTTTTACCGCTGGTACTGGACCAGCCCCCTGATCGTCTCGCATCATTCGCCGAACATTATCTACACGGGCGCCAACGTGGTGTTCCGCTCCGATGATCGCGGCGTAAGCTGGAAGGCCATCAGCCCCGACGTCACCGCCGCCATCGACCGCGACAAGCTGCAGATGATGGGCGCGCCCATTCCGCCGGATGCGCTCTCGCGCAACGACGGCCAATCCAATTTCAGCGCCCTCACCGTGATCGCCGATTCGCCGCTCGACCCCAACCTGCTCTACACCGGCGCCGACGATGGCACCATCCAGCGTACCCGCGATGGCGGCAAGCATTGGACCGATCTCACCGGCACGCTGCCCGGCCTTCCGCCTATGCTCAATATCAGCGGCATTGTGGCGTCGAAGTTCGCCGCCGGCCGCGTCTACCTCACCGTGGACGGCCACTTCAACGATGACTACCACCCTTATGTTTTTGCCAGCGACGATTACGGGAAGACCTGGCACGCCATCGTCGAGGGCCTGCCCCAGTCCTCCGTGCACCGCCTGCGCGAGTACCCCGGCAACCCCGATTTCCTGGTGACGGGCCTCGAAACCGGCATCTACGCCACCTTTGACCGCGGCGCCCATTGGATGCCGCTCGGCGAAGGCCTGCCGCCCGTGCCAGTCTACGACCTGGTCTTCCAGGAGCACGACCACGCCTTAGTGGCCGGCACGCACGGCCGCGGCATCTGGATCCTGGACCACATCGGGCCGCTCGGAGAATTGGGCGCGCAGGCCCCGGCGTCCGGCCGCCTGTTCAGCGTCACTCCGGTGTATCACCAGGTGATTTACCCAGGCCAGTTCTGGTTCGGCGCGGGCGAATTTTTCGCGCCCAACCCGTCCTTCGGCGCCATCCTGACGTGGTACGTACCCCAGTCTGAGCAGGTCACCATCTCCATCGCCGATGCGGCCGGCAAGACCATCCGCACCATGCGCGGCCAGTCCCAACCGGGCATGAACCGCGCCTGCTGGGACCTGCGCCGCGGCAGCGCGCTCTCCTCTAACGCCACGCCCCTCACCATGTGCGAGGGCAGCGCCTCCGGGGAAGGCCCCTTGGCGCAGCCGGGCAACTATACCGCTACGCTGACTCTGCCGGATGCCACGCCACTAGAGACGGCTGTCACCGTCCTGCCCGATCCGCATTTTCCGGTGACGCCCGCCGACCGCGCCAAACGCAACACCGCCATCATGAACGCCTATACCTTGCAGCAGCAGATGGTTCCCGCTCGCGATGCCCTGCAAGCCGTGGTGACCTACCTCCGCTCCGCGCCCGCCGCCACGCGCGAAGCCACTGACCACCTCACCGCCGAATTGGCCGCCGTGGAGCGCCAGATTGGCGGCGCCATCACCTCCGCGGCCCGCTTACAAACCGTCATGGATGCCTTCGCCGGCGTCCCCACCGCCGCCCAATTGCGCGATCTGGAGTTCGCCTGGGAGGATGGCACCGCCGCCGTGGCGGCGCTGAACCGCGTCATCACCCACGATCTGCCGGCCGCTCCGGCCGGGGGTGCAGCGAAGCCGGCCGCGGTGCCCGTGCCGGTGCGCAGGCGCTAAGGCTTGGCAATCGTGAACGCCGCCGTTCCCGAAATCCTCGACCGGTTGGAGGCCCATTACGGCCCCCAGCAGCCCTGCTGGCCCACCGATCCCTACGAGTTTCTGGTCTGGTGGCACTGCGGATATCCGGCCAGCGATGCCGCCTGCGCCAGGGGCTGGGAATCGCTCAACCGCACCGTGGGCATCCAGCCCCGCCAGCTTCTGGAGGCCGGCACTGCTACGCTCACCGCGGCCCTGAAACCAGGCGGTATGGTCCCCGAACTCCGCGCCGTGCGCCTCGTGGAAATCGCTGCCCGCATCGAACGCGAGTTTCCCGGAGGCCTGCGCGCCGGTCTGGTGGGACCTCTGGCGGAGGTCCGCAAGCTGCTCTGCAAGTTCCCCAATATCGCTGGTCCGGGCGCCGACCGCATCCTGCTGTTCGGCGGCATCGCCCCGCTTCCCGCCGTTCCTTCTAATTGCCCGCACGTGCTGGTCCGCATCCTGCTTGGCCGGGAGCGCGAAAATTACAACCTGACATACCGCGAAGCGCAGCAGGCTATCGAAGCCGCCACCCCCGCGAAGTTCGACGCGCGCACCCGCGCCTACCTATTGCTGAAGCGCCACGGCCAGGAGCTATGCAAACGCACCAACCCCAAATGCGCCATATGCCCCCTGAACTCCCGCTGCGCTTATGCCGCCGGCCACCACCGCGGCCGGCCGGCCGGTTGATGCCTGTGCGCGGCAGGGGGAAGTGCGTGTACCATCGCTAACAGGATGCACCACACCGCCGGTCTGGAACTTGAAGCTGCGGGTGCCCTCCGGGACCAGAGACGCGGAGAAAGGACTCGCGAGCCTTCTTCCTCCGTGCCCAGAAACTTCCTCCCTGGTGCGCGTCCCGCCGCTGTTGGCGCTGGCGGTGTGGGCCCCAATTCCTGGTCCCATGAACGACGACGACAGTCGGCACGGAGGCTTCGCGGGTTCGGGACCGGCGGGCATGCCCCGCGCCCAGGAGATCTCCCGGCGGCAACGTTTGGGCGGGTATGGGGCGCTCCGTGTCCAACCCTCCGGTGCACATCGTGACCCCACTTCGCCCCATTCTCCGTTCGCTGCTCCGCGCGCCGGGGTTTGCGCTCCCGGCTGTGCTCACCCTGGCCCTGGGGATCGGCGCCAACACCGGTGCATTCTCGGCGCTCCGGGCGCTGGTCTGGAATCCGCTGCCCTATCCGAATTCCGAGCGCCTGGTCGCGCTCTTTGAAACCGCGGCGGACGGCAAGCCGCGCGGCGTGGCGGAGGCCAACCTGCTCGACTGGCGCCACAGCACCCCGCTGATCGAATCCATGGCCCTCTACCAGCCGCGCTCTTTCGGCCTGACCCTCCGCGATGGCGGGCCGGTAACCGTGATCCAAACCGGCATGACCATGGCCGCGCTCTTCCCCGTGCTGGCCGTGCCGCCGGCTTTGGGCCGCGTCTTCAGCGAGGAAGAAGAAGCCTCTGAGGCGCACCTGATGGTGCTCACCGACCGGCTGTGGCGCCGGTCCTTCGGTTCCGAGCGGACAGTCCTGGGCCGCAAAGTCTTTGTCAACGAAGATCCCTTCACCGTGATCGGAGTCATGCCCGCCGGATTCGAGTACCCCATCGGCGGCGTGCTGCCGGACGCCTTCATTCCGCTTAGCCGGCGCGATTATTGCTGCGGGCGGCTAGGGTCCCAGGAAGCCATCGCGAGGCTCGCGCCGGGCGCCGGTCTGCAGGCCGCCCGGGCACAACTTGAAGCCGCCGCGGCGGGCGTGGCGCGGCAATATCCCGCCTCCAATGCCGGACGCAGCGCGGGATTGCGGCCGCTTGCCGAAACCGTCGCGGGGCCCCGCCGCGAGCCGCTCTTCCTGCTGACCGCCGCGGCCCTCGCGTTGTTGCTGATCGCCTGCGCCAACGTGGCCGGGCTGGTCCTGGCGCGCGGCCTCGGGCGGACTCGCGAAATGGCCATTCGGGCATCCCTGGGCGCCGGCCCCGCGGACTGGATGGTGCCCTTTCTGGCGGAAGCCGCGGCTCTGGCGGTGGCAGGCGCCATTGCCGGTATGGCCGCGGCCGCAGTGGTGCTGCGCGCGGTCCCGGCGTTTCTGCACGGCGCCGTGCCGGCTCACCCTCTGGCCTTGGACCCCGCGGCTTTCCTTTTTGCATTTCTGCTGGCCGCCGGAGTGGCCCTGGTTTTGGGTGCCGCTCCCGCGTGGCTTCTGGGGCGCGCCGATCTCACACCACTGCTGAAATCGGGTGGCAGGGCGGCCGTGGGTGGTTCCGGCGGCTTCCGCAACGCCCTGGTAGTGGCGCAGGTGGCCCTGAGCGTGGTTCTGCTATTGGGCGCGGGGGTCTTGCTGCGCAGCCTGCTGCGGCTCGCCGCGGTCAGCCCCGGCTTCGAAACGGCTCACGCCCTCCGCTTCGGCATCGGCCTGCCCGAGAAGCGCTACGACACTGAGCGCAAACTGATCGACTTCCATCACGAGTTGATCGAGCAGCTTGGCGCCCTCCCCGGGGTCAGCAGCGTCGGCGCCGCCTCACGGTTGCCGCTGCGGGGCGGATCGGCCGGTCCGGCCAGCTTTTTTCAAATCGCCGGCGCCAACCTTCCCATCCCACAGCGCCCACGCGCCTGGATCGACGCGGTGTCGCCCGGCTATTTCGAGGCCATGGGCATTCCGCTGGTCGAGGGCCGCGCCTTCTCCTGGCGCGACGACCAGCCCGGCCGCCAGCGCGTGGCGGTGGTCAACCGCACCTTCGCCCGAACCTATCTGCAGGGCCGAAGGAGCCTCGGCACGCTGGTCGATTTGCGCTTGAATCCCACGGGATTGACCTGGGAAATCGTCGGGGTGGCCGGCGATACGCACCAGACCAGTCTGGACCGCGAGCCGGTCCCCGAGATTTTTCTCTCGTGGTCGCAGGCGGGCGCCGATGGCGGGGTCTACGTGGTTCGCACCGCGGGTGGTGAAACCGGGCTGCCCCGTGCCATCGCCCAAGCCGTGGAACGGGCCGACCCGCGCCTGGAGCGCGTCTCGGTGACGCCGCTGGAACTGGTGGTAGACCGCAACCTGGAGAGCCGCCGCGCCACCATCCGGCTGGTGGGCGGCTTCGGCGCACTGGCGCTACTGCTGGCCGGGCTGGGCATCTACGGCATGGTGGCCTTCCGGGCCGCCGAGCGGCAACGCGAAATGGCCATCCGGGTGGCCCTCGGCGCGACCGCCGCTCAGGTGCGCGGGCAGGTGTTCGGGCACGGCCTGCGGTTGGCCGCCGTGGGCGCCGCCCTGGGAGCGGCGGCATTCATCCCCGCAAGCCGTCTGCTGGAAGCGCAGGTCTACGGCGTCAGCGCAGCTGACCCGTTCAGCATGGCCGTGGCGGCCGCGTTGGCGATTGGCGCCGCCGCTGCCGCTTCCGCCGGGCCGTCATTCCGCGCCTCGCGGAAGGCTCCCATGGACCTGCTGCGCGAGGGATGAGGGAGCCAGGTGCGTGGGCTGGCGGTCGGCCACGGCCTGCACTTGGCCACCGTGGGCGGCGCCCTGGGAGCGGCGGCATTCATCCCCGCCAGCCGTCTGCCGGAAACGCAGGTCTACGGCGTCAGCACGGCCGACCCATTCAGCATGGCCGTGGCGGCCGGATTGGCGATGAGCGCCGCCGCTGCCGCTTCGGCCGGGCCTCCTTCCGCGCCTCGCGCAAGGCCCCTATAGACCTGCTGCGTGAGGGGTGAGGGAGCCAAGTGCGTGGGCTGGTGCAGGCCCGCCGCCGCTCTGGAACTGGCGCCGGTCTCGTGGTGGCCGCCACCGGCCCTCCAGCAGTGGCCGTGGGCGTCCCGGCGAGGGCCTTGCCGCACCGCCCGCCGCCGCCCTTACAGCTTGAACAGTTCCCGCAACCGCCGCGTCTGCACCCGGCTGACCGGGATTTCAGTGTGCTTGCGGTCGTCCATGCGCAGTTGATAGCTGGACTTGAACCACGGCACCACTTCCTTGATCCGGTTGATGTTCACCAGGTAGGACCGGTGCACGCGCCAGAACATCTCGCGGTCCAGGTTGGCCTGCAGTCCTCAATGGTGCGGTAGTTGGAGTGGCCTTCGATGGTGGTGGCCACCAGCGTGATCAGCCCGTTGTCGATGGTGGCGTAGATCACGTCGTTGGCGTCCACGATGAAATTGCGGCTGTTGGAGCGCACCAGCAGCTTGGTGCGCTGCGCGGCGTGGCGGCTTTGGGCGCTGGGAGGCTCGGGCGGTTTGCGTCTCCTGGATCGTCCGGCTGGCGCGCTCGATGGTTTCGGCCAGGCGGGCCTTGTCCACCGGCTTCAGCAGGTAGTCCATGGCCTCCAGGCGGAAGGCCTCCACGGCATACTGGTCGTAGGCGGTCACGAAGATGAAATGGGGCAGCTCGGCGCTGTTTTTCGCGGAGCTGGCGGACCACCCCCATGCCATCCAGACCAGGCATGTGGACGTCCAGAAAACACAATTCCGGTTCCAGTTCCCGGACCAGGTTGACCGCCTCCAAGCCGTTGGAACCGGTTGCAATTACTTCAATTTCGGGGAAATCGCGCAGCAGGAAGGACAGTTCGTCGCAGGCCAGTTGTTCGTCGTCCACGACAAGCGTAGTAAGAGTAGCCGTCGCGCGTTCTCGCATGGAGTTGGTATTATAACATTTCGACCTGGAGGAGAACCCATGCTTGCCCAACTCAGACAACGTCCAAATTGCGCCCGCCGAAGGCAAGCTGGGGGTTCTGATCCCCGGCATGGGCGCGGTAACCACGACGTTCATCGCCGGCCTGGAAGCCATCAAACGGGGTCTCGGCAAGCCCATCGGGTCGCTGACCCAGCTTGGCACCATTCGCTTGGGAAAGCGGACCGAAGGCCGCAGCCCGGCCATCCAGGATTTCGTGCCCCTGGCCAAGAATGGAAGACCTGGCGATGGGCTGCTGGGACATTTTCGAAGACAACGCCTACGAAGCGGCGGTCAAAGCCGGGGTTCTGGAGATGCCGCTGCTGGAGCAAGTGAAGGAGCCGCTTTCGGCCATCAAGCCCATGAAGGCCGTCTTCGACCAGAACTTCGTCAAACGAATCCACGGCCCCAACGTCAAGACCGGCGGCTCGAAAATGGATTACGCCGAGATGCGTGATGGACGATATCCGCCAGTTCCAGAAGACCACCGGCGTCTCGCGCATGACCATGATCTGGTGCGGGTCCACGGAGGTCTACCACGAAGCCGCCGCCGGTGCATGCCACCCTGAAGGATTTCGAGTGCGGGCTGCAGAAGAACGATCCCGAGATCTCCCCCAGCCAGATTTACGCCTATGCCGCGCTCAAATCGGGCGTGCCGTACGCCAATGGCGCGCCGCACCTGACCACCGATATGCCGGCGCTGCTGGAACTGGCGCGCGCAGCAGAATCGTGCCGGTCTCCGGGAAGGATTACAAGAGCGGCCAGACGTTCATGAAGACGCTGATCGCGCCGGGGTTGAAATCGCGGCTGCTGGGCCTGAGCGGCTGGTTTTCGACCAATATCCTGGGCAACCGCGATGGCGAAGTGCTGGACGATCCGGGCTCCTTCCGGTCCAAGGAAGTGTCAGCAAGTCTCGGCCCTGGAATACATTCTGCAGGGGCAGCTTTATCCGGATCTGTACCAGGAGTTTTACCATAAGGTGCGAATCGAATATTACCCGCCGCGGGGAGATGCCAAAGAGGGCTGGGACAACATCGACATCTTCGGGTGGCTGGGCTACCCGATGCAGATCAAGATCAATTTCCTGTGCCGGGATTCGATTCTGGCGGCGCCGCTGGTGCTGGATATCGTGCTATTCATGGATCTGGCGCAGCGGGCCGGCATGCGCGGCAGTGCAGGAGTGGCTGTCGTTCTACTTCAAGGCGCCCATGCATGCTCCCGAGGTTTATCCCGAGCACGACATCTTCATCCAGCTGATGAAACTGAAAAACACCCTGCGCTGGATGCGGGGTGAGGATCTGATTACGCATCTGGGCCTGGAATATTACGACTGATCGCAGTATCTTTTGAAAGACGCGGCGGCTCGGGGCGACTTTGGTTCTCCACGCCGCCGCGTCTTGTCTGTCTAGGAGCTTATGAAAGTACTGGTTATCGGGGGAACGCTCTTCATCGGCCGCGCGCTGGTGGACGAATTGGTGAAGAGCGGCCACGATGTCGCCGTGTTGCACCGCAAGCCCAAGCACGATCTGGGGCGGCGGTGGAAAACATCATGGCCGACCGCAATGACGCGGAATCCCTGCGCGAAGCGCTCTCCGGGCGCCGTTTCGAAGTGGTCTTCGACAACGTCTACGATTGGGATCGCGGCACTACGGCGGAGCAGGTGGAAGCCACCGTACGGGCCTGCGGCGACCGCGTGATGCGGTACATTTTCCTCTCCAGCGTGGCGGCGTATGGCGACGGGTTGAACCACAAGGAGAGCGACCCGCTGGCGCCCGATTACCATGCCCAGGCCCTATGTGCGCCATAAGGCCACCACCGAGCGGCTGCTCTTCCGCATGCACTCGCAGAACGGGTCTGCCGGTAGTGACCTTCCGGCCGCCGTTTCGTGTACGGCCCCGGCAATCCCTTCTACCGCGAACAGTTCTTCTGGGACCGGCTGCGCGCCGGACGGCCGGTGATTATCCCCGGCGATGGCCACCGGCTGATGCAATTCACATATGTAAATGACCTGGTGCAGTGCGATGCTGCGGGCCATGGAGGAACCCAAGGCGCTGGGAGAAGCTTTCAACATCGGCGATCCCAAGCCGCTGACCCAGGTGGAGGTAGTCGAGAAGATGGCCAAGGCGGCCAACGCGGAGCCGACACTGGTACGCGTCCCGCGTGACACCATTGCCCAAAATGGCGGCAACGCCATGGAGGAACCTTACTATTTCGGGGAATATTTCGACGTTCCACCGATCACCGAGAATATCGGCAAGGTGACGCGGATCCTGAAGATGAAGCTGACCCCCTTCGAGGTTGGCCTGAAGGAAACCTACCGCTGGTACACCCGCAACCACAAACCGCGCACGGCGGGGTTCGAATTCGACGACAAGCTGCTGGCGGTTGCCAAGACGGTGTCGCCGGCCAGCGTGTGACGGCGGGTTAAGCTAAGGACAGGAGGCGAGCGTGGATGAGGAACGGCTGGCGGCAATGCTCCAGACGGCCGTAGCCTCGAAGGCCGACGCGGCCAAACGCCGGGCAGCCGCCCTGGCTGCCCGTGACGCGGCCTTGACGCGCATCGACGAAAACCTGCAAAGGATCGCCGGGATGCAGGAGTCCCAGATCAGGCTGGAAGCCAAAGCGCAGGAGCGTCAATGCGCGATGGCCGCCGGCGGGCAGGAACAGGGCGCGGACGGTTCGGGCCAGAGCCGGCTCGACGCGGAGTACGCCGAGACAGAAAAAGGTTCGGCCCTGGGCTACCCGCTCCTTCCTGGAAGGCGCCCGCGAAGACCCGAAAATGAGTCGGGCACTCGAGCGGCGGAGCCAGGCTCCCTTCAATCCGGGCTCAAGGCGCTGGGCGCCGGGGGCCGCGGACGCCCGGAAAGCGGAGCTTGAAATGAGCGTAAACAAGCGAGAACTGGCGATCTGCAAGCGGCGAGGGCACGAGCCGCGATTGGACGATAGGTGGCGGCAGTGCAAGTGGTGCGGCCTCTGGCTGCGCGCCGTGACCACCGTCGAGGAGCGGGAAGATGAGCCTCCCCGGGACCAGCAGAGCCCCTTGCAGGATCTGCATAGGATGACCGAAGAAATCCGCAAAGACAAGAAGGATAAGAGGAAATGACGTTTGAGGAAAGGCTGGAAGCGTTGACGCAACGCCTCGAGGCGGAAGTCATCCTGGAAGCGGAGGCCCGTAAACGCCAGGACGAGGCCATCGCGCACAACAAGGGGCGGCACGAAGCGCTAACCCAAAACCTGGAATTGCAATTCAACCTGGAGGCCGAAGCCCGCAAGCGCCAGGACGAGGCCATCGCGCACAACAAGGGGCGGCACGAAGCGCTAACCCAAAACCTGGAATTGCAATTCAACCTGGAGGCCGAAGCCCGCAAGCGCCAGGACGAGGCCATCGCGCACAACAAGGAGCGGCACGAAGCGCTAAACCAAAACCTGGAATTGCAATTCAACCTGGAGGCCGAAGCCCGCAAACGTCAGGATGAGGCCATCGCGTACAACAAGGAGCGGCACGACGGGCTGACCCAAAACTTGGAATTGCAATTCAGCCTGCAGGCTGACGCGGCAAGGCGCCAGGCTGAAGCCATGGCTCGCCACAATGAAGCTATGGCTCGCCAGGACGAAGCCTTGGCTCGCCACAATGAAGCGATGGCTCGCCAGGACGAAGCCGTAGTTCGCCATAATGAAGCTATGGCTCGCCAGGATGAAGTCCTAGTTCGCCACAATGAAGCGATGGCCCGCCAGGACGAAACCATAGATCGCCACAATGAAGCGATGGCTCGCCAGGATGAAGTCCTAGTTCGCCACAATGAAGCTATGGCCCGCCAGGACGAAACCATAGATCGCCACAATGAAGCGATGGCTCGCCAAGATGAGGCCATAGCTCGCCACAAGCAAGGGATGGCCGAATTGCAGGCAAGCCAGGAGAAAACCGAGCGGACACTGCGCTGGGCGATTCGCCTGGGTGTACGGGAAGTGCGCAACGAACGCCGGCGGCGGCAGGAACTGGATAAGCGCCTGACCCAACGACTGGAAGACTTGGCCAATTTCGCCGACCACCGCCATCAGCAATTGGAAGCCTTGCTCACGAAGTTTCTGGAACGTGGTGGCAACGGCCAGCACTAACGGAAGCGCAGCGTCCGAGTGCGTCCTGGAGACGCCATGCGAACCCTCATAGTGGATGACGAGCCGATCGCACGCCAGGTGCTCCGCGAAGACCTGGAGCGATTCGCCGATGTGGAAATCGCCGGCGAGGCCGCCAACGGCCAGGAAGCCCTCCTCAAAATCGCCGAATTGCAGCCCGACCTCGTATTTCTGGACCTCCAAATGCCCGTGATGAGCGGCTTCGAGGTCATCCAGAACCTGGCTGCCCTGCCCGCGCCTTTCGTGATCATCGTCACGGCCTTCGACCAGCATGCCATCCAGGCTTTCGAGGCCGGGGCCATCGACTACCTGCTTAAACCGGTTAACGAATCGCGGCTGCAGCGGGCCATCGAGCGTGCCCGGGCGATGCAGGGCAAGCAGGTGGAGATCGCCAACCACCTGGACCTGGTGGCTTCCTCGACGAAATCCCTGGCCCCGGCCGGCAGCCGCAAAATCATCGGCCGCACCGGCGCGGAATACCACATCCTGAACAGCGATGACGTGCTGGCATTCCAGGCCGAGCGTGAGCTGGTGTGGATCGTGACCGCCCGGCAGCGGCTGCTGGCAACCCAATCGCTGCGGGCCATTGAATTGCGCCTGGCGGGCGAGAACTTCCAGCGCGTACACCGCAACGCCATCGTTAACGTAAACCATATCCGCAAAATGACCGCTCTGAGCAGCCAGCGCTGGCTGGTGACGCTGAGCAATTCCTTACAGTTGGTGGTCAGCAAGCGGCAGGCGCATCACATCCGCCAGATTCTCAATTGGTAATTGAGTTTCTCTACACGCCCGCTCATCCGGGCAATCAGTTCATTCATGGCGAATTGCTGCCCACTGGTGAGATTATTCTAAAGGCTGCTGATTCGCGCCCCGACAATAAGGGGGATGACCAAATTCGCCGCTGCGGCCCAGGCCCTGATGGTGTTCTCGTGTCTGGCCCCCGGCATCACCGCCCAAACTACCAGCGGCACCATCACCGGCACGGTGGTGGACCCGGATCAGGCCGCCATCGTCGGCGCTACCGTGACGGTGGCGAACCCGGTATCGCACTACTCCCACGACATCATCACGGACGCAGAGGGAAAGTTTGAACTCGGCAATCTTCCCTTCAACAACTACCACGTGACCGCCAATGCACCGGGATTCCAGACCAAGTCGCAGGATGTGAATGTGCGCACCCCCATCCCGATGGAAATCAAATTCTCGCTGCCCCTGGGTGCGGCCGCCACTACCACTGTGGCGGTGACCGCTACCGCGGACCTGCTGGAAACCAATTCCACCACCCATACGGACGTGGATCGCGAGCTTTTCGATAAGCTGCCGGTGGAGAACCAGACTTCCTCCCTCAGTTCCGCGGTGACCATGGCCTCGCCGGGCATATCGGCCGATTCCAACGGTCTCTTCCACGGCATGGGCGACCACGCGTCGAATTCCTTTTCGGTGGATGGCCAGCAGATCACCGACCAGCAAAGCAAGGTTTTCTCGAACCAGATTCCCCTCGATTCGGTGCAGTCCATGGAGGTGATCGAAGGTGCGCCGCCAGCCGAATACGGCGACAAAACCAGCCTGGTGATCGTGGTGACCACGCGCTCCGGCCTGGGAGTCTCGCCGCCGCACGGCAGCGTCACCGCCTCTTACGGCTCCTTCGGCAGTTCCAACGGAGCCTTCGAACTGTCGAACGGCAACAACAAGTGGGGCAACTTCATCTCCCTGAGCGGAATGGACACCGGCCGTTTCCTGGACACCCCGGAATTCGCCGTGATGCACGACCACGGCAACGAGGAGAACGTGTTCGACCGCATCGATTTCAAGCCGGACACGCCCGATTCGTTCACCCTGAACCTGGGGTTCACCCGCTCGTGGTTCCAGACCCCCAATTCCTTCGACGCCCAGAGCGCGGATGCCTGGTCGGGACTGGGCGTGGCCAATAGCGGCCTGGGGCCGAACGGGCTGCCGGTGGGCAGCCAGGATCAGCGCTCCCAGATCCGCACCTTTAATATCGCCCCATCCTTTACGCACCTGTTCGGCGCCCACACCGCTCTCACCCTGGGCGGCAACGTCCGCCAGGACCAATACTATTACTACCCCAGCGACAATCCGTTCGCTGACTACACGCCCGACTTGCAGCTCGAAACCACCGGACAGCATCGCACCCTCACCAACCTGGCCGTGCGCGGTTCTGTTTCCTATGTTGCCGGCATCCATAATTTCAAAGCCGGCTTCAACGCCTCGGACACGATTCTCACGGAGAAGGACGCCCTCGGCATCGTCGATCCCAACATCAACTCCGTCTGCCTGAATGCCGATGGCAGCCCCGATACCAATCCGCTGCTCACCAACCCCGCCAACTGCGTGGGCGGCCTGACGCCCAATCCGAGCTTCATCCCGCTGCTGGGCTGCTACGATCTGACCCGTCTGGCGCCGCTGCCCTCCACCGACGGCTGTCCCACCTCAACTTCCGGCTTGTACAATTTCTACGGCCACGCCAACATCCGGGAGTTGTCGCTATACGTCCAGGACACCATCACCAAGGGCCCCTGGAGCTTCAACCTGGGAATGCGCGGCGATATCTACGACGGCATCACCAAGGCCAGCCAGCCCGAGCCGCGCCTGGGCATCGCCTACACCATCAAGCCGTCCAACACCGTGCTGCGGATTTCCTACGCCCGCACGCTTGAAACGCCGTTCAACGAAAACCTGGTACTTTCGAGCGAGGGCTGCGCCAATCCGGCCGTCAACGCGCTCATCTCCACAACCACCGCGCCCTGCGTCAGCACGGTCCCGCTGACGGCAGGCTGGCGCAACGAGTTCCACGCCGGCCTGGAACAGGCTTTCGGCAAGTACTTCGTGCTAAACGGCGAATACGTCTGGAAGTACACGCACGAAGCCTACGATTTCAGCATCCTGGGCAACACCCCGATCACCTTTCCGATCGAATGGAGCCGTTCGAAGATTCCGGGCTTCGCGGTGCGCGGCAGCATGCCCACCCTGCATGGTTTTTCGGCTTACATCGTGTTTTCGCATGTGGCGGCGCGCTTCTTTGAGCCGCAGGTGAGCGGCATCGGCGCCACGCCCACGGGCAGCGAAGTCTTCCGCATCGACCACGACGAGATTTTCAACCAGACGACCCACCTGCAATACCAGCCGTTCAAGAATGGCCCTTGGCTGGGCTTCGACTGGCGCTACGATAGCGGCCAGGTGGCCGGCGAAGCGCCCTGCGCCGGAGGCAATTGCGTCAACGGCCCGCTGGGGACGGATTCGGTGGTGGATGTCTCTTACCTAACCCCGGACCAGCAGTATGAGGCCGGCCTGTTCTGCGGCAGCGTCCACGCGACCATCACCACACCCATCAGCCCGAACGGGCTGTGCGCGGCCTCCGAATACGGCTCCACGATGCTGCACATCCCGGCGCCCGGCACGGAAAACGACGATCACAACCCGCCGCGTGTCGATCCGCGCAACATTTTCGATCTCTCGATCGGCCACGACAACCTGTTTCACGGCGACAAGCGCAAGTGGAGCGCGCGTCTGGTGGTGACCAACCTGACCAACAAAGTGGCGCTGTACAATTTTCTCTCGACCTTCAGCGGCACCCACTTTGTGGAGCCGCGGGCGATCACCGCGACCATCGGATTCCACTTCTAGGCTAGGCCGTCTTCTAAGCCATCTCCCGATTCACGGCGTTGCTTCGGCAGACCGCCGGATACTGTGGCGGAAGCGGCCGATTAGCGCCGGCGTCGGCCGTGCTGTTTAACCCCGCCTGAGCGGAATGGCAAGTCCGGGCCGGACTTCGGGACTGGAGGGGCGCACGGATGCCTTGCGCAGGCAGGGGCATGCCAGTGGGACGGATATGTATGAAACCACGCAGCAGAAGCCGCTGTTCCTTGCCGCCGACGCCGGAATTCGGCAACCCGGTACTCTTTCGGAGCATCTTGGCTGGCACAGGTCCAGGTAAACTTCGGGTAGGCAGGAGATCGCTAATGCTCAAACGTTTCTCAGTAATGGTGATGCTGATGGCCTTGTGCTGGACGGCCCTCGCGGTGGAACAACGTCATGGCATCCTGGTCGGCGTGGTCTTAAAGGTGGACGCGGGCACCAGGACGGTTGTCGTGAAACTGGAGGACGGAACCGAACATACCTTTCATTTTGTGAAGCGGACCACAGTCCACGGCGCGGAGGATACTGCCGCCGGGGCAAAGGATGCGTTCCATGGTTTGAAGGAAGGTACCCAAGTTGCCGTTCACTACACCGCCAAGGGCACTGAGGAGACCGCCGAGGAAGTCGACAATATCGGGAAGGATGGCCTGAAGGTCACCGAAGGTACCGTCATGCACATCGATCGCGGCGCGAAAACCATCGCGGTGAAAACCGGGGACGGTACGGAGGAGAGCTATCGTCTGACCGATAGCGCGGCCAAGGACGCTGGAAAGGACATCGGCGATGCCGCAGAAAAAACCACCAAGGTGACCGTCTACTACACCGAGGAAGGCGGCCACAAGGTGGCCCACTTTTTCAAGAAGGCGGTTTAGCGCGGAACTGGCCCCAATGGCCGGCGTGGGCCGGAGGTTATGCGTGAGGCGGTGTTCCAATCCTGACAACTGTGCGTCGCCGCCGGCCAGGAAACCCGGCACGCGCGTCAATCCCGTCTTAGGCTGAAAGTATGAGGGGTTTGTTAGCCGCGATGTTAGCGGCCGCCGGTTTATATGCGGCAGTCCCGATTCCCAACGTGACGCAAATCATTCAGCGCTCGGTGGAAGCGAACGACCGCGACTGGCGGGCGGCTCCGGACTACAACTACTTCGAGCGGGATCGGACGGCCGGAGGCACCCAAACCTACCAGGTGTTGATGATCCTGGGGTCGCCCTATCGGAAGCTGGTTGCGGTCAACGGCAGCACGCTGCCTCCCGCGGAACGGGCCCAAGAACAGCACAAACTCGACCAGGAGACCGCCCGCCGCCGGAACCAATCGCCTGCGGCGCGCGCAAGCGAGGATCGCGAACTACCGCCGCGACCGGCAGCGCGACCACCAGTTGATGAACCAACTGGTGCAGGCATTTACCTTCCGGCCGTTGGGGCGGGAAAGGCTGGGGCCCCACGAGGTCTACGTTCTCGAGGCCACGCCGCGGCCGGGGTACGTTCCGCCTAATCGCGAGACCAGGGTTCTTACCGGGATGCAGGGTAAGCTGTGGATCGACACCAAGACATTTCAGTGGGTGAAGGTGGAGGCGGAAGTCATACACCCGGTATGGATCGAAGGCTTTCTCGCCCGGGTGGACCCGGGCACGCGATTCGAGTTGGAATACGCGCCGGTTTCCGATGATGTCTGGCTGCCGACGCGCTTCGTGATGAAGTCGCGGGCCAAGATCCTGTTTGTGATTTCCCACAGCGAGCAGGCAGACGAATCGTACTTCGGGTACTCGAAAGCTCCGGAAGCGGCTGCAGACGCTTCGCGCGACCCGGCGCCGGGAGCTTTGCATGGATTCGTACATATTTCGAAAGGCTCTTTCGCCTGCCGGGTATATCTGCCGAGCCGGAGAAGGCACGGTTGGAATCCCATGCAATGGAGAACTGAATATGCCGAAAACCGCTGTTGGATTGTTTGAGAACCCCAGCCTTATGGACGACGTGGTCCGCGAGATCGAAGCGCTTGGTGTGCCGCGAAAGGAGGTTCGCGCGCTGGAAGAGCCGTCGTCGTTTGACGTCACCGGTGTGATGAGCTTCCCGCGGCTGGATTACGAAGTCGGGCTGGTCCGTGAGCTTACCAGGATCGGCGCGACCGAAGCGGAGGCCGAAACTTATCTTCAGGGACTGCGGCGCGGCGGGGCGCTGGTACTCGCGACCGGCTCGGATCAGATCGTGGAAGGAGCGGCGAGTATTATGAACCGGCACGGCGCGGTCGAGATCGAGGAAGCCAGCGGTGGCGAACCGGACTTGCCCGGCGCGGATGAGGAGACGGATACTCTCGTGGCCGACAGTTCCGTGTTGACCGGACGGATTCGCCAGCCGGGCGGCGGCGCTGCCTTTTTCGTGTGGTAACCAAAAAGGGTGGCCCGGTCTTGGGAACCGCATGGCTGCGGTTATGGCGGGCGCCGCACTGCAGCGGTTCACTCCAGTTGTTCCCTATAGCCATTAAGGAGGCGAGTCTTGCGATCGCAGATCAAACTCGGAACGGTTTTCGGCATCAAGATCGGGCTGCACTATAGCTGGTTCCTGATCGCCCTTCTGATCGTGTATTCGCTATCCTCGCAATTCCACACCACTAATCCGGGATGGGGCGACGGTGTGATTCTGGCCATGGCGGTGGCGACGGCCATCCTGTTCTTCGTGTCCCTGCTGGTTCACGAGTTGGCGCACTCGCTGGTAGCCACGGCCAACAATCTGCCAGTGAAGGAAATCACGCTGTTTGCTCTAGGCGGCGTTTCGCAGATCGAGAAAAACCCGGTGAGCGCCAAGACCGAGTTCTGGATGGCGTTTGTGGGACCGCTGACCAGCGCCGTCATCGGAGCGATTTGCCTGACCCTGGCGCGCGTAACCGGCAATTCGTCGACCGATCCGCTGATCGCCATGCTGCTCTGGCTGGGCTACATCAATCTCATGCTGGCCGGCTTCAATCTCATCCCGGGTTATCCGCTGGACGGCGGGCGGGTATTGCGGGCGCTGATCTGGTGGAAGATTGGCGATGCCGACCGTTCCACGCAATACGCCGCCCGAATCGGCCAGGCGGTGGCTTTCGGGTTCATCGCCTTCGGAATTCTTCAATTCTTTGGCGGCGCCGGTGTGGGTGGGCTGTGGACCGCGTTCATCGGTTGGTTTCTGCTGCAGGCGGCGCGCGAAAGCGACGTGCAGGTGGGGGTGCTGCACGCGCTCCAGGGCGTGCGGGTGGCGGACGTGATGACACGGGATTTTCCGAGCGTGGATGGCTCGATCAGCGTCCAGCACTTCGTGGAGCAGGAACTGCTTCGCACCGGGCAGCGGGTTTTCTTCGTGTTGGACCAGGGCAGGATTGCCGGTCTGGTTACTCCTCACGAAATTAAGCAGCTCGACCGCGCCAAGTGGCCGTTCCTGACCCTGCACGAGATTATGCGTCCTCTGAAGGATCTGCACGCGGTGGCCCCGGACGCGCCGCTGGCTGCTGCGCTGGAGTCTATGAGCCGCTATGATCTAAACCAGCTTCCGGTCATCTCCAACAGTCACCTGGAAGGTGTTTTGTCGCGATCCCAGGTACTCGGTTACTTACAGACCCACGCGGAATTGCGGGGATAGAGCGGCCGTCACCTGGCGCGCGCGGCCACGCAACGAAGCCGCCGGACCAAGGCAGCCGTTGGAGGCCATTTTCAAGGCCCGCCACCCGCGCCCTTTTCCATCGCGTCAAGGATCGTCTGCTGTTGCGGGTGTACCTACCGTTTCGTGACGTTCATGTCGCGATGCCCAGCCAGGTAAGCCAGGGTCCACGGGTCCATGTGTGGCGCCCAGTTCCTGGACGGCGGTGATGAAATCCGGCGCATTGTGGCCGGAAATGCGTGGGCGCGTGGCTCCAGTTCGGTTCGAGATCGTTTCCGGTTAAGCCGGTGTGGTTGTTGACCGGCGCGCCCAATTGCGACGAACATTCTGGGAATTGGCATCCACCCTCCAGTTGGGATACTTCATGCGGGCCGCCCATTGGGGCTCATGGCGCCGCCGTTCAGCGGGAAGATGGGTAGCCATCTTTTGCCGGTCTTGGAAACAAACGATCGCGGCCCGTCATCGGCCGGCGGCGGCGCGTCGACGTGCGCCTTCAATTCTCGGCCCACTCGTGGCGACGGCCAAGGAGCAACTCATTATCTCCTTCTGATTCGGCGCATCCCGGGCGAAGGCGGCTGCTGCTGCCAGGGCGATCAGGCAAATGAGCTTCATCCTAAATCCGGCAGTTAGCCAGCCGCCCCGCCTCGTAGGGCCATTGGGGCCACCAATTTCCAACTGCGGCGCAGATCACCTTCCGGGTCACAAGCGGTTTATCTGCAACTGGTTGCGGCGCATGGCCGCTGCTCCGCCGGGCCGCAACCGCCGGATTTAGGTTCATTGATTCGCCCCAAAAAGTTTGACCCACCTAAGCCTGGAATGTGGAACCGGAAGTTGTTAAATGTAGCTTCGCCAGCAGCACAGGGCTGGTTCCCGGACCAGCACCGCCGGGCCATGCGGGAGTAATCCGTGTTTACAGTTTGTCGCCGACCTTGGCGAAGTGGCCTCTGCACGAGCGGGGGACAAAAAGTGGATATTAACCGCCCTATCCGAACTGCACGCGCTCTACCTTCTCCACGCCGAATACGAAGCAGGCGGCGCTCACCAGGACGATGGCGGCGGCTACCAGGAAAGCGAGGTAGAACTGGCCGGTGGTCTGGACCACCCAGCCGGTCAGCCAGGGAGCGGCTACGCCGGCCAGGTTGGCGGCGCCGTTTTGCAGGCTGGTCCATTTGCCGGCGGCGCGCGGTCCCGCCAGCGTCTGAGTGATGGCGTAGACGTTGGAAGTGTAGATGCCGAAGGACAGGCAGGCCAGCATTAAGAGGGCCATGGCCACAGCGGTGTTGTGCGCCAGGGCGACGGGAAGAATGATGGTCGAAAAGATCAGGCCCACGCCGGCGAAGAGCTTGCGCACGCGGGTGGGCGATCCGCCGCGGGCAATCCAATGGTCCGAGAGCCAGCCGCTGAACACGCTCGAAAGCGCCACCGCCAGGAACGAGAGCGAGCCGAACAAGGCCATCTTCGGTTTGGCAAAATGGCGCTCTTCTTCCAGGTAATAGGGCAGCCAGGTAATCAGGAAGTACCAGAAATAATTCGAGCAGAACAGGCCTATCGAAGTGAACCACACGGATCGCTCGCGCAGCAGGGCGGCCACCGACGGAATCGTGGATGAGTCTTCGCGCGCTTCTACGCCCTTGGCGCGCGGCATCCACAGAATCCAGGGCACCAGCCATAACAGGCTGGCGATGCCCAGCGCGAAGAAGAACGGCCGCCAGCCGATACTGGCGATCAGCAAACCGCCGAGAAGCGTGCCCACCGCGGGACCGGCTTTGGTCCCCGCATCGATCAGGGCATTGGCCAGCCCGCGGTGGTATTCGGGAAAATTGTTTGCCAGGATGCGGGAGTAAGAAGGGTAAGCCACGCTCTCGCCCATGCCTAGCACCAGGCGCAAGGCGAACATCGCGCCGAAGACATGCACCAGGCCAGTGACGGCAGTGGCGCCCGACCACAGGAAGAAGCCCGCCGCCAGTACCCAGCAGACGTTGAAGCGGTCCACCAGCCATCCGGCGACGGCGAAAAGCTGGAATGCGGCGTAGGTCCAGAAAAACGCCGATTGCATCAGGCCCAATTGGTATGGCGAAAGATGCAATTCGGACTGGATATTGGTGAGGCCCACCGAGAGGTTGGCGCGGTCCACATAGTTCAGGAAACCAGAGATGACCAGCAGAAAGAGAATGCGCGACTCGCGTCCGGAAAGCACTTCCGCATTCTATACGAAAGCGGATGCTTGGCCGCACAAGGTGCGATCCCGTACGTCGGCACGCGAATGGCCCCTGCGCGCCACTCCTCAAGCCCGGTGATTTTTCGACCGCTTTTTACAATTTTTTTACAAGTCTACGATGACCTTTTGTAAACTCCCTCGTAGCATAGCTTCAGGGCTTGCACAAGTGAGGAGGGGTTCATGGGATTGCTTCCGGTAGCTGATTCGATACCGGCCTACCGCGATGAACATCTGGCGGTAGATTTCGACCGCCAGGTTGCGGAGCTGGATACGACGCGGATGGTTTTGACCCGCAAGGAATACGATCTGCTGGCGCTGCTGGTGCAGCACGCCGGCCAGATCATTCCGCGCGATGTGTTACTGCAGAGGGTCTGGGGCTACGGAGCGGAGATTCGCACGCGCACGCTGGATGTCCACGTCCGCCGGCTGCGCCGGAAGCTGGGGGCCTACGCGGACCAGTACATTGAGACGATTTTCGGAATCGGCTACCGCTTCCAGCCGTTCCATGCGCCGCGCTATTTCCGCCAGCCGGAGAAATCGGCATTGGCCGTGGGCGCCTGAGGCCGGAAGGCGGGCGTTCGGCGGCGCCCGAACCGCTTCCCTGACAGCGGACTATTATGGGAAGCGGATACCATGAACCGCCGATCATTTCTCGAAGCCGCTTCGCTGGGGACGGCGGGCGCACTGCAGAGCACGGCACTCCAGAACGCGCAGCCGGCGGGGCACCATGTGGCCGAGCCTGCTCCGAATCCGCGGCCGAATGTGCTGTGGATTTTGGGCGATCAGTTTCGAGCGCAGGCGCTGGCTTCGAGCGGCGACCCTAACGCGCGCACGCCCAACCTGGACCGTGCCGCGGTGAACGGGGTCACTTTCACCAACCATGTTTCGGGCTTTCCGCTGTGCTGCCCGTTTCGCGGATCGATGCTCACCAGCCGCTATCCGCACCACTGCGTGCCGGGGCACGAATATCCACTGCCGGAGGGGCAGAAGACCATCGCGGACGTCTTCAACGCCAACGGGTACCACACGGCGTATTACGGCAAATGGCACCTGGGAGGCTTTCACGAGCGGGATGGGCGGGCGGCATTCTTCATCACCGACCCGGCGCGGCGGGGCGGATTCCAGACCTGGACGGGCTACGAAAACAACAACAGCCAGTGGGATTGCTGGGTACACGGCGGCTCGGGATTCAGCGCGTTTCACTACCGGCTGCCTGGGTATGAGACCGACGAGCTGACCAATCTGCTGATCGGGTATCTGAAGGAGCGCGCCGCGGAGCGCAAGGGCGCGGGCGCGGCCAAGCCTTTCTTTGCGGTGATGAGCGTGCAGCCGCCGCACGATCCTTACGTGGCTCCGGAAGGGTTCATGGCCAACTACAATCCCGAGCGGATCGAGCTGCGCGCGGACGTGGCGCATGTTCCCAGGCTGGAGCAGCAGGTGCGCCGCGACCTGGCCGGTTACTACGCCATGATCGAGAACCTGGACTGGAATTACGGCCGCGTGGTGCAAACCCTGGAGCAGACCGGACTGCTGCCGGACACACACATTTTCTTTTTCGCAGACCACGGCGATATGCACGGCTCGCACGGCATGCTGCGGAAGATCTGTCCGTTTGAGGAGTCCATCCGGACGCCCTATATCATTTCAGGCGGGCAGCCGCGCTACCAGCCGTGGGCGACCGGGCGCATGCCGGTGGTATCGAACCACGTGGATCTTGCGCCCACCACGCTGGGATTGTGCGGCATCCCCAAGCCTGCCTGGATGGAGGGGACCGACCTTTCGCATCACCGTATCAGCAACAAGCCGGCGGCCGGGACGGAGCCGGACTCGGCGTTTTTGCAATGCGTGGTGGTGCCCGACCAGCTCGACACGCCGAATACGCCATACCGCGGCGTGGTGACCCGCGACGGCTGGAAATATGTCTGCTTCGAGGGGCGCTCGTGGCTGAAATTCAACCTGAACGACGATCCGTTTGAGGAAATCAACCTGGCGCAGTTGAACCGGTACCGGCCCGAACGCAAGAAGCTGATCGCGCGGGTGAAGCAGTGGGTGGCGGACACGGGGGACCGGTTCGGAGTGCCGGAGGATTGAGGGGGCGGTAACGATTGCGTGGTTCCGCCGGGCGCGGGTGTGGCTCGACATCAATGCGCTTGCAGCAGCCGGGGATCAGGCGGACGGTTGGCGAATCGGCTCGGCGGAGGTGGGCGTGCGACCGCGGGGCGCTCCCTGAGAAGCGAAGCGCCCGCGTGCCGCGGGGGCGTATGGGAGAGAAACTCCGCCTCGTTTGCAGTGCGAATTGGCTCTTTTTCATTTCCCGCCGATCGATTGTTATTAATGATGTCCTGGCAGGGCAAGCTCATCTGTGACCCCACTGCCGCTCAATCAGTTAGCGGCTCCTCACGCGGCCGTTTGTGGCTCAAGTTTATAGCCGAGTTGGTTGGCCGCAGCTTGCAGGCGATGAATGCGCGCCGATTGGCAGCGTTCTTCGTTGGCCGCGGCCGGCGGCGGGTCACACTTTCGTTCAAACCGGCCCCACCGGCCGGCGGCCCTGCTAAAGCATGCCCCACGATTGAGGGCGCCGGACTTGCAGTGGCGGCGCCTGCCAGCTTGGGCGTCACGCGCGCGGCGCGCCAGGGGGTTAGCGCGCGGGGCAGCCGTAGGCGCCGGCCATGCTGGCGCGCGTCTGAGCGGCCAGATCCTGGTAGTTGCCGGCGACATAGCTATCCAGCACTTTGCCAGCCGCGGTGCACAACTGCTCATGCACCAGCGGGCAATTGGGGTCGATGGAAGCGGAACCGCCGGAGGTGGCGACGGCGCACGAATCCGGATTGCTGCGATGGTAGAGGTCCGCCAATTCGGTGACGAAGCGGGCGTTTTCTGGGTTCATCACGAGGCCTTGCAGAAGGGCGATCTCGGCCTGCCGCAGGTTGCCGGTTTCGTAATACGCCTGCGAGAGATATTCGAGTAAGTCGGTGCGCAGGCGGTAATGCACGGCCTGTTCGAGGGAGGTTACGGCCGCGCGGGAGTCGCCGGTGCGCAAGTAAGTGCGGCCTAACTCCTGGTCAATTTCGGGAAGCACCTGGTGAGTGGCCAGGGAGATACGTTGCGCGTGCAACAGTACGTCCAGCGATTTGCGGTACCATCCGGCGCTTTGGGCGGGGCCGGTTTTGGCCAGCTCGTCGCCGCGCTGGCGGTACCACTCGCCGGCGTTGACGTACGGCATAGGAGTGGAAAGCGTGTCGGGGAGTTCGCCGATAATGTCCAGCGCGCGCGTCACTTCGCGAATGGCGTCGGCCAGCAGCAGCCCCGTGCCGGCATAGGTTTGATGAGTTTTGTAGCTATCCGGCTGGGCCGCGACGGCGCTTGCCCAGAGGGCTTTTTCGCTGCGCCAATCCAGGTTGCGCGCCCAGGTGCGAGTGCCAAGTGCCACGCAAATGCAAGCGATCGCGACTGGCGCGGCCATGGGTTTGGCATTGGCGAGGCGGGCGGCCACGGCTTCCACGGCCAGCACCAGGCAGCCGGCGAATCCGATGGTGGGCAGGTAGAGCAGGCGCTCCGCCATGATGGTTCCGAACCGCACCAGCAAGTTGGAAGTGGGAGCGATGGCCACGAAAAAGAAGCCCACGAAAAAGAATAGGGGCCGGTTGCGGCGCCATCCGTAGCAGGCCACCGCCACGGCGCCCAGGCAGACCGCCAGGGCCAGCAGAGCTTTCCAGGTTTCCGCGCTGCCCAGGTCGCCCGTGAAAAGCGGAATGGCGCGGTAGGAGTAATCGCACGACAGGCTGGCGGGCCACAGCAGCAAGGCCAGGTACTTGCCCAGCACCTTCACGGCGGTCATTTCCCCGTACAGGAAACCTGCCCCGATGATGGGGTTATCGGTGAAAGGGAAATGGGGAGTGGCCATGACCGGGCGCACCGCCAGGTAAGCCAGGCCGGCCAGCACCATGGCGCCGTAACCGGGCAGACGGCTGCGCCATGGGACGCGGTTCTGAAAGGCAAGGTCGTAAAGCAGGGCCAGTCCCACCACCGTAGCGGCGCTTTCCTTGGAGAACATGCCGATGCCGGTGGCCAGCGCCACGCCGCCGAGCCACATCAGTTTGGGGCGTCCCTGAGCGGCGGCGGCGCGGATGTGACAGAGCAGCGCGCCCAGCACTCCGATGGCGGCCAGAATATCGGCTCGGCCCACTACGTTGGTGATCGATTCGGTGAGGGCGGGGTGCACCGCCCAGACGGCGGCCACCGCCAGGGCCGGCGCCACGCGGCGAAAGATCCCCAGGCAGAGCAGGTACAGCAGTGTGGCCGCCAAGGCGTGCAGCAGGTAATTGACCCAGTGGTATCCGGCGGGGTTGGAGCCGTTGCCGAGGATGGCGTAATTGAAAAGGTAAGAGAGTGTGGTGAGCGGGCGAAACAGGCCGTTGCCGGAGTTGGGATACCAGTATTCAGTGGTCCAGATGAGGTGCAGATTGGGGGCCGTCACGGCGGTGATGCGCGGGTCCTTGAGCAGGATGGCAGCGTTATCGAACACCAGCGCGGCACTGAAGGAATTCGAGTAAGCCGCCAGCACAAGCAGCCACAAGCCAGCGACCGGCAGAATGCGGCGCCAGCGTTCCTCGCGCTTAGGCGGGGACGGTGGAGGAGGCGGAGAGGCTTGCGGGGCGGCTTTGGACGCGCCGGCTCTCACACCGGCATGCTTGCGCATAGCTTCCTCAATTTGGCTTACCGACTCGCAGGCCGCTCCACTCTTCGGCCACCACGATGGAATTGGCGGGATTGCGCGGATCGTACTTCACCGAGACTGGCGCCGCCGCTACCAACTCGGGGGGCAGCATGGTTTTGAGAGGGCCGATATCCTGGCAGGCGGTGTATTCCACGCCGCGCACGTCGTAGGAATAGAACAGCATTTCGCCGCGCAATTCCACCAGCGTGGCGTCGGCCATTTTGCCGAGGGCGGCCAAGGCACGCCGGCGGTGGCGTTCGCGTTCCTCGGGCGTGATGCGGGACAATTTCCAGGCGCGGTAGCCGATCAGCGCGACCAGAACGGCGAGCACTCCGGCCAAGATGAGAGTGACCGTCTCCGCGGCCGAGAGAGAAGCCAGAGCACCCGGCATTTTCGCAAACGGCCTACCCGGCGACGGGCGTCTCCTTGAAGACCTTGCCCCAGTCTTTCAAAAACTGCTCCAGGCCTTTGTCGGTGAGGGGATGGCTGAAGAGCTGGTCCATCACTTTGAAGGGCATGGTGCCGATGTCGGCGCCCGCCAGCGCGGCGTCCATGACGTGCATAGGAGAGCGCAGGGAGGCGGCCAGCACCTGGGTAGTGTATCCGTAATTCTTGTAGATCTGGACAATGTGGCGGATGAGTTCCATGCCGGATGAGCTGATGTCATCGAGCCGTCCTACGAAGGGGCTGACGAAATACGCGCCGGCCTTGGCGGCGATGAGCGCCTGGGTGGCGGAGAAGCAGAGGGTGACGTTGACGCGGATGCCCTCCTTGCTGAGCGCCGCGCAGGCCATGATGCCGTCGCGGGTGAGGGGGCATTTGACTACGATGTTCTTGTGGATTTTGGAGAGGCTGCGGCCTTCGCGGATCATGGCCGAAGACTCGGTGGCGACCACTTCGGCACTGATGTCGCCGTCTACGATGTCGCAGATGAGGCGGACCTGTTCTTCGATCGGCCGGCCCTCTTTGGCGATGAGGGACGGGTTGGTAGTGACGCCATCGAGGATGCCCCAGCTAGCGCCTTTCTGGAGCTCCTCCAGATTCGCAGTGTCGAGAAAAAACTTCACGTGTCAGTCCCCTCCGGATCATCCTCAGTTTAGCATCATCGGCCGCTAAGGAGCCGGGAGGGCGGGGGCAGACGAGGCCTCACCGCGGAGCACACGCATCGACTGCTATCGATGTTCCTGGGGCGAGGAAACTCCCGACGGGCCAGCGGCGGGGCCCATTCGACGCGGGACGTGCCCTCTGGGCCGGAGACGCGGAGCAAACGCGGAGAAGACCCAAGGCAAGGAAGGTCGGAGAGGGGGCGGGGTTTCCGGAGAGACGCGGAGGAAGCGGAGGAAGCGCGGAGAAAGCAACGGAGGCGCGGCCGCGTGGGCTTTCGGTCAGAGTTGGAAGAATCGCCGAACCGGATGGCGGGTCAGGGCATAGAGAAACGCGGAGCCGACCAAGAGGCCGGCCGCGCTTCGCAGACAATCTCCGGTCACAGCAAAGCTCACGATGTCCCCGCACGCATCGACGGCGAATAATGCCACCCACCCTTTTCGGCGCGCGTCTCGCTGCCCGGCAGCCGCTACCACACGCAAGAGCCGCGGGAGATGTTCTCCCGGAAGGCGATCGGCAAACTGGCCGCGACTCCAGGGGTGGTATTGGGCGCCGCTACCACGCATCGCGGTTGGAGATGGTGACGCGAAAGAAGGGCTTCACTTTTTCGACCGGGTCCATCTGGAAATCCTGCGAGGTCTTCTTGGGATCGTAGTCGCGCCACAGCCAGGTCAGGGATTCAGGCAGGTCGAGAGCGGCCTGGGCGCCTCCGTGGGCGGCCGTGCCGAAGCGGAAGTGGAAGTCGTACTCCCGCAGCTTCAGGGAGTTGGCCATTTCAATGTTCTGCATGGGCCAGGAGCCGAACTGGTTTTCCAGATCGTCGGCGCCGTCGCTCATCCACACGCGGATGTTGCGCTTGGGTTCCTTGCGCACCTTAAACGGGTAGACGTTGCCGCCATCCAGTTTCTCTTCGGGATGCCATTGGATGGAGGTGAAACTGCCGACCGCCGATTGCACGCGGCTGAATTGATCCGGCATCAGCCAGGCGACGTTGAACGCGCAGATACCGCCCGAGGATTCCCCGGCGATGGCGCGGCTGTATCCATCGGGGCGCAGCTTGTAGGTCTTCTCAACCTCGGGCAGCACTTCTTGCATGAGGAACCGGAAGTAGCGGTCGCTGACGGTGTCGTATTCGATGGAGCGCATGGCCTTGCCCTCGGGCGATTGGCCGGGCGCAATGAGGACGTGCACCATGGGTGGCAGCAGCTTTTGAGCCTCCAGGTTTTCGGTGACCGTAAAGAGCCGCAGACCCGAGTAAGTTCCGACCAGGCCCTGCCCATCCTGCCAGACCATAAGCGCCGAGGGGACGTTGGGATCGACGCCCGGCGAGGCATACACCCAGTAGTCGGCCTTCATGCCATCGTAAATCTTGCTGACGATGGTCCGCTTTTCGCTGAGCTTGCCGCGGGGCACGCCGGGCTTGGGGTAGGAATCGGGATTGTAGCCGACGGCATCGCCGCGCGCTCCCAAGGGCTTGCCGGCGGCGAAATACTGATACGAGTGCGTGACGCCGGTGCGCATTTTAGTGAGCAGCATCCAGAAAGTGGAGCCGGGGATGGCGGCCATGGGAACGGCCGGCTGATTATCGATGGAGAGGGTCACGGGCGAAGGCGAGTTGGAGACAAAGAGATAGTCCTGCCCCCAGATGGCCGTACCGCCGCGCGCCGAGAGCGTTTTGGCGATGCCATCGGCAAGACCGGGCGCGGCGGGGCCCTGCCTGGCGAGCGCGATCAGTTCTTCCAGGGGAGAGGTCTGAGCAACCGCCGGCCACCCGGCGAGTAGAAGCAAGGCAAGCGTCCTCATGGCGCCCATCAGTATACACCTGGCTTCCTACGGACCGATGCGGCGGGCGATATAGAGGTTGGGTTCCTTCCAGGGGTTCTCGTATTGGCCCATGGGGTCGGGATTATTCCCCCACAGCAGATCGGGAGCCTGCACCGGCACCGGGGCCCATTGGTAGCGCTGCACTTCGCGGTTAAAAAGGGGCCAGTGGACGAAATCCACCGAGCGGCGCAGGATCACGAAGCGCGGCGGGGTCCTGGCATCGTCTTCCACGCGAAAGGCCGAGATCCCCCCGCGGATGGGATTGGGCAGGTAGAACATCAGCGGCAGATCCTCGTAATTGATGAGGATCTCATCGGAGGGCGCGGCATTTTTGCGGAGCCAATCGATCACCAGGCGGTTGGGGTCGGGCTGGTGGCCGAAGACGCTGGTACGCAGGTCGGCAAACTCCGTGCGGAACCAGTCATTCGGAGGGTACCAGTCCGGCGGAGGAACAACAGCATGCAGGGGCAGGCTCGCCCACGGCGTAAGAATGAGCAGCGCCGCGGCCGGCCAGGCGATCCAGGCGGTGCGGTTTCCGCATACGCGCACCAGCGTCCAGGCTGCCAGGAGACCGCCCACCGGCGCGGCGATGATGGAATAACGGAGGTAGGGGTAGGCCACGGTGGGAATCCACAAGGCCAACACCAATAGGATGCCCAGGCTTAACGCAACCACGTGCCGCTCCGGACCCGCCAGCGATTTCCAACGCCTGACCAGCAAGGCCGTCGCAGCCAACAAGACCACGGCAGGCGCGACATATTCATTCAGGTTGAACACGTTGTCCTGGAAGCGTTCCGGCCAGCCCGCCAGCGGCGACCCGCGGCCCCACAGCTCGTAGTAGTACAGGAATGGCGCGAGGGCTGCCGCCAGGGCTGCCGCTACGGCGGCGGTGTTCCTCAGCGGCCGCGTTCGGGCGAGCAAGGCATCCAGGAACAACACGGCCAGGACCGGCCAGACGGTGCCGTAATCCACCTGGAACCAGCACCAGGCTGCGGCGACGAATGCGGTGGCGCCCCAGCGGCCGCCCCGCTGCCAGCGCAGGTAAGCCAGCAGCGTGAGCACCAGAAAAAGGCTCGCCAGCGCATAATACCGGCACTGCCGCGCGTGCAGAATCCAGTATGGATTGCATACCAGGAAGAGCGCCGCGAGGGCTGCCATGGAGAAGCTGGCGGAAAACCGCCGGACCAGGCGGAACAGCAGCGCAACGGCAGCCCATCCGGCAAGAGCGAAAGGAAGCCGTGCCGCGAGCGTGGTTTGCCCCAGTGCTTTGAAGCTCAGCGCCGCGACTGCGAACAGGCCCCAGGGTTGCCATTTCCAGGCGGTGTCGGGTTTGAACTCGCCGCGCCGGAGGTGGTATGCCACGGCCGCCCGGGGATCGGCAGTCTGCCGGCTGACCGCATCCGCATCGGTAAGCATGTCCGTGGTGACCAGGTTCACGCCGTCATATGCGAGCGGCCGGCCGAACTTGAGCAGGCGCACGGCCAGCACGGCGGTGGCGGCTTCGTCCTGCCAGAGGTCTTTATCGGCGAGTCCCCAAAACAGGAGAATCGCCGCCAGGCCGCCGATGGCCGCTTGCGCCGCGAACTCGGGCAGTTTGACCATGGGCGTAACCCGTTCCAGCCGCGCTCATTCGTAGCGCAGGGCAATCAGCGGATCGACGCGGCTGGCGCGGCGGGCCGGGAGGAAGGCGGCCAGGCCGGCGACAGCCAGAACGAGGGCGGTGACGATCGCATAGGTTGCCGGGTCGGCGGGGGACACTCCATAGAGGTACGCCGAGAGAAAGCGGCCGAGCGCCAGCGCGCCGGCGATCCCCAAGGCGATTCCCAGCGACGCAATCGAGATGCCCTGGCGAATGACCATGCGCAGCACGTCGCCCGGATTGGCGCCGAGCGCCATGCGGATACCAATCTCGCTGGTGCGCTGGGCGGTGTTCTGGGCGATCAGCCCATAAATGCCGATGGCGGAAAGAATCAGCGCCAGCAGCGCAAATCCGGCCAACAGCATGGTGCGCTGGCGCGGTTGACCGGTGGACTCCGCAACCACACGCTGCATCGTTCGGAAGTCTCCCACAGACACGCCTCTGTCGATCGAGTCGACCTGGGTGCGAACTTCACGCAGAGTGAGAGGATGCGCGGATTTCCAAAACAGCCAGATATTCTGGTTCACGCGATTGAAGGCGCCGGTAGCGTCTTGTTGGGCCGGCAGGTAGATGGCGAGCGGCTCCCGGGCCACCAGGGTGTTATAGAAGATGGTGCGGAGGGTGCCGGCTACTCCGACAATCGTTCGCCACGAGCCATCGCCCAGACGAATCTTCTGGCCGACGGGGTCGGCGCCGGGGAATACACTGCGGGCAACGGCATCGTTGACGATGGCAACCGGCGGGGAGTCGCCGTTATCCCGATCCGTGAACATGCGCCCGCGAACGAGCGGCGTGGAGAGCACCTCGAAGTACTGCGGCGTGACGACATGCTGTTCGAAAAGGGCGCTCTCGCCGGCTTCCGCCGCTGGGCGGCCGGCGACCGTCAGGCTAGTGGTTTGGCCGCCGACCAGGGGGCCGATATTGGTGAGCGCGGCAGATTCGACACCCGGGACAGCGCCGAAACGCTGTAGAACCTGGCTGTAAAAGCCCGCCAGACGCGCGGGATTGGAAGAGTAACCCTCCGTGGGAAGCGCGAGGGTGGCCACCTGCACGTGCTCGGGGCGGAAGCCGAGCGGCATATCGAGCAACTTCACTAATGCTTTGGTGACCAGCGCGGTTCCGGTCAGCAGGACCAACGATAAGGCCACTTCGACCGCTACCAGAGCGCCGCGGCCCCATCCGACCCGTGCACCGGCGCCGGCGCCACGGGCCTTCAGGAAGGTGTTGAGGTCCACACGCGATGCGCGCCAGGCGGGAGCGGCGCCGAACAGCGCCGTGTTGACCAGCGCCAGAGCCAGCGCGAATCCCAGGGCAGCCGGGTGGATCGCGATTGGGTCGGGCGGCAACTGGTTGAACGGATTGGCGGCGGTGAAGCCTCTAATCCCGCCATAGGCGAAGAGCATGCCGAACGCGGCTCCCAGCAAGCCGAGCACGAGGCTTTCGGTGAGGAGTTGGCGCGCTAGACGCGCACGCCCGGAGCCGAGGGCAGCACGCAGCGCCATCTCGTTCTGCCGGTGCGCGGCGCGGCCCAGCAGCAGGCCGGCCACGTTGGCGCAGGCAATCAGCAGAACCAGGCCCACCGCCGCCAGCAGGGTGACCAGCGAGCTGTGGATGAAGCGGGCATTATCGTCCTGGAGGCGGGTGAGGAAGACTCCGAAGCCTTTGGGAACTTCGGGATGCCGGGCGTCGAGGGGCCTCTGAAGCGTGAACAGCTCGGCTTGGGCGGTGGCGATGTTGACTCCGGGCTTGAGGCGCGCAATCACCGCGACAGGGTGTATCGATTCGCGCCGGTAGTCCGGATCGTCGGGCCGCATAAGCGCCAGGATTTGGGGATCGAAACCCTGATTCTCCATGCGCAAACTGAACCAGGCGGGGAGCACGGCGACCACCGTATAAAGTTTCGCATTGAGCGTCAGGGTGCGGCCGAGCACGTTGCGCGCACCGCCGAGGTGCTGCTGCCAGAACTGATGGCTGATGGCCACCACCGGCGGACCGCCGAGGTCAGATGGGGTGAAGCCGCGGCCGAATTGGGGCGCCACGCCGAGGGTCTGGAACAGGTCAGCGGTGACGTTCATTCCCATGACGTGATCGGCCTCGCCGGAGCCGGTGATCGCGAAACCCTGCCAGAACATGGCGCTCATGCCCTGAAACGAGCGCGCGGCGGGCTTCCAATCGAGATAGTCGCGGTAGAAATCGAAAATGGGGACGGCGCCGGGATGCTTCAAGTCGCCGCGCAGGACGATGACCACCTGGTTGGAGTCTTTGAAATGCAGCGGGCGGAAGAGCCAGGCGTCCACGATGCTGTACATGGCGGTGTTGGCGCCGATGGCCAGTGCCAGAATCAACACCGTGGTGGCGGTGAAGGCCGGCGCGCGGCGGAGGACCCGGAAGGCGTGGCGCAAATCCGTGACGAATGTGCCCATCACCTGGGTTTGGACGGCCCTTTGCGGTTTTGGTTACAGGCCGCGGGGGACGTTCCGAAGGCGTTAAGATAAGGCTACTCGAACGTGCCCGGGTGTTCGGCGATTCTGTACTGCGAGCCGCGATCTGGTTGCAACTTCCCGGAGCTGGGCGGGTTGAGGTCACTTTCCGCTATAGCCGTTTTCTTGCCGGAATCGAAACGACGTTCACACGACCCGCCGCGCACGCAAGCTCGCCAGCATGCGCAAACCTTCGGGGGCTCGCTCCGGCCGACCCTGCGCGAGTTTGCCGTCCCGCACGAGCACGGCCGCCAGATTGTTCATCGTGGATTTGTTGCGGGTGCGGCTGCGGACGTACGGCCCGGACAATCCCTTTCACGGCGAATACGCAAAACGGGTTGGGGGAATTCAAGCTGGAGATGAAGTCGTACGCGGCGGCGAGCGGATTGCTGCGACCGGCCGGCGATTTCCTCCACAAACGCAACGTGGACACGTAGCGGCGGTATTACGGGAGTGCCTGGCCGGGTGCGAGTGTGGCGGCGCAGGGGCAGGCGGAGACGAAGGCTGCGGCGCGCGCGGGATACGAGGGCGTGCTTCAGCGGCAAGGCACGATTCCGTTGGAATCGCGGTGGTTTTTGGAAGCGGCTCGGCGATGGGCGGAAAAATTTCCGCCGCAGTGATGTCCGGTTTTGGGCCTTGGTTTCGTTTGGGGGGTAGGCGGAGAATCCGCCGGGGTGAGAATCCCATAACGAAACGGAGGAACAAACCGATGAAACTCAAATCGTCTGACGTTAAATTAATGAAACTGCCGGCGTGTGGGTTTGTCTTTGCCGCGTTTGCTTTTGCGCAGGCAACGCCGGCCAATATTACCTGCCCGACTCCCGGAGGCAGTTGCAGGCTGGCCCTGCCAACAACCGGCGCGTATTTGGGGACTTTTGCCGATTACGCGTTCAAGGACAGTTGCACCGGCCCAATTAATCGGACCCCGGAATGCGCTATCGAAGTTCGCGAAGGTCCGGCGCCGCCTCCGGTCTCAAATCTGGGTATCGGCCGCACTTTTGCGTTGCACATGACTTTCCCTGGCTGGAACTCTATCCCAACGGTATTGGCTGGAAACCCCACGTGCAATCCGGAAGGTCCGGTGAACGAGCTCTGTGAAGATTTCTGGCACGGACGCGTTCCGGTGATTGGCTGGGCCTGCGATTCCTCCAGTACCATGGGCTATACATCCCCCCAGGGGCTTCCGGACACCAATCGGGCAGTTATCGCGGGCGCGGAAGACAGCGTGATCGTGGCGGCCGCCCAAGCGCTTGCGCAGTATCCCGGTCCAGTGTTGCTGCGCTGGTTTTGGGAGTTCAACCAATTAGAATCCCAAAATGAGAATTGCATGGGCTACAACTTGCCCGGCTCGCCTCCCAACCTGCTCCCCTCGTGGGTATATAGCCAGTTCATAGGCGCCTGGCAGCACATTGGGAACATCTTTCACGAGTACGGAGGCGGTAACGTGATGTTCGTGTGGGATCCCAATAACTACACACCTGGCCAATGGACCGATCCGCACCCTTACTACCCCGGCAGCCAGTATGTCGATTGGATTGGTATCGACACATTCCAGCGGGCCACCAGCGACACCTTCAGCAACAACTTTGAGCAATTCTACCAGGACTTCAGTGGGATCGATCCAGCAACCGGTCAACCGTATGGTAAGCCTCTAATGGTGGGCGCGAACGGATCGCAGAATTACTTCGACAACAACCCGGGCCCCTGCCCGGTTCCCGAACCATGCCCCCTGGGTACGGAGTTACAGTCGACATACCTTGCCGGTTTGCTCGACGACCTCGGTTACGGCCACCCTAAAGACAACCTATATCCACTGCTAAAGGCGTATGACTATTTCGACTCCGTGGGCAACGTGAACTGGGTGCTGGACTCCCCGTTCTGCTTTACGTGTCACCCGTCCGGTCCAATCTTGGGAGGCTTGTGGGAGATGGCCATACTCGGCTCTACCCCACAGTTCAATGCAACCCCACAAGTCTGTTCGGTCTCGCTCAACCCATCGGCGGTGAGCGTAGCGTACGGACAGGCCGTTGATCTCACGATCAATGTCGAGACGAGCACGCCGAATTGCCCGTGGTCGGCCGGAGCGCTTCCATCCTGGATCACGCTGGACAGCGTCCAAAGCCAAGGCCAAGGTCAAAACCTCGGCCCCCTCGGCCCTGGCAAGGTGACGCTGCACGCCGATGCGCCGAACACTGCCAACTCGCCCATTTACGTCTATATCGGCGGAACGACCCTCACGATCCAGGTACATTAGGGGCTCGGTTCTGAATGCGATGCGAGTCCGGCTGGGGTCCGCCGAAAATAACCGGCGCCGATTGGCACGCAAGAAACAAATCGGCAAGCGATTGCCAGCCCGCGACTCCGCCACGAACTGGGATCCAAACGCGTTCGAGGAGGTCACGTCCGGCGACCGGTCAGCCCCGTCGAGCGTAAGTTGACGTATCGCGCCCTACTCGCGGATTAGACGGGCTGAATGGGCCTTGGCGGACGATTGGGAATGGCAAGTGGGCTTCTCGTACACGAGCCAGAGACCGCCTCAGGGAAGTTCTGAACTACGTGCGAGCGGAGATTAGATCGCGCGCAGGCGAGGTCCTTTTGCCAACGGCCTTGGTTTGGCGCGTATGCGGGGGACCCTCCGGCGGCCCGCCGACCCTGCTGTGGGCGCGGCTTACTTCACCAACCAGGCCTCGAAGCCCACTTCGGCCTCGCGAATTTCCTTGGCGGCGAAGGGCGTCTGGGCCAGCATCTTCTCCAGTTCACCGCGGGTGTAGGCGCGCTTGAGCAGCATGAATCGGAAGGTCAGCTTAGTGAACCAGCGGCTGAAGGCGCTCATCCCCATCCCATCGACGTGCTGGCCGATGGTGCGCATGGGCACATCGCGGCGCAAGTCAATGATCAGCGCCCGCCCTCCCGGGCGCAGCACGCGGTGCATCTCCTGGAGCGCGAGGACCGGCTCGGAGAAGTTTTTGAAGGCCGCGCGGCACACCAGGAAATCGAACGCGTCGTTTTCGAACGGCATGGCGGCGGCGTTGCCGAGGCGAAAGTCCACCGCCACGGATTCGCGGCGGGCGTTTTCGCGCGCGATGCCCACGAAGGTCTGGGAGATATCCAGACCGGTGACCGGGAATCCGCGGCGGGCCAGTTCGATGGCCAGAAAACCGGGGCCTGGGGCCACTTCCAGGAAGCGGCTGTGGGGGGCAACCAGGGAGGCCAGCCGCTCCGCCAATTGGCGGAACTCCTGAATGCTTTTGCGGGTGTTGCGGTCATACCAGCGGGCCACGGCCCCTTCCATGCCCATTCCCTTGTATGCTTTTGGATTGACGCTTACGGTTGCCATATAGATACCTTTCTCAGTAAGATACTTGTAGAATAAGCTTTCAAGGAACGCATGTCAAATGGAAAAAACGCCGCGTCGCCGGCGGAAGACCTCATTCTGCAATTGCGCCATTTCATCGCCCGGGCCATCCTCAATAACCAGAGAGTGGCGGAACAGGTGGGCCTGCACGTCACCGACCTGCAGTGCATCAACATTCTGGACCTGCTGGGGCCGCTGCGGCCGGGCGAGCTGGCCGAGCATACGGGCCTGACCACCGGAGGAATCACGGTGGCTCTGGACCGGCTGGAAAAGGCCAAATACATTCGCCGCCAGCCCAACCCCAACGACCGCCGCAGCGTGCTGGTGCAGGTGGTGCCCGCCCGCCTGCGCAAGCTGGACGCCCACTATCGGACCATTCGGGAGCGCCTGGGCATTCTGCTGGCCGGCTTTTCCGAAGCGGAGCTGGCCGCCGTGCTGAAATTCTTCAAGGCCACCAACGCGGTGCGGCCGGCCGATTACAGGAAATGACCAGCGGCCACCCGCGGCGCCTGCAATCCTGATACAACAGAACACATGGCACAGGATTTTCAGCACCGCCGCGATTTCCTGAAAACCGCCGGCGGCGCCGCGCTTACCAGCTCCCTGTTCACGGGCAATTTGCGCGGCGCGAACGACCGTCCCAATATCGCTTTCATCGGCTGCGGCCGCATGGGCAGCTCCAATATCGGCTTCGCCGCCAAGACCGGCGGGGTTGAAATCGTCGGCGTCTGCGACGTGTACCAGCCGACCCTGGAGCGCGCCGAGGCCCAGGCCAGGCGGCTGGGCTTCACGGGGGTCAAAACCTACAAGGACTTCCGCGACGTTCTCGCGGACAAGGCCATCGATGCCGTTTCCATCGCCACCCCCGACCATTGGCACGCCTACATCACCGTGGAGGCCTGCAAGGCCGGCAAGGACGTCTGGTGCGAAAAACCCGCCTGCGTGTATGTGGAAGAGGGCGTGAAGATGGTGGAGGCGGCGCGCAAATACCAGCGCGTGGTGCAGGCCGGAACCATGCAGCGCTCGGGCGCCTTTTTCCAGAAGGCCCGCGAGATTGTGAAGAGCGGCGACCTGGGCGCCATTACTTTCTGCAACACCTTTCAGGCCGGCACCACCGAGAAGGAAGGCTATGGAAATCCGCCGGATTCCGACCCGCCGCCGGGTCTCGATTGGGACCTGTGGCTGGGTCCCGCGCCCAAGCGCCCGTTCAACGCCAACCGCTGGGGCGTGGCGCCCAACCGTTGGTCCACCTTCCGTTATTTCTGGGATTACGCCGGCGGCGCCATGACCGACTGGGGGGTCCACCTGGTGGATATCCTCCAGTTTGCGCTGGATGAAGTAATGCCCGTTTCCATCTCGGCCCAAGGCGGCAAGTTCTACGTAACCGACAACGTCGAAACGCCCGACACCATGCTGGCCACTTACCACTATCCGCATTTTCTGGGGGCCTACGAGAGCCGCACGGCCAATGCTTTCCGCTTCTACAACAACACCTACGGAACGGCGTTTCACGGCACCGAAGCGACCCTGATGGTGAACCGCGACGGCTACTGGATCTGGCCGGCGGCCAAAGGCAAAGAGCCGGTGGCGGAGACCAGCCACGAAATGTCCGACATGAACGTGCCGCACTGGAAGAACTTCCTGGAATGTCTGCACACGCGCCAGAAACCTACCAGCGACATAGAAACCTGCGTCCGCACCACCGCCACCTGCCTGCTTTCGAACCTGGCGCTGCGCCACGGCGTCACGCTGGATTGGGACGAAAAGGCATTCACCGTCAAACAGCGCGACATCAAACCGTTTCTCAAAGCTAAGTACCGTTCGCCATGGAAATTGGAGGTATAACTCGAATGCAAACGTTGCGTTTATGTGCCGCCGCCCTGGTCAGCCTGGCGGCCGTCCACGCCCAGAGCCTGACCGGCCGCTGGACGGGACCGGCTACGACAGCCGATAACGGCCAGGAAATGACCGTCGCGCTGACCCAGGGCGCCAATGGGAAGATCACCGGGTATGTGGCCAGTCCGCGGGCTAACGATACCATTCTGGATGGCAAGGTAGAGGGAAACAACGTCACTCTGGAGGCCGAGCGCCCGGGCCGCGGAGGCGGCGAACCCGTAAAGGTGACTTACACGGGTGTGCTGGAAGACGGTAAGTTGAAGCTGACGCTGCCGATGTTCGGCGGACGTGGACGAGGCGGCCAGGGCCGTGGTAACGCCGGCCGCGGCATGCCGGCAGGCGGTCCTCCTCCCGGCGCCGGCCGGGGCCAGCCGCAGATCGTGGAACTGGCGCACGTTTCCCTTGAGTTTCCCGGTCCTCTGCCGCCGCGTCCGCCGGCGGTCTCGCTGCCGATGCCGCAGCCGGTCAAATACAACGGCCTGGCCCAGACGCCGCCCATGGGGTGGAATAGCTGGAATCGGTTCCGGAATCAAGTCAGCGATAAGATGATCCGCGAGATTGCCGACGCCATGGTAACTACCGGCATGAAGAACGCCGGTTATATCTATGTCAATATCGACGACACGTGGGAAGCCGCCCACCGCGACGCCAATGGGAATATCACCACCAATAACAAGTTCCCGGATATGAAGGCGCTGGCGGATTATGTCCACAGCAAAGGCCTCAAGTTAGGCATTTACTCTTCGCCCGGCCCCCGGACTTGCGCCGGCTACGAAGGCAGTTACCAGCATGAAGAGCAGGACGCCAAAACCTACGCTTCCTGGGGCATCGACTACCTGAAGTATGACTGGTGCAGCGCGTCCCAGGTTTACGACAACACCCGCACCACCATGGTTGCCGCCTACGCCAAGATGGGGCTGGCGCTGCTGCAGTCGGGGCGGCCGATTCTTTTCAGCCTGTGCCAGTATGGCAACCACAACGTGGAGGAATGGGGCGCCAGCGTGGGCGGCAACATCTGGCGGATCACGGGCGACATCAGCGACCGGTGGGAATCCATGTCCCGCCTGGGATTCGAGGGCACCAGCAGCGCCAACCCGGCGACTCCCGTGCCGGACCGCGCGAAGTACGCCGGTCCGGGCCACTGGAACGACCCCGACATGCTGGAAATCGGCAACGGCGGCATGACCGACGAAGAGTACCGGACGCACATGAGCCTTTGGTGCATCCAGGCGGCGGGCCTGCTGGCGGGCAACGATATCCGCGATATGAAGCCGGACACTGCCGCGATTCTGATGAATAAGGAAGTCATCGCGGTGGATCAGGACAAACTCGGTAAAGAGGGCGTGCGCGTGGCCAAGGACGGCAATGTCGAGGTGTGGTCCAAGCCGCTGCAGGGCGGCGCTTACGCCGTGGGGCTGTTCAATCGCGGCGACGATTCCGCCAAGGTGACGGCCAAGTGGAGCGACCTGGGAATCAGCGGGTCGCGGGCCGTGCGCGATCTGTGGGCGCATAAGGATCTGGGTAAAATGTCCGGCGAGTTTTCGGCCAACGTGCCGTCGCACGGCGTGGTGATGATCCGGATCGCTAAGTAAGTTCCGCCAGCATGGCCCTCGATTTCGTCCGGCGCTATTCGATGTCGTTCCCCCACGCCACCGAAACGGTGCAGTGGGAGAGCCTGGTGTTCAAGATCGGCGGCAAGATTTTTGCCATCGCGGCGCTGGAGCCGGTGCGGACGTGGCTCTCCTTCAAAGCCACGCCGGACGATTTCGCGGAACTCACGGAGCGTTCCGGCATCATCCCCGCGCCCTACCTGGCGCGCGCCCTCTGGGTGGCGCTCGAAGCCGAGGACGCGCTGACCACGGCGGAATTGAAGCACTACCTGCGGAAGTCCTACGACCTGGTGTGGGCCAAGCTGCCCAAGAAGGCGCAGGCCAGGCTAGGCGCGCGGAAGGGAGCCGGCTGAGCTTGGCAGGTACGGGCTTCTCTACTTCCGTTCCACCTCCTACCGCCCCGGCTGGAAGTTCGCGCTGTCCACTTTTCCATCCGGAGAGAGCCAGATGCGCCACTCCTGCGAGCCGTTCTCGAATTTGACCTGATAAATATCCGGGCCCGCCGGTCCCACGGCGCTGAACGTGATCGACTGGATCGGGCCAAGCTTGGTGAAGTTCGCCTGCATCTGCGGCAGTTGCGCGCGCGTCACCGCGGCCAGGCCGGCGCTCATCATGTCGTAGTCCGGTTTGCCGGCCTGCACAGTCTCAATCAACTTGCGTAGCGCGGCCCCGCTGCCGGGCGCGGGCTTCTGGTCCTTCATCCGCTGTGCCAGCGCCTCGGCGGCCTCGACGAATGGCTTGGCCTCGGCGTCACTCATCCGCGGAGCCACAATGTCCCGGCCATTCTGATGCAAGGTTACCTGGCTGGCCTTATCGCCCTCCTTGGGAAACTCCAGTTGGGCGTTCACCGCCTTGGCGAAGAACAGCGTCTCCGACTCCGCAAAGTAAGGCAGCGCTCCCTGGCTGCCCAACCGGCTCATCAGTTGGTTGCCATCCAGAAAAACCACCAGCACAGGGCCTGCGCCCGGACCGTTCATGGCTGGGAATTGATAGGCGCCCACGTAGCGGCGGATTACTTGCGGATCGAGTGTAATTTCCTTGCGCTCGCTCTGCAATTCCATGGTTTCGCCGTGGGCCACCGCGGCCAGCTCATGTGCCAGCGCGTCCGGCGACGGCCCATCGACCACCACGTTCCGCAACACCACCACGGTGAGTTTGTCTTCGGGATAATAAGCGAGCGCGGTATTAAAGCCTTGAATGGCTCCCCCGTGTTCGATGATCTTGTGTTTGCCTTCCCTGTTCACCTCCAGTCCGAAGCCGTAGTTATTCTTAAACGGCGTGGTCATCTTCCCAAGCGATGCCGCCTGCAGTACCTTGCCCCCGAACAGACCCTGTTCCCACTTCAGCAGATCCCCGGTGGTGGAGTAGAGCGCTCCGGCGGAGAACGGGACGCTCATATCGACATAGCCGGCATTTTCGAAACCGTGCGGTCCGTATGCATATCCGGAGGCGCGGTGCGCAATGATGGCGGTGTTGGAATCGTATCCGGAATCCTTCATACCCAGCGGGGTGAAGATATTCTCGGTGAGGGATTTCTGGTAACTTTCGCCGGTGATCTTTTCGAGCAGGTAGCCGAGCAGCACATATCCCGAATTGCTGTAACTCCACTTCTCTCCCGGCTCAAAATCCAGCGGTTTATTGAGGAAGCGCGCCACCAGGTCGGCAGGCGTAGTGGGAAACGGCGCCAGCTTCGCATAGTCTGGAAAGCCGGTGAAGTTAGGAATCCCCGCGGTATGCGTCAGCACGTGAAAGATAGTCATCTTATCCCAAGCCGCGGGTGCATCCGGCAGATACTTCTTCACCAGGTCAGTGACGTGCAGCTGGCCGCGCTCTTCCAGCAGCAGGATGGATGCCGCCGTAAATTGCTTGGTCACCGATCCCAGGCGGAATTTGGTGTTCGAGGCATTGGGAACGTTCCATTCCAGGTCGGCGGAGCCATAGCCCTTACTGAAGAGCACCTGGACATCGCGCGCCACCAGAACGGTTCCCATGAAGTGATGGTCGGCCACAGCGGATTGGACTACTTGGTCCATCCGAGCGGCATCCTGGGCCAGGCAAGAGCCTGCCAGAAGAGCAAACCACGCGAATCGGGTAGGCATGGCCCACTATATCCCGTTTTAGACAAGGGCGGCCGCCGCATTCACCGCTGGGGTGCCCCTGGGCCCGGAGAGAATCCTCAGCGGTTTTCTCCGCGCTTTCTCCGCGCCCTCCGCGTCTCTCCGGAAACTCCGCTCCCTCTGCGACCTGCCCTTACCTTGGGTCTTCTCCGCGTTTGCTCCGCGTCTCCGGGCCCAGAGGGCACCCCCGCGTCGAATGGGCCCCGCCGCTGGCCTGTCGGGAGTTTCCTCGCCCCGAGAACATCGACAGCAGTCGATGCCGGTGCTCTCTCCGGAAACTCCGCTCCCTCTGAGACCTGCTCTTACCTTGGGTCTTCTCCGCGCTTCCTCCGCGTCTCCGGGCCAGAGGGCACCCCCCGCGTCGAATGGGCCCCGCCCCTGGCCTGTTGGGAGTTTCCTCGCCCCGAGAACATCGATATCAATCGATGCCTGTGCGCCGCGGTGAAAGGAAGCCGCCCCTACTTCCGCTCCACCTGCTCGATTCCCTTGGCGAAATCCGCCGGTGTCCGGATCACCAGGGTCTTGCCGCGCAGGGTCTTCACCGCCAGCCGAATCGTATCCGGCGCTTCCGGCGGAGCGTGCAGGAAGGGCTGGTATTGCAGATACAGGAAACGCGGTGGGCCGCCGGCTCTCTCCAAGTCCTGTGCCGGGATCTTGTCGGTGAAATGCGGCCGCGGGCCCAGCACCAGCACCACGTCCGCTGGCTCGGCCTCGCGCACCTCGCGGTTCATCAATCCAGCGAGGAAATCCAGGTGCCCTTTGGGACGCTGCAGGACGTGGAAATCCACTCTCCCCAGCTCCGTCTGGTTGAGCACCCGGCCCACCTGGTCCAGGTCGTCGATGGCGAAGTTCTCGCTGCGGTACAGCTCCTGCTGCTGGTCGAGGTTGAACACCACCAGGCGAACGGACTTGGTCGGCACGCGCTCCAGCAGCGCCGAAAGGCCGCCCAACAGCATGATCTGATCGGTGGCGCGCAACCGCATGCGCCGCCACGATATCGGAGCGGCGTTCATCAGCACGGTAAGGCGGATGGCCGCGGCATCGTCGGTCCGGCGCCCGGCCGTGGTGCCGCGCAGCGAGAATTCCTCTACCGAGCCGGGAGCCATGGCCATCTTGACGTTGCGGTTGGCATGCGACCGCTCGGCTTCGAGCGTCCATTGCTTCAGCGCCACGCGTCCCTGGTCGTCCCACATCATCCATTCCACCCGGTAGCGCCCCTCTCCCAGCAGGTACCCGCCCACCACCGGGAGCACGATGTTGGTTTTGGGAATGTCCGGAAGGACGAACTTATCGCCTAAGTAAACGGCCCGGGTGGGATCGTTCTCGGGCGTAATGCGCTCCCAGATGATCCAGACGTGTCCCGGCCCCAGGTATTGGTCCATCGGCACACGCACCAGGTATCCGGCTTGAAAGCGAAGGCTGAAGTTCAGCACCGGGCGAATGTAGGAGGCATCGCAGCGTAGCGGCTTCGCCCCCGCCGGCATCACGAAGTGCTTCAGATTCTCCGGAACCTTCGCCCGATCGACGATGATCTGCCCCCAGGCTACCCCGGCGAATAGCAGCGCTAGCACCGCTCGGCCCATCGCCATTTCATCACCAGCCAGAGGCGGCATACAAGTGCCCGGTCAACAAAACATGATCGCCTCGCCGAAGAATCACGCAAGCCGGCGTCACCACGCTCGGTTCGTTGCTGCGGCAAGCCGAAATCGTTAATCGATTGGCTGAACGCGCGATTGCCCTCCTGAGAAATCGGCTGCGGGGGACCGCCATCATGGCTTCGCTATTTTGCTCAATAGTTTTAGGGCCACCGGCCTCAGAACCTCGGCATCTGGATCGTGCTCCACCATTTCCCTGAGTTCCGAAACGAACTCTGCTGGGTCGCCGGCATCTTCGACCTCAGTAATCGCCTCCATGCGAACCCCCATGTCGGGATCCTTGAGTGCCACCCGAAGAATCCCTACCATCCGGGAATGAGAAGCGGCGTCGCGATTCATTTGTAGAAAGTAGACGCTCAGGCTCACGGCGGTCGTTCGAAGCTTGACATTTGGACTCTGCAATTGAGTCAACGCATAGGCGAGCGATTTCTGGCTGTACTTACGCAGACCCAGCAAAGCAACGCCTGTCCCCCCTGCCCCTGTCGCGCCGCCGAATAAAGCTGGAATGGCGCGCTCATCATTCAACGACACGAGGGCCTCGATAGCTGAGTCATAGAGGTCCAGGTCATCCTCTGTGTATTTTCCATCCGGAATTCCCGGATCATTAAAGGCCTCGTTGTCAGCGTTCAGCAACTTGATAAGGCCGAGCTCGATCTGATCGGCCAAGGCTGGATGGCGGGCGAAAAAGCGACCCAGGGAGCTTGAATAAGCGTAGATGCCCGTGTCTTCCGAAAGCACCTCCCCGAGCTCACCCAGAGCCGCTTCACGCGTCCTCAGGTCGGGGCTCACCATACGCCCAACCACATCTCTGATCCGATCATTGAGCGCTGATTGTTTCTGGGCATCGGCGGCCGTAAACAGCACTGTGCACATAGAGAAGCACAACAAGGATCGCATGCATTTCCTTAATCAATTTAACCATGACTCACTCCCGTATGCTCGCGGCCTGCGCCGGCGCGCGCGGTTCAGTATTCGCGCGTTTCCACCACTCGCAGCGCCGCCCAGAACAGAACCACGGCCAAGCCGGCGGAGACCGCCATCTGGGACCATGGCAGCCGGTGCGTCAGCAGAGGCGAATCCTGCCACCAGGCGCGAAAGATATTCAAGGAGGCCGGCAGGTGACGCGAAATCCAGAACAGCAGCATCAGCGCCCAACCGCCAGCCACCATGGACAACGGGTCGTCCAGAAATGCCCCGAAGAAGACCGTCGCGAAGTAAGGTCCAGTCAGAAACAGGATGGCGGCCAAAAGGAATTTTGCCACATCGGCGGGCGCGGCGCTTCTATGCAATGCCGGGAACAGGCCCCACGCCAGACCCACGGTGATCACCGTGAAGGCGGACGTCTGCAACAGGCCGATGGCGGCCCGTACGGCCAGTAGCCGTAGCCGGCTCACCGGCAGAGAAATGGTAAAGATGGTCGATCCAGCCAGGCCCTCCGGGAATCCAATAGGGGCTTGCGATTTCACCCCCGAACCGGCGACATTCACGCAGGCCCACCAGATTAACGCCGCCAGCAAGAATGGCATGTTCTTGGAGATCGACGGCGAAGCGCGGTCTCGGTAATTCAGGCCGAGCACCAGAAGCATCATGGCGAACGGTACCCCCAGCCGCCAGCGGGTTTCCAGCCAGGCCTTCATCCAAAGCATTTCAGTTGCTCCTCACATGTTCCAGAAAGATTTCTTTCAGCGTCACCGGAAACCGTTCCACGGAAGCTCCGGGAAGCGACCGCGCCTGGGAAACAAGCGCCTCCACGTTGCGGCTGGCCAGGATGGAAACCGTTCTGCCCTCCTGCCGCACGTGCTGGGCGCCATCCACCCACGCCACCTGCGCCGGCTCCTGTGGGAAGACTACCCGAAGCCGCTGGTATTGCACTTTCAAATCGTCCAGCGCGCCCGCAACCACCGTGCGCCCCCGGTCGACGATGGCGACATGATCGGCAATCTGCTCCACCTCGGCCAGTTGATGCGAAGAGAAGAAAATGGTGGTCCCCTCGGCCACCGGCAGCGCCACCAGTTCCCGCAGGACATCCTCCGTGACCGCTGGGTCCAGGCCGTCGGTCGGCTCATCCAGAATCAGAAGCTCCGCGCCGTGGGAAATCGCCAGCAGCAGCATCAGCTTGGAGCGCATACCTTTCGAAAGGTGCGAGATTTTGCGGTTGGGCGGCAGATCGAAAATCTCCAGGTAGCGGCGTTCCAGGTCGTCGCGCCATCCGGGGAAAAACGGCCGCGTGAAGCGGATGATCTGCCGCACCGTCATGTACGGGTACAGGTCTTTCTCCTCGGAGACGAATCCGATACGGCGCCGGAGGGCCGCGCCGCCGGCAGGCCCCGGAACCGGCTCGCCGAACAAGCGGACCGCGCCGCCATCGGCTTTCAGAAATCCCATCAGCAGCCGGATGGTGGTGGTCTTACCGGCGCCATTCCTTCCCAGGAAGCCGAAGATGCTCCCCTGCTGCACGCGCAAATCGAGGCCGTCAAGCGCCGTCTGGTCCTTGAAGACCTTGCGCAGGGCCGTGGTCTCGATGGTCAGGCAGCTCATGCTTTCCTCCCTCCCTGTTTTTCCGCCTGCATCGCGGAAAGCTCGTTTTCAAACAGCCTGCGGATCTCCTCTTCGGTGGCGCCTAGCGATCGCAGGCGGTCCACGGCCGCTTGCACCACCACGTGCGCTTTGCGCATCAGCTTGCCCCGCCCTTCCACCGATTCGCTGATGAACGCTCCCAGCCCGTGCCGCAGCTCCACGAAGCCTTCGTGTTCCAGTTCCCGGTAAGCCCGGACCACCGTATTCGGATTCATCACCAGCTCTTCGGCGAGTTTGCGGATGGTGGGCAGCTGATCGCCGGCCCGCAGGGCGCCGGTTTCCACCGCATGCTTCACCTGCTCCATAAGCTGTAGGTACAGCGGGACTCCGGAAGAGGCATTCAGGCGAAAGAACGGCATGTGATGTGTAATAGTCTACTGATACAGTACACACAATGGCGGCTTCTGTCAACCGGCCGGCGGGCGATCCGAAGGATTGGCACTCCGGGGGCTTGACAGATCGCATTCCCGCGGCGCATACTCTTCCATAGCTGGCTATAGAAGCAGATGCGGAAGCACCATAACGACCGCCTCCAGGGAACTCTGGACCTTTTGGTCCTCAAAACACTCGCCTCGCGCGGGCCCATGCACGGTTACGGGATCACCCTGCACATCGAGCAGGTCTCGCAGGATATTCTCCGGCTGGAGGAAGGCTCGCTGTACCCCGCCCTCCACCGCATGACCCAGTCCGGGTGGCTGCGTTCCGAATGGGGCGTATCGGACAACCACCGCCGCGCCCGCTACTACTCCATAACTGCCGCCGGCCGCCGGCACCTCGATGAGGCCCAAATCGACGCGCGTGTGCTGCTGTTCAGCCTCGTGCTATCCCTGGTTACGGGCATGCTGGCCGGACTCGCGCCTGCCATGCGAATCTCGCGGGACGTGAGCAGCCGTCGCCATACGGCCGATTCGCGCGGCCTGCGACGCCTGCTGGTGGTCGCCGAGATCGCCATGGCGGTGGTGCTGCTTACCGGCGCCGGCCTGCTGATCCGCAGCTTTGCCGCCGTAGAGTCGGTCGATCCCGGTTTCCAGACATCGCGCGTGCTGGCCGCCACCCTGCGCTTCAGTAATACACTGCCGCGCGCGCAACGCGCCGCCCTCTACCGCGAGGCGATGGCCCGTATCGGTCAAGTGCCAGGGGTAAGTGCCGCCGGCGCCATCAGCACCATGTTCTACACCGGCGACCAGGGGAAATTCGGGCTGCGCGCCGTGGAAGGGCGGCCGCCGGAATCGCATGACCAATGGGCGCCGATGACCTGGTCCACCATCAGCGGCAACTATTTTCAGGCGCTCGGCGTGCCCCTGGTGCGGGGCCGCTTCTTTGACGAGCGGGATACCAAAGAAAGCCCGCCCGTGGTCATCATCAACCAGACCATGGCGCGCCGTTATTGGCCCGGCGAAGATCCCATCGGCAAAGGCATTAAAGGATTCGACCCGCGCGGCCGCAATGACGACTGGGTGCGGGTGATCGGGGTGGTAAAGGACATCCACAGCCGCGGCCTGGAGCGCGCGCCCATCGCCCAGATCTATGAGGCGCAGTCGCAGTCGCTCGACGAAACCGAAGACCTGATGATCCGTACCAGCGCCGGCGCCGCGGTTCTGCGCAATGCCATTCGCTCCATCGATAAGACCGCCATTTGGACGGACGTAGCCACGCTGGCGGACCGGCTCCGGGTGCAAAACGCTCCGCGCCGCTTCCAGACGCTGCCGCTGACTATCTTCGCGGCTCTGGCCCTGGCACTGGCCGGAGCGGGTATCTTCGCCATGATGCATTATTCGGTTGCCCAACGCACCCGTGAGATCGGAATCCGCATGGCCATGGGCGCACGCCCGGCCAACGTGGTGCGCATGGTTCTCGGCGAAGGCTTTTCTTCTGGTGGGCGCCGGACTGGCAATGGGGCTGGCCGGGTCTCTGGCGCTGGCGCACTGGATCCGCAGCCTGTTGTTCGAAGTCGCTCCCGGGGACCCCGCGACGCTGGGCGCCGTGTCGCTCCTGTTGGCACTGATTGCCTTACTGGACTGCTACGTTCCGGCTCGCCGAGCTACGCGTGTGGATCCAATGCTGGCGCTACGCTGCGAATAGAGCCCGGAGGGCCGGCAAGAAGGATCAGACCGCGTGCCGCAGCACCCGGTAGCGCCGGCTGGCCCGCAAGCCGATCAGCTCCGCGACTTCTCCTAAAAATGTGGGCACATTTTCGGTATGAATCGAGAACCGGTGCCGGGCCCGGCCGCTGCGCGGCAGATCGAGGCCTTCCGTGCCGGTGACCAGAGCCGTGGCGGGCAGATACTCCTTGACGCGGGCATACGCCAGCACATCCCGCCCGGAGGTGGAGGCTCCGAACGCCGCCGCGCTCAGTACCAGTGCGTACCGGCCTTCATCCAGCTTGGCGAACGCCTCCGAAGGGCTGGCAGCCACATCCACGGCGTAACCGGCCGCGATCAGAATTGTTTGTAGCGCCAGACGGGAGGCCAGCTCGCCATGAACCAGCAAAACCCTGGCCAATTCGAGTGGGCGGCGGGCACGTTCCATCTTCGCGGTGGGGTAGCTCATCGATCCATTTTTACTTTAAACCGAAAACCGTAAAAATGGACCTTCTAATTTGAGCTATGCGGGCGTAACTCGATTTTCCCCATACAATTCATTCGATTGCAGGGGTACGGCTAGTATTACTTGGCCATTCTTTGTAAATTCCCACTTTACAGTGGGTCTGCTTCTGAACACCCGGGCCAACCCATAAAATCCACTAATAAGTGGTGTATTGTCGCCCGGCGCCACCTGGGCTTACCCGGCCACGGCCTCAGCCAGATGGGGCTGATAGATACAACGCGGGTCCTCGGCCAGGTAATCCCCGGTGAGGGCGTAGGCGCGCGACCGCGAGCCGCCGCAGACCTTCTGGTATTCGCAAATGCCGCACTTGCCCTCCCGCTGGGTGGTATCGCGCAAGGTGCGGAACAGCGGCGAATCGCGGTAAACGCTGGTCAGGGAGTCCTGCAGCACATTCCCGCCACTCACAGGCAGAAAGCCGCTGGGGAAAATCTCGCCGGTGTGCGAGACAAAAACGAACCCCTTGCCGTCGCTGACCCCGGCCGTGCGCCACGCCACCCCCTTGGCGTTCTCGTTTTCGGTCACCCCGTGCTCCGCCCTCGCCCGCTGCGCCACATAGCGGCGATAGTGCATGGCCTCGGTGGTCTTGATGCCGAATGAGGCGGTTTTGGAGAGATCGTACATGAACTTGAACACCTGTTCGTATTCTTCGGCACGCAGATCGTCCTGTTCCGCAGCGCGGCCGGTCACGATCAGGAAGAAGAGGCTCCACATCTTGGTGCGGACCTCGCGGGCAATCTCGGCCATCTCCGGCAACCGCGCCATGTTGCGGCGCGTGACGGTGGTCTGAAGCTGTGTATCGAGGCCGATGTCCCGGGCGTGGGTGAGGGCAAACATGGCGCGATCGAAAGTGCCGGGGATGCCGCGGAAATCGTCGTGCGACGCGGCGTCCGGTCCGTCCAGGCTGAGGGCCATGCGGCTGATCCCGGCGGTCTGAAAGCCTTCAATCGCCTCGGCAGTGAGTAGGGGCGTCGCGCTCGGCGTGACGTTGGTGCGCAGGCCCAGTCCCACGCTGTGGCGGATCAACTCGGACAGGTCGGGCCGCTTCAGCGGATCGCCGCCCGTGAAGACCATCAGCGGCTCGCCGAAGCGCCGGATCTCGTCCAGCAGCCGGTAGCCCTGTTCGGTGGTCAGTTCGGAGGGGTGTCGTTGGGATTGAGCGGAGGCGCGGCAGTGGACGCAGGCCAAATCGCAGGCCTGGGTGACCTCCCAGATCACCAGCATAGGAGATTGATCGAAGTTCATAGAAGAAACTCATTTGCATTTCAGAGTCCAAAGTCCGAATGCCCTAAATGCGTTGCATATTTCAACAGTTGCAGGTCTGAATCTAGCGGTTGGGGCATTTGACGCACCCATTCCCCAGGACTGAGCCCAAGCCCGTGTTTTCGGAGGGTTCGCGCGGGCCCGCTACAATAAGGTTTCACGTGAAATCTGACGGTCTCTTCATCACCTTCGAAGGCATGGACGGGTCGGGGAAAACCACCCAGATGCATCGCCTGGCGGCGCGCCTGCGAGCCATGGGACGCACGGTGCTGGAAACCGCCGAGCCGGGCGGCACTCCCATCGGCCAGAAGATTCGCCGCATTCTGTTGGATTCCGCCAACCAGGAACTCAGCCCTGCAGCCGAGCTGCTGCTGTATTTCGCCTCGCGCGCGCAGAATGTCGACGAGTGGATCCGCCCGGCCCTCGACCGCGGCGAAATCGTTCTGGCCGATCGGTTTACCGATTCTTCGCTGGTCTACCAGGGCCGCGGCCGGGGCCTGGGAGAAGACGCCGTCCTGGCTCTGGACCGCATCGCCTGCCGGGGCCTGAAACCGCGCCTCACCGTCCTGGTGGAGATCGATCCCGAAACTAGTCTCGCCCGTGCGCGGGCCCGCAACGCCGCCGAACCGCACTGCGAAACCCGCATGGACGACCAGTCGCTGGAATTCCACCGCACCGTGTACCAGGGCTACCGCGCCCTGGCCGACCGCGAGCCGGAGCGCGTCAAACCGGTGGATGGATGCGCCGCCATAGACGCCATTGAGCAGCGCGTATGGGAACTGGTGGCCCCCTATGTTTGAACGGTTCTGGGGCAACCGCCACGTCACCGAAGCGCTGGAGCAGATGCTGGCGCAGGATCGCCTGGCGCAGACGCTGCTGTTTTCCGGAGCGGAGGGGGTGGGCAAGGCCACCTTGGCCCGGCGCCTCGCCGCCCGCCTGCTGGACCACCCCGAGCGAATCGAACTGGACGACCTGAGCCTGCCGGCGAATCTCGAAACCGTCGCCGAGCGCGAAAAACTGGCCGCCGATAAACGCAACGACGACCCGCTGCTGTTCGCCTCGCACCCCGATTTCGAAACCTACGCGCCGGATGGGCCGCTGCGGCAAATCACCATACCGCAGACCCGCCTGTTAAAGGAGCGGGCGCAGTTTCTGCCCAATAAAGGCAGCCGGCGGATTTTTCTGATCGACCATGTGGACCGGGCCAACGATCAGGCGGCCAATTCGCTGCTGAAAACTCTGGAGGAGCCGCCGCCGCACCTCGTCGTGATCCTCACTGCGGAAAATGCCTACGACCTGCTGCCCACCATCCGCTCGCGGGCCGTGCCGTTTCAATTTGCACCGCTGGCCCCCGAAGAAATGCTCGCATTCGCCGCGGCACACAACCTGGAACGCGCCGAACGGCGCATCGCCCTGGCGGGGGGCAGTCCGGGGGTGGCCGCGTCGCTCGACTTGGATGTCTACGACCGGCGGCGCGCGGCCATGCTGGGGCTGCTCCGAGCGGCGGCCGGCACGGCGCCCTTCGGAGCGTGGATGCCGCTATCCGAAGGCATCGGCCGCGGCAAAAGCGACAAGCTGGAGCTTTACCTGAAGGTGCTGTACGACCTGTTGCGCGATGTCCTGCTGCTCCGGGAAGGCGTGGAGGAGATCCGCAACCAGGACATCCGCCGGGAGTTGCAGGCTTTGGCCGCGGTGGTAGAGTTCGCGTGGATCCGCCGGGCGGTGGCCAAAGTGGATGAGATTGTCGAGTTTATGCGGCGCAACATCCAGAAGACCATCGCGTTGGACGCGCTGATCATGGAGCTGCGGGGCGCCTCCCCGCCCGCCTGAGCCGGCGGCGTGCCAGAGACCGGGCGGATCGAAACAGCGCGAGGCCTCCCATCCCGCCCGACGTGAAACCCACAACCCGGAAATCCGCAGCCTCGTCGGCGGCTGATCCAACCGCGTTGGGTAGGCCGGAACCGAATGGAACCTGGAACAAGGGGCGGCGCGGAGTCAATCACCGGGCTGGGTGGTGTGGGATCGCGGGGCGCCGGCCGCCCGGGCATCCGTCGAAATCGGCGGCCGATCGAGGCTTCTGACCCGCTGGTGGTGTGTGGGAGACCGCGTGGAACCGCTGCCAGCGATTCGCCCCCGGCAATTCGCTTGATTCCAACTAGGTCTCCGACCGCGTGATTCGGTTCGCCCGCCCATTGGCACACCCGGCTCAGCATCGAAACCGAGCCGGTAGGGAGCGCGATCTCGCGGTCACAGACCTAGGCCGGGCCCGGCTGCCTGGGCAGGCGTTGAAATCGGCGGCCGATCGAACGCTTCTGACCTGCTGGTGGTGTGGATCGCGCGGCGCCGGGTGCCCGCGATCCCGCGGAGGCGCTTCGCTCGATTCCCGCTAGGTTCAGGAAGCGAACTCGGGCAAGCTGTAACGTTAGGGCCTCCGGAAAGCATCTTAAGCTCAGATGGAGAACCCGGTGGCGGGGGCCGGGGCGGCGAAAAAAGCGAACTAAGGCTGCCTGGAACTCAATCATTAATATAGTTCGTCATGCGTTTTTTTCTACCTCTTCTAATGCTGTTCCCGTGCCTTCTCTCTGCCACCGAGCAGAGCGGCTCGGTGCGGGCGGCGGATCAGTTCATCCCCGGAGCCACCGTCACGGCGCGCAACGGCGGAGCCAGAATCGTCACCTATACGGATGAAAACGGGCGCTATACCCTGGATTTGACCCCCGGCGAATGGGAAATCCAGGTGGACATGTTTGGCTTCGTTTCGTCGAAAGCCAAAGTCGTGGTTGGGCCGCGGCCCAGCTATAAAGACTGGACCCTGGACGTGCCGCGCTACGGCCAGGGACCGCCTCTCGTTGCGGCACCGGCGGCCCCACCGGCGGCTGGTTCAGGGAATGCAGGGGCTGGCGCCAGTCCGTCGACGGCGACCACAGCCACGGTCCCCGGGGCCGGAGCGCAAGCGGCGCGAACCGGGGGGACCGCGGGAACCGCAACGCCATCCGGCGGGCCGCGGCCGGCCACGGCCTCGGCCAACAACAACGGGCGCGGTGGGCGCGGTCAGGGTCGCGGCGGTTACGGCCGGGGCGGCTATGGGCGCAACGGCCGAGGGACCCAGCAACAGCAGGGGCAGAATCCAAATTTCCAATCCGTGCAGGTGACCGCCACCGATGAAGGCGCGCAGGCGCTGGCTACGGCCGACAATCTGCCGGAAGTGGCCAATGCCGATTCGGCCGAATCCTTCCTGGTGAACGGCAGCCAGAGCGGCGGGTTGGCCGCGGCCGCCGATGAGCAGGCGATGCGTGACCGGGGTGGGCGGGGCGGACGCGGCGGTGGGGGTCCCGGTGGTCCCGGCGGGCCGGGTTCCGATATGGCCATCAGCCTGGCGGCTGCCGGCTTCAATGTCAGCGGCGCGGACGCCATCGGCATGGGCGGCTTCGGAGCAGCCGGCGCGAACGCCGGTTTCGGACTGGATAACGGCGGCGGCTTCGGACCGGGCGGCGGCGGCGCCGGAGGCTTCGGCGGACCGGGTGGTGGAGGAGGCGGGGGACGCGGTGCCGGCGGTGGTGGCGGCGGCCGGGGCGGGCGCGGCGGCGGCGGCTTCGGAGGGCGCGGCGGGAGAGGCCGCGGTCCGTTCAACGGCCAGTTTGCGCAGTTCGGCAACCGGCGGCGCGTTCAGCCGGCCTACACCGGTTCTCTGGCGGTCACGGTGACCAATTCGGCGCTCAACGCGGCGCCCTTTTCGCTCAACGGCGAGACCGTCCACAAGCCCTACGCGGGATCCGAGCGGATCGCTTTCAATATCGGCGGTCCGGTGCGCATTCCGAAGCTGGTGACCAATGACAAGTGGTTCGTTTACTTGACCGTGCAGGATAACCTTACGAAGAACGGCAGCTACTCTACGGCCGCTGTGCCCACCCTCGCGGAGCGCGACGGAGACTTTTCGGGTGCCACGGTCCGCAACAATCCGATCACCATCTACGATCCCTTGAGCCAGTCCCCTTTCCCCGGCAACATCATCCCCACCAACCGGTTCAACCCGGCATCGGCGGCCCTGCTGCAATACTTCCCGGACCCCATGTTCACCGGCGTGGTGCAGAATTACACCATCACGCCAACCACGCCCAGCGTCAGCAACGCCATCGGCCTGCGGCTGAATGGGCCGCTCACTACCAAGGACACGCTGAACGTCAACCAGCAATACAGCGGGAACCATGCCACCAGCGAACAGCTTTTCGGCTTCAAGGACACCAGCAGCGGGTACGGCCTGAGTTCCACGGTGAACTGGCGTCACACTTTCCGGGCGCGGCTCAACAACAATGCCAGCCTGGCCTTCAGCCGCAGCGTGAGCCAGGCGACGCCGTTTTTCGCCAACAAGAGCAATATCGAGGGCGATCTGGGCATCGTGGGGCCCGATGAGACGCCGTTGGATTACGGCCCGCCCAACCTTTCCTTCACCAATTTCGGCAGCCTTTCGGATGGCACCGCCTCGCTGAATCGCAACCAGACCACCAACTTTACCGACACACTGACGTGGGTTTACAAGCGCAAGCACAACTTCAGCCTGGGCTTCGGCTACCGGCGGATGCAGCAGAACGCCCTCTCCTACGCCAACTCGCGCGGGGCGTTTTCGTTCAGCGGCCTGTTGACCCAGGGGTACGATTCGAGCGGCAACGTGATCCCCAATTCTGGCTTCGATTTCGCGGATTTCCTGCTGGGCGATCCGCAATCCACCTCGCTGCGCATTGGCAACTCGAACAACTACTTTCGCGGCCAGGCCTGGAACATCTACGGCGTGGACGATTTCCGGGTCAGCCGCGGGCTTACGCTGAACCTGGGGCTGCGCTGGGAATACTTTACCCCGTATACCGAGCTGCGAGGCCACTTGGCTAACGTGGACGTGAACCCGGACATGACTCAGGCCGAAATCGTCTGGCCCGGATCTCCCAACGGCGCTTTCGGATCCCCTTATCCCGCGAGCCTGCTGAACCCCGATAAGAACAACTTTTCCCCGCGCGTGGGCCTGGCGTGGCGGCCTTCGCAGAAGCACAGCCGCGTAATCCGGCTGGGCTACAGCATTTTCTTCAGCGGATCCTCATATTCGCAGATGGCCGCCAAGATGGCGGCGCAACCGCCGTTTGCCACCACCGGATCGCTGAGCACCACCCTAAGCGATCCCCTGACGATGGAAACGGGCCTGCCCTCGCAGCCCGACCAGACCAGCAATACCTACGCCATCAACCCCAATTACAAGCTGGCTTACGCCCAGACCTGGGTGGCGGCCCTTCAACAGACCCTGCCTTCCAACCTGCTGGTGGAACTGGAATACGTCGGCACCAAGGGAACCCGCCTCGACGAGCTGTTCGTGCCCAACAGCTACCCGCCCGGCGCGGTGTTGCCGGCCGGAGCCATTACCGGAGCGGGACCGCTGGTCTCCCTTCTGCCCAGCGGCGCCTATCAATCCTCCATCGGCAACGCCACTGGGTTCGAATACGAGACGGATACGGGGAACTCGATCTACCACTCCGGACAAGTCCGGCTGACCAGGCGCTTCTCGCGGGGCATGTCGGCGATGTTTCTCTACACACTCTCGAAATCCATCGACGACGCCTCGTCGTTCACCGGCGGCGGCAGCGGGACAATCGCCCAGAACTGGCAGGATATCAGCGCCGAGCGCGGCCTTTCGAGCTTCAACCAGAAAAACGCGATTTCTCTCACCACCTTAATGTCCTCGCCGGTAGGTATCCATGGACTGTGGCGCAACGGCGGGTGGAAGACGCACGCCTTCTCCGGTTGGACCTGGCAGAATACCTTCACCTATCACTCGGGTAATCCGCTGACGGCCACCATCCCGTATGTGAGCAGCACCGGCAAATCGGCCGTGATCGGCCAGTTGCGTGCGGAAGCCACCGGACTGAGTATTTTCGGCGGGGGCAATCCCTATTTCAACCCGAACGCCTTCGAGTTGCCGCCCACCGGCCAGTACGGCAACGCCGGGGTGGATACCATCACCGGACCGGCCCTGATCAGCCTGAACGGCGCCCTGAACCGCGCATGGCGTTTCGGCGATTCGCGGCGGCAACTGCAATTGCGGCTATCGGCGAATAATGTGTTCAATCACGTGCAGATTACTAACTTCGGCACACAGGTGAATTCGTCGACCTTTGGTTTGGCTACGGGCGCCTCGGGCACGCGCACGGTGACGCTGCTGCTACGGTTTAACTTTTAGAGATTAATCCTATGCGAATCCATGGCCTCTTAGCTTTGCTGGTGCTTGCCGCGATGGCGCAGCAACCGCCCGCGAAAACTCCCGTCGCGAAACAGGCGGAGATCCCCTTGCAGGCCGGGACCGGCGTGAAGTTCAGCACTACCTCGAACCTCGTGGTTGTCGATGTGACCGTGAAAGACCCTAAGACGGGGCAGACCATCGATAACCTGACGGAGAAGGATTTCGCAGTGTGGGAGGACGGCAAGCCGCAGAAGGTCGCGGTCTTCGAGCACGAAAAGCTGGCCCTGGAGGCAGAACCGCCTCCGCCGCCGCCCACCCTCGACAGCCAGTTGGAATTGCCCGAAGATCCCAAGACCATGATCACCACCGAGGGGCCGGGCAAGGTGCAGTACCACGACAAGCGCCTGCTGGTGCTGTTCTACGATTTTTCAAACATGGCGGTTCCGGACGAATTGCGCGCCCAGGAAGCCACGCTCAAGTTCATCGACAGCCAGATGACCGAATCGGACCTGATGGCCATCCTGCTGTTCACCACCACGGTGCAGGTGAAAGCGGATTTCACGGCCGACCGGGCGCAACTGAAGAGCGTCATCGAAAACCTTCCCATCGGCGACCAGACTGACCTGGCCGATGTGGCCGACACCGGCGATTCCAACGAAGAAGATACCGGCGCGGCGTTCGTGGCGGATGAAACCGAATTCAATATCTTCAACACCGACCGCAAGCTGGCTGCCATTGAGGACGCGGTACACAAGTTGGCCCTGCTGCCGGAGAAGAAGGTATTGGTCTATGTGACGGGCGGCATCAGCAAGACCGGGATCGATAACCAAGCCCAGTTGGAAGCTTCGATTAACGCCGCGGTGAAATCGAATGTGGCGATTTACCCGATTGACGCACGCGGCCTGATGGCTGACCCTCCGGGCGGCGCCGCCAGCAAGGGAGCCTCGCGCGGCAGCGGGATCTTTAACGGCTCGCAATACAACGCCCAACGGGCCAGCATCAACGATTCGCAGGAAACCCTGGCCACCCTGGCCGCGGATACCGGCGGCAAGGTATTTCTGGATAGCAACGATCTGAGCCTGGGAATCGTGCAGGCCCAGCAGCAGTTCCGCAGTTATTACATTCTGGGCTATTACACCACCAACACCGCGCTCGACGGTAAGTACCGCAAGATCACGGTGAAGCTGAAGAGCGACCTGGCGTACAAGTTGGATTTCCGCCAGGGTTACTATGCCAACAAGGTTTGGGGTAAGTTCACCGGGGCGGACAAAGAGATGGCGCTGCAGCAGGCACTTTCGGCGGCGGACCCGGCGACCGACCTGCCCCTGGCGCTGGAGGTGGATTACTTCCGCATCTCGCCCACCGCTTATTATGTTCCGGTTTCGGTGAAGATCCCCGGCTCGCTGATCGCCCTGGCGGCCAAGGGCGCCGGCGGCGAGACGGAGTTCGATTTCGTCGGCAACGTGATGGACGAGCGCAAGGCGGTGGTGAGCACCTTCCGCGACTACATCAAAGTCAAACTGGACGCAGGCGATAAGGAGCGGCTGGCCACACGCAATTTCCATTACGACGCCGGCTGTACCCTGGAACCCGGCCGCTACCGGATCAGGATGCTGGTGCGCGAGAATCAGTCGGGCAAGATGGGCACCTTCGACTACCGGTTTGTAGTGCCCGACCTGGCAGCCGATTCGATGCAATTGAAGACCAGTTCGGTGATCTGGAGCAGCCAGAAGGAACCCATCAAAGCCGCGGTGGGTGAAGCCGAGAAGGGCAACCGGAAGACGCTGCAATCGAGTCCCCTGATGTTCGGCGACGATAAGCTGGTGCCTAACATTACCAAGGTCTTCCGGCGCAGCCAGAACCTCTACATCACCTTCGATGTGTACGACGCCGCGCCCGACCCGGCCGCCCACAGCATGCGCAAGGTGGCGGTCAGCATGAGCCTGTTCAACGATAAGGGCATGAAGGCCTTCCAGGCCAGCCCGGTGGAAGCCAGGGAAGTGGCGACCACCCGGCCAAACGCGGTCCCGGTGGAGATTCAAGTGCCCCTGAAGACCCTGGCTCCAGGGCGGTATACCTGCCAGCTCAACGTGGTCGACGAAGTGGGGCGCAAGTTCTCGTTCCCCCGGCAGGCGATTGTGGTGCAGTAGGACCCCTGCTGGCTGTAGATTGTGCGCGCGCGCCGCGCGGCCAGGCCCAGACCGCTCACCTGAGCGGTGGCCGGATTGCGAACAACCACGGAATCAGGAGCTTACGGGCGGATCGACCGCTCAGATGAGCGGCCCAGGCCCCGCGTCCGGCCGTACGAATCTAAATCCGGCGGTTGCAGCCCCGCGGAGCGGGCAGCGGTTGTGCGCTGCAACCAGTTGCAGATAAACCTAAATCCGGCGGTTGCAGCCCCCCGGAACGGGCAGCGGTCGTGCGCGGCAACCAGTTGCAGATAAACCTAAATCCGGCGGTTGCAGCCCCCCGGAACGGGCAGCGGTCGTGCGCTGCAACCAGTTGCAGATAAACCGGTTGTCACCAGGAAGGTGATCTGCGCCGCAGTTGGGAACTGGTGGCGCCAATTGCCCTACGAGGCGGGGCGGCAGGCTAACTGCCGGATTTAGGATAAACCGGTTGTCACCAGGAAGGTGATGTGCGACGCAGTTGGAAATTGGTGGCGCTAATGACCCTACGAGGCGGGCTGAAGGCTAACTGCCGGATTTAGGACGGATGAACCTAAATCCAGCGGTTGCGGCCCCGCGGAGCGGGCAGCGTCCGTACGCTGCAACCAATTGCAGATAAATCGCTTGTGACCCGAAAGCTGATCTGCGACGCAGTTGGAAATTGGTGGCCCCAATGGCCCTACGAGGCGGGCTGAAGGCTAACTGCCGGATTTAGGATGGATGAACCTAAATCCAGCGGTTGCGGCCCCCCGGAACGGGCAGCGTCCGTACGCTGCAACCAATTGCAGATAAACCGCTTGTGACCCGAAAGCTGATCTGCGCCGCAGTTGGAAATTGGCGGCGCTAATGACCCTGCAAGACGGTCGGGAGGCTAACTGCCGGATTTAGGATGAAGGGTGCGACCTTTTCCAATCCGCCCGAGAGTCGTCTGAACTACGATCCCGCCTTGGCCCGGCCGCCACTCGCGCGTGCCGGGACCAGCGCGTCGAACAGCGTGCCCAGAATCTCCACGGCCTGGCGCTTCGGAAGGCGCAGTGGATCGTAAGCATGCTCCAATGAAAAACCGGCGAGGATGGCCTCCAGGGCTGCCTTCTTCAACTCGTCGCAGCTTTCGTCGATGTCTTCGATCTTGAGCGAGGCGCGGATGCGCCGGTGCGTGGCGGCCAGTTGCGGGCGGAGTTCCAGGTGCCGCACGGCGTAGAGTTTGAATTCCACCATGAGCATCGCCCAGCGGCGATCGGAAATGCGGGAAATGAAAAACCGGCGCAAGGCGGCCACCCGTTCCTCCGCCGTGTGGCAGCGGGCCAGGGCGGCGCGGATCTGGGCAACGCGCCGCTCGGCCTCCTGCTCCAGCAGCGCGAAGAAGAGGTCTTCCTTGGAACGGAAATGGGCGTAGAACGCGCCGCGGGTGTGCCCCGTGGCGGCGGCCACGTCTTCAATGCGGCAGGCCGCGAAACCGTCGCGGGCGAAGATGCGGCGCGCGGAATCGAGCAGCGCGCGGCGGGTCGCCTCGGTCCGCAATTGATGCTTATTGCGAGCCGTATTTCCGCCCGCCCAGCGGCGATCGGCTCCGCCCGGCATCCGCGCCACAGGTGTATCGCGCATTACACGCATATTATATACATTCATGCATGTATATAATAGGATTCGTGAGCGCATTTCAGCCACGCCTCATTCGGGCAGCGTGCTTCGCCACACTGATTCCGGCGGCCGTTAGTCTGCTATCAGCCCAAGCGCCGCCCGGCAGCGCGGGAAGCAGCGGCGCGCGCCCCATGATCTTGCCGCAATCCGGGCGCACCAGCCCGACTGGTTCCGTTTCCGTCGAGCAAAGCACCTCGCCTGCCGGTGTGGATACCCTGACCACCTCCGTTCGGGTAGGTGGCAATTTGCAAGGCAGCGTTCCGGGCGCCAAACTGCCCCCCGGGCCGATCTCCCTGACGCTCGCGGACGCCATTAAGCGGGGCCTTACGACCAACCTGGGGGTGATCGCCGCCGGCAATGCCAGCGAGGCCGCCGGCGCCCAACGCATCCAGGCTCTGGCGCAACTGCTGCCGTACGTTTCGGTGGGTGCATCCGATACCGTGGCGCAGACCAACCTGGCGGCCTATGGATTTAAATTCAATCTGCCGCCGGGGCTGGGTTTCTCCATTCCCACGGTAGTCGGCCCCTATAACTACTCGCAGTTACAGGGATCGCTGAGCGAATCGGTATACGACCCCGTGGCGCGCCGCAACTGGCGGGCCAGCCAGGACCTGGAGAGGGCTTCCAAGCTTTCGGCCAAGGATGCGCGGGAGCTGGTGGTGATTGCCGTCGCGGGGACTTACTTGCAAACCGTGGCAACCGCCGCCCGTATCGAGTCGCAGCGCGCGCAGGTGGCCAACGCGCAGGCCGTCTACAACCAGGCACTCATCCGCAAGGAGGCCGGTACCAACGCCAGGATCGACGTGATGCGAACGCTGGTAGAATTGCAAACCCAAAAGCAGCGGCTGAATTCGCTGGAATCGGATTGGCGCCGGCAGAAGTTGGCTCTCGCGCGCGTGATCGGCCTTCCGCTCGACCGCGAGCTGACCTTGACCGAGCCGCTTACGCCCGACACCATCCCCATCCCCGAACCGGCCGCCGCCGTGCAGCAGGCTCTCACCCACCGTTCGGACCTGCAAGCCGCGGAGGCCCAGGTGCACGCGGCGGAGCACGCCGTGGATGCCGCCCGCGCCGAGCGCCTGCCTTCGGTTTCGTTCAACGGCGATTATGGCGTGCTGGGACCCAACCCGGCGCAGACGCACGGCGTGTTGACGGTGACCGGCTCGGTGAATCTCCCGGTCTGGACGGGCGGGCGGATCCGGGCGGATATAGAGCAGGCCGAAGCGGCGCTGCACCAGCGCCAGGCGGAACTGGCCGACCAGCGCGGGCAGGTGGAGCAGGAGGTGCGCTCGGCCTTGATCGAGCTGGAAACCGCTACCGGTCAACTGCAGCTTGCCTCCTCCAATCGCGATTACGCCGCCGAGACGCTGCGCGAGTCGCGCGACCGCTTCAACCTCGGCGTGGCCAATACGGTGGAGGTGGTGCAGGCCGAGGAGCAGGTGGCCGGCGCGGAGGCCGATTACGTATCCAGCCTGTTCGCGCTGGACCTCGCCCGGCTCAACCTTTCGCGGGCCGCCGGCGAAGCCGAAACATCGTTACCGAATCTATTGAGAGGAAGGCGCCCATGACCCCCACCGGGAACCAGGAAACCGCGCTCGCCGATCAGCCGGCGCGCCCCGCCGCTCCGAAATTGCCGGCACCCCGCCCAGGCGGGGCTCCCGCGGGACGGCGCCGGACGTTCACCATCTTCTTCGTCGTCCTGCTGTTGGTGGCCGCCGGCGTTCTGGTGTATTGGCTGAATACCCGTCAGTTCGAATCGACCGACGATGCCTTCGTGGAAATGCACCTCGACCCGGTCAGCTCGCGCGTGGATGGCACCATCCTCAAGGTTTACGTGGAACAGAACCAGTTCGTGCATGCCGGCGAGCCGCTGGTGGATCTCGATCCGCGCGATTACCAGGTAGCGCTCGACCAGGCCGAGGCGGCATTGAACCAGGCGCGCAACCAGGTCACCGTCCAACAACCCAACGTGCCCATCACGCAGGCCGAGAATACCGCCAACGTCAGCAGCGCAGAGGCCAGCGTGGCCAACGCCGAGGCCGGGGTGGGCGCCGCCGAGCACGATCGCGATTCGGCCACCGCGCGCCTCGCAGAAGCCGAGGCCAACAATGCCAAGGCGCAGGCCGACCTGGCGCGCTACAAAATCCTCATCGCTCACGAAGAGGTTTCGCAACAGGAGTACGATCAGATCGACGCCGCGGCCAAAGCGCAGACCGCCAACGTGGCTGCTTCGCGATCGAGCGTGGCGTCCGCCGCCCGCGTGGTGGATCAGAAAAGGGCCCTGGTGCAGGAGGCCCAGAGCCGCCTGGCGCAATACCGCCAGACGGCCACGCAGCAGGTGGCTATCCGTCAGGCGTCGGTACGTTCGCAGCAGGCCAATTCCCAGAGCGCCCAGTCGCAGGTGGAGCTGGCCCAACTGAAGCTCTCGTATACCCATATCGCCGCGCCGGTGGATGGCATTGTGCTAAGGCGCTCGGCGGAGACGGGCGCGCGCGTTTCCGTGGGGCAGCAGTTGTTCATGATCGCGCAGACGGGCGATCTGTGGGTCACCGCGAACTTCAAGGAGACGCAGCTTGCCAGCCTGCGGCCCAACCAGCCGGTCCGCATGCACGTGGACGCCCTGGGGCAGGATTTCGATGGCTATGTTCAGGATATCGGCGGCGGCACCGGCGCGGTCAGCAGCGTGCTGCCGCCGGAGAACGCCACCGGCAACTACGTGAAGGTGGTGCAGCGCATTCCGGTCCGGCTGCGCTTCAAGCCCAACCAGCCGGGTCTCAGCCGCTTGCGCGCAGGCATGTCGGTAGAGCCCGAGGTGCGCATCGGCAAATAGCCATGCCCGATCAACAGACGCCGCACGACGAATGGCGGCCCTCGCACAATCCGTATCTCATCGCCATCACGGTGACGCTGGCCACCTTCATGGAGGTGCTGGATTCCTCCATCGCCAACGTGGCGCTGCCGCATATCGCGGGGTCGCTGGGCGCCACTTACGACGAAGTAACGTGGGTGCTCACCAGCTACCTGGTTTCGGCGGCCATCGTGCTGCCGGTTTCGGGCTGGCTCTCCACGGTGATGGGGCGCAAACGCTTCTACATGACCTGCGTCATGCTGTTTACCATCAGCTCGTTTCTGTGCGGCATTGCGCCGAGCCTGCCGGTGCTGATCTTCACGCGCATTCTACAGGGTGCGGGCGGCGGCGGCCTGCAGCCATCCGAGCAGGCGATTCTGGCGGACACCTTCCCCGCCGAGAAGCGCGGCATGGCCTTCGCGCTGTATGGCATGGCGGTGGTGGTGGCGCCCGCCATCGGGCCCACGCTAGGCGGCTGGATCACCGACAACTTCAACTGGCACTGGATTTTCTTCATTAACCTGCCCATCGGCTTGCTGTCTCTTTTTCTGACTTCGCGGCTGGTAGAGGACCCGCCATGGATCAAGGGCGGCAGCCGCTCGGGCATCCGGGTGGATTACATCGGGCTGGCCTTAATCGTGCTCGGTGTGGCCTGCTTCCAGGTGGTGCTGGATAAGGGACAGGAATCCGATTGGTTCGCTTCCCCGCTGATCCGCGTGATGTTCAGCATCGGGCTGCCGGTGCTGATCAGCTTCTTCCTCTGGGAGTGGTATCACCAGGACCCGATTGTGGACGTGCGCCTGCTGAAGAATCGCAATTTCGGCATCGCCGTGTTCTTCTCCTTCACGCTGGGGATGGTGCTGTTCGGGTCCACCGTGCTGATCCCGGAGTTTCTGCAGGTGAGCATGGGCTATACGGCCGAGCGGGCGGGCGAGGCGCTCTCGCCGGCCGGTTTCGTCCTCATGATGATGATGCCGATTGCCGGGCGACTCACGGCCGGCCGGGTCGATCCGCGCATGCTGATTTCGATCGGGTTCGTGGGAACCGCATTCATGCTGTACCGCCTGACGATCATCAATCTGCAGATCGACTTTGGCACGATCGTCACTCTGCGCATGGCGCAGGTGCTTTTCCTGCCTTTGATCTTCATTCCCATCACCACGCTGAACTATGTCGGTGTGCCGCGCGAGAAGAATAACCAGGTGTCAGGACTGTCCAATTTCGCGCGTAATTTGGGCGGCAGCATTGGGACATCCATGCTCACCACCTTTCTGGCGCGGCAGAACCAGATCCATCAGGTGGCTTTCGCGGCCCATACCAACCAGGGCGATCCGAAGTTCGAGCAGTGGATCGGCGGCCTGAAGGCAGTGTTCGTGGCGCAGGGCTACGACGCGGTCACGGCCGGCCAGAAGGCGCTGGCGCTGGCGTACCGCATCGTGCAGGCGCAGGCCACCACACTGAGCTTTGAAAACAGTTTCTGGGTGATGGCCCTGGTGGTGGCATGCCTGGCGCCGTTACCTTTCATTATGCGGCGGCCCAAACCCGGCGAGCGCCAGCCGTCGTTGTCCCATTAGTGCGGTGACCGCGCGGGGCATTTGCTCAGCAGGCGCGAAAAATCGAAGCAGGGCAAGCTCATCTGTGACCCCATTGCCGCTCAATCAGTTAGCGGCTCCTCGCGCGGCCGTTTGTGGCTCGAGTTTATAGCCGAGTTGGTTGGCCGCAGCTTGCAGGCGATGAATGCGCGCGGATTGGTAGCGTTTTTCGTAGGCTGCGGCAGGCGACGGAGTCACACTTTCGTTCAAACCGGCCCCGCCGGCGGGCAAGCTCAAGCTTGCCCCACTGTTAGGACCGGCAGTGGTAGCGCATGCTTCAGCTATGCTTCAGCTTGCACGTTAGATTATTTCACGGCTTCGCGGATCTGTCTCGAGGCCAGGACACGGGCTTCAGCAAGCATGTCCCGTGCGGCACCGGTCCCGTTGGCCGGCCGGGCACGGCGGAAACAGGTACTCCAGCACCCACCCGAAGCGCTCCGCCCAAGCCTGCTCGTTGTGGGCGTGCCCGGGTGCTTCTTCGTAGTGCAAGTCCTGGCCCTCGCGCCATCCCCGGGCGGCGAGCGCGTCGCGCATCAGGCGCGCATCGGCCACCACCTTGGCAGGATCGTTTCCTTCGGCGGTTCCGGTGTCGAGCCAGACGCGCGGCCTTTGCGGCAGGCGGCGGGTCTCGATCAGCGCCAGAATCGAATGCTCATCCCACCAGACCGAAGGAGACAGCAGCGCCAGTTTGCCGAACACCCGAGGATAGGCCAGGCCGGTTACCAGCGACACCAGCGCTCCCAGGGACGATCCGCCCACGCCCGTATCGGCCGGTCCTCTGCGCGTGGGGTATTGATGGTCGATGAAAGGCTTCACCTCGCGCGCCATCATCTGCGCGTAGCGTTCGGCCTTCCCGCCCTTGCGCAGGCGCCGATCGCGCGTGGGGGTGTATTCCGAAATGCGGCGCACCCCGGTGTTGTAGAGGCCCACGATGATCAGAGGCTCGATGCGGCCGCGGCGGATGAGGTCGTCAGCGGTGCTATCGGCGCGCCATTCGTTGCCCAGGAAAGCGGTGGCGGAATCGAACAGGTTCTGGCCATCCTGCAAATACAGAACCGGGTAAGGCGCGCCGGATTCCGCATAGCCGGGCGGCACATAGACGATCAAGTCGCGCGGCGTGGAAAGATAGCGCGACGGAAAACGCGGATGCAGGCGGATCCGTCCGTCTTCTTTTGCTCGCGGGGCCAATCGTTAGTGTACGATGGAATGTCTTTCCAGCCGCCGAACATGCGTCGCGATTACATTCATTGGTACAGCCCCTCCCTCCATCGCGAGATGGAACTGCTGGCGTTCGGGCACGCCGGCTTCCCGGTATTGGTCTTCCCGACATCGGGCGGACGCTTTTTCGAGTACGAAGACCGCGGCATGGTCGGCGCCCTGGCGCCCAAAATCGATCGCGGCGAACTGCAGCTCATCTGCGTCGATTCGGTGGATCAGGAATCCTGGTACAACCGCGGAATCGCTCCCGCCGCCCGCCTGGACCGCCAGAACGCCTTCGACGCCTATCTCGCGCGGGAAGTGGCGCCCTTCGTCCGCAACCGGACTAGCTGGGGACAGATGGGAACCACCGGGTGCAGCTTCGGAGGATACCATGCCATCAACTTCGCGCTGCGGCACCCCGACCTGGTCACCTACGCCGTCTCCCTGTCGGGAGCGTTCAACATCCCGCGGCAGTTCCTCAACGGCTTTTATAATAACGACGCGTACCTGCACTCGCCGCTGGATTACCTGCCCGGCCTGGAAGATCCGTGGTTCCTGGAGCGATTCCGGCACAGTTATTATGGATTAGTAGTCGGCAACGGAGACTCTCTGTTCGACCAAAACGTGAAGCTGGCGCACCTGTTTGGCGTCAAAGGCATACCGCACGTGCTGGACGTGTGGGAGGGGTTCGGACACGACTGGCCATGGTGGCACGACATGGCCCGAAAATTCTTCGGAACGTGAAAGGCGAAGATGGCCAGAATCGGCATTCTTTACGGCATGGAAGAGACCTTCCCTCCCGCGCTGGTGGACTGCATTAATGCCATCGGCGGCCCAGGGGTTACCGGCGAGCACCTGAAGGTGGGCGGCGTCCGCATGGCTATGCCCAGCGGGTACGACGTGATTATCGACCGCATTTCCCACGATATTCCGTTTTACCGCTCGTATCTGAAGAACGCTGCGCTGGGTGGGACGATGGTGATCAACAACCCCTTCTGGTGGAGCGCCGACGACAAATTCTTCAACTACGCGCTGGCAGTCCGTCTGGGCGTGGCCGTGCCACCCACAGTGCTGCTGCCGCATAAGCGCCACCCGGCGGGCACCACCGCCCATTCCATGCGCAACCTGGAGTACCCGCTCGACTGGCCCGGCATCTTCGAGTACGTCGGCTTTCCCGCGTTCCTCAAACCGCACGATGGCGGCGGTTGGCGCAACGTGTACAAGGTCAATACGCCGGACGAGCTGTTCGCGGCTTACGACGAAAGCGGTACGCTTTGCATGACCCTCCAGCGGGCCGTGAAGTTCCAGGAATATTTCCGCTGCTACGTGATTGACCGGCGACTGGTGCACGTGATGCGCTACGATCCGGGCGCGCCGCACCATCTGCGCTATGTGCCGGGCAATCCGCCGCCTTCGCCAGGGCTTCACCAGTGCATGACCGCCGATGCGCTGACGCTCTGCCGCGCCCTGGGCTACGACCTCAACACGGTGGAGTTCGCGGTGGAAGACGGCATCCCCTACGCCATCGATTTCATGAACCCGGCGCCCGATGCCGCCGTCGAATCCGTAGGCCTGGAAAATTTCCGCTGGATCGTGGAGGCGGTGGCAAAAATGGCCGTGGCGCGCGCGCAGGCCCCGCCGCAACAGCCGGAATTGATCTGGGCGCAATTCCTGCGAGGAGGGGGGAAATGAGTGCCAAGCGGCCGAGCTTGAGCATCGGCATCGAGGAAGAGTATCAGACCGTCGATCCCGAGACCCGCGACCTGCGTTCGCACATCCAGGCCGAAATCGTGCAAAAGGGCAAGCTGCTGCTGGCCGAACGGGTGAAGCCCGAGATGCACCAGTCGGTGGTCGAGATCGGCACCGGGATCTGCCGCAATATTCAGGAGGCGCGGACCGAGATCCGCGACATCCGCCGGCAGATTGTCGGCCTGGCGCGCGAGAACGGGCTGCGGCTGGTGGGCGGCGGCACGCACCCCTTCGCCCATTGGGCAGACCAGGAAATCTATCCCGACGCCCGCTACATCGCCATCGTCGAGGATCTGAAGATGGTGGCGCGGGCCAACCTGATCTTCGGCCTCCACGTGCACATCGGCATTGAAGACCGCGAGACCGCCATCCAGATCATGAACGGGGCGCGCTACTTCCTGCCGCACATTCTGGCGCTCTCCGCCAATTCCCCGTTCTGGATGGGCCGCGACACCGGCCTGCGCTCCTACCGCTGCAAGGTGTTCGACAAATTTCCGCGCACCAACATCCCCGATCTGTACGCGAGCTGGTCGGAATTCGAGAACTACGTGGACCTGCTCATCCGCACCAACTGCATCGACAACGGCAAGAAAATCTGGTGGGACATCCGGCCGCATCCGCATTTTCCCACGCTGGAATTCCGCATCTGCGACATGCCCATGCGCTTCGAAGAGAGCATCGCCATTGCGGCGCTGTGCCAGGCGGTGATCGCCAAGCTCTATAAACTGCACGAGCGCAACCTCAGCTTCCGGCATTACAGCCGCTCGCTGATTATGGAAAACAAGTGGCGTGCGGCGCGCTACGGACTGGATGGAAAGCTGATCGATTTCGGCAAGCAGGAAGAGGTTCCGGTACGCCAGTTGATCGGCGAAATCCAGGAGTTTGTGAGCGATGTGACGGGCGAGTTGGGCAGCCGCCAGGAGATTGCTTACATCGACCGCATTCTGGAAGAGGGCAACGGCGCCGACCGACAACTGCGCGTATTCCACGAAACCAACGACCTGAAACAGGTGGTGGATTACATGATCGCCGAGACCGAGCGCGGCCTCTTCGCGGCGAGCCGGCCAATGACCGCGCGCGCACGAACTGCTGGCGCCTGCCGTTCGATGCCGAACTGGCGCCCGGCGCGCGCAATGCCGTGGTTCGTTGCCTGCGCATCCAGCCGGACGAGAAGGTCACCCTCATCACCGACCACGCCTGCCTGGAGATCGCCGCGGCGCTGGCGCGCGAACTGGAAAACGTGGCCGTGGCGTACCACGCCTGGATCCTGGAAGACCTGGCGCCGCGCCCGCTCACCGATATGCCGCGGGCGATCCTCGACGACATGGAAACCAGCCAGGTGAGCATCTTCGCCGTGCGCGCCCAGCCGCATGAGCTGCGCACGCGCATGCAGATGACCGACGTGGTGAACCGCCGCCAGATGCGCCACGCGCACATGGTCAACATCGACCGCCGCATCATGCTGGAGGGCATGCGCGCCGATTTTGCGGAGGTGGACCGCATCAGCACGCAGGTGTGGCGACTGGCCAGCGCCGCGAGCGAAATTCGCGCCACCAATCCGGGCCGGGACAGACATCGTGGGGCGTTTTTCGCCGCGCCTCAAGTGGCTCAAGACCAGCGGCATCATCAGCCCGCATAAGTGGGGCAACCTGCCGGGCGGCGAGACGTTCACCACGCCCGAGCGCGTGGATGGGACGTTCGTCATCGACGGCGTGGTGGGCGATTATCTGTGCGAGAAATACGGCGACCTGGCAGCCACGCCACTCACCATCCGGGTGGAAGACAGCCGCCTGCGCGAGGCCCACTCGGCCAACCGTTCGCTCGAAAGCGACTTCTGGAACTACTGCCACACCGACGAATTCAGCGACCGTGTGGGCGAGTTCGCCATCGGCACCAACATCGGCGTGCGGGACGTGATCGGCAATATTTTGCAGGACGAGAAAATCCCCGGCATCCACATCGCTTTCGGCAACCCGTACGGAGCGCACACCGGGGCCGACTGGTACTCCTCCACTCACATCGACGTGGTGGGGCGCGAGTTCGACATCTGGATCGACGGCCGGCAAATCATGCGCGGCGGAGCCTTTCTGCTTGATACCCTCGCTGCGCCAACCGTTTAATCGCGCCTGGACTCCCGCCGCGTACGCAGCGCTTTCTGGGGCTGCTGGAGGAGCGCAGCGGCGTGGCGGCCCAGTTCCGCCACAGCGAAACGCCCTGCTTTCTGCCCGCCGGGCTGGTGGAGAAAATGGCGCGCTATGGGCGCGAGATGGTGGAGCAACTGCTCGCCAGCGAAACCTATCAGCGCGATTCGCAGGCGGCCATTCCCGCAGCGCTACCGTGCGCCCAATGAAGATCCGGTGCCGTTGTTTGTGCAGGCTGATTTCGGCCTCGATCCGCAACTGGAACCCAAGCTGGTGGAAATTCAGGGCTTTCCTTCGCTGTATGCCTACCAGCCGGTGATGGCCGCCTGCTATCGCGACGCCTACGCGCTGGATGCCGGCCTGTGCCCGCTGCCTGGCGGCATTGACCCTCGAAGACTACTACGCGCTGCTGCGCCGGGCGATTGTGGGCGAGCGCGATCCGGCCAAGGTGATCCTGCTCGAAATCGACCCGGACCGGCAGAAGACGCGCTGCGATTTCCTGGTGACCGAGCGCCTGTTCGGCGTGCGCGCGGTGGATGTGCGCGCGGTGCGGCAAGCAGGGAAACCGGCTGTACTACCAGCGCGACGGCCTCCTCACCCCCATCGAGCGCATCTACAACCGCGTCATTGTGGATGAGCTGGAGCGCCGCGCGATTCAGACCTGCCATTCGATTTCCGCGACGATCTGGAAGTGGAGTGGGCCGGCCATCCCAACTGGTTCTTCCGCCTGAGCAAGTTCTCTCTGCCGTATTTGTGACCATACGGCGGCGCCCGCGCGCGCAGTTTCTGGATCGCGTGGACCGCGTCGCCCACCCGGAGCGCTACGTGCTCAAGCCGCTCTACTCCTTCGCCGGATTGGGCGTGATCGTGGGTCCCACCCAGGAGCAGATTGCCGCGGTTCCCGCCGCCGCGCGCAGCCAATACCTGCTGCAGGAGCGCGTGGATTTCACCCCGGTGATTGACACTCCCGCCGGCCCGGCCAAAATCGAGGTCCGCATCATGTACCTCTGGCTGGACGAGCTGCGCGCGGTGAATACCATTGTGCGCATGGGCCGGGGCGCCCAGATGGGCGTGGACCACAACAAGGGCTTCGAGTGGGTGGGAGCCTCCGCGGGGTTCATGGCATCATGACCATTCTGTGCCTGGCCAGCTACGACAAGGGCCACGAATTCCTGCGCCAATGCAAACGGGAAGGCTGGACGGTAGTGCTGGTGACCGCCGAAAGCCTCCGCGAGAAAGCCCACTGGCCGCGGGAGGCCATTGACGAGATCTTCTACCTCCCGGACGAGCATCAGCAGTGGAACCCCGTGCATCTGCGCAACGGCGTCAGCTATCTGGCGCGCACCCGCGTGTTCGATCGCATCGTGCCGCTGGACGATTTCGATGTGGAACTGGCCGCCATGCTCCGCGAGCACCTGCGCGTGCCGGGCATGGGCCAGACCACGGCCCACTACTTTCGCGACAAGCTGGCCATGCGTCTGCGCGCGGCCGAAGCCGGCATCGCGGTACCCGAGTTCATTCACGTGCTGAACCATCCGCGGCTGGCTGAGTTTCTGGGCAGGGTGCCGCCGCCGTGGGTGCTGAAACCGCGCTCCATGGCGGGCGCCATCGGCATCCGTAAGATCCACAGCGCGGAGGAGTTCTGGGCCATCGTCGAGGGGCTGGGCGACGAACAGTCGAACTACCTACTGGAGCGCTTCGTCCGCGGCGATATTTTCCACGTCGATTCCATCGTCTACGAGCGCGAGATCCGCTTCGCCATCGCCAGCGCCTACGGTACGCCGCCTTTCGAAGTGGCTCATGGCGGCGGCATCTTCACTACCCGCATTCTGGAGCGCGATGGGGAGACGGCGCAACGTCTGCTCGCCGAAAACCGGCGCGTTCTGGCGGCCCTCGGCCTGTTGCGCGGCGTGTCGCATACCGAGTACATCCTGGGGCGCGAGGATGGCCGGGTCTATTTCCTGGAAACGTCGGCCCGCGTCGGAGGCGCCAATATCGCCGAGCTGGTGGAAGCGGCCACCGGGATCAACCTGTGGGCCGAGTGGGCGAAGGTCGAGCTGGCCGGCGGCAAGGCGCCCTACGATCCGCCGGAACCCAGGAGCGACTACAGCGGCCTGCTGGTTTCGCTGGCGCGCCAGGAGCAGCCCGATACCGGCGCCTTTAACGACCCCGAGATCGTATGGCGGATGGCGCTGCCGCACCACATCGGCCTGATCGTACGCTCTCCCAGCCCGGCGCGGGTCCGCGAACTGCTGGCCGATTACACCGCCCGCGTGGCTCGCGACCATCACGCCTCGGCGCCGCCGCGGGAACGGCCGGGGAACTAACCTACTAATCGGAAGCTGCGGGGGACCGGGGAATCGCCGGTCCTCCGGCGGCGCAGCCCGTCCAGACCGGAAAGTTGCGGCACCGGAGCTTTCCATTCCTGGGGCATTCCGCGCCGGCACGGTCCGGCGGGATTCCGCCGGGGCATGGATGCGGCCGGAGTCCGCGGCGGCCTCTAAAGTTTTGGCCGATCCTGCCGATTAGCAACTTATGTGGTCTCCTGGGCGTTTTGCCCTCTTCGCGCTCCTTATCCGATACGCCATCCCATACGCCGCGGCTCAGCAGGTCGGCTCCCCCACCGACGCGCTGGATAAGCTCAGCGTGGACGATCTTTTCAGCGTTCAGGTAACTTCCGTAGGGCGCAAGGCTCAGGAACTCTCGAAAGCCCCCGCGGCCGTATTTGTCCTGACCGCGGAGGATATCCGCCGCTCGGGCGCCACTTGCATCCCCGAAGCCTTGCAATGGGTTCCGGGACTCACGGTGCTCCACGTGGATGGGCGTTCCTGGGTGGTTTCAGCCCGCGGCGATGCCCGGCTGTACGCCGATAAGATGCTGGTTATGGTGGACGGGAGATCTCTATACGTTCCTGCCTTTTCCGGGGTCATCTGGGACATGATTCTGGTTCCCATGCAGGATATCGATCGCATCGAAGTGGTGCTTGGTCCGGGAGCGGTCATGTGGGGGCCGAACGCCGTCAACGGGGTCATCAATATCATCACTAAGCCCACGGCTTCCGTCAGCGGTGGGCAGGCCAGCGTGTCCACCGGGAACGAGGTGCGCAACGCCACGGAGTTGGATTGGGGCGGGCCGCTCAGCAGCCGTTTTTCGTACCGCGCGTGGGGAATGTTCGACTATCGGACACCAGCCTTCGGTTCGCCAGGTTACGACCAACTGGATGACGAAATTCCTTATCGGCAGAACGGAATCACCAACCTGAACGCCGGCTCCGGAAGCGTTGGATTTCGCATGGAGGGCGCGCTCAGCCCGATAGACCAGTGGATGGTACAGGGCAGCGTCTATAAAATGGACGGACAGAGTCCGTTCGTCTACGCCATCACGATGCCGAACGTGGTGGCTTTCTCGCAAGGGCACTCCAGCTACCTGGGCGGAAACTTCCAGACCGTATGGACCAGGACGCATGCTCCCGGTAATGAAAGCAGGCTGCAATTCTCTTACAGCCACGATAACACCGCATTCTCCTATCTCTCCTCGCTCGCCAATAACCTGACCCTGGATTATCAAAACCGGCGGCAGACCGGGACCCGTAACGAAATCTACTGGGGCGCCGGTTACCAGCAATATTGGGACGATTCGACGGCCAGCCGGTTTCTCACGATTTTACCGGCCTCCGCCACCTATCGTGACGGAGACGCCGTGGTGCGCGATGAATATCAGCTCGTCCCGCAGCGCCTGATGGTTTCCGTCGGCGTGCGGTTCGATTACAACTCCTTCACGCACCTGGAATACCAGCCCAGCGTCCGCCTGCTCTTTACGCCCGATCGGAGGCAATCGGCCTGGATGGCGGTGTCGCGGGCCGTGCGGGTGCCGAGCCGGCTCAATCGTGACGTCCATCTCGCCGGCGGGTCCGTGCTGTACGGCGAATTGCCGATCTCGATTTCGCTGAACGGCTCGCAGTCCTTGAGATCGGAAGTGGACCGGAGCATCGAGGCAGGGTATCGCTTCCAGTCCGGCCAGCGCTGGTCGGTGGGCGCCTCGTTGTTCGGCAGTTATTACGGCAGTCTGATGGGGATGACCGCTCCAGCGGTTCCGATAGTCAGTCTAATCGGCTCGGTACCGGTTTTCAGCGTTCCCTTCACCTATTGCAACTGTGGCTCGGGCCGCTCTTACGGAGGCGAGATCTCGGGGGCGTGGCACGTCCGGGAGGGATGGCGAATCCTGCCCTCCTATTCCTATCTGAACGAGGACCGCTGGCTGCCCGCCAGCAACTTCGAGCTGTACCAATGGGACACCATTCCCAACACCATTCCGCACCAGTTCCTGATGCGCTCCCAGCACGACCTGTCCCGAAAATTGCAGTTCGATCTGATGGCGCGCGCGCGTTCCCGGGATGCCGCCTGGAACCTGCCGGGAGCTTTTCTCCTGGACGCCCGGCTCGGCTGGCGGCCCATTCGTTCCGGAGAGTTCAGCATAGCCGTCCAAAACCTGACCAATCGCCAAATTCTGGAGACGTACGCCGAAAGCCCTTTCCTTTCCATCCCCATCCGCCGCACCTTCGTAGTCAAGTGGACCCAGAGGTTTTAGGGTGAGGGACCGGAGGACAAAGCGTCTGCTCTCCAAAACTACACCCCCGAATCGTCCGAAAAGTCGGCCGCGAGGACGGCTTCCCCGAGCCGGCGCAATCCTGGCGCCCGTCGCATTGCTGTTGACCGTGTCCATGCTCTGTCCGGCCTCCTCGACTCCCGAGGACGAGTTGAAATCTGCGGCAGTTCTCAGTTTCCTGCGTTATTCGGATTGGCCGGTGACACCCGGCGGCATTATCACGGTAGGGGTATTTGGCCGCGCGGCCTTCACCCAGGCTTTGGCCCACACGCTCGAAGGCAAGCTCGTCAACAATCGTCCTGTGCACCTCTTTCCCATCGACCTGACCACCGACCTGCACGGTTTCCAACTGGTTTACATCGCCGCCGGCAAAGCCGCTGAGGTACGCCAGATTCTCACCAGTACGGCTGCGGCGCATGTTTTGACTATCGGCGACGCGGACCGGTTTCTGGATTACGGGGGCGCCATCAACCTGTTCCTGATCGACGGCCACATCGGTTTCGAAGTCAGCCTGGAAGCGCTGGGGCGATCCGGAATTACGATCAGTTCCAACATGCTGAGGCTGGGGCAGATCCGCGATTCTCACCATGGGAGGGCCGCTCAATGAAGCGCTACCGGTCGCTTCGTTGGAAGCTGGCCGCGCTGATCGCCGCCGGCAGCGTGCTGACCACCGTGATTGCAGTAGCTGGCTTCGTTTGGGTGGATCTGAACCGCTTTTGGGCGGGCACCAATGCGGAAGTGGCAGCCATCGGCGGCGTGGTCGGCGACCAGATCGGCCCGGCCCTGGCGCTAGCCGACCGCAAGTCGGCGGGCGAGATTCTCAAGTCCCTGCGAAGCGATCCTCTGATTCGCGACGCCACCGTTTACGACGCGCACTCCGCCTGTTTCGCCGAGTTTCGCCGCTACGGCGGGGCGGGATGCCCGGCCAAGCTGCCCGATGGCTTGCATAAACAGGCGGACGCGATCGTCCTGGCGCGTCCGATCGAGGCCGATGGCGACCGTCTGGGCACCCTTGTCCTCTCGGCCAGCATTCCATCGGTATTCGCCGTGGTACGCCACTATCTGGGTGGTGCGGCGATCGTCTTTCTGCTCAGCCTGGTGGTCGCGGCATTGGTGGCGATGAGTTTACAGTCGCGCGTTTCCCGGCCCATTCTGGGCATCGCCGAGTTTGCTGGGCGCATCGCCAGAACACATCGCTTCACGGACCGCATCCCCCTGGAATCCTCCGACGAGCTGGGCGTGCTGGCGAATGCCTTCAACGCCATGTTGGACGAAATTGAACGGCGCGACCGGGAACTGGGCCGCCAGCGCCGCAGCCTGGAGGACGAAATCACCGAACGGAAGCGGGTGAATGGCGAGCTGCGCATCGCTAAGGAAAAAGCAGAGGGGGCGGCTCGGATCAAGAGCGAGTTCCTGGCCAACATGAGTCACGAGATTCGCACGCCCATGAACGGCGTGATCGGCATGATCAGCCTGGTGCTCGATGGCTGCACGGATGCCGCCCAGCGGGAGCATCTCCGGGTGGCTCACGATGCAGCCCAGTCCCTGATCACGATCCTCAACGATATCCTGGATCTCTCCAAGGTCGAAGCCGGCAAAATGACCCTGGAAACCATCAACGTGGAACTGGAGTCGTTCGTCCGAGACGCCGTGCGCGTGTTCGAAATAACCATCCGCGAAAAAGGCCTCGCGCTCAGCGTGTCGGTTGCGCCCCAGTGTCCCCGGATCGTGAGTACGGACCCCGTCCGCCTACGCCAGATTCTGGTGAACCTGGTGGGCAACGCCGTGAAATTCACGCGCGCCGGATCAGTCGGGATCTCGGTTCATCCAGCAGATGGGCGGACCACAGGCGATACCAGTATGCTGCGATTCGAGGTCAGCGACACCGGAATCGGCATACCCACTTCCAAGCTCGGTTCCATCTTCGAAGCTTTCACGCAGGCGGATGGCTCCCACACCCGGCGGTTCGGCGGCACGGGCCTGGGACTGACCATCACCCGGCGCCTGGTGGATCTGATGGGTGGCCGGCTTTGGGTGACCAGCGAAGTCGGTCGCGGCAGTTCCTTCTTTGTGGATCTTCCCCTGGCCGGCAGCCCGCAACCTGCCGGACCGGCCGGCACGACTGTGCCAGCGGCTGTCGCTGCGAGGCCGAAGGGCGCACCCGACGGCGACCCGAGGGCCACTCCAGACGGCACTCGCACGGCCGCGCCATGTCCCTCGTTGCGGGTATTGGTGGCTGAGGATAACGCCATCAACCAAAAGGTCATTTCGGCCATGCTCTCCCGGCAGGGCTGGACCGTTACACTGGCCGTCAATGGCCGTGAAGCCGTCCGCCGCTTCCAGGACGATTCATTCGACCTGATCCTGATGGACATTCAAATGCCGGAGATGGACGGAATGGAAGCCGCCCGCCTCATCCGGCAGCAGGAGCAAACGCGCGGCGGCAGTGCGGCACCAGTTCCCATCATCGCGCTCACGGCCAATGCCGCTTTCCTCCAGCGGGAAGAGTATCTCGCCGGAGGAATGGACGAAGTGCTCACCAAGCCCATCAACCTCAGGAACCTGCTGGAGGCCATCGGCGCCGTGCTTGGCTGCGCGCCTGGGTCCCGGAGCTAAGAACAGGCCAAGTGTCGCCTGCCTTCGATCTTCGCCGGCACGTTCCCCGGCACCGCGCAATTCGTCCGGCCGCCGGCCCCTTACGGCACTTCCCCGCCCGCCTTCCGCAAGGCCCCTTCCACCTCTTCGCGGCCCCACGCCGTGCTGATGAACACCTCCTGGCGGGCGCCGGCGGCCAGCGCAATCGCCTTCCACCCGTTCTGCGTCGGTACGGTGACCCGCACTTTTACTTTGCCCTTGGCATCGCGTACCGGCCGGATCACGCCCGGAATCACCGAGCGGATTTCCGGATTGGCAGCCAGCAACTCTTCGAGCAGCGGGCGCAGCCCATCGATGATGCTATGCTCCACCTTCAGCCGGTCTTTGGCTGTACGTAGCCGCATCTAGCGCCAGCCTTCTCCGCCGCGCAGCGGCACGAAACGGCATAAGGTAGCTACACGGTAATCGATCCGGCCGTTGAGCTTGGTCACCACCCGCAGTTCCTGATCGCAGCGTGGTCCTACCGGGATCACCAGGCGGCCCGGATCGCGAAGCTGGGCGAGCAGAGAGGCGGGAATCTCGGGGGCGGCGGCGGCGACGGAAATGGCGTCGTAGGGCGCCCACTCCGCGCAACCCACTGAGCCATCCCCCGCGCGCACTTCGACGTTGGCGCCCGTTCCGGTCCGTCTGAGATTGGTCTCCGCCATGCGGGCCAGGCCGGGCACGATTTCAAGAGCTATCACTCGGGCGGCCAAGTGGCCCAGCACTGCGGCCGCATATCCGCAGCCGGCGCCCACTTCGAGCACCGTTTCCATGCCGGTGAGTTCCAGGACCTCGGCCATGAGGGCGGTCATATATGGCTGCGAGATGGTCTGGCCGGAGCCGATCGCGACCGGGTCATCGGCGTAGGCCAATAGCCGCGACTCGACGGGCACGAATTCCTCGCGCGGAATCTGGCCCATAGCATCAAGCACGCGGGAATCGTGAATGCCGCGCCGGCGCAACTGCTTTTCCACCATTCGCCGGCGTTCCTCGGGCCAATCGGGAATCACGGCCACCCCCACCTCTATAATAGCGGTGATGGCGCATCCGATAACGTTGATCCCAGGAGATGGCATCGGACCCGAAGTGGCCGATGCTACCGTACGTGCGGTGGATGCTACGGGCGCAGTGATGGAGTGGGAGCGCGTCGAAGCCGGCGCGCGTGCGCTGGCCGAATACGGCCAGTTGATTCCCGATGAGGTGTTCGCCTCGCTGGAGGTGACCCGCGTGGGCCTCAAGGGGCCGACCGCCACGCCTATCGGCGGCGGCCACCAGAGCATCAATGTGGCGTTGCGGAAGAAGCTGGGCCTTTACACCAATTTCCGCCCCGTGCGCATGCTGCCCGGGCTCAAGACCCGGTTTCGCGACCTGCCGCTGGACCTGGCGATCTTCCGCGAAAACACCGAGGACCTGTACTCCGGCCTGGAGCACGAAGTGGTTCCCGGGGTGGTGGAAAGCCTGAAAATTATCACTCGCAACGCCTCCATGAAGATCGCCCGCTCCTGCTTCCAGTACGCGCGCCGCGAAAGCCGCAAAAAAGTGACCGCCATTCACAAGGCCAACATCATGAAGCTGAGCGACGGCCTGTTTCTGAAATGCTGCCGCGAAGTGGCCGCGGAGTTTCCCGAAGTGGAGTATAACGAGCTGATTGTGGACAACGCCTGCATGCAGCTTGTCATGCGGCCGGAGACGTTCGACCTGCTGGTGCTGCCCAACCTCTACGGCGACATTATTTCGGACCTGGCCGCCGGCCTGGTGGGCGGCCTGGGCATTGTGCCGGGCGCCAATCTGGGCGATCACCACGCGATCTTTGAGGCGGTGCATGGGACCGCGCCGGATATCGCCGGCAAGGGGCTGGCCAACCCCACCGCGCTGATGCAGTCGGCGGTGCTGATGCTGGCCCACCTGGGAGAGCGGGAGGCATCCGCGCGCCTGCACCAGGCCATTTACCGGGTGTACGCCGCGGGTGAGCATCTAACCGGCGATGTGGGCGGCAAAGCCACGACCGGCGAATTCACCGATGCCGTGATCGGTGCGATTTCTCACGCCGCGAGCTAGCGGGCCGGATAACCTTTTAAATGCCGGTAGCGGGAGCAGAGCCAGGGCGGGAGCGCTATCATGGAATTGTATGGATTCGAAAGAATCGCCTGTAGTATTGGTTGTTGCGAATGACGAGGAGGCCGTCCAACGGGCGGTGTCCTCCACTCTGGAGAAGGCCGGGTTCTTCGTGACGGGCGCGTCGAACGCCGCCACCGCCGTTGAGCGTTGCCGCAAGAACCGGCTGCATCCGGAACTGGCAGTGATAGATACGACGATTCCGGGCATCGATTTGCAGGATCTGGTGTATCAGTTGCACCAGATCTCGCCTTCTGTGCGGGTTTTGTTCCTTTCGGGCGAATCCCCCAGTGAGGTGGCACGCAGCGTGCGCGCGCGTTGGCGCGGTAAGTTTCTGCTCAAGCCCTTCCGCAGGTCCCAATTACTGGGGCAGGTTTTGACGTTGATGGACGAGCCTCTGGTCCTGACTGCCTGAGGTCTGGTCTGGCCCCTTGATCATGTTCTTTGCACAAGCCGCGCAGGCGCCGGCTATAGCTGTGGTCGCGTCGGGCCGTTGCGAGAATTCCCGTGGCGGCCAGGCGACACGCTGGCTTGGGGGATGGTCGCGAAAGACCACCGCGCTCCGCGGCGATGGTATGCGCAAGTGCCTCCAACTGCCTGCTGGTGCCCCGCCAGCCTGGGCGGATGGATCTTTCTTCTAAAATGGAACGTATACACCTCATATGAAACTGGCTCGTACCTTTATTCCCTTGTGTTTTGCCGCCGCGATGGTTCACGCCCAAACGCCGCCGGCCGCGCCGGAATTCGAAGTGGCCTCGGTGAAGCCGTCCACTGGCGAAACCGACCGCGTGAATGTCGGCGTGCACGTAGACGGTTCGCAGGTGCACATTGCGGACTTTTCCTTGCAGGATTACATTCGTGTGGCATACCGCGTGAAAAACTACCAGGTCACCGGGCCGGATTGGCTGTCGGAGCGCTTCAATGTCGACGCGAAACTGCCGGAGGGATCCACCAGGGAACAGGTGCCGGAAATGCTGCAGGCCCTGCTGGCCAGCCGGTTCGAGATGAAGATGCACCATGACAGCAAAGATTTCCCGGTGTATGCCCTGACCGTGGCCACCGGAGGGTCGAAGCTGAAGGAGTCAGCGCCCGATCAAAGCGGAGATGCAGCCGGGGCCGTTCAGGGCGGGGCAACCGACGTGTCAGCGAGCGGCGGCCGTGGCGGCGTGTCGATCAACTTCGGGAAGGGTTCCTTCTTCACGTTTGCCAATGACAAGTTGGAGGCCAAGAAACTGACCATGGCCAACTTTGCAGACCTCCTGGCGCGTTTCATGGATCGTCCGGTGGTGGATCGCACGGGACTCACCGGCAACTACGACATCTCGATTGACCTGACGCCCGAGGACTACCGGACGATGCTGATTCAGTCGGCGGTGTCGGCGGGCGTCCGGCTTCCGCCCCAGGCCCTCCAACTGCTGGACGGTGCCAGCGACGAGTCACTGTACGCAGCTCTGCGGAACTTCGGCCTGAAACTGGACGCCACAAAGGCGCCACTCGACGTGCTCGTGATCGACCACATTCTGAAGACGCCGGTGGCCAATTAGGCGCACCGTTTACGGTCACGCGACTCCGCCCGTGGCTGTCCAGGTTCGCCTGCCCCTCGCTCCACGGGCCTCCGCCAGCGGTAGGGCGCCAAACTTTGAGCGCACTCCCACCACCGGGGATCAGCAGATATAGAATCGTTGGCTTGGTCCGCGCATGCCGGCCGGCCCCGAGTACGGATCCCTCGATACTTTCAGATGCGTGTTTCAATCGTGTTAGACTTGTGGCAGAATTAAGGGAAATTCATTTTCAGCAAAGGGCCAACCGCCAAAGCGGACTGGTCGGAAAGGTGTAGTTGTGAGTTATTGTCCAGAAACGCCATTTGACTGTATCGAAGGCTCGCACGAATACGTGGCGATGCTGGCCGAAGCCCTTGATGAAGCCCGGCGCGACGTGGAAGCGGAAATAGCCGTAGCGGACCGCGACGGGGCGGAACGGCGCAAAGAAGCACTTCTTCTGGTTTCCTACAACCTGGCCAAACTCCATCTGCACATCACCACTAGCCGGCGGATTCTGAATGACCTGCGGAGCCTGCGGCGGCTACTGCTGGCGGAGCGCGCAACGCCCGCGGAGCGGGGGATGGCGGCGGGGTCGGGTACCGGGGACTAGACGGTCGAAGAGTGGTTAGATTTGTCGGCCGGGGCAACACCGGGGCTCGGTGTAAGTGGGTAGTGTTTTTCCTCGCCACCAAAGAAAATTCCGCAAGCCAACCCAAATTTCCTCACACAGACGTTGCGAAAACCCGCGCCAGATGCGGGTTTATGCAACGGTGCCACTTGACAGCCGATGGATGCGAGCGTACCATTCAAGAGTTGTCACGCACGATTGTGGCAACACTTGACAGCGGTGGTTTGTGGGGGACCCCGTATGACCTTTCAGATCGGCGATAAAGTCGTTTATCCCAACCAAGGCGTTGGGACGATCGAGAATATCAGCACCCGCTCCTTTGGTTCCGCATTCGAAAAATTCTATCTGCTCCGTTTCGGATGTAATAGCATGACCGTTCTGGTGCCGTTTTCGAACGTCGCCAACATCGGCTTGCGTCGGGTGACCAAAGACAGGGAGATTTCGCGGATACTGTCCTTTCTATCCGGCGCCTGGTGCGCCATCAACCCGGATTGGAAAATCCGGTTTAAGGAGAATACCGACAAAATGCAGAGTGGCGACCTGCTGAAGGTGGCCGAGGTTTTCAAAGCGCTGCTGCAAATTCACATCGATAAACCCCTATCCTTCCGGGAAAAGAAAATGTTGGACCGTGCGCGCCACATGCTGGTTTCAGAGATCTCCATTTCCCGAAATGTGCCTGAGATTCATGCCGTAGCTTTGCTCCAGCGCTCGCTGGCCAAGGCCGGCCTCACCCTGCCGGCGGCTTCGTAAACCGAATCTTCGCGTGCCTGTTCGGCAGGACGCGGCGAGGTGCTATGATCCACCCTGACGTATCGCGGGCGCCGGCCCGCCGGAAGGGTGAGGTTAATGTACTGTCATACCTGTGGAACACAAGTACCTGACGGCACGCAATTCTGCCCCAATTGCGGTCAATCGATGGGGGCCGCGGTGGCCGGGCCCTCGGGCCCAGCCGTTGCGTGGCAACCACCCACCTCAGTTACACTCCAAACCGGCCACTGGATCGGCCTCGGCTGGGACATGGTCAAGGCCGATCTGGGAAATTTCCTTTTGATCGCGCTGGTGTTTTTTCTGCTCAGCGCCATGGTCCCGGTGATTATCCAGGGACCTTTGCTGGCCGGCTTTCACATCTACTGCATGAAAAAGATGTTCAACCGGCGCGCCGAGTTCGCCGATCTCTTCAAAGGCTTCAACTATTTCGTTCCGACCCTGGTGGCCAGCCTGTTGATCTCCCTATTCGTAGCGCTGGGAACGCTAGCCTGCATCATCCCCGGGCTAGTGCTCGCCGCCATGTACAAGTTCACCTACCTCTTCATTTTCGACAAGCGCATGGATTTCTGGCCGGCGATGCAGGCCAGCCATGCAGTCGTAAAGAACGATTATGTCGGGTTCACACTCTTCCTGGTTTTGCTGGGGCTGATTAATCTGCTCGGGGCGCTGTGCTGCATTGTGGGAGTTTTCGTCACCATCCCGCTGAGTATTGCCGCCATCACGGCCGCCTATCGCGACATCGTCGGCTTTGAGACATCGACTGTGGAAGCGCTGTGAGCGGCGATGAGAAGCCCTGTGAAAATTTCGCGCGGCTTCGGTTGGAGACTGGCCGCCACTGCCGCGTTTCTGGGGATATTGTGGAGTTTCACGCCTCCTAGCGAACCGCACATCCGCTTGTGTGGATTTTACTGGCTGACCGGGCGGCCGTGCCCACTGTGCGGCCTCACCCGTGCCGTGTTTGCGCTGGCCAAGGGACGCTGGGCGGAAGCCTTTCATTTCCACGCGCTTAGCCCGCTGGGGCTGGCGATGTTATTGAGCCTGTTCTGGGAAACGCCGCTACGCGCCAAGCTCTGGAACGTGGGGGTGATGGCGTTCGCCTGCTACGGGGTGGTGAGACTGCTGGCGTAAATATCTACGCATGCCGGCCGGCGCCTTACACGCGTTCGTCAGTGGCCGATAGTTCTTTCTCCTGGTGGATCTCCTGGAGGCTCCAGACGCGGATCGGGTCGCGCCGGCGGGCGATGGCGGCATCCGCGGCGGCACGGGCGCCGCTGAGAGTCGTAATACAAGGCACCCGGTAGACCACGGCGGTTCGGCGGATCGCCTTCTCATCGTGGAAGGCCGGCGCGCCGGTGGTGGTATAGATCGCAAGCTGTATGCCGCCGGCCTTGAGCAGGTCTACGGCATTAGGCCGCCCCTCATTCACCTTGAACACGGTCTTGCACACCAGGCCTGCGTTGCGCAGGGCGGCCGCCGTGCCGCGCGTGGCCACCAGTCGGAAGCCCATCTCGGCGAAGCGCCGCGCCACTTCCACGGCTTCGGTCTTATGGTGGTCGTTGACGCTGAGGAACACCGTACCCTCGACCGGCAACTGGCTCCCCGCGGCAATCTGCGCCTTGAGAAAAGCCTCGCCGAAGTTCGCCCCGACACCCATCACTTCGCCCGTGGAGCGCATCTCGGGCCCAGGGCCGGGTCCACGCCATGAAACTTATTGAATGGAAACACCGGCGATTTGACGAAGAACTGGCTCACCGGTAACACGCCGGGCGCCAGCCCGTAGTCCTTCAACTTCCGCCCACACATCAGCCCCACCGCGACTTTCGGCAACGGGACTCCGGTGGCCTTGCTCACATAGGGAACCGTGCGCGAAGCCCGCGGATTGACCTCCAGCACGTACACGGTGCCGTTCTGAATGGCGTATTGCACATTCACCAGCCCGATTACGCGCAGCCCCCGGGCCAGCCGCACGGTGTAATCCTCAATCGTGCGCAGGGTTGCTGCGGGCAGCGATTGGGCGGGCAGCACGCAGGAACTGTCGCCGGAATGCACGCCGGCTTCCTCGATATGTTCCATGATGCCCGCGATCAGCACCTCATCGCCATCGCTAAGCGCGTCCACGTCCACTTCGGTGGCGTTTTCCAGGAAGCGATCCACGAGCACCGGCCGCTCCTGGGAGAACGTGACGGCTTCACGCATGTACTGCCGGACCATCTCCTCGTCGTAGGCAATTACCATGGCACGCCCGCCTAGCACGTAACTCGGCCGCACCAGCACCGGGTAGCCGATGCGGGCAGCCACCGCGCAGGCCTCCTCCACATTAGTGGCGGTGCCGTTGGCGGGGCACGGGATAGCCAGTTCTTCCAGCAGGCGGCCAAAGAGCTTGCGATCCTCGGCCAGGTCGATATCGGCAGGATCCGTGCCGATGATGGGCACGCCCAGACGTTTCAGCGGCAGGGCCAGGTTCAGTGGGGTCTGCCCTCCAAACTGTACGATCAACCCGGACGGCTTCTCGGTGTCCACGATGTTGAGGACATGCTCCAGGGTGAGGGGTTCGAAATAGAGGCGGTCGCTGGTATCGTAATCGGTCGAGACGGTCTCCGGGTTGCAATTGACCATGATCGACTCGATGTCCATCTCCTGGAGGGCGAAAGACGCGTGGCAGCAGCAGTAATCGAACTCGATGCCCTGTCCGATGCGATTTGGTCCGCTGCCCAGGATCATTACCTTGGAACGATCGGACGGCTCGGCTTCGGAGACGCTTTCGTAGTTGGAATAGAGATATGGCGTGAAGCTCTCGAACTCGGCCGCGCAGGTATCAACGCGGCTGAACACCGCCTGAACGCCCAGTTCCTTGCGCCGGGCGCGCACAGCGATTTCGTCGGCGTTCCAGGTCTTGGCAAGTTGCACATCCGTAATGCCATAGCGCTTGGCCTGGCGGAAGGTTTCGGCCGAAGCATTGGCGAGTGTGAGCTGCGCCAGCCGGCCTTCGAAATCCACCACCTCTTTCATTTGCGCCAGGAACCACGGGTCGATGGCGGTCAACTCGTGGATCTCTTCCACGCTGTAGCCGCTGCTCATGGCGAAGCGAATATAACTCAGACGGTCGGGCGTCGGAGTGATCAGCTTATTGCCGATCAGGTTCTTATCGAACTTCTCCGAGCCGAAAGCCCTCCCCGTCTCCAGGCTGCGCATGCCCTTCCAAAGGGCTTCCTTGAAGGTGCGGCCGATGGCCATCGCCTCGCCCACCGACTTCATTTGCGTCCCCAGCACCGGGTCGGCGCCGGGAAATTTTTCGAAAGCCCACTTGGGGATCTTCACCACCACGTAATCGATGGTGGGGTCAAAGCACGCCGGTGTTTTGCGGGTGATGTCGTTGGGGATCTCGTCCAGCCGGTACCCCACAGCCAGCTTGGCGGCAATCTTGGCAATCGGAAATCCGGTGGCTTTGGAGGCCAGCGCCGAACTGCGGGAAACCCGCGGGTTCATCTCGATAATCACCATCCGTCCGTTGGCCGGGTTGATGGCGAATTGCACGTTGGAGCCGCCCGTATCCACGCCGATTTCGCGCAAGCAGCGCAGGGCGCCGTCGCGCATCATCTGGTATTCGCGGTCCGTGAGGGTCTGGGCGGGCGCCACGGTGATCGAATCGCCCGTGTGCACTCCCATTGGATCGAAGTTCTCGATCGAGCACACGATGATGCAGTTGTCGTTCAGGTCGCGCATCACCTCCAGCTCGAATTCTTTCCAGCCCAGCGCGCTCTCTTCGATCAGGACTTCGTGAACCGGCGAAAGCGCGATGCCGCGTTCCAGGATCTCTTCGAGGTCCTCCTGGTTGTAGGCGATGCCGCCACCCGTGCCTCCCAGGGTGAAACTCGGCCGCAGGATGCACGGATAACCGATACGTGCGGCGAATTCCAGGCCGCCTTTGATGCCGTTGACGAGCTGCGATTGCGGGGTTTCCAGTCCGATCTTGCGCATGGCGTCTTTAAACAGCAGGCGGTCCTCGGCTTTCTTGATGGCGTCGATCTTGGCACCGATCAGTTCCACGCCGTAACGGGCGAGGACGCCGGAATCGGAGAGTTCCACCGCCAGGTTGAGGCCGGTCTGCCCGCCCACCGTCGAAAGCAGGGCATCCGGCCGTTCACGCCGGATGATCTCTTCCAGGTAAGGAGCCGTGAGCGGCTCCACATAGGTTCTATCGGCCAATTCCGGGTCGGTCATTATAGTGGCCGGGTTGGAATTTACGAGCACCACTTCGTAGCCGTCGGCGCGCAGCGCCTTGGCCGCCTGGGTGCCCGAATAGTCGAATTCGCAAGCCTGGCCAATGATAATCGGACCCGAACCTATAATAAGGATGCGCCGGAGATCGTTGCGTCTAGGCATGACTGCCGCGGGCGTCCTCCATCAGCTTGATAAACTCCGCAAACAGGTAGTGCGAGTCGTGCGGCCCGGGAGCGGCTTCCGGGTGGTACTGCACGCAGAAAACCGGATAGCTGCGATGGCGAAAGCCCTCCAGGGTCTGGTCGTTGAGGTTCACATGGGTAACTTCCACCTGGTTGAGGTTGAGCGAATCGGGATCTACCGCGAAGCCATGGTTGTGGGATGTGATTTCCACCCGGCGGGTCAGTTCGTTGCGAACCGGGTGGTTGGCGCCGCGGTGACCGAATTTGAGCTTGTAGGTACGCCCGCCGACCGCCAAACCAAGCAATTGGTGCCCCAGGCAGATGCCGAAAATCGGTTTCTTTCCAATCAGTTGGCGGATATTGGCCACCTGCGGCTGGAGCGGCCCGGGGTCGCCTGGACCGTTCGAGAGGAAGATCCCGTCGGGCTGGAGCGCCAGGACGTCTTTCGCCGAGGTCAAGGCCGGGACCACCGTGACCCGGCAGCCCGATTGCACCAGGCGCCGCAGGATATTGTGTTTGATTCCGAAATCGTACGCCACCACATGAAACCGCGGGGCGGGCGGGCGGCCGAGGAACTCCGATGGCGAGCAAGGCTCGACAGGCTTCGTCCACTCGTAGGGTTCGGGGGTCGAGACGCGGCTGGCCAGATCGAGTCCGGCCATGGAAGGGATTGCGCGAGCCTTGGCTATCAGCTTTTGGGGATCGCTTTCGACCGCTGAAAGCACTCCTCGCATGACCCCGCGCGTGCGGAGATGGCGGACCAGGGCGCGTGTGTCCAGGCCGGAGATCACCGGAATGCCGGCTCCTGCCAGAAAGGCGCCGGCCTCGGCGTCCGACCTCCAGTTGCTCGCGACAGCCGAGAATTCCCGCACTGCCAGGCCCTCAATATAGGGGCGGGCAGCTTCGTTATCCTCGCGGCTGGTGCCGTAGTTGCCGACCTGCGGGTTGGTGAGGATGACGATTTGCCCCGAATAGGACGGATCGGTGAAAACTTCCTGGTATCCCGTAAGCGCGGTGTTGAAAACGACTTCACCAGACCGCTCGGCGGGCGCACCAAAACTACCGCCCTCGAAGACCGTTCCGTCTTCCAGGGCGAGGATTGCTGCATTCAATGTAGGCTTTTCCTCCCGGCGTGGATCAACCTCATTTTAGCAGGAGTTCCAATACGGATACCGCCGCTTAGGGCCGGGGAGGCCGGGGACGCGGAGTATCCGGCCCAGATTTCTTCAAACAGCCTCTAAAGTTCCCCGAGCAACCTGCCGATCCATTGTCCGACGGCATGATGATGCAACCTCAAACTCACCTCCCAAACTCGGCCTCGCCGGCGATCACCCTCGGTTTGAGCGGCGGCAAAGGGACTCTGGCCCTCCGGCTTCTGACCCTCGGCCTGGTCCTGGCCACCGCGGCTTTGGCTTCCGACCCCGCGGCGGACAAGGTACCGCTATTCTTCGTGGAGAACGCCGGGCAGGCCCCCTCCGCGGTGCGTTTCGTGGCCCAGGGATCGGGCGGAAGTGCCTGGTTCCTGCCCGGTGAGGTCGATTTTCACGCCGGACAGGCGTTGGTGCGGATTTTCGCCGCCGGTTCGAATCCCGCCGCGAAGATAGAGGGCGTGGACCGCCTGCCCGCGACGGCCAACTTCCTGATCGGTCCGCAGGAGGATTGGCGAACCGGCGTACCGCTCTACCGGTCTATCGCCTACCGTGGGCTATACCCCGGAATCGACATGATTTATGGCGCCGACGGCGGAAATCTGAAGTCTCAATATGTCGTTCAGCCGGGCGCCGATCCGTCCCGCATCCGCCTGGCGTACCTCGGTGCCGGCCGGCCGGTGATCGATCAAGCCGGCGCTCTGATCGTCACGGTGCAAGGCGATCGACTGCGCGAAGAGGCACCCCTGATTTACCAAGTCCGCGGCGGCCAGCGCGAGTTGGTGCCGGGTCGTTTTGCGGTGGCGGTGGATGGAACAGTGGGCTTTGCCGCCGGTCGCTACGATACCTCCCTGCCTCTGGTGATCGATCCAACCATGGTGTACTCCACACTACTGGGAGGTTCCGGCTCCAACGCCGCTACGGCGGTCGCCCTCGATTCCGCCGGAGACGCGTATATCGCCGGCTTCACGGCTTCCCAGAATTTCCCCACCGCCGGCCCCGAGCAGAACTTCAACGCCGGCAGCAACGATGCCTTCATCGCCAAGTTCAACTCCAATGGCAACGGTCTGGTTTACTGCACCTATCTGGGCGGCTCAGCCGATGACCGGGCGTATGCCATTGCCGTGGATGCGAGCGGAGACGCGTTTGTTGCCGGTTATACGAATTCCTCGAACTTTCCGGTCCGCAGCCCGATTCAGTCCAGCCTCAAAGGCTCACGCAACGCATTCGTGGCGAAGCTCAATCCGGCAGGAAACACGCTCTTGTTCAGCACCTATCTCGGCGGCGGCGGTTCGGATACCGCCTACGGCCTGGCCCTCGATTCTTCCGGCAATGCCTACGTGGTGGGCGATACCACTTCCGAAAATTTCCCTGCTGGCAACTTTCAGAAGACCAATCACGGTTCGCAGAACGCCTTCGTTGTTAAGATCGGCGCTACCGGATCGGCGTTAATCTACAGCACGTATTTGGGCGGGAGCTCGATCGATCACGGGGCGGCCATCACGGTGGATAGCTCCGGCGCGGCTTATCTTACGGGATCAACTTTTTCGCCCAATTTTCCTGTTTCTTCGAGCGCCTATCAGTCTGCCATCGGGGGAGGCCAGGATGCCTTCTTCACCAAACTCAGTGCTGACGGCAATTCGCTAGTCTACGGGACCTTTCTCGGCGGTAGCGGTGGCAGTGCCGGATACCCGGAGGGCGGACAAGCGATTGCGATCGACGCCCTGGGTGACGCCTATGTTGCCGGTTCAACGAGTTCGACGAATTTCCCGGTGCTTGGCGGCGTGCAATCCTCCCTGGATGGCTGGGTCGACGCTTTCGCCGCCGAATTCGGCCCCAACGGGGCCCTGCTGTATAGCACCTACCTGGGCGGATCGGGCACGGATGTAGCCAACGCCATTGCGGTGGATGCGAGTGGCGCCGCCTACCTGGCGGGGTATACGATTTCGAGCGACCTGCCCGTCACCAGCAACGCCCTGCAAGCCACCTATGGCGGCGACTACGACGCCTTCGTCGCGCGCCTGAATCCCGGAGGCAGTTCCCTGCTCTATCTCAGCTACCTGGGAGGAAGCGCCTCCGACACCGCCAGCGGGATTGCCCTCGATAGCTCCGGTAATGCCTACGTGGCGGGCTGGACGCTCTCCCCGAATTTCCCGGTATATGATGCTTACCAATCGATCAGCACCAGCAATTATGCCGCGTTTCTCGCCAAGTTCTCGTTTGGCACGCCCCCCACTAACGTCGGAGTCACGCCCTCTTCGGGTAGCGGGCCGGCTCAAACGTTCGCCTTCCAGTTCTCGGATACCTACGGAGCCACCGACCTCTCCACGGTCTCCGTTCTTTTCAATGCTACGGCCTCCACTACCGCCGCCTGCGCCGTTACTTACAATCGGCCGGCCAACGCGCTCAGCCTGCTCACCGACACCGGGTCCGCGCCCGCCGGTACGATTGCTCCTGGCAGCGGCAGCCAACTGAACTCACAGTGCACTTTGAACGGAGCCGGATCTAGCGTCTCGCTTTCCGGAAACACCCTCACCCTCAATCTAGCGATTACTTTCCAAACCACCTTCAGCGGGTCGAAGAACGTTTACCTGCAGGCTACTAACCCCCTGGCGTCCAATTCCTGGCAGCAGATGGGAACCTGGACTGTGCCGACCGCTTTCATCCAGCCCACCAGCGTGACGCCCAGTTCGGGCAGCGGTGCCAGCCAGACCTTCACCTTCACGTACACGGACTCTAAAGGCTACGGTGCGATTTTGTCCTCGATGATCATCGTCAACACTACCGCTTCGGTCTCCAACGGCTGTTTTGTATTTTTCGTCCCGGCCTCCAATTACCTCTACCTGAGCAATAATGCCGGCACAGCGTGGCAAGGACCCGTCAAGATCGGTCAAAGCGCCACTCTAACCAACAGCCAGTGCACCCTAAACGGGTCGCCCTCATCTTTCAGTGGCAGCGGCAACAATCTCACCTTAAACCTCGCGCTGAGTTTCCAATCGGCCTTCGCCGGCGCGAAAGGTGTGTATGCCGAGGCATATGACGGTACCCTGGACAGCGGCTGGAGCCAACTCGGCACGTTCACTGTCGCTAGTGTGCCGTTGGCGGCTCTCTCGGTGACGCCCAGTTCGGGTAGCGGCACCAGCCAGACCTTCACCTTCACCTACACGGACTCTAAAGGCTACAGTGCGATCTTGTCCTCGATGATCATCGTCAACACTACCGCTTCGGTCTCCAACGGCTGTTTTGTATTTTTCGTCCCGGCCTCCAATTACCTCTACCTGAGCAATAATGCCGGCACTGCGTGGCAAGGACCCGTGACCATGGGTCAAAGCGCCACCTTAACGAACAACCAGTGCACCTTGAACGCGTCGCCCTCATCTTTCAGTGGCAGCGGCAACAATCTCACCTTAAACCTGGCGCTGAGTTTCCAGGCGGCCTTCACCGGCGCGAAGGGTGTGTATGCCGAGGTGTATGACGGTACCCTGGACAGCGGCTGGAGCCAGCTCGGCACGTTTACTGTGGCTAGTGTGCCGTTGGCGCCTCTTTCGGTGACGCCCAGTTCGGGCAGCGGCATGAGCCAGACCTTCACCTTGATATACACGGACACCAAAGGCTACGGTGCGATTTTGTCCTCAATGATCATAGTCAACGCAACCGCTTCAGTCTCCAACGGCTGCTTTATTTTCTTCGTCCCGGCATCCAATTCCCTCTACCTGAGCAATAATGCCGGCACTGCGTGGCAAGGACCCATCACCATGGGTCAGAGTACTACTTTGCAAAACAGTCAGTGCTCGCTGAGTGCGGCGGGATCGTTAACCAGCGGTTCCGGCAATAACCTGACATTAAATGTGGCGATCACTTTTCAAACGGCCTTTGCGGGGTCTAAAGGTGTGTACGCTGAGGTCTATGACGGCACATTGGACAGTGGATGGGCGCAATTGGGATCCTGGACTGTACCGTAGGTGAGTCGCGCCGGTCCAATGGCCGATTTTGGGCCGATGGCGTTGGGCCGATGGCTTTGAGCCGGTGCCGATGCAGCTCGGGGATGGCGTTCCGTCAAGGAGGCGAAATGGGGCCGACTGGCCGCCGCTTCTCCTGCCGCTGCAGCCCGTGGTTGTCCGTTTCCACTTGCGTTAAGCTGAGAGAAATGAGAATTCTGGTGGTCGAGGACGAAAAGCGGATTGCCGACTTTCTTTGCCGCGGCCTGGAGGGCGCCGGTTATGCAGTGGATGCGGCCCCCAACGGCGCTGTGGCGCTCGACCTTATCCATTCATGCGATTACGATCTGGTGATTCTGGACCTGATGCTGCCCGACATGGATGGCCTTCAGGTACTGGAACGTATCCGCAACCGGAAGGTGGGGCCGCCGGTCCTCATCCTCAGCGCCCGCGGAGCCTTGGACGACCGGGTTCGCGGCCTCGAGCAGGGCGCCGACGATTACCTGGTGAAGCCGTTTGCCTTCGTCGAACTCCTTGCCCGCGTGCGGGCGTTGTTGCGGCGCGGCCAGCCGACTCCCGAGCGTCTGCAGGTGGCCGATCTGACGCTCGATTGTATCCGCCGTAAGGTCACCCGCGCGTCGGAGACCATTGAATTGGCGCCTAAGGAATTCGGCATCCTCGAATATATGATGCGCAACAAAGGCCGGCCGCTCAGCCGCACCATGATCGTGGAGCACGTGTGGGACATGGATTATGACGGCCTTACCAATATCGTGGATGTCTACATCCGCCATTTGCGCAGCAAGATCGACGACCGCTTTGCGCAGAAGTTGATCCAGACGGTACGCGGCATTGGCTACATGATCGAAGGTCCGGAGCGGCAGGCCGGCGTGCCCACCGGGCCATCGGCCGATCCCGTACCCGAGCGGCAGGTATAGCTATGCCACGGAAGCGAGATCTTCGCCGGCTTTCGCGCGGTCTGCGCTTCCGCCTCACTGCCAGTTATGCTCTGTTTTTCACTCTGCTTCTGATCGGCGTCGCGCTGCTTTTCCGCGAGCGCCTGGATAGCACCCTGCAGACAGAGGAGACCGATGCGCTGAACGACCAATGGGCAGCCATGAAGGGCTATCTTCGCATCGAGAAAAAGCACGAGATCGACCCGGACGAGCGGGCCATCTGGTATTACGACAAGGAAGATCCCGACGAAACCCAGATCGTCTACGACATCAAGAGCATTTACCTGATTGCGGACGCCGCCGGAAAGGTGATCCTTGACTACGACGACCAGCCGGCCGTCTCCCAAAGCTATAAAGAGAACGTCGGCATCGATTCGCCGGCCCGCATCCAGCAACACGTCAATGAGGTGCTGGCCTGTAAGTGTCCCCAGACCTGGTGGGCTACCACATGGAACGCCGACGGCCAGAGGTTCCTCACCCGTTCCGGCATCGTCTGGGATGAGAACCACCAACTGCCCTATTACGTTGCATTGGGAATTCCCCTCTCGCCGTACGGGAAAATTCTGCGGGGTTTCTCCTCGATTTTCATCCTGGTGATTCCCGGTTCACTGATTTTGGGCACGGCCTTTGGCTGGTTCATGGCCGGCCGCGCGCTCACGCCCGTGCGCGACGTGGCGGAGGCCGCCCAACGCATTTCCGGGTCCAACTTGAGCCTGCGCATTCCTACCCGCCAGGCGGGCGACGAACTGGATTACCTGATCCTCACGTTCAACCGGATGATTGAGCGCCTGGAGGCCAGCTTCCAACAGATCAAGCAGTTCTCCACAGACGTCTCTCACGAGTTGCGCACACCGATCACGGGTATTCGGGGGCAGCTCGAGGTGGCGCTGTTCACGGCCCAAACCACCGAGCAATATCGCGAGGCGATGTTCAACGCGCTGCAGGACATCGACCGTCTCTCGCAGATCGTGCGCGCCCTGCTGCTGCTTTCCCAGGCCGAATCGGGCCAATTGGTCCTTCAAAAATCGCGGATCGACCTGTGCGAGGTCGCAAGCGACCTGGTAGACCAATTTCAAATTCCGGCCGAGGAGGCCGGGGTTCGGCTGCGAGCCTATCTCCCCACCGAGTGCCCCGCGGAGGTGGATCGCGTGCAAATCGAACGCATGATCACGAACCTGCTTTCGAACGCCATCAAGTTCACACCCCGTGGAGGGGAAGTGCGCCTGGTGGTCGAACCGGGTCCCGAGCGGATCGTCCTGGTGGTGGAGGATACCGGGCCCGGCATCGCTACCGAGCACCTGCCCCATATCTTCGACCGCTTTTACCGGGTTCCAGGGTCTGGATCTGCGCCCGCACCCGAGCAGGGCCTCGGGCTGGGATTGAGCTTCGTCGCCTGGATCGCGAAAGCTCACGGCGCTGCCATTAACGTGGACAGCGCGCCAGGAAAGGGTACTCGATTCAGCATCAGCCTGCCCGCTCCGGGGTCGGGGTCGGACCGGATGGAATTGTCCGGGCAGCCGGTCGCCCGCGCCTAACCGCCATGAACAGAAACCCGCGCACCCTGGCTTATGCTTCTGTCAACTTGCGCCGGGGGCGCGATCCCTGGTCCAGGGGTATACAAACCGCGCCGCGGATGGGCATGCCTGCCCTGGGCCGGTTCCTCCTCCTCGCGGGAATCGCTCTGACGGTTCGGGCGGCCTCCGTGACGCTGGATTCGCCTCGCGATTACCAGGTTTTCCAACGGTCTACATTCGACGCCGGCAGCATCGAAATCCGCGGCCGCGGCGATGCCTCGTGCGATGCCGCGGAAGTCCGTATCGAAGGCCACCCTTGGCAACGGATCCCAATTTCGGCGCCTTGCGCATTCCAGGGCCGGATCCCCGCGCCGGCGGGAGGCTGGTACGGCGTCGAAGTCCGTGTGCTGCAGGGTGGCGAGCGCATCGGCGGGGCGGGCGTGGAGCACGTCGGCGTGGGCGAAGTCTTCGTGATCTCAGGACAATCCAACTCCACCAACTATGGCGAAGAGGCGCAGAGCACCCACACCGCAATGGTGGCCACATTCAATGGCGCAGATTGGCGCCTGGCGAATGATCCACAGCCCGGAGTGCAGGATAACAGCCGGGGTGGCAGCTTCATTCCGGCCTTCGGAGACGCGCTGTACGAGCACTACAAGGTGCCTGTCGGGATCGCAAGTGTAGGTTCGGGCGGGACCAGCGTCCGGCAGTGGCTGCCCAAGGGCGACCGTTTCCGATCACCGCCCACAAGCTTGAAATTCGTCGCCCCGGCTGGCGACGGCGAGTGGGAATCGACCGGCCAGCTCTTTGACGGCATGTTGGCTCGCATCCGGCAGTTGGGACGCGGCGGCTTCCGGGCGGTCCTGTGGCATCAGGGAGAATCGGACGCGCATCAGGGCCCGGGCCACGAGATCGCTGCAGCCGGGTACCAGCGGATGATGGAACGCCTGATTCGCGAAATGCGAGCGCGGGCCGGTTGGGATTTCCCGTGGTTCGTGGCGCGAGTGAGCTATCACAGTCCTACCGACGCGAGCGCGCCCGAGATTCGGGCGGCGCAGGAGGCCTTATCGACTGAGGGACTCGCGTTGGAAGGGCCGGATACCGATACCTTGACCGGCGACTACCGCCAAGACAACGGAACCGGCATCCACATGAGCGCCAAGGGTTTAGTCGCGCACGGGAGGTTATGGGCCGAAGCCGTCGAGGCGTGGCTCGACCGGTCACAACAGACCGCTCAGCAGGGCCATTGAGGGCTATGCCGCCCGTGGCTGCCGGAGATGGGAATACGCCGTTCGTGGGCCGCCGCGTTGGAAAACCAGGAAACCCTTGAACGGGTGAGGACGCTTTGCTTTGCGCCGGGGTTGTGCTGCGCCGACCAAGTCCCCGGGCTCGTGCGCTTGGGTATGCCAACAGGTGCATGGCGGCTCGCCCCGGCTTTGACGCCACGCGCAGCCCCAGAGCGCACCGCCGCGCTGGCACCGTCGCGTTCCGGTACCCGCAGTTATCGGGCCCGCGCTGATATACCCAGCGCCGCCGGATAGCGGAACTCGTGGCCAACCGGCGGCAACGGCAACGCCTGGCATGCTTGGGCACGCCGGCCATCTCCCGCGGTAGTCCGCGCCGTGAAATATAATCGCCATGAGGAGTGGCCCTTCACTGGCACGTCATGAAACCAGAGACTACGCGTCGCAATTTCCTATCCGCCGGGGCGGCTGCCGCCGGCGCATTCACCATCGTGGCTCCCCGATCGGTGAGAGGATCGCAGGCCAACTCGCAGGTCGCCATCGGATTGATCGGCTGCGGCGGCCGTGGCTCGTTCGACGGCGGTATCGCCAATGCCGATCCGCGCGCCAAGGTGATGGCGCTGTGCGATAAGTTTCCGGACCAGTTCGATAAGTCGGAAACCACCATCAAGTCGCAAAATACCCGCAAGTACACCGATTTCGAGAAGCTGCTCGGGGCGCCCGATATCGATGCCGTGTTTATCGCTACGCCGCCGTTTGAGCATCCGCGGATGCTGGAGGCGGCCATACAGGCCAGGAAGCACATCTACTGCGAGAAGCCGGTCGGCGTGGATGTGGAAGGGGTGAAACGGGCCATCGCGGCCGGCCGGAAGGCGGACAAGACCAAGACCATTTTCGTGGGTTTCCAGCAGCGCTATGGCCCCGAGTACCTGGAGGCATACAGGCGCATCCAGAAGGGAGACATCGGCGAACTTGCCAACGCGCGCGGCTTCTGGATCTCTAGCGATCCGTTTACACGCAAGCCGTATTCCGACGCCTCCGTAGAGAAGCTGCGAAACTGGTTCGCCTACCACGAGTATTCGGGCGACATCATCGTCGAGCAGGACTGTCACAACCTGGATGTGCTGCACTGGTTCCTGGGAGGGCTGCCCATTTCGGCGGTGGGGCGCGGGAACAAGAAAGTTCGGAAGGACATGGATATCCTCGATAACCTGACGGTGATTTACCAGTGGCCGAACGGCTTCTTCGTCAACTTCGAGGCGAACCAGTTGACGCCGCGTGGATTCAGCAAGGTGGGCGAGGAGTTCACCGGAACGAAGGGGACCATCGCGACTTCGCGCGCGCGGATGACGCATTATAAAGGGCCGCAGAATTCCGAAGACATGCCCACAAAGCGGGACATCACCATCGACGCAATCGAGGCGTTTGTGACGCGGATTGTCAACAACGACCCGGAAAACGTGGTAGAGCGCTCGGCGCGGAGCACGTGCATCGCGCTCCTGGGGCGAACGGCCATTTACAGCGGCCGCGAGGCTACCTGGAAAGGCGATATCGGCATCGCAGCCGGCTAACCGGCGGGGCCGGCCGGTGCGCCCAGGTTGGATCCTCAGGGTGCTCGGCTTCCAGCGTCGCGCCGTTGCGCCGGCAATTAGAAAGGTAGGGGGGTCTACGCAATCGGAAAAAGACGTGAAGCCGGCGGCTCCAGGATCACTGGACCAGAAGGGCAGCCTCGCCCTGGAGTGGTTCCTGCGGCTGGCAACGGTCGACGATATCCCCGCGCTGGAAGTCCTGATCCAGATCTCGGTCCGCAAACTGCAAGCCGCCACCTACTCCCCTTCGCAGATAGAGGCGGCGCTCGGAACCGTCTTCGGAGTGGACACCCAATTGATCCGCGACGGCTCATATTACGTTGCCCAGGCCGGGGAGGCCATCGTCGGTTGTGGCGGCTGGAGCCGCCGCAAGACGCTCTTCGGCAGCGACCAGGCGCCCGCGAAAGATGACCGTTTTCTGGATCCCGCGGGCGACCCGGCGCGCGTGCGGGCGTTCTTCGTTCATCCCGAGTGGGCGCGGCGGGGGATCGGCCGGGCCATTCTGGCGGAGTGCGAAAGGGCGGCAGCAGCTATGGGCTTCCGCAACCTGGAATTGGCCGCCACGCTGGCAGGCGTACCGCTATATACGGCGGGAGGGTTCACACCCGTGGAGACCATTCCCGTGGCGCTGGCGAATGGCGAGACGCTGCCGGTGGTGAGAATGCGGAAATCGTTGTAAGCCACGATCCCGGTTCGAACCCCTGCGAAGCCAGCCATCCCGCAGCGGATGCAAGCGGCGCGACGCATGGTATATTGTTGCCATGCCGGCCGCCTACCTTCCCATTTTTGTGTTTCTCATCGTGGCAATCCTGTTTCCCATTGTCGCGATTGTGGCCGCCAAGCTGGTTCGTCCGTCGGCACCGTCCACCGCCAAACTGGAGGCCTATGAGTGCGGAATCCGGGCCGCCAGCGATTCCCGCGGACGCTACACCGTGCGCTTTTATATCGTTGCCATCCTCTTCGTGATCTTCGATGTGGAGACCATTTTCCTGTTTCCCTGGGCAGTCCGGTACAAAACTTTAGGCTGGTTCGGTGTAGTTGAAGTGGCGGTGTTCCTGGTCATTCTAGTGTTCGGATATATCTGGGCTCTGAAAAAGGGTGCATTAGAGTGGGTCTGACACATCGCCGTCTCTTTCTCTTTCTCCTGATTTCCATTTCCGGGTCTTTGCAAGCCGCTCCCATGCTGCGGCTGGTGAATAGCGTCGTGGGCCCGGTTTCCGCCGCGGTGGGCACTCCGCCGGCCGCGCAAATTCTGGAAGCCTATAATGCCGGGGATGGATCGCTGACGCTTACCGTCACGCCCGATCCCACGGCGGCGTGGGTTTCGGCGGCGGTGGGCGCGGCGCGCGCCTGCACTACCACCACCGCGGCCAGTTCCTGCATCCCATTGACGTTCACTTTCAGTACCGCCAGCCTGGCTGTGGGCATGTATACCGCCAGCGTGACGGTTTCCGCCGCCGGTGCGGTGGATTCCCCGCAGGTGGTGACGGTGACCGTGCAGGTGGGTGGCGGCGTGCCCAGTTCGGTGGGCCAGACGCCGCCGGTCTACGTGGCTCCCGGCTCAACCACCAGCGTTTCGTTTTCGACCAACAACATGATCAACGGCCGCGCCACCACCCAGGATGGCGGCAACTGGCTCTCGCTGGCCCTCGAAGGAACCGGCAGCTTCCGTTTCGTCCTGCCCTACCAGATCAATCTTTCGCCCTCGGCCAGTATGGCGCCGGGCACTTACACCGGCAGCATCGTGACTACCGGGTCGGCCTTTGCCCCGGATGACAAGACCATCGCCGTCACCATGCAGGTGACCGACCAGCCCATCGCCGTAACATCCGCCAGCCAGATCAGCCTGGTGCTGGCGCAAGGCGGGTCGGCCGTGGCTTACCCGTTCATTCCGGCGCTCTCGCTAAGCAATGCCGGGCAGGGAACGCTGGCGGTGCAGAATGTTTCCGCCACCGGTTCCGGGGTGAGCGCCTACGACTATAACGGCACCGGCCTGGGCATCGTGACCGTGGACCCGACCGGTCTCTCGCCGGGCAGCTATACCGGCTCAGTGACGATTACCTGCAACGCGGTGAACTGCCCCATCACCGTGCCGGTCACGTTCCAGGTGGTGGCGCAAGCGGCGCCATACATCTACTACCAGGGCGCGGTGAACAATGCCACGCAGGTGCCCGGCGACACCGTCTGCCCCGGCGATTGGATGGCCCTATTGGGCCAGCAGCTTTCGCTCGAAGCCTTCACCCAAGCCTCCACCGTTCCGCTGCCCACCACCGTGGCCGATGCCACGGTGACGGTGAACGGCGAACCAGCGCCGCTTTTTTACACCTCCTACGGGCAGATTGCGTTCCAAATGCCCACCGACACGGCCCTCGGTACGGCCCTGGTCCAGATGCAGCGCAGCGGCCAGGCAAGCAACACGGTTTCAGTCAACGTGGCCCAGCGAGCGCCGCGTATCGTGGTGATCACAGACGACAATTACAACGTGCTGAATTCGACCACTCCGGTCGCCCCGGGGACGGGGATCATTCTCTGGGCGTACGGGTTAGGCCCTACAAGTCCCCTGGTCCCTTCCGGAACGGCGCCTGGGTCCCAACCGGCGCTCGTGACGCCCATCCCCTCGGTGAATTTCGGCGGCGGCGTCGGGTCCCTCGATGTCACTCCCGACATTGCGCTCGTGACGGAGATTTCCGGGCTGTACCAGGTCAACGTGACGATTCCGCCAGTGGGTTCTCCCTTGGGCGTCGTCACCGTAAGCCTGGTTTTTCCGGACACGGTCAGCAACCAAGTGCAGATCCTCATCCAGTAGCGCCCGCCCGCAGAGGACGGGGCAGGTGCGGTAGAATCGTCAAAACAATATGACACTCCGCTCCCTTGCTATCTGCTTTCTGGCTGCAACTGTCCCTTGCGTTGCTCAAACCAAACCCACGCTCACACCCGCCGATTACGGACGGTGGGAAACTCTCGGCGCCGGCACGCTTTCCCCCGATGGGAAATGGCTGGCCTATGAAATCCGGCGCACCAACGGCAACGGCGAACTGCGCATCTCCGCCACTGCCGGAGACCAGCACCACAAAATCGATTTCTGCAACGGCCCCGCCTTTTCGGCCGGCTCGCGCTGGGTAGCATGTCTTGCCGGGGTCTCCGAAGCCGAGCAGGAGCGCGCCACCAAGGCCCGCCGGCCGGTGCAGAACAAGCTCAACGTGATGGACCTTTCGACCGGCGCGGTCACGGTGGTCGATCAGGTGCAAGCGTTCGCCTTCGCGGGTGAGGGCGACTGGATTGCTTTCCGCAAGTACCCGCCCACGGCGCCCGCGGCAGCCAACGGCGCAACTGCGGCACCCGCGGCCGGCGGAGGACGGGGCGGCCGCGGAGGACGGGGCGGCCGTGGTGGCGGCGGCGGTGAAAGCCAGGATGGCGAGCGCGACCCGACCGGCAACGCGGTCATCGTGCGCAATCTTGCAACCGGCGCGGATACCACCTTCGGCAATGTGACCTCTTTCGCCTGGCAGGATAAGGGTTCCGCTCTCGCTATGACCATCGGGGTGGAGGGCCGCACCGGCAACGCCATCCAGGTGTTCGATCCGCACGCCGGATCGCTACGGGTGCTCGATTCCGGCCCGGCCCTGTTCTCGGCCCTTACGTGGCGCAAAGGTTCCGCTGATCTGGCCGCCCTGCGCTCCTTTAAGCAGGATGGCTACGCTGGCGAAGGGCACATTGTGCTGGCGTGGAAAGACGGAGGAGCGAAGCTGTCCGCGCATGTCGATGCGCCGCAGCGGATTGTTTCCGCGCGCGCCCCGCAGTGGTCCGAAGACGGCTCCATCGTGTACGTCGGCATCGCCGAATGGCCCAGGAAAATCGAAGTCAAACGGTCCGACGAAGATCCCCCCACCGTGGAGGTGTGGCACTGGCAGGACGAGCATGTGGTCAGCGAGCAGAAACTCACCGCGGCTCGCGACCGCGACCGCAATGCCCCCGCCGCCTGGCACCTCGCCACCGGGAGCCTGACGCCGCTGTCTCCCAATCCCAAGGAAGACGTCCGCCTCCCGCACACCGGCACGCGCGCCCTGGTGCTGGACTCTACTCCCTACCAGAAGGACGCCATGTTCGGCCGCAATTTCACGGATGTCTACAGCGTCGACCTGACAACCGGCGCGCGCACGCCGGTTGCCAAACACCTGACTCCGCCGGTGGAGTTCAGCCCCGGCGGCCGCTACGCCATGAATTTCCGCCAGGGCGATTTCTGGATTTACGACCTCCAGACCGGCCAGTCTCGCGACATCACGAAGGATTCCAAGATCGTTTTCACCAACCAGGAGAACGACTATCCGGTGGCGCAGAAGCCCGCCTACGGCGTGGCCGGTTGGACCAAAGACGACCGCAGCGCGATCGTCTACGATTCCTGGGACCTTTGGGAGATCTTCCCCGATGGCGCCACCAAACCGAAGCGCCTCACCGATGGCAGCACCGCCGAGATCCGCCACCGCTACGCGAGGGTGTCTTCTACCGCAACCGGTGGCCGCGGCGGCGGGGGCGGACGTGGCGGGCGCGGCGGCGGCGAGGCTGAATGGATCGACCTCGAGAAGCCGATGTACCTCAGCCTGGACGGCCGCTGGACCAAGCGCACCGGTTACGCGCGCCTCGAAAACGGCAAGGTCGAGCAGCTCGTTTATGCCGATAAGAGCATCCGCGGCCTGGAGAAAGCCAAAGACGCCAACGAGTATGTGTACGAAGCCGGTGCCTGGGACGTCTCTCCCAACTTCTTCGCCGCCGGCCCCGATTTGAAAGCTGCCAGGCGGGTTTCGGATACCAACCCTTTCGCTTCGCAATACGCCTGGGGACCCTCCGAGCTGATCGATTACAAGAACTCCCACGGCGACCGGTTGCAGGGGGCGCTGTATTACCCGGCGAATTACGAGAAGGGCAAGCAGTATCCGATGATCGTGCAGATCTACGAAATCGAAAGCAACCAGCTACATAACTGGACGGCCCCTTCGGAGCGCTCCACCTACGATGCGACGGTCTGGACGCAGCACGGCTACTTCGTCTTGCGGCCGGATATCGTGTTCAAACCGCGCGAACCCGGCATCTCGGCCTTGGATTGCGTCACTTCCGCGGTCAAGAAGGTGCTGGAAACCGGCATGATCGACGCTAAGCATGTCGGCCTCACGGGCCACTCCTGGGGCGGATACGAAACCACGTTCATCGTGACCCACAGCGACCTGTTCGCGGCCGGGGTGGTCGGCGGGGCACTCACCAACCTGTCATCCAGCGTGGGAGAGATCTATTGGAACACCGGCGCGCCGGAAACCAACCACGTGGAAGTCAGCCAGGAGCGCATGCAGGTGCCGCTGTATGAAGACCCGCAATCCTACATCCGCAACTCATCGACGTTCGTGGCCAACAAACTCGCGGCTCCCTTGTTGATGGAGGTCGGCGACCACGATGGCGCGTCGGACTGGCATCAGGATATCGAGTTTTACAACGCCGCGCGGCGTGCGGGCAAACCGGTGGTCATGCTGGTCTACGAGGGCGAGAATCATTCCGTGGCGGAGAAACCCAACCAGATCGATTACCACCGCCGCATCAACGCCTGGTTCGACCATTACCTGAAGGGCACGGCTGCAGAAGACTGGATGGTGCATGGGGTAACCGTGCTGGAACGCGAGCGGGAACTCCAGGAAACCGGCAACTCCCCCACCATGGCGCCATCGTTTGCCAATCCGGGGAGGGAATAGACGCTTACGCGATAAGCCAGGTCTGCGGCCGGGGGGTATGCGCTTACGGTCCGGGCGCCAGTTTCGGAGCCGCGCGCGTTAGCAAGCGGTAAGCGGACAGCACAGGAGGTTTACAAGCCAGATCTACCTCCGGCGAGGTCCGTGTGCTTACTTTACCGTCGCGGCTCCGCTTCGCCGACGCGCCCTCGTGACCGCCGTGGATTCGCGTTCAGAGCAGCGGCGCTCCTCGCGTGCAAACGGTAGCCACTTATCTCGCGGATGGAGTATCGTCGAGTCCTGTAGGACTACTTTCAAGCCGGCTGCCGGTTGGCGTAGCGATGGGGCGCGCCGTGCGGCGAGATCTACGGAAACTCGCTGCCGGCTTCGGCCCCGGGTTTTGTCTGCCGTGAGGGCCTCGCCCGCGCTAAAACAGAATCCGCTGGTGGGTGTATCCGGGGAAATCGAAGACACCGTAGCCGGCGCTGGTACCGAATTTGACCACCCCGCTACCTCCCGGAGCGACCATTGAGAGGCCCGTGCGGAAAGTGTAATCGGCGCGGATTTCGATATCCTTGCCGACCCCCGCATCAGCCGTGGGAGGCCAGGTGGTGGTGCTGCTGCTGCAAGTCGTAATGGGGTTGCAAGTCACCGTCGTGCCGCTGGCGCTGGTCAACGTCATATTTACCGACGAACTCGGGATGCCAATCGCGTAGGTCTTAAACGTGGAGATGACATTGCCCACGTTGATGGTGCAACTGTTTCCAGTAGACGCGCAATCGGCCCCGTGAACCGAGATATAGTTGCCGGTAGCCTTGACAGCATTCTGCAACACGTCGTAGTTCCACATGCCGCACGACATCTGCACGATGGAAATCCAAATGAAGATCATAGGCACGCCCATGAGGGTGAATTCCAGCATGGCGCTGCCGCGGTTGGATCGTTTTATGAAATGCTGCATGTTCCTGACTGCATTGGCATCTGCACGACCCGGTAGAAGGTTGCCTGGGACTCGAGCAGAAAAGGTATGGGTATCAGATTGAGGGTCTGATACGTAATGGCCACCTGGGCCGTGGAAAGGCCCGCAGTGGTCGTACAGGAGGCTGTCATGATAACGGGCAGAGCACTGCAGGAAGTAACGCTGGTGCCGACATTGGCCGCGATGCGCAACTCCTCCAGTACGTAACTGGTGCAGGCGGTTGAACTGGAGGCCGGCCCGGAGGAAAGGTACAACGCCGCGATCCGGGCGGCGCTTTCCGTGGAGATCAGCGCGTGGGCATAAAAGCCCCAATCGAAGGCCCCCACGAAGAGAAAAACAAACCAGGGCATCAGGAGAGTCATTTCCAGGACGCTCCCTCCGCGGCGGCTTTTTCGTGATCGATGAGTCGGCATGGGACAGAATCTCAAGTCGTATTATTAACGAAATCGCGTCAGCGGACCAGTTCCCTTTGGTTAGCGGAAGTTATCATATCCGGGCTATACGAGGAGGGGGATATCTGAGCCGAGCTTGGGATTCGGGCAGTCAAGGGGAGGGCCTCGGGACTGTTGTCAGGCAAGGGTAGGGTGCGGGGCCCGATCGCTCGGGGCCCCGCCTGCTTTTTGGCCGGTCTGTGAACTGCAATGTGCGTTGCTACTCAATAATATAGGCGGAGGCGCTCCCACCCAGCCCGGTCAGGCTGGTGCCTCCCTGCTTGAAATACGCTCCTCCGGTGAAAATGATGTCGTACGCCACCAGCGCCACCGACGAGGCCGTGCTCGTGCCGTTCGAAAAGTTGACCGTGGTATTGGGGAAATAGAGGGCTCCCGAAAGGCTCAGGTCCGATCCTCCATCGAGGCAAACCTCGGCCCCTGAAGTGCCGCAAGTCGTCGCGGACGCCGTCGGCGCCGTGATACCGGGATCCTGGTAAAACAGGATGCCTTCCAGGTTACCGGTGGAAGGAGCGGTGAACGTGAAATCGACTCCATTGCCCAGGGTAATTCCTCGGTAAGTGGAATTGGTCCCGGTATTGAAAAAGAGCACATTGCTGCCGGTAACTCCTCCGGAGATGCCGCCACTCCCGCCCAGGTTCATCCCACCGCCGTCCAGAATATACACGCCCGACTGGAAGGTCACCGAAGTGGTGTTGCCGATCTGGATGCCTCCGCAGTACACTCCCGGCGCCATTGTCAGGGTGCTGGATTGCCAGGTGGTCCAGTTGTAATTGGTGTGGTCGCAGGTCGTGTGGTTGCAGCCGGTATACTCACAGGAATAGGTGCGGGAAGAGGTGCTGCTGCCCCACGGCACCGGCAGGTTGGCGAACGGATCGGCAGCCACCGCCTGGTTCGTCAGTGGCGCAGGCGATGTGGACCCGCCGTTGTTGATGGTGTCACCGCCCGTTACCTTTATTTGCGAACTGTCGATGGCCTTTAGGCTCGCCCCACCCACCACCGAAAGCGCTCCAGCGTTATTCGAATCCACGTAGTAGCCGCACTCGCTGGTCACGGTGACTCCGTTGCTGAGGCTGAGGGAAGCGGCCGACGATGGATCGAGCGCGTAAACGCACGACCCCGCGGCCGTGCTGATAACCCCCGCGGTGGCCCTCGCGGAGGTTTGCCCCCAGTTCCCCATGCCTAGAACCGATAGAAAGGTCAGTGCAGTCTTCTCCGTAACATATACGGTGACATAGTACGCCGGGGAGACCCCCGAAACCGTGGGGGCGCTTCCGTTGCTGGCCGCCACCATCACATTCTGTCTGCCGGTCGCTGCAAACCCGTCCTCGTAGGCGAAATAGCACGCCGTCCCGAAGTTATTGGTGGGAGAGGCCGAGGGAGACGACGGACAAGTCTGGGGAGTCGAATTGCACCAGACCGTGCCGCTGTTACACGTAATACTGGTCCCCTGGGACGCTATGGCTGACACGGCCGCCGCCATCGACGCTGCATCGGCCGCCGTCAGGCAGGCCTCCTTGCGCCAATACATCCACCCCACGTCCACCACCATCCCCAGTAACCCCAAGGTCAGGGGAAAAGACAGGGCCATCATCAGAGCTGTCTGGCCGCGCTCGCCGCGTCTCCGGTCTCCTTTCGGCATTCCATACCTCCGCATACAATTAGGCCCTCAATGGCTGGGCCAGACTTCAGAATAGCCATCCCGCCCGCAGTCCGATAGCTCTCTTGAGATAACTAACGGGCCATAACCATGCGGGATCTCCAGGATCGAAATTCGCTCTGCCTGCCACTGGCGCCGACCGGTTTGCGCCTCCGAGCCACGGCCGGCGGATGGCCAACGCCGGAGTGGCGCGGGATCCATTCTCCAGTGTCGTCCGGCGGGATTATCCAGCCCCTCGGAACAGGATTCGGGACGCACTCTGCTCGGCTTCTTTCCACACCGTGCGCAGCCTGTCATACGATGCGTACACGCCGCGCGCCACCAGCCGGTCAGCTCAATCGCCGGATTGTTCTGCGAGGCCCGGCCGGACTTGTCTCTCCATCCATCATTGCCGCAACGTCGATCATCGCCACATCCAGGCCCGACGAACCAATCCAATGGTTGTACTTGGCGGCGAGCGTCAGTAAGTGCGCCATATTGTGGCAGTTGGCGGCGTTGCCAGCTGATCGGGACGAAGCGGCTTTTCCAACTCGCGGAAGAAGTTGTAATGTTTGGCGTAGCCACGAGCAGCACCGTGGCCTGAGAACGCGAGCGATTCGGGCGCGCGGTCAGCCAGCGGCTGGAATCGCCGTCAGTTTGCAGGAGCTCAGTGCCCCGTCCAGCTTGAAGAAGACCTCTGGAATCGGCATGGCTGCGCAAAGGAGTAGCGATGCCGGCGGCCACGGTCTCCCGCACCAGCGCAAAGGTGGCAACGCCAGCCGGGGCCACAAGGTATTGGTGCAGCGGGCCGAAGACGTTAAACCACGGCTGTCAAACAACATAGGACCGCCGGCTTCTCCATCGCGAGGTCGAGGTTTTCTTGAATTACACCTCAGCCCACGGCCCTTCGACTACCCTCGCGCGTAACTGTAGACCCGACTCGGAGATTCGTTCCCGGAAACAGCGATTTCGAACACCCCAACCACCACGAACCGGGATTCCCGGCCGCCGCCCGGCAAACTGCCGCGTGAAGAATCCGCGGCCCCTCTTGACAGCCACACCTTAGATGACTACCCTAGAAATCTGGGGGAATGATGGCGCGCGGCGATCAATTGCAAGGCACCCTCGAACTACTCATCCTCAAGACCCTCGCCCGGGGTCCCAATCACGGCTTCGGCATCACCCTGCACGTCCAGACCGTCTCGAGCGGCCTGCTGCGCCTGGAGGAAGGCTCGCTCTATCCGGCGCTGCACCGGCTGGAGAAGAGTAAGCTGGTGCTCGGGGAATGGCGGCAAACCGACAAGGCACGGCGGGCCCGCTTCTATACCTTGACGCCCGCCGGCCGCCGCCGCCTGGCGGAAGCCGAAACCAATTGGACGGCCGTTTCCAAAGGCGTCCGGAAGGTGCTGCGTTTCGCATGAAAGGCTTCATCCAGTGGTTCCGCGGCCGCCTCGCCGCCCGCGGCCGGCGGGAATCCGAATGGCGCGAAGAAATCGACAGCCACCAGGCGCTGCGCGAGGAATGGCACCGTGCGCAGGGCCTCGATGCCGAACAGGCGCGCGCGCTGGCGCAAAAGCAATTCGGCGGTTCGCTGCGCGCCCTGGAAGCCGTGCGCGCCGTGCACGTGGGCCTCTGGTGGGAACGGCTGGTGCAGGATTGCCGCTATGCCTTGCGCGGCTTTCGCCGTTCGCCGGCCTTCTCTGCCATCGCGGTAGCTACCATCGCCATCGGCATTGGCGCCTCTACAGCGGTCTTCAGCGTGGTCGATCCGCTGCTGTTCCGCCGCCTGCCTTATCCCAAAGACGAGCAGCTCGTGTCGGTGGGCTTTTTCGGCCCCGTCGATAACAACGAGTTCAACGTGGTGAGCAGTTACCTGGATTGGCGGCGGCTCCAGACGCCCTTCCAGTCGATCACCTCGATGCAGCCGCGCACCGGCGATTGCGACCTCCAGGCGGGCGATGTGCCGCGCCGGGTCCAATGCCAATACGTGGAAGCCAACTTCTTGCGCACGTTCGGCCTCCGCCCGGAACTGGGCCGCGACTTCACTCCGGATGAGAACCAGCCAAGCGCGCCCACCGTAGTGCTCCTGTCGGACGCCCTGTGGAGCACGGCCTTCGGCAAGGACCCCCGCGTCCTGGGCCGCAGCATCGTGATCGACGAGCAGCCCGCCCGCATCGTCGGCATTCTCCCCAAGGGCTTCGAAATGCCGCAGCTTGGCCCGGCCGATATCCTGCAGCCGGAACGTCTGGACCCCAGCCTGCCGCGGTCCGCCAATTCCAGCGGTTTCCTGCGCACCTTCGCCCGGCTGCGCGAGGGCGTCTCGATCGAGCAGGCCCGCCAGGCAATGCTGCCGCTGTACGAAGCCAGCCTGCGCGCCGACGTTCCCGCGGAGCTGCGCTCGGAAGTGCGGCTGGTGGTCCGCTCGCTGCGCGACCGCCAGATTCACGAGGTCAAGCTGGCCTCCTGGATGCTGCTGGGCGCCGTACTGGCGCTCCTGCTGCTGGCCTGCGCCAATGTGGCCAACCTGCTGCTGGCACGCGCGGCGGCGTGAATTGGCCATGCGGGCGGCCATTGGCGCGGGACGCGGCCGGCTGATCCGCCAGATGCTCACCGAAAGCCTGCTGCTGGGGATCTCGGGCGGCGCGGCTGGCTGCGGCCTGGGTTGGGTGCTGGTCCGGCTGTTCGTCCGGCTGGCGCCCGAAGGCATGGTGCGGATGGAGCAGGCTTGCGTGGATCTGCGGGTTCTGGGGTTCGCCGTAGCCGCCACAGTGGCCGCGGCGCTGCTGTTCGGCCTGGCGCCGGCCCTGGAGCAGCCGCGCGCGGAGGCGCTGGCAGGCAGGGGCACGGCCGGATCGGCGCGCCTGTTCTTGCGCCGGTTCCTGATTGTGGCGCAGGTGGCCATCTCGCTAGTGCTGCTCACCGGAGCTTCGCTGTTTGTGCGCAGCCTGTGGAAACTGGAAGAGCAGCCGCTGGGCTTCCGTTCGCAACACCTGGTGATGGCGTCTTTCACCCTGCGCCGCCAGCGCTACCGGCCGCCGGAGGCGCAGGCGGCCTTCTTCGACCAATTGGAGCAGCGCCTGCGCAGCATTCCCGGTGGCGGCCAGTTTGCTCTAACCGACAGCGTGCCGCCGCGCGGCTCCATGGGCCGGCCGTATTCCAATATCCGCATCCTGGGCCATCCACCGGTAGCCGCCAATGGCGGGATGGTGGCGTTCCGCTGGGTCAGCCCGGACTATTTTCAGACCATTGGCATTCCGATTCTGCAGGGGCGCGCGTTTTTGGAAAGCGAAAGGGCCTCCGGCGATAGCCCCGTGATTCTCAGCGCCAGCATGGCCCGCCGCCTGTTCGGCAACCAGAGTCCGCTCGGCGAACGGTTGGTGCTGGATGGCGACCAGCATTCGTTTCCAGTGGTGGGGGTCGCGGCGGATGCTAAAAACGCCGGCGTGGCGGAGGCGCCCGAACCCGAATATTACCGCCTCCGCATGGCCCACTCCACGCGCCTGGGGCGCGGCGGCGTAGCGGTGTTTCGGACCGCGCTGGACCCGGCGACCCTGAGCCGCTGGATCCGCCGCGAATTTGCGGTGCTCGATCCCACGCTGCCGGTGGATATCCAGACCGTGGAGGAGCGGGTGGACCGGTTCCGCGAACGGCCGCGCTTCATCGCCGCGGTGGTGGCCGGGTTTGCCGGTCTGGGGCTGCTGCTGGCGGCAGTGGGACTGTACGGCCTGCTGGCCTTCCTGGTAGCCCAGCAGACTCGCGAAATCGGCGTCCGGATGGCCCTGGGCGCCCGGCCGAGCGATGTCGCCTGGCGCGTGCAGGGGCAGGCCGCCGCCTGGGTCGCCACCGGAGTGGCTGTGGGAGCGGCCGGATCGCTGGCGTTATCGGGCGCCATTCGCGGGCTGCTGTTCGAAGTGTCTCCCTGGGACCCGGTTTCGCTGGTAGTGCCCGCCCTGGTCCTCTGCGCCGTGGGCTTTGCCGCCGCCTGGTGGCCCTCGCGCCGCGCTGCCCGGGTGGACCCGGTGGTGGCCCTGCGCTGCGAGTAAAAAGAACCGCTGCCCGCCCTTGGTACTAGCAGTAAGTTGCTGGATTGCCAGTACTTATCCCCATCTGCCCGTCACGAATCCGGACGTACAATTGAGGCAGAGTTCGCTAATGGGGTTGTAATGGGCACTTCCGAATCGCGAGGCACTTCGAAAAAAGGGCCGCGTTCCGGCGGAGCAGCAATGCATTGGTTTGGGAAACAGGTCAAGTCTGAACTTCGCGGACGGATCCCCGCTGCTATTGTGGGAGCGATCCTTATGCTGGCAACCGCACAATCCACGCAGGCTCTTCCGGGGTGGTCCGCCAACCGCGCTACCGGTGCGCGGGCGTCCAATCTCAAATTGCAATTCGCGGAAACTGGCGGCGGAGCGGCGAGCCCCGAGGCCCTCTCGTTCCTGGCCATCGGCGCAGGCCTGGTGGTGGCCGCCCGCGGCGCCCGGCGCGTCAGAAGGCGGCGCTCCGGCCGCAAACAGCAGAATTGGCGAATTAAAAGCGAATGAACGGCCAGTCAGCGATTCCGGGCCGCCTCTGCTACACTTGTCGGGAGAGACTTTCCAATGGGGTACAAATTGCGGTTCTGGGGACTTCTGCTGGCAACCTCTCCCGCCCTGTGGGCCACCCCGCTCTGTTCCGACACCACCCTGAACAATTACACCGCCCTGGGTACGGGCGGATGCCAGATCGGCAATGCCATCTTCTCCAATTTCAGTTACACCTACACGCTGGGCTTGTCGAATCCGGACACAGTCGATCCAGCGGTGACGTCATCCGATGTCACGGTTACCGTCGGCGGTTCCCTGTTTTCCCCGGAGTTGATCTTCCAGACTTTGAATCCCTCGTTCCTGTGGCAGGCTTCGGACGGCTTCCAGACTCAGATCGATGTCGTTTACACGGTCACGGTGCCGGCGATCACGCCGATTGAGGACAGTTCCGTGAATTTCACCGGGACCGCGCAGAATAACGGCGGACTTCCCTCGAACATCACTTCGCAATTCAGCTTCTCTTCAACTCCCGCCACTCTGACGCCCTTCCTTTATCCTTCCAATTGCGGGCCGGCAGCAACCGCATGCACCTCCACGATGAGCGGGGAGATCGGTCTCAGCAATGTGCTGCAAATCACCGTAGGGGACCTCATCACTCTCGATTCGGCCGGCGCCGTCAATTCCAGCCTCAACGTGGCCAAGGTGAGCGAATTCGATCAGACCTTCGGTGAGGTGCCCGAGCCATCCACGCTGCTCGCCCTGGGCCTGGGATTGTTGGCCTGCGCGTGGCCGTTGGTGCGCCAGGCACGCCGCGCCCGGAATCCCGCGGGGAACTAACCGGTCCGCGGCGGTGTCGTTACAGTAGTCCATCGTGCAGGCTCTCTTACCCGGCCTCGATCCCGGACCGCTTCCGCCGCCGGAAGGCCCACCTCGCCCGCCCCGCCGGTTGCCGGGGCGGTTTGCCCTGCCGATCCAGATCGCCGGACTGTTGGCGGGCGCCTGGATGCTGTTTTTCACCACCATGGGCCAGCACCAGCGATTCACCTGGGCCGGCCTGGCGGGCCATGCGCTGCGGTATGCCTTCCTCACCTGGTTCTGGAGCGCGGCGGTCACCTTCCTTTTGTATTTCACGCTGCCGGCCGAGGAGCGCTGCGATGTGGCGTGGCATACCCTGCGGACTTCGTCGGCGGCGGTCTGGTTCGCGCCGGCGATTATTCTGCTTTCGGCGCTTTCGCCCGCGGCGCTGGCCGCCGGGCTGGTTCTGGTGGTTAAGGCCACCCGGCTGCTTTATTCCCAATGGCGCGTGACGCATCCGCTGCCTCCTCCGCTGCCGGTGGCGCCGGCCCTGGAGGGCCTCTTCGACGACTACTACCTGCCCCCGCGCGGATTCGGCCGCGAATTGGCGCCCGCGCTCACCTGCGCCTGCCTGACGCAGCTCGGCGTGGTCGAACTGGGCATGCAGAAACCACTGGCGGCCGCCGCGCTGCTGGTGGCGGGCTGCGCGACGCTCACCATCCAGGCCTTGTCCCGCGGGGCCTGGAGCGAAGATCGGCCCGCCAGCCTGCCGCGATCCTTTCTCGGCGCCCTCCTGACCATCCTCCTGGCGGCAAGCCTCACCGTGACGGGACTCGGCGGCCGGGTGGTTTCGGGCGGGTTAGGCGGCGGAAGCTCCGCCGGGATTCGCGAGCTGCTGCGCCAGTTTATGGGCCGCGATCAGCCAACCGGCGGCGCGAAGGATGCCGTAGCCAAGGGGAAGGGCGCCGGGAATTCGGATGTGCCGCAAGCGCCGCCGCCCGAACCGGTGCAACCGGCCGTCGCCGGGGGGAACTTTCCGGGCGTGATCCTGCGGCCGGAGGTACAGCCCGTGGTCACCCTGGTCGCCCCGCTACCGGCCATCAAGAACGGCTTCCCGAGTGCCACACCGGCCCGTCCCTTCAGCATCCCGTTCGGCGGCGAGTACTGGATGTATCGCTGGCTGACCTTCAACAACCGCCCGCCGCCCAACTCCTTCATGGAGCGCGGCAGCCCGGCCGACCTGTCTTTCCGCACAGTAGACAACTGGCCGCTGCAGATGGAAGCGCATCAGAAGCTGATCCAGCCCATCGACCTGGCCTGCTGCGCCAAGGTCGACGTCGAGATTCGCAACGCCGATCCGAACGCCGCGTCCGTCACCCTGGAACTGGTGGTCCTTGATGATGGAGGCTCCGAGCGCAGCCTCGGGACTGCGCCGGTGCTCTCGCGCCCGGATGGGACCAAAGACCCCGTCGTGCCGGTGCCCGAGACGCTCGATTTCGAGGTCCCGGCAAGCCCGCCGGTTGGAATGGTGGACGAGTTCAAGGTGATCTTCCGGCGCACCCGCCTGCATAACGACAAGAGCGCCCGCATCGCCATCGCCCGCTTTCTGCTGTCGCCGAAGTATTAGCCTAAATCCGGCGGTTAGCCTTCCGCCCGCCTCGTAGGGTCATTGGCGCCACCAATTTCCAACTGCGGCGCAGATCACCTTCCTGGTGACAACCGGTTTACCTGCAACTGGTTGCAGCGCACGACCGCTGCCCGCTCCGCGGGGCCGCAACCGCCGGATTTAGGATTAGTGATTCCTCCGGCCCAAGATGCGGGTAACTGCTCCACTCGGGTCCGAACGGCCCGGCCTGCCAGATGTTATGCTCCCGGTCCTGGACCAGTCCAATGCTCCTGTTCCGAACTGTCCTGCTTACCGTGATCGCGTCCTGGGCCGGTTTCGGCCAGACTTACACCATCTCGACCTTCGCCGGCGGCGTTCTGCCGGTGAATATCCCTGGAACCTCGGCCAGCCTGGGCCGCGGACCGCAAGCCGTCGCAGTCGACCGCACGGCCAACGTGTTTCTGGTGTATCAAAACACCGTTCTCCGACTGGACGCCACGACCGGCATCTTGACCGTCACCGTGAACGGGAAAGCCGCCTACGTGTCCTACATCAGTCCCACGCAAGTGAACCGGCTGACCCACCCGACGCGGTGCCGGGGTCAGTACAGGTCCAGCTTGCCAATAACGGCGTCACTGGCGTGCCGTTAGCCGTCCTCGCCCAGCCGATGGCGCCGTCGTTCTTCCTCTTGGGCGGCGATGGCCATCCAGCAGTAACTACGGCCGCAGCGGGTTCCTGGTGGCGGCAGCCACGTTGTATCAGCGTTCATCGGCGTTCATCAGCGGCCGATAGACGACCTTTCGCTTGAGAAAGTCCTGCTCGCGGCGCCACCGAGGATAGTGGCCGCTGAGGAACGCCGATGAACGCTGATTATCGCCGTTACCCAGCAAGATGGATATGCCGCCGCTGTAGCCATTCGCGACCGCCAGATCGAGGTGGCCAGTTCCATTGGAAAACTGAATTCCGCCGGTATATACCCGCTGGATTGTTCCCCGCGATCTCTGAGACCCGCGCGAGCCGCTCCGGCCCTGGAATCATTTCCCTTTGCCGGGCAGGCTGTCAGCATGTAACATAATGCTTGAGTTTGATGAAGCGACTGGCGGCTTTCCTCATCCTCCTGATTGCGCCAGTTATGGCCCAGGACGACCCGGCGGAACTCCGGGATAAAGCCCTTCCCCTTTTGTCGCTGGGCAAATACGGCGAGGCCGAGCCGCTCCTGGCGCGGGCCCTGGAGGCTACCGAGAAAACCGCCGGCACGGAAGATATCCGGCTGATTCCGATAATCATGGAGCTGGGCGGCGCATACCGCGCCGAAGGCAAAAATGCGGAGGCCGAAAAGCTCTACCTGCGCGCCTTGGCCATCCGCCAGAAAGATGCCGGCGCGATGAGCGTCAAGCTCATACCGCTCCTGAAAATGCTGGCCAGCCTGTACGGCTCCATGAACCGGGTGGCCGACGCCGAGCGCCAGTACCTGCGGGTGATCTCCATACGCATCGAGGCTCTGGGCACCGAGGACCTGGACCTGGCCACCGACTGCTCCGAGCTGGCATCCTTTTATATAGCCCTGCACCGGTACGCGGTGGCCGAGCCTAACCTGCGCCGCGCCATCGAGATTCTGCAGCGCAAGAAGGGGCCGGAAGCTCCGGCGCTGATCCCGGTGCTGGATTCCCTGGCCACGGTGTTCATCGAGACCAAGAACTACGACCCCGCCGAAGCTCCCCTGCTCCGCGTGGTGTCGATTGTGGAACGTAACGATGGCCCCAACCACCCCAACCTGGCGCCCCACCTGGACCGCCTGGGGATGCTCTACTACCTGGAAAAGCGGTATGCCGAGTCGGAGGCCGTCTACCGGCACTCGCTAGCCATCTGGGAAAACCTGATGGGTGCGGATAACCCCGAGTTAGCCACCACGCTCGAAAATCTGGCGGTGGCCTACGCCTCGCAGGATAAGTTCGGCGAGGCCGAGTCGCTCTACCGCCGGTCGCTGCGGCTGCGCGAGACGCTGGTGGTTTCGAGCATGCGTAACCTGGCGATGGCCCTCGAAGGCCAAGGGCAGGACGCAGCCGCTGAGCGCCAATATAAGCAGGCCGTCAGCATAGCGGAAAGCAGCGGAGACTCCGACTCGCTGGGCAAGGTTCTGGGAAATTACGCCGCCCTGCTGCACAAGCTCAAACGGGAAACCGAGGCCAAGCGCCTGGAAGACAAAGCTAAGGCGCTGCGCAAAACCGACAAACCGTAAGCAGGTTCCCGATCTCCGCCAGGCGGGCGCGGCGGCCGGCCGGTTGCGAGGGCGCTTTTAGTGCCCTTGCGAGGTGGTAGTGGAGGTAACCGAGGTGGTGGCCGCCGAGCTGCTGAGCGTAGTATTGGCGACCGTCCACAGGCTTTGGACGCCTCCGGAAACCTTGAGGAAGATACCCGCTGCGATCAGCACGATCAGGGCTAACAGCAGGCAATACTCGGATAAGTCCTGGCCGGCTTCTTCGCGGAACCACCGCGCGATCTTTTTCCCCCGGGATTGCATGACCATTTCAGTCTAGCTCCCGGCGCCAATAACGATAATGTTTACTTTCGATAGTTCGGGGTCGGCGCGCCATTCCCGCTATCATGGAAAAGAAGAGCTAAAGTTTCCAAGCTGTTCTGCCGATTAGATATACGGGAGGAAAATGTCGACGCCCATCAGGACCCTCGGCGAAACTGTCTGGGAATTGCCTCCGCTGATTTTGCATCCGTTCAGCGAGCGGGTGCCTCCGGCCGCCTTGCTGGAAAACTCGAGAGCCGCCTTGATGCTGGCCGGCCTGATTCCAGACGATGGAAGCGACCGGGAGACCTTGCAGCGCCGCCTGCTGTCGGGCCGGTATAGCGAGGTGCGCATGCTCTTCTTCCTCGGCAAGGACGTTTGCCGTTGGATCGGGCAATGCCTGGAATGGGTGGAGCGGGAACCGCAGCTCCAATCTGTTGGATTGTTGAGCCAGAGTTTCGCCGGTCTGCTCACGTCCGATCCTCCGGAGCCGGTCAAACAAAAGCTGCTGCAGTGGGGAGTGGCGGATTACAAGTCCATCTTTTCGCGGGCCATCGGCCTCAACAGTATGTTCGCCGAGCCGCCCGACTTCGATCGGCTGGCGGAGGAATTTCTGCGCAGTTACCACCGGTTTGCGGATGCTCTCTATCACTGCTACATGGATTTGCAGCCGCACCGGACCATCGGCAACCACAACTTCCGGTTTCAACTCTACGCTTCCGGCGAGTATTCCAAGCTGCTCGAATCGGAGTGGAGCACGGAGGAGTAAGCGCCGGCCGGGGCGAGTTATTGGGCTTCGCCGTGGTACGGTTGATAGCCATGGCGCAGCATGATCTGGTGCGCTACGGGAACATTTTCGGGCATCACATAGAAGAACGCGCCCACCCGCACGGAGCGGAAGACCACTCCGCCGCGGTATTCGTCGGCCTCCACGGCGTAGTCCACTCCCGCGCCGGAAAAGATGTCTTCCAGGCGCAGGGCGTCCTTAAGCTTCTTGGCGATATAGATCAACGCCGGTTCCTTGCCCTCGAAAAATGCCGCTTCCTGTCTCACTTTTTGTTCCGCCGCGATTGGAAATCCATCTCCGCCCGCCAATCGATGGTTCCGTAATAGCCGAACCAATATTCTCCCTCAAAGGTGTCGTTGGCCTGGAGCGGCCCGGCGATCTCGGTGAGGCCTGCGCCATGGTCATCCATCATCCAGATGCTCTTAGTGCCGCCGTCCCCCGGGCCGCGTTCAATGCGGCAGAACAGGAGGTGACGGCCATCCGCCAGCCACACGGGTTCCTCATCGCGATAGCGATCGTCGCCGGTCAAGCGCACCGGCTGGGAGCCTTCCGCGGCAGCGGTCACCCAGATCCGCCGTTTGCCCAGAAACAAGCGCTCGGGACCCGAAGCGTCCAATCGTTCCAAGCCCTCCGGAAGAGCCACGTAGGCGATCCGCGTTCCATCGGGAGACCACGAGGGGCAAATCGCCGCGGTGCGCTCGTCCGTCAGATACTGCATCGCGCCGGAGGCCAGATCGATCAGGGCGATGCGTTTGTTGTGCCAGCTATCGCGAAGCCACCCGGCCGTGACGGCAAGCTGGGTGCCGTTTGGAGACAGGGCCAAAAAATCGTCATGCACCAGGGTCTTGACCCCCAGCGAGTGTGGCTCGCCGCCGGCGACCGGAACGCGGAACAGTTCCAGCCCGTCGGCCTGCAACGAGCCGGAGAAATCAGGGGCGAGCCAGTACCACAGCGCATCGCCGGGCGCACTGCCAAGCCAGGCATACGGAATCAGTCCATCGCCGGCGCGGGCAAGGACGGTCTTCGCCGGGAGGGCCGCTCCGGCATCCACCCGGCAGAGCAGCCCGTTCTCGGCCTTTGTACGCTGGGGGTAGACCATCTCGCCGCCATCGGGGCTAAAGACCACCGGCAGGGCGGCATCGGGAAACCAGCGGACCGGACGGGTCCATCCGTTGGCGGCGCTGAAAACGCTCAGCCCGCGCTCCTCTTCCAGCAGCAACTCATCGCGGCCGGACCGCCACTCTGTTGCGCCTGTGCCCAGCGCCGCGGGCGCCCCGCCCTCGCGCGCAACCACATAAGCGCGCTCGCCCTGGTGGTACACGATCCATTGCCCGGACGGAGAAATCCGCGGCGACGTGATACCGGCGCCCGAAGCCACCCGCCGCGCCCGGCCGTCCGGCAGGTCGAGAATCCAGAGAGACCCGGCGGCGCCATACGCGAGCATCTCGCGCGCCCGGCCGCTCTCCTGGCCTGTCAGCCAACCGGCGCCGATGGCGCCCAGTAAGAACGTCCTGCGCCGCATGAGTCTATTATCCTAAATCCGGCGGTTGCAGCCCCCGGAACGGGCAGCGGCCGTACGCTGCAACCAATTGCATATAAGGCGGTTGTCACCCGGAAGGTGATCAGCGCCGCAGTTGGGAACTGGTGGCGCCAATAGCCCTACGAGGCTGGGCGGCAGGCTAACTGCCGGATTTAGGATAATGGGACGGCTGGCCCGCGCGGAAGTTACGGCCCGCCGGGGCAAGGCCGGCCCGGCGGCCAACCGCGCATTGTGGTAGCGTAGAGGTCGTCAACATGGTGGCGCCCGTGCCTAGCCGGGAGGAAGAACTCTACTGGCTGGCCCTCAAACTCATCCCAGGCCTGGGAACCCGCAATTCCGGAAAACTTTTGGACCGCTTCCGAACACCGCAAGCGATCTTCCGCGCCTCGCGCACGGAACTGGAGATGGCCGGCGCCTCGGGCACGGTGGCGCAATCCATCGCCAGCGGCTGTACTTTCGAAGACGCCGCCGCGCAACACGAGAAGATGGCCGAATGCGGCGCCGCGCTGATCACCTTGGGCGATCCGCGCTATCCCCAACCGCTGCGCGAAATCTTCGACCCGCCGGTGCTGCTGTTCGCCCGTGGCCGCCTGCAGTTGCTGGATTCCTTCATGCTTGGGGTGGTGGGCACGCGCCGCCCCACTCCTTACGGCGTGGCGGTCGCGGAGCGGCTTTCGGCCGATCTGGCTCGCACGCCGGTCTGACCATCGTCAGCGGCATGGCGCGCGGCATCGATACGGCCGCCCACAAAGGCACCCTGGCGGCGGGCGGCAATACCGTCGCCGTGCTGGGCTGCGGGGTCGATGTCGTCTATCCCTCGGAAAACCGCAAGCTGGCCGGCGGAGATCGCGGTCAAGGGGCTGATGCTGTCGGAATTCCCCATGGGCGCCACCGCTTTCCCGCAGAATTTCCCGATCCGCAACCGGATTATCAGCGGCATGAGCCTTGGTGTGCTGGTGGTGGAGGGGGCGCAGTACAGCGGCTCGGCCATCACCGCCAAGCTCGCCATGGATCAGGGACGCGAGGTTTTCGCGGTCCCCGGGAACATCACTTCCAAGCTGAGCTGGGGACCTAACCTGTTGATAAAACAGGGCGCTCGCCTGGTGCAGGACTGGAACGACGTGGTCTCGGAGCTTCCCGCTGAATCCCGCCGGCATCTAATAGATAGAGGCGCGCAGCGGATTCTGGCGGAAGGCGGTGCAACTTCCGGCGGCCCGGCCGGCGCATCCGTATTGGAAGACCTCGGATCGGAACTGGGCGAGATGGCCCGCCAGGCGCTGGAAACGCTTCAGGTGGACACTGCCATACATTTGGACGATCTGCTTGAAAAACTGGAAGATATTTCCGCCAGTCCGAGCTGATTGCCGCGCTCTTCGAGCTGGAGATGCTGGGGCTTGGTGAAGCAACTTCCCGGCAAGAACTTTGTTAAAGTGTGGTAACGTCAGTCTGGGTTATCTGCAAAACTAGAGACGCGGCGCCGGACGCCGCATTGTGAATTTTTCTATGGCAAAGGCTCTGGTAATCGTGGAATCGCCTGCGAAGGCGAAAACCATCAACAAATACCTGGGCAAGCAGTTTATCGTCAAAGCTTCGCTCGGTCATATCAAGGATCTCCCCAAGCGCGACCTGGCGGTGGATGTCGAGCACGGCTTCGAGCCGCGCTATGAAGTCATCGAAGGCAAGAAGAAGCTCATCAGCGAGTTGAAAGCAAGCCGCCAAGAAGGTGCAGGAAGTGTACCTGGCGGCCGACCCCGACCGCGAAGGCGAAGCCATCTGCTACCACCTGCAGGAAGAATTGCAGAGACGGCAAAAAGGGCGGCCCGCAGATCTTCCGCGTGATGTTCAACGAGATCACCAAGAAGCGCCATCCAGAAGGCTTTCGAGAAGCCCGGCGCAGGTGAACATGCACCTGGTGGACGCGCAGCAGGCCCGCCGCGTGCTGGACCGGCTGGTGGGTTACAAGATTTCGCCGCTGCTGTGGGACAAGGTGCGCCGCGGCCTTTCGGCCGGCCGCGTGCAGACTGTGGCTCTGCGGCTGATCGTGGAGCGCGAGCGCGAAATCCGCGCCTTCCTTCCGCGCGAATATTGGACTCTCGATGCCGACCTGACGGCCAAGAAGCCGCCGCTGCTCTCGGCGCGGCTGTCCAAGATCGCCGACCAGCCCGCGGAGATCGCTTCGCAGGAAGCGTCCGACGACGGTGGTGGCCGCCCTCGATGGCGCCGATTACATGGTGCGATCGGTGGGCACGCGAGAGAAGAAGCGCAACCCGGTGGCGCCGTTCATCACCTCCACCTTGCAGCAGGAGGCGTCGCGCAAGTTGCGCTTCAGCGTGAAGCGCACCATGATGCTGGCGCAGCGGCTGTATGAAGGCGTCGAGATCGGCAAGGAAGCCGTTGGCCTGATCACCTACATGCGCACCGATTCCACGCGCGTTTCCGAAGACGCCGTGCGCGATGCGCGCCACTACATCGGCGAGCGCTACGGCAAGGAATTCCTGCCCGACGCGCCTAACGTCTACCGCTCGAAGAAGGAAGCGCAGGATGCCCATGAGGCCATCCGGCCCACGTCCATGGCGTACACCCCCGAGATGGTGGAGACGCACCTGGCCGAAGACGAGATGAAGCTCTACCGGCTGATCTGGAACCGCTTCGTGGCTTCGCAGATGATGCCCGCGCTCTACGACCAGACCACCATCGATGTGGCGGCCAAGGGCAACAATGGCCTGGATTATCTCTTCCGCGCCACCGGGTCGGTACGCAAGTTCGAAGGCTTCCTGAAGATCTACGAGGAAGGCAAGGACCAGACCGACGAGGAAGACGAGGAGCTGAAGCATCGCCTGCCCTTAGTGACTGCGGGCGAGACGCTGCGGCTGAAGGTGCTCAAGCCCGAGCAGCACTTCACCGAGCCGCCGCCGCGCTACAACGAAGCCACCCTGGTGAAGCGCCTGGAAGCCGACGGCGTGGGGCGCCCCTCCACCTACGCGTCCATTCTTTCCACCATCCAGGAGCGCGAGTACGTGCAGAAGGAGGGCGGCCGCTTCATCCCCACGGAGCTCGGGATGGTGGTGACCGACCTGCTGCTCGAAAGCTTCGACGACATCTTCGAGGTGAAGTACACCGCCCGGATGGAAGAGGAGCTGGACGATATCGAAGAGGGCAAGATCGACTGGCGCGCCGCCATGTCGGAGTTCTACGAGCGCTTCGATAAAGACCTGAAGCACGCCGAAGAGCACATGACCGACATCAAGCGGATGGAGAAGCCCACCGACTTGATCTGCGAGAAGTGCGGCCGGCCCCTGGTGGTGAAATGGGGCAAGCACGGCAGCTTCCTCGCCTGCACCGGTTATCCCGATTTCTCCCCCCGCAACGCAGACGCCGACATCGAAGCTTTACAAAAGGATATTGCCAAGCGGCAGGAACGCCTGCGCAAGGATTCCGACGAGCGATCCGCCAAAATTAAGGCGCGGCATGAGACCGACCTGGCCAAACTGGCCATGCAGAGCGATTCCGCGCGGACACTGGCGGACCGCCGGCGAAAGATCCAGCTCCGGTATCAGCACGATATCGAAGACCTTCTGAAGCAGATGAAGGAGAAGAAGCGCGCGGACCGTGAGGCGATCGCGCTTCGTCTGGAAAAGCTGAAGGCCCGGTATTCTCAGATCGAACAGTTCTACGACCATCTGGAACTGCAAGATGCTCCCCAGGGTATGGTCTTCGCTCCGGTGAAGAATCAAAACCTCTGCACCTACACCCGCGAGCTGACCGTGGACCTGCCGGACGTGGACAAGGTGGACCTCGCCGAGCAGGGCGACGAGGAATATTGCGAGAACTGCGGGCGGCCGATGGTCCTCAAAAAGGGCCGCTTCGGCACCTTCTACGCCTGTACCGGTTTTCCCGATTGCAAGACCACCAAGCCCATCGGCGGACCGCAGAAGAAGCCCGACCAGCCGCTGGAGGAGAAGTGCCCGCAGTGCGGCAACCACCTGGTGCTGAAGACCGGGCGCTTCGGCGAGTTCACCGCGTGCAGCAATTACCCCACCTGCAAGTTCGTCAAGCACAAGACCATCGGGGTGCTTTGCCCGGAATGCTCCACGGGCGAGATTGTGGAGCGCCGCTCCAAGCGCGGCCGGACTTTCTACGGCTGCAACCGCTGGCCCGAATGCAACTTCGTAGCCTGGGGCAAGCCGATTGCGGAAAAATGTCCCGAGTGCGGCAGCCCGTACATGGTGGAGAAGTGGCTCAAGGCCGGCGCGGTGTGGCAGTGCCCCAACGCCGATTGCAAGCACAAACAACCGGCCCCGCAGCCGGAGCCTGAGGCGGTAACGCAGTAAGCGGCGCCGCGGTTGTGGGCTTTCTCCAGCGCGGCCGGCTGCTGTGCTGTTTCGTGCATATCAGATCCGCGAGTCTGATTTGAACGGCCCTGTACGCTGAGTCGATGGCGCAGGAAGCAGCCAGCATCGAAGGCCGGGTCACCGGTAGCACGGAGCCCACCGGAATTGCTGGCGTGGTGGTGATGGCAGCCCCCCAGCATGTCGCCACCGACCGCTCCGGCTGATTCCGTATCCCAGCGCGTCGCCTTTGTACTCCGCCGCCTCGCGTCACCCGTTCCTTCGCTCCTCCGCCCCGCCGCGCACCCGTGTTATGATTGCCGGTCGATATGGCCGAATACACCATCGGAGTGGACCTGGGCGGCACCAACCTGCGCGCGGCGGCCATCGGCCACGATGGAACCATGCTCGGCAGCATCTCGGGCCTGACCAACTTCACCGAAGGCCGCGAGGCCGTACTGGAGGACATCGTCTCCGCTATCGAATCCATGCGCCAGGCTCACGGCGCCGGCCTCGCGGGCATCGGCGTCGGCGTGCCCGGATTCATCCGCATCAAGGAAGGCTTCCTCACCGGGTCGAACAATCTGCCGTACCTGGAAAATTTTCCGGTGCGCGACGCCATCTCCCGGCGGCTGGGAACGCCGGTGATCCTGGAAAACGACGCCAACGCGGCGGCGCTGGGCGAGAAGTGGATCGGCGCCGGCCGTGACGTGGATGACCTGGTGCTGCTCACCCTGGGCACCGGCGTCGGCGGCGGCATCATCTCAGGCGGGCGCGTGGTGCGCGGCCACGTCGGGATGGCCGGCGAACTGGGCCACCTGACGGTCATCCCCGGCGGCAATCCCTGCGGCTGCGGCAACCGCGGGTGCTTGGAAAAGCACGCCTCGGCTACCGCCGTTACCGCCATGGCGCGGCTCATGCAGCTTGGCGAAGACCTCAGCGCGAAGGAAGTCTCCGACCTGGCCGCGCAGCAGAGCGAGATGGGCCAGAAGGCCCGCGTGATCTGGCAGGTGGTGGGCGAAGCGCTCGGTGCGGCGCTGGCCATGCTGGTGAATACCTTCAATTTTCCGCTCTACCTGCTGAGCGGCGGGATGCTGCCGGCTTGGGAATTCTTCGCGCCTCACATGCTGCGCGTGGTGGAGGAGCGGTCGTTCACTTATCGCGCCACCAAGCCCGACACGCGCATTGAGCGGGCCACTCTGGGCAACCAGGCCGGCCTGTTCGGAGCAGCCTATCTGCCCTGGCTGGAAGGCAAAGCTGGACTTGCGGCAGCGCGGCTTTAGCGGCTTTGCTGAAGCACCCAGTCCGCGAAATCCTCCATCCGCGAGAGCAGCAGGTCGGGCGGCGGGTCGTTCAGCGATTCGGGCTGGAAACCGTAGGTGAGTCCGCAGCAGCGAATGCCGGCGTTGCGCGCGGTTTCCACATCCACGGAACTATCGCCCACCATCATGGTTCCCTCGCGGCTCACGGCGGCTTCGGAGATCAGCGCATCCACGCCCATGCGGTGCGGCTTCTTGAATTCGAAGCTGTTGCCGCCGTAGACCTGGAAGAAGTTGGCGGCGATGCCGAGGCCGCTCACAATGTTGCGGCTCATTCGCACGGGCTTGTTGGTGAGCACGGCCATCTTCTTGCCGGCGGCGCCCAGACGGTCCAGCGATTCGCGCACGCCGGGGTAAAGCGTGGTGTAATCCAGGTCGTGCTCGCGGTAGTATTCCAGGAAAAATTCCAGGCCCTCCTGCACCTGCGCCTCGCTGGCCTGTTCACCCAGCGAGCGGCGCACCAGCACCGGCGCGCCGTTGCCCACGTAGGAGTACACCCGTTCGTTTTCCAGCGGGTGCATACCCATATGGGCGCGGGTGGCGTTGACCGCGTTGGCCAGGTCCAGGCGCGAATCGATCAACGTCCCATCCAGATCGAAGATCAGCAGATCGAGGGACACGGTGCGATCAGGCAGCCCCGTTTTTCTTGTGGCGGGAGGTCCCGTGGGCGCGGCGTTCGCGCGATAGCGGTTTGCGCCGGGCGCGGCCGTCCGCAAGGCCGTATTCGACCATTTTTCTTTGCAGGGTATTGCGGTGAATGTGCAGCATGCGGCTGGCCGCGCTTTGATTGCCTTCGCTGATTTCGAGCGCGCGGTGGATCATGCCACACTCCAGAAGCCCCACGGCCTCCTCCATCGGCACGTTTCCCACGAGGTTGGCCACCAGGCCCTCAAACCCGTCAGATTTTTCTCTCATGCTCGCTCTTTTCCGGGGCCGGTTTGCGGATCCCCTTTTGGAGGGCCTGCTCCCAAGCCTCTTTCACCTGCGCGTAACTCCTGTGGAACCCTTGCTTCAATTCGTACGGCGCCATCGCCACAATCACCCGCGAAGCATCCACCACGTACGGCGACAGGCGCGACCGGACGATGGCCTGGGGCGGGTGGTCAGCATCGGTGGAGAAGGCCATGAGGCCAGTGATCAGCGCGACCGCGACGAGCAAGCCGCGCACCACCCCGAATGCGGCGCCCAGGGCATGATCGATAAACCGAAGCCCCGTAACTTTGAGGAACCTTCCGAACACGTAGCTCACCAGACTGCCCAGCGTCATCAACCCGAAAAACACGATGAAGAAGCCGGCCAGGTTGGCGATTCCGCGCGAACTCACATACGGTATCAGAAACGATCCGGCTGTGCCATAGAACCAAATGCCTAAAAGCAAGGCTAGTACCACGGCCGCCAGTCCGATAATCTCGCGCGAAAGGCCCTTGCGAAAGCTGGTCGCGACCGAGATAGCCAGAATGAAAAGCAGCAGTACGTCCAGCCAATTCATAACTCGCGGCCGGTGATTGCGTGGTACGCCTGCCGGTATTTCTCGCCGGTGCGGGCGGCCACTTCCTCCGGCAACGGCGGCGCGGGGGGCTGCTTATTCCAGTGAATCGATTCCAGGTAATCGCGGACGAACTGCTTGTCGAAAGAAAACTGCGCGCCGCCGGGCTGGTAGGTGTCGGCCGGCCAGAAGCGCGAAGAATCGGGCGTCAGCACTTCGTCGCCCAGCACCAGTTCGCCATCCACGAAACCGAATTCGAACTTGGTGTCGGCAATCAGGATGCCGCGCGTCTCGGCGTAGCGGGCGGCGCGCGCGTAAATGGCCAGCGTCAGGTCGCGCAGGCGCGTGGCCAGGTCGGTTCCCACCAGCGAGGCCATCCGCTCGAAGGAGATGTTCTCGTCGTGGCCGCTCTGTGCCTTGGTGGCCGGAGTGAAGATCGGCTCGGGCAGCTTTTCGCTCTCGCGCAAGCCCGCCGGCAAGCGGATGCCGCAGACCGTGCCGCCCTGGCGGTATTCCTTCCAGCCCGAGCCCGAAATATACCCGCGGGCCACGCACTCGATCTCCACCATTTCGGCGCGCTTCACCAGCGTGGAACGGCCTTCAAGCTGCAAGCGAAATGGGAGAAGCGGCTCCGGATATTCCGCAACCTCGGCGGTCAGAAAATGCGTGGCCGTCAGGTCTTTGAGAAAATCGAACCAGAAAATCGATAACTGCGTGAGCACCTTGCCTTTATCCGGGATGCCCGTGGGCAGGATGTAGTCGAAGGCCGAGATGCGGTCGGTAGCCACGATCAGCAGCCGGCCGTCCACGCGGTAGACATCGCGCACTTTGCCGCGCGCGTGCCGTTCGATTCCGGGAAAATCTGTCTGGAGAATAACTGGGTCTTGAGTCAGGTCCACGATTCCTTCAGGGTGCCATCGGGGGAGTCATTCCAAATGATACCCCGTCTGCGGAGTTTGTCAATGCGGAGAAACCCGATAGCTGGTATCGCCGTACTGAGCCGGTTTTGGCGATGCCTGCCTCACCAATATTACCGTGAAGCGCGGCGGTGTTGCACCATGGCCAGCGCGCCGTTGGCCACGGTTTCCAGACTCTGGCGTAGCTTGCGCCACTCCGCTTCCGTGGTGTTGGGGGGCCGCGATCCCGCCGCGAAAAATTCCGGCAGGCGTTCGAGCAATTCGTGAGCGGCCTGCTGGCCAGTCACGATCTGCGCGTGGTTGGGCCGCGGAATCTTCTGCAGGTTGAGCGACGCCAGGTAGACCATGGTGAGCGCCTGACGCGGATCGGGCAGCGCCGCGGCCAGTCCCTGGTTCAGCAGCGTGCCGGCAACCTCCAATACTTTCGCCGGCTGCCCGGCGGCATCGAAGGCCTCGATGTACTCAAACTCCCGTTCGTACTCGAAATCGGTCTGCGGGAATCGCTGGCTCCAGGCATCCAGGCTGGTAAGCGCCCTGGAATAATCATGGGCGTCGAAACTTTTCTGCACCTCGCGGTACAGCTCCATTTCGCCACTGCGAAATCGCCTGCCCGGCGCATTGGATTTGCGATTCTCCGGCGGCGGCGAGTGGCGGTCGCCGCCGTGGGCCGTGGTCACTGGCGCAGCCGGGGTGGCGGGCGCTGAGGGCGCGGGCGTGCTGCCGGCAGTGCTGCTGCCCGATGTCCCCGCGCCGGGCGGCGTCAGCAGAATCACCGAGAGCGGATTCACCACCACCGGCGGGTCCTGCGGCGCCGCGGGCGCAGCCGCCGCGGGAGGAGGCGTAATCACCACCACCGGTGCCGGCGGAGCCACCGCTACCGGCGCGGCGTTCTCGGCCGACAAGGTGGAGGTGTCGAACGTGGCGCCCGTCACTTCCGGCAGAACATGCGCGCGCGTGGAAACCAGCGCCGGCCGCACAGCCTCCAGGCGCGAGGCCGGAAACGGCGGCGAGGGAAGCGCCTCGGTAAATGCCGCCGCGCGTAGCGGCTCTTTGGGCCGCTCGGTGAAGCCCTCCGGGTCAATCAGCCGCGCGTCCGCGGAGAACGCCGCGAAGGTGGTGTTGGAATTCAGAAACTCGGCCGGCATGTCCTTCCCGTTCCACTCTTCGCCCGGCGCCAGAGGCCCCCAGCCCGCTAGTTTATCGCCGTGCAGCCAATACACCTCAGCGGGCTGGAACACGGCGGTAGAGGAGGGCGCCCACACCCAGCCCAACTTGTCCTTGCGCGTCCAGCGGCCGTAGTGATAGGGCAGCCATCCCCACGGCTCGTCGCTCACCCAGGTGTAGCCCAGCGCGCCGTACCAGCGCCAGCGGCCGTCGCGATAAGGAATCCATCCGTCCTGCGCCTTGGGCTGCCACACGGCGCCCAGATCGCCAGTTTGTATCCACTCGCCGGCGGCGTCCAGATCCGCCAGGCCGTAGCGCTCCAGCACGTGCATGGCGGACACCGGCGAGGCCAGCGCCTTGTCGCGCCCTTCGCTCCAGCGGTCCAGGTCAAGCGGCAGAATTTCGCGGTCCAGAAAGAAACGCGCCGGGTTAGCCGGCTCCACGCGCGTGCTCTGGCCCTCGCGCAGATCGATTTCGGCGGCCGGCGAGGAGAAGCGCACGGTTCCCGCGAGCACCGAGATGCGGCTCCAGTTGGCGCGCACTTCCAACCGCACGCTGGCGTTGTGGGTGAAGATCACCTGCGCGCCCGGCACCGCCAGGGTAAGCGCATCGCGGCCTTCGGACGCTCCCGTGAAGTATGCCAGGCCGCGATCCAGCCACAACAGCGTCACCTTCTGGCCGGTGGAAAGGCGCGTGTAATCGGCCAGCGCGCCTTGCGAATCTGGACCCAGCCGCCAGGCGCCGCCCTCATCCAGTTCGATTTCCAGGCGCGATTGCGCCCCCGTGCGCAGCCACGTGGATTCCTGAAGCGGCAGATTGCGCTCGGCCGGCATCCACGGTTCGGCGGCTTCCAGTTGCACCTCGGCCGTGCCATCGAAATCGCCCAGGCGGGCATAGCGGCCCTGCCCCGCGATGAGGGCGGCCGGAACCAGCAGCAGTATCAGGCGTCGCATGAACACCTCGCATCGAGCCAGGGTCTAACGGAAAGACGCTCCAGCTCAGTTTTCCGTGGGCTCCTTTTCAGCCCGGTCCACCACCATCGCATAGAATCAAGCTATGACCGACGCGGCCCTGCTGGACCACATCGCCAGTCTCCCGCATGCCAAGGCCAATTTCAAGCAACTGGTCCGCGAACTGGGCGCCAAGGGCGATGGCCGCAGCTCGCTCGAAACCTCGCTGGCCCGCCTCATCGCGCGCGGCGACCTGATCGAGCTGCGCTCGGGCCACTACGCCGTCACCGCCCGCAGCCGCGAATTCGCCGTGGGACGCCTCCAGATGCACCGCGATGGCTACGGCTTCCTGATTGCCGAACGGCCCATCGAGGGCGTCACCGGCGACATCTTTATTCCGCCGGAACAGGCCGAGCGCGCTATGCACGGCGACCGCGTGGTGGTACGGATTGCGCGCATCGAGCCGGCGGACGCGCGGATGGCGAGATCGTCAAGGTGCTGAAGCGCGCGAATCCCACGGTGGTGGGCGAATTCCACGTCGGGCGGCGCAGCCAGTACGTAGTGCCGCATGACGACCGCATCCACCAGTGGATCGAAATTCCCGAGGGCATGGAGTTGCCGCCCGCCGGGTTGTTGGTGGATCGCATCGGCGTCACCCCTCCGAAGGTGGAATCGGCGGAAGACCTGCCCGGCATGATCGTGAACGTCGAGCTGCTTGAATATCCCGAGAAAGGCTCCGGGCCGGAGGGCCGCGTGGTGGAGATTCTCGGCCGCCCCGGCGATTTCGGAGTGGACGTCGAAATCGTCATCCGCAAGCACCACCTGCCGCACCAATTTCCGCCCGAAGTGCTGGAGCAGGCCCAGGCCATTCCGAACACTATCGCGGCGCACGAACTCGAAGGCCGCCGCGATTTCCGCGCCATGCCGATCGTCACCATCGACGGCGAGACCGCCCGCGATTTCGATGATGCCGTGTGGGTTGACCGCCTGCCCAACGGCAACTACGCGCTCCACGTGCACATTGCCGATGTGAGCCACTACGTGCGGCCGGGAACCCCCATCGACATGGAGGCGCGGCTGCGCGGCACCAGCGTCTATTTCCCCGACCGCGCCGTTCCCATGCTGCCCTACGAGCTGTCCACCGACATCTGCTCGCTGGTGCCGCAGGCCGACCGGCTGGTGCTCTCGGCGCTGCTCGAAATCGACCATCAGGGCGAGGTGGTCGCGCAGGAATTCACCCCCGGCGTAATCCGCAGCGCCGAGCGCATGACGTACACCAACGTCCACCTGCTGCTCGAAGGCGATGCCGGCCTGCGCGAGCGCTATGGCCCGCTGGTGGAGCGCTTCGAGATGATGCGCGAGCTGGCGCTGATCCTCAACCGCAAGCGTGTGCGCCGCGGCTCCATCGATTTCGACTTGCCCGAGCCGCTCATCGAATTCGACCAGTGGGGCGCCATGACCGGCGTCACGCGCGCGCCGCGCAACATCGCCCACCGCCTCATCGAAGAGTTCATGCTGGCCGCCAATGAGGCCGTGGCCGGCCACCTGGAACACACCGTCGAGACGTCCCTCTACCGCATCCACGAGAAGCCCGACCCCAGGCGGGTAATGGAATTCGAGGAAGTGGCCGCGCACTTCGGTTATTCGCTGGGCGTGGGCGCCATTCCGGTGAAGCGCTTCGCCCTCACCGACCGGCATCGCGACGGCAGCAAGAAGCGCCGGGAAATCGAGCTGCCGGATTCCGGGTTGAAGATTTCCTCGCGCATGTACCAGAAGCTGGTGGCCAAAATCGAAGGCAAGCCCGAGGAGCGCATCCTCAGCTACCTGATGCTGCGGTCGCTCAAGCAGGCGCGCTACAGCACCGAAAACGAAGGCCACTTCGCGCTTGGCCGCGGAGAGTTACACGCACTTCACCTCGCCCATCCGGCGCTATCCCGATTTGCTGGTGCACCGGCTGATGAAGGGAGTGGCGGTACCCGGGCTGGAGGAACTGGCAGTCGAGTGCTCACAATCCGAGCGCCGCGCCGCCGATGCCGAACGCGAGCTGGTGGAATGGAAGAAGGTGCAGTTCATGGCCGAACGCGTGGGCGAGGATTTCGACGCGCTGGTCATCTCCACCGCCAAGTACGGCCTGTTCGTGGAGCTGGCCGAGCTGTTCATCGAAGGCCTGGTGCCCATCGACACGCTGCCCGGCGATCAGTACACTTATCAGGAGAACGTGCGCAAAATCGTGGGCCGCCGAACCCGGCGCGAGTTTTCGATTGGCGACCGCGTGCGGGTGATTCTCGACCGCGTGGACGCGAGCGAGCGCAAGCTGCAGTTTGCCTTACTGGACGATGACCCCAAACGATCTGGTACTCATTCCCGGCGGCGCGTTTCTCATGGGCCAGGACGACGGCCGCGATGAGGAGCGCCCGGCCCACCATGTCACCGTGGCGCCTTTCCGGCTGTGCCGCTTCCAGGTGACCAACGCGGATTACGCGGCCTTCCGCCCCTTCACCTACGACTGCGCCGAAAAGCCGGTCACCAGCGTGAGCTGGTTCGATGCGATGGACTTCTGCCACTGGCTGGCGGCCCAGTGGAACCTGCCCGTGCGCCTGCCGGCCGAGGCCGAATGGGAGTTCGCCGCGCGCGGAGGCCTGGAAGGCAAGCTCTATCCGTGGGGCGATGCGCCGCCCGCCGCGCGTCCCGATTACGCCACGCGCTGGACGGAGGGCCCTGAGCCGGTCGCCACCGCCGAGCCCAACGGCTACGGCCTGTACGACATGTGCGAGAACGTGCACGAGTGGTGCTCGGACTGGTACGACCCGCGATACTACGAGATCTCGCCCGCCGAAAACCCGCGTGGCCCTGAGCACGGCACGCGCCGCGCCTCCCGCGGCGGCGCCTGGCGCCACCATATCAAGATCGCCCGTTGTGCCGCCCGCAGCAGCATCCCGCCAGAGTTCCAATATGCGGATTACGGCTTCCGGATCGCTGTGTAAGATTTCTTGCCCGCCGCCCTTGACGCCGGCCTTATTACGTCCTACGATACTACGTAGAACGTAATAAAGATGTCTGATCCTACTCTCCTCGTCCTTGCCAGCCTCGCCGATGGCGAAAAACACGGTTACGCCATGATGGAAGACATCCAGCGGTTCGCGGGTGTCCGCCTCGGTCCGGGCACTCTCTACGGTGCCATCACGCGGATGGAACAACGCGGGTGGATTCGGGCTGTGCCATCCGAAGACCGGCGCCAGCCCTACGCCCTAACACCCAGCGGACGCGCCTACCTGGAAGAGCAGATCACCGCCCTGGACCAGGTGGTGCGCACGGCCCTCGGCAGGTTGAGGCACGCATGAGGCGGTTGGTCCGGCTGGCGGCGAGGCTCTATCCGCTCGCCTGGCGCGCGCGCTACGGAGCCGAATTCAACGCCCTGCTCGAAGATGCCGGCGCAGGCTGGTCCGTGCTGGGCGATGTGCTGAAAGGAGCGATCGTCATGCAATTCACGCGCTGGAATTTCGCCAGGATTGTGGCCCTTTGCGGGGCAGCCGGAATCGTGGCCGGGGCCGCGATTGCGTTTCACCTTGAGGATAGCTACTTGTCCACCGCCGTGCTGCGCCTGGCGCCCGGCTCCGGATTACAGCCAGTGGCCGAGCAAATGCTCAGCAACCAATCCCTGGGCGCCATCATCCAGAAGTTCGGCCTGTATCCAGAGGAGCGCCGGAAGCTGCCGCTGGCGGAGGTCGTGCAGTCCATGAGGAACCGCTACATCGGCATCGTTCCCGCGCACGGCCGGGAAGCCGGGCCTGCCAACGCCATCGCCATCCGCTTCTCCGACCCCGATCCCGTCAAAGCGCAGGCTGTCACCCGCGAATTGACCAGCCGCCTGATCGCCGGGGGCGCGCCGGTGGTAGGCCTCTCCGTGCTCGACGCCGCCAGTCTGCCCAGCCGGCCCAGTTACCCGAACCGCCCCGCCTGGATCGTAGCCGGACTCATGATCGGCTTGACCGCCGGCGCTATTTGGGTGGGCGTGCGCCGCTGGCCCATGGTGGTGCTGGCCGGGGCAGCCGGGATGCTGCTGGCCGGCATCGTCGCCTTCGTCATTCCCACGTCCTGGACGGCCACCGCCGTGGTCACCCTGACGCCGCCCGAAGCCGCCGCCCAGGTAGCGGCCTTTGTTCGCCAGACCGGCCGTGGGATGCGGGTCCACGAGTTAAAGAACCGCCCTGGAACGCTGGCCATCGAATCGAGCGGCCGCGGCCGCTTCGAATCCCAGGCGGCCGCGCAGCAGTTCGATGCCATCGTCCGCAGCAGCCCGGCCAAGGTCACTTCGATCCATGTTTTCGATCCCGCCCTCCTGCGCCGGCCGCCGAGGGGTCCCCTGCGCCTTGCGATCCTCTTCGCGGGCCTGCTGGCCGGCCTGCTGCTGGGCGCCTTTTGGCGGCGGATTGGGCCGAACCACGGTCTCCTCCCCACGGCCTGATGCGGCGGGCCTCCATTCGCGTACGTTTCGAAGTCGCCCCGGTGAAGCCGGCGGCGCGGCGCGGCGGCAACCGGCGGGCGCGAGTGCGCGGCATCGCCTCCGCAATTAACCATCGGCGGACATGAATTGGCGTCCGCGCCATGCCATACTTTCGCCGGGGGCAAAGCAATATGACGCGACGGATCGGATGCCTGGCGGTTTCAGGCTTGCTGTGGCTGGCGATGGCGGGCACGGCCGCGGGGCAGGCAGCGGTGGAATACGGGCTGGGCGCTGCGCGGGCGGCCACCACCACGGCTCCGGCGCGCGGCGTGGGCAAGTCCATGAGCGGCCTCGCGGGCAGCCTGGACAAAGCCCTCAAGGGGGAACAGCCGGATGCGGAGGCGCACTCGGCCAGCACGTCCCCAACCGGGCTGGCCGCCAAGCCGGCGCATTCCGCGGCGGCTCCGGCGAGCGCGGTGAAGTGGGAGGATCCGGGTGGCATCGCGGAGGGCCTCAGCTACGCGGAATTGGTCCGCCGCTTCGGGCCGCCGAGCATGCAGATCACGGACGACGCGGGCAGCAAGCTGAGCTACACCGGCAAGAGCGGGGCGTACCACGTGGATATGGAGGACGACAAGGTAACCTCCGTGCGGAAACCGCCGGCCCGCCCAGCGACCGATGCCCAGGCGAAGTGACCGCGTTGCGCGGCGGCTCATTCCCCGGGCTGGAGGGCGGCGTCGAGACGGCTGAGAACGTAGGCGCGGATGTCCGCGGGCCAGTCCCGTATGCGTTCTTCGAAGAGCGGGCGGTTGCCGGCATAAAGCGCGCGGGTGGCTTCTTCGTAGCCCGGGAGATTGCCGGCCGTGGCGCAGAGAAAGCGGCCGGCGGCCTCGGTGGCCAGGCGGGCGCGCTGCCCGGCGGGGTTGCGGTTGCGGGCCTCATCCACCAGACGGCGGAGCGCGGCGGATGCTCCGTTGGGCTGCTGTTCGAGCCATTGCCAGTGCCGCGGCAACAGCGAAATCTCGCGCGAGACCACGCCCAGTTTGGGACGGCCGGGGCCGGATCGGACGGCTATCGTCGAGGGCACGGCCCGAGCCAGAACCTCGGAGAGAGAACCGCGGAGGTCGAAATCGACCTGGCGGCCGGTTTGGTCTTCAAAGATGAGCACCAGGTCGCCGGGGTCGCGGTCAAAGCGAGCCTTGATGGCGGGGAGGGTTGTCTCCAACGGGCCTGAGGCGATCAGGGCGCTGTCCAGGAACGCGGTGTAGGTCGAAGTTTGAGATGGGGCCATGAGCGTATTTTACCCGGATAATATTCTAGACGCCACTGCTCTGCCCTTCCAAATGGCACTGACCGGCCCTGGACAAATGGGGACTGGGCAGTTTCAAACAGCTCTAATGCTGTTCAATTCCAGTCTGTTGTAAGCTGGATGCAATGCAGAGGAAGTGCGCTCCGTCTCTTCTGATCTCCCAATCTTATGTATGGGTGGCCGGAATCCCTGTCGTTGCTGCGCTTCCCGCATTATGAGACCGGCCTGTATCTTCTGCCTCCTGGCCTGCCTCGCCGCTGTGGGCGCATCCGCGCAACAGACCGAGACCGGCCCACCGACCTCGACCCTGACCGTGCGCACGACCTTGGTGTTGGCGCCGGTCCTGGTGAAGACCAAGGCAGGACAAGTAGTCTTCAAACTCACCGCTGACGACTTCCTCCTCACCGACAACGGCGTCCCGCAGGATATCAAGCTCGTTGACGACACCGACTCGCAGCCGCTGGCGTTGGCGATCGTCGTTGAGACGGGCGGGGCCGGAGCGCCTCACCTCGCGGACTACCGGCAATTGGATGCCATCCTCGACGCCCTGGTCGGCGGCGTGGAGCACCGCGTGGCCCTCATTGCCTTCGACAGTGAGCCGCATCTGCTGACGCCTTTTACGCCGGACACAGCCGTTGCCTCCGGCCAGTTGGCGCGTCTCCACCAAGGCGATCAGGGCGGAGCCATCTTGGATGGTGTGACATTCGCGGTCGAGCAGTTACGGGCACAGCCGGCCCGCTATCGCCGCGCCATCCTGTTGCTCAGCGAAACCATCGACCACGGCAGCAAGGCAACCCTCGGTGACGCTCTGCGACTCATCAGCGACACCAACACCACCATGTACAGCTTCGCTTTTTCCAGCACCACCGCGGCAGTCTCCCATGAGGCATCCAAGTGGCACGTGGAGGGCTTGGGCCCGCCCGCCGAGCCGGGCCCCGCCCACCGCTGCTTCAGCCGCGAGGGAGCCGACGCCGAGTACCAGGGCCACTACAGCAAACAGGTGCTCGACTGCATCAGCCAGCTTGTTCCGCCGCTTCGCCTGGCCACCATGGCCTTTCTTACCGCGCGCAGTGCCCTGCGGACCAACGCCGCCGAAGCAGTGGCGCAGCTCACGGGTGGCGAGTACTTTCACTTTCACGACGTCAAAGACCTCAAGCCGGGGCTCATTGCGGTCTCTAACGACGTGCCAAACTACTACGTGCTCAGTTTCCGCCCCACGTCCCTCACGCCCGGCCTGCACGCCTTGCATGTGGAGATACAGAATCATCCCCACGTGGTTCTCAAGTCCCGAGCGGAGTATTGGATCGACAGCGATATCGCCCGCTAAAATGGGTGACCCATAGAAGTTCAAGCGCACTGAATGGGCACATTGTAAGAAATGACTGCCGCCGCGCCGGCTAAGGACTTCTCCGGAAAGCCCACGTACCATTCCTCAACCGTAAGACCGGCGTCCACACATCCCGCGAACTGGCGCGTTTCCCGTCCAACATGGACAAACGGCATTGCAAAAGGGTCCTTTTGGGCCCGCTGCAAGAAGGTTAAGTTTTGAGAATGGCTCGTGGCCTTTTCAAATCGCGTTGCAAGCGCGGCGGTTTTCCCGTATGGTGAAGGCATGAACGTGAACTTCACGCCCGAGCAGGAAGCGCAACTCGCGCAAATCGCCACCAAGGCCGGCACCGACGCCGAGCACCTGGTGAGGGACACCGTTTTGCGCCTCCTGGAGCAGGAAACTCAGTTGCCGGCCCCCGCACCCGAATTGCCGGTCTTGCACCTCGGCGCAATGAAGCCGCTTCACCGCCGCGACATCTACGACGATGCCCGTTGAACCGGGGCTTGTTGACGCAAATGTTTTGGCCTATGCGTCCAACGCCGACGATCCCAAGTACGCGGCTTCCCGCGCCCTGCTTGAAGAAGCTCGCGCTCCCCTCACAACGCTCTATATAACACCGCAAATCATCAGCGAGTTTTATTCGGTCATCACCAACCCGCGCCGCGTTGCGGCCCCGTCCTCTCCGGCTGTCGCCTTGCAGGTTATTTCCGCGCTTCTGGCGCTTCCCGGCATATCCGTTCTTCCCATCAACGGTCGCGCCCTGACAGCGCTGGTTGAACTCTTGCGCCGCCGCCCGGTAAGGGGCGCGGACGTTTTCGATCTGCAAATCGTCGCCACGATGAAAGCGAACGGCATTCAGACGATCTACACTTTCAACGCCGGGGACTTCGAGGTGTTCCCGGAGTTGACCGTCATTGTCCCCGGCACGTCGTGAGACACCGGCCCGCCGGTGCATAGTCCGGCGTTATATCAACTTCGGGCCGCGCGCTTTGGTCTGGCCGTTGCGCCGCCGATGCCGTGGATGCAGCCCAGGAAGTTCCCGAGGTCGCGGCAGCGAAAAGGCTTTCCCTGCCACCACGGCGCGGAAGGCCGAACAGCTAAACTGCTTTTGAAACCTTATTCGGCCAAGATGGATATCTGGTCCAAGCTGTGCACGCGCTTGGAAACCTTACATTTAGGGAGACTTATGCCAGCGCGGGCATCATGATTGGCCAGATATACGGGCATTTCGGAAACTTACTACCGGCGGCGCTTGCGCCAATTCCCTGCGAATCGCCCCCGACCCAGAGGTTGGCTGGATACGGCTCTTCCAAGATCTCGTAACCATACCCCGGCCCCAGATGAGATCGCGCGCAAGGATAGTCCAACTATATCTACCCACCTCCCTTCTTACTTCATTTTTGGCGGGTACTTATCGAAGGACTTCCTCACCATGTCATCCAGCTTACTTTCGATTTTCGCGGCATCGCTCTGGTTCTCCCGGGCGATGGCCCGCCATACCAGCGAACGGGTGCTGGGGTCGCGCAGGTCGATCACCAGGGTGCCTGCCGTAAACGGGACCCGCACCACCCGCGTGCCCCAGCCGCGCCAGCCCGCCGGATAGGTCTCCACCTCGTGCCCCCGCACCGCGCCGAGCGTGTAGCGCACGTTCAGGTCGGCCGGCCCCGTGGGCACCAACGCCAGTCCCTTGGCTCCCAGGAATTTCTGGATATCCGCGTCCAGGCGCTTGCGGGTCAGCTCGCTGTTCAGCGACGGATTCTTGCTATTCAGGCGGCCCTGGCGGATGGCAAAGGTCTTGAACCGCGAGAAATCCACCGCCTGGTCGGACTCGATTTCAATCTTCTGTGCGAACGCACTGAGGGCCATCAGGAGGCTGAGCGCGAGCAGTTTCATCACGGCGAATCTACCACACACTCGGGGTATGCGCCAAGCCGCGCCCGCACGCGACCGCGACCAGCTATTTCTTCACCGCGACCACATCCACCGCAAACCCGGCGTCCATGGAGGGCAGGTCTTCGAAGAGCAATAGGGTGCCGGCGGGAGGGTTGGCGGCGTCGAAGAATTCGCCGCGGATGCTGCGCACCTGGTCGGCTATGCCGCTCGAGAGCGGATAATAATGCGCGAAGGCCACGTCGCGGGTGGTCACACCCTCCGGCTCCAGCATCTTGCCCAGGCGTTCGAAAGCCAGCCGAGCATCGGCCAGTTGATAGCCGAAAGATACCTGCGTCCCGCTCAGCACCACCTGCGGGGCGCCCACCAGCGCAATTTGCGATTGGCCCGGCTCCTTCGGCAGCCCCTCGGGGTTCAGCATCCGCACGGCGCCGGGGTTGGTGTGCAGGCGGGCCACGGCTTCGCAGGCGGACAGAGCGCGGAAGGGGGCGCGCTGGGTCTGCACCAGATCGATGGCCGCTTTGGGGTATTGACCCTCCACCTGGGTGCGGCTGGCGGCCGCGTTGTCGAGCGAGCTCAGAAAACACGTCACCCGCAGAACATCGGCGGATTCTGCCCCGGCGGCCTTCACTGCCTGCGCCAGCCCGGCCAGCGCCTTGGTGGTGAGCGGCGCCACCGCATCGAGCGGGTTCGGGGAAGTAGCCTCCTGCGCGGAAAGGAAGGCCAAGCCGTTGGGATTGAGTTCCTTTCGCGAGGCCACCAGCGCCTCCATCTCCACCTGCGCGCCCTCCATGGGCAGACCGCCGGATTGGATCAGGCTCAGCACCGGCAAGGGCTGTTTGTGATCGGTGAACGCTTCGCTGACCAGGTCGCGCACGCGGCGCAAATCGCCCGAGCCGGCCACGAAGGCGCGGATTTTCAGGACCCGGTCGCCGCCTGCCAGGTGAGCCAGGGTCTTGAGCCCCTCGCGCACCTGCTGCGAAAGCAGCCCTTTGGCCGAAAGCGGCGTCACCAGAAACGCCAGATGGCTGGTTTCGCCGGTGACCGCGGTGGGCAGGTCTTTCGGCAACTGGAGAGTTTGGGTCTCGTCCTCTTTTTTATTTTTGCGCTGCGCCGGGGACGCCAAAAGGGCCAGAGCACAGGCCAGGGCCACCGGCGGAAAAGCTCTCATATTGCTCCTCCGCGACAGGCGCGGCGAGTACCAAAAGTGTAGCACAAAGTACCAGGACCAGAGTAGAATGGGTGACAACGAACGGGCCACAAGGAGAGTATTTCGGATTCCGGCCGGAGCCCGTGAGACGCCTGGTGCGCCGGAACCGGCGGAAAGAAAACGATGTCTGTTCCTAGCCCAGCTTCGAGTGCAGGTCCCGATCGCGATCCGGCAGAGCAGCACGAATTACTGCCCGCCCAGGCAGCCCTTCCCTCCCCCGAGGCCGCTGCGCCGGCTGAGCCCCAGCGCGTGCGAATGGCCGTTCCGGCTTCCGGGGGTATGGTTCGAAGACGGCGGCGCAAGCGCAGAAAGCAACCGCTGTATTTGGGCGTGGCGCTAGGGCTTTGCCTGCTGGCAGTCATCGGCGTGGCCGTGGGCATGGGTATTGTATACCTATTTAATCGCCGGACGGCCCAGGCGGCCCGCGGCGGCCCCGATCTGTTGGGAGGATACATCGCCGATTCCTCCACGGTGAACCGCGAGTACCAGCGGTACTACGGAAAGCCTCCCGAAGACAATGTTCCCGCGAGCGAGTTCCAGAGGGCCGGCGAACTGGCGCGGGCCCACAGTTTTGCGGAAGCCGCCGACATCCTGGAGACGGTTTCGAGACAGGCGGCCGTGCCCGTGGTGTTCAACGATCTGGGCGTGCTCTACGCCGAGCTGAACGACTGGCCGCGGGCCGGATCGGCCTTCCGCGAAGCCCTGGCGCGCGATGCCAAATACCCCGCCGTGCTGGCCAACCTGCGGCGCCTGAAGAGTCTCACCGCCGATGTGGCCGCCCCGTTGACGCGCGAGATCGAGCCCAACAACAACCGCTTCAGCGCCAACCTCATCACCATCGGCACTTCGGTGGAAGGCGAAGTCACGGCCGGCGAGGGCGATATCGACTTCTTCCGCTGCAGTTTCCCGCCCGCCCCGCGGGACGTGATAGCCGTGGAACTGATCAACCACGACTACAAATTCGAGCCGCGGCTGGATGTTTACGATGGCGATCAGCGGGTTTTAGACTGGGGCCGCAAGACCGCCGAGCCGGGCAATTCGCTGACGGTTTACGGTTCGGCCGCGCCCAACTCCACGCTATACCTGGCGGTATCCGCTGCCGATGGTTCCAGCGGCAAGTATGTGCTGAGCATCAAGCCGATGAAGGCCTACGACGAATACGAGCCCAACGACGACATTTTCCACGCCCACAAAATCCAACCTCGAACCACCCAGAACGACATGCTGGAATATATCCCCATCAAGGCCAATATCATGGACCGGGACGATACCGATTTCTATTCCATCCTGGCCCCGCACACGGGCAAAATGACGGTGGAAGTCCATAACGAATCAGTGACTCTGATCCCGGCTGTGCAACTCTACGGGCCGGACATGCGCAGCATCGGTTTCGGACCGACCTTGAAGAATCCGGGCGAAAGCCTGGAAACCAGCATGGACGTAGAGAAGGGCCAGACCTATTATATTCAGCTCTGGTCGCAGGCAAGCACTTCCGGATCCTACAGTCTGACAGTGCATTAAGCGCAGCTCCGCCGCCAGGCCGGTGGGGGCCGGGAACCTATGTCTTCGATTGACTTCCGGGACAAGCCCAAGGGCCGAACAGGGTTGCAAGCCATGCGGCTCTCGGCGGTCATGAGCAGTCTTGCCGGCATTTTGATGGTGGCTGCGCTGGTGGCATGGCTGCTGGTGCGGCGCGCGGCGGGGCCGGCAGCCGATCCGATGGCCGGGTACATTACCGACGTGTCGGTGCTCGATCGCGAATATGCCGCCGCCGGCGGCGCGGTGCTGACCAGTGACGAAACCCGGCAGTTGTTCCAGCGCGCGGCGGACCTGGCGCGCAAAGGCCAATGGATCGCCGCCTCCGAACTGCTGGAAACAGCCTCCAAGACGGCCGCGGTGCCGGTGGTTTTTAACGACCTCGGAGTGCTCTACGAAGACATGGGAGACCGCTCGCGCACGGTGAACGCCTTCCGGGAAGCGCTGGCCCGCAGTGCCAACTACCCGCCAGTACTCCACAACCTGGCCCACCAGCGGGACATCACCGTGGCCGAGGCGCGGCCGGTGACCCGCGAGGTGGAACCGAACTCGACCAATACCACCGCCAATGTGATCGCCGTGGGATCGCAGGTGGAGGCCGGGATTGCGGCGGGCGAGAATGACATCGACACGTTCAAGTTCCCCGCACCGCCGGCGCCGCGCGATACCCTGGCGCTGGATATCGCCACGCGCTCGCCGAACCTGATGCTGGGCTGGAACATCTACGACGATGGCGACCGCCAGATCGCGCGGGGGACCGATCTGCCGAAACCGGGAGCGCCGGTCCACTTTACCTTTGCGCCGCCGCCCAACGCGACTCTCTACGTATCAGTTTGGGGAATGGATCAGACCGCCGGGCCGTACCTGCTCAGCCTCAAGGCGCTGAAAGCGTTCGACGCCTACGAGCCCAACGACGACATCTTCCACGCGAGCCCCATCCCGGCAGCCGGCACCATCCAGGCGAATATTATGGACGCAAAGGACCAGGATTTCTACTCCTTCCTCGCGGACCGTTCCGGGACCGTGGACATCGACCTGGAGAACGATACCCCCACCTTCGTGCCTGGCCTGACCGTATTTGGACCGGACCAGCGCACCATGGGCTTCGCCCCGGATGCCAAAGGCCGCGGCGCGTCCCTGCATTACAGTGTGGCCGTGGAGGCCGGGCAGAAGTATTACGTGCAGGTATGGCCGGTGCTGGACCATTCCGCCGGAGAGTACAAGCTGCGCCTGGAGCCGCGGTAGAGCTACCCGCCGGATCGCGTCCCTCATATCGGAAGCTGCGACTTAGCCGAGGCCACCTGCTTCAGCCCGAGGCACCTGCCATTGGCCGAGGTGCCCGCCATACCCGAGGCGCCAGCTTGCACCCGTGGCGGAGGCGCCTGTAACCCGATCCCGAGTAAGAGAGGCACCTCCCTCCCGGCGGATTATTTCCCCGGCCCCCCTGGGCCGGAAGCCGAACCGCGATCTTCCTGCCCGCCCAGATATTTCTGCAGGAAGGCAAGCTGCTTCCGCCAGGCGTCCAGGCGGTGGTCGCGCTGGCTGATTCCGTGGCCCTCGCCCGGGTAGGTGAAATACGCGAACGTCTTGCCGGCTTTCTTGAGCGCCGCCACGAACTCCTGCGATTCCTGAGGCGGCACCTGCGGGTCTTCCTCTCCATGCATAATCAGCAGGGGCGTCTGGATGCGGTCGACATCGGGCAGGATGTTGGCCTTGCGATAAACCGCCGGCTTCTGCTCGGGCGTGCCGCCCATCTTGGTTTCCCAACGGATCCGGGAGTTGCGGTTGGTGTACTGCAGGAACAACGCGCGGTCCACCACGCCGTACAGTTCCAGGGCGGCCGCAAACACGGTGGGCAGTTTGGTCACGGCGTTGGCCACCACTGTGCCGCCGTGGCTGCCGCCTCCGATGGCGATCCGCTTGGGATCGGCAAGCCCCTGGTTGGCCAGAAATTTCGCCGCGGCGCCGCAATCGTCGATCTCACCGCCGCCCGAATCCTCCACATTCAGGTTACGGAACTTCTCCCCGTAACCGGTGCTGCCGCGGAAATTCGGCTGCAACACCACGTAGCCCTCCTGCGCCAGGAAGAGCGGCCACGTCGCATATGCTACCGTGTCCTGGCCTTCCGGCCCCCATGCGCCCAAATCACCGCGGGGTACCGGGTGCCGGGGTGAAATCCCAGCGGGCGATGCAGGATTCCGGCAATCGTCAGGCCGTCCTTGCTCTTGAAATGCACCACCTCCGCAGCCGCCAGCCCTTCCCGTTCGAACCGCGATGGCTCCGGCGGTTCGAAGGGCCGCGCCGCCTGGCTGCCATCCACCAGTGCGGCATAATGCACGGGCGGGCGTAGCGGCGTGCCATAAGAGAAGTAAATCGTCTTGCCATCGCGCGACCATACCGGCCCGCCTTCGATGCCGGTCCCGAGCCGGGTGAGCCGCCGCGCAGTGCCGCCGTTCGCAGGCACGATCCAGATGTGCCGTTCTTCGGGGTTGTCGCGATTGGAGACAATCGCCAGGAAGCGGCCGTCGGGCGAATAGACCGGGGTCTCGTCCTCCCAGGCGCCGTGCGTCAGCGGTTTCGGTTTCCCTCCCGCCGCGGGCAGCAGGTAAACCTTGTCCCATCCGCTTTCCTGCAAAATCACCGCCAGCGTCTTGCTGTCGGGCGACCAGACAGCCGTGTTCACGACCCAGGCGCCGCCGCGGTCGTTCCTGGCGGTGTAGAGCGTGGTGGATCCGGTGGCCCGGCCGGTAGCAGCGTCGAACGACAGCACCTTGAGCTTGCCGGAGAAGAATTCGCGCGACCGCTCGGTGTACTTGATGCGTGTGCCGTCCGGCGACCAGGCCGGAGCGGGATCGAAGCGATCCGAGGAGACCGCATCGTCCCCCTGCCCGCCAGAGCTGCCCAGGCGGTCCGTTCCCGTGTAAAGCTCGGTGGCGGCCAGCAGATTAGTGGTTTGGCCATCCTCGCTCGCCACGTACAGTTGGTTCTGGCCGCTCCGCCCGGACTCGTAGAGAATCCATTTGCCCTTGGGATTCCAACGTGGAAAGTGATCCGTGGCGCCGCGCGGATCGCCCGGACCGGCTTTGCCCTCCGAGAGCCGCCGGGCTTGCTGGCCGCCTGCCGCCACCACCCAAATGGCGCCCTGGCTGACGAACGCCAGTTGCTTGCCATCGGGCGACCAGTTCAGCTCCGATTTCTGCCCCGGAACCGATGCGAAGGCCGCCGGCGCGCCGCCTTCCACCGGCGTTAGCATGATCTGCGCGCCCCGGCCGGCGGTGAAGTTCCGGCCATCCGGCGTGAGCAGCAAACCGCCCCGTCCGCCGCGGCCGCCCCCCTCCCCGGATACCAGGTCCTCCAGGGTCACTTTAGCCGTGTGCGTTTGCGCCGGCAGCGTGCCGGCAAGCAGTAAGACAAAACCTATTCGTCGCATGGCAGTTGGTCGCATGGCAGCTCCTTTTCTGGCCGCGGTTAGAAGTTGAACTTAGCCAACACCACCAGCACGCGGCCGGAGACAATGGCGCCCTGCCCGGTTCCGTAGATACTGGTGGGCGAGCTGACCGTGCTGGTGATCAGGCCGAACGATCCCGAGGTGACGTTGCTGTTAGGCACCGCGAAGCTGGGGTGGTTCAGCACGTTGAAGGCGCTGGCGCCGATCTGGAAATTCATGCGTTCGCGAATCGGAATGGTCTTGGTAAGTTGCGTGGCGATGTTGAAGAAGCCCGGCCCCCAGAAGCTGTTCGGCGGAATGTTGCCGAAGTCACTCTGCAGATTAGGATTGGCGGCGGTGGCGGAAGAGGCCGCGAACGAGGTCGATGCGAAGCACCGCGCGTTGACGTTGGTGCAGTGGATCCCCAGCAGGCTGGGAGTCAACAGATCCGCCAGGACGGTGCCGCCGAAGGTGCTGGAGAGCAGCCCCGGAATCTGGCTGTTGGTGGCTGTGAAAGGCCGGCCGCTATAGGCGTAGAGCTTCACACCGGCGGTCCATCCGCCCAACGCGGCCTGCAGCACTCGCTGGCGAAGACGCGGCGAGTTCCACAGAGAATGTTTACCACGCGGTGAGGCACACGTTGGCGTAGGCGTGGACGGTCGCGTTCGATTGATTTTGAAGTTTTGCGGTTGCGACGGGGCCGAAGCGAGTGGAGGGAGCCGAATGGTTGTTAGGGCAAGTCAGGGTGATGGCCCGGCGGGAACGATCTCCAGCAAGATCGGACAAGCGGAACGTAATAACTTCACCAACTGACCAAAAGCATCTTTTCCCTGCTGCCAGCAAGTACGCAAAACGCTGGCCAGAATCTGCTGTGTGCGGGCTCCGTTCTCCGTCCGATTACCACCCCAGGTCTTGCGTGCCATCGCCATCAGCCGGATCGCCCGCTCGGCGAAGTTGTTGGTGGCATGCAAGCCAGGACAGCGCAGAAAGGTGAACAAGTGCGGCTGCTCGTGGCATAGGTGTTTGGCCAACCGTTGGTTGTCTGGGCAAGAAAAGTGCTGATCCAATAAGCGGTCCATCCGGGCTTCCAGCCGCCCGGTGGCCACCGCTAAACCATGGCGAGAAACCGCGCCCCCTTGGTAGCGATCCCGCAACCGGAGACTCTCCTGCAGCAGCGTTTTGACTGCCATCGGGAATTGGGCGGCCGCTACGGAAGCCACCTGGATCATCTCGCGACACCGCCGGATCAGGTGTTCCAGGCAACTCTGATGAAACGCCTGCTCAAAACCATAGAAACAACGCGCTCCGTCATGCACCAGGAAACCGGCGTAGTCCTCTCCCAGAATCGCCGCCGCTTCCGCATATCCGCGATGCGGTTCAATCACGTAAACGGTGACCTGCTGGCTCAACAAAACCCGCAGATTCTGGGGACGTGCGCCCACTCTCCAGCCCGTGTCGTCCAGCCACACCACCGGGCTTTGCCGCAGCGCGCTTCGCAGTTGCTGGTAAGTAGGCGCCGCCAGATTCCCCAATCGCTCCAAAGCCCGGCAGACCCCGCTCCGGCTCCACTTCAACCCATAGCCCAGTTCCAGCACCCGCGCCGTCCGCTCGTGCGACAACCCCAATTCTTTGTTGAGCACTGCCGCCATCGACAAGGCCTCTGGTCCGACTTGCACTTCCCCAACGCGGAGCGAATCGGAGGTCTGCAACGGATGCCGGCCTTGCGCTTGCCGTCCGCAGCAGGCACAAGTCCCCACCTCCACATCAAAGCGGCGGACGATGGTCATCCGCACGATGTCTTCTTGGTACTGAGGTTGGGTGTTCTTCAGGATGATCGGACCTTGACAGTGCTGGCAGCGCGGCGGAAGTGGCACGTGGATTTGCTCATCCACCCGTTTGGGGACGGGTCGCGTAGCTCGCGCTCCGTATGCCGCCCCAGGCTTACGTCCTGGCGGCTTGGGGTTACTCTTGGGTTCCCCCTTGGAAAACGGCGCGGCACTTCGTTTGTTGGCACGGAGCGCTTCTTCCAGTTCCTTTCGCAGGCGCTCGTTCTCCGCCAGCGCGCACTTCAACTGCGTCTCCAGAGACTCGACTCTCCGTTCGAGATCCTTCTCGCGATCTGAGGAGCCACCGCGGTTGGGCGCTTGCATCCATTTGAAGATGACATAAGCTAAACGATTTGTCCAGCCCCTTACTTCGACATCCCTGTCTTTATTGAGTCACGGGCTGGTAAACATTGTCGTTCCACACCAGGTCGCCGGTCAGATTGCTGCGCGTATCGAAGCTGGTGTTGCCGTAACCGAAGTTCAGGTTGTAAGGGTTATACACCGTGCCTAGCTGCAGCGCGTGGCTCCAGGTGTAACTCGCCTCCCCCTGGAATCCGAGGCGGAACGCATGGCGCAGTTGCGCAGTAAGTCCGTCGTAGTTGGAATAGCCCGATTGCAGCAGTTCGGTTACCTTGGAGAAGCGCGGGTCGGGAATGGCGGTGGGCAGGCCGGAATAGCCGTTGGGATAGCGGCTGGGGGTTCCGATGTACGCGTTGACGTCGGCGTTGGTCTCGGGCTCATCGTACCCGTGATTGCCGGAGTAAGTGAGGGCCAGGACGTTATAGGCGCCCAGAGGCTGCTGGACTTCGAAACTCCACTCGACCACTTTGATGGTTTTGAAGTCGTCGGGCGTCTGGTAAAAAGTGGGTGTGGCGAACGGGACTTTTCCCAGCGCCGCCTGGAACTGGGCGAGCGTGTAGCCCTGGGCGAACCCCTGCTGAAACACCTGGTTGGACAGCATGGCGGCCGATGCCGCGCTGGCCGGATCGGTAGTCAGGCCGACCGTTCCAAAGCTCACCGTGGGGCTGAATTTGTTGGGGGAATTGCCGAAGACGCTGGCGGCGATGTTGCCCAAGGGGGAATTGGCAAACAGGCCGACGCCGCCGCGGACGACGGTCTTGCCGGCGCCGAACGGTGCATACACGATTCCGAAGCGCGGCTCCGGAATGAAACCTTCCGTACTTGGAAAGGCGTCGCTCAGCCCGGTCTTGATACTGGCGTTGTAAGCCACGCCAGCGCCCGCCTGGTAACCGGAACCCACAAATGGGGCGTTGAATTGCGAAAAGCAGTTCTCCAGGCAGGAGGGGTTGCCGTTTTGCTCGAAGCGGATGCCGTAAGTCAGCTTCACGTTCTTACTGACGCTCCATTCATCCTGCGCGTAGAGATTCAAGGAGTGGAGGCGGATGTGGGCGGCTTCAAGCAAGGGGAACGACTGAGTGAACTTACTCCCCGTGTTGGTGCTGTTCACTTCGCCGACGGCGAAATCGGTTATGTCGGTGAAGGTGTATGCGCCGACCAGCGATCCGCTGGCGATGCTGGTGTCGGTGACGCGGTTCGAGCGCAGATTGATTCCCACTTGCACGGTGTGACGGCCGTGATTCCACGACAGGTCGTCGATCACCTGGATCTGCTGGCCGCGCCGGCCGGTAGGCAACGCGGGACTGATGGCCGCGAAGCCGCCGCCATTGGCGCCGCCATCGCTGATGGTGATGCCCGCCGGAACCAGCGCCAGCGCCTTCTGGAAGTTGGGCACTCCGAAGACCGCGGAGTACCAATTGCCGCTGACCACAAAGTTATTCACCAGCCGCGAGGTAATGACGTATGTGTGATTGATCTGCGGGATGATCCACGGCTGAAAACTCTGCGTGTTCAAGATCGGGTTGAGCGGACTGGTGGTGGTGGACTGCAGGCCCCAATCGTCGCTGATGCGGAAGTAAATGCGCTGTTTGGCGCTGATATCGTGGTCGATGCGCCCGGAGACAAAGGTCTCCGTGTTGACGCTGGATGTGTTGGTTCCAAATGCCAGGGCGCAGGGGACATTCACGCCGAATTGCGGCCCGCTGGACCCGCTCACATAAGTGCCGGGGAAGGTCTTCTGGTGGCCGCAGCCCAGGTTGCCGTTGCCATCCTGCAACGTGCCGGGGCCATTGGTGACAGGGACTGCGCGGTTGATGCCGGGGGCGTTGTTATAGAGGTTGAAGATGTCCTGGTAGAGCGGCACGGAGGCAGCCGGCACGTGCGCCAGGGTGTATTGCTCAAACTGCGGCGAGGGAACCGAAACCACACCCGAGGAAGGCAGGGCATACCGCAATCCTTCGGTGTTGACGAAGAATACCGTCTTATTCTTGAGGATCGGGCCGCCCAGCGCCGCGGCGTACTGGTTGGCCACTGAGCGGCCGCGCGGGGTGCCGTCGGCGTTATTGAAAAAGTCGTTGGCGTTCAAAATGGCATCGTTGTAACTCTCCATCAGGTCGCCGTGGAAGTTATTAGTCCCGGCCTTGGTCACAAAGTTCACCTGCATACCCGCCATGCGCCCGTACTGCGCGCTGAAGGCGTTGAGAATCACCGCCGCCTCCGAGATTTCATTGGCGCCCAGGGTGTTGTTGCTGGGTCCGGACTTATTGTTGTTGTTATACGGCTCGGTAATATCGGCCCCGTTGAGGGTGTATAGGCCGGAATTCAAGGGCAACCCGTTGGCGTTGAAATTATTGTTCCCGCCGCCCACATTCAACTTCAGCCCCGGCGTGGTGAAGGCGAAGTTGGTGATATCGCCGCCGTTCACCGGCAGGTTGGCCACCTGCCGCTCTCCGTAGGAGGTCGCCTGGTTGGCGTTCTCCGTCTCCACCAGGGCCCCTTCGGTTCGAACCTGGATAGTCTGTCCGGTGCCCTGGACAATCACCACCAGGTTGACCGCCCGCTCCTGCCCCACCAGTAGCGAGAACTGGAATACCTCCGACTTCAGATCCGCCGTCTGCGCCGAAATCGAGTACGCCCCCGGCTTCAGGAGCGGAAAGCGATACTGCCCGGTGCCGTTGGTCACGGTGGACAAGGCCTCATTGGTATCCGCATACTTAATGGTCACCGCGGCGGCGGGCACCACTGCCCCGCTCTGGTCGGTCACCACGCCGGTGACGTCGCCGGTGGTCATGGTCTGGCTGGAAGCCCGCGGCGCTCCGAGAAGCAGAAGCGCCGGCAGGAAGCCGCGAAAGATCAGGTCACGGTAGTTCATACTTCCTCCTTGTTTTGTCCGGTGGGCCTGGCTGACGGGGGCAAACCACTCAGAAAGGAAACTCTACAGGGAACAGCAGGTACGGCCGCGTCTTAGCGGCAACAACAAATGCGGAGGAGCGCACGGGACTGGATACGGGGGCGGCGGATGGGGGCATTGGCAATGTCGGAATGCATAATCACTACTATCACCATAGAGATTAGGGTAATTGCCTTTCCATGTCAACAGAAAACCCGCCTGCCATGGTCCTCGTCACGCAAGTAAGAGATGAACTCTCTGGCAGTCTATCTCATCCGGGGCAAATTTGCCAGTCCAATATGGTATTCTATGGCTGATGGAGTTTCAGCCCAATCTGCGCCATGACTCCGCCATCCCCCTTTACCGGCAGCTCTACGAAGCAATTGCCGGGCGGATTCGCTCTGGCGAGCTGGAAAACGGCGAGCGGCTGCCCGCCACTCGGGAATTGGCTGGCCTGCTTGGACTGAACCGGACCACCGTCTCCGCAGCTTACGATTTGCTGGAAACCGACGGCCTGATCAGCGGCCAGGTGGGCCGCGGCAGCTTCGTGACCGGCCAGCGGCCGGCGCCTGCGGGGGTAGACTGGGCCGCCCTGCTGGAATCCGGCAATGCGCCGCAGGCGTTTCAAGCCGGCGGACAGGACCGCGAAACCGTGAGTTTCGCAACGTCGCGGCCGTCGCGCGACTTGTTTCCCCTGGACGATTTCCGCGCCAGTTGCGCCGCCGTAATGGCCCGCCGCGACCTGGCCGATATCCTGCAGCTCGGGTCGCCCAGCGGCTACGAACCGTTGCGGCAGTACCTATTAGCAGGTGCGCGCACCCAGGGCTTGGCCGGCCCCGACGACGACTTGATCGTCACCAATGGCTGCCAGCAGGCGCTGGACCTGATTGGCCGCGTGCTGTTGCGGCCCGGCGATGCCGTGGCAGTCGAGGACCCTGTCTACACCGGCTTGAAAAATCTGTTGGCCGGCATGGGCGCGCGGCTGGTGGCCATTCCGCTGACGGGCGATGGCATCGATTTGCCTCAGCTTGCCCGCGTGCTGGAGCGCGAGAGACCACGATTCCTGGTGGTCACCCCCAATTTTCAAAACCCCACCGGGTTGACCCTGCCGCTGGCCACCCGCCAGGGGCTTCTGGAAGCCGCCCGCGCAGCCGGCGTCCCGGTAGTCGAAAACGATGCCTACGGCGAGCTGCGCTATTGGGGCGAACCCCTGCCGGCCATCAAACAATTGGATGCCAGCGGCGGCACGGTGCTCCTGCGCAGTTTTTCGAAGGTCAGCTTTCCGGGGTTGCGGGTGGGCTGGGCCGTGGGTCCCAAGGCGCTCATCGGCCGCCTGCGGCAGGCCAAGGAAGCCTCGGATCTGCACACCGATCAGCTTTCGCAGGCGGTCTTGCTGGAATTTGCCCAATCGGGAAAGCTGGAAGCGCACCGCGCGCACGTCCTCAAAGCCGGCGCCGAGCGGCTCACCGCGACGCTCGAAGGCTGCCAGAAATTGCCGGCCGGCACGCGCTGGACGCGGCCCGAAGGCGGCATGAACGTATGGGTGCGCCTGCCCGACCCGGTGGACGCCGCCGAATTGCTGCCTCGCGCGCGTGAGGAGGGCATCGCCTATCTGCCGGGCCGCTATTTCGCCGTGGCGCGCCAGGAGCGCAGCGCGCTGCGATTGAGTTTCGCCGGGCCTACGCCGGAGCAGATCCGCGCCGGCCTGGCCATCTTGGGGCGGATTGTGGCCGCCGAACTGGAGAGTGCCGCGCGTAGCCACAATCCCGTGCCGGCCATGGTATGAAAGGCCGCGATGGAAGGACTCGGCGGCCGATCGTGAACGTGAGAAGACTGGAGGATTCCGACGATGTTTGAATTGAAGAGCGAACAGTTTCGCGTGAAGGTGGGCCTGGCCGAGATGCTCAAGGGCGGCGTCATCATGGACGTCACCAATGCCGATCAGGCCAAAATCGCCGAAGACGCCGGCGCCTCGGCGGTGATGGCTCTGGAGCGCGTCCCGGCCGATATCCGTAAAGAGGGCGGCGTAGCCCGCATGGCCAGCATTTCCAAGATGGAAGAGATCATGCGCACCGTCACTATTCCGGTCATGGCCAAGGCGCGCATCGGCCACTTCATGGAGGCCCGCATCCTGGAAGCGTTGGGCGTGGATTATATCGACGAGAGCGAAGTGCTGACGCCGGCCGACGAGGAGCACCACATCGATAAGACCGATTTTCGTATTCCATTCGTCTGCGGCGCGCGCAACCTGGGCGAGGCCCTGCGCCGGATCGCCGAGGGCGCAGCCATGATTCGCACCAAAGGCGAAGCCGGCTCCGGCAATATCGTGGAGGCCGTGCGCCATATCCGCACCATCGTGAGAGAGATGAAGCACCTCACCATCCTGGGCAAGGAAGAACTGCTGCACGAGGCCAAGAATTTGCAGGCGCCCCTGGAACTGGTGGAGTGGGTGGCGCGGGAAGGCAAACTGCCGGTGCCCAATTTCTCTGCCGGCGGCATCGCCACCCCGGCCGACGCCGCGCTGGTCATGCAACTGGGCGCGGAGGCGGTGTTTGTCGGATCGGGCATCTTCAAGTCTTCGGACCCCTCGGCTCGCGCCTGCGCGATCGTCAAAGCGGCCAAGAACTTCAATAGTCCCGAGAAACTGCTGGAGGCCAGCCGCGAACTGGGCGATGCCATGCCCGGCCTGGACGTCTCCAAGATGCAGGAATCCGAGCTATTGCAAACCCGAGGCTGGTAAGTGAAAAAGGTCGGTGTCCTGGCGCTCCAGGGAGATTTCGCGGCGCACGCGGCGGCGCTGGAGCGGGCCGGAGCGGAGCCGGTGCTGGTGCGCGAGCGCGAGCAGCTTGCCGCGATCGACGGCCTGGTTCTGCCTGGCGGCGAGAGCACCACCATGCTCAAGCTGATGCACTACGATGGTTTGGTGGAGGCGCTAGGCGAATTTGGCCGCCGCAAGCCCTTATTCGGCACCTGCGCGGGCGCCATTCTGATGGCCCGCGAAGTCTCCAGCCCGGCGCAGGAGAGCCTTGGACTCATCGATATCGGCGTGGAGCGCAACGCCTACGGGCGGCAGATCGATAGCCGTGTCACCGAAATTTCGCCCGACCCGGACTTCGAACGGCGCACCGCCCCCGGCAAACTGGAAGCGGTGTTCATCCGCGCACCCATCATCCGCCGCGTGGGCCAGGGTGGTAAGGTGCTGGCGCGCTATCGGGGCGACCCCGTGCTGGTGGAGCAGGGCCGCCACCTGGTGGCCACCTTCCACCCCGAGCTGACCGGCGATCTGCGCGTCCACGAGTTGTTCCTGGAGAAATTGTGAGCCAGCCTAAGCGGGTCCTTTTCGTGTGCCTGGGCAACTCCTGCCGCAGCCAGATGGCCGAAGCCTTCGCTCGCATGTACGGCAGCGACGTGATGGTGCCGGCCAGCGCCGGGTTGTCGCCGGCCATGAACATCGCTTCCGATACCATCCGGGCCATGGATGCCAAGGGCATTGACCTGCGCGATCAGTTCCCCAAGAGCCTGCGCCACCTGGGCCGTTCGCAATTCGACCTGGTAATCAACATGAGCGGGATGGAGCTTCCGCCGATCCCCGGGTCAAAGTATTGCGAATGGGATGTTCCCGATCCGATTTTCCTGAAATTTCCCGAGCATTGCGAAGTGCGGGATGCCATTGAACATCTGGTGATGACCTTGATTCTGGACTTGCGCCGGGAACAACGCCTCGCGCGCGAACGCCCGCTTCCTACCCAAAGGGACTGATCCGCACCCTGCGAGGCACCCCCACGCGCTACAATGTCTCTTCGCTCGCCGAGCCAATGCATTGGGCCATACATTTCAACCCAATTTTGTTAGGAAACGCCCAAGGCCTGCCTCAGCGAGGTTGAGTCCGGGGTCATCAGATCGCTATAGTTGGCTTAGTTGGGGTGATGCACTTTGAGGACACCGCATCCAGCACGTGAACAGCGGGTCAAAGACGATGCCGGCCAAAAGGCTCTTAAGGGATAAGGATAAGAAGTTTCGCCTGCTGTTCCAGGAAAACCCGCAACCGATGTGGGTTTTCGACCCCGTTAGCCTCAATATTCTCGAAGCCAATGCCGCAGCTACCAGCCTGTACGGGTTCACGGCTGAAGAATTCCGCAACATGCCGCTGGCCAGTGTGCAAGGCATGGAGGAGGCGCAGCGTTTTACCGAATGGCTCCAACAGCCGGAGCGTGCTACCGCCTGCACCTGGCGGCACTGCAGCAAGGGCGGGCGGCTGATCGATGTCGAGATGGCGGTTCACGAGATCGTCTATGGCGGACAGGACGCCCGGCTGGCCATCCTCCTCGATATCAGCGGCCGGCGCGAGTTGGAGGAGCAACTGCGGCAGTCCCAGAAAATGGAAGCCGTGGGCTTGCTGGCCGGCGGGGTGGCGCACGATTTCAATAATCTGCTGACCATCATTACCGGCTATAGCCAGCTTTTGCTAAACCATCTGAGCCCTGGCGATTCCAACCGCATCTTCGTGGAGCAGATCATGAAGGCCGGAGAGCGCGCCGCCGCGCTGACCCGGCAACTGCTGGCTTTCAGCCGCCGCCAGGTGCTCCAGCCCAAGGTGCTGGACCTCAACCGCCTGGTCACCGGCCTGAGCATCATGCTCCAAAGGTTGATCGGCGAGGATGTTGAGTTGCGCCTGGAACTGGGTCGCGACCTTGGCAGCGTCAGCGCCGACCCCAGCCAGATCGAGCAGGTGCTCATGAACCTGGTGGTCAATTCGCGCGATGCCATGCCCCGGGGCGGATGGGTGACCATTGAAACCGCCAACATCGACCTTGACGAGTTGTATGTCGGCCGCCACATCTCCGTGAAGCCCGGTTCTTACGTTTTGCTGGCCGTGAGCGACAATGGCTCCGGCATGGACGCGGCCACCCAGGCGCGGCTCTTCGAACCCTTTTTCACCACCAAAGGCGTCGGACGCGGTACGGGCCTGGGGCTTTCCACGGTTTTCGGCATCGTCAAACAGAGCGGCGGCAGTATTGCCGTGTACAGCGAACCGGGGCACGGCACTTCGTTCAAGGTCTACCTCCCGCGCATCGATCAGCCGGTGGCCCTGGAGGCCGAAAGCTCCGAGTCCAAGGCGTGGCGGGGCAGCGAGACCATTCTCCTGGTGGAGGATGACGACATGGTGCGGTCGCTGGTTCGTGAAACCCTGGAACGGCACGGATACAAAGTCCTGGACGCGGCCAGCCCGGTACAGGCGCGGCGCATCGCCGAAAGACACCGCGGCGTGATTCACCTGCTGATTACCGATGTGGTGATGCCCAAAGTCAGTGGCCGCGAGTTGGCCGAGCAGATGGTGCACGACAGGCCGGACCTGAAGGTGCTCTACATGTCCGGCTACACCGATAGCGCCGTGGTCAACAGCGGCATCCTGACCCGCGAGGTTGCCTTCCTGCAGAAGCCCTTCACCCCCGCCGCGCTTATCGAGAAAGTCCGCGACGTGCTCCTGCAGAATGGCAAAACGCGCCGCGCCAGCGAGTAGCCGGCGCCGTACTCAGGCGGCTCAGCCCTCCAGCAGCTTGCCTCCTTTCGTCCTCGGTGTTTTTCCGCGGTTTTTCTCTTGTTTTCTCCGCGTTCGTTCCGAGGCTCGCGACCAGGTTGCGGAGTTCTATGCGGGTAGATTCTTCAACCTAAATCCGGCGGTTGCAGCCTCGCGGAGCGGGCAGCGGCCGTGCGCTGCAACCAGTTGCAGATAAACCGCTTGTGACCTGGAAGGTGATCTGCGCCGCAGTTGGAAATTGGTGGCCCCAATGGCCCTACGAGGCGGGGCGGCTGGCTAACTGCCGGATTTAGGTTCAACGTGCCCCGCACGGGCGTCTTCGTTGCGGACGGTGGATGTGTATGGCTTCCGTACCGGGATGCCGTAAAGACCCGCGAGGTGGTCGATACGGGCCGCCTGCTTATCCCGCTGAAGAATAACAGACGGGCTTAGGGCAGCGATCCGGCTGCGCGGCACGCTATGATAAAGCTTCTTTGCGACGATCTATTTCCATCACCATTCCCGCCTATAACGAAGAGAAACGGCTTCCGCGAGCGTTGGAGTCGATCCGCGAGTATCTCGCGAGAACTTCCTGGGAATTCGCCGAAATCGTAGTGGTGGATGACGGCTCGGCTGACCGCACCGGGGAGATCGCGCGGACCGCGGGCGCGCGGGTGGTCAAAAATCCAGGCAATCGGGGTAAGGGCTACTCAGTCAAGCACGGGGTGCTGGAGTCGCGCGGCGATTGGGTGCTGGTCACCGACGCGGATCTCTCCGCGCCCATCGGCGACCTGGACCGGCTGTGGGAGGCGGCGGCGCGCGAACAGGCGCAGGTAGCCATTGGGTCGCGGGCGGTGGATCGATCGCTGGTGGGCGTGCACCAGCCCTTTTTTCGCGAAGCCGCCGGGCGCGCCTTCAACATTATCATGCGGGTGGTTACGGGCCTGCCGTTTCGGGATACCCAGTGCGGCTTCAAGCTTTTCGAAGGACAGGCGGCGCGAGAGATATTCCGGCGCCAGCGCCTGGACGGGTTCGGCTTCGATGTAGAGGTGCTGTTCATCGCCCATCAATTGGGCTACCGGGCGATTGAAGTGGCAGTGCACTGGAACGACGTGCCGGGCACCACCGTCAGCCTGCGGCGCGGCGCGGCGGCCTTCCTGGCGGACCCCGTGCTGGTGCGCTGGAACGGGCTGCGGGGCCGCTACCGGTAGTCTTCCGGCCGGACACCCGATCCCAAAAGCGCACAGCCTGGCGAGGCGGCGGCGCGGGCGCACTTGAGGTTAGCGCGGCTGCCGGCGTGCACCTTGTTTCTGGTTATGTGGAGAGATCTGCGGTTTTCGATCCGCACGCTGCGCCACAGCCCTATGTTCACCACCGTTGCTGTGGCATCGCTGGCGCTGGGAGTGGGGGCCAACACAGCGATTTTCTCGCTGCTCGACCAGGTGCTGCTGCGGTCGCTGCCGGTGCATGATCCGGAGCGGCTGATGCTGTTGCACACCCATTACGACGCGCCCGGAACCAGCAGCAGCGATAACTACGAGTCGGTGTTTTCGTATCCCATGTACCGGGATTTGCGGGACCGCGACACGGCCTTCACCGGCCTGGTGGCCCGCATGAGCGGGCGCGTGACCATGACCTATCGCGGCAACGCTGAGCCGGCCACCGCCGAAACTGTCTCGGGCAATTTCTTCCAGGTGCTGGGCGTGGGGGCGGCAGTCGGGCGGCCCCTCACAGCCGATGACGATGGTGCCGCCGGCGCGCACCCCGTGGTGGTGCTGAGCCATGCCTTCTGGTCCACGCGATTGGGCGCGCCCGGCGACATTTTGAACCAGACGGTGACGTTGAACGGTCAGCCCATGGTGGTGATCGGAGTGGCGGCGCCCGGATTTCACGGGATTATGCCCGGCTCCGCGCCGGACCTCTACGTTCCGCTGAGCATGAAGCATTCCATCACCCCGACCTTCGACGCCCTGGAGGACCGCAGCACGCGGTGGTTGAACCTGATTGCGCGGCTCAAACCGGGCTACACTCTGGCGCGCGCGCAGGCCGCCACCGACTCGGTCTACCATGCGATTCTGGAATCGGAGCTGGCTGGCAGGAAGGGAATGTCGGACGCCAAGGACCGCGACGAGTTCCTCAACCATCGCGCCCAACTGATGCCCGCCGCCCAGGGCATCAACACCCTGCGCCGTGAGTGGGAGAAGCCGTTGGTGGCCCTGATGGCCATGGCGGGGCTGGTGCTGCTGATTGCCTGCGCCAACCTGGCCAGCCTGATGCTGGCGCGGGCTTCCGGGCGGCAGAAGGAGATTGCCATCCGTCTGGCCATGGGAGCCAGCCGCTGGGCGCTGATGAAGCAGCTTCTGATGGAAGGGCTGCTGCTTTCCGCGGCCGGCGGGGCGCTGGCGCTGATTGTGGCCGGCTGGAGCATTGAGGGGCTGGTGCGCCTGCTGCCCGGCGATGCCGCCAGCCAGTGGCTCACGGCCGATCTGGATTGGCGCCTCATGGGTTTTGCATTCGGGTTGGCGCTGGCCGGCGGGTTGCTGTTTGCGCTGGCCCCCGCGTGGCAGTCCACGCGGCCGGATGTGGCAGAGACGCTCAAGAATCAGGCTACCAGCGTAGCTTCAGCCACCGGGACGGCGCGCTTCCGCAAGGCTGTGGTGACCGCGCAGATGGCGCTTTCGCTACTGCTGATGGTGGGCGCCGGCCTCTTCTCCACCAGCCTGGCGCGGCTGATGCACGTGGACCTGGGATTCCACACCGAGCGCTTGTTGATGTTTTCCATGGACGCCACCCTGAGCCGTCCGCACGTGGCGGACGCGGTGGCATTTTATAAGGACTTCCAGGAGCGTCTGGCGGCCTCTCCCGGCGTGGTGGCGGTGGCGTCGGCCGCGGGCGGGCCGTTTTCGGGTGACAATCGCGGCGGCAACATTACCGTGGAGGGCTATCGTCCCAAACCCGATGAATACGTCGGTTCCGGCGTGCTGGCGGTCAGCCCCGGCTTTTGCGCGGCGCTGCGCCTGCCTCTGCGCGAGGGCCGCGAGTTTACCGACCGCGACAACGCCGCTGCGCCCAAGGTGGTGGTGGTGAACGAGGCCTTTGCCCGGCGCTACTTCGCGGGACGCGATCCAGTGGGCCGCCGCATGATGTTTGGCGGCAGCAACAAGCCGGTGCTGGACATGGAAATTGTAGGCGTGGTGGCGGACTTCCACAAGGAGGTGCGGGAGGCCGAAAAGGAAACCCTCTTCATACCCTACGCGCAATGGAAGACGCCTGAGGAACTCACCTTCTACGTGCGCGGGGCGGAGAGCGCGGGTGGCCTGGCCGGGACGGTGCGGCAGGTGGCCCGCAGCCTCGACCCCAATGTGCCGCTGCGCAAGGTGAAGCCGCTCGACCTGGTGGTGCAGGATTCGATTTACACCGACCGGCTGATTGCGCTGCTCTCGGTGGCGTTCGGAGTGCTGGCCACCCTGCTGGCGGCCATCGGCCTGTACGGCGTGGTGGCATATGCGGTGACCCGCCGCACCCCCGAAATCGGCATCCGGGTGGCGCTGGGCGCTCTGCCCGGCGATGTCCTGCGCATGGTGCTCAAGGAAGCCGGCGGGATGGCGGTGGTGGGGATCGCGATCGGTCTGGCGGGTGCGTGGGGGCTGAGCCGGTACGTCAGATCGGAGTTGTACGGCGTGCGGTCGGACGACCCGGCAATCTTCGCCGCGGCCGCCGCGGTGCTGCTGGCGGTGGCGTTTCTGGCGGCCGTGGGACCCGGACGGCGTGCGGCACGGATCGATCCAATTCGCGCGTTGAAGTACGAGTGAGACGGGCCGATGTCGCCCCGGCGGCCGCGTCTGGGGCCTTGGACATTGGGACCTTCCGATTTTTCCTCGGAAGACCGCCAATCCGTTTGCCCTTCGGCTGGGCGTCCGTGCGGTAATACCGGAAGACTCAAAGAAGCCCGAATGCCGTTGGGCTGCGGACCCGAGTCGCGGCCTATTCCATCGGCTGGCGCGGAAGCTGAAAGGCAATACCGTGACGAGCCTGACCGCTGCCGGAAGCGGAGCCAGGTCTGCGACCGCGTGATCCGGTTCGCCCGCCTGCCAACCATGCGCGGCTCAACATCGAATCGGAGCCACGGCCGTGAGGGAGTGCCCTATGGCCCGCGGCGGGCCACCAAAAGCGATGAAGACGCGAGTGGCCGGCCTAATAGAATCAATGGTTTGCGGCGCGTCTTCAAAGGAGCGGACCTCGCGGTCGCGGAGCTAGTGTCGTGTCCCCAGCCAGGAATTGACAACCACTCCCTCAGGAAGCGTGCCCCACCCTTGCCGGCGCAGGACTTGCAGTGGTGGCGCATGAATTAGCTTGCGCGGGTTAGATTATTTCACGGCTTCTCACGGTCGCGGCTCCAGCCACCAGCCCCTGAGCCGCGCGTAAGCAAGCGCTAAAAGCGGGGCGGCACACTAGAATTCAATACGCACGGTCATCATCATGGTGCGGTTACCAGTG
>CAWDOH010000016.1:0-74503 GCA_963803725.1 Bryobacterales bacterium | reverse complement strand
GTGGTCATCCGCAAGCGGCGTTCGCTGAGACGCCGCCTGCACCTCCGGGCGGATCGTCGGCGACTCGTACAATGCTCAGATTGATCCCGCACCCCCCAGCGCTCTCGCAATTGGTCGGTTAAACGGCGTTCTGGGAGATCACCCCGGTGAAGTCCGCTCCACGCCGCCTTGACGGACAAACACCCGTTGCTCGCCCCTTCGAACCGGGCGGCGCAAACCGGAAGACGCGCCAGGGCGCCTCGCGCTCGCCGCCGGCGAACGAAGCGCGAAAGCGTCACATCTCGTCGGTCGCCGTCCCGGCGCGCACTCTACGTTGCCGCCCGGCGACGATCGATCGTCGGGCGGGGCAATGCCGCAGGGCGCGTCGCGCTCGCCGGCGAAGTCCGCGGCGGGAAAGCGTCGCATGCCGTGGGGTGCCGTCCCGGCGCGCATCCGCGTGGCGCCGGCGACGATCGCGCGGCGGAGGCGGCGACCGTCGCGGGTCGATCGCCGTGTCCGTTCGGCCGGAAAACGCGGAAGGGCGCGGCGCGCTCGCCGCCACCGAAGTCCGTCGACGCGAAAGCGCCGCACGTCGTGGGTCGCCGTCAGGCGCGCAGTCGATGTGGCGCGCCCGGCGACGATCAAGCGGCGGGCGCGTCGCGACCGCCGGGGACCGATTGTCGCGTTCATCGACCGCGAGAACGCGGGAGGACGCGGCGCGCTCGCCGGCGGTGAAATCCGCGTCGAAACACGTCGCACGCCGTGGGCGCCGAGCCGGCGCCCACTCCACGTGACGCCCGGCGACGATCGAGCGGCGGGAGCTGGCGACCGTCGCGGGCCCGATCGCCAGCGAACTCCGCAGTGCGAAAGCGTTGTGGGTCGTCGTCCCGGCGCGCACCCCACGTGGCGCCCGGCGACGATTCGAGCGGCGGGCGGTGGCGACCGTCGCGGACAGCGAGAACGCGGGAGGGCGCGGCACGCCCCAACGTGGCGCCCGGCCGCGATCGAGCGGCGGGAGGCGGCGACCGGCGCGGCGAGATCGAAACGCGCCAGGGCGCGTCGCGCTCGCCAGCGCCTCCAACACCACGGCGGGAAAGCGTCGCCCGGCGACGGGTCGAGCGGCCGACGTTGGTGACCGGTCCAATGCCTGCGATAAATCCATCTGTTATTTGGGCCTGTGTATCAGGCTCATGCCCCGCACCCTCCCTGCCCCAAGAGGCCCGCCATCGGTGAACCCTGTGCCGCTACACGCGATGCCGGCAAACTGATCCGGAATGTGCAACCCTGATTGGGCGCGCTGGCCAGTGTGACGGTGCCGCCATGAGCCTCGATAGTCCACTTCACAATCGAAAGACCTAAGCCGGCGCCGCCGGATTCGCGCCAGCGCGCCTTATCCACGCGATAGAACCGGTTGAATATTTTCGGCTGATCCTCGACGGGAATCCCGGGGCCATGGTCCTGAATTTCCACCACCACCAATTGGCTGGCGGTAGTGCGCACACGCACGAGAATGGTTTCTCCCACCGGCGAATACTTTACCGCGTTGTGGATCACATTGACCAACGCCTGCCGCAGGAAGACATAGTCCCCTTCGACCTGCGCGTCTTCTTCCCCTTCCACGAAAAGACGCTGGGCCTTTTCTTCCAGGAGGATCTCAAAAAGCGCGGCGGCCTCGCGCGCCAGTGCCATCACCGGAACCACGGTGCGATGGAGCTGGATGGAGCCGGAATCGGCGCGGGAAATGGTAAGCAGGTTGTCGATCAAGGTGGTCAGCCGGTTGACCTCCTCGAGCATGCTTCCGATGATGTCGCGGTATTCGGCGCGCGCGCCGTCCTTCTGCAAGCCGACCTCGCCCACGCTGCGGATCATGGCCAGGGGCGTCCGCAGCTCGTGGGATGCGTCGGAAGTGAAGCGCCGAAGCTGTTCGAAAGCCTGTTCGAGGCGGGCCAACGTCTGGTTGAACACGCGTGCGAGCTGGCCCAGCTCATCATCGGCGTGGTCATTCGGCAGACGCGCATCGAGCTTCTCCGGGGTAATTTCCTGGGCCCGCCGCGCCATCTGCTCAATGGGACTCAGGGCGCGCCGAGCCAGGCCATATCCGGCCAGCCCGGCGGCCGCCAGCATCATGGGCAGGACCACCAGCGAAGCCGCCATCAGCTCGCGCAGGCGGGTAAACAGCGTTTCCTCGCTGTGCGCCAGCCGGATCAGCAACTGGTGTCCGTCGAGCACGTGCACCCTGCTGACCAGCCGGACGCGGGTTCCATCCACCAGGCGCGCCGAACGGGCCGAGTACCCGCCGACACCCTCGCCAGAGAACGGCGTCCCGCCCAGTGGGCGGTTGCCCAAGCGCTCGTTGCGGAACAGCACCGCGCCATCGGGCGCCAGCACTTCCACATAGCGCTCGATGACCTCCTTCGATTCGGGGTGGTTGTGATAATTCTCACGAATGTGAAGCTGGCCATCGGCGGTGAAGTAGAACAGGCCTTCCACGGTTTCGATTTCCTCGATGGCGAAACGGTCGAGCTGGCTGCGCAGTTGAAAAAAAAGCAGGGCGCAGGTGCATGCCCATCCGAAGGTCAGGAGGCCGGCGAGAACCGACACGTACCAGAGGGTCAGCCGTGTGCGCAGATGGCGCGGGCGGCGCATTACGGTGCGTCTTCGTCGCGCAAGACGAAACCGACGCCTCGCACGGTGTGCAGCAGTTTGCGATCGAATTGGCCGTCGAGCTTGCGGCGCAGGCGGACCATTTGGGCATCGATGACATTGTCGAGCGGCGTCTGCCGCGAGGTCTCATGCCAGATATCGCGCGCCAGCATTTCCCGAGAGACGACCCTGCCCTGATTTTCGAACAGGTACTCGACCAGGTCGAACTCACGGGCGGTCAGATCGAGCGATTGGCCGTTGCGGACCACCGAACGGCGGGCCACATCCATTTCGAGGTCGGCGAGCCGGAAGTGCGGGTTGGTATCGGGCTTGCCGCGGCGCAGCAGGGCGCGCGTGCGGGCCAGCAGCTCGGGAAAGGCAAAGGGCTTCACCAGGTAATCGTCGGCGCCGGTATCCAGGCCGCGGACGCGGTCCTCCACGGCGTCGCGCGAGGTGAGCAGCATCACGGGCGTTCGGGTGCCGCGCTTCCGGAGGGTGGCCAGAATTTCGAACCCGTCATGGCCTGGGAGCATGACATCCAGGATCACCAGATCGAACGGCTGCGCCTGAATCAGGTAGGCGCCTTCTTCGCCGGTATAGGCGGCGCGGACCGAGTAGCCATCGGCCTCCAGCCCTTCGCGCAGAGCCTGCGCCATCTTCTGCTCGTCCTCGACCACAAGGATGTGCACATATCCTTTATAGGGGCACACCGCCCCCAACTGCAACTGACGGGTTCCTGATACTTTCCTGACGGACGCGTCAGGAAGACATCAGGGAATTATCAGGCGGAAGGCGGGGGGTTCGGTGCTAAGAATGAAAACAAGCGCGTATCTGGGGAACGCGCCATGGAGAGGAATTGGATGCTGTCACCGGGCCTGGCTAAGAAGGTCACGATTCATCTGAACGAAGATACAAGTTCCCGAAGCGACTACCTGAGCCGGGAGATACTTTCGCTGCTTCTGCGAGAGGGCGTGGCCGGGGCCACCGTGGTCCGCCCGGAAGCCGGCTTCGGGTCTCACCACCGCATTCACACGCAGGAAGGCGGAATCGATACCGCATACCACATGCCCTTGCGCATCGAGTTTGTGGAGATCGCCAAAAAGGTGGAGCGCCTTCTGCCGTCTCTGATGGAACTGGTGACAGATGGGCTGATCGAAGCTCACGATACGGTGATTCTGAAAATGGCTGTCGGAACAGCCAGATGAAGTCCGGATATGTCCGCATACTTGCTGGAGGCACCATCTCCTGGGCGCTGGCGTGGGCGCAGACACCCGTGGTTTCGCTGGCGCAGGCGGAGCAAACGGCGCTGCGGAACCATCCGCAGATCGCGGCGGCAGCCCTGGAAGCCGAAGCCAGCGGATTCGCCGAGCGGGAAGTGCGCGCGGCTTATTATCCGACCCTCTCGGGTAATGTTACAGGAGTTGGTTCGGAACATAACTCGGTGTTATCGGCCGGAGCGGTCACTACTTCGAGCATTTACAACCGTGGGGCAACCGGCATTGTGGCAAGCCAGTTACTTACCGATTTCGGGCGCACGGCCAGCCTTGAGCAAAGCGCCAAACTGCGTACCGCCTCCAGGAATCAAGACGTGACTAACACGCGGGCAGAGGTGCTGGTGGAAGTCCGGCAGGCATATTACCAGGCGCTGGCTTCGGAGTCGGTTCTGAACGTGGCGCAGGCGACTCTGGATCTGCGGCGCGTCACGCTGCGGCAGGTGACGGCGCTGGCGCAGAGCGCTCTGCGTTCGACCGTTGACGTGAGCTTTGCGCAGGTGAACCTGTCGCAGGCGGAACTCGATTTGTTTCGCGCGCAAAACGACGCCAGGGCCAGCCACGCGCGTCTTTCCGCCGCCATGGGTTACCAGGACGACCAGCCATTTGGGCTGGCGGATGAGCCGCTGCCGGCGGCTCTGAATCCGGATGTGGACGGGTTGATTGCGGACGCATTGCGGGAAAGGCCGGATTTGGGCGCGCTACGGTTCCAGCGCGATTCGCTGGCCAGTTTTGCGCAAGCCGAGAAAAGATTGCGGAACCCGACCGTGAGCGCCGCCGCGGTGGGCGGTGTGGCGCCGGTGCGGGACGACCGTCTGCCCGAGACCTACAGCGCCGCTGGTGTCAACATCAATATCCCGGTGTTGAACGGCGGGCTTTTCAAGGCACGGCGAGAGGAAGCCGAATCGCACGCCGCGGCGGCGGATAAGGACGTCCAGTCTCTCTCGGTGCGGATTGCGCGCGACGTGCGGATGGCCTGGCTGAGCGCCAACGACGCCTTCCAGCGCCTGGACGTGACCGCGCGGATGGTGGCCGAGGCCAACGAAGCGCTTCGACTGGCCCAGGCGCGCTATGACAATGCGCTAGGCAGCATTGTGGAGATCAACCAGGCGCAGTTGGACCAGACCGCGGCGGAGATTGCGGCGGCTTCGGCCAAATATGAATACCTGAGCCGGAGGGCCGATCTCGATTACGCCATAGGTATCTTGCGATGACTCAAATGCTACGAAAAAACGGACGTCTCCTGATGGCAACCGCGGCGGTTCCCTTTTTGCTGGCGGTTTCTTCCTGCGGGCGAGGCGGAAGCGTGCAGGCCGCCGCGACGCCGCCTATGCGCACCGTGGCCGTGGCCGGCGCAACACGCACCGATCTTTCGAGCGATCTGGAACTGACGGCGGAATTCGAGCCGTATCAGGAGATCGATGTGATGGCGAAAGTGTCGGGCTACATTCGGGAAATCAAGGTGGATATCGGCGACCGCGTCTCCCAGGGCAAATTGCTGGCGACCCTGGAAATTCCCGAAATGCAGGACGATCTGACCCGCGCCGCGGCGGCCATCGACGAGGCCAACGCGGATCTGGCCGCGGCGCGCGACGAACTGCAGCGCGACCAATCGGCGCATGAAATGGCGCACCTCTCTTATACGCGCATCCTGGAGGTTTCGAAGACCGAGCACGGGCTGGTCCCTGAGCAGCAGGTGGACGAGATCCACTCGCGCGATCTGGTGGCGGAAGCACAGGTTTCGGCGGCCAAGTCGCGGGTCACCGCGTGCGAGCAGCGCATCCGCGTGGCGCAGGCCGAGCAGGCGCGGTACAAGACCCTGTATCAGTACGCGCGGATCACGGCACCTTTTACCGGGGTGGTGACCAAGAGGTACGCCAACACCGGCTCGCTGATTCAGGCGGGCACGTCTTCGCAAACCCAGGCCATGCCGGTGGTCCGGCTGTCTGAAAACGGTCTCCTGCGGCTGCAGTTACCGGTGCCCGAATCCGCGGTTCCGCTGGTGCACCTGGGTGAGCCGGTGGATGTGAACGTCTCCGCGCTGCATCGAACCTTTCCGGGGCTGGTCAGGCGTTTCGCGGACAAAGTGGACGAATCCACGCGAACCATGAAGACGGAGGTGGATGTTTCCAATCCGAACCTGGAACTGGTTCCCGGAATGTACGCCGAGGTAGACCTGATTACGGAGCAGCACAAGCACGTGCTCTCAGTGCCCGTGGAAGCCTTGGACGGATCGGGAAACACCACGCGCGTGTTCGTGGTGCGGCCGTCCGGACAGGTGGCTATCGTGCCGGTGCGCACCGGCCTGGAAAACGCGCAGTGGGTGGAAGTCCTTTCCAAGGAAATTCACGAAGGCGATTCGGTGGTGGTGGGATCGCGCGCCGGGCTGAAGGAAGGCGACCCGGTTCAGCCCAAGGCGATTGCGCTGACCACCGGCCCGTCGCCGAAGCCTTAAGGTTCCGCCATGTCCAGATTTGCCATTCATGCACCCTATCTGATCGTGGTCGCCTGCCTGATCATCGCCATTCTGGGCGCGGTGAGCGTGGTGGGAATGCCGGTGGATATGTTTCCGGCGATGAATATTCCGGTGGTAGTGGTGGCCACCTTTTATTCGGGGATGCCCCCGGAACAGATCGAGGGGGACATCACTTACCACCTGGAACGCTTCTTTACTCTGGCCAGCGGTATCGACCATATCGAATCGCGATCGCTCAACGGCGTCAGCATCATCCGGGTTTACTTTCAGTCCCACACCAACGCCGATATCGATGCGGCCACCATCGCGAACCTGGCCGTCTCGGACATGAAAGACCTGCCGCCGGGCACACTGCCGCCCGTGGTGCTCAAATCCGATGCTTCCAGCCTGCCGGTGTGCCTGGTGACCATGAACGGCCCGGGAATGAGCGACGGGAACCTGAAGGATATCGCCCAGAATTTCGTCCGCAACCAACTGGCCAGCGTGCCGGGCGCATCCATCCCACAGCCGTTTGGCGGGCCGTGGCGGCAAATCCAGTTTTACGTGGACCCGTACAAACTGGAAGCCCGGCAAATCAGCCCGATGGACGTGGTGCGGGCGCTCAGCCAGGCGAACGTCATTTTACCCGCGGGCGATGTGCAGATCGGCAACCTGGACTACAACATTTACTCCAACGCGCAGTTCAAGCTACAGGACGCCGATCGGTATCCCATCAAGATGAATGGCGAAAACCCGGTCCTGATGTCGGACGTAGGGCAGCTTCGCGACGCGCACGCGCTCCAATATAACGTAGTGCACGTGAACGGGCAGCGCTCGGTCTACCTTCCCGTGATGAAGCAGGGCGGCGATTCGAACACCATCGCGATTGTGGACGGCGTTCGGAAGACAGTGGGCCACCTGGTGGATGTGCCCGCGGCCATGAAAACCGGCGTGGTGTTCGACCAGTCGCGGTTCGTGCGAACCGCCATTGAGACGCTGCTGCACGAAGGCGGCATCGGACTGTTCCTGACCTGCGTGATGATTCTGATGTTTCTAGGCAGCCTGCGGGCGACCGTGGCGGTTTTCTTCTCAATCCCGCTCTCGGTCTGCGCGACGTTTCTTGTGCTGCAACTGGGCGGTTCCTCCATCAACAGCATGGTGCTGGGCGGACTGGCGCTGGCGCTCTCGCGGCTGATCGACAATTCCGTGGTGGTGCTGGAAAACATTTACCGCCATCTGGAGATGGGCAACCCTCCACGCGTCGCGGCCGAAACCGGCGGGCGCGAAGTGGCGCTCCCGGTTCTGGCGTCCACCCTGACGACCGCGGTGGTGTTCTTTCCGGTAACCCTGCTGGCGGGGGTTAGCAAGTTTCTATTTTCGGCAATGGCGCTGGCGGTGGTAGTCTCGCTGTTCGCCTCCTATTTCGTGGCCATGACGGTGGTGCCATTGTTTTGCGCGCAGTTTCTGAAACTGCAACATCCCAAACACCTCGGCGAGTCAGATGCCGGAGAGGCACGCACGCTCCAGGGCGGGTCCACGGGTTGGGCAACGCGCTTCAATGCGGCTTTCAACTCCGGATTCAACCGCATGCTGCGCGCTTACGAGGTGGTGGTGGGGCGGGTGGTCCGCGCGCCGGTGAGCGTGCTGGCGATTTTCTTCCTGGCGTTTGCGGCCAGCCTGCTGCTCTACACCCGGCTTGGTTTTTCTTATTTCCCGCAGACGGACGCCGGGCAATTTGTGGTCACCTTCAAAGCGCCCTCGGGGACACGCCTGGCGGTGACCGAGAGAGAGGCCGCGCGCATGGAGGACCTCATCAGACGAATCGTGAGTCCGCGCGATATGAGTATCATCGTGGATAACATCGGGGTGGATAACGGGTTCTCGGCGGTGTACACGTCGAACGCCGCCATGCACACCGGATTCGTGCAGGTGGGGCTTCAACCGGGACACCGCATCGGCAGTTACCAGTACATTCGCGAAATCAAACGGCAGCTTGCCGAAGAAATGCCGGAGATCACGCCTTTCTTCTCGACGGGGAGCCTGGTGGACGCCGTGGTCAGCATGGGCGCTCCGGCTCCCATAGACATACAAATTGCGGGATCCAGCTTAGACGTTGACAACCGGGTGGCTCAGAACATTGCCGACAGGCTGCGCGAGTCGCGCCAGATCGCCGACGTGTTCATGCCGCAGGACCTGGATTACCCCTCGCTGCGGATCGATGTGGACCGGCTGCACGCCGCCAAACTGGGCTTGACGGAACGCGAGGTGCTGACCAATGTCATCACCTCTCTCACTTCGAACCAGATGATCGCTCCGAACTTATGGATCGACCCACGCAACGGCAACAATTACTTTCTGACGGTGCAATATCCGGAGACGCAGATTCACTCGATCCAGGATTTGCGCTCCATCCCGCTGCACGCGGCTACAGAAACCGCGCCGACGCGGCTGGACATGATCGCCAACATCGAACGCATTCAGGCGCCCACGGAAGTCGATCATTACCAGATTCGCCGCAAGCTGGATGTGTACGTCCGGCCGGCCACCGAAGACCTGGGCGCCGCCGCGGATTATGTGCACAAGGCGATTGCCCAACAGGAGATTCCGGGAAATGTCAGCGTGACGGTGCGGGGCAGCGCGGAGGCCATGGCTGCTTCGTTCCGCAGTTTCGCCTTCGGCCTGAGCTTATCGGTGGTCCTGCTGTACCTGATCCTGGTGGCACAGTTCCGCTCGTCTATAGACCCGTTTGTGATCCTGTTGGCGCTGCCGCCCGGAATCTCAGGCGTGTTGCTGGCGCTGGTTTTGAGCGGCACCACGTTGAATGTGATGTCGCTGATGGGCGTGGTGATGCTTGCCGGCATTGCCATGTCCAACAGCATTCTGATCGTCGAATTCGCTCATCACCTCCGCAACGAAGGGCGCGGGGTGCGTGAAGCCGTAATCGAATCCTGCCGCGTGCGGCTGCGGCCGATTCTAATGACCTCCCTCGCCACGGTCATCGGACTTCTGCCAATGGCTCTGAAGTTGGGCGAAGGGAGCGAATCGTATGCGCCGCTGGCGCGCGCACTGATCGGCGGGCTGAGTATGTCCGTTCTGTTGACCGTGTTCCTGGTTCCGGCCGGATTCTGCCTGGCTTATGAAAAACGCCAGCCGGCAAGATCCAACGCCTAAACCAGGCAAGTAAGCGACTAAATAAGGAGGGTGTTCATCCCATGCGATGGTGGTGTGTTCGTTTGTCTCTTTTCGCGCTGGCGGGAGCGGTTCTATTTCCCGCGGCGGCGCAGGCCAAGAATAAGAAGCCTAAGACTGCGCCTAAGGACCCGCAGGACGCTATCGAAGTGGTGGCGCATATTCCGCCGGTAAGCGGACCGATTACGCGCTTTGTCACCACGCAACACTACAGCAGTTATTACCTATACGCCGAACATGATAGTGGTAAGGCTGTCACTCTGATCGACGTGACCAAGGCCACGCGCCCGGTAGTGCTGGCCGATGTGGCCTACCCCGCGGGCGGCGGCTCCGGCAGCATCTTCGCAGTCGCCGGGACCGCGGCGCTGGTTACGGAGAGCCAGGGCGGCGCCACTGCTTCGGCGGCTGGCCAAACAGTACGTATTATGGATTTTTCGGAGCCGCAGCATCCCAAAGTGGCGCGTGAATTCACGGGCGTGACGGCGATGAGCCGGGATGAGCGGCGCGGCTTGATTTTTATCGCCACCTCGGACGGAATCTGGATCTTACACCAGAGTCTCGCGGAAGACCCGGAGGTGGAGAAGGCGTACGCCAATCATGTGCTGTACGATCACTAACCGAGGTGGGCCCGCGCCTTCAGGAACCCCGGACAACGAGCAGCGACTTGACGTTGCGCGGGGACGAGCGCTTCATGATCTCACTCCGCCTCCGATCGTTCTCGGGGCTATACTGTTCCGATGTTGGCCTCCGCGCCCTGCTCATGCCCTTTTCAAGTTCTTCAGGTGTGGCGTTCGGGAGTCGACTTCCCAAAGGATAAGCGTCGGGGTAAGGGCCATGTGAGCGACCGTCAAGCCGTGGACGAAAGACGGACACCAGCGGTCATCGGGGGGAGTGGTGTGGGCTAGATATCGACCCCGCTCTGAATCGCTACCTCGATTCTCTACCAGATTTCCTGGCGCACTCCTCCGTCGCCTGCGTAGTGGATTCGACCGCGGGAATGTTGATGTGATTGGACTTCAGGAACCCTCTGACATAAATGGGCGTCTTGACCCAGAACGGCTCGGATCCTTGGGCCTTTGCTTCGCCGCTTTCTATACGGGTGTGGCTACTTTGGAAGTTCCGGGCCCGGCGCCTGCGCCCTCGAAGGTGCTGACCTTCGATACGTCCGAAGTCGACGCTGCGAACGCCGACAACTTAACACCCAGCCAAACAGTGACGGAATCCCATGCACCCGTATCCCTGCCTAATGGAACAGATCTCGTTCCTGCGCTGGACTCCCTTGGGCTGGGTAGGCTCAAGATCAGCAATTACTTGGATCACGACGCCGTCGTCAAGCTCAAGACGTCTGACGGCAGAACCACAGTGCGTTTCTTCTATGTGCGGGCGAAGAGCGATGTGATCGTTTCCAAGATCCTTCCAGGCGAATACGTTCTGCAGTTTGCGACGGGCCGGGATTGGGACACGATCAACCTCGCATTCCGCCAGGATCAATCGTTCACGGCATTCGATAAGATGCTGGCCTTCTCCGAAAGACACGTCGGGGCTGGAACGGTCTATTCCACGCAGGAGGTGACGTTGCATGCAGCCGAAATGCCCTTTTCGCTTCCGGTTTTTTCAACTTTTCAGAGCCGGCGCGAAGCGCGCTGGAGGAGGACGGATGGAACGGCAACCTTGCCGGGTGGCACCACGCATCGCCGTCCGGAGAACACGGAGGGACCATCGCGCCCGGCGCCGGTGAAGGCCGCGGTGGGGAGGCTCCCCGGCGTTGCGCGTGCGAACCCCCCGCGCACGCCACGGCCCTTCGCGTCCACGGCGCGTTCACCGGCGGTGCTCAATCCACGTCGAGTTCTTCCGCGAGCTGGTCGAAAGCTGGAGCAGCGGAGAGGCAGCGGAGGAAGGCGCGGATCTGGCGGCACAGTCAGCATCCTGCCGAGGATCTCCGCGTAGCACCGGCAGGGGCAGCTTCCGCTTCTTCCGGTCTGCAGGAGGTTTACCGCACACCCTGTGACGCCGATTGTGGGGGTCTATCTGTAGGAAATGGCGGCACTTCGCGAGCTAGTTGAAGATCTCGGCGAAGGCTCCAAAAACTTGCAAAAACCGGAAGTTTGAGGGCTTCTCTGAGTGCGACCTCCGCAGCGCGTTTCGCCGTCCCGGCGCGCACGCCACGTGGCGCCCGGCGACGATCGAGCGGCGGGCGACGGCGCCACTCGGCCGGCCGGTCGCCGCGTCCGCCGGCCGGGAGAACGCGCGCGGGCGCGTCGCGGTCGCCGCCGGCGAATGCAGAGGCGGGGAAGCGCTGCCGGTCGCGTGCGTGCGGGCGCGGACCGACGGCACGCTACGCTTTTCCGCGCATGCGCGGCGTCGCCGCCGCCCGGACCTCGTCGGCGGGCCCTGGATTGCCATAGCTGGTAAGTTTTGCGACGCCTTGGCACGCCGAATGGTACGATTCCAGGTAACCGGGAGGCAAAGTTGAGATCCCGTATGAAAGGTGTGCGCTGTCATCTGCAGTGCATCTCCGGCTGAGACGCCTCTGAATCGTGGGGTTAACAATGTACTGTTCTGGGTGTGGCCAGCACGTGCCGGAGAGGGCGGCATTCTGTCAGAGCTGCGGGAACCGCCTGTTGTCGACAGGAATCCGGTCCAATGAGTACCAGGCTCAGTGGCAACAGTATCGGAGGCTCAGGAATTGGGTATTCGCAGTCTGGGCGGGATTTATTCCGGCAGCTCTTGCACCCGCGGCGTGGGTGTGGATGGGGTGTGGCTCTCATCCTGGACATTGACCTCAAGCCGCGCGAACAGCCATCCGTAGCGGACGAAGTGTCAATTCGATAGCAGGCTCCCATCGGTCACTGAGTGCAAAAGCTCGGAGCTGCACGATGTGTTGGCCCGTGTCCGGCTTCCAGCGCGCCCCACAGCGCTTCATCCGCATTTCAAACAGACTCTTACAGGTGGCCTCGACATTGCCAGTACCGAGCGCCAATCCAAGTCGGCGCGCACGGGCATAATTCATGCGATCCGTTTCGCAGCCATGGTTTTGTAGATAGGTGATCGCTTCATGGACCGGATGGTCTGTGCCTACACCTTCATCGCGTCCGGAGACGACCAGTTCCCTGAGAATGTCGGCTGCTGCGCGGCTGCGGTGGAGTAGGGCTTGCTTCCAGCCTCCCAGCCGTTCGCCGGCCGCAGCCGCCGAGTCCTCCAGCGCATGCGCTGCTGCGCTGAGCTTTTCCGTCGTGTGATAGAAATCTACAAAACACTCGAGGTCGTTTCCGAATTTGGGCCTGAAGCCGTCCTCCAGCAGATTCCACATCTCCGGGGCCCGTCGCACAGCAGCTCAATTTTCAGGTCTGGACGCTTACTCCGTAGCGTCGCCACATCGGCCACCATGCGGTCGCGTAAGCCCACGATATCTCCCTCCGGCATGCATCCATAACGGATCGTATATCGGCCAACTCCGGTCTTGTCATGCAGCGTCACCGTGCCGCAATAGGCCATTCGGAAATTGCGTTCCACCGGCCTCTTAGCCGCTCCCTTTTTGGGCCGCCCTACGGGTCGCGGCCGCGGTTCTTCCATCGGCACACTGACCCGGTCTAGCGACACACTCACCGAGTATGCCTCCGCCGGCACTTCCAGGGCATCGATCAAAGCGTCCTCGATATCTTGGTGATCCGCTACCGCCAGTGCGCCCACCACGTGCGCCACTCGCTCGAAGCTGGCTCGTGAATATGGCAGCCGTTTAAACTCTTGCGCCGTCTTCTCCGCTTCCCGCGAGGTGCCTTGCTGTACGGCAAAGCTCATCGCGCGGTCTGCGGCAACCACCCGTCCCCCACCACTCCCGCGCGCAAGCTAACCGCGTCCACCACCCTGCCCCCAGGCTGTCCACCGCGCTCTCCCGATTGCCGGTACAACGATCGCTCCACCGATACCGAACCCACCATCGTGTGATAGGCCCCCTCACACCGTCCCACTCGCGTGTACCGAACCCCGCCGATCACCACTGCCGGAACATCGATGTCTAGACTCTTCAAGATTGCTCCGTGGGCCGCCAATTCTGTCCTGGAAGCCCCTTCCGCTATCGCCGCTTCCACCGCTGCATAATCCACCGCCTTCCCCCCACCCAGCCGATCTACAGTTCGCTGCAGCATAGCCAGGTGTTCGGCCATCGCCTTTCCCACTTCCACAAACTGATCCGGAACTTCAATCACCATCTTGGGCATCGCATCACTCCTCGTTTTGGACAGCCTTCGACAGCTTGTTCTATCAGATTTTCGGAGATTTGTCCAGCATGAGAGCCACACCCTGTGGATGGGTTTGGATTTCAACACCACAATTCCAGACTTCGTATATATTGCAGGCCTCGTGTATATCGGTATGTTGTTCGTGATGTACGCGGTTGCGAGCACGCGCTTCTCACGCTGGCGTTGTCCGAGATGTGGAAAGATCTTTGCTGGAACGTGGTGGTATAACAGGGGTTTCCTGGTTCGCAACTGCTCTCACTGCGGACTTCCCAAATATGCGGGCTCCCGGCCGTGAAGGAATCACACAGGCAATCAGGCGCGCAAGGTGGGTTCCTCCTGGTAGCAGCAGGCGAGTAGGAGGATTTTCGTCTAAGATTCGCCGGTGCTGAAGAGTCCGAAATGCCCCTTTTCGCTTCCGGTTTTTTCAACTTTTCAGAGCCGGCGCGAAGCGTGCTGGAGGAGGACGTCGCGGCCCGACGGCGTCCCCCCGCCGTGGCTCGCCGGCCGGCGCGCGCTCCACGTGGGCGGGCGACGATTGAGGTGACGACCGCCGCGGGAGGGCGAAGTCCCGCGCGGCTCGAAAGCGTCGCCCGTCGTGGGTCCCGTCCGACGCGCATCCCACGTGGCGCCTGGCGACGATCGAGCGGCGAGAGGTGGCGACCTTCGCGGGCCGGGGCGCCGCATCCGTCGGCCGCGAAAAGCGGAAGGGCGCGCCGCGCTCGCCGGCGGCGAACGAAGCGCGAAAGCTCCGCATTCGCGGGTCGCCGTCCCGGCGCGCACTCCGCGTGGGCGGGCGACGATCGAGCGGCGGGACGGGGCGACCGTCGGGGGCCACGATCGCTGCGTTCGCCGGCCGGGAAAGCGCGGGCGCGTCGCGCTCGCCGGCGGTGAAAGCCGCGGCGCGAAAGTGTCGCGCCGTGGGCCGCCGACCCCCACGTGGCGCCCGGCGATGATCGAGCGTGGGGTGTTTCCTGGTGCTCTGTGACGCGGGTAGCGGCGGCGCGGCGCGCTCTCTCGTCCCCGCGCAAGACACCGGTTTTATGTATGCAAGTGCCCAATTGGGCAAGCCGATGGCCCTTTCAACCATTGACAAGTCCTTCGCGTTCCCGCAGAATAAAGCGCATCTCAAGCCGGGTGGGTTGAATTCAGTCCTTGCATGCAAGGAGGCGCGTTTGCAGAGAAGAACTTGCCGCTCATGCAAATCCTACTTCTCAAAATAGCCGTGAGGTCGTGAGCGTGAATTGCGCCCTCAGGGGGCTTACTTCTCCGCGAGGTCGACCATGAAAACTAACCAATATACGCTTGCTGTAGGGCTGGGGTTAATCGCTTTTTTGTCATCATGCTCCCTGTGGGCTAGTACCATCACAACATATGACATAACGGGAACATTACCATGCACTTCGGGTCCGTGTCCCACTGATCTCTCGTTCGCTGCAAACAGTACAATAACGATTCGACGATTCGACCAACTTAGTCATGGCCGCAGCGATATCCATCGCCGGAGCAGTGGTCGACACCCCTCCGAATATCATTAACGTCCCATTCGAATACACGTGGCTGAATGCAGATTTTTATGTGATAGAGCTTTTCACTCCAAACGAGGGTGACCCGAGTATCACAACCTATGACGCCAGTGTGTGGTTCGCTCCGCCTCCCGGCGATATCATCTGGGAAGCAGACGGAACATACCAACTATCCACTCCCGCAGGCGCCCCTGAACCTGGGACGGGCCTGCTGTTTGGAACTTTAGCCGGCCTCCTGGGAATAGAGTTGCGGCGGAAGAGGTTCCCATACCGGGTGCCGTGGCCTTAGAAAGTATGTGCGCTGTTGGGGCAGCAGGGCGGAATTAAGAGTCCAGCTTTCGACGTGGCGTCGGTAAAAGTGACACAGTACCGCAGGCCTGCAGAAGGGCCATCGTTTTCAGACGTCAAGATTGCTAGTCCGGGAAAACTGGTCGCAATCAATGCCAGTCTCTACGAGTGTATCGAGTGGGCTTACCAACTTAAGGAATATCAGTTTTCCGGGCCGGACTGGGTGAAGTCTGGTCAGCCAAATTATGACATCGAAGCAAAGGCACCTCCGGACACACCTCCGCAACAGATCAGGCTCATGCTCCAGACGCTATTGATGGATCGGTTTCACCTGAGCGTTCATCGAGAGTCGAGAACTCTCCCGGTTTATGATCTCGTAGTCGCGAAGAACGGTCCCAAACTCCAGCATGCGAGCGCAGACGGCCGGCCGGGCTTTTTTTCGCAAGGCGGATCAGCCGGGGTCCGCATGACTTCGCAAAGGGCGAGCATGGCAAGATTCGCGAATTGGTTATCTGGAAACGTGGATCACCCGGTAATCGACAAGACAGACCTGACCGGTTTTTTTAGCATAAAGCTCGAATGGGCTCGTGAGGGCGATGGCCCATCTGTTTTTTCTGCGGTTCAAGAGCAGCTTGGCCTAAGACCTGCAGGCGTCGAAGGCGCCCATTGATATCCTGATTGTCGATCACTCGGAAAAAAAACCTACGGCGAATTGATATTCGTTAGACGGCGTGCGCGCGATCCAATGCCGCAAGTGCCGGTAGCTCTGACATGATCCCGAGCACGTGCGTTAACCCCATTTGCCCGACGTGCCACGAAGATTTGGCTTAAACGCGGTGAAATACGTCGTGGGCCGGTCGCCGACTTCGTCGGCCGCGAAAACGCGGGCTGGCGCGCAGCGCTCGCTGTCGCCGAGATCCGCGGCTGGAAGGCGTAGCATGCCTCGGGTCGCTGTCCTGGCGCGAATCCACGCGGCGCCCGGGCACGATCGAGCGGCGGGGTGGCGACCGTCGCGTCCGCTGGTCGGGAGAACGCGGGAGGCGCGTCGCGCTCTCCCGACAACGAGAGTTGTGGCGCGAAAGCGCCGCACGCCGTGGCTCGCCCTCCCCGGCGCGCACGCCACGTGCCGCCCGACGACGATTCGAGCGGCGGAGGTGGCGACGGTCTCGGGCCGGGGCGCCGCATCCGTCGGCCGCGAAAAGCGGGAGGGCGCGCCGCGCTCGCCGGCGGCGAACGAAGCGCGAAAGCTCCGCATTCGCGGGTCGCCGTCCCGGCGCGCACTCCGCGTGGGCGGGCGACGATCGAGCGGCGGGACGGGGCGACCGTCGGGGGCCACGATCGCCGGGACTGGAAAACGTGCTCAGTTCCGTTCGGCAACAACGAGAACAGGGCCGGTAGGCAAAAGAGGCCGGAGTCCGCTACCGGTTGTCATCCGCTACCCCCATTTGGAGGATTGCACCTCCCCCGCAAGCCCTGCTCCGAACCGGTCTTTCGCTGGTCCTTACTGCCGTAGCCGGCTTGGGACTTTTGTCTTCTGGCTCGCCCTCTCATAATGAATTTCATGAGCGCACGGAACTTTCAGAACAGTCTCCTGACCCGGATTTCCAACGGCGTCGCCGCGAGTGCTGTCCAGCAGCAGCTTCTGGATTTCGCGCAGCTCGGGCATTCAACGGACGCCGGGCAACTCCGCAGCAGGATTGCTGATCTCAAGTGCCGGATGGCGCAGAAGGCCCACCTGCACGCTCGTGTGTCGGACGTGATCGATCGGATGGAAGCTCAGGCCGCGGCGGCTTGACGCTTCAACGCTCGCACTAATCCGGCGAACGCCGCAGCGGGAACGCGTTGCACGCCGTGGGCACCGTTCCGGCGCGCGCCCCACGTTGCGCCCGGCGGCGATCGAGCGGCGGGCGGGGGCGACCGTCGCGGGCCAGATCGCCCGCGTCCGCCGGACACGAAAAACGCGCGCGGGCGCGGCGCGCTCGCCGACCGCGATTTCCTCGGCGGTGAAACCTCGCCCGCCGTGGGCGTCCGGCGTTCGATAACCCGGTGGGCCGCCCCTGGGCGCATGTCACGGCCGGTTACGCCAAAGACCGCCGGGTGCTGTGCGAGGTCAAGTCGGTCATCACCTCAAGACACGGGCGTAACGCAGGAGCGAATGGAAACCGCCAAACAGTGGGTTATCATGGGCCATGTTTCCCTACGATGCTGTGCTCCTCGCCACTGTTCAGACCACTCCACAATCTATTTCGGCCGTTCTCCAAACTCTCCAGACTATCGATACCACTTGCGTCGATGCGGACGGCCTGAAATGGTTCAACTGGCTCTACTTAGAGGTGACACAAGCCGTCGAAGCCCGGATAAGCGCCGGTGGATTCACAGATCCAACATGGCTCGCCCAGCTCGACGTACAATTCGCAGGTCTCTATTTCTCTGCGCTCAAGTCCTCGCTCTCCGGTCTGACCGCACCCACTTGTTGGCAAGTCTTGTTCAACAGCCGCAACCAGGCCGCCGTTGCGCGAATCCAGTTCGCGCTGGCTGGCATTAATGCCCACATAAATCGCGATCTGCCTGAAGCCATCGTCGCCACCAGTCAAATCACCGGTACAACTCCAGATCATGGTGGAATACACTATCGCGACTACACGGCACTCAATTCCACTCTTGATGGTCTCATTGAATCCGCCGAGCGCACGCTGAATATCCGCCTCTCTGGCGGAGCACTTCCGCCGATCTCTCATCTCGCCGACACGATCGCCGCCTGGAATGTAAGCGCTGCTCGGGAATCTGCGTGGCAAAACGCTGAACACCTTTGGCAACTCCGCACGCTTCCAATGCTCGCCTCAAGCTTCATGGACATGTTGGACGGCTTCACGACTGTAATCAGCAAGACGCTGTTGGTGCGAGTACCGTGACAAAGAGAGAAGCGTGGCGCTCGGCTACAAACGAAGACTCTGGCGTTTTCGAAGGGCTTCGCCAGCAACGTCCGCGTACTTCGCCATCGCGATTGCCGCCTTCGTCGGCCGCGAGAGCGTGGGAGGGCGCCTCGCGCTCGCAGGCGGCGAAAGCCGCGGCGGGAAGCGCGCCGCGGGTCGCCGTCCCGGCGCGCGCCCACGTGGCGCCGGTGTCGATCGACCAGCGGGAGACGGCGACCGTCGCGGGCGATTCGCCGCGTCCGTCGGCCGGGAGACGCGCAGGCCCGTCGCGCTCGCCGTCGAATGCCGCGGATCGAAAGCGCCGCACGCCGCGATTGCTTCCGGCCTTCCTGGCGTCATCAGAGCTTGCCCGATAATCATGCCGGCTTTCCCGACCGGACGGGACGTCCCGGAATTCTTCATTGCCGAAGGTGATTTCGTGGAGGATCGCTTTCTCTCCACAGGTGCACGAGCTCGGGACTTACCGTCCATCTCACAACACTCTCCGGACTTAGGTAGCCGGTGTTCAAACAGAGTCCCCATTACCGAACAAAAAGGAGCGGAGTGGCATGAAATGAAACGCAACGGGGGGGTTGGACACTATACTCATTGGGGTCAGCCCCAGAGTGCGGGTACCAGTGAGAAATCAAATGGATTTCGGCGTGAAATTCTCATCAGAGCGAATTCCGATTGACTCGGGTTACTGTTGCTGTTAGAGTTTTGGCAATACATAAACTGTCCGAAATCGGTTTCGGCGGTCCAAATCAGCCGGAAATCTCCGGATTGGGTGTGAATTTACAAATCGTAAGCGCGCCGTAGTGCGCGGCTCCCGCTTCGGCGGAGGGAAAGCCTCCTGGTGCAACTTAAGGCCTGGCTGCGAACTTGTCAGTGCACGGAATCGTTTGAAAACCGGGTCCACGCGGCTCTCGACGCTGCCGGGATCCGCATCGAACTAGATCCGGCAGGAGCCTATGGAATCGTTGCCGTCGAGAAAGTCGATGACCAACTGATTGCCTTGCTTCACGAACTGCGCAGCGATCCGCGCCGCCGTGTACTGCTGGTGGCGTCCCCTTCGCAAGCCGCCGATACAGGCGTGATCTGGCGCCTGCTGCACGCGGGAGCTTCGGATATCCTGGTTTGGATCGACGATACCGCGGTCGCGCAACTCGCCGCGAAGCTTGGGCGGTGGTTTGAGGTGGACGAGCTCGCCACGCAGGCGGCTATGCGCGATTGTCTGGTTGGGGAAAGCCCGGCATGGCAGATCCTGGTTCGGAAAATAGTGGAAGCGGCCCGATTCTCCACCATCCCTTTGCTGTTGACTGGCGACAGCGGCACGGGCAAGGAATTGTTGGCCAACCTGGTCAGCAAGGTCGGCGCCGGCGCCCCCGGCACCAACCGGTTTCGCAAGGAGTTGATCACCGTCGATTGCGGCTCTTTGGTGCCGGAGCTTTCCGGAAGCGAGTTTTTCGGTCACGAGCGCGGCGCATTTACGGGTGCTCACACGCAACGCGAAGGCGCGTTTGCCATGGCGGACGGCGCCACCCTGCTGCTGGATGAAATCGGCGAGATCCCGCTCGGGCTGCAGGCCCAGTTACTCCGCGCCATCCAGGAGAAAACCTATAAGCGCGTGGGCGGGAACGTCTGGCAGAAAACCAACTTCCGGCTGGTATGTGCGACCAACCGCAATCTGGAGGAATTGGTTCAGCGCGGCCAGTTCCGTCTGGATCTCTTCTACCGTATCGCCGGTTGCGTTTTTCGCACCCCGTCGCTCCATGAGCGCAAGGAAAATATTCTTGCGCTGGCAAGGCATTTCCTGCGCGCCTGCTGTCCCGGTGAGACCGCGGAATTTGACAAGCCGGTCAGCGAGTATCTGCTCAATCGCGTCTACCGGGGCAATATCCGGGAACTGCGCCAACTCATCGAACGGATTGCCCATCGCCACGCGGGGCCGGGACCTATCACCGCCGGCGATATCCCCGATGAGGACCGTCCCGCCAATGGCGATCTGGATCGGGCCTGGCCGGATGAAGAACTGGAGCATTCCATTGCCAACGCCCTAGCCACCGGGGTCAGCCTGACACAGATCAGCCGCGTGACCGCGGATACCGCGATCCGCATGGCGGTCCGCTCCGAGCAAGGCAATCTGCAGCGTGCCGCCAGTAAGTTAGGGATGACCGATCGCGCCCTGCAAATGCGGCGCGCGGCCGACCGCCAGCGGGACCAGAGGAGTTGAGAACCAGCCTCCGTCAACGGCCGCAAGCTGCGTGTAAGGCGCCGGCCGTGGCCTCGTCCAGCACGCCGGTTACGGGCAACTGCTGGTGCTCCTGGAAGGTACGCAGCGCCCGTATCGTGTTCGGCCCCATCACGCCGTCCTGCACCACCCAGGGGCCCAGGATTTGCGCCAAACAGGACTGCGCCCACCCGATGCGCCGGTTTTCCGGCATGTTGAAGAACCAGCGGCGGTCCGGAACTGGGTCCCGACCCTGCCAGAAGCGCTCCTGCAGGCGCGGTTCGAACGCTCGCGGCAGCGGTCTTTCCAGGCGCACCTCGCCCTGGCCCGCATTGCCCGCTTCCGCTTCAAATAACGGCCGGCGCCGGTCGCGGTCCGGATCCCAGCGGCGGTGATCGCCGTCTTCGTGGAATCGCTCGTCGCGGCGCAATGGGAACTCGCCCTCGCGGGCATCCCCCGTCTCCATCAGGAATGGCCAGCGCCGGTCGCGGTCCGGGTTCCAGCGGCGGTGATCGCGATCCTCGCGGAATCGCTCGTCGCGGCGTAATGGGAACTCGGCTTCGCGGGCATCCCCCGTCTCCATCAGGAATGGCCAGCGCCGGTCGCGGTCCGGATCCCAGCGGCGGTGATCGCGGTCTTCGCGAAATCGCTCGTCGCGGCCAAAGCGGAACTGGCCGGGGAATTCGCCCTCACCTTCGGTTGCGATTTCATGGCTCCGCTGGTGTCCCGACGCCGACCGACCCGACGGCGGAGCGGGCACACCCGGCGGCGCTGCCCCCGAACCCGCTCCCTGCGCACCGCTACAGGTCGCTTGCAGGGCACTGACAGTGGCAGCATCCAACATGCCGGTGGCCGGCAACTGCTGTTGCGACTGAAAGGTCTGGAGGGCCTGCCGGGTCTCCGGCCCCATAATCCCGTCCTGCGGCACCGACGGGTCGGACTGCGCCAGGCAACCTTGGGCCCATTGGACCTGGGGATCCGGCTGAGCCGGCGCAAAAAGGCGATGCCATCGGTGCCCCTGCTGTGGGCGTCTGAAGGAATGGCCCCGAGAGCCACCATGGCGTCCAAAACCGCCTCCGTGCCCAAAGCCACCGAAGTGTCCCCTGGATGATCGCATAAACGACATTGTTTTGGCTCCTCTTCTGTGCTGGTTGTTGCCGGCCCGCGTTGAGCGCAGGTGCGGCGCCCTGTTTCAGCTCCGGCGCAAGAAGCACCAGCGCGGTGAATTCCAATCCGTAATGGCAGAACCGGCTTCCTGTTGCGGAGCTTCGGTCCGGGTCGGGCGGCTTCCGGATCCCGAGCGCGCTCCGGACGCCGCGGCCGGTTGCTCAGCCGGTGAAACGGGCCTTTGTCCGGACGTTGCGGCTGGCGGTGCAGGCGATCCCGCTGGACGCTTGCCATTGGGCGCCGCGGGCGCTTGCCCGGAGGTCGCCACAGGGGTGGGTCCGGAGATTCCCGAGGGGTTTCCGGATGATCCTGCCGGTGGTCCGGATACCCCCACACGTTTTCCATTTCCCGCTCTGGGCGGCTGCCCAGATGCTGCCGCCGGTCCCGGTCCGGAGGCGCCAGGGCGCTTTCCGGAAGTTCCGGACGATCCGGCCGGCGGTTGCCCGGTTGACGTCGCGGGCTTTCCTAGCGGCCCCGCAGGTTCCCCCGGGTAGCCCCGAGGATGCCTGCCGGGATCCCCTTGGAAGGGGTGCCCCGGCGGTCCAGCGGGCCTCAGTCCGAATGGTCCGGTAGGCCCGGGACCCGGTCCAGGAATGCCTCCGGGCCGAGGTCCCACCGCTGGGGGGGCTAATCCGTTATACGGCGGAGGTACCCAGGGACCATACGGCCCGGCCGGTTGATTTGGCGTTATGCCGGGCCACGGCCGGTCCAACCAGTACCATCGGCCGCCGCGCCGATGCCGCAGTCCGCGCTGAAAACCTCTGAAGTGTCCAGGAAACATCGCTTCTCACTCCTATCGTTCTTCCACCCTCCGCGCGCCACGGCTGCCGACAGGCTCCGTGTTGCCCGGTCGATTTCGCTCAGCCTGTGACGCGCGGTCAGCACAAAGCTGATGCGGGGCCGCCCACTCGCCGGGTCGCGGTGCAATACGGGGCGAATGCTGCGCGCGGCCAGCGCCGCATGAAGCGCCCGTGGGTCCACCGTGTCGGGCAAATTCAGCGGCTGCACCGGAAACAACCCACCGGCGGCCACGAGCTCGGGTACCGCCCGCCGGAAGCGGATTACCACCGCGGCCAACTGCCGGCGCAAGACGTCCCCGTACCGCCAGTTGATCTCCAGTGCCCGGAGCGCCGCGGCGATGTTAGCTGCCGAAGGCGGGCTGCAATGGACCAGGGTCGCGCTATTTTTGCGAAACTCTTCCACCCAGTCTCGGGTTCCCCCCAACATCGCCACTGGAACGCCGAATGCCTTGGCCAGCGAACTCACCACCACGACGTGCGGGTCCGCCAGGTTGAAGTAACGAAGCGACCCGCCGCCGCCGCTGCCATAAGGACCCGTCCCATCCACGCGCCGGCCCAAGACTCCCAAAGCCTGGGTGTCATCGACGACCAGCAGCCCACCTGCCGCCGCCGCGCAATGGGCATACTCCGCCAGCGGCGCGGGCTTTCCCCGGATGGGGCAGTAGCCATCCGTGACGATCACCGGCCTGGCCCTCTGCCCGGTGGCCAGCGCGCGGCGCAAGGCTGCTGCGTCATGCGCCGGGAACACTCGCACTGGCACTCCCGAAGCGGCCGCCCGATCGGTTCCCCAACGGGCAATCGGATAGGCTGCTTCGTCCAACCAGATGGCCACGCTGCGCTTGGCCAACATGGCGAATAAATCGCAGAACAGGTGCAAAGTCGAAGCTCCCAGCAGCACCTGTTGGCATCCGGTGAGGGCCGCCAGCTCCTGTTGCGTCCGATCGGTCCCTGAAAGCGTCTGGAGAGCGCCGGGCTTGCCCAGCGTCAACTGGGGCCAGCCCGGCAGACTCCACGAGGGGTGCTCGAAACCCAGGTAGAGAGCGGAAGTGAAATCCATTTCCCCGGGGGCCTATCGCGCTCGTTGCATAGCCGCCCGCTTCTGCAGAAGAATTCCCGGGATGGTGGCATCCACCGTCTCGGCGGTCAGGTCGATACCGGTCGCCGCGCGGTAGGCGTGGAGATAGCCCTGGATCTCCGGCCGGAAATAACGCGCCCAGTTGATGGCCGAATACTCGTCGTTGTCGGCGATCCAGTCGCCGTAACGGATCGACAGAAGGAGTTGCTCGCCGTATACCGCCAGGTCGCGGAAGTGGCTTACGGTTACGTCCGTCCAGCCCTGCAGCGTCTTCATGGCGTCCACCTGGGGCTTCCCACGGCTCGCGGTAAGGAACCATGACGCGGCCCTTGCAGGAAGTCGCGGATTTCGGGCCGCGCCAGCATGTACTGCGTGAGCATCATTTCCACGCGCGCGGTCCACGGGCAGGTCGCCGAACTGGTTCTGCGCCCCCTGCGCCAGGATCAGGTGGACCTCGCGCAGCGAATTCAGCAGCGGGAAGCCGTCGGCAATGACCGTGGTCTGGAAGTCTTCCTTGAAGAAGATCGAGGTCTGGTGCAGCAGGTTGTGGAAGGCCTCCAGAAACTTCGACCGGCTGTCGGCGCCGTGCATCCCCGCGGATGCCGCCTTGCCGTAGAGCGTCAGGCCGTAATGGTGGTCGTATTCGTAGGCGCGCCGCCGCACGGAGAGCCGGTTGATCTCGTCCTGGATGTAGCCCCACAACAGGTTATTGAGCGGCCGCAACGGATCGATTTCCAGGTTCGCCAGCGGGTCGCGGTCGCCGGCGCCGCGCACATTCTGGAAGCGCCGGGTGATGGCATTGATGGTCTGCACCAGCATGCCTTCCTCCATCCAGTAGGACCAGATCAGCTCGATCAGGCACGGCTCGTTGATTCGCTGGGCCGCGATCAGGCGGTCTCCGGCGCCTTCGCGCAGCAAAACAGGGAAGGCCGCCCTGACTACGCGGGTGATGTAGGGAAGCTGGGCGCGCTCTCCGCCGAGATAATCCCTGAGCCGGGTTTCCATCTCTTCGACCGAGAAGTGCCGGCCCAGTCTACGGCTTTCCAATTCGGCGTCGAAAGGTACCCTCAGCGAGCCTTCGCGCTCGATGCGAACGCCGCACTCCAATAGCAGGAAGACCTCGGTGAGGTGCTTGAGCATCTGGTAAGCGCCCACGCCATGCATGTGAATGCCGAGCTCGTTGAGATCCCTTTCCACGCGCCCGCGGGCATCGCGGGGAATCTCATCGGGCACCTTGAAGCGGCGCTCCTCCCAATTCAATGCGCCATCCATGAAATCCTGATAGCGGTCGAACGCCAACGCCCGCGTACGGCTGCGGATGGCCACCCATAGCGATTGATCGAGCGTCGGGTCGGACGCCGTCCGATGCAGGCGCACGCCCACCGGCTGGCCTTGGATTTTAACCTCTCCCTGGACCTGCTGTGGCTCGGCCGGCCAGACCGGGATCTTGGCGTTGGCGGATGTGGAGGCGGGGTTGAATTTCGAGGCGCCCGTCGTGCCGCTGTCGGTAGCGGGAGTGGAAGTGGTACTGGTCCGTTCAGAGGGAATGGTTTCGAGGATGGACGCCTTGGCGGAAAACAAACTTACATTCGCGGGAACCATCGTCTCGATCGCATTCGGCACGGCCGCGTATTTGACGAATGCAAGAGGCGGATTCAGTTCCCAGTTCACCGCAGCCATTCTGCTTTCGTTGTGGCTTTGGACCTGGATAATGGTCCGCTGGCCCGGAGTGATGGCCCCAATCGGATTCTGCTTATCGACATGGCAGTCGCATTCACTGTAAAACGCGAGCGTAAGGCCAAGTCCCAGGTCTAACGTGACTGGGTCCGGATCCCCTTCTTTGGGCACCGGGATCGTCAAGCTTGCCGAACTACCGAAATTGTGGCACGTCAGCACGCACGTCCCCGGCTCAACATTGGTGATAGTGAAATGGCCACCAGTGCCTGTCACGGCATAGGCCGGAGTGCCAGCGGTAGACTCGACAGTGGCGCCACTTACCGCAATTCCGTTCTCAACAACCGTACCTGTAACATTCATGATCTGCTCCTTTTACTTAGTAATTCATTGCGGACTCTGGATACAGGCTTGACACCCGAGTCCCTGCCAGGAACCACTTGCGCAGCCGGCCGCCGCCTGCAACGTGCTCCAAAGAGCCCAGTGGGTCAGGAGTTTCCCGATCACCGCGCTCTCTTCTTCCGGCGTAATCTCGCCATCCACCCGCCCCTGCCCGATGGCCGCGAACACCACGATGGGCCGCGTCCGGTACATTTGCTGCGGCGCGTGCCTCCAACGGCTGAGCAACGCGCGCAGGCGCGCAGGCCGCAGCTCATCGGTATCCAAGGCCTCCCGCACAGAGCGCCCCCGGAGCGCCGCCGGACGATGATTCACCAACAACTGCACTAACTCGGGAATAGTCCGCTCCAGCAGCAGCATGACTTCGCGTTGCTGCGGCGCCGCCCCGGAGCGCGGGTAGTAAGACTCCCACAACTCCACTAACCGGCTCCAACCCGGTTGGGGATAGAAGGCCTGCCCGAGTGCCGCGCTCAGCTTGACCCGGATCCACGGGGTGGGGTGCGGATCGGCCGTATTCACACGAAACACAAACACCCGCGGCAGGCTGACTACGCTCATCAGACCCAGGGTCGAGGCGATCCCCACGCGCCCGGCAGCCCACAGGTCCGCCACAATCTCCCCAATCCACCGCTCCCACAATTCCCAGGCCAGGCGTTCCGAAGGACGCTCCTGGGCCTTGCGGCGGAGTAGTGGCCGGATCGACTCCACCAGCGAAAGCAAGGCCGCCGCCTGGTGTCCGACTTCGTGAGCCAGCGAGGACGCGATCCCGCTGCCCACCATCCGCTCGCGCGGAATCTTGATGATCGCCACGGGGTTATCGCCGCCGCCGGGCAAGCGCGTGCGGGAACGCCGAATGGCGGCGCCCATACCGCGATCCAGGTAGCAGACGATCGGCGGCGACTGAAAATAGTGTCTCCGCAAGTGCAAAGCGTCCGCCGAAACCACGTCCAGCCCGGACAGCCAGACTCCGGTCTCGTTTTCACTCCGCTGCGTGATCACGTTCTCGAACAGATCGAAATGCGTGAGCACGCCAGTGAAGCGAAGGCGCAGACCGATGAACTTCCGCTGCGCGGTTTCGGCGTCCGCTCGCGCGGCCTCGGGCGACCGCAGCCAGTCCAGGAAGTGCACCACCAGCGAGCGCAAACGCCACCTTCCCACGATGAGGAAGCGTTCGATGGCAGTCTGCGTCTCCGGCAGCAAGCCGGCCGCCGGAAGCATGGACTCCTGCATGGCTAGCGGTTTGACCCGGGCAAGCCGCGTCAAGAGCGCGCGCGCTTCCTGCTCCAGCATCCACGAGGCAAACGGCGGCAGCGGCATGACGGATCAGACTCCCACCAGAACGATGCGTTCGCCGTGCCGGTACCAGCGTCCGTGGTGCCGGCGCTCGCCGTGGTGATGGCATCCACATCCCTCGTGCCCGTACCCATGGCCCATCAGGTGAGGAACCAGGTTGGGCGCGTGGATCTTGGCGGCTTCGATGATGGCATTCCTGGCAGTGGTTTGCGGATCGCCCTGCGGCATCTCGGCGGCGTTCTTGGTGGCTTGCGCAGCCAGCTTCACGAACTGATGGGCCGCTTCCCAATCGCGCTCCTCGGTTTCGGCTTCCAGCAGGCCGCCCGCCGCGGATCCCAGTTGGCCGCCGATCTGGCCGCCTTCCGGGCCGCCCAGGTAAGTGCCCAAGGCCTGCCCGGCTACCGGGAGCAGTTGCTTGGCCACATCTTTGAGCCCGTTCCCCAGCGCCTGTCCGGTGGGCGAGCTGATGAATTTACCCACCGTGTTAGCCACTCCGGAGATTACGTCTCCGAGGAAGTTATCGAGTTCCTGCTCGCTGGCTACCTCCATCAGGCCGGCTGCGAGGTTGGCGTTCTCTTCTTCGTTCAATACTGACCCGCCCGACGGGGGCGGCCCGTACCCGCCATCCCCCTGGGCGTACCCAATCTGCGTGCGATCGATATCGTGAGTCATTATTAGTCTCCTTAGTGGTTTTAAACGTCAAATAGGATGATTCTGTCCCCGTGTCGAATCCATCTCCCCGTGCGGTGCAGATGCCCGCGCCGCGCGATGCCATCCCGATCCAGATCCAGCAGGCCCGGCGCATAGAGGCGGGCCGCTTCTCTTGCCGCCCGCTGAACGGTCTCTCGCGGATCGGCGCGAGGGTCGGCCTCCACCGTGTTAGCCACCGTCTGGCTGGCGAAACGGATGAACTGCCGGGCCGCCTCCAGATCGCGGTCTTCGGGGCTCAGACCTTCCAGTTCCAGGCCTAGTACGCTGCCCGCCATGGACGCCAGGTTGCTACCGATCAGGGCACCGGCCGGTCCGCCCACCACCGTTCCGATGGCGCCGCCAGCCAGCGGTAGAGCCGTCTTGGCCACGTTCTTGAGCACCCCGACCAGCGCCTGGCCCTGCGGCGAATTGACCCATTTGCCGACACTGTGTCCGATATTGTGAATCAACTTACCGAGGAACTGCTCCATCTCGGTGTCGTTATTCAACCCCAGGAATTCGGCCGCCAGTTCCGTTTCCTCGCCATCGGTGAGTACTACGCCGCGAGGCTCCGCGGCGAAGCCGGCAGTTTCATCGGAGAATTCCATCTGCGGGGAATAGTCCGTAAGTGGATTTGAGTAAGTGCTCATAACCTTGCGTTCCTTCGCGATCGGTTCCCGGTTGCGCGGAAGACTCTTGCACGGGCGACACCATCCGGGAAGAGTTTGAAAACACGAGAAGTCGGCAGAAGCGGCGGCGAAGCGGCTTTCGGTTGGGGCCGAAGGAGGGTGCTTTTCAGCGAAGCGCGCTTCGGGCGAAGCGGCGGCCCGGCGACGCAGCGACCCGCGCAGCGAACATTTTGGGAATGGCAGCGGTTGTGCAATGCGTCCCGCCCGGAGAGCAAGCAACCGATGACTCGATTCAGCGATTTTCAGGGTACAGGTCTGGCAGCACGCCCGGAGTCCGAATTCCATCAGCCCGCCCGGTCTCACTCGGGTGGATTCATCGACACCTTTACCATGAGGAGCCTGCCGGTGCGGCTCTCCGTGTATTGTCCGAGGGCGGCGATGGGGGCGCGCGAAGTCGATGTGCTGGTCTTCGCGCACGGCCTGCTGAACGTCTGCAAGCCGGCCCCCAGGAATCCGCCCGAGGACTTGATCGTTGAAGATCCCTTCCGCCTGAGCCGGGTGGTGGACGCCTCCGGGCGCGCGCTACTGCTGATCGTACCCTTATTCGACTGGAACGGTTCGGACCTGCTGGCCGACCCCGCTCATCTGAACGCGCTGGTGGGGGAATCGCGCGAACGGATCGCCGCTTTGCTGGGAGCGCCGCCAGCTATGTCGAACCTGATCCTGGCAGGCCATTCCCGCGCCTATTCCTTTCTGGAAGGGCTGATCAAGAAGCGTGCCGCGGCTGCCATGAACCAGGCGGCCCTGGCCCGCTTGTCGGAGGTCTGGATGTTCGATACCACCTATTGGTGCGACATACCCGCGTGGATGGAGTTACTAGGTTCCAAGCCAGGATTGAAGGTCAGCGTCTTTTACCGTACGGGCACCGGGACTTCCTCCTACGGCCAGGCCCTCGGCAGGAAGGTGCGCGAGAGCGGCGGAAGACTGGCGGTCACCGCTCTCGATCCGGTGAGGATAGGGCATTGCGAGGTACCCGGCAGCCAGTTGCCCGGACTTTTAGCGTCCTACTCTGGCGCGAACCCGCCGCTCGCCCCCGAACTGGACGTCGAGACGCATGCCTTGTCTCTGCGCAAGAGCATTCTCGAAGCGGCCGATCGGGAATGGAACAACTGGAAACGCGGCACCGTGGAGGAGAAGGCCGCCGAGGCGATACCGCTGCTCACCGGATATTGGGCTGCCGTCGGCGCGAAGGTAACGCCCGAACAACTGCAAAGCCCCGTGTGGCAGGCCGGCCATCCTTGGAGCGCCGCTTTTGTGTCCTATGTTATGCGCCAGGCCGGCGCCGGCCGCGCATTTGAATATGCACCTTACCACGCCGGGTACATCGTCGCCGCTAAGCGGGCCGCGGCCAGGCAGTATCCGTCCAAATTTCAGGCCTTTCCTATCGACCAGGCGCCGCTGGAGCCTGGCGATGTGGTATGCCACGACCGGCCGGAGCGTCCCAATGGCCCGTGCGCAGGGACCAACTTCGAAAATGCGGGGAGCAAAGGGCACATGGTTTCGCACGGCGAGATCGTACTGGAGGTCAATGCGGAGCGCGGCTACGCTATCACTATCGGCGGGAACACCTCGCAGGAGTACCCGCGCATCCCCGGCGCTCTTGCGGGGAACACCGTCGGCAAGCACAAGGTCGCCATCGACGGGCGTGGATTCTGCATCGCTTCGCAGCGAAAGTGTCCGTATTTCGGAGTATTGAAGCCGCCCCGCGAGACACCGGAAAGCGAAGGGCAGATGCCGGGATCGCGACGCTGGTCCTGGCTGTTCGGCCCGGCAAGCATGGAGGAAGACGTCCACGATCCATCGCTAACGGAAACCCGCGCGGTACGCCTCACGGTGATCGGACATGCCAGCGCGCGGTGGCGTGGAGCCAGGGGCCAGACCGAGGCCAGCCGCCTGAACGAAGCGCTCTCCAATCGGCGGGCCGATAACGTGCGCGAGTTTGTCGAGCAGATTCTCAGGCAGCAACTTCCCACCATTCCGATCCTGCCGGGCGGTTCTCCCGCCCCCGGCCAGCAACCCTCCGGCTTACACGTCGGTTCATACGGCGTGGGCAGCCGTGAGCCACAGGCCCCATCCAACGACCCACGGGAGAACGATCCCCGCAATCGCAGTGTGCAAGTCCTCATCGAGCTGGTGACCACCCAGTACGGCGTCACGGGCGCTTCCCTGGCTCCGCGGCGCATCAGCGCGCTGACCGATTCATGGTACGGCAGGGTTACATCGGTGAAAGGCGCCGCCATTGGCGCAGCCGGTTACCGCCTGGAAATCACGATTCGCAATCCGCTCTCGAATAAGGCCGCCGCTTATTCCGCCCTGGTGGGAGGAGGAGGGGTGGGCGGGCCGATATCGCTGTCGGGATCGGATCTGGAAGGCGAGTTTTCGTTTACCACCTCCGAAAGCATGGGCTTCGACGATTTCGATGGCCAGGTAATTACCGTCCAACGAGTCGGCGCCAGTCTCGGGATAGAAGCAACCGTGGCTTACCTGACCTTCACCGCTCTCGGGAAAGGAGCCGCCATGCTACCGTTTCAGAAATCATGGGGCCTCTCGCTCAAGCCCAACCTGGAAGGCTCTGTGGCGAGTGGAAAATTGAGCCTCGAAGGGCAGAACCCCGGCGATTGGTACGAGGTGGATGGCGGCACCGATACCATTCCATTCACCATCGACCATCGAACTGACGATGGCATGGTCCTCACCTTCCCCACCGGAAGGTCGGGATTGCGCGACATCAAGTCTTCGGATCGGGCGCGGCTGCGCGATTTCGTGACAAAGTGGGTGCAGCAGCTCTGAGGCGGGGTGGCCCCAGTCGTCATAGGTGATCTGCGGGAGGCCCTGATGCCGCGGAGGGCGCGTCGCGCTCGTCGTCGGCGAAGTCCTCGCGCCTCGACAACCACGTCCCACGCCATGGCTCGCCGGCCGGCGCGCACGCCACCTTCAACACCACGGCGGGAAAGCGTCGCACGCCGCGGCGTGCACTCGATGTGGCGCCCGGCGACGACCAAGCGGCGGAGGCGCCGACCGTCGCGGCCGGATCGTAGCGCCCGCCGGCCACGAACGCGCGTGTGGGCGCGTCGCGCTCGCCGCCGCCGAGATCCGCGGCGGGAGAGCGGCGCCCACCGTGGTTCGCCGCCCCGGCGCACCCCCATGTGGCGCCCGGCGGCGATCGAGCGGCGGGAAGTGCTCGTCGTGCTCGTCGTCGGCGAACTCAGGGGCGGGGGCGTCGCACGCCGTTGTCGTCCGCAGGCGACGCCCGGGCGATGATTGTTTGCTCGCGTCGCACAGCCGGCGCGATTCTAACGCGGCCGGCCGTGAAGATTTGAGGGATGGTACGGTTGCGATACCGGGTCGTGATGCGTCGACGCGGCCGGGCGTTGTGTCATCCACGTGCCTAATCTACGCCACAAGCGAAGCAGCCAATTCAGCATGCCTGACTCCTTGCGGGAACAGTAACACAATTTCGTGGTGCGATCCATCCTTCTCAAGGCGACGAGTCGAAAGGGGCCGTCCGCTGTGTGCCGAGCTTCACAGAGCCGGCGGCGGGCAAAGCGTCGTATTCCGCGGGTGCCCGAAATGCCCCTTTTCGCTTCCGGTCTTTTCAACTTTTCAGAGCCGGCGCGAAGCGCGCTGGAGGAGGACGTCGCCGCCCGACGGCGTCCCAAGCCATGGCTCGCCGGCTGGCGCGCACTCCATGTGGGCGGGCGACGATTGACCAGCGGGCGACGGCGACCGTCGCGCGCATGCGCGCCGCGTCCGCCGGCCGAAGAATACGGGAGGCGGCTCGCGCTCGCGGCCGGCGGACTCCGCGGCGGGAGAGTGTCGCATGCTGCGCGTTTCTGGCACACTTTTCTGATTACAGACCCTCGGGACTACTCTGCTTCTGAGGGTCTTTTTCGTCCCCGCCGATCTGCCCTCCGTCGCGCCACAAGTCTGTGTCAACCCAAAAGCACCACCCGGTTACGACCAATCGCCTGGCTGCTGAAGCAGGTTCAAAGCGCCCTGCGCATTGCCATGGATAGGCCTTGGCTCCGCTGGATCTTACGACCACACAAGCCGGGGTGCTGTCGGCCCTGGCGTATGACTCCCACCCGTCGAATGCCGAACTTGCACGGGCCAACCTGGTCACGCCGCAAAGTATGGTCGAACTGCTGAGATCTCCGGAAGTGCGGGGACTCATAGTGAGGCGGCCGCATCCATCGGGTGGGCGCTCCATGCCGGCCGAGCTGACGCCGGAAGACGCCAAACAACTACTGGCCGTCCACCTTGCAATGCGCGGTGTGGAAGAAAGTCTGCTGCGCGACTTGGGACCGGAAGATCGAAAGCATCTTCGCCATTTGCTAGAGACTTGCCTGACCTCGCTGCGATTTGGGAAATAGCTCCTGCCCAGTCGCGAAGGATTTACCAATCACCCTCTTGGCGCGGCTCACGGTGTTCACTCGGAAATTGTGACCGGGCGAAGGAACGCTAACGATATCTGGGGATATCGTGGCGATTTCAAGTTGCCCGCCTGACGCCAAGAACGGTCGGGCGATTGGCGTCGTTCGTCGAGAGAAAGCCCAGCACGCCGTAGCCTTCCTGATCTCAGCCGGCGTCGCGTCCTTGGGTCGTCCGATCAGTACCAGGGTCTTCGGGCCCTCTCTCCACCAGCAGGAATGTGATGTCGTCGAACTGATCCGCGCCAGCGGTAAATTCTTCGATCTCCAGGAGAAGGTTTCTTTTCAGCGCAGCTGCTCCCGCGCTACCCTCCGACCGGATCAGATTGCGCAATCTCTCTTCGCCAAACTCTTCCTCGGCGCGATTCTGCGCGTCGGTAAGACCGTCGGAATATATTACCAGGATGTCGCCCGGATGGAGTTCGAGCGCGGAGGACTGATACGACGCAAACGGGAACATTCCCAGAGGCATGCCACTCGAGTGCAATTCCTCGACCTCGCGCGAGGCCGCGCGGAACAAATAGACCACGGTGTGGCCCGCGCCCAGAAACTCACCCTTGCCTTGGGTGTTCAAGAGGAACAAAGCGAGTGTGACGAAGCGGTTCGCCGGGGTTCTTTGGCAGAGGAGTTTGTTCACGCGGTCGAGGATCTCTTTGGGCCGCAGCGTCGTCCGGAACTCCGTGTTAATCGCTCCTTGGGTGAACGAGCCGAGGAGCGCCGCCGAAATTCCTTTGCCCGAAACGTCGGCCACTAGCCCTGCTAATTCGCCGGTATCCACGGGAATGAAATCGTAGAAATCACCGCTCAAATGACGTGTCGGCCGACAGGAAACGTGGATCCGAAAGGACCCGAAATGCGGCAACGAGCGAGGGAGGAGGCTGCGTTGCGTCTCTTCGGCCAAGGCTAGTTCCTGTTCAACGCGCCTGCGTTCGACGATGGCGGTCAACAGAGTAATTACCAAGACCATCACGGGCACGCCGCTAATTCCGGCGATCCCCAAGGCCGAAACGCTAATAGCGTGGGTGAGGTCCCGCGGCGTGGAAGATGGGATGAAGCTGGCAGCGGCCATGGCGGTATAGTGCATGCCGGCGATGGCGGCCGCCATCAGCAACGCGCTGGCAATCTTCCGCTTCCATCGGCCCGGCGTCTCGTCGCGAAAGAAGAACGCTAGCATTAGGGCGGTCCAGGAACCCGCGATCGCGAGCAAGACCGAAAGAGCAATGAGCAAGGGAGAATAGCGGCACATCGCGGCCAGGCGCATCGAAAACATCGCGATGTAATGCATGGCCACGATCCCACTGCCCATGAAGATGCTGCCAGCCAGAGTGCTCAGCGGCCCCATCTTTTGCCGGCTGACCACAACCAGGGCTACGACTGAAGAGAAAACACCTGCGAAGAGAGACAGCAGGGCCGTTCGCCAATCGTACTGGATTTGTACCGGCAAGCTGAAGGCCAACATCCCGATGTAATGCATGGACCAAATACCAGTGCCCATCGAGATGGCGCCGCTGATGAGCCAAGCCAGCCGGGGCCAGCCCCGGGAAGCGGTCACCCGTCCAGCAAGGTCGAGTGCAGTGTATGAGGCTAGGATTGCGATCAGAACCGACAAAACGACGAGACGGTGATCATAAGAACTAAGCAACGTCTGGTCTGTCATGGCTCTGCTCTGGAGAAAACGTCTTAACCCAAGATGGCATGTTCGCGTGGCTTGCGCCAACGTTTCCACCGCTTTAGCCTCTTCCTCCGATCACGGCTTGCCAGCTATCGTGATGGACTGTCCTTGGTTGGCCATCCACGCGCAGATGTCCGAAGTTGGCAAGCACTTCGTAGAGGTCCTGCGCGTGGAATCTGCCGCCATCGGTTTCGAAGATCGTGAAGGAGATCAGGGCCGCACACATATTCATGTCGTGCCACGCCGCCCGGGCGGCCTGCTGGCTTACCTGGCCGCACCAGTGCTGGTGCTCGTCCCCTGCTTCTGGCAGTGCGCTAGTCCGCGCGTTGCGCTATGATCTTCTCCACCTTCGGATTCGGGAATTCCCATCCATAGTTATCGACGGGATAGAACGAGGCGTGAACCGCTGCGGGAGCGTTCGCGAGGCGTTCGGACAATTCAACCCGAACTTTGTCGGGTACAGCCGAGGTCCCGATGGGAATCATCTGGAGCAGCTGCCACCGAATACGCGGTTACGGGGCAGAATTTCACGATTTGTAAATCCATGCGCAGACTGTCAAAGGGTTAAATCGCCACATTTCATGAAAACTGACGAATGGCTTCAGCGGCCACGGAGTCATGCATACGCCCGTCACGGGCCGCATCGCCGCGGACCTGATTCTTCACAGTACGAGCAGCCTGCCCCGACACACGCGATCTGGACCTGGAACGTTTCTCAGAAACTGTATCTTTGAAAAAACCGCCGTGCTGTGATGGCGCCCGCAACCTTTCGGCTCTTCTTGCATCGAAGGAACTGGGTTCGCGGTGGCGAGCTCACAGGTGCTCGGCGCCGGGTTCCCAGAATTCCCAAGAAGGAGAGACGCTATGTTCCGAATTTGGAAAGCACCGTTGATTGCCGTAATTGCGTTGGCAAGCTTGTTTGTTTCAGCGCCAGCGGCTTCAGCCAGGGTGGCGGGGCCGCACGTCGTAATTCGAGGAGGGTCCTACGCTCCACGTTGGGGATGGGGTTGGTATGGTCCCGCTTGGTATGCCTGGTGGGGGCCTGGCTATTACTACAGCCCCGACGCTGGCAAAGTGAAGATCATCACGCGTGACAAGGACGCCTCGGTGTACATCGATGGAGGCTATGTGGGTCCCGTTGCGAAAGCTAAGAATCTCCCACTTCAATCCGGTAACCACGAGGTGGAATTGCGCGATTCGAGCGGCAATACGTTCTACCGCGAAAGCGTGCAGGTGATCCCCGGTAGGACCACCGAAATCCACCCCGACCACGCCGGTTAGTGCGTTTGACTGGCGTCGCGGCGGGCTGCGGCTCTACGCAGGGCCGCAGCCCCGGCGCGTAATTTCGGTCCGATGCTTCATGTCGCTGCCCCGCCTCACGCATTGCGCCCTTCCTATCACTCTGAGTGCCTCTCTCAACTCGCCCTCAGTGCCTCTGTTCGACTGACCTCCAGAATCTGGCAAGCCGGCAATCAACCGATTTCGCTGCTGGTCGAAATGGGGCGGCCGAATAGCTGCCGATAATGCCGCTTATCGTTCGCCGGCGCACGCCGATCTGACATTGGGGATGTTCACACGATGGGATACTGCCAGAGCGCTCGCATGACAGTTCTCGCCCTGTGGCGAGTGGAACCCTCCTGCCTGGTTCTGGTTTCCCTGACCGGGACTTGAACGAAGCCTTCCGGCAAACGCTTCGCGTGCCCGTGGTCGGGCATGAGCGGCGGGTCGCGACCGTCGCGGGCCGATCGTCGCGTCCCGCCTGGCGGCAGAAAGCGGGAGGATCTCGGCGCGCTCGCCGTCGGCACAAGCCGCGGCGCGAAAGCGTCGCACGCCGCGGGCCGTCGTCTCGGCGCGCGCATCCACGCGGCGTTCGGCGCCGATTCGAGCGGCGGGAGGTGGCGATCGTCGCGGGCCGGCTCGTAGCCTTCGTCCGGCCGAGAGCGCGGGAGGGCGCGGCGCGCTCGCCGGCGGCGAAAGCCGCGGGGGGGAAACTCCGCGCGCGGTGTGTCGCCGTCCGGGCGCGCACCCCACGGTGCGCCCGGCGACGAAAAACGCGGCCTGGCGCGGCGCGCTTACCGCCGCCGAATGCCACAGGGCGAAAGCGTCGCATACCGTGGGCCGGCGTCCCGGCGCCCATCCCCGTGGCGCCCGGCGACGGGTCGAGCGGCGGCAGGGGCGACCGTCGCGGGCCAGACGCCGCGTCCGCCGGCCCGGCAAAGATGCCGAGCAGGAGGGTGGGCGCAACGCCACTGGCCTGGCGAAAATGCGCGAGGGGGACGCATCCACGAGTCTTTACGTCCATATCGAACTCTGCGTCTCAGCGAATCAGCGGCTTACTCGCTAAGGCGCGCTCCAGCGCAGCGCGCGCCGGTTCGGTCACTCGCACTACCGGTCCACCGTGGTACAGCGCCTTCGGAGGACCATCTTCCCAGGCCGCACCCGGCGGGTACACCGCGATGTAGTCCCATACGACGCTGTGGCGATCATGTTCACCCATGGAATGCGAAACCAGCCGCCCTTTATCCCAAAACTGAGTCGCTCGCGTGTCGGAGACCCTCCTCAGCGCCGCGGTGGAAGGCGCTGACCAATCGGTCGGCAGCACTGGTTCCCAGATTACGAAAACTCGTACTGGCTTCCCCGCAAACTCCTGGACAATCCTCTCGGCTGCAGAGGCCCCCTGCAGACATACCGTTCAAGTCGGCGAGAGCAGGAGCAGAACCCTGGCATCGTCCTTAGCCACGTTGAATTGAGTCTTGATGTCCGCAACGTTTTGGGCGGTGACGCTTTCAAGCGGCGGCTGTCCGGAAGGAGCCTGACTGCCGCCGTAGAAGTAAAATAGCGCCCCGACAAGGATGACTCCCAAAACCGCGCCGACGATGAATTTGCTCTTCATCAATCACCATGCGAGGAGACCTGCAGCTGCGTTCGCCATCACTTGTGGAAAGAAGATGGATATGACCACGAAAAGGGCGGAGATCCACAACAGAGCAGAAGCGATCATGTTCGGCCGACGCTGGCATTTCTTCGCTCTCCACGATTGGTAGAACCCGTAGGCGATCAATAGTACCGCAGCTACAAGCAGATATGGTCTCGCTGCCGAGAGGAAAGTCGAAGTGCCGGCGAGGCCTGCCGCCATCATAAACGGCAGAATCGGCAGGCAACAGCTTGACGCCGCCAGTACGCTCCCGATTGCGGCAAGACTCGCAAATGTAGTGCGCGCCCCGTTGTGCTGGTTTGGCCTGGTCGCGCTATCCGATGTGTTCACTCGTACGCTCATACATCACCGCCCTCGCGCTTCCCGCACGGCGGCTCGAATCATCTCCTCGGAAGGCAGTCCACCGAGATAACAACGGCACGCGAAACCAGTTTCGGTCACGAGACGCGAACTGGTCTCGACGTCGAGCCCGTTGATGCGAATCGTCGGCGATCCAAAGAATTTCAGCTCCCTTGCAGCCGATTCGTCTCTCACTAAGACCTCGATTACTTCTGCGTGCAATCCTTCCGCCGCGAGAACGGTTCGGAGCCGGTCCACTGCGGGCGAATGGTTGGGACAACCGTCGAAATAGAGCATCTCAATTCGCATTCGATGATCCTCGCTGGGCGATTCCCTCGATCACCGGGCAGCACCCTTTATGCGAATCGCCCGAAACTTTCAGTTGACGCTCGCACTTGCGCAGACTCCTCGCCAGTTGCTCTCCCAGTACTCCGAGTTCGGTGATTTTATGGCGTACCGCCGCAACCTTTGCCCGCAGCAGGTCGCGCACGTGCGAACAGGCCTTTCCATCGTCGCGTCGCAGAACCAGCAGTTCACGGATTTCCGGGAGCGAATAGCCTAGCCTCGATTCCCACGCTCCCCCTTTGAGCACGAGTTTTTGTCAAGACGCTACTAAAATCCAGTGTTTCCGCTGGTGTCATTAGATATATACAGTACTGATAATTATAATCATGATGCACTATCCGGTCCACGCAGAGTTTGAGACCAGCCATCTGTGTTGATGGATACATGCCATAGATATGCAAGTATTATGGGCTTCGTGATGCTCATTGCGGCTTTAAACATTCAAAACGCCTTGATTGTTTAATGTTCTTATAGCATCATGGAACTATGCCTTCCAGTAATGTGGATCACATAATCACTCCCTCCGATGAGAAATTCTTTCTCGCCCCCCAGTTCCCCTTGCAGCGTCAGTACGAAGCTCTCCGCGCCTTCCTCGTCGAGGATGAGCCGTCTGGCGACGTCGCACGCCGTTTTGGCTATTCTCCTTCCTCCTTCCGCGTCCTCTGCCACCAGTTCCGACACGATCCCCATAAACGCGCATCTTTCTTCCGTCTGCCGCAGCGCGGTCCCCAGTCCGCTCCCGCTCGTGACCGCGTGCGGGATTTGGCCGTCGCCATGCGCAAACGCAATCTCTCCGTTTACGACATTCGCCAGGAACTCGACGCTCTCCACCTCCCCATCTCCATCAACTCCCTCACCGTCTTGCTTCGCGAAGAGGGCTTCTCTCGTCTTCCCCGCCGGGCCGACGTCGAGCGTCCCCCCACCGTCAAGCCGGACATCGCCGAGGTCGCCGACATCCGCCAATTGGATCTGTCTCCCCGTGCCTTCCGTACCCCACTGGCTGGTCTGTTCCTATTCGTCCCTCTGTTGGATCGCATCGATCTCAACCGTGTGGTCACCACCGCTCACTTGCCCGGTTCCAAGATGATTCCCGCTGTCCAGGCCCTCCGCAGTCTCCTGGCCATGAAGTTGATCGGCATCGAGCGCAAGAGCCACGTCATGGATCTGGTGATGGACCAGGCCATCGCTGTTTTCGCAGGAATCAACGTGGTCCCCAAACGTTCCTACCTGGAGGAGTACTCCTCCGGGCTGGACCACAAAGCCTGTTTGCGATTGATGCAGACGTGGTTGGAACAGGTCGAGCAGGCCGGCTTGCCCCATGGTCCCTCCTTCGACCTCGACTTTCACAGCGTGCCCGCCAACACCGCCGAAGAGCCCTTAGAGAAACACTACGTCTCCAGCCGCAGCCGCTCCCAGAAGGGCATTCTAGTCTTCCTGGCCCGCGATGCCGAACAAGGGGTCATGCGCTACGCCAATGCGGGCGTGACCAAGAACGAGCAGGCGGGCGAGATTCTCCAGTTCGTTCGGTTTTGGAAGAAGCGCACTGGCCAACTGCCCACCGAGCTGGTTTTCGACTCGCAATTGACCACTTATGGAAAACTTTCGGAGTTGAACCGGCAAGGGATCTTCTTCATCACCCTTCGCCGACGTTCGCGCAAGATGCTGCAGGAGATCTACAGTCAACCGGATTCCGCCTGGAAGCGGATCAACTTGCCGGCTCTGACCCGCATTTATCGCAACCCCAAAGTACTGGAACAACAGGTGGCGCTCCACGGTTTCGAGGGCGAACTCCGCCAGTTGACGATCATAGAACTCGGGCATGAGGACCCCACCATCCTGCTGACCAACCACCGCAAACTCGGACCCGTGGAACTGGTGACCCGCTATGCGCAGCGCATGCTCATCGAAAACGGAATCTCCGAAGCCGTCCAATTCTTCCACATCGACGCGCTCTCTTCCATGGTCGGGATGAAGGTGGATTTCGACATGCAACTGACACTCATGGCCAGTTCGCTGTACCGCATCATGGCCCGGCGCATTGGTCGGGAATACAGCCACTCCCAGGCCAGGCGAAAACCGTCTTTCGCAATCTCCTGGACCTGTCAGGCAAAGTGGACATCGCGGCCAACTCCGTCGTGGTCACCCTCGACAAACGCGCCCACAATCCTTACCTGGTCAACTCCGGCTTGGCCGATAAGCCCACACCGATGCCCTGGTTCGGCAACAAGAAATTGACCATTCGATTCGCCTGATCTCTCAGCCTTACCTCGCGCGAAACACGTTATTCGTGTTAGGTGACTTATTTTGCGTGGGAATCGAGGCTAGCTGTTGAGCACGCTGAATGAATTGAATGCGTTCGATGTCCTGCGCATTGAACAGCCGAAACCCACCCTCGGTTCGGGGCGGCCGGTCCAGCAACCGTTGCTTTTCGTAAAACCGGATCGCGTCTATACTCAGACCTGTCTGCTCGGATACCTTCCCGATCTGAATTCCAGTTCGCGTCATCCGCTTTTCAGCATACACTCTGGAGTCAACTCCAGAGTCAAGAGTTTATTTTAGCCGGGTCCGGGAGCGCAGATAAACGAACACTGGCGCCCGGCCAGGGTGGCGACCCTCGCGGGCCAGATCGCGGTGCCCGCCGGCCGCAAGAGCGCGCGCGGGCCCGGCGACGATCGACCAGCGGGAGACGGCGACCGTCGCGGGCCAGCTTATATCAGTCCTGAATGGGCCAAATACAAAGTAAACTAAAAAAGGCCTGGCCGCGCAGAAAGCGCCAACACTTTTCGGGTTGCGCCGTCTAACGTCAGAGGTCACTGTGAGGCAGCTTTGGATTATCGCGACGATGGCGGCCGGATGCTTGGCGCAGGACGGTCCAACATTTGAAGTGGCTTCGATTAAGCCGACCGATATCGCGCCGGGTGGCGGGTATACGATGTGGCTTAAGGGTGGTCCGGGAACTAACGACCCGACGCGTATCGATTACCACAACGTCTCACTGAGCGATTTAATTTCGAAGGCATACGGCGTCGAGTATTACCAGATCGTGGGGCCGGATTGGCTCCGGACCCAGAGGTACCAGATTGACGCCACGGTGGCACCGGGGAGCACCAAGGACCAGCTCCAGTTGATGTTCCGCAATCTGCTGGCGGACCGGTTCAAGGTGCAGCTACACCGCGATCAGAAAGAGATGGATCGCTACTCGCTAACGGTGGCAAAGGGTGGTCCGAAATTCGAAGCGCATGTCGAAACGCCGCCGGACGAGAAGCCGCAGTCGTTCGGCTCCCATACCGACGCCGACGGCTATCCGGTGATTCCGCGTGCTGGGGTGGCTTTCATTGAGGGGCGCGCCCGCGGAAAGTTTCCCAACGCAGGGGTGAACACCATCGCCAACATGCTGCGGGGGCAACTGCACTCACCCGTGATCGACGACACCGGATTGACCGGCAAGTACGACTTCGATTTGTTCTGGGACACGCGGCCGGCGTCCGCCGCCGACAACGGGCCCGATTTGGTCACCGCCGTCCAGCAGCAGCTTGGATTGAAGCTGGAGCGAAAGAAAGCCCTGGTGGACGTGGTGGTGGTCGATCATGCGGAGCGTACCCCGACGGCGAATTGAGCCGCGAACCGACTCAGGCCACGGAATTGTTCCATCTGGACGGGCACCGCGCTTTGGTCAACCGCGAGAGGGCGCGTCGTGCCCGCCGCCGGTGAAGGCCGCGACGGGAAGGCGTCGCCCGCCGTGGGTCGCCCTCCCGGCGCGCACCCCGCGCGGCGCCTGGCGCGGCGCCTGGCGACGATCGAGCGGCGCGAGGGGCGGCGACCCAGCGCGTCCGCCGAGCCGCGAGAACGCGGGGGGGACGCGGCGCTCGCAGGCGGCGAAATCTGCGGCAAGAAAGCGTCGCCCGCCGCGGGTCGCCGCCCCGGCGCGCACCCCACGTGGCGCACGCGACGATCGGGCGGCGGGCGGCGGCGACCGTCGCGGGCCCGTCGCGCTCGCCGCCGGCGAAGTCCGCGGCAGGAAAGCGTCGCGTGCCCCGGAACGCACGCAAGGTGGCGCCCGGCGGCGAATCGAGGCCCCGGGAGGTGACGACCGGACGGCTCCGACAAAAGGCCAGCGAACTCCCAAGAAGAAGCGGCGGCGTATCTGAGGCTTCCGGGGCTTTTGGCGGTCGATTGCTGTAGGAGAAGCAATTCATCAGGTGGGTATCCGAAATTGCCCAGAACGGCTGCAAATGGGATTTATGGGGCATCCTGTCGGAAACCAGGATTCGTAATCGACGGCGCGGGTCAACTTGAGAGCACACGCTTCCTCCTTTTCTGCACCATCGAAGGGCTGCTTGGAAAAGCTTACGATTGTTATCATCTTTTGCCAATCGAAACGACCGCATCCCTCCGCACGTCTGGGCGTGTGGGCAGTAACGCGATGGACGTGCTTAGACTCATTCGGCAACTGACCGTCCAAAAGAAATTGATCGAGCATGCCATTGCGGATTTGGAGCAAGTGCTGACGATTGAGAGCGGCGCTGCTTACGGCGACTCGGGGAAGAAACGTGGCCGCAAAGGGATGGACCCGGAGGAGCGCCGCATTGTATCCGAGCGCATGACGAAGTATTGGGCCGACCGTCGTAAGGGGCCTTGATTGTCACTGGCAAACCGATCTGCCCGAACCCAAACCAAGCCCTTCAACCGCAGCAATCCACTCCGGTGGCCTCATGAGGAATGATGGGATAACCGGTTTCAAGGCTTTCCATAGCGATATCCTAGAATTCCAATCCTGCGCCGTCGCGACTATTCCAACGCAATGGCAACAGCTCCCGAGAAAGGCTCAGATGTTCGCTGTCAGGTTTTCCACTTTTGCGACTAGTTGTGATTGACTGAACGGCTTTGGCAGGACTACGTCCGGCCGCTGGCGAGCAACGCAGTTCATCGCCAGAGTGTCGATGTATCCCGAGGTATAAAGAATGTTCAAGCCTGGGCGCTGCCGGTCGAGACTCCGCAGCCAGATCCAGACCGCTGACCGACGGCATAACGAAATCGATAATCGCGAGATTGATTAGGTGGGAGTGGATACGAAAAACTTCAAGAGCATCCATGGCGTTCGCCGCTTCGAGCACCTTGCATCCGATTCGTCTCAGTACGAGCGCAATAAACCGGCGCACTGCGGCTTCATCATCAACCACCAGGACGATCCGCTGTTCAAATGCCATAAATCTCTGACCTCGCGACGCTACTGTGAGGTGAATCTTGACCCTTTCGCATCCGTGCTTTCCGATTCGCTCGATCCCGCGACTCTTGACGGCGCTTCGACCGACAATCCGGGCAGTAAACCTCTCCCCGAGCAAGGCTGCTGGTTTCAACTTGCACCCGACACTGAGCGCAAGCCACGAGGCGAGTACCCTCATACCTCCACACTGGAATCATATCCGCTCAAAACCAGACAGAGCCGATCCCCGTGTGACCGACCGCCGCGTGTAGTACGTTTGATCAGCAAACTTCTCCTGAAAGATGCGATCCCAACGGGCATTGTCCAGGCAAGATGCGCACCTTCCGCATGAGCAGCGTCGAGCCATCGCGCGGCGCGGTATCTTCACCGGTGCGGCGGCCCAGGGCGAGGGTTGCTTGGTTTCGTTGATATTGTTCGATTCCATAAGATTCGTGTCGGCCCAGAAAATTGCGATGGCGGCGGCTCGCGAATTGCCAGAGGCTTCTTCACAGGTTGCCACCGCCACCGCAAGATCACACTGCTGGAAGAGTATCAAATGTGCTGCCTGAATTCAATGTAATCAGTCCTGAACATCCTGAACTATTTTGTGGGTATCACCTCTTGGAACTAGACGCTTTTGCGGGGAGTACGAAACGCATCCCCCCACTTGCGCCACCGATCCCCCGCATTATTTCCTCCCATGCGCGTCCAGCCAGAACATGAGCTTTGAACCGGCCCAATTTTGGTGGCACGAGCGCTGTCCACAAGGCACGCTCAGAGGAATCTGCCGCACGGAATGAGCATATGTGGGTGCTGAGAGTGTTCACCGATCTGCTGCTGTACGGAAAACTGCCGCCTGAAGAGAGTCAAATTTTGGGTATTCTGCTTCGGGTGGCTCGATAACCCCTCAAGCAACTATCGGAACGGCAGCAGATTATATTTCTAAGTTGGACACAGATTTCCAGTATTGCAACAGCACCCGTCGGAGCAGCCTATGCCGTGGCTTCATTTCGGACCTCGACTGTAACTTCTGGGCAGGCGACCGTCGCGGGCCAGATCGCTGGCTCGAAAACGCGAGAGGGCTGCGCTCGCCGCTGGCGAAATCCGCGGCGGGAAGGCGTCGCCCGCCATGGGCCGCCGTCCCGGCGCGCACCCCGCGGGGCGCCCGGCGACGAATCGAGCGGCGAGAGGTCGCGAGGGTCGCAGGGCAGCCTGCCGCCTTCATCGCAGGCGGAACGCAGGAGGGCGCGGTGTACTTGCCCGCGACGAATTCCGCGGCGGGAAAGCGCCGCACGCCGTGGGTTGCCGTCCCGGCCCGCACCCCACGTGGCGCCCGGCGGCGATTCGAGCAGCGGGAGGCGGCGACCTGTCGCGGGCGATTCGCCGCGCTGGCCCGACATGTGTCCTACCGCGCCATGCCTGGGAGTTGGTAACATACAGGGGCGATGGCGAACCAAACCGGCAATAGCGCTCGGAAGTCGATCGGCAAATTCACGAGGACTCTGCTCGCATCGACGTGCTTGACACTCGCCTCCGCGGGGGCAGCTTCGGCCAGCACCATTTATGTAGAGGGAGAGGGGGGCCTTCCCACCGAATTCTCAGACTCCTCGAGTTCGCCAACTCAACTGGCGGCAGATCCCAATCCGGGCACCACCACCGTAGAAGGTATCTTAGAGGGCGATCATTTCTCGGATTGGTTTGAGCTTATCGGGCTCGGGATTGGTGATTTCACCGTCACCGAAACCAACAATCAAGACCTTTTTATCAGCATCTTTGACAGCTCACTGAACCAGATCGGCAGCGCCGAGGGGTCCGCAAACTTTGGTCCTGACGTCATTCCCGAAGACGGGAACTTGATCTTCGGCATGAATCTCGACGATGCCTCCGGCGGCTATACGGTGACTGTAAACACCACCAGTGCAACGCCCGAGCCATCCACGACGGTGGGCTTGTCGTCGGGCTTGGCGGGTTTGGTCGGCATGCTTGCCCTTCGCCGGAAGCTCAAGAGATAGCCGGTTGAAGGCCCTCCGTCTTCCAGGAACTATCTGGTCGTCCGTCTCTTGGAGCGCGAGGAGTTGGATGCCGTGGTGTCTTCGCCCCAGAGGCTACTGCGATTCGCATCAGGTAGGAGAGCGGACCCCTTTTCGCTTCCGGTTTTTTCAACTTTTCAGAGCCGGCGCGAAGCGCGCTGGAAGAGGACCGATGGAACGACAACCTTGCGGGCCGGCCGCCACGTATCGCCGTCCGGAGAACGCGGAGGGACCATCGCGCCCGGCGCCGGTGAATGCCGCGGCGGCGAGGCTCCCCGGCGTTGCGCGTGCGCCGTCCCCTGCGCACACCGCGGCCCTTCGCGTCCACGGCGCGTTCCCAGCGGTGAATTTCCACAACGAGAGGGCTGGAACCGGTCGGCAGGCCAGTTTCCAGAAAGCCCGTTCTTACATCGTTATCAGAAGGAATGCCGTATAGATCTCTCGGCCCGTTCGCCCGAAATCACCCCAAGGACTATTTTTTCCTTGCCTCGACACCCCAACCCAGGGCGGCGGTGATTTCTACACGGTGGTGTGCCGCGAGAGATCGTGCGGATCAGTCGCTCTTTTTGACGCCTTCGAGACGGCGCACCATGTCTTCTTCCCAATCGGGGACACCGCCGAAACCAATCTGGGTCCAGCGCCAGACGCCTTTCGGGTCGATGATCCAGTTCTGCGGGATGCCCCAACCGCTGCTGAACATTCCGTGAACCATGCTGAGCGCAGGCAGGACGGGGAAGGTGTAGCCTTTCTCTTTCATAAACGGCTCTACCAGCCCGAGATCCTCATCCATGTTGAACGTGAGGATTTGTAGATCGGAGCGCTCCTTGACCTGGTCGTAAAGCTTTTGCAGATGAGGCAACTCGGCATTGCAGGGACCGCACCAGGTCGCCCAGAGATTGATGAGCACCGACTTTCCTTCGAGCGTAGCGAGTTTCCAGGTTTTGCCCGAGAGATCGGCCAGTTCGAAGCCGGGAATCGTCTGGGTAGGCTTCTCCCAGCGGCCTTCGGTCAGTTCCTGCGGCTTGGCGCCGGGAGGTTTGATCCAGAGATTCCATGCGACGTTCGTGCCGCCGGTGTCCTTCCAAAGCGCGCGGGCTTCATCGAGGATGTTGTCCTGAAGACGCCCGTGCCACGGCGCCGGGGGCGAGAGGCGGGTCTGGAGGGCGAATTGATAGTAGGCGAGAGCGTCGGCCTTGCGGCCATCGAGAACGGCGAGCCGCGCGCGGTTCAACCAATAGGCCGATTCGCGCTTCTTCTCTTTGGGAGGCGCGGCACGAGAGCTTCTGCCGTCGTTCCGCCGCGATTCATCCGGCCGGCCAGGGAAAAGTGAGCGCACCCATCTCATCAGCGAAACTCCATCCGCCTGAGGAGGGGCAGCTCGTACACGTCCGTGAGCGCCAATTCGTGGTTACCGAAGTATTGTCGGGTCGTTGCCCTCGGATGCACTTCGGGCCAGGCCAGCCACAGACCAACACCTGGTCTCGCTGAACTGTGTTGCCGACGACGGCTTCGGCGAAGAACTGCAGGTCATCTGGGAAGTCGAACCCGGTGCGCGCGTCATCGACCGCAAGTCCGACCTGCCGGCCCCAACCGGCTTCGATACGCCACGCCGCCTCGACGCTTTCCTCGACGCCGTCCGCTGGGGCGCAGCCGCGGCGGCCGATCCGCGCGCCGTCCAGGCACCGTTCCGCAGCGGCATCACCATCGAGGATTACCAGCTCGATCCCGTCGTCCGCGCCGTGCAGATGCCGCGAGCGAACCTGCTGATCGCCGACGACGTCGGCCTGGGCAAAACCATCGAGACCGGCCTCGTGGTGCTGGAGCTCATCCTGCGCCACCGCGCACGCACCGTCCTGGTGGTCTGCCCGTCGGCGCTGCAAATCCAGTGGCGCGACCAGATGCGCGAAAAGTTCGGCCTCGATTTCGTTATCGTCGATTCCAGGCTTTTCTCCGACCTCCGCCGCAAGCGCGGCCTCCAGGTTAATCCCTGGACGCACTACCCGCGCCTCATCACTTCCATCGACTTTCTGAAGCGCGACCGCCCGCTGCGCCTCTTCCGCGACATCCTCCCAGCTCCTGGCGAGCCCGGTTTCCCGCGCCGCTTCGACGTCCTCGTGGTGGACGAGGCGCACAACATTGCCCCTTCGGGGCGCGGCAGCATTCAGGTGGATTCGCTCCGCACCGGCGCTATCCGCACCCTGGCGCCGCACTTCGAGCACAAGCTCTTCCTCAGCGCCACACCGCATAACGGCTACCTCGACAGTTTCACCGCGCTCCTCGAACTCGTCGACAATCAACGCTTCGCTCGCACCGTCCCGCCCGCACAGGAGCAGCTTCGCACCGCGGTGGTCCGCCGGCTCAAGAGTGAAATCGTGGACGACTTCGGCAAGCACAGGTTCCCCGAGCGCCGCGTCATCCCGCTGGAAGTCGGCTACACCCCCGAAGAGCGCCGCATCCACGCGCTGCTGCGCGAGTACACGCAATCGCGCCAGGAGCATGCGCGCGACAGCGTGGAGCGCTGCGCCACCGAGTTCGTTCTCAAACTGCTCAAGAAGCGTCTGTTTTCGTCACCCGCCGCCTTTGCCGGCACGCTGGAAAAGCACCGCGAGTCGCTGGCCGCCGCCCGCCGCGGCAAAGCCGCCGATACCCGCCTTTCTTCATCGCAGCTCCAGCGCGAGCTCGACCGCGTGGACGAAGAATTCGGCGACGACGAGGAATACGAGCAGACCACGCGAGATACTATCGAAACCGCCAGCCGCCTGTTCCGCGAGCCCGACCCCCACGAAGCCAAGCTGCTCTCGGAAATGCGCGCCTGGGCCGAGACCGCGCGCAACCGGGCCGACTCCAAGGCCCAAGCTCTGCTCGGTTGTTGATGCGATCACCGGCGCGTAGGAACCGGAATTCAGCTTGATAATTACGGGATCCCGGTAACCTTGCGTCTCGTAGTATTGTCTCAGCCGGTTGCGAACATGCGCCAGGTTCGCCCGTGTTTTTGGGTGACCCCATTTGTCGGAATGTTCTTCGAAAATAATCGGCTCGTCCCTCAACGCCTCGCCGATGTACTTCTCGGTCAAATGGACACCCCCGTCAATCAACCACTGCTCGACAAGAAAGCCTAGTAGCCGCCTGAGCTTGGGTCCTCGGAAGCGGCTGAAGCTGTAGAGCCGCTCAAGCTGGGCACGAACTTCGTCAGGCTTCGGAGTGGCCATCAATGAATACGTTTACCTCATTTACCCTCGTGAACTCCAGGGACAGGCGTCCATAATCAGCACAGAGGCGAAAAAGCATGGCTTTTCTCGATTTCATCCGAAAGCGAAACGCGCCTGAGCAACAGTCCATTGCGAGCAAAGTACCCGAGCAAAGACCCGAAACTGCCAAAAAAATGTGCACTCTGCAATCGCGGGAAAAGGCGAACCAAAAGCCGATGGACAGGATGCCCCCGGACCAGCAGGCGAAGGTGGATTCCATCAAGGCGACACTCGAACGGGCGACACAACATGTTAATAAGAGCCCGGACGCGCCGGCTTCGACACCCCCGGAGGGTACGGGTAGCCGGGAGGCTATGCGGCAGAACATGACGGGCCAGGATAAGACCGCCCCGGCGCTCAGCCCAACGAGTGCTGAGACCGGCCAGACGGCCGAGAAGAATGCGCCGGCGCCGGACGAGACGCCCGCCAGGACGCAGCAAAAAACTCCTGGATTGAAGCAGACCTTATCGCGGCCCCGGCCTTCCTGGGAGCGTTAAGCACCGGACAAGGATCGATTTATGTCGGACTCCAATTCATCACATTGCCGGCGAATCGCCGCCACGTCTTCCGGGGCGATAGCTGCACCCGGAGCATGCGGTAAGACCTCAAACCGGTCGAGCTGGCGGCGGGTACGGTCGATGAATGCCAAGCCCTCGGCGAAGGTCGGGCACGACTGTGGCCTCCTTTTCTACAAGAGCGGCTCTCTGAAAGTTTCCATCCTGATCGAGCACAATCTCCACGTGCGCCTGTTGCACCGTATGGCTCACCGGCAACAAAGGTTCTTTCTCGAACTGCGGCGCATTCGCACATAGCTCGTAGGTCTCGTACAGCTTATGAACCCAGCTCATATCGGATCTCCCAGACCTTCAGCCTCGGCAACCGCACCGAGAAGGTTATGCTCGACGCCAAAACGCTTCGGTAGCGTCTCCCGCACCAGATTCTTCACCGGACAATCTTCCGGCCGCGGAAACAGGATTACCCCGTCCACCATCTGGGGACGCCAGAAATTGCTGCCAAGCTTATTGCCACCAGTTTCGTCGGGGTAGTCAAAACTGTGGAACATCAGGCCGAAGCCCAACTCTCCTTTGCCGTCATAATCGCTCGTTGCCGTCCCAAACTCACACGGCTCCACGTAACCTTGGCAATCGCGCGTGCCGAGGAAGATGTCCTGCCGGCCCCCCAGTGTCAGGCTGCGTTTCGCAATCTGGAAGTGCTTGCCGTCAATCTGGTCTTTCTTCAATTCCGGCCGGTGACCATTCCACTCGAAGTGGGCCCTCACCTGATATTCGACGCTCGGAAGGCCTGTGCCCCGATCGGGATCGCCCGTGAGAAACGTGTAGATTGCTAGCCTCGATTCCCACGCAAAATAAGTCACCTAACACGAATAACGTGTTTCGGGCGAGGTAAGGCTGAGAGATCAGGCGAATCGAATGGTCAATTTCTTGTTGCCGAACCAGGGCATCGGTGTGGGCTTATCGGCCAAGCCGGAGTTGACCAGGTAAGGATTGTGGGCGCGTTTGTCGAGGGTGACCACGACGGAGTTGGCCGCGATGTCCACTTTGCCTGACAGGTCCAGGAGATTGCGAAAGACGGTTTTCGCCTGGCCTGGGAGTGGCTGTATTCCCGACCAATGCGCCGGGCCATGATGCGGTACAGCGAACTGGCCATGAGTGTCAGTTGCATGTCGAAATCCACCTTCATCCCGACCATGGAAGAGAGCGCGTCGATGTGGAAGAATTGGACGGCTTCGGAGATTCCGTTTTCGATGAGCATGCGCTGCGCATAGCGGGTCACCAGTTCCACGGGTCCGAGTTTGCGGTGGTTGGTCAGCAGGATGGTGGGGTCCTCATGCCCGAGTTCTATGATCGTCAACTGGCGGAGTTCGCCCTCGAAACCGTGGAGCGCCACCTGTTGTTCCAGTACTTTGGGGTTGCGATAAATGCGGGTCAGAGCCGGCAAGTTGATCCGCTTCCAGGCGGAATCCGGTTGACTGTAGATCTCCTGCAGCATCTTGCGCGAACGTCGGCGAAGGGTGATGAAGAAGATCCCTTGCCGGTTCAACTCCGAAAGTTTTCCATAAGTGGTCAATTGCGAGTCGAAAACCAGCTCGGTGGGCAGTTGGCCAGTGCGCTTCTTCCAAAACCGAACGAACTGGAGAATCTCGCCCGCCTGCTCGTTCTTGGTCACGCCCGCATTGGCGTAGCGCATGACCCCTTGTTCGGCATCGCGGGCCAGGAAGACTAGAATGCCCTTCTGGGAGCGGCTGCGGCTGGAGACGTAGTGTTTCTCTAAGGGCTCTTCGGCGGTGTTGGCGGGCACGCTGTGAAAGTCGAGGTCGAAGGAGGGACCATGGGGCAAGCCGGCCTGCTCGACCTGTTCCAACCACGTCTGCATCAATCGCAAACAGGCTTTGTGGTCCAGCCCGGAGGAGTACTCCTCCAGGTAGGAACGTTTGGGGACCACGTTGATTCCTGCGAAAACAGCGATGGCCTGGTCCATCACCAGATCCATGACGTGGCTCTTGCGCTCGATGCCGATCAACTTCATGGCCAGGAGACTGCGGAGGGCCTGGACAGCGGGAATCATCTTGGAACCGGGCAAGTGAGCGGTGGTGACCACACGGTTGAGATCGATGCGATCCAACAGAGGGACGAATAGGAACAGACCAGCCAGTGGGGTACGGAAGGCACGGGGAGACAGATCCAATTGGCGGATGTCGGCGACCTCGGCGATGTCCGGCTTGACGGTGGGGGGACGCTCGACGTCGGCCCGGCGGGGAAGACGAGAGAAGCCCTCTTCGCGAAGCAAGACGGTGAGGGAGTTGATGGAGATGGGGAGGTGGAGAGCGTCGAGTTCCTGGCGAATGTCGTAAACGGAGAGATTGCGTTTGCGCATGGCGACGGCCAAATCCCGCACGCGGTCACGAGCGGGAGCGGACTGGGGACCGCGCTGCGGCAGACGGAAGAAAGATGCGCGTTTATGGGGATCGTGTCGGAACTGGTGGCAGAGGACGCGGAAGGAGGAAGGAGAATAGCCAAAACGGCGTGCGACGTCGCCAGACGGCTCATCCTCGACGAGGAAGGCGCGGAGAGCTTCGTACTGACGCTGCAAGGGGAACTGGGGGGCGAGAAAGAATTTCTCATCGGAGGGAGTGATTATGTGATCCACATTACTGGAAGGCATAGTTCCATGATGCTATAAGAACATTAAACAATCAAGGCGTTTTGAATGTTTAAAGCCGCAATGAGCATCACGAAGCCCATAATACTTGCATATCTATGGCATGTATCCATCAACACAGATGGCTGGTCTCAAACTCTGCGTGGACCGGATAGTGCATCATGATTATAATTATCAGTACTGTATATATCTAATGACACCAGCGGAAACACTGGATTTTAGTAGCGTCTTGACAAAAACTCGTGCTCAAAGGGGGAGCGTGGGAATCGAGGCTAGGCTATTGCCTCCGCCGTAGTTTAGCGGCTTAGTACCCTTGGTCTGCGTCCTGATCCTCTTCATTACCCGCACGGCATCGACTACCCAGATAAACGTTGGCTTCCAGTAGATCGATTTGGCGATACCTTTCAGTGCCTCGTAGGTCGGCACGTGATACGAGCATTTCTCTCCACCCACGCGCGTCAGCGGATCAGTAAACATCGCGAACCGTCCCCAGGTGCGAAACTCGATTGTGTTTTTCGGCGTGCTATGCATACTCAAACCCCATTGGCTCCGTGCCCTCGGTATCGAGTCCGAAGGCGTCGCTATACCACTGCTCTTCCAGATAAAGAATTCCCGTTCCTTCTTGGACTTCATGCACCGCTTGATCCCGATGCAACTCGCGGAGAACATTCGGAAACACGTTCACCGTGAACTGCTGCGCTCGCTTCAACAGCTTGAATTGTTTTTCCACCTTGAACGCCGCGCACAGCTCGCTAATCACAGCCTTCCCTTCGGGCCCATACGGAACGATTACACCCTGTGTGCTGGCGTCAATCGCCTGGAACGCCTTCGCGGCTGTTGCAAAGGCCTGGCGCAGATACACGGGAGGAGGTGCCCGGCGGCCGTTGACCGCCAACCTGTTTTCCGCCAGCATGTTCAACAGAGTATCGTCTCGTTCCGCCTGGTCCGGTCCAACCGGGTACTCCATTTCGTTGCGGCGGTCGAAGAAGTAATAACTGAAGTACCGCTCGATCAGCGTGGGGTCCGATAGGTTCAAGGCCCGGTCTTCCCTGTTGGCACCGTTCTCGTCGAGCACCCGTTCCGCGGCCTCCTGCGCTTTCCGAATCTCGGCCAGAGCCCGCGGCACTTCGCCCTTCAGATTAATCACATGCACGCGCCCCAACTCCATCTCGCCGTGGCGATTGCAGCGGCCCGCGGCCTGCGCGAGTGAGTCCAGCCCGGCCAGCGCCCGGATGGCAGACCCAAAGCTGATATCGACGCCCGCCTCGATCAGTTGCGTACTCACGCAGATCGTTGGCGAGCCCTGCTCTAGGCGCCCCTTGATTTCCTCCAGAACCTTCATCCGGTGGGCCGGGCACATGCCGGTGCTAAGGTGAGACACCGCCACGTCACCCGCCCCGGACCTGCATTCCTTAAAGATCGAAAGCGCCTCGCGCTTGGTGTTGACTACAACCAGGCAACTTCCGGCTCTCCGTGTCTCGCCGATGGCCAACTGTGCCGCTTCATCGTGTCCCCAACCGGCGGCCCTTCGGCGATCGTACGTCTCATACCGGCGAACTTGCGCAAATAGCGCCGGGACATCGCGCATGATCTCCGCGTCCGCGCTAAGGCGAAGAGCGCCCTTGCCCTCGTCGACCTGGTGCAGCAGCGGTTGAGTCGCGGTGCAAAGCACGACGGTGCTGCCACATTGCTCCACCAGAAAGTTCAGCGCGTTATTCATCAGGTGGACACACCGGACGGGTAGAGTCTGGATCTCATCGAAGATCAGGACCGACTTGGCCATTTGGTGCATGCGGCGCACAGCCCGCGTGCCCGACCCGAAAAGACCTTCCAGAAGCTGCACGGCGGTAGTGAATACCACCGGAGCATCCCAGTTTTCCGACAGAATCTTGCTTCTCCAGGTCTGGTGCGCGGGCGTCAGGTTCGAGTGATGTTCCAGTACTACGCTGGCAAACTCGGTCCCGCCTGGTTCCAGGATGCCGCGAGCCACCTTGGCATTCTGGTCGATGATGGACGTGTAGGGACTGACATAAATTACCCGGTCCATGCTCCATTTGGCCGCATGATGCAGCGCGAAACGGAGGCTGGCAAGAGTCTTGCCGCCGCCAGTGGGAACGGTGAGGAGGTACGCCCCTTTCGGACGCTCCGCAGCCGACAGACAGGCCTCGGAGACTTCTTTGCGAAGCTCGTCAAGCGGTGAGCGCGCGGAAAATCCTTGGAGTCTATGCTCCAGCAGGGCGGTCAGCGCGGACCATCCGGCGTATCGGCCATCCTGACGCAGGGCAGCCGCCAGCTTGTTTGAAAAGTCGGCTGTATCCGTCCGGTCGGCGTCGATCAAGCAGCTAAACAGAAACCGGACCAGGAGGCCGGCCTTGAATCTCTGCTGTATACTCGGGCTCGGATCAAGCCGGCAAACGCTCTGGATGACTCCGCGGAGGCCGCCAACCAGGCTCGCATCTTGCAGTTTTTTCCTGCACTCTTCGCTGATCTCCTGTTCGGCGCTCGCCCAAACCTCGTCGAAGTGCGAGTCCGCGTCCGCCTTGTTCATCCGCCGTGTAAGGTTGTCCTGTCCACTCGGCGTTATGCAGTCGATCAAGCCAGAATGATGGGATGCTACACAAATGGCGAGGATTTCGCCTGCAATTCCTTCCACCAGTCCCTCAGCCTTCAGGCAGCGCCAAATAGTCTGTGCTCCCGCCGTGGAATGATCGATCTTTCCACGTTCTTGATCCGGTTGCTCCGTATCTTCATTAAGCGCCATCCGGCGCAGATATTGTTGAAAGGCGGCAGAATACTTTCCGAGATCGTGTAGCAGGCCGATCGTGGCCCCCGCCGTTCCAATGCCAATTTTATCGGAGTGTTTTTGAGCGGCTCGTGAGACCCCCAGCAAGTGGCTGCGGAGAGACTGTTCCCTGTTGCCTTCCAAGTGTGCGAGAAAAGTAGTTGCGTGTCTAGCGGAAGGATAGTCCACTATCGTCTCGGTACCGTATGATACCTCTTTTGGTTGCGGCGTTCCACGCCTTGCGGTAAGAAAGACGGAGAGGATGCTGTTGGGCTCGATCCAAAAGCGGCGGATCACCGCACCCGACTCTTGCAAAGGCCCGTTTGTCGTTCTCAATCTAGTCAATCTTGCCGTCGCCTAACACCTGCCGAGAATTAACGCGATGGTATCGATTCTCGCCCACTTGACGGCAGGGCCATGCCGTCTTTCCTACTTGGGGTCACCTAACGAAACCGAGCAGATTCGTTGACCCTCATCCTTAAACCTGAATCCGGCGCATTCTACGTCGAGAATGCCGTCCAACAGCCGGATTGATGGGCGTTGCAAGCGATTCTGGCATTCTGACATGTGGTACGGCTGCAAGAGTGATCTGCAATGTCGTGTTTTTGATATCCTTCAATGGCAAGGAGTCGCCACGAAGGTGCTATCGAAAAGGCAAGTTCGTCCTCTGATGCTTGCCGCATCTGTGCTCTTCGATTCGCGGCAGGCGATGGTCTTCACGATAGGAAACCAAGAGAAGCCATGCAGTGAGGCTGTGCGTTCGCATGACGCCCGATTTCCTCTGGGGGAGTTCACGTGATTCCGATTGTTAGGCGTGGGTTCATGCTCGCCTTCGCGATCGGTTTCGCGTTCAGCCAGGGCCGACCCGCCGAGAGCGGCCGAACTCCACCCGATCCACGTTCGGCAGCCGTCCCTGATCAGTCAGCGTTCGATGTCGCTTCCGTGAAACCGGACAACTCCGCTGAAGATTCGGACTCCAACTTTCCGTTGGGGGCGGGAGATGTCTACACTCCTAACGGCGGCTTTTTTTCCGCGAAGAATTTTCCGCTGGTCACCTATATAGCATTTGCATACAAGCTCAGGGTTGATCAGACTTCGTTCCTGCTGCCAGAACTGCCCAAGTGGGCCAGTACCGAGCGGTTTGACATCCAGGCGCGATCTGGAGGGAACCCCTCCAAGGACGAGATGCGCCTCATGATGCGCTCTCTGCTGGCTGATCGTTTCAAGCTGGTGGTGCACCATGAGACCCGGCAATTGCCGGTGCTCGAAGTGGTTCTGGCGAAGCCCGGTAAGACCGGGCCGCAACTTCAACCGCACTCGAATGACTGGCCGTGCCCGAGCCATATACCCCCTCCGTCAGCCGCAGGCCAATCGCCGACACAGCCATCGTCACACGCATTTCCTGGCGGGCTTCCCCCTCTGTGCAAGGGCATCTTCCAACTGCCGTCGAGCGCCCCTGGCCTCTTCCACGTAGGCGCGCGAAACGTGACCGTCCAATTCATCGCGGACTACTTTAGTGGCGTGTCGAGCTTCGGCCGTCCATTTTTAGACCGGACGGGACTCGGCGAAACTGTCGATTTCAGCCTGGAGTGGAAACGTGAATACGACAGTCTCCCTCCGCCTGGTGTGAAGTCCCAGCCGGACGTGCCTGGACCGACTTTCCAGGCTGCTCTTCGCGAGCAACTCGGCCTTAGATTGCAAGCGCAAAAGGCTCCGATAGACGTGATTGTGGTTGACCACTTGGAGCACCCATCGGGGAATTGACGCAGAACCTGATTGGGTTCGCATGAAATGCCCCGAGCGCGCGGCGGCGATGGCACGCAAGGCGATACAGACCTATTCGGCCGGAGGTCTCGCACCTGCTGGACGGCGAAGGCCCCGAAATGCCCCTTTTCGCTTCATTTTTTTTCAACTTTTCAGAGCCGGCGCGAAGCGCGCTGGAGGAGGCGTGGCGGCCCGACGGCGTTCTACGCCATGGCTCGCCGGCCGGCGCGCACTCCATGTGGGCGCGCGACGATCGACCAGCGGGGCGACGGCGACCGTCGCGCGCATGCGCGCCGCGTCCGCCGGCCGAAGAATGCGGGAGGCGGCTCGCGCTCGCGGCCAGCGAAAGCCGCGACAGAACGCGCCGCACGCCGGTGGGCCGCTGGCCTTCGTCGGCAGAGAGCGCACGAAGGCGCGTCGCCCGCCGCGGGTCGCCGCCCCGGCGCGCAGCCCCACGTGGCGCCCGGCGACGATCGAGCGGCGGGAGGTTGACGAGTGTCGCCGGCCATCAACCTCGTCCCAGCTTACTGGCGCTACGGACGCTTCTTCGCTGGTGCGCGCTTAGCCCACCGCGTCGCGGCTGCTTTCTTCGCGATTTCCTGGCGCCGCTTCGCGCTCAGCTTCTTCGCGCGCGCAGCACCGCCAGCAAGGCCGCCTAATCGCGCGAACTCGGCGCGCTGCGATTCTGTGCGGTTCTCCATGGAAGCTTTGCCGCCAAGGGGCGCGATGCGGCGAGCGTGCTCCTTCAGCGTAATGTCCCTTTTCCGCGCCATAATCAGCAGCTTAACACGCCAAAGCGCGAAAAGCATCTATTCGTGCTTGACATCCCAGAGGAGTGTCAAGCATAATGGCTTCAATGAAACAGCCGCGAGGCTCTAAAGCGCGAAAGGAAGAGCGTATGTACTCAATGTGGGACGCTCCGAGCGACCGGGACTACTACGACCAGTTCAACCCGGAGCCGCCGGAAGACGAAGAACCTGAACCCGACGATTCTTTTAACGCCGAGGAAGACGGCATCAACACGGGAGAGGCGGCGCCACCCGCCGAACGCCCCAGTAGCAGCAGCAGCCCGAATGATCTACCGGAGGTGGCTTGACCATGTCCGAGAAAATCAGTTTCCAGACCAACCTCCCCGTGGAGCTGGCCTTGCAGTTCCTGGAGGGCAAACCAGTCGATAGCCAGTTCGGCGGCGTGCAACACCTCTTTTCCACCACCGACAACCGCGTGTTCTTCGTCAGCGAGATGGTGGGCAACATCATCGCCGATCAACTCAAGAAACTCGGTGTCCAGAAAGGAGAACCGATCGAGATCTGCAAAGCGGAAGTAACCCAGGGTCGCGGCCGGAAAAGAATCCAGTGGATCGTCAAGAAGGTCGGCTTCGTACCGGGCGAGCAACCCGACGGCACGTTCGTCGTGGACAAGGCGCCGGCCAGCGCGCTGGAACGCCAGCTTGGCAGTCTATCGCCGCAGTGCGAAACGGTAAGCCCGGCACGGGTGCTGTCACACCCGCGCCAGGTAGAACGGCTGCCCCAAACAACGAACAGCCAATCGTCAATGGCAATGGTAGCAAACCCAATGGCAATGGCGCGGGGCACAACGGGCGCCCGCCCGAACACAATATCCACCAGAGCTGGGCGCAGGTCCTTCTCGGCCAAACCAGCTCGTTGATCGACGTGTACGCCGCGGCGCTCAACTACGCGGGCACGAAGCACCGCACCGCCGTCAAGCCCGAGGACGTGAAAGACGCTGCTCACGACGGCCTTCATCAACCTCTCTAAACAGGGAGGCGCCCATGTTGCCTAGCCTCCCGGTCCAAATCCAAACGGAGCCGCGGGTCATCCCCGCGGCTCCGCCGCGAACCCGCAGCGTTGAACGATCTGGGCGCGGTGCTCTCGCCGTCGCAGGTGCGCACGTTCCGCGACTGCGGCGCCAAGTGGTATTTCAAATATGCTCTCGGGCTTACCCGACCCGCCCAACGGCTCTCTGGTTCGCGGGCGGGTGGTACATCAGATGGCCGAGACTTTCTTCCGCGCCAGGTTGGAGGGAGCCAGGCCGGACCCAGACGATCTGCAAGCGTCTTTTGAGGAAGCCTGGGACGCGGCCTCCGCGGGGGCTGCGTTCGGGGCAGATGAAGATGTCGATTTGCTCAAGCGGCAAGCCGCCTTGCTCACTCGCAAGTACCTGGACGAAGTGGCACCCGAGATCTACCCGGCCGCTGTGGAGTTGCCGATCCAAGGAACCATCGCAGGGGTAAGAGTGCGGGGGTTCATCGACTTGCTGGATACTCAGGGGAGGATCATCGATCTGAAGACCGCCGCGCGCAAGCCCACGGGCCTCAGTGCCGATTACGCCTTCCAGGTGGCTACCTACCGCCAGCTTTGCCCTGGAGCCAACGGCAAGGCTCGTGTGGACACGCTGGTGGCCACCAAGAGTCCCCAGGTGGTGACGCAGGAGTACACAGTCTCGCCCGCTGACCTGAAGATGACCGAGACGATGTATCCCTTGGTGCAAGAGGCCATGCGTGAGGGGATCTACCTGCCGAACCGTTCGTCCAACCTGTGCAGTTACAAGCATTGCGCGTTCGCGGCGGCGTGCGAGGCGGAATTCGGCGGGCGCGTCAAGGGCAACGAGGAGGAATGACGGCTATGGGCGGCGCGATACCGTGGCGTACGCCGGACTCCGTGGCAGCGAGATCCGGGTGACACCGGTGCGATCTTCGAACGGCAGGCGCCGCAGACCTCCGGGGGATTGGGAAGGGCTGCGATGGACCGCCGCCGGACAGGGCCCGCGGCCGAACGAAGACGCGAGCGATCAGGGGAGACCTCCCACACTACCTGCCAAGGGCTTTGGCCAGGACCGACTCGCCCGCGAGGGCCAGAGTCGCGAAACGCGGCGAGGTCGCGTCGCGCCCGCCGCCGGCCGGAACGAGTAGTACAAGAGGGAACGCCTCCATCTAACCGATACTCAGAGCAGTTTGGGGCGAAGCCGCGCTGTGCCAACATAGATGATGATACCTACCGCGCCCGCAATTACTGACCTCCGGGGGGCGACACCATGACAGGCAATCGGAAGCTCAACAGAGATTCCCGCACGATCGAGTTGGCCGCCCTGGGACCAACTCCGGAAATCGGCAACGGCCGGATCACCGGCGCGCGATTGCCAGGCGGCCGAAACGTTTGGGCGTGCCGAACTGCGGGTGTCGCGGGAGGGCGCCGCGCTTCGCGGCGTTGGCGGCGTGGAAAGTGACGCCAAGGAGAAGAGGGGGTCCGGCGTCAGTTCCAAGGCCACCTTCTACCAGCTCAGCGAGGCCGCCTATCTACAAGGAAACCCACAGGAAGCGGACTGGTATCGCCAACGGATCGCGGATCGTGAGCGCCTGAAGGTGGAACTGAGAGCGTGCAGTGCCGAAATCCAGGCATTCCGGGCCAAGATCCGTAGTTACAATCGAGATCGGAAGCGCCGGCAGGAACGGGAGGAGAAGCCCATAAGAGACGAACTATCGCGCGAGGGCCCACCCGCCGCAAAGCCCCCGAGGGGCCCTCTCGGCGAGCGGATTGCTGAGACAGGGGGCGCGCCCGTTTTCCCAAGTATTCTGGCCCCGGCGCCTGAATTCTCTGACGGGGAGCTATCCGAGGAAGATGCTGCGGCGGCCTCGGAGGGCGCTGGGGCGGGGGCCATGGAGGAATCGTCCAAGGGACATGACCAAGCGACTTCCACGCCCGACCCTCCCATTCAGCCGCCGTCGCGGATGGAGCCACTTCAACCGGAAACCAGCTTGGAGAGCGGCCGGCCTTTAGGGACGTTAGAGCCGGAAGGAACATCCGTAACAACCGCGGCTGCGACCCCTACCCTGGCGGGTCCCGCTACGGATGTGGTTGCAGCGGCTCGACGGCCGACAGCCGAAGACCCCGAGCACGATTTCAAAGAGATCCTCGCCGCGATGTCGCCAGTGGAGTGGGAGCGTCGCGTCATCGCGGCCCTTGCGGAATGCAAGGCCGATCCGATGCGGTACCCCCAGTGGCGCAGCGGTAGTAGTTGGACCATGCAGCAGCGCTACGCGATCGGCGAGAGGCGCGCTCGGGACACGCTGCGCGCCGAGCTGGAGCGGAAAGCCAGTTCTGTCTGAATCGCGGGATCTGGGCCGCTTCGCGGCTTGATCGATCGAGGATTCTTACGCAGGCACACCGCTACGGGTATCATCGCTTTCGGCATGCGCCGGCCTCGGGATACTTTCCGGAAAGATCGAGCGGCGGCAGTTGGCGCCCGTCGCGGGCCGAGTGCCGCGTCCATCGGCCGCGAGAACGGTCAGGGCGCGTCGTGCTCGCCGCCGTCGAATGTTGTGGCGGGACCATGGCTGCCTCCACCGCGCCGTGGGCGGGACGCCGGGCAGCGATCGGAGGAGCCGACGCCACCGGCGACCCGGATTGCCTTGCCGCATCCCCGGTCACGGCATCGTGGGCCCAGTCTCTGGCCGCCCGAGGCCCGGAGCGTTCTTCCGTTTCCTCAAACACTAACGTCGCCATTTTCAGGGTCGTGAAAACGCACGAAGTTTCCTTCCAACTGGAGATGAGCCTCTCCCACCGGCCCATTGCGCTGTTTGGCAACAATCAGTTCCGTTTCGATACGGGCTGCGTTACTCCCGCCGGCCCTCCGGAGGTCGCGCCATAGGAACATCACGGTATCCGCATCCTGCTCGATGGACCCGGATTCCCGGAGGTTGTGTAGTTGGGGCCGCTCGTCAGCCGCCGCCCGGTTCAACTGGCAGGCGGCCAGTATCGCGACATCCAACTCCATAGCCATCCGCTTCAGGCCGCGGGTGATCTGGGAAAGTTCAAGGACGCGATTTTCCTGCCGGCCGGTGGCCTCCATCAGTTGGAGGTAATCCACCACGACCAGGCGCAGCTTGGGATTGCTCGCATTGTAGCGGCGGACGGCCGCGTGCATCGCCGGCACGGTTACGATCGAGGAATCGTCAATCCGAACGGGCAACTCGTCGATGGCGGCCGAAGCCTCCAAGAACCGCCCGCGTTCTTCGCGGTTCAAGTGACCGCTGAAGTATTTGTGTGAGTCTACCGATGCATAGGCGCAGGTTACCCGGCCGAGCACCGCTTCGCGGCTCATCTCGAGGGAGAAAATCGCGGCGGGGAACCCGCAGCGGGCGGCGTGATAGGCCCATTGTGCCACCGCGGCCGACTTCCCGATACTAGGCCGTGCCGCAACGATGACAAACTGTCCTCCGCGTATTGTGTAAATGAGCCTGTTGAGCTGATTCCACGGGGATGGAACCCCACGCGACCGCTGTGAGGATGGATCGAGAAACGCGCCGATTCCCCCGGGTGTGTTGAGTTTGACGTGCTCGGGCGTCATCAATGCAGCCGGGGTCACGGGCTCGGCCAGATTCGCAATGATCGTTTGGGCTCGCTCTAAAATCTCCTTTGCATCCCCAAGCAGAAGGCACTGCTGGATTACCTCCTGGCAGGCAAAAATAGCCTTCCGTAAGATCGCCTTTTCACGGAGAATCTTGCAGTATTGATCCAGGCTGGGAAATTGAGGCAGCCCATCATCCAGGGAAACGAGATAACTTAGTCCACCACACGACTCCAGCTCCGAGTACTTCATCAGCTCATCGGCGACGGTGATGCGGTCCACCTTGTCGCCGCGGGCGTAAACTTCTGACATGCGCCGAAAGATTCGCTGGTGCTTCTTAATCGCGAAGTCTTCGATGGCCAGGGTCGCGGTGATCACGTTAAAGTCGCTATAGCCGGCCAAGACGGATCCGAGCACCAACCGCTCAGCGTCGATATTGGCTGGCAAACTTTCAACATCGTTCTCAGTCATAGCCTGCCGTCGCTCCTTTCCTCGTTTTATTGCGCCAACTTTCCTTTTCCTCCTCGGTGGCATCCTTGAACCATGCAGGCTCGAACCGTTTGACCATCGGTTCTTCCGTGCATATCCAGGTTTCTACGCACTGCGGGACGGTCTTCGGGTAGAGGCCAGCGGACGTCTGGCCCTTTTTGTGACACGTCACGACGGCTTTTGCTATCAACTCGTCCGTGGCAAGCTCTTGCGGTTTGCCGTTGGCATCAAGCCGTTCCCGGCACAACCCGACTAACCGGCTGATGAACTGGTCGTCCGTCGATGGGAACCGCTCGCGAATCGCCGCGGTCGTCTTTGGTAGCGACTCAGCCGTGGGTGTTTTGGAAATTGGTTGAATCGGCGGCGGTGCGGCTGCCATCTTCTCTGAGCCCTCTGCTCTTGCAGCAGTTTCTTTCAAGCTTTTTCTTTCCTCCTTATATGCAGGGGCTCCTGGAGCTACAAAAAAGGCCCGCTTCAGTTCGTGGGCGGCTACAATTTCAGCCTCTTTGTAGCGCTTCGCAGCCTCTTCAACGAATACTTTGTAGTCACGGGTGGCTACAAAATCATCGGGCAGAGGGATCCGGAAGCGGCGCACCAGCTTCAGAATCTCTTTGGGTAGATTGTAGTCACGGGTGACTACAATCTTTGATTCACTGGGCGGCCGCGGAACGGTCCAGCAATACACCTCAACGTTGCCCTTTCGCAATCCGCCCTCGCCAATTGGCCGGCGCTGCGCGAAACCAGCCGCTTCGAGCTCAGCCAGGGCGCGCCGCACGTTTTGCCGGCTGAGGCCGGTTTCCTTGGCGATGTCAGTTGGCGTGATCGGTCGGCGCTTGTTCTTCAGCATCGTTACCGCCAGTTCGCTCTGGTACGGCATGGTGTGCAGGCGCAGGCAGATGAGGACCAAGACTGCGTTGACGGAGAGTCCCGCTGCGCGCATGGCGGCGCGCGCGAATGCCTTGGCCTCCGGATACCACTCCCCAGGTGGTACGCCCTGCTTGCGCAGCCAGTCGCTCAACATAGCCACGGTTTTCCCGAGTTCTGGCGCCCGGATTGTAGTCGACACAGACTACAAAACTGGGATCTTCGCAGATCTGACCGGCCAGATTGAAATCTGGCGCGGCTCATTTGGCGCCTGCCCATGGCGCCAACACGCATCGCCACTACGCATCCTGCAGAGGGCCGAGGTACCCCGCGATCACGCCAGGGTTGAAGCCTTTCCAGCCGGCAGACTGGCAAGGCAGCCCGACATCTGAGTGTGCTTTCATTCGCGCCGGGGTTCCTTGGGGCGTTTTCGCTTTGGGGTGATCCGCTCATTGGCAGGTCATCCACTCTAGGACGCGCTTCGTGACGGGTTGCGGACTTCAGATCGAAGCTTAGCGGAAGCCGAGACGAGTGGATATCTCACGAGTGACTCGGGAATCCAGATCCCGTTGAACATCCTATAAGGATTGAGGGGATCCCCGAACTTCGGCGGCTTTCGGTTGCAGGTTGTTTGGCCAAGCACTGCTGGCACACGTGCCGTTTGATCGAATACACTGATGGCGTTCAAATCCACAGTCAACCTCACAGCGCCGCCTCACGAGCGACGCTTTTGTTTTCTGTGAGGTCTCAGTCTTGCGTGCGGCTGCTTGAATTTGTCGTTACGACGTTACGACGGAATGCCTCGGTGCCATGAAAAATAGGCGATTTTCCGTGCATCTCAGAACACTGAAGAACATCGGCGTAAACGGTAAGTCTCTGCGTTATCAATGGAATACCTAATTCCCAAGCTGGACGTCGCGGGTTCGAGTCCCGTCTCCCGCTCCATCTTTTGAACGACTTAGCGCATCCAGCCTCATCCCGTTTTACCTCGTTTACCTCGAAAACCCGGTTTGCTTGAAGAATCGGCAGCGGCAGCTCGCTCTGCCGGCTTGCGGCCAGCCAAAGCAAGCTCCAACTTGGTTACCGCTTCCCGCCGGCTTTCAAGATCGCTCTCGGTGTACGTATCGATAGCGACCCCAATCGCGTGCCCACGTTGATCGGCGGCCACTTTCGGGTCGACGCCCTCGTTATGGCCGAGACTCGCCTGGGTCCTGCGCAGTACCTGAAAGTTCACCCAACCGAGTCCGATCTCTTCGAGCTTCTTCTGAATGTTCCGCCGCAGAAAATTGTCACGCGACAAATACGTGCCGCGTTCGGACGGAAACACCAATGCATCCGGACCTGTATCAGAAGAGATGTTGCGCCAATTATCAACCTCGCTGGCAAGATCTGGAGGCAACGCCGCTTGCCTCTTGCCGCGCTCGGTCTTTGGGTCGTCCAGAAGACCCCGGTAAACGCGCTGAGCGATCTCGATCATCTTTGAATCAACCCTTGCCCATCGCAGCGCAAGAATTTCTCCGGGCCGCATCCCGACCAAAACTGCAAGCAGAAAAATGATCCTGTCCCTCAGGTCCAAGACTGACAGGGCCAACCGGACCTGTTCTTTGGTCATCGTACGTTTTGCCCGAGTTTTCGCTTCTTTCGGCGTAACGAGCGACCCCGCCGAATTGCCTGGGACGATCGAATCCTCCGCAGCCATCTTGAAGATCGCGTTCAAGTCCCACCGAAGATGGCTTACCACGCTCCGCGACAGCGAGCGTGCCTTGTCGTCGAGAAACCTCTGCAGTCGATCCCGGGTAAGATCGCTCAGATCGAAGCTCTCGAATGCCGTAATCAGATGTGTTCCAATTCGTTCTGTTGTTGTCTGGTCTGTTGAGTCCTTCCATTTCTTGCGTCGCTGAGGAAGGTACACGTTTGAAACGTATGCCCTGAAATTTGTGGGCAAGGCTTGACGCTGCCCTGCCCGCTCGTTCAGGGGACGTAAGTGTTCTTGCAGTTTCGCCCATGCTCCTCCCTCCGTCAGATCCGCACAATGGCCAAGGACCTTTGTCCTCCCTATTCCGTCCTCGCGGTACTTTCCAATCCACACCCATCTGCGGCCATGCCTTACCTTTCGAACACAGCCGCGTTGAAATCGCTTTCGACGCACGGTTTTCCTTTCCGGCGTCTCCGGCGCTGTTTTCTGGTCTGATTCGCATCGTACCACTACCGGCCCCCAGCGCTAGTTCTTTAGCTGGCCGCTCGCTTCCGCCCAGTGGCTTCGACCTCTCTGAGCCACTGCTCAAGCGATTCTCGCCTGAAGAGAACCCGCCTGCCGATTCGCACTGTTGGGAGGTGCGGGATCCCTCGAACTTTGCCATTGATAACGTTGCAGAGGTGGGCTCGCGAACATCGGACGAGCGTGGCTGCCTCGGCCAAATTCAAGACCTTGGGCATACTTGCGTCCTCGAGCTCGACGGGGCGTTCCGCTTCGCTAAGGCGCTCAGTATAGGGTGCTACTGGATGGAAGGGGCCGGCAGACATATAGTCCTCTCGTTTCTTCGCCCTTTAAGGCGCAGGACGCCAAGGAAGGCCCGCGGCGTGTCGAACCGTCAGTACGATTTCATCTGCGCCGGCGAATGCGGCTGATGTGACCCCGCTGTTCAGATCGAGGGGGAGGCTCTTGGGATTCATATTCTCTTTATATGGCTTGTCCTGTTTTTTCTCAAATGGACCAACGTGCTGATAGTAAGGGTGCTACCGTCGCTGGCTGAATCGTGCTGAAACTTAAGTACTTGAAGACGGCGACAAGAGTAAGACCTCAGGCACCGGCTGATCTTCGTCCGTGCCGGCACCTCAATTTCAGGTGACAGAGCGGTCGACCGCTCGCCTTTTGTCGCCCTCCCTGTCGGAATCCTTGTACAGCAGTTCGTTTGATTGTTTACGGACGCATCCATCACAATCGCAGCAATGGACCACGTTGGCCTCATTCAGGAACTGCACCGTCGCGAGTTGCCCGACGGAGGTTGGAGCTTTTCCGGGTCATCGCAGATGAGCCTGGAGACTACATGCCTAGCAAGCTTCTCCGTGCTGGCGGAACAGCCCTCTTCAGCTCCCCACGTTGTTTGGCCACTCCTGCACGCGCAACTCTCCGACGGCAGTTGGCCATCGTTTGTCGGCGACGGAGAGCCCTCGTGGACAACTGCGCTTGCCATCTGCGTATTGAACTCAGCAAACGATTCGTCGGGTGCCAGAGAACGAGGTCAATCATGGCTCTTGAAGACCAAGGGCCGAGAAGGGGACTGGTTTTGGCGTTGGAAATTCAAGCTCGCGGACCGAGCGGTTCGATTCGACCCAGACCGTTATGGATGGCCCTGGCTCTCCGGCTCCGCCAGTTGGGTCATTCCCACGGCGTTTAGCGTCATCGCCATTAAACAATTCACCGCCTGCAGCCGGACTGAGGTGTCAGAAAGACGAATTCGCCTGGGCGTCGAGATGCTTCTGGATCGCACGTGCGTCGACGGAGGCTGGAACTCAGGAAACAGTGTGGTTTATGGCGTGCCCTTACGCCCGCATGTTGAAGCGACAGCGATCGCTCTGCTGGCTTTGCAGGATGAGCGAAGAACCGAAACCATTCAGCGGAGCTTGGCCTGGCTTAAACAGCAAGCGACCGTCATCAATTCCCGTTCCAGCCTTGCGTGGTGCATTCTCAGCTTGTTCGTGTACCAGGAGTCCGTTGAGGCGCTGAAGAACAGGCTGGCGACGATCATGGGAGACGGCCGCGACATCCGGAACAATGCCACTCTCGCCACCGCGCTTCTCGCCCTGAAGTGCGGCGAGATGATTCATCCGTTCGTGGTGCTGCGATGAAGCTCGATCGGCGACGATTCCTTGGCTCTTCAGTGGGTGTGGCCGCGACAGTGGGGATGACGGCCGAATGGGCTTGGCCGAAGCACTCCGTCTCGTATCGGAGACCTCGTTCAGCTGTAGCGGTGCTGAATGCGGACGAGTACTCAGAGAAGATCGAGGCGCTCCTTCTGGATGGATTGCGGTTGTTCCGGCTGAACGTTCTTGGCAAGACGGTTCTCCTCAAACCAAATCTGGTGGAAGATTTGCCGGGACCCGTAAACACGAGCGCAACTCTTGTCGGAGCGGCGGCACGATCGTTCCTTCGTCTTGGCGCCGCCCGTGTTGTGATCGGCGAAGGCCCGGGACATCAACGCGACACTGAACTCGTAGTGCAGGCCGCGGGTCTGAAGCCGCATCTCAGCGAACGGCAGATCGAGTTCGTGGATCTGAACCGCGACGAGCTCAGGAAAGTGAAGCTGAAAGCCAATTACAGCGGCCTCGGAGAGCTGTGGCTGCCGCGCTCGGTTCTCGATGCCGACTTCGTTGTCTCAATGCCCAAGGTGAAGACGCACCACTGGGCAGGGGTCACCCTCAGCCTGAAGAATATGTTCGGCATTGTGCCGGGAATGAAGTATGGCTGGCCGAAGAATCTGTTGCACTGGAGCGGAATTCACGAAAGCATCCTCGACATCTGCGCGACGGTTCCGATTCACTTCGTGATCGCAGACGGTATTACCGCAATGGAAGGCAACGGACCTCTTCAAGGAAGCGCCCGCCAACTGGGAAAGATTGTGCTTGCCGATGATCCTGTCGCGGCAGACGCGACCTGCGCACGGCTTATGGGGTTTGATCCACTACGAGTTCGGCATCTCTCTGAGGGGTGCCATTTCCTCGGCAACCTTCGCGAGGATCGCATCAGGATGTTGGCGGAAGGAGTCGGAGCACCGACGCGCCCGTTTTCCGTACTGCCAGAATTCCGCTATCTCTTTGCGGCGAAGAGCTAGAGGAAGAACTGCTGGAGAAAGTCTGGTGCGGCCAACGGCGTCCGTGAAACAAAGGGAATGAGGAAAAGTGGTTCCCTTGAAAAAAAGTGCAGTGCATCCTGGCGAGCCGCTTCGAGGGCTGCGCTCCCAGCCGGAAGGAATGAGGAAAAGTGGTTCCCTCGAAAAAAAGTGCAGTGCACCCCGGCGAGCCCGATCTCTTGGCTTCCAGGGCTGCGGTCCGAGCCGGAAGGAATGAGGAAAACTGGTTCCCTCGAAAAAAAGTGCAGTGCATCCCGGCGAGCCTGATCTCCTGGCTCCCTGGGCGCCGGTCTCGCCGGGAAGGAATGAGGAAAAGTGGTTCCGTCGAGAAAGAGTACGGCGACTCTCCGGCGGCCCTGACCTCCTGGTTTCCTGGACGCGGGTCTGAACCGAGAGGAATGAGTAAAAGTGGTTCCAGCAAATAAAATGTGCTGGGATCATTCTTCGTCGCTGAATTGGAAGGTTCCCGAGAGCCCGGGACGGGGTGGGTTTCGCGAGAGACCGAAAAGTTGAGGAGCCCGCAGAATGATTCTGCCTTAGTATGAGGCTTCAAGGAGCCCCGACGAGTGTTCTCCTCGATCCAAGAGTTGTCCGAGAAGCTAGAGGCCGCCAAGTACGTCACCGATCCCGTGACGCTGAAGGTGATCTATCTAGCGGCGCAAATGCAAAAGCCGGTCCTCGCGGAAGGACCGCCCGGCTCCGGGAAAACAGAGCTCGCCAAAGTAGTTGCCCTCGCAGCAGACACCACTATCGAACGTCTTCAGTGCTACGAGGGTATCAATGAAGATAAGGCAATTGGCAAGTTCGATGAATCGCTGCAGCGTCTCTACCTGAATACACAGGGCGCCGCTTCAGGTACGGAATGGGCGTCCCTGCGCCGCGACCTCCATACGCTTGAGTTCTTCCAGGAAGGACCACTGCTGCGGGCGCTTCTGTGCGAGAAACCGTGTGTCCTGCTGATCGACGAGATCGACAAAGTGGGCGAGGAATTCGAGGCGGAGCTCCTTGAAATCCTGAGTGACTGGCAAATCTCCATCCCCAAGATCGGCACGATCAAAGCGAGGAGCCGGCCTTTTGTTGTGCTGACATCGAACGAGGTTCGCCGGATTGGCGATCCACTGCGGCGCCGCAGCCTGTACCTTCGGTTCGAGCATCCCTCGATCGAGCGGGAGACCCGAATCCTGGAAAAGCGGACGGCCGGAACCCACATGGATTTGCATGGACAGCTTGCCGGGTTCGCTCACGCGCTTCGGGGCTACACGCTCGAGAAGCCGCCCTCGATCGCAGAGATGCTGGATCTGGCAGAAGCACTGAAAATCCTGGGTGTTCACGAAATTAGCGCCGATTTGCGAGACGTGTTGTTACCCCTCATTGCGAAGACACAGAATGATCGCAAGCGGCTGTTGCTGAGGGATGGGTTCGAGAGCCTCGTCTACGACACACAGCATTACAGCAAAGATTTCGACGAGGCAGAGCGTGGACAAGGGGAACAGGTATGCGCAGAGCGGCGGCGTTTCTAGGCATTGTCACATTGAGCCCAGCGTTTGCGGGCGAGCCGCTCAGCGTGCGCGAATACGAGGAGCGGTGCGCGAGCTATTACGCACGCCAGTATGGAGTTTCACCAGCCCTCGTTCGAGCGATCATTCAAGTCGAATCCGCGTGGCAACCAGGAGTTGTGTCCTCGAAGGGCGCGATGGGCTTGATGCAACTGATGCCTGCGACTGCGGAGCACTTTGGTGTGACCCATCCGTTCTATATTCACGAAAACGTTCGCGGCGGGGTCGCCTACCTGGCAGAGCTTCAGGAGTTGTTCCATGGCGACCTTCGTCTGGTCATAGCTGCCTATGCTGCCGGCGAGCGGCCGGTCCTCGCGCGGGGGCTCGACTATTCGTCGGAAGAGGTTTACACCTACGTTCAACGGATCGGACAACAGTATCGCGCCGAATTGAGGCGCACAGGAGGGAAATAGTATGCGCCATCTAACGGCCTGCATCTGCATGTTGATCTTGCTGGGAAGCGCTTCGGGACAAACGAAGCAGAGTCCGACGAGGCCAACACCAGCGGTAGTCATCGCGCCCGTAGGCAGCGGGGCAAAGCTTGATCCGGTAACCCTAACGCGCGCCAGCCTTGATGAGAAGGTGATCACGCTTCGGCTGAGTCCGCGAGTAGCTACCTCGATTCGGATGCCAGAGCCCGTTAATTCGGTTGTCATTGGGGATCCAGAACGCTTCCAGGCTGAGCATTCGGAACATGAGCCGGAACTCGTGACCGTAAAGCCAGTTTCCGCCGCACCGGCGCAGACGAACCTGTTGATCACGACGACTCTGGGGCACCAACTGAATCTCTTGCTGATCAGCTCCGGTCAGCAGAGCGGCGGAACGCAGACGGTAGATGTGTTGTTGAAGTACGGCAAGCCCACGGGAGGAAGCTTCCTCGTCGAGGAGAGTCCTCTTTCTGCATCACTGGTCGCTGAAACGCAGAAGCTTGATGTCTCAGGCAAGCCGCCCGAGTTGGCGTCGATTGGTCCACAGGTGACGTCACTAGCAGGGCTGATAAAGGCAGCGTCTGTCGATACTTCGAGCGCTGTCGACGAGAAATCAGGCGCGGTATTGGACAAATTACTCGACCGCCAGAAACGGGCGTCGCTTCCGGTCTTGTATGCGCAGCATCCAGGCGAGATCGATGCCGGACCGCGAATCAAAGCGGGCGTCAGCGAGGTGCTCGACCAGGGACAGGATGTCGTTGTTCTGTTTTCCGTAGTGAACCCGGCGAACCATGCGATCGAGATTCTGCCGCCACAAGTTCAGCTTGGAGGCAAGGTCAAGAAAAAGTGGACAACGGCGGAGCAGTTGCGCGTAATCGATTTCCGATTGAGCACGAGGCGTTTGGGCGCCGGACAGCGGGCGGATGGAGTTGTGGTTTTTGAAAGGCCAAGTTTCAAGGAATCGAACGAGACGCTCTTCTTGCAAGTCGCCGATTCGGGCGCGGTTGATCTTCCGGCGCTCGCGCCCATCGGTTTCGGAATCAGCAGTTTTCGAGGAGGTTCAGCGCATGAAGTCCGATGACACAACCAGGCGAATCGAACCGGCAGAGGACCGCGACGATAATATCCACGTCGAGCACGAGGTTGAAACTGAGGCGGCAGAGGTGCATGAGCCACAGCCAACCGGATGGGCGGCGCAGCTTCGTCAAATCATGCAGCGGTCTACGCAGGGGGAGGCCAAGACTAACGTCAAACGGCAACAGCTCAAAGAAGACCGAACGAAAAGCTTTCTATTGCTGGCCGGGCTCACGGTCGTGCTTTCACTCGCGTTCTTTGCAATGTTCTCGACACCGAACAGCCGAAAGGACATCGGCAGGGCGGACCATCCCAATCTCGGCCGCGGGCGAGGCGCAGAGAACCCGGATACAAGCCACTCGGTGACGCCTCTACTGAGCGCCGACACTCGGCGCCCGGACGACAACGCCGGTAGCCTGAGTCCGGAGGACATCCGCAATACGGCGAAGCAGCGCATGTTAGCGCAGGCAAGTCCTTCTTTTGGAACTCTTCCGGAGCCGCCGCCCGAGGTTCCCCGTCCGGAGCCGAAAGATTACGCTTTGAACAGGATTCAGTTTCCTTCGGAGACTCCAGAACAGACACCACCTCCACCAGTTCCGAATATCGAGAAGCTCACAAAGGCGTCGCTGGTGTTTGTCAGCGCGACGTCGGGGACGCGCGGATCTGCTCCCGCGGTGAGCAATGTCCAACCAGCAGTGCTTGAACGGAACTCCGAGTTTATGGCACTTCCGGCTGGGACTCGGCTTGTGGCTCGGTTGCAGACGCCAGTGAGTTCCGCGGTCAAGACACCCGTCGTTGCCGCCATCGAATACAACTATGAGCGCGACGGCGAGACTGTTATTCCGGCGGGATCAAAGGCATTTGGAGAGCTTAGCCAGGTTAACGAGCAAGGCTACGTCGGAATCCAGTTCCATTCGATCCAGTTGCCAGATGAAACCACGCAGAAAATTGAGGGGCACGCGGTCGGATTGCAGTATCAGCCGCTCCGGGGCGAGGTTACCGGCCGTAATACGGGCAAGAAATTTCTGGTTCGAAGCCTGACTGGCGTGGGCACAATTCTGGCCGCAACAGTCGGGGTTCAAACCGGCACCGGGATCACTGACTCGTTCTCGAATAACGTTCTGCTGCGGGGGCAGGTCGCAAACAATGTGGCGAACGCGGGACAACAGCAACTGAACGAACTAGCCTATCGCCAGAACATCGTCGTGACGGTACCAGGCAACACACGCTTCTTTATCGTACTGGCGAAGCCCGCCAGCAGCGGGAGCGCTGGCGCGTCGCCAGGCGGTCAGGTTCCCTCCAGTAATCCGAGCTACGCTAACGCCTCTACCCCGAGTGCGCAGGAACTGCGGGAGCTGCTGGAACTGAAGCAAGAGCTAACGCAGATGTATCAGCAGCAACAGAAGACCCAAATCGCGCAGACCCCACCTGACCAGCAGTAGGTTCACATTGGAGGCGGAACGGCGCCACCGACTCATTTGGCGGATCCTCCGGATCGGGTTAAAGTAGTGCTGAGGAGAGCTGTATGTCTTCTTGGCCTGCGCTGTTCGCTGCTGCGGTTGCGATGTGGCTCATCCTGAAGGGGCCGGCAGCGAAGAAACCATCCTGGGTTCAAAAACCTGCCGCTTCGCGATGGCGTTTTTCCTCTACTCCGGCTTCTTATACCTCTTGAAATGGAATCCATTCTGGAAGTGGATGCTGTCCGTGGACTTCGAGAACCGAAACAGGGCGGAAGGTTTTCTGATCCTGATCTCGACGCTCGTTTGGATCATTGCGACACTGCGAATCCTCCTTCTGGGTTCCCGATTCCCCGCTCTTGGCGCTGTTCCGTGGGCTTGAGAATCCCGGCCCGCGACAGGAAAAGCTCGCGACGCCTTTCGTTGACGGACCTGGCTCTCTTTACTATCTTTTCACCCGCAAGTAATTGAGCTTCCAGATTTAGGCTGCTACGGCGATAGCTTGCCGGCGCCGCAGTATTCTTTCTCGCCCGCTTGCGTCTTTCCCCAGTTCAGCGAGATTGCACAGAGTAGGATTCGTTTGCGCGGGTTTTCCAATCGGGCTATTTTTCCTTCATCCCCAAGCGGGGAAGAAAGGAGCAAATAATCCCGATGACGCAAAATTCTCGGTGGCGGAAGTCCAGTGTCGCGATCGCGCTTGCGGCGTTCGTCCTGGTGGTTCAAGCGGGTTTGATGGCCCAGAATCTGGGAACGGCCCCTCAGGTCAACGTGGCCGTCCAGGGTCAACAAGGTACGCAACCCGAAGGTACCTTCCTGAACCTGATCAACTGGATCGGCAATGTAATCGCGCCCGTCGGCGCCGGTGGAGCTGCGCTCATGGCGATCGGTTCGTTCGCCATGGGCCGCGGATTCGGCAAATGGGTGTTCACGGCAATCGGACTCCTGATGGTCTCAGGCCTGACCCGACTGCTCGAATACTGGATTGCCCAAGGCACCGCCGGAGTCACTTAACCCTACGCTCAGGCAGGCGCGGCTGAGGAGACCCAGCGGCGTCTGCCTATTTCTCTTTGAAAGGTAACGACTATGGCCCCTCCACAACTGATTACGGATTTCATGAGATTGATGCTGCTGCTTGCGCCCTCGGCCGCCATCATCTGCCTGGTGCTAGCGGGTCTCGGCCTACGGCAAGGCTCCGTCCCTGACGCCTTGGTTGGGGGGAACTTTGCGAAGTGGATGTTTTGGGCGATCGTGTTTCTCACTCTGCCACAGCTCATCAGTTGGTTCCCTTCCTTCGGAGTACCTGCGTCTTTGCCCGGTGGAGGCATCGGTACCGGATGGATGGCGAACCTCCAAAGCGGCCTCGCGAACTTTGTGCAGAATTTCTTGCTGACCAGGCTCGCGACCTCCTTCGCGGCATTCTTCGTCCTGCGAGCCATACTCGACACCGTTCAGGGCGGGCATCCGCTTCCTTCGATTCTCGGCGCAATGTTCCTGCTCGCGATTCAAACAACGCTAAACCTGATTAATGGATACAACAGTGGCGCGTCAACCGCCACCGCGGATGTGCTCGATAGCTTATGGAATTATCTCGCAGGGCGCTCTGCCCCATCGCCGCCGGGCTGGCCGTAATCGGAGCGATCTGGAACTTCGTGTCACACAGGCCGGTAATGCCAATGGTCGGCGCAACTCTGGGACTGCTGACAGTCTCGTCCATCTGGAAGCTGATCACGACAATGATGTAACAGGCAAGAAATATGTCTTTCTACAACGGACTCCTGAATCTGACCAACTGGGCCGGCAACGTGATCATGCCGACGCTGGGAGCGCTTTTCATCGCGTTCGCGGTAATCGATTCGCACGAGGTTATCACCATCTGTACTCGGCTTGGGCCTACGGAGGTCTAATGTGCCTGATGGTCTCCGGCCTCTTACGCATGTTCGAGAAGTTTACGGGTCAGCTCGGATGGAATAACCCG
>CAWDOH010000015.1:0-31634 GCA_963803725.1 Bryobacterales bacterium | reverse complement strand
CTTACGATTAGTCCCGTGGGACGGGCCCCTCACGGCGTCCTTCCCAGTCCAGTTCCGCAACTGACCCCACCGGATGAGCTTCCGCTCGCAATTGCAGCGATATATTTCCTGCCGGTCCTTCAGAGGGACTGACTGGCGTGGATGGGTGCGTGAAACAGGTGAGCCGTACTCAGGCGCGCCGATCCCACAACGCACTTTCGCTGATACCGGTTCGAGGCCGTGAACCTGTTTCGACAAGAGCCTCATCAACAGTGAGATCGGTCGCCGGCAAAGATGCTGATGACGGCTTTCGCCGGCATCGCCGAGTTCGAGAGAGATTTTATTCGTGAACGAACTCGGGGCCGGTTGGAAGTCAGCAAAACAGCGTGCCGTACGCGTAGGCGGCTGCGTTAATCGCAAGGACCTTTAACGTACACGAGGCCACGAATTATCGGTTGGCCGCTGCTATGGTGTGAAGTCAAGTTATGGAAACTGACTAGTTAGGCAAGGGATCTGCACCAATCGCGTGACCTTAATCCGGCTTTCCGTTCCTTTGATCCCCACTACCCGACATAGGTTAAGCGGGGAAATCCGGACGTGCGACGGCGGGGAAGGCCTCTTGCCTGTTAGCGGCGGCGGGGGAGGGAGCCATTTTGGCGGGCCAGCGGGGACCACGCCGCCAATGGTGAGTAGCGGTGACTGGACACCAGCCAGACTAAACTGGTTTCAAAGCAAGACGATGGTGACCGGCCGGCGGGAGTCACAGCCGCGCCGCCGCTGGCGGGGAAAAAGAGAACGCCTGAGAGACGAGGCCGCGCGGGCATCCGATCTTTGCGATAGAGTTGTTGATCTCGTATTGATCCGAAGATCTGCTGCGCCCCGGAGAGGAGTGCAATCCCCTCCGGGGCAGGAGCTTCTGGGAGCAATGACCTCCCTTGGGCCCTCCCGAGAGTCCTACAAGCCATCCCGAAAATCAAGAGGGCGGCCGGCGCAAACGGCTGACGCGCCGGCCGCGGCCCCGACGGTGTCTGCTCAAAGGATGTGAGCAGCGGTTTCGGCCGCGACGGGCGCGGCAGCGCTATTGCAGCGAGCCGTGCCGGAAGGCGGCGCGGGCCTGGTCGCGGTGGAAGGCGCAGGAGAGCTACCGGGCCACGGCGGCGGGCAAACAGAAGCGCAACGGGCAAAGCCGGCGTTACCGGGAGCGCGTCAGGAACCGAAAACCACCAGCAGGCGAAGCCGTTCCGGAGGCCGCGAGGGTCATCACTAAGAAGTTTTTTCGACGCCTGTTGTGACCGGCCTGGCTGCTACGTGGGGTTCGTGCGCCAGCGGCGCTCGCCGTCGCAACACTTCTGCTCGCACGAGTGCCGGCGTGCGATGGAGCGCGTCTGGGAACGCGAGCGGCACTGGCAACGGACACGCGCCGGTTGAGCGGAATCCGGCGCGCGGCGATGTGTCCAGGCGGTGGGAATGGCACCGCCAGTTAACCGTGACATATTGATCGGCGCCGGCCACTGGCTTACATTCAACCTGTCCCGCAAGGAAGGGGACGCGAGTGCTGCGCTGGGCCGACAACAATCTGCTCGATCTGAAGTGGGAGGAGATCGGCGAACACTACGGACGCTATCGCTTACACGTGCCGGAAGCGGAACGGGCCATGGCGCGGTCGCTGGAGCGCTATGGGCAGTTGTCGCCGGTGGTGGTGTGCCGGCGCCAGGACCGCTACGAACTGATCGACGGTTTCAAACGCTTGGGCGCCGTACGCGGTCTGGCGCAGATCCCGCGTCTGTCGGCGCGGCTCATGGAGGCCGATGAGCGTCACGGCGAAGGCGGCCATCTACGGGCTGAATCGCGCCGGGGGCCGCACGCGGGAACTGGAAGAAGCCTGGATCATCCAGGCGCTGGTGCGGGAAGACGGATTGAGCCAGGTGGAGGTGGCGGAACTGTTGGGACGCCACAAGAGTTGGGTGTGCCGGCGGCTGGCGCTGATCGAGCGGTTGGGACCCAAGGCGAAAGACGAACTGCGCGTGGGCTTGTTGACGCCCACGGCGGCGCGGCAGATCGTGCGGTTGCCGCAGGGCAACCAGACCGAAGTGCTGGAAGCGATCCGGCGCGAGGCGCTGTCGAGCGCGGAACTGGGCGGCGTGGTGGACCTGTGGCTGCGATGTTCCGAACGTCGCCAGCAAGAGTATCTCCTGGCGCATCCTCGCGAAGCGCTCTCGCAGGCCAAGGGAGTGCTCCCCGCGGTGCGCGATCCCCGGCTGAGCGAAGCCGGAAACCAGGTATGGAAGCGCGTCGGGATGCTGCTGGATGTGCTGGGGCGCATGGAAGTGTGGCTGGCGCACCAGGGGCGCACGGGGCTGACGCCGGAGGATCGCGTGATCTTGCTGCCCCGTTTCCAAAGGCTGGCGCGGGATGCCGGATCGGTGGCGGCGCTGAGCCGGGACTTCGTCGGCGAACTGGAGCGCGCATGAAGGAATCGACGCGCAACGAGATCATCCGCTTGCACTACGGAGGTGCTTCGCAGCGCCGCATCGCCAAACTGCTGGGAGTCGCCCGCAAGAGCGTGGCGCGCGTGCTGGTGGGTCACGAACAACACAGGGCAGAACCGGTGGAAGTGGAGCGCCCGCGACGGCCGAGCATGCTGGACCCATTCGCCGATCACATCGCACAACTGCTGGAGCGCTATCCGGACATCACGGCGGTCCGCCTGCATGAGGAGTTGTGCCGGCTGGGTTTCCAAGGTCGCTACACGATCGTGCGGGAGCGGCTGCGTGTGCTCCGGCCGCACGCGCCGAAACTGCCCGTGCAGCGATTCGAGACCGGTCCAGGGGTGCAATCGCAGATGGATTATTCGCCGTACGATATCTCTTTCACCGCCGAAGGGCGGCGCCGGGTGCATGCCTTCAGCTACATTCTGGCCTACTCCCGCCGCCAGTACGTGCGGTTTGTGGAGACGCAGGACTTTGCCACCACCATCCGGGAACACGTGCGGGCCTTCGAGTATTTCGGTGGTCTGTGCGCCACCTGTCTATACGACAACATGAAAGTGGTGGTGACTGGCTATGACGGCGACCAGCCGATTTACAACACCCGGTTCCTGTCTTTCGCCACGCACTACGGCTATCAACCCTGGGCATGCCGCCCCCATCGTCCGCAAACGAAAGGTAAAGTGGAACGGCCATTTGCCTACCTCGAAACCAACCTGCTCAACGGCCGCACGTTCACTTCGCTGGAGCACCTGAACGAGACCGCCGCGCTCTGGCTTGCCGACATCGCCGACGTGCACTTGCACCGGGAAACCAAGCGCCGGCCCATCGATCTCTACCAGGAAGAGAAACCGCACCTGCTGAGTTTGCCGGCGCGAGCCTACGACACCGCCCAGGTCTTCTACCGCACGGTGAATCCGGAAGGTCATGTGGCGTACCTGCAGAACTTCTACTCCGTGCCGTGGCAGCGCATTGGAGAACTGCTGCCGCTACGCATCACTGAGAAGGAACTGATCGTCTACGGCCCCGACGTGAAGGAGATCGCCCGCCATGAGCTGTACCCTTCCGGAATCAATGGAGAGAAGCGCAGTCTTCCCGAACATTCTCCCGGACGCGATCACCATCAGAAATACGAGTTACTGAAACAGCGCTTTGCGGAGTTCGGATCGGAGGGCGTCCTGTTCCTCGACGAACTGGTCCGCACCAGGCGCCGCGGCAAAGATGAAGCCGCACGCGTGCTGGGCCTGCTGGCCACCTACCACCGCGAGGATCTGGCGCGCGCGCTACAGCGCGCCGTCCGTTACCGCGCTTTCTCCTGGTCCGCGGTGGAGCGGATCCTGGCGGCGCAAGCACGTCCCCGCTCCGGATGGGAATCACTGCAAGCCGAGGCGCAGGAACAACTCGACGAGATCCTCCGGCAGTCTCCCGTATCCACTCGCTCCACGGCGGAGTATCAGGCGCTGCTGGAAGAAACGGTGACTCACGATGAAACCGACGAAGACGACGACCCCTCTGCGTGACCGGTGTTTGAGTCACTGCGCGACGCTGGGGATTCCGCTGGAAGGCGCATCGCTGGACGAGTTGCTGTCCAGGGCGGAGAAGGAGAGCCTCTCTCATCTGCACTTCCTCGATCTGCTGCTGGGGACGCAGGCCGACGCGCGCCGCGAACGCGCCGTCGCGCGGCGCATCCGGGAAGCCCACTTTGCGGACAGCAAGACCTTGGAGGGGTTCGACTGGCAGTTCAATCCCAAAGCCTTCGACCGCGTGCAGATCGAGGAACTGGCCACCGGCGATTTCATCCGGCGCTGCAACAATCTGATCATGGTCGGCTGGAGCGGAATCGGAAAGAGTCACATCATTCAGGCCTTGGGGCAGAAGGTCTGCGTCCAGGGCTACCGCGTTTTGTATCGCACTTCCGCCGAGTTACTCTCCGATCTGACGGCTTCACTCGCCGACAAAACTCTGCCCGCGCGTCTGCGCTATTACACGCGCCCGGACCTTTTGATTGTCGATGAATTCGGGTTCGACCGCATCGAACGGACCGAGTGCGCGCAGGCGGCCCACCTGCTCTACAAGATCATCGCCTCACGCAACCAGAAGCGCTCCACCGCGCTGGTGACCAACGTGGACTTCGACAAATGGGGAGAGTATCTGGTCGATGGCCCGCTGGCGATGGCTCTCCTCGACCGCCTGGTCGAACGAGCGATCATCCTCAAGATCAAAGGCAAGACTTACCGCACCCCTCTGGTCAAAAGCGAGGACAATCCGGCCTGAGAGAGGAAGCAGCCGCTTCCTTCCCTATTCCTGCGCCCACCGCAGGCCAGAGCGTAACCCCACACCTGGCTCCCTCTCGACCGCCAAACTGGTACCCTTTTTCGCCGCCACCGACGCGCGGCGGCGATCTCGACTTCGGCCAAGGCGCCATGCTGTATACCGCAACGGTCAACGGCAAGGCCCGCGACCTCCTTGCAGCCGGACAGAAAAGCGGCATGTTCTGGGGAATCGATCGCGACTCCGGCAAGGTGGTATGGGGCACGCAGGTCGGTCCGGGCGGGCAGTCCGGTGGAACGGAATGGGGTTCGGCTACCGACGGCAAGCGTCTGTATATCGCCATTACCAACAGCGCCTTCCAGGACTGGACGATGAAACCTTCCGGAATTATCGCCACCGGCGGCATGTGGAGCGCGCTCGATCCGGCTACGGGTAAGATCCTATGGCAGACCGCCGAGCCGACGGGAAGCTGGGCGTTCGGTCCGGTCTCGGTGGCAAATGGCGTGGTCTATGCAGGCGCGATGGATCCGAAAGGCTATATGCGCGCGCTCGACGCCGCCACAGGGAAGATCTTGTGGTCCTTCGCGTCGGGCGGTTCGGTGGCTAGCGGTCCGACGATTGCCGATGGCATGGTTTTCTGGGGATCGGGCTACGAACATCTGAACTCCCCGACTGTGCACCAATCGGTCAGCAACAACATGTTCTATGCGTTCGCACCGGCAGAGCCTTCGCGCACTGCGCGGTCAACCGGCCGGAAATGAGCGCAAACGAGAAAGAGCCTCGGCACTCCGAGTACTAGACTCGTGCCGCAGCCAGAGAGTTTCTCGAAGCCGTGCCCCACACCCCCGCCGATCGAAGCGGGAATCGGATATGCCTTGCGCTTCTGAGCCGCTGTCCGGACGCGTGAACATCTCACTCCAGACCATCCTCACGAAGTGCCATCGCGAGCGCTGTTCACTCACAAATAGGCAGTCGGCTTGCTACGGACTCTTCGATTGAACAGAAAGGATCAATCACTCATGAACAAACACAACGCTGTCACATTTGAAGATCGGACTGAGCGCGGTATCGAACTCAGCCGCGAGGGAGTTGCAGAAATCTCGAGCGCGCTTCGTGAATTGTTGGCCGATGTTTTCGGGCTGTACCTGAAAACCAAGAACTTCCACTGGCACATGAGTGGACGCCACTTCCGCGATTATCATCTATTGCTGGATGAGCATGGCGACCAACTCTTCGCCATGACTGACGAAATCGCGGAGCGGGCGCGGAAGATCGGCGGAACGACGTTGCACTCCATCGGCGATATTGCTGCACATCAGCGGCTTGCGGACAACAACCAGGATGCCGTCAACCCGGACGATATGCTCGGCGAGTTGCTGGCGGACAGCCGGAGTCTGACCGGATTCTTACGTGCAACCCACGAGACGTGCGGGCGTCACAAGGATGTCGCCACCACCAGCATGATCGAAGTATGGATCGATCAGACCGAACGAAGAACATGGTTTCTCGCGGAGATTGTGGAGCGCACGTAGCCATCACCAAGCTGCGCTGCCCATTTCCCGCAGGGCAGCGCCAGCCAACTCGATCCCATTATGAATTTCAACTTACAAGGTGCTCTGGCGACGGAAAGTCACAAAACGTCGCAATGCAGACTCGGCTGGCGCCGACCATATCCACAAACCCAAAGCGCACCTATCAGATGCGCCTTGGCAAGTGCGTTGCATTGCTTAAGGTCGATATGAGCACCTCTAAAGCGTCTAACCTCAGCGAACATTCGCGACACACACTAAAGGTTGCCCAACGCCTTCTCCTCCTAACCACCGTACTCGTCGGCAAGGCCATCGCTCAACAGACCGCCGGACCATTCGTACCGGATACTCCCGGCGCCGCGCACGCAGCTACGGACTTACGCGTCTCGGGACCCGACAGTGGCGGGTGGATGTACCCCATAACCAAGCTAAATGAGTACCTACCCCACTGGATTCAGTTCGGCGGACAGTTTCGCGATCGGGTGGAGAGCGAGGATGGACTCGCCTATGCCCCCGTCAACGACGTGTACGATTTAACTCAGCTCCGCATAGGGATCTATATCCAGCCCACGAAATGGCTCGAGTTCGTCGGAGTAACGCAAGACTCACGAGTCTTTTTCAATCACCACGTCGCTACTGGGTCTCCTTATCAGAACATCTGGGACGTGCGAGAGGCGTATCTCAAGTTGGGTAGCTCGACAGACGGCTGGTTCGATGTGGTTGCCGGACGCCAGATGTTCAGTTTCGGCGACGAGCGAGTCATCGGACCATCCGACTGGCTCAACATGGGGCGTACTTTCGATACTGTGAGGCTCGATCTTCACCACCCAGGTGTGAACGTGAGCATTTTCGCTGCGTCGGTGATTAACGCCATTGACGGCCAAATCGATCACCACATTGAAGGGAACAACCTTTACGGAATCTACACCGGCTTCTCCCGCCTGGTGCCGCACGCCACACTCGAGCCTTATTTGCTGTGGCGGGTCGCTCCAGGCAACGTTTCCTTGCCCGACACCGTGGGCAAGGGCCATATGAACGAAGTCACCGGAGGCGCTCGTCTTGCCGGCACACTGCCTGTCAGCTTCGATTACGACGTTGAAATGAACAAGCAGACCGGCTCGTTGGGACATTATTCCATTGATGCCTGGGCGGGACATTGGAACGTGGGGCATACCTTCACAAACGCACGTATACAGCCCAGGCTGTTCGCGGAATTCAATTACGCCTCGGGCACGAAGAATCCGAATGGAGATACGTGGGGCACTCACGACCAGATCTATCCGTCGGCTCACGACAAGATGGACTTCGCCGATCAATTCGGCTGGAGGAACATCCAGGACATCCGCGCCGGTGTTGACGAAAAGGTCGCGAAAAAATGGACGTTGACGGAAATGTTCGACGATTTCTGGTTGGCCACGAAGAACGATGCGGTGTATGCCTCAAGCGGCGCCGTATCAATAGCCGCGCACCCCGGGGCTACCAGCAGCCATCTCGGCTCGGAGCTCGATCTGATCGCGGAATACAAGCAAAACCAGCACATAACTTACGGCTTCGGATTTTGCCATTTGTTTACCGGACAGTACCTGAATGAAGCTTCGCCCGGCAAGGACTACAACTACCCATTTTCTTACGTGACTTATATTTTCTGAATTCACCAGACAACAACAGGAGAGATTATGGCTGACATCGACAGCGCAGATTCAAAAGTAAGCAGGCGCAAAGTATTTGAATTCGGCTCCGCGGCTCTGGCGGCGGCCACTTGGGCAGCCGCCGCAAAGGGGGCTGACGCCGCTCCGCAACAGCAGCGGCCCGCTACACACAATGCACCCAACGAGTCCGATCCCGGACCGCAGAACCGGCCTCTGGCCGCGGAGAATCCGGATTCCGAATGGTCTCCGTCCACCGATAGCGGCACCGTAAAGCCGTTTAAGTATTCCTTTTCGCTGGCCCGCAAGCGCGTGCTGAGCGGAGGCTGGACACGCCAGGTTTCGGTACGCGAGTTGCCGATTTCGACCGCCATGGCGGGCGTGGAAATGCGGCTCACGGCCGGCGGAGTCCGCGAGCTTCATTGGCACGTGGAAGCCGAGTGGGCGATCATGCTCAATGGCAACGCGCGCATCACCGCCGTGGACCAGAACGGCAAGAGCTTTGTCAGCGACGTGGGGGTAGGGAGACTTGTGGCTCTTCCCGCCCGGAGTACCGCATTCCATTCAGGGGTTGGGCCCGGATGGCTGCCGCTTTCTGCTGGTATTTGACGACGGGGCTTTCGACGAGTTCCACACATTCCTGATTACCGATTGGCTGGCGCATACTCCCAAGGAAGTCCTTGCGAAGAATTTCAACGTGTCCGCAATCCACCTTCGACGCGGTTCCCAAGAAGGAGCTCTTCATCTTTCAAGCAGCTCTTCCGGGCGAGTTGCAGGCGGAGCAGGCCGAGGCGGCGAAAGGGACCGGGACGGTGCCCAAGCGTTTCGACTTCAAAGCGAGCGCCATGAAGCCGACAAAGGTGACGCGCGGCGGAGAAGTGAAGATCATCGATTCCAAGACTTTTCCAGTGACGCCGATTTCCGCTGCGATTGTCACCTTGAAGCCGGGCGGCCTGCGTGAATTGCACTGGCATCCCAACGCGGATGAGTGGCAATACTACATGACGGGCAAGGGGCGAATGACCGTTTTTGTTGGTGGTGCGACGGCCCGCACCATGGATTTTGAGGAGGGCGATGTCGGGTACGTGCCGATTTCCAACCCGCATTACATCGAAAACACCGGCGACTCCGATCTGGTGTTTATCGAGATGTTCAGGAGCAGCGAATACCAGGACATTTCGCTTGGCGGAGTGGATGGCGCATACGCCGCACCTGCTGGTGAATCAGCATCTCGGAGTGACCACCTCGATGCTGGATAGCATCCCTAAACAGGAGACGGTGGTTACGCCCCTATAGGCGAGTGTGATTTCAGGCCCGGGGTGCTGGCGGCTCCGGGCTTACACTTTGCCGCAGGTCGGTCGGCCGACAAGCCGCGACTTCCTATGGACAGATTCTGTCCGAACCGGCCGGAGGCAAAGCACGTATTCCTGGCGTTCCAGTTGCAATCCCATTGGTGAGTGATACGAAATAAGTGAGCTATGCTTAGTATTTTTCAGAACGGTCATGGGATCGGCGTTGTCCGACCCGAAACATTCAGCCAAGACACCGCGCAAACGCCCGGCTCGCACAGGCTTGCCGCCATCACTCGCGAGCATGGGACTCCGTCGTCGATGTGGGGAGGATTGTTCACCGTTGCGGCCGGCGGCCAGACGGCAATTCATCATCACGGAAAGCAGGACACGGTCGTCTACGTGTTGGCTGGTAAAGCTCTCATCCGCTGGGGGCGCCACGGGGAATTCTCGGCGACGGCTCAACCGGGAGATTTCGTATACGTCCCGGCGTACCTCCCGCACAAGGAAATCAATCTTTCGAAGGTTGAGGAATTTACCTGGGTAGTAGTCAGAAGTACGCCGCAGCCTATCGTGGTCAATCTGCCGGATGGATACTGGCAAAGCAGTCCGGTGAACGGGAATCACTAGTCCGACTCTTCAACTGAGGGATTTTTCATATGTCCGATCATTCAAATCTGAGGATTCTCGGGGACACGCCAAAAGCGGTTTCGAGGCGGAGATTCATCCAGGGAGTTATCGGCGGAGGCGCCGCCGTCTGCGCATCCAGCTACCTATTCCGCGGCTCCACCGTCCACGGCATCGGCGGAGCCGGCGCGCGGCTCATCAGCCTAAACGTCAATGGGCAAGTTCGCCGGGCCGATGTAATGAAGCAAGAGACGTTGGCGTGGACCTTGCGCTACAAGTTAGGTCTTACTGGGACGAAGCTGGGGTGCGACCGGGCTGAATGTGGCGCCTGTACGGTGCTGATCGATGACGTGCCGCATTACTCCTGCTCGGTGCTCACGCACACGGTGCGGGGCGGGAACATCGTGACCATCGAGGGACTCGCGAGTCAGGACGGAACCCTGCATCCCGTTCAGCAGGGCGTAATCGAGGAACAGGGATTCCAGTGCGCGTTCTGTATGTCCGGATTCCTTATGGCCACGGTGGGGTTTCTCAAAACCAACCCGAACCCTACCAGGTTGGAGCTGGCCCATGGTATTTCCGGGAACCTATGCCGATGTCAGGACTACGACAAGATCCTCACCGCGATGATGCGCGGCGCGGAAAATATGCGGAGCGGCAACCATGGCTGACAACCGTGTCTACGGGCCTCAATACAAGCTGATCGGCAAGAACTACGTGACAGCCGATCTGTTAGCCAAGGTCACAGGCAAGTCAAAATACGCGGAAGATTTTCGTGCCGAAGGCATGTTGTTCTGCAAGCTATTGCTCAGCCCTTTGCCGCATGCAAGGGTGAGGCGGATCGATGCCCGCGAAGCTTTGGCAATGCCCGGCGTGCGCGCGATTCTCACTGCGGACGATCTGCCGGCGCCGGCCGACACACTCACCGACAACGGCACGGTAATCAAGGCGAGTAAGTGGGGCGAGCGAGGGCTCACCATGGAGCCGGTTTACCAGGGTGAACCGGTTCTCGCCGTGGCGGCCGTGGACGAACTGACCGCGGCCGAAGCGATCGAACGAATCCAGATCGATTTCGAAGCGCTTCCGTTTGTGGTCGATCCTCTCGATTCGCTGCGCCCGGACGGGCCGAACCCGCGCACGGACGGCAACATCTGGACCACACCTCCTGGGGCCACATCGCCCGCGGTGAAGGAACTGAAGTGGACTGACGGGGACTTCGCCGAAATGAAATCCGGCCGTCTGCCGATGGGTAAGACGCCTGACGAATGGTCGCATGGCGACGTCGATGCAGGTTTCAAGAACGCCGCACTGGTGCTGGACGAGACGTTCGTCACGCCAGACGTGAGCCATCAGACCCTTGAAACACGTAGCGCCATGGCGTATTGGCAGAACGGCAGAGTCTACATTCACAGCGGGACCCAGAGCACCGCGCAAACCCGGCCCGCGATCGCCCGATGGCTGAATATCGAGGCCGAGAAGGTCGTCTTCATCAGCGAGTATACCGGCGGCGGATTCGGCAGCAAGATCACCGGCGGCGTCACCATGATCATTCCTGCGCTGCTTTCGAAGAAGGCCAATGCCCCCGTGATGATGCGGATCAGCCGCGAGGAGGAGACTTTCATCGGACGTGCGCGGCCAGGTTTCCAAGGGCGCATGAAGGTCGGCTTTTCCAAAGAAGGACTGATCCTCGCGCTCGACATGTTCGTGATCTCGGACAACGGTCCTTACGACGCGCAGGGCGACTCTCCAACATCGGGACACATGGTCTCGCTTCTGTATCAGCCTCAGGCGATGCGCTGGCGCGGTGTAACCGTGCTGACCAACACCCCACCACGCAGTGCGCAGAGTTCGCCTGGCGGACTGCAGGGAATTACGATTATCGAGCCAATCATCGCGAAGGCGGCGCGCAAGCTGGGACTTGACCAGGTAGCGATCCGATACATCAACGGTCCGGAAGGCAAAGCGCAATACGGGCCGCCCGTGCAAGGGCAGCTTCAGCACGCAACCAGCGCGTTTCTCAAAGAGGCACTGCAACGCGGCGCGGAGAAATTCAACTGGCAAGGAAGGGTCGCGCGGAATCCCAAGCGAATCGGATCCAAGGTACGCGGCGCCGGTGTGTCGCTGAGTTGCTACGTCGGCGGCACCGTCGGTTTCGATGGACTCCTCGTCATCACATCCGAAGGCAGGGTGCGATTCCAGTCTGGAATTGGAAACCTGGGAACGGAATCGGTGATCGACGTCCACCGTGCGGCCGCGGAAGCACTCGGCGTCCCGTGGGAGAAATGCGACGTGGTGTGGGGCGACACGTCGAAGCATCTTCCGTTCACGTGCGTGTCCGGCGGCAGCCAGACGACGCACGCGATGACCCGAGCCGCTCACGCTACCGCGATGGATGCCAGGCAGAAACTGCAGGAGATTGCCGCCAAGAGCCTGGGAGGCAGACCGGAGGACTACACCGTCGCAAACGAGCGCGTCTTCCGCGCGGGCTCGGCCAGCATGACTCTGGCGCAGGCCGCCCAGCGCGCTATCGAATTAGGCGGAAAGTACGACGGCCATGAGGCACCAGACGACGTGAATAAGGTGACCAAGGCGTCGATAGCGTCGCTGGCCGGACAAGGATTGGTCGCGGCCGCGAAGGACAAATATCCGCGCGATGGAATGACGCACTCCTATGTGGCAAGCTTCGCCGAGATCGAAGTGGATATCGAAACCGGTAAGTATTACGTGGTGGACTTTCTGGCGTATGCCGACGTGGGCACCGTGATCCATCCGCGCGCCCTCGGCGGGCAAGTACTGGGGCGGTCGATCCTCGGTATCGGCCACGCCATCGGCCAGAAGTGGGTCTTCGACCCGCACTACGGAGTGATGGTCTCCAAGCGGTTCCACCATAATAAACCGCCCACGATTCTCGATGTTCCTGTGAACATGCAATGGGAAGCCTTGGATATTCCCGACCCCGAGACTCCGGTGGGCGCCCGCGGTATCGGCGAACCGCCAGTGGGAGGCGGGTGCGCATCTATCTTAAACGCGCTCTCAGACGCCCTGGGTGACGAGATCTTTCGTCGCGCGCCGGTTAACGCCGATACGATTTTGACTTCTTTGGAAGCTGGTCACCCGATGCAGCATCCCCTGACGGCCCACATCTAAGTGAGGACTTATGTCGGTAATAAGAGACGTCATGCCCGCGTTCGACTTGCTTCAACCTACTACCGCCGCTGACGCACAGCATCTTCTTCAACAGCATGGGGCGGACGCCTGGATCATGGCCGGTGGGCTCGACAGCTTCGACTGGCTCAAGGATCGCATCAAGCGGCCGAAGGTGCTGGTCGACCTCAGTGGGATCGAAGAACTGAGACGTATTCGCACGACAGACGGCGGCATCGAGATAGGCGCGCTGACCACGCTCACCGAGATCGTGAACCACCCGGTCATCAAGGAGAGGTACGGTCTACTGGCAGAGGCTGCCGAACTAATAGCTTCGCCCCAGATCCGGAACCAGGGCACGATCGGTGGCAACGTGTCGCAGGACACGCGCTGCTGGTATTACCGCGCCGGCTGGCCGTGCTACCGTGCGGGCGGAAATATTTGCTATGCCGATACGCCTACCGGCCGGAACCGCGAGCACGCCATTCTGCACGCCGAGCGATGCGTCGCGGTGAACCCATCGGATTCGGCTCCCGCGTTGATCGCCCTGGATGCGAAATTCGTCATGCGAACGTCCAAGGGAGAGCGAGTGGTTGACGCCGAAGACTACTTCATCGGGCCCGACATCGACATCACGCGCCTGCACATTCTACAGCCGGGTGATCTGCTGACGGCCATTCGCATCCCGTCAACATGGGCGGGCGCGCGATTCTATTTCGAGAAAATGCGCGACCGCAACGTCTGGGACTTTCCTTTGATGAACGTGGCTTCGGCTATGCGGGTTTCCGGCGACACCATCGAGGGCATCCGTCTGGCCGTGAACGGCGCCGCCGCACGTCCTCTGCGATTGAAGGCGGTGGAAGACGCCGTCCGCGGAAAAACAGCGACGCCGGCAACGGGCGAAATGGCTGGGAAATTGGCCGTACAGGGGGCGGTCCCGCTGCAGTTTAACGCCTATAAGATCCCCTTGATGAGAAACCTTGTGAAGCGCGCGATTGGGGGAGTGGAGGAAGCAAAATGGGAATCCTAAAACCCGTTACCGAATGGGCCACGAGTCCGTGGGGCAAGAACGTACCCATCCACGCGGCCTGGTTCCTGATGTGGGTAGCTGCGATTGCGGGGCTGTTGTTCCTCATCGTCCACGCAATCTACGTCCGGTATTTCGCCCGTGCGGAGGAGTTTGCGGGCACCGAGTCGCCAGTGCTCGCGGCCCAACTGCCCGCGCGTGTTCGCAGGCATTCACTAGCGGCGCGATTGTTTCACTGGATCATGGCGGCCTCGATGTTTACCCTGCTTTTCACGGCATTCCTGCCGAAAGTCGGCGTGCAGTTCAATTGGGTGACTTATCATTGGATCGCCGGCACGCTTCTGACCATATCGATTCTCTTTCACGTGATCCATGCCTCATTTTGGCTGGACTTCTGGGCGATCTGGCCGGACAGAGCCGACTTGGTGGACGCCTGGAGAAGAGTGCAACGATTCATGGGCCGGCCGGCCGCGCCACCGCGGAGGTTCGCGAAGTACCCTTTAGAGAACAAGCTGTATCACGGCGCGATCATCGCGACCGGCTTATCGGCGATCGGTACCGGCGTGTTTATGATGTCCCGCGTGCGCACCATCTTCTTCGCTCGCAATCCGTACCTGTTCAGCGATATGACATGGGGCCTGATGTATGTACTCCACGGGCTGGCCGGCATCGGACTCATCGCGCTGGTGATGGTGCACGTCTACTTCGCGGTTCGTCCGGAGAAATTGGACATTACTAAGTCGATGATCTTCGGCACAATGAAGCGGGAGTTTTATCTGAAGCACTACGACCCGGAGCGATGGACGGTGGATAGCCGAACGGACAGGGAGGTTTGATATATGGCCGTGGAAATTGAACAGCTCTTTGAGGTTATCGAGGAATGCTACGAGTTCATGCTGGCATATGCCGCGCAGGGTCTCGCCAGCGACAAGGGCAGCGAGTCTGGCGGACAGGTTCGGGAGTTTTTGAATCGCGCGGTCGGTGCTCTCAACGGTCTGGCGGAAAGGTGTACGGAGGCGATGGGCGGGGCGCGGCCGGCATTCCTGTCCGTACTGGAGCGTGATGCGAGCGATTCTCTGGCAGCCATAGAACTCGTGCTCGTGCAGTGTTCGATCAGTTCGCAGTTGATCGACAATCTGAACGCCTCGGTGCATCTACGAGCGCTGCTCACCGACATATTTCTGCTTGGCGATGTTTTCAGAGCGCAGCGAGTTGCGACACAAGCGGCGGGTTCCTAGTGATTAGGAAAGCTATATGCCTTTCGACGCCCTGAGAAGACAATTCCTAAGAGTGGTCTCTGGCGCCTCGGTGTTCAAGGGGTATCGTGGTTTGCGTAAGGAGCGGAATCCATGGGAGAAGTTCCCCGCCGTAGACTCGGCCACACCGGGGAAATGGTCTCGATGGTAGGGCTGGGCGGATACCATCTTGTCCGGCCAGATCTCGAAGAGGCGGAGAGTATTCGCATCGTGCGCGCGGCTATCGATCAGGGAATCAACTTCCTCGACAACTGCTGGGACTACAATGGCGGACAGAGCGAGCTTCGCATGGGCAAGGCGTTGCGCGACGGCTATCGCCAACGCGCGTTCCTGATGACCAAGATCGATGGCCGCGATAAAAAGACCGCTGCGCAACAGATTGAGGAATCGCTACGCCGCCTCGGGACCGGTCATATCGATCTCCTGCAATTTCACGAAGTCATCCGCATGGATGATCCGGATCGCATTTTCGCGGCCGGTGGCGGCATGGAAGCTGCGGTTGAGGCTAAGAACGCGGGGAAAATCCGCTACATCGGCTTTACCGGCCACAAGAGTCCGGCCATCAATTTGAAGATGCTCGCAACCGTGGATAGCCATCAGTTCCGATTCGACACCGTGCAGATGCCGTTGAACGTAATGGACGCGCATTACGATAGTTTCGAGAAGAACGTGTTGCCTGTGCTCGTGAAGAACGATATCGGCGTGCTGGGGATGAAGCCGGTGGGTGACCACATCATCCTTGATAGTAAGACCGCCTCCCCGGTCGAATGCCTGCATTACGCTATGAACCTTCCAACCAGCGTCGTGATCACGGGTTGTGACTCGATGCGAATCCTCGACCAGGCAGTGGGTGCGGCACACAGTTTCCGGCCTATGAACCGCGCCGAAGTCCAAGCGCTTTTGGCGATGACCGCGCAGGCCGCGCAAGCCGGCAAGTATGAGCAGTACAAGACGACTCATACGTTCGATGGCACTTACCAGAATCCCCAGTGGTTAGGGTGAGAGCACGTCCCGTCGTCAGGCTGCGTCGTTATAACGTCAGGCTTCTTATGAGCTCACCCACAACCTCCTGAGAAAGCGACTCCGGGCCTGGAAGCCTACTTGCATTCTATTCCAGTGAGAGAAACGTATCATGCGATCAGCGGCGCTATATATTGCGGTAGCAATCGCCGGGCTTGGCATCACCCTGGCGCTGCGTTCGGAACCTGCGGAGGGGACTGGTGGCGTTCCAGCCGCCGCTCAGCAGGAGCTTGAGTCGGTTGAGAAAGAGATCAACCGGACGGAGGACGACACACTGACGAGAGTACAACATCAGCGCCTCGATCCGTCGCAACAAGTCACGCTGCTCGGCAAGTTGCTCTTTTACGATCGGCATTTGTCCGTCGGCCGTAACGAAGCCTGCGCGTTCTGTCACATGCCCGAAGCGGGATTTGCGGGACCGGTGAGCGAACTCAATCGAACCACTGCCGCCTATCCCGGTTCGATTCGCGCCCGTTTCAATCCGCGTATACCGCAGACGCATGGATACGCGAGTTTCTCGCCGGTGCTGCATTACAACGCGGCGCAGGGCGATTTCGTAGGCGGAGCTTTCTGGAACATGCGCGCCACCGGCCTGAGGCTCAACAGTCCGCTGGCTGAGCAGGCGCAAGATCCGCCTCTCGATCCGAATGAGATGGCAATCATCGACGCTGGCTGCGTGGTTTATCGGGCATCCCAACGGCCGTATCGGCCGACTGCGGAGACCGTATGGGGCGCCCAGGCTTTCGACATTCGCTGGCCGGCGAACATTCAGGCGATTTGCAACCGGCCGGGTCCGGCTTCAGAGGGGGATCCATTGCCTGTGCACCTGGCGCCGGTCGACCGTGGGATCGCGCAAGCCACTTACGACAAGATCGCCGAGGCCATCGCGGCGTATGAAGGGTCTACCGAAGTGAATTCGTTCTCATCGAAGTACGACTACGTCACGGCGGGCAAGGCCAAGTTCACCGCGGATGAAAACATGGGCTATCAGTTGTTCCGTAGCGGCGCCACCCACTGCAACGAATGCCATCGCGACGGAGGCCCTGGCGAAGAGCCTTTGTTTACCGACTTCACAGCCTCGAACCTGGGACTGCCACCGAATCCCGCGATGCCCTATTACCGGGAGAATCATCCTGACGTTTTCGGATTTGCCGCCAACCCGCTCGGCGGGAGCTACCTCGACGCCGGCGTGGGGGGATTTCTGGAGGGCTCGGAGAATCCGGATCGAGGGTGGACGCCGCTGGCGAAATCCTTCATTGGCAAATATAAGACGCCCACGTTGCGAAATGTCGACAAGCGGCCGCGGCCCGATTTCGTGAAGGCCTACATGCACAACGGCTATCTGAAATCGCTGAAGGAAGTAGTCCATTTCTATAACACCCGCGATGCGCTCCCGCACTGCCAGGCTGGCGATCCCGGAGAGAAACAGACCTGTTGGCCGGCGCCGGAGCATCCCGAAACGATGAACCGGCGGCAACTGGGCAACCTTGGACTCAGCGGTAAGCAGGAAGATCAGATTGTCGCGTTCCTGAAGGCGTTGACGGACGGCTACACGCCCTCCGCCAAATAGAGAGGACTTGTTATGAATACACAAAATCGATGGCTGCTCGCCGCGGCGGGCATCCTGATGCAGATTGCGTTTGGAGCCGTATATGCGTGGAGCGTGTTTCGCATCCCGTTGTCGCACACTTATGGTTGGACGGTCGCCGAAGTTACAGCCGCGTTCGAGATCGCTATTTTTGTCGTCGGCTTCGCAGCCTTCGCCGGCGGCCTGTGGATGAAACGGAGCGGCCCGCGACCCGTCGCGCTGGTGTCGGCGCTTCTCTATGGAGCGGGCACCATGCTGACGGGCAAAGCGCACAGTTTGACTACACTGTACCTGATGTATGGCGTAATCGCCGGCGCCGGACTGGGCGTCGGGTACATCGTGCCGATCGCCACGTTAGTGAAATGGTTTCCCGATAAGCGCGGCATGATTACGGGCCTGGCAGTGGCCGGCTTCGGAGCGGGAGCACTCGTGACTGCGCCCGCAGCCGATTCGCTGATCGCCTCTGTAGGCGTGGGCCGCACCTTCGAAGTTCTGGGGCTGGCGTACTTGATTGTCGTCTTTGCGTGCGCGCTGATGATGCGGAATCCACCCGAGGGTTATGCGCCTGCGGGATACAGCGCCGCAGCCTCGCACCCCGGCAGATCGACGAGGGATTTCACACTCCGGCAGGCGCTCGGTACCTGGCAATGGTACGCGCTCTGGCTCACCTTGTTCCTAAATACCACAGCCGGAATCGCGATCATTTCGCAAGCATCTCCCATGGCGCAGGAAATCTCGGGCGTATCGGCCGCGGCTGCCGCGGGCATGGTTGGGGTCATCTCGATCGCCAATGGCTCGGGGCGGTTTCTATGGGCCTGGTTCTCCGATGCGGTGGGACGGCGGACGGTATTCCTGATGATGTTCCTGTTACAGGCCGTGGCATTTCTGCTGCTCTCGCAGGTTCACCACTTTGGCATACTCTCGCTGTTGGCATTCGTCATCTTGCTGTGCTACGGCGGCGGATTCGGCACCATGCCGGCGTTCGCTTCCGACTACTTTGGGGCGGCGCAAATCGGATCGATCTATGGCCTGATGCTCACCGCTTGGGGCTTCGCAGCGGTGTTCGGCCCGACCCTGGTCGCTGGGATTCGCCAGGCGACCGGCCACTATCAGGGCGCGATGCGGTGGCTCGCACTCGCAACTCTGATAAGCGCGGTCGTACCGCTGCTCCTGCGCCCGCCGCGCGAGCGGCAGTCACGTGATCTCAGGATTGAAGACGTCGGCGCACCTTCCCGCGTCAGGTCATAAGCGGGTGAGGATAGGCGTCGGGTTCCTGATCGACGGACCGGTGCAAGCACTTGAAGTCCTTTTCGATCAGAAGCTCGACGCCAGTATCCGAACGGGCCTGGATGCCGACTTGATCGCTCTCCGCCCAGTCCGTCAGCTCATGGATCGGGATCGTCACCCGTATTGCGTGTCCGTCAAAGGTCGTGGATATGGTTTCTACATTTGGGGAGCCTTCGACGAGATAGGCCAGCAAGTGACCCGGCGCGAACTCAATGACCGATTCTACAAGCCCATGGTTGCGGACCAGAGTGACTTCCTTCTGCGTAAGCCGCAGGCGTAGAGAATTTCCTTGAATGCGAAGTTTCATAGAAGACCCTTAATCCGATGGCTGCCAGAGTAGACATTGAATCGCCCGTTGCGGAGGAAGCCGATCAGCGTCATGCCTGAGCGTTCCGCGGTGGCGACTGCCAAACTGGAAGGCGCGCCGACGGCGGCCATCACGGGTATGCCCGCCACCAGCGCCTTTTGCACCAGTTCGAAGCTGGCGCGGCCGCTTACTAACAGAAGCGAGGTGTTCATCGGCACGCGCCGCTCCAGCAGTGCCGCTCCCACGAGTTTGTCCAAGGCATTATGCCGTCCGACATCCTCGCGCAGGCACTCCAACTTGCCGCGCAGATCGAAACGTGCCGCGGCGTGTAGTCCTCCGGTGCTTTCGAAGATGCTTTGAGCCTGCCGGAGTGCGTCCGGCAGGCCGTGGATGATTTCCGGCGAGATCTGCATGTCGTCCGGTGGCAATATGGGGCAGGCATTCACTTCCAGATCCTGCAACGACGCCTTCCCGCACACGCCACACGCGGACGACATTACGAAATTCCGCTGCGCCTGTACCGGCACCAGCGACTCTCCGTTCAGTTCCACCACTACGATGTCCGCGCTACCGTCGCTAGGGCGACCCATCCGCCGAATCTGCGAAATGTCCCGGATCATTCCCTCAGCGTGCAAGAATCCCGCGGCCAGTTCGAAGTCGTTCCCAGGCGTTCTCATGGTGATGGAGAGGCTGCGATTTCCCAGTCGAATCTCGAGTGCCTCCTCGACCGCGAGCAGGTCGTCGGTATGCGACGCAGCGCAACCTTCTACCCGGCCGATCAGGACCGGTACAACCGCGACGTTCACAGCGCTTTCCCAACGCTCTCCAGCAGATCGAGCGTGACTGCCATCGCATGGCGGCTATCCTCACTACTCGCCCTCCGCAACAGTTGCAGCAGACCCGGCGCCCGGTTCGCTTTTTCGCGTTCGGCTCCCTCCGACGCGGTGCGAACCAGGCTTTCCAGGACTTCCGGCGGGATACTGGCGAAGAACTTCGTCAACAGCATGAAATTGCGCATCGCGCGGAGAGATTCGGGAGTGCCTGCCGCAGCCGTCAATATCCCCACTAGCTGGTCGCCCGCGCCCACCAATCCGCGCAGTAAGTTCAGGACTCCACGGTCGTCGAGGAGCTGCAGAAGTTCCAGCGCGGAAACGATGGCGTCAGTGTGCTTGTCGAGCGCCTCCGCCAAGCGTTCCGCGGGGTCGGCGCCTTTTGGTACGAGCGTCAATGGGATCGGCTGTGCCATGGGTCTCTATCCCTCCTTCTTCATCTCGATCTGCACCAACTCACCGGGGAAGCGATATCCGGGCTGCCGCCACTTGCGTTCTACTTCCACGCCGCTCTGCGGTGTCGGATGGCCAAAGCGATGATTGATGCGCGGCAACGGACTCTCGCCATTCCGGGCGAGCACCTCCATGCGAACCGCTGTCTCCTTGTACGCCGGCGTGTGCGTCGCCGGGTCTGTGTGGCTTCCAGTGAGCAGATTGACAGGACTGGTGCTGGAATTCATGGGCATGTAGAGTTCGCCATCCTGCACCCGGTCGGTTACCAGCGCGCGCACCCGCACGCGTCCGTGCCGCGATGTGAGTTGCACCAGGCTGCCGCTGTCGATACCGCGCGAGTGTGCCAACTCCGGCGAAACCTCGACGAAAGTGTCGGGAGTTTTTTCATGGATGCCGGGGCTGCGATACGTCAGATTGCCCTCGTGAAAATGTTCCAGCAGACGGCCGTTGTTCAGATGAAGGTCGTATTCCGCGTCTCGACATTCCTGCGGCTCGCGCCAGACAAGCGGATACAGGCGCGCCTTTCCGTCGGGGAACGCGAAGTTCTTGGTATAGAGCAGCGGCTGGTCGCTTCCGTCGGCCGCCACCGGCCATTGCAGAGATTTGTAACCTTCGAGCCTCTGATAATTGACGCCGGCAAACATGGGAGTGAGCGACGCGACCTCATCCATGACTTCCGAAGGATGGCGATACTTCCAGCCAGCGCCCAAGCGGTTGGCGACGTCCTGAATGATCACCCAATCGGGTCGGCTTCCCGGCAGCGGTTCGAACACCTGATAGAGCCGTTGGAACCGCCGCTCCGTGCTGGTAAACGTGCCTTCCTTTTCCAGGCTGGGACTTGCGGGCAACACCACATCGGCGTACTGGCAGGTGGCGCTGAAGAAAATATCCTGGACCACGAAGAATTCGAGTTTCCGGAACCCCTCGCTCACGTAGTTGGCGTTGGAGTCGACGAGACTCATTTCCTCGCCGCACAAATACATCGACCGCAGCTTGCCCGCATGGATGGCGTCGACCATTTCGTGATTGTCCAGACCCTTGGAGGCGGGTAGGTCAACGCCCCAACCGCTCCGGAAGCGCGCGCGAACCTCCGGATCGGTCACCGATTGATAACCGGACACCATGTTTGGCATCGCGCCGTGATCGCTGGCTCCCTGGACGTTGTTGTGCCCGCGTAACGGGTACGCGCCAGTGCCCGTACGCATGTAATTACCGGTGACGAGCAGCAGATTCGAAATCGCCGTGGAAGAATCGGAGCCGTTGCTATGCTGCGTGATCCCCATCGCCCAGAGGATGCAGACACCCTTCGCTTCGACAATCATGTGGGCTACGCGCTTCAGGGTCTCAACCGGCAAGTTGCAGGTCTTGGAAGCAAATTCCAAAGTGAACGGCTCAAGACTCTGGCGATACTCCGCCAGGCCGTTGACCCATTGACTCAGGAAATCGGAATGGGCGAGGCCCTTCGTCCAGGATGTAACGGGTGACGGCGCAGAGCCACACGATGTCGGTGCTTGGGGTTGGGCGGAGGTGCAGATCGGCACGGCGGGCCATCTCGTTTTCACGTAAGTCGGAAACGATGAGCTTCTGTCCGTGCAGCTTGTGGGCGCGCTTCACGCGCGTGGCCAGTACGGGATGGCTCTCGGCGGTGTTGCTGCCGACGATAAGCACCAGGCCGGCCTGCTCGATATCGTGGATCGAGCCGAGTCGCCGCCATATCCGACGGTGCGGAACAAACCCATGGTAGCCGGCGACTGGCAATATCGCGAACAGTTATCGACGTTGTTGGTCCCGACCACCGCGCGGGCCAGTTTCTGCATCAGGAAGGCTTCTTCATTGGTGCATTTCGAGGAGGCGATGAAGGCCAGCGCGTCAGGGCCGTGCGCCGTCTTGATTTCGCCGAAACGGCGGGCAACCAGGTCCAGAGCCTCATCCCACGTGGCTTCCCGGAAGCGATCACCCTCGCGGATCAGCGGCTTGGTGAGGCGATCCTTGTTGGTGACGAAATCCCAGGCGAATTTGCCCTTGATGCACGTGGAGACGGCATTGGCGGGGCCCTCGGCCGGCTCCACTTTGAGAATGTGGCGGTCCTTGGTCCATATATCGAAGCTGCATCCCACGCCGCAATATGTGCAGACCGTCTTGGTACGCCGGACGCGCGTAGTCCGCATGGCGGATTCCGCCTCGGAAACGCCGAGGATCGTCGAGTAGCCCATTTCCCCCTCGAGCCCCTTCACGACGTCTATCATGCTGCCCAAGACCGGTTTGCTGAAGCCAGTCAGGAAGCCGGCGTGCCCGATCATGGTTTTTTCCATAAGGGCGTTGCACGGGCAAACCGTCACGCAGTGGCCGCAGGACACGCAGCTCGACTCGCCGATCGGCGCGCCTCCATCCCACAACACGCGGGGATGCGGATCCTCCCAGCGGATCGATAGCGTCTCGTTGACCTGAAGGTCCTGGCACGCCTGCACGCAACGGCCGCACAGAATGCACTGATTGGGATCGTACCGGTAGAACGGATTGCTGTTGTCCACTTCGTAGGGCTTGTTTTGAAACGGGTAACGCTGGTGTTCCACGGCGAGCAGCTTGGTCGTGTTGTGTACGGTGCAGTTGCCATTGTTGTTGTCGCACACCGTACAGTAAAGATCGTGATTGTGAAGAATGCGGTCGAATGCCTCGGTGCGGGCAGCGTGCGCGCGCTCCGCCGTGGTAGAGACATTCATCCCGGCAGACGTCACAGTGGCGCAAGCGCGAACCAGCTTGCCATCCACCTCTACAATGCAGGTGTCGCAGGTCTGGATCGGCCCTAATATCGGGAGGTAGCAGACCTGTGACAGTGGGACACCGGCACGATTGATCGCGTCGATCAAGCGATCTCCCGCTGCCACGTCATAAGGAGTCCCGTCAATGGAGATCTGGATCATAGCTTAAGTCTTCGCCTCCCTATGCAATCCGCGGCCCAACGCATTTTAGGCTGCATTGTTTACACACACCGCGCGCACGGTGTCGACCAGTCGACGCTTGATCGACACCAGTGCGGCGGACTACTTATCTGCTGCTCCACGAAAACAGTTACGCCGCCTGCAATGCCATGGACTGCTCGATCTCCAACAGATCGTTGGAATTGAGCTGCATCCCGGCGGCGCCGATCACGCCGTCCACCTGTTGAGCACTGCGGACCCCGACGATTGCCCCGGTCACTGCGGGATTCCGTAGCGTCCAGGCGATCGCCACAGCACCGGGCGTCACGTTGTAACGTTGGCCGATGGCGCGCAGCGTCTCCACCAGATGCAAATTGCGAGTGAGCGCCGGCTCCCGGAAGTTCTCGCTCCGTTTTCGCCAATCGTCTTCGGGCATCGCCGCAATCCGCTCGCGCGTCATACCGCCGCTCAGCAGACCGGAAGCCATGGGCGAATAGACGATTGCGCCGATGTGGTGAAAGTACGCGTACGGCAGAGTTGAATCCTCCACCTCGGTAGCCAGCAGCGAATACGGCGGCTGGAGCGACGTGATGGGCGCTATGTTGAGGGCACGTGCCATTTGCTGTGCGTTGAAGTTGGAGACGCCGATATTCCGAATCTTGCCTTCGGCCTTGAGTTTCGCCAACTCGCCCACAGCCTCTTCAATCGACCCGGGCGAGTCCGATTCCGGGTTGCCCTTCCAGGCGGGCCAGTGGATTTGGTATAGATCGATGGAATCGAGACCTAGTCGCTTCAGGCTGGCCTCGGCTTCCTTCCGAATGGAGGCCGCTTGCAGATTGTGAGAAACGGTTCCGGATTCATCCCAGACCAGGCTACATTTAGTGAACACACAGGGACGCTTGCTCAGACCGCGGACTGCCCGGCCGACCACTTGCTCCGAATGGCCAAGCCCATATGCCGCGGCGGTGTCGATCCAGTTGATGCCTCGGTCAAGGCCTGCGTGAATGGCGGCTACGGATTCCATATCATCCTGCGCGCCCCATCCGAACTCCCAGTTTCCGCCACCAATGGCCCAAGCTCCCATGCCAATTGGTGTGATGTTCAAGTCACTTCGTCCTAGTTTTCGTAAGTTCATTTTGAATTACTCCTATTGCCAGATATATAAAAGGCGATCCAGCGACAGTGCACCGGAGCCCCGTACTACAATCGCGATCGCCAGAGCAATGGCCAGCAAGTGATACTCGATGCCGTGACCCTTGCGATCGCCGAACCAATTTAGAAAAAGACCGTTACGGCCGTGCACCATCACGATCGCCGACAACATCGTGATGCAGATTCCGATTGCCGCCACGCGGCCCAATAAGCCCACGATGAGACCCGCGCCGCCAAGAAATTCCGACATTACGGCCAGGAACGCGACCGGAATTGGAAGGTGAAGATGGTCGTGCATCATTCGCAACGTTCCCGCCAACCCCGCCCCGCCGAACCAGCCGAAGACCTTCTGTGCGCCGTGCGCAAAGAAAATCACTCCCAAGGTGATGCGGATAGCCGCGAGGGTCCAATCGGGGCTCGTCGAAAATAGATTCGATATCATTGATTTACTCTTATGCGGCAGGCGGCAGAGAGCTCTCCGCCGCAACCTGCTCTTCCATCCGACGGACCACGGCTGAGAAATCCTCTTCGCCTTCACTCGCGCTTTCTGCTGCGTTGACCACGGCCGCCGCCTCTGCGGCAGGCAGCGAAAGGCTCGCACGCCTGGCGACGCCGAGAGCTAATCCGAAATCTTTTTGCATCAGGCGAATTGGAAATTGAGGCGTATAGTCGTGGCGCTTGGTGCTGCCGAGCTTGGCGACCTGCACCGGGGAGACTACGGCAGTCTTGGCGAGTGTATCGAATAGCAAATCGCGCGGCAGGCCTAGCGCTTCGCCCAGCGCGACAGATTCGGCCATAGCTTGCATGCCAACGCCTAACAAGGTGTTCACTACGAGTTTCATCGATACGCCGCTGCCGCTCGGTCCCATATAAAACCACTGTTTCGCGATGGCTGCGAAAATCGCTTCGGCCGCCTCGAAGTCCTGGCGGTCGCCGCCGCCGAGAAGCGTCAACGTCCCGGCCTCGGCGACAGGACTACTGCCGGAGACAGCAACATCCAATACGGAGATCCTCAACTCACGGGCAATCCGGTAGACTCTCTGAGAGGTTTCCGGAGCAACTGTGCTCATTTCGATAACCAGCGTCTCGGGTTTGGCGTTTCGCAGGACGCCGGCCGGGCCCAGGTATACATTCTCTACCGCGGCGCCGTCCGGCACGCAGGACAGCACTACATCGACCTGGGCAGCCAGTTCGGCGGGGTCCCGCGCCACTTCGGCGCCGAGAGTAGAGAGTTCATTTGTCTTGTTAGTGTCGCGGTTGTAGACAACCATTGGGAAGCCCGCTGCCAGAAGCCGGCGCGCCATCGGCGATCCGAGGTGTCCCAGACCGATGAATCCCAACCGATGATTCTTGGTGATGTTTCTGAAGGGTGTCATAGTTCAACGCTCCTAAGTGCATTTGCGCTGCCAACATTGTTCGCACGGCGATTTCACAACGAAGCCGGCATTTGCGCAGTTTCTGGGTCGCCCGCAAGTCAGGAGGCGTCGTGTCGGCGACACCCCCCTTTCTGCGCCAGCTCGCTAGTTGTTGGTATTAAAAGGGACGTCCATTGGCGACTCACTTGCCATTCAGTCGGCCAGGTATCTTATGTGGATTGTCCGACTTGCTCTCAATCGACCTTACACCTTCGTAGTCGTCGCGCTGCTGATCGCGATGCTCTCGCCTGTGGTCATTTCGCGGACCCCCACCGACATCTTCCCGAATATCAACATTCCGGTCATCGCCGTCGCGTGGCAATATACCGGGCTCAACCCGCAAGAGATGGAAGGCCGCATCACCACGGTGTTCGAGCGCGTCCTGACTACGCTGGTCGACAATATCGAGCATATTGAATCGGTGACCATCAACGGGCAGGCGTTCGTTAAGATTTACCTGCAGCCCAACGCGAGCCTGGATAATGCCAACGCGGAAGTGACGGCGGTCTCACAGTCGATTCTGCGGCAACTCCCACAGGGTACGCAGCCACCGCTGGTCTTCAATTTCAGCGCCTCGTCGGTTCCCATCCTGCAACTGGCGCTTTCCGGTCTTGCCGAACAGGACCTCAACGATATCGGCCTAAACTTTCTGAGAACCCAACTGGTCACTGTGCCCGGTGCGTCCATTCCGTACCCCTACGGCGGGAAGCAGCGCCAGATCATGGTCGATCTCAGCCCAGCGCTTCTCCAATCGAAGGGCTTGTCTGCCACTGATGTAACGAACACGCTGGCATTACAGGACTTGGTATTGCCCTCGGGAACCGTCAAGATCGATCAGTTCGAATATGACGTGGACCTCAACGCCAGCCCCACTGAAGTGGAGAAGCTGAATGATCTGCCGATCAAAGTTGTCGGCAATTCGACCTTCTACTTGCGAGATGTCGCCCATGTTCGCGACGGTTTCGCTCCCCAAACCAACATCGTCCGGCAGGACGGACGCCGTGCTGTCCTGGTTACCGTATTGAAGGGCGGCAGCGCTTCCACCCTGGACGTAGTCTCGGGGATCAAGAATCTGCTTCCCAGGGTTCAACAGACGCTGCCGCCGCAGCTCAAGATTCAACAGCTCTCCGACCAGTCGATTTTCGTACGCGGCGCCATTAGCGGCGTGGTCCGCGAAGCTGTAATTGCGGCGTGCCTGACCGGCGCCATGATCCTGCTGTTCCTCGGCAGTTGGCGCAGCACGGTGATCATCGCGGTTTCCATTCCGCTCGCGATTCTCACTTCCTTCCTGGTGCTGAGCGCTCTCGGACAGACCATCAACATCATGACGTTGGGCGGATTGGCGCTGGCAGTCGGAATCCTGGTCGACGACGCCACCGTGGAGATCGAAAACACCAACCGTAATCTGGACGAGGGCAAGGAAATCCGGCAGGCGATTCTCGACGGCGCATCGCAGATCGCGGTTCCCGCGCTGGTCTCGACGCTCTGCATCTGCATCGTGTTCCTGCCGATGTTCTTCCTGTCGGGAGTGCCGAAATACCTGTTTGTGCCTCTGGCCGAAGCGGTGGTCTTCGCCATGATCGCTTCCTACCTTCTCTCGCGGACGCTGGTCCCTACTTTGGCGCTGTACCTCTTGAAGCCGCCGGCTCCCGCAGAAAGCCGCTCGCGGAATCCCTTGGTTCTATTCCAACGCGGATTTGAGCACGGTTTCGAACGGCTTCGTGGCGGCTACCGTTCCCTGCTCGAAGCGCTGGTTCGCCGGCGGCTCATCTTCATTCCTTGTTTTCTTGGGTTGTGCCTCTCGGGCGGGCTGCTGATCCCCTGGCTTGGCCAGGACTTTTTCCCCGCCACCGATAATGGCCAGATTCATGCTGCACGTGCGCGCCAAGACCGGCACGCGCATCGAAGAGACTGCGCGGCTTTGCGACCTGGTGGAGAACAGCATTCGCCGCGTGGTTCCGGCAAGCGAGCTCGATAATGTTCTCGACAACGTTGGGCTGCCCTATAGCAGCATCAACTATCTCCACGGTTCTTCCGGCGTGCTGGGCGCCTCGGAGGCGGACGTGTTGGTTTCGCTACGCGAAAAGCATCATACGTCCGCCGATTACGTAGCCACGCTGCGGGACATGCTGCCCGCGGAGTTTCCCGGCACTACCTTTTATTTCCTGCCGGCGGACATGGTTACCCAGATTCTGAATTTCGGACTACCGGCGCCCATCGATGTGCAAATCGAAGGCGCCGATGTAGCCACCAATCGCAACGTCGCGGACCAGGTGCTTGAGCAGTTCCGGCATGTGCCCGGGCTAACCGACCTGCGCGTCCAGCAGACTTTCGACTACCCGAAGTTCCACATCACGGTGGACCGCACCAAGGCTCAGCAGGGCGGCTACAGCAACGTGACGTCGCGACCGGCCTGCTGATTTCCTTAAGCGGCAGCTTCCAGACCGCGCCCATCTTCTTCCTGAACGAGCAAAACGGCGTGAACTACAGCCTGGTGACGCAGACGCCGCAGTACGCGATTCAGTCGTTGAGGATCTGCAGAACGTTCCCGTCGAGCGGACCGGGGATGATTCATCCAGAGATTCTCGCCGACGTGGCTTCGATCAACCGCACCGATGAAATGGAAGCCCTCTCGCACTACAACATCCGGCGCGTGGTGGATATCTACGGCTCGGTGCAGGGCCGCGATCTCGGCGGCGTGGGGCGCGACGTCTGGCGCATCGTGACCGCCAATGAGCATCTTCTTCCACGCGGGCAGCTTCTTCCGCGTTCGCGGGCAACTCGAGACCATGCAAACGTCTTACGTCGGCCTGCTTGCCGGCCTGGGATTCTCTATCGTCCTGGTCTACATGCTGATCGTGGTGAACTTCCAGTCGTGGCTGGATCCGTTCATCATCATTACCGCCCTTCCGGCCGCGCTGTGCGGAATCATCCTTTTTCTGTTCATCACTCACACTACTTTGAGTGTTCCGGCTCTGACCGGCGCCATCATGTGCGTGGGAGTGGCGACCGCCAATAGCATCCTGGTGATTTCGTTCGCCAAGGAACGCCTCACGCATCACGGCGACCCCGCCCTGGCCGCCGCGGAATCGGGATTTACCCGCTTCCGGCCGGTGCTGATGACGGCGCTCGCCATGATCATCGGCATGGTTCCGATGGCGCTCGGGCTGGGCGATGGCGGCGAGGAGAATGCGCCGCTGGGCCGTGCCGTGATCGGCGGACTGATGTGCGCCACGGTCGCCACTCTATTCTTCGTTCCGGCAGTCTTCAGCCTGCTTCATCGAAAAACGCATTCGGCCCAACCAGAGGAGCAAGAAGCAAAATGATCGTCAACTCCGAACCAGTTTCCAAGCCATCGCAAACCAGGCGAATGCTGCGGCACGGCCTCATCGTCCTGCTGGCAGCCGCGGCAGTGTTCGTGCTGGCCTCGCAAATCTACTTCGGCATCCGGACGCGCGTGGAGGCCGAGACCAAACTGCAGAAGACCACCGAACGGTCGGCGATCCTGGCGGTGGACGTCACCCATCCGGATAACGGCGCTCCCACGCAGGAAGTGGTCCTGCCCGGAAGCACGCAGGCATTCGTCGATTCGCCGATTTATGCCCGCACCAGCGGATACCTGAAGCGCTGGTACTTCGATATTGGAGCACGCGTCAAACAGGGCGACTTGCTGGCCGAAATCGAAACTCCCGAAATCGATCAACAACTCCGTCAGGCGCGCGCCGATCTCGACACCTCCAAGGCAAATCAAGAACTGGCACAGACCACCGCCGACCGCTGGCAATTTCTGCTGACGAGCGGATCCGTCTCCAAACAAGAGACCGATCAGGCAGTCAGCAATCTGAAAGCTCAAAAGGCCGCGGTCGAATCCAATAGCGCCAACGTCAACCGCCTGGAAGATCTCCAGTCGTTTGAGAAAGTATATGCGCCATTCGACGGCGTGATCACGGCGCGCAGCACCGATGTCGGCTATCTCATCAATGCCGGAGCGGGCACGCCGATTCAGGAGTTGTTTCACATGGCCGCGATTCACAAGCTACGCCTCTTCGTCGCAGTTCCCGAGGTCTATTCGCGGGCCGCGCAGAATGGCGCCCGGGCAACGTTGACGCTCGACGAATTCCCCGGCGAGAAGTTCACTGGCACGCTCGTCCGCAACTCCAATGCGATCGATCCGGCGTCGCGGACCCTGAACACGGAAGTTGACGTCGAAAATCCCACCGGGCGTTTGCTGCCGGGTGCCTACGTTTCAGTGCACCTGAAACTACCGGAGGTCGTTCGCTCGGTCACCGTCCCGGCAAACACGCTGCTTTTCCGCGCCGAAGGATTGCGTGTGGGGGTGGTTCGAAATGGGCAGGCCGTGCTGGTGCCGATCACCATAGGAAGGGATTTTGGCAGCACGGTGGAGGTGGTTAACGGGCTGAATCGTTCGGACCTGGTGATCTTGAATCCCACGGACTCACTGATCACCGGCACTCCGGTTCACCAGAACCAGGCAAAAACCCAATGAACAACCTCCGCCGCACTGCTCCCTCCATTACTCTCGCGTTAATGCTCGGCGGGTGCATGGTCGGTCCGAAATACAAGACGCCCACAGCCCCAGTACCTGCGGCCTTCAAAGAAGCGCCGCCGGCCTCCTTTAAGGAAGGCGACGGGTGGAAGACCGCGCAACCCGGCGACCAAACCATTCGCGGCAACTGGTGGGAGCTTTTCGGCGATTCCCAACTGAACACCCTGGAAGAACAACTCACCCTTGGCAATCAGGACCTGAAGGCCGCCGAAGCACGCTATCGCGAAGCCCGCGCGATGATTAAATACAACCGCGCTTCCTTGTTTCCGACCATCTCCACGGCGCCGTCCATCACGTCGGAGCGCGTGTCAAGCAACCGCCCGTTCTTCACCACTCAGCCACCAGCATCCGGCGACTTTGTGCTGCCGTTCGACCTTTCGTACGAAGTGGATCTCTGGGGCCGCGTGCGTCGCACTGTAAATGCAGCGCGTGAAGAGGCGCAAGCCACCGCTGCCGACGTGGAAACCGCCCGCCTCAGCCTCCACGCCGAACTGGCTTACGACTACTTCGAACTTCGTGCCGCGGATTCGCAGCAGCGCCTGCTCGACGATACGGTCAAAGCTTATACCGAAACCTTGCGGCTTACGACCACACGGTTCGAAGGCGGCGCCGCGCCGAAATCCGATGTCGCCCAGGCACAAACCCAACTCGACACGGTTCGCGTGGCCGACACTGACATCGCAGTGCAACGCGCGCAATATGAACACGCCATCGCCATCCTGCTAGGAAAGCCGCCGGCTGAATTTAGCCTCGCTGCCGATCCTCTGAACCTGCAGCCGCCAGTAATTCCCATCGGCGTTCCGGCGCAGCTCCTGGAACGCAGACCGGACATTGCGGCGGTGG
>CAWDOH010000014.1:0-114115 GCA_963803725.1 Bryobacterales bacterium | reverse complement strand
AGCACACCGCGCCATGATTGGCCATCATCAGGGCGTCGTATTTGGGGATCAGGGGGATCATCGGTTCGGTCAGCGCCGGCGTTCCGGGCAGGCCATACGCGGCCAGCGGCACGCAGCCCAGCCCAATCACCACCTCCGGCAGCAGCGCCAGGTTCAGCGACCGGCCCGCCGTGGCGTATCCCGTGGACACCGGAGGATGGGCATGCACCACCGCCCGGATGTCCGGCCGCAGCTCGTACACCTTCACGTGCATGGCGATTTCGCTGGTGCGCTCCGCCCGGCCGCTGATTTTGTTGCCCTGCATATCGACGATGATCAGATCGTCGGGATGCATCAGGCCCTTGCACACACCGGTCGGGGTGGCCAGAATTCGCTCCGGGTCCAGGCGAATGGTAATGTTGCCGTCGTTGGCCGCTACCCAGCCCTTTTGGAACACCAGCCGGCCGACCTGACAGATATCCTCGCGATGCTCGCGCTCTGTTTTCACCATTGCGAGACCTTCGATTGTAGCAGACCGCGCCCGCCTCACCGGGCATACCATAAGCCGTTCCGAGGGGCGTTTCCCCGCGGCCGCCATGGACCCCTTGTTAAACTGGACCATCGGCATATGCAACGGCCTCTTGGCAGCGGACAGACCGGATGGCGAACCCGTTCTCACACCCGGATGGGCCGCCGCGAATGTCTGGCGCTGCTGGCGGCCGGTGCCGCCGGGGCGGCCACGGCGCCGAATCTGATTGGCCAGTGGCGCGAGATTGCGGGGAAAATCGACGGCACGGTGGGCGCCTCGGTCCTGCATCTCACCTCGGGGTTCCAGGCCAGCCTGAACGGCGCGGCCCGCTTCCCGCTGGCCAGCGTGTGCAGTTCCCGATCGCCATGAATATGCTGGCGCTGATCGATGAGCGGAAGTTCTACTTCGACGACATGATCGACGTGCTGCCCGAGGAAGTTACCACCAGCGTCAGCCCTCTCGGCGAGCGGTGGCCGCGGGAGCGCAGTTTCCGTCTGGACGAGATGCTGTCGGCGATGATTGCGCAAAGCGACAACACCGCCGTAGAGACGCTGTACCGCATCGGGGGCCTGCCCGGCGCCATGGCCGCCCGCTTCCGCCAATGGAAAACCGAGGGCTTCCGCATCGACCGCACCGAGCGCCAGTGCTTACGCGACGCCGACGCTTCCATGCGCCGCTTCCTGGCCGACCCGCGCGATACCGCCACGCCGGACGGCACGGTCGATTTGCTGCGGCACACATTTCACGGCGATCTGCTGTCGCCAGATTGTACAGCCCGCCTGATCCGCATGATGGAAGCCACTACTACCGGCCCGGCGCGCATCAAAGGCCTCCTGCCCTCCGGAACCGTAGTCGCACACAAGACCGGCACCGCCCCGACGGTGGGCGGGATCAATGGCAGCACCAACGACGTGGGAGTGATCACCCTGCCGCGCGGGGCCGGACAACTGGCGGTAGCTTTCTACGTGAAGGGCAGCCGCCGCGACCAGGACACGCGCGAAGCGGCCATCGCCCGCCTCGCCAAGGCGGCCTTTGACGCCTGCGTTTAGGCTGCCAAGGGTGATCGCCTCCCGCAGGCAGCGCTATGATGGCCTCAGGTCCTCATGGAAACTCGCTACGGCCAATTGGTGGGGTTGGCGGTCCCGGTCTTCGTGGCGCTAATCGCCCTGGAATTCGGCGCCGATTGCGTCCGCCGCACGCGCTACTATCGCATGGCCGACGCCGTCAACAGCTTGAGTTGCGGCATCCTCTCCACCGGCATGCGGGTGTTTTTCGGTTTCCTTGGCCTGTTCGTCTACGAGTGGATTCTGGCGCACGCGGCCCCTTTCGCCCTGCCCGCCAACCACTGGCTGACGTGGGTTTTCGCCTTCGCTTTCTACGATTTCTGCTATTACTGGCAGCACCGCTTCGGCCACACCGTGGGCCTCTTCTGGGCGTCGCATTCGGTGCATCATCAGAGCGAAGAATACAACTTGACCACGGCCCTGCGGCAGCCCGCCACCGGCGTATTCCTGAACTGGATCTTCTACGTGCCCATGGCCTTGGCAGGTGTGCCGCTGGAGGTCTTCCTGGTGGTCGGGGCGACGCAGCTCTTCTATCAGTTCTGGCCGCACACCCAGCTCATCGGACGGATGGGCTGGCTGGACCGCTGGATTCAGACGCCCTCCAACCACCGCGTGCACCACGCCCAAAACGACCTGTACCTGGACAGGAACTACGTCGGCGTGTTCCTTTTCTGGGATCGCCTGTTCGGCACCTTTCAGGAGGAGCGCGACGACGTGCCTTGCATCTACGGCGTGCGCGGCCAGTTGCGAAGCTGGAATCCGGTCTGGGCCAACCTGCACTATTACTGGCTGATGGCGGAGGATTGCTGGCGGGCCCGGCGCTGGCGCGACAAGCTCCACGTCTGGTTCGCGCCGCCGGGATGGCGTCCGGCGGATGTAGCGGCGCGGTTCCCCAAGCCGGCTTACGATCCGGAGCGCGATTTCCAGCGCTACGACCCGCCGCGCAGCCTGAGCCTGAGCGTGTACGTCCTGGCGCAGTTCACCGCCTTGATGCTGGCCAACAGCCACTTTCTGAAGCTGCTGCCGCTCGAAAGCGGCACTGCCAGCCTGCTCTATTTCGGCTATATCCTGGCGACCCTGATCACGCTGGGAGGGGTGCTGGAGAACCGCCGCGCGATGGTGCTGCTGGAACTGGCGCGGGTCGGCCTGACCGGCCTGGGGGTGGTGATTCTGGGCGGATGGTTCGGCGGCATCCACGACCCGCGGGCGATCGCCGCCGTCGCCGGGCTGGCCGCCGTTTCGGGGGTTTGGCTGACGGCATGGTTGCGGGGCAAAGCAGGCGAGGCACCGTTGCTGGGGGCACAAGCCGGCGCCGGCGAGCGCGCTTTCTGATTCCACAACCGCTGCTTTTCGGACTGATCTGTCCGATAATAGGAGGGAAAGCCCGATGCGTTCGCCATGAATACCAGACGCCAGTTCCTTCAGGTTTCCGCCGGACTTGCCGCCGGCGTGGGATCACAGGCCGCTCCGGCCGATGCGCCGTCGGCAGCCTTGCCGGTGGTACGACTCGGTAGATACGAAATCAGCCGGCTGATCCTCGGCTCGAATCCGTTCTACGGCTATTCCCACTCTTCACGCGCGCTCGACCAGCACATGCGCGAGTGGGGCACGCCCGAGAATATCTGCGCGGCGCTCGAGGAAGCCGAGCGCAACGGTATCAATACCTTCCAGACCAACGGCGACGCCCGTGCCATCGGCGACGTGGCCCTGCACCGCGCGCGCGGCGGCAGCATGCAGGTGATCGCGCTGCTCCGGGCGAATCCCGAAGAAGCCGTGAAAAGCATGCGCCCCATGGCGGTATCGCATCACGGCGAACTGACCGACGTCGCCTTCCGCCAGCAGAAGATGGAGGAGGTCCACGAATTCACCAAACGCGCCCGGCAGACCGGGGTCCTGGTGGGCGTTTCCACGCACAAGCCCGAGGTCGTTGAGTACATCGAAGAGCGCGGCTGGGACCTGGATTTCTACATGGGCTGCGTCTACAATCGCACCCGGACGCCAGGAGAGATTCGGCAGTTACTCGGCCAGCTTCCCCTGCCGGCCGGCGAGGTCTATCTGGAGAAGGACCCCGAGCGCATGTTCGCAGTGATGCGCCAGACCCGCAAGACCTGCCTGGCGTTTAAGATTCTGGCGGCCGGGCGGGCGGCGGGGTCGGCCGCGTCGGTGGATACCGCGTTCCAGGCTGCCTTTGCGGGCATCAAGCCGGGGGATTGCGTGATTGTCGGCGCCTATCCGCGGTTCCGGAATGAAATCGAGGAGAATGCCCGGCGGGCACGGGTATACGCCGCCCGCGGCGTCTAGGTCCTCGACCGCGAGAAGCAGTGCTGTCAGCGAGGCCACCGCTCCATCCGCGGTCGCGGCTCCGGTCAGAGAAACGAGCCTCAGCGAGTGGTTTCGGAGTTGCCCCATATCGGGCGGTCGCAGACCCAGGCACAGTAGCTACCGCAGTGCCGGTGACTCGTTACCGCCCGCCGCCCGGAGGAGCGTCGCTGTCGGTATCGGTGGCCTGCTTGCCCACCGCTTCCTGGAATACGGTGGCGAAGAAATCCCGCGACGAGGGCGAACAGCCGATGTGCAGATTATCGGTCCCCTCTTCCACGAAACCGAGGTGTCCGTCCCAACCCAAGTCGTCGAGCACGAAGCGCAGGCACTCCAGTTCCCCCGGCGGCAGGCCGGAATAGTCGATATCGAAGACCTGTCCGGAACAGTGCGACAGCGCATCCTGGCTGCGCGACGTGCGGGCGTGGTCTTCGGGTTCCACCAGCGCGGTCACCGGCAGCGCCTGGAAGTGCTCGCCTTTGGGGTGCAGCTCATCGAAGAGCCGGTGCGTTTCGAACGCAATATAAGTCAGGGTGCCGATTGCGGCGGGAGAAGCGGCCAGGAAATACTCCAGATCGGTGGGAGTATCGGGCGCCACATTCAAGCTGTAGCCGAAATACCACGGGCGGTCCATAGCCCTTACCAGACTGCTGCCGAGGCTGGCGCGAATGTCGTCGCAGCTGCGAAAAACCAGGTCGTCGCGCTTGAGCCACACGGAAAGGCGGTGCGGTGCGCGGTAAGCCGTCGAAAACTCGCTCTTGTATTGCTGGGCGAGCGCCACGAAGGCATCCGGATCGGTGCGGTAAAGCTCCAGCAGCTCCTCCGCCCGCATGATGCGGAAATAATAAGTGGGCGAGTAATCGCGCTGCATCTGCTGCTGAATGGCCTCGTACAGTTCGCGATTCCAGGCCGGGTTAGAGGAAAAGAACATCCGCGGCACGGTCACCTGATCTTTGGGGATGCCGCGCGCCTTGCGGGTCAGATCCTGCATTTCGGCTACGCATCCCTGGCCGCAATGATAGGCGAAGATAGCCCAGTCGATTCCGCCAAAGTGCTGCTCCATGCCGGCCAGATACATGGCGGCTGCCGGAATCGCCCGGCTGGGTATCAGGCGATCGTCGCGGACGGTCACCACATACGGCGTTTTATGAGTGACAGTCTTATATCTGGACCGGGAGGTGTGGCTTTTTCGCGGCAGCAGCACTTTCTCCGTAGTTACCCGGTAACGCGTGGCGGTCAAGATCTGGAGACCCATGGAGTGAGCAGTAGCCGCCGAAATCTGCATAATTCCCTTGGGACCCGCCGGGCTTTCGGCCTTGGCGTCGCCCCAGCTTTCCAGGTAGGCGATGGCTTCCAGCAAATTCGACGGCAAGCCGCTGCGGGCGGACGCGTTGGCAAACAGCGATTGCAGCGCGCGGTCGGTGGTGACGCGCTTGGCGCCGGCCACGGCCTGCGGCTCGCGCATGATGATGAAGGTTTGGGATTGGACCATCAGGTCCGTGCGCGCGTCCACCAGATCCTGCGAGAGGTCGTCCCGGTCTACACCGATCCCGGAGACCCGGTGCATGGGAACGAAATATTCGGGTGAGCTGGCGCGACCCAGGAACGTGAGGCTGAGGAAAAACAGAACCAGCGATCTCATTGGCCCTTTCCCTAGTGTAACCCGCAACCGCGATCCGGCGCGGATAAACATCGCCGGCGGCATAGAAAAATGCCTGCTGGCGGCCCAAAAGGGGCATTCGCGCACGCCGCCGCCCGCCAAGCTCGTTACTCCCGTAACATTAAAGAATCATGAAATGGCTTGCTACCTTACTTATGTCTACCCTGCTGCACGCGCAGACCTACGATCTGGTGATTGCCCACGGGCGGGTGCTTGATCCGGCCACCAACCTGGACGCGGTTCGCAATGTCGCCATTCAGGCGGGCAAGATCGCGGCGGTCTCGGCAGGGCCGCTCCAGGGACGGACGATGATCGATGCCACGGGCCTCACCGTGACTCCGGGCTTTATCGATTTACACTCGCACGGGCAGACACCCGAGAATTACCGCTTCAAGGCCATGGACGGGGTCACCACGGCGCTGGAGATGGAGGTGGGCGTTTCGCCGGTTCCGGAGTGGTACCGGGCGCGCGAAGGCAAAGCGCTGGTGAACTTCGGCGCCACCTCCGGCCACCTGCCGGCGCGCATGGCCGTGATGCACGACTCGGGAACCCTGCTGCCGCGCGACAACGCGGTCACCCGCGCGGCAACCCCCGAGGAGCAGCGCGAGACGATGGCGCTGGTGAGGCGGGGGCTGGACGAAGGCGCGCTGGGGATTGGCATGGGCATCGCCTACATCCCCCTGGTCAGCCGCGAGGAGATCCTGCAGCTTTTCCAACTGGCCGCCGCCCGAAAAACCGCGGTCTATGTGCACATGCGCAATGGAGGCCCGGTGGAACCGGGGGTGATCGACGCGCTGCAGGAGGTGATCGCCGATGCGGCGGCCACCGGCGCTTCGCTGCACGTGGTCCACATCACCAGCATGGGGCTGCGCGAAACACCGCTGTGCCTGGCCCTGATCGAAGGGGCGCGCAAACGCGGGCTGGACGTCACCACGGAGGCATACCCGTACACCGCCGGCATGACCGATATCGGCTCAGCCATCTTCAGCGAGGGTTGGCAGCAGCGGCAGGGCGGCATCTCCTTCGGTGACCTGCAATGGGCCGCCACCGGGGAACGCCTCACGGCCGAGTCTTTCGCCCGCTATCGCAAGCAGGGCGGGATGGTGGCGGTTCACTCGATTCCCGAAGACATCGTGCGGCTGGCTATCGCCAACCCCATGGTGATGATCGCCAGCGACGGTATTCTGGACCACGGCAAGGGGCATCCGCGGGCCGCGGGAACTTACTGCCGCGTGCTGGGCCGCTATGTGCGCGAGGAGCACGCCCTCAGCCTGATGGACGCCGTCCGCAAGATGACGGTGATGCCCGCCGATCGCCTGGGGATCAAAACCAAGGGCCGCCTGGCGGTGGGCGCGGACGCGGATGTGGCGGTTTTCGATCCGGCGAGCGTCATCGATCACGCTACCTTCGAGAATCCCGCTCAATACTCGACTGGGATGGTTTATGTGCTAGTGAACGGCGTCCCGGTGGTCAGCAAAGGGGAGTTGGTGGAGGGGGTGGCGCCCGGCAAGGGACTTCGCAGAAAGTAAGAGGACTCCTGGGCTGGCGGGCCAGGAGTCCTCGGGTTGAACGGGCGGTTTTAGAAGGTGATACGAGCGCTCACCTGCAAGCGCCGCGCCTGCGTCCCATCGGGGAATCCGCCATCAGCAGTGCCCTGTCCATAGGATCCCACTTGCTGCGTCAGAACCCCCTTGGCGGCGACATACTCTTTAGTGGACATAGCGGTGGGCGACCAGGAGTTGCTTACATTGAACGCCTCGAAGTTGAGCGAAAGCCTGGTGTCGCGATCACCGACCTTGATTGGAATGAACTTGGTGATGCGAGCGTCGGCACGGTAGGATGCCGGAGTCAGGATGCTGTTCACCGGCAGAAACGGCACGCGCGAATTGCCAGTGAAGCCGTCGATATACGAGGTAGTCAGCAAGCTCTCTCCGGTCGGGAGGGTCGGCCCGGAACTTACGCTTATGGTGGGACTCCCATAAGGACGGCCCGAGGCCAGCGTGGTGATGGACGAGAGTTGCCAGTCGTTGAGCAGGTACTTGGCGAAAGCGTTACCTGAGTGGATCAGCGTGGGGGACCACACGAACGAGTACACAAACCGGTGCCGCTGGTCCTCCCAGCCGCTGGCCCTTTCCGCCGAGTTGTTGTTGTTGTAGAGCGTCGTGATGGTGCTGAAAAAGATGGCATTGCTGGCCTGTTCCTGGCCATCATCGATCTCATGCGACCAGGTATAAGAACCCAGCATCTGGATGCCATGCGTGAAACGCTTGTTTACGGTGACGGCCAGCCCGTCGTAGACGCTGTCCACACCGTTGTTGTCTTCATATACCGTGCCGTACTTGGTGTTGGGACGCGGCGACAAGTAGATCGGAGTGGTGAAAGTCCCGGTCTGTTGGCCGCTGGAGTTGTCGATTGCGTAGGTGTACGTGGTAGTGGGCTGCGGCGCGTTCACGTCCGTGGCGCCCATCAGATGAATGCCCCGGCTGAAGATGCCGGAAACGCTGAGCAGTACGTCTGGTGTGAGCTGGCGTTCCACAGTGATGTTGCCCTGCGCCGAATAAGGCGTTTTCAGGTTGGACGCGGCGATTTGGATGGTGGAAGCGCTGACCGAGGCGCCCGCCGGAGGCGCGGCCAACACATTCGGAAAGGTGGGACCGGCGGCTTGTTGGGCGGCGACGGAACCACTTAGCGAGTCGGCGATCTGATAGATTCCGTTGGTGGTCCAGAGGTCGTCGATGAGTCCCCCCAGCAGACGCGCATAGAACATGCCGAATCCGCCGCGCACCACGGTCTTGTCGTTGAGCCGGTACGTCATTCCAACGCGCGGAGCGAAATTCGCGCTGGGGGTATGGATGAAGCCGGTATCGGGCCAATCCGGATTGGTCACCGGGAAGTTTATGCTCAGCGACTTATCCCAGCGCACGCCCAAATTGACTGTGAACCTGGAGTTGACTTTCCACTGGTCCAGCGCGTAAAAAGCCATCTCGTTGATCCGGTAATCGGCAATCGGGTTGCCGAAGGTCTGAGAGTAGGTGGTCCAGTTCTTCCCGCTCGCGGGCCCTACCACGCCACTGGCATTGCTGTAATCCTCGGCGAAAGCCGTGGGAGTGGGATAGGTGTACGATCCGAATGCGTTGCTGATGTAGTAGTTGTAATCCTCGGTGGTGAAAAAGTTGTAGCCGAACTTGATATTGTGGTTGCCCTTCACCAGGTTGGCGTCGTCCGACAATTCATAGCGGGTTTCGGAAGGCTCCACGCGCGGCAGGTAGGTGGCGGCGCCAAGCTGGACGCCATCCACGGAAACGTCCAGGTAGCCCAGACCGCTCCCCAACTCCGCCTGGTCGAATGAGTCGGCTTGCCGGTCGGTATCCCAGCCGAAACGGAAGGTGTTCACGAAGCTGCTGGTGGGGACGAAAGTCCAGCCGAGTTTTCCATTGCGCACACGGACCGAATCGTCGCCGTTGCCGGTGATGCCCGCGCCCGCAGTCGAGCTGAGGCCGGTCTGGATGCCGTTGGGAGACCACCAGCGCAGGAAATTCAACTCCGCGGTGAAGGTGTTCCGGTCGGAGAGATGGTAGTCGAGCCGGCCGAATCCCAGGTCGTTGTCGTCGGTGCGTGGAATCAGGCCGAAGAAGCGCGGCAACAGCGCGTTAATCGCGTTGCACTGTGCGGGTGTGGCGGGGGCGCCGCAGGCCGCCGACCCGGTGGTTACCCACGATTGGGTAAGCGGGTTGATCACCCCCGCACTCACCCAACTGTCCACCAGCGGAAAAATACGATGGGTGAGATCGAAATTGAGCAGCCAAAACAGCTTGTCCTTGATGATTCTCCCGCCAACCGTGGCCCCGCCCTCGACGCGTTTTTCGGGCGGATTGATGCGCACCGGAATGCCGGCGGAGTTGTTGATCGTGGCAAACGGGTCGGCGGCATCGAACCCGGTGCTGCGGAAGTAATAGAAGCCGCTGCCGTGGAGGCTATTGGATCCGCTCTTGGTGACGGTGTTGACCACGCCGCCCATGGCGCGTCCGTATTCGGCCGAATAATCGTCCGAGACCACCTGGAACTCCTGCACCGCGTCCTGCGAAATCTGCGATTGAATGCGCGTGCGGCCGGCGTTTTCGTCGTAGAACTGCTCGGTGTTGTCGTTGCCGTCGATCAGGAACGAATTGTTCCCAGCCACGCCGCGGAAAGTCAGCAGGCCGAAAGTGGCGTCGTTGCTCACGCCGGGGGTCAGCAGAACAAAGGAATCCACGCGGCGTCCGTTGATGGGCAGTTCCTGGAGTTCGTGGTTGTCGACGACGGTGGAGACGTCCGATTTGGTATCATCCACCATGGTTGCGGTAGCCGAGACCTCTACGGAGGTCACCGCGCTACCGACTGTCAAAGCGATATTGAGGTCCAGATTCTGGCCCACCGACAAAACCAGCTTGTCCGCTTCATAGGTGTTGAATCCGGGAGCCGTTACCGTCACCTTATAGTCCGGGCCGGGGATCAAAGCCTGCGCGGTAAAGACTCCGGCAGCGTTGGTAGTCAGGCTGCGAACCTCACCTTGGCCAGCGCTCGAGATCACCACCTTGGCGTTGGGCACAGACGAACCGGACGCGTCTCGGACGACCCCGGAAATTCCGGCCACACCGCCCGCCGATTGCCCAAACACGGAGGCGCATGCAAACAGCAATAGCGCGGCAAAAGACTTTAAATTCATAAACCTAACCTCTCTCTTGGTCGTTTTCTCGCGAAAACTTTGGATACCCCGTAGAATAACAACCCTAGCGTTACGGATTGATGAGTCGTGGTGGTTTTTACAAGCGGCTAGTATAACCCGATTTAGGTCCTGAAGTAACGGTTTTTCTGGGAACGGATGGCGACAATTCGGGGCTGACGAAACCCGGCTGGACCAACCCTCGGTTCCGGACAGGGATACACCTCAGGTTCCCCCGGCGCGGCCTCGCGGCGTCCGTTGGCATATTCTCAAAGCTGTGGCCCCACTCGTGATTCTGGCCCTCCTGCTGGCCGGTTGCGCGCCCGCCCCGCCGCCGCCGGTTCACTCCAAACCCGACCCGGCCAAGGAGGTATGGTACGGCCAGACCGTCGAGGAACTGACAGGCATGGCTCGGGAGGCCGGAACCGCGTTTCACGGCGGCCGGATGGACCAGGCCGCCGCCATCATTACTAGGGGCCAGCCTTTGATCCGCCGCCTGCTTTCGGTTCCCCAGCCCACGCTTGCGGCGATGGAGGCAGTCTCGGATCTCGACGAACTGTACGGTCAAATGCTCCTCGGCAACCGGCACTACGTTTGGCCCGCGATCTCTTCCAGAAAAATGTGATTCGCTGGGGGAGCTGGAAACCGCAAACCGACGAAACCCGGCGGCGGCTCCAAATAGCCCGGGCAGCGCTGGCAGAGTGCGATCGCCGCATGAAGGAGTAGGCGTTTCAGCGTTTGAGGCGGCAAATTCATCCCGCACTTCGGCCGCACGCAGATTACCTTTGGCTGTCCGGTGTTCCCCGGTCGCGAGGAACCCGAGGTGCTGGCGCATCAACTGGAAGAGGCCGTTCAGGCGCTTTGAGGGCTGTCGAGCGCCAAGTCCCGCTCCCCCTGCTCCACGTTCACTTTGATCAGCGCCACCAGGCCGGCCGCGAAGAACAGGATCAGCGAAAGAATCGCCACCCGGTAGCTGCGGGTGAACTGGAGCGCCAGTCCGAAGAACATCGGACACAGCCAGCTTGTTCCCTTATCGGTGATCTCGTAAATGCTGTAATACTGCGCTTCCTTGAGCTTAGGAATCAACTGTGCGTAGAGCGACCGGCTGAGCGCCTGGCTGCCGCCCAGAACTAACGCCACGATGGCCGCCATGACGAAAAATTGCAACGTGGTTTTCACCGCCAGGTAGATATACACCAGCACGCCCGTCCAGATTACCAGGCTCACGATCACACCGCGCTTGGCGGTGGCCACCGACGCCAGCCATTGAAACGCCAGGGCGCCGAAGATGGCCACGAATTGCACCATCAGGATGGCCAGGGTCAATTGCGAAATCGGAATTTTCAATTCGTCGTGCCCGAACTGAGTAGCCAGTACGATCACCGTCTGGATGGCGTCGTTGTACAGCAAAAAGGCGACGATGAACTTTAAGGTCTGTGGGTAGCGGCGCACTCCGGCAAGCGTCTGGTACATCTGCTGGAGTAATTCTGTGACGGCACGCCGGCTCACCCTTCTTTCCGTTCCCCGGTTGTGGAGCGCCAATAGCGGCGGAATGGTAAACACCGCCCACCAGGCGCCGGCCGACGCCAGGCTGATCCGCACCGCCATGCTTTCGCTCAGGCCGATGCGGGTGCGGTTGAGGTACAGAAGCAGGTTCAACGCCAGCAGCAGGCCGCCGCCCATGTAGCCGGTGGCCCAGCCTTTCGAAGAAACCGCATCGCGCTCTTTGGGCGGCGCGATCTCCGGCAGAAACGAGTTGTAGATTGCCACGCCCGCGCCGAAGCTGACGTTAGCTGCCACGAAGAGAATGCCCCCCAGCAGATAGCGGCTTCCTTCCAGCAGAAACATCGCTATGGTGGCCGCCGCCCCCAGGTAAGCGGCTGCGGCGAGCATTTCCTTCTTCCGCCGCCCGAAATCGGCCACCGCGCTGATCACCGGCAGAACCAGCACCTGCAGGATGACCGACAAGCTCACCAGGTAGCTCCAGTAACTGGGGGCGTAAATGGCAATGCCGAACGGGTGCAACATTCCGCGCGCATCCGCTGCGGACTTGGCCAGCACGGTCAAATAGGGCCCCAGGAACGTGGTGACCACGGTCGTGGAAAAGGCCGTTTGGGCGAAGTCGTAGACGTACCATCCACGCTGTTCGGCAGCACTGTGGTCGGCCGTCATCGCGGTGCCATCAGCTCTCTGTTTCCTTCAAGGCGCCGGCTGACGCCCGGATGGGCAATCCGGCGCGACCCGGCAACGCAGCAGCATTGGCAAGCCCCTGCGGGCTGCGCCACTTATTTCAATGGTACCGCGACATACAATTTCTGCCCGCCGCGATTGATCAGCAGAACTGCCGGCCGGTTGCCGGTACTTTGCAGCGCGCTTTGCAGCTCAGCCGCCGAATGGACCGGCCGCTGGTTGGCCTGCTGAATCACATCGCCCGCCTGCAAACCGGCCTGCGCCGCCGGGCCGTTCGGATCGACCCAGTCGATGGCCACACCCTGCGTGGTGCGGCTCAATCCGAGCTGCGCGGCCAGGTCAGAAGTCAGCGGTTCTACGGTCAGCCCGAGTTGATTGCTTTGGCCGCTGGGCCCGGAGCTTTGAGTCTGCTGCGCGGCCTCCGGGGTGAGGGCGCCCAGGCGAACCTTCACCTGCTGCTGTTGGCCGTTGCGCCTGATGGTGAGGGTCACCTCAGTACCCGGACTGTCGGCGGCCACGTCGTTGCGTAGCTCGTTCGCATCGTTTACGTCCGCGCCATTAAGTTGCAGAATCACGTCACCCTGCTTGATTCCGGCTTGCGCGGCAGGCCCGCCCGGAACCAAGGAACTGACCAGAACGCCGCCTGCCTGTTTCAGCCCTAGCCCGGCGGCGAGGTCGCTGGTTACCGGCTGAATTGTAACGCCTAGCATGCCTCGCTGCACCTTGCCCTTCTGAATCAACTGGTCCATCACGTTCTTGGCCATGTTGGAGGGAATGGCGAATCCGATTCCGATGAAGCCGCCGTTGGAGGAGAGGATCTGTGAGTTGATGCCGATCAGTTCGCCGCGCGTGTTGACCAGCGCTCCGCCGGAGTTGCCTTTGTTGATGGCGGCATCGGTCTGGAGGAAGTCTTCAAAGCTGCCGGAGCCGAGGATATCGGTGGTCCGCCCTTTGGCACTAATGATTCCCTGGGTTACCGACTGGCCGACTCCCAGCGGGTTGCCCACAGCAAGGCAGACATCCCCCACGCGAACCTTGTCCGAATCGCCAAGCTGCAAGACCGGAAGCCCGCTGGCGCTGATTTTCAATACCGCCAGGTCGCTGGGCTCATCCGATCCCACAACCTTGGCGGAATAGGTCCGTTGGTTGGTGAGATCGATCTTGATTTCCTGCGCACCATCGATGACGTGGTAGTTGGTGAGAATATGTCCATCCGGGCGCACGATCACGCCTGAGCCGAGGGCCAGCTCCTCCTGCATCTTGTTCGGGGTGCTCGGAACGCCGCCTCCGAAGAACTGTTGAAAAAAGGGACTGTTAGAGAAAGGAAACTGTTGGGGAGCGCGCACGCGGTGCGATGCACGGATGGTCACTACGGCCGGTGCAACCGTCTGCACCACGCCGGCATACGAGAGAATCGGTCCATTCAGGTGCGCGACGCCTTCGGGCATCTCGCGCGGTTCAGATCCGGCCTTCACCGTTTGTTGCGTGCGGCATGCAGAAAAAGCAAGAACCAGGGTCAAGGCAAAGCAGATTCGGCTCATAACCGGGCAAGCTGCACGCGGGTATCCACGGCAACGGCTCGCTGGTATGGAATGATGCGGGCCGCGCATGCACCGATAGAGCCTTCGCCATTCGAATGTTTTGAACCGCACCGCCCTGGCGATGGGACCTAAAGCTGCAAGGAATCTCCCGGAGGATACTTCATGCAAACATCGAATATTAAGAAGACAGATCCCAATAAGAAGTTCCGCAGCGTGCTTTCTGCCAGCACCTTGGCCGGCGACTCCGTGCGCAACGCAGCCGGAGAGGACCTGGGTAAGATCGACGAAATCATGATTGATATTCCCACTGGCCGGGTGGCTTATGCAGTGCTCTCGTTCGGTGGATTTCTGGGAATGGGAGACAAGCTCTTCGCCGTGCCCTGGAGTGCGCTCAAAGTGGACGAGGACGAAAAGTGTTTCATTCTGAATGTAGACCGGCGGACCATTGAGCAGGCTCCGGGCTTCGACAAAGACAACTGGCCGGACATGAGCGATCAGACGTGGGGATTGAATGTATCCAATTACTACCACGTCCGGCCGTATTGGGAAGGCGGTGGAAAGACCTTGAGCGGCGGCGGCGGCATGTAGCCAAGGCTGGCAGTTGAGAGTATGCGGAACAGCGCCGGCAGCGCCAGAAGGAGGCGCGGCCGGCGCTTTTTTTGGCGCCCTACGGCACCACCACGGCCATGGCCCGATCTCCTTCGTGCCGCGTGGCGGCGATCAGGCGTATTCCTCCGAACTCCATCTCCACAGCGCCGGTTTCGGGATCGACCCCTACAATGCGGAATTGCGGAAGTTGTCCGATCCCCAACCGGGCGGCCTTGGCAGCCGCTTCTTTGGCGCACCAGGCGCGATGAATCCACGAACCGTCAGCGCCGGCGGGAAAACAGGCCCGTTCGTCCGGGCGGAACGCGAATCCCGCGAACCCGTTCTGTCGCTCTTTGACTTCGGCCAAGTCTACGCCCAGGCTGGTAGCTTCCGAAACCGCTGCCACGGCCTCATTTTCAATGTGCGCAATGGAAACTGCCAGGGCGGGTAAGAATGGCACCTGCAAGCGCGGCGCGCCATCCGGATGGTTGGCGATTTCCACTTCCAGCGGATGCAGCAGCAGGTTGCGGTGTTGGCGCAGCCAGGCGCGCACGGCGTCTTTGGCGGCGATCCGGCCCAGCAGCCAGTCCAGTGCGGGCCGCCGCTGGTAGATCGCCCACTCGTTCGGCCGAAGATAGAGGCGGGCTGCCCAATCGGGCGGAAGATCGCCCAGATTGTCCACCTTCACGGAATAGAAACGGACGGACGCCGAATCGAGCGGCCCCGGCTGCGCCAGATAGCCCTCACGCGGCCGATGATTAGCCTCCAGAAGGGCTTTCGGGCTGAGCACGCGCCAGGCTTCCAGGCTGTCCACGCGAATCCACGGCCGGCCATCGGAGTCGTAGGCCTCGTAGTCGGCTTCAACCCGCCGGCCATCCAGTTTGCGATAACGGACGCACGCGCGAATCTGCGCGCCCGGCCGCGGAGGGGCGCCGAAGCGCGAAATCCGCTTCATTCCCACGGGCATCAGAAACCAGCCGTCCAGCCAGGCGCGGTAGCCCACGATCTGCTGCAACGCATCCAACAGCAGCGGCTCGAAAATTAGGGCAGCGCCCGGCATGCCCAGGTGCGCCTCCGGGCCGCTGGCTTCCAGGTGCGCGCCAATCTGCGTGTCGGACATTCCATCGAAGTTCCGCATCAAGCGGAACATCGGCCCATGGAAGAGCGGCCCGCGGGCATAGAACTCGGCCGGCGTGTGAGGGCATGGGCGGTCATAAGCCGGCTCCATCGGCGGCGACGCCGAAGGCAGAAAAGTGCCCATCGTGGCTCTACCGCGAAACGACGGGGATTTCTGGCCCGGCGTGTACAGCTCCACTTCCACTTCGCCCTCGCCCACTCGCCTGGCGCGGATGGTGATTTCCAAAGTGGCCGAGCTTTCGAGCGACACCCATCGCCTGGCTTCCATGCTGTGGCACGCCGTAACCGCAAGGCCCGGCATGAGGGCCTCGGCCACTTCGGAGAGAATCTCCAGTTCGAAGGTCAGGGGCAGAGTGGCCATGCGCTCCTCAACGGGCTTTAGACCATCGGGGATATTCAGCAGCGCGTGTTGCGAGAGAAACCGATGCCGCTGCAGATCCAGCACCAGCCGGGACTCCAACTCCTGCCCGGGTACGATATTTTGGATCTCGCCGACGAAGGGCCCCGGCGTGGCTCCCGCGGCCTGGGTTACCTGGGGTTGCTGGAGCAGCGGTGTCTCGGTGTGTTGGTTGAACGGCTGCGGCGTGGCTACCACGGGCGCCGCCGGCTGCATGCGCATCGCCGCGGCGGCGGTGGCCTCTGTTCGCTGGGGTTGGAGCAGCGGTGTCTCGGTGAGTTCGATAAACGGCTGCGGCGTGGCTACCGCGGGTGCCGCGGGTTGCATGCGCATTACCGCGGCGGCGGTGGCCTCTGTTCGCTGGGGTTGGAGCAGCGGTGTTTCGGTGTGTCCGATAAACGGCTGCGGCGTGGCTTCCACGGGCGCCGCCGGCTGCATGCGCATCGCCGCGGCGGCGGTGGCCTCTGTTCGCTGGGGTTGGAGCAGCGGTGTCTCGGTCTGTCCGATGAACGGCTGCGGCGTGGCTACCACGGGCGCCGCGGGCTGCATGCGCATCGCCGCGGCGGCGGTGGCCTGTGTTCGCTGGGGTTGGAGCGACGGTGTCTCGGTGTGTCCGATAAACGGCTGCGGCGTGGCTACCGCCAGTGCCGCGGGTCGCATGCGCATTACCGCGGCGGCGGTGGCGGCCTGGGTGTCCAGGAATTGCTGGAGCAACAGCGTCTCGGTCTGCTCCCACGAGCGCTGCACTTCCAGGAATTGCTCCATCGTAGCCGCGGTCTGGCCGGCGGCCGAAGTCCTGGGGCCATTTGGAGGAAGTGCCGTTCTTGTTGTTTCGGGCGGTGGCGGCGGTGGCGCCGCAGCGGCGTATTGCGCGCGCACCCATTCTGCGGTTTCCGGTGGCAACTGCAGCCGCGGCGGCGCCAGCGAAAGCTTACGGGCGGTTTTCGGCGTGGCGGCGGGATTTTCCAGATCGAGCCGCCGCAGCTTGCGGTGGCGATACAGCAGTGCCGGCTGAAAGGGCCGGCCCAGCATCGCCAGGTGCCCCAGCAGATGATGCAATTGCTCCAGCCCGCCGCGATGCGCTACATCGCTCGATAGGGCCACGTAGTCCGAACCGGCGAGCGTGTTTTCCACGTTGGCGGACATCTTTCCGCCGGCGCCCAGTTGCACGAAGATGCGAACGCCATCGGCGTAGAGCCGTGAGATGGTGTCCCTCACCTTCACCGGCCGGGTGACGGCGGCCAGCATCATTTCACGAATGGCGTCCGGTGTGCGCGGATAGGGTGTGGCCGTGGTTCCCGAGTAGACGGTGTAGTTGCCTGGCCCGAGCGGAATGGTGCTGACAATTTCGCGCAGCTTGGCTTCAAACGGCGCCGCGCCCTCGGTGTGGACCGTCAGGTACGGCATCAGCAGCGGGAAGGCCGGCAGCGCCTGGCCCCAGATGCCGGCTTCCTTAAACTTCACCAGCGCCGCGCGCACCGCCGCCACCTCGCCCCCGATAAAGACCTGCGACGGCGAAACATCCATGGTCACCGACACGTTGCCGGGTACGCCGCGCAGCATGGCCTCCGCCTGTTCGGCCGAAGTGGCCACCATCGCCCAAAGCGCATCGGTGTCGCTGGAATCCGCCACCTTGCGCATGATGCCGCGCAATGGCTTCAGAGACTCCAGGTTGAAGTGGCTCGAATCGATCACCTCCGAAGCGAATAGCGACGACAGTTCGCCCAGCGAAAAGCCGGCCATGATATCGGGGTCCACGCCCAGGGAACGGAGCAATTCCCAACTGGCCAGGTTGGCCATCGACATACCCATGGGCGACCGCTCCGACCAGGCCAGGTCCAGTTCGATCTTTTGCAGCGCCTTGCGGTCCAGCAGCGGAGGTGGGAACCATTGGTAGCTGAAGGGCTGAGTGTTCTCGTCGTCCCGGGTAACGCTGTCCACCAGGTCCAGATTGCGGCGAACCTCCGGAAAGTGCAGGTACAATTCGGCCAGCCGCTCGGTGTAGCCGCCGGCGAGGCCCGGAAAGCCGATGCCCGGAAAAAGGAAGGCCAGCTTGCCCGGATATCGCGAAGCGCCGTAATAGATGCCGGAGGCTTCGTGAATTCGCACATCCGGCGTCTTGGCGATGGCCGCCTGAACCCGCTCCAGCTTGCCCGAAAGATCCGCCGCGCTGTTAGCGACAATCGCCAGGCGCACGGCGTGGGCATCGGAAAAACCGGCACTGGCAGTGAAGCACAAGTCGCCCAGTTCTTCGTCGCGGAGCGCGGCAACGGCGGTGCGCCAGCGAAGCAGCCCCTCCCGCAACCGATCCGGCGATTCGGCGCTGGCCAGGAAAAGCTCCGAACTTTGCGGCGTCAGAGACTGCCACGGGGCAGCTTCGGGCGCCTCTTCCACCAGGACGTGGGCGTTGATGCCGCCGAAGCCGAACGCGTTGATGCCGGCCCTGCGCGGCAGTTCCGGAGGCGACACCCACGGCCGCGATGCGGTGTTGACCGAAATCCGGCTGCCCGTCAGCTTGGGGTGTACCCGCTCCACACCGCAAGTGGCGGGCAGCACGCGATGGTAAACGGCCAGCGCTGTCTTGATCAGCCCCGCCATTCCCGCCGCCGGCATGGCATGGCCGATCATCGACTTTACCGAACCCAAAGCGATGCTGCCTCCCTCGCGCCCGAACACCGCGTGGAGCGCGTCGATCTCCGTGTTGTCGCCCACCACGGTGGCGGTTCCGTGGCCTTCGAGGAGGGTGACGGTTTGCGGGTCGACCCCGGATTCGGTATACGCCCGCCGCATGGCCAGGCATTCGCCTTCCAGGCGCGGCGTCATGATGGCGGCGCCGCGACCGTCGCTGGCTACGCCCACCGCGCGGATGGCGGCGTAAATGCGGTCCCCCTCGCGCAGCGCATCGGAGAGGCGCTTCAGCACCACCGCGCCGATGCCTTCGCCGATCAACAGCCCGTCCCCGCCTTCGGCATACGGGCGGCAGACGCCGCTTCGCGACAGCGCCCCGATGGTCTGAAACGCCATCCAGAACGCCGGTTTCTGGTTGACGTGTACACCGGCGGCGATTCCCAGGTCGCAGCGGCGCTCGCGCAGGCTACGCACGACGTTGTCCACCGCAATCAGCGACGAAGCGCAGGCCGCGTCCACGGAGTAGTTGCGACCCATCACGTTGAGGCGATTGGCGGCCCGCCCGGAGGTGAGGTTGGGCATGGCGCAGGCCACCACTTCGGGCGTTACGGGTCCCAGACCGGCCAGCAGCCGCTGGCGAATCTCCTGCGCCACACCCTCGGAACCGGCGGGCAGAATCTGGCCCAGCAGTTCGGTGACCTGGTCGAGGGCCTCCATCCGCAGGTACACGTGTTCGGCGCCATTGGAGATGTAGCTGCCCCGGCCGATCACAATCTCGGTGTTCTCAGGCGAAGCCACCGGAGCACCGCGCTTCCCCGCCACGCCCCGCATATTGCGCAGCGCCGCGTCGATGACCGACAGCACCAGAAACTGTTCGGGGTCGCCTTCTTCCACCTCCGCGGGCATGACGCCGAAGGCCAGCGGATCGAAATCCGTCAGGCCGTCGATAAAGCCGCCGGGCACTCGCGGCAGTTCGCGGCCCGCACCATTCCAACGGCCCGCAGGCACGGCGGTGACAGAGCTGATACCGCGTACGATGTTGCGCCAGAACGCCGCCAGATTGGGCGCGCCCGGAAAGACGCATTCCATGCCCACAATGGCGATCGGTTCGATCTCCGGGGGCATAAGTTATTCCGGAAACGCTTTGGCGCCGGGAACGTAATAAAACGCCTCCGGCTCACCCTTGGCGCCGAACCGCAGCTCCTCCATAAAGCTCTCAACGCCCGCGCGGATCGAGTGGAACTCCACACCGCGCTCCGTCAAGAGGTCCGGAGGATATCGCGAGGCGATCCCGACGCTCTCCCACGGACCATAGCCAAGCGCCGCCACGCGAGCCTTCCATTCGCGATCGAGCTTGCGGGCCAGGCGGTTCAGCACCTCGTTGGCTGAAGAGTAATCGGTTCCTCCGGCGTACCCATACCGCGCGGCCAGCGAAGAAAGGAAGAAGAGAAAGCGCAGCGAATCGGGCCGCAGCGCGCGCGCCAGAACCAGCGCCGGCTGCACTTTGGTATCGAAGACGCGCTGGAACGACTCCGGGGACTTGTGATCGAAGAGCATGTCCTCCACGACTCCCGCCCCGTGGATTACGCCGTCGATGCGCCCGTGCCGCTCGTAAACCGAACCAATGAGCGATTCGAAAGCCGCCGAATCCCGCACGTCGAGCGTGTGGTACTCCGCGCGGGAGCCCGCCGCAGACAGCTCATCGAGGGTAGACCGAACCTCGCGGCCGCGCAAGAGGGCCTGGTACTCGCGCTCCACCACGTGCGGCGTGACCAGTTGCCCGTGGTTCTTCCTGCGCTCGACAATCGCGCGCTTCAAGCCGGCGCCGCTTTCCAGGCCTAAGGTGTCAGGGCCCTCCGCCGCCGGCAGGGCCGATCGGCCGGCCAAAACGAGCGTCGGCCGATAGCGCGCCGCCAGTTCCCGGCAGATTTCCGCGGTGATGCCCCGCGCGCCGCCGGTCACCAGCACGACCGAGCGCTCATCGAGCGGCGCCGGAACGTGGGCGGCGGAATCGAGCTTCGATTCGTGCGTCTTGAGCACCAGCCGCCGGCCGCCGGAATAGCCAACCTCGACCCGCCAGTCCTCGCTCGCGGTCTCGGTCAGAATGTGGCGAAGCACCTCCTCGCCGTCGTGCGGGTCAACGTCGATGGACTTCATGGAAACTTCCGGCCACTCGATGGCGAGGCACTTCAGCACCAGGGCTATGGCCGCCGAACCGGGCCGAAACTCGCGCGGCTCGCCTTCGATGCCAAAGTGGCCGCCCATGCCGGTGACTGCCAGCAACCCGCCTTTGACGGTCCTCAGGTCCTGCCCGAAAACCGCCGCCAGCGTGTTCAGGCTCTTCAGCTCCAGCCAGTCGGACGCATTCGCACCGCAATCCAGGGGCAGGAAGTGGCACAGGGAGGTGACGGTTCCGAACTGCCGCCGCACCCACTCCCTCACCTGCGAAACGGCTTCGCGGGACGTCAGGTCGGCTTCGTAGATGCCGGTGCTGACCTCGCGGCACCCGTCGCTATGGCGGACCACCGCGGCTTTTACTCCCACCGCCGAAAGCGCGGCAGTGGCTTCGCGCGCGCGGCCGGAATGGTCCTCGGTCAAGAGCACCACTTCGTCGGCCCGCGGCCGGCGGGTGGGTGCGGGCAAAGGCTCCTCTACCGCCCGGACCAGGAATCTGCTTAGCGACCGGCTTTCGGCAACGGTTGGGGACCGCTTGCACTCCAGGGCGGCCGGCGGGGCACTGGCGGGAGCCTCGCGTTCGGCCGCGCGCTCATGCAACCAAGCCAAGACCTCCCGGAGGGTCCGCAGTTTGGAAATCGCCAGAAAATACTCTTCCCGCTCCTGGTCATTCTGGCTAAAGCCGGCTTTTTCCAGCAGGCCGCCGAAGATCTCGGCGCGTTTAATCGAGTCGATTCCCAGATCGGCTTCCAGGTTCTGATCCAGTTCCAGCAACTCGGGTGGGTAGCCGGTCCGTTTGCTGATTAGTTCCAGCAGCACATCCTGCAAGGACAGCCCCACCGGCAGAGCAGCCGGTGGAGGAGGTGCCACGGGATTCACGGTTGGCGCCATGGCCTCCAGCGGTGGCTGCGGAACCGGAATGCTTGGCGCAAGAGCCGCCTGAGGAACAATTGGCGGCACCGCGGTGTACTGCGGCTGCGGGGCAGCGGCCAGGGGGCCCGGCGGTGTATAGCCGACGTGCTGCGATGGCGGCGCGGTGTAAGGAATGTACTGCGGCTGCGGGGCAGCGGCCATGGGGCCAGGCGGCGGCGCATAAGCGACGTGCTGCGATGGCGGCGCGGTGTAAGGAACGTGCGGCGGCTGCGGGGCAGCGGCCATGGGGCCAGGCGGCGGCGCATAAGCGACGTGCTGCGATGGCGGCGCGGTGTAAGGAACGTACTGCGGCTGCGGGGCGGCGGCCATCAGGCCCGGCAGCGGCGTATAAGCGACGTGCTGCGATGGCGCGTAAGGCGCGTATTGCGTTTCCGGTGTTCCCGCTATGGGGCCCGGCGGCGCGCCACCTCGGGCGAATGCCTCCACCATGGCGCGCTGGGTGTCCAGGAAGCGGCTCATCAGTTCCTGCCGCTGGCGGTTGGACTCCATCTGGTAGTTGAGGAACTGCTGCATGGTGGACTGAAACGCGGTGACCACCTCCGCCACGTGCCCGTTGCCCGGCGCCACTGGTGCCGCCGCGCCTGGAAGCGCCGGGGCAGGAACCGCCGGAGCGTAAGCCTGCGGACTGGCGTGCGCCACCGGCGCTGCCGTGGTGTGGACGGCGTGCGCGCCGTTGCTGTGCGCCGTGGGTCTGGCGGCCTCCGGAGCAGCCGCGGCCGTGGCGATAGGGGCCGTTTTTGAGGCGATCTCTCCTCCATTGGCCGCCGCAGCAGCAAAGGCCCTGGCGTCGACAGGAACGACTGCAGGCGCTTCTCGTTTTTCCACCATAGGTCTGGCACGCATCCCGGTTACAATCCACTCTGCCGGTTTGGGAAGTTCTTCTCCTTTTAATAAGGTTGCCAATTCCGGCATATCGCCTTCGCTGGCGGCAAACAGCCGTTCCAGGCGTACGGGTTTGCCGGCCGCATAGAACCAGCCCACCACCTTCAAAAAATCTGCGAATCCGCTCTCCGACCCCTTGCGGTTGGTGGCCAGGGCGGTGGCGGGCCGGTCGCCCAGGATGCGCCTCACCAGCCCCGTTAAGACCTGCCCCGGACCGGCTTCCACGAATACCCGGACGCCGGCGGCGTACATGGCCTCCACCTCTTCCTGAAAGTGAAGCGGCTGGGTCAACTGTTTCAATAGAATGGTCCGAATCTCATGAATATTGTCCGGATACCGGGCCGCCTGCAAATTTGAGTACACCGGTAGGGCCGGCGGCCGCAGTTCCACACCGGCCAGAGGCACGGCAAACTGATCGGCCGCCGGTTGCGCTTCGGGAATGTGGAAACCGGCGCTCATGACCAACTTGTCGCAGCGAATCCCGGCGGAATCCAGGGTCTTCAGGAAAGCGGCCACCGGATCGCGCCGGCCGCCCACGATGGTCTGATTGGGGGCGTTGATGCCGGCGATGGCCACACCGGAGACCTTGGCCAGCAGGTTCGATACGGTCTTGGCATCGCTCTGGACAGCCACCATCTGAACCGCCTCGGTCCCCTGGGTCTCTTGCACCACGCGCCCGCGCTGCTCGGAAATCCGAATCAGATCGGCGAAGGAGAGCGCCCCCGCCGCGCACAGGGCTACATATTCACCATAGCTGTGACCGGCCACCATCTCCGGCTCGATCCCCGCCGCTTGCAGCAACGCGTACATGGCGTAATCGGCCGCCCCCAGGGCCGGCTGCGCAAACCACGTCTGGTTGAGGACCTTGCTCTTTGCCGTTTCTTCGGCTGGCGCATAGGCGGGAGGCGGAAACACCACCTCGGTGAGCCGCGAGGGCAACACGCCCTTCAAAACCTCGTCCGCGCGCTCGAATACCTCGCGAACCAGCGGGAAGGCGAGCGCCAGCTCGTCCATCATATTGAGGTATTGCGACCCCTGGCCGGGGAAAAGGAAGGCCACGCGTCCGTCAACTGAAGCCTCACCGAAGAAAATCGGGTCGGAAGGCGAGAACGGCTCGTGCTTCTGGAGCTTATCCGCGGCCACAACAAGCTGGGCGCGCAGGCTGCGCACATCTTTGGCGACGATCGCCAGCCGGCACGAGCCGCGTTGTTTGGCTGCCTCGGCGCGTAGGGCCTCCGCCAGTTGTTTGGATCGAACCTGGGGGCATTCCGCCAGTTGCAGGTCGAGCGCGCGCAACGCCGCCGCCAACTCCGCCCGGCCGGGGCCGCGAAAAACGAACAACTCGGCCGGGCGTTCGGTGAGGGCGGCGGCGTGGTTGCCGTACTCCTCCAGCACCACGTGGAAGTTGGTCCCGCCGAAGCCGAAGGCGCTCACGGCGGCGCGGCGCGGGCTGTCGTCCCCGTGGAACCACGGCCGGGCGCGCGTGTTCAGGTAAAGCGGAATCGACCGGTCGCGCAACGCCGGAGCGGCATCGTCCACCAGGGTGGGCGGCAGGACCCGCTGGTGCAACGCCATGGAGACCTTCAGCAACCCGGCGATACCGGCGGTGCTCTTGGTGTGGCCGATTTGCGATTTCACCGACCCCAGGGCACAGCTTTGGGGCCGCGCGCCACCGGCCTGGAACACCGTCCGCAGGGTTTCCAGCTCCGTGCGATCGCCAACCACGGTTCCGGTGCCGTGCGCCTCCACCAGTTCGACGGCGTTGGGGGCGAAATCCAAACCCGCGTAGGCGCGATTTACGGCCCGCGTCTGACCCCGCACGGCCGGCGCGGTCAGGCTTTTCTCGCGGCCGTCGCTCGCGGAACCGATCGAGCGGATCACCGAATAGATCCGATCGCCATCCCGTTCCGCGTCCGCCAGGCGCTTCAACACCAGCATGCCCACGCCGTCGCTGGTAGCGATTCCATCGGCCGTGGCGTCAAACGGGCGGCAGCGCCCACGGGGCGAAAGCGCACCGGTCTTGCTGAAAAGAAGGAAGCTGAAGATGCTTTGGCCGGCTTCGGCCGCGCCCACCAGCGCGACGTCGCTGGCTCCCTGCCATAGCGTTTGCAAACCGGATTCGAGAGCCGCCAGGGAGGAAGCGCACGCCGCGTCCACGGTGTAGTTCGGCCCTCCCAGGTTGAAGCGGTTGGCCACCCGTCCGGCGGCCACATTCCCGAGGATGCCGGGGAAGCTGTCTTCGGTGAGATCCGGCAGCGTGCGGCGAATGTGGTCCATGATCTGTTCCCGGGTGGCCGGATCGAGACCCGGAACGCGATTTAATTCCAGTTCCATCAGGCAGCGGGTGAGGTAGGACTGCCCCAGGTCCCAGGTGCCGCTGCCCAGCCCCAGGATGACGGCCGTGCTCTCGCGAGGGAAGGGGCGGCGGTCGTAACCCGCGTCGGCCAAAGCCTTACGGGCCACTTCCAGCAGCATCAGGTGTACCGGCTCCACGGAAGCCAGGGTCGCGGGCGGAATGCCGTAAGCCATTGGGTCGAGGCGGATGGGAGGCATGAAACCACCCCATTTGGAGATGCTGCGGTCGGTCGCTTTGGGGTTGGTGTCGTAGAACAGGTGGCTTGGCCAACGGTCTTCGGGGACTTCCTCGATGCAGTCTTTCCGCCGCAGGATGTTGGACCAGTACTCCACCAGGTCCGCCGCGGCCGGGAGGTGGCCGGCCATGCCGACGATGGCGATCGGTTCGGGGCCCTGGCGGCTGCCCTTATGGGGACGGATGGCCGGTTCGGAGGACTCCCGCAGCCCGGCAGCGTTGCCGCGGCAAACGCTCCGGTGGAGTTCCTCAATCGAGCACAGCCCCTTCCTCAGGGCCGCCACCTGGCCCATCATGTAAAGGCCGTCGGCCTGTTGGCGGTCCAGGGAAACCTCTTTCAAATGAGTGGAATGGGAGCCCGCTGCGGCCTCGCGCACCAACCCTTTGGAAGCCAGCCGCAGCCGGCCCACGTTGACGCTTTCCAGCCGTGAGCGAGCCTCCTCGGCCGCCAGCCCTTCGGCCCTCAGGCCGCGCTGCAAGACCTTGAATTCCTCGGTGTAGGCCGAAGGCGCCACGCGAATCGCGTGCCCTCCGCCCATTTCCAAAAGGACGGTGTCACCGCAGCGGACGGCTTCCTCCTGAAAACCGGGAACAATCGCGCCCGTCTCCACGGCCTCACGTGTGAACAGGTAGGCCGTGCCCATCAACACGCCGATCCGCACCCCTGCCGCCGCCGCAGACGCCGAAAGCGCCGCGACCATGGCGGCCGAGCGGCCGTCGTGAATGCCGCCGGCAAACACGATGTCGATGGTTTCTTTGGAAGCGCTCTGGCGCTGGAATTCCAGGATCACCTCCAGCACCGATTCCCATAGCACGAAGCTGGAGAGGGGACCCACGTGGCCGCCACATTCGCGTCCTTCGAAAATAAAGCGGCGGCTGCCCTGCCTGAGGAACATGGCCAGCAACTGCGCCGAGGGGGTATGAATATAGGTGAGAATTCCGGCCGATTCGAGCGCCTTGGCCTGTTCCGGGCGTCCCCCCGCCAGAATGGCGAACCGGGGATGCACTTTCAGCACGGCCTTCAACTGCTCGGCGCGCAGGTCGGCCGGCACAAACGCCAGGATCCCGACGCCCCAGGGGCGGTCTCCGAGGACTGCCGCGGTTTCCGCCAGGAGCTTCTGGCATTCCGCCTCGCGTAACAGGGCCAGCGCCAGAAACGGCATCCCCCCGCCGTGCGAAACCGCATCCGCAAAGCCGGCGACATCGCTTACGCGCGTCATGGGGCCTTGAAAAATCGGAAAACGAACTCCGTGAGCCTGCGCGAAATCCGAGTTCTCCACCAGCGCAGGATGGCTGGCCTGCAGCCGCAGATTGTCCGCCGCCTGGCTCCGGTAGGCGCGCAGAATGCCGGCCAGGTTCCGGTGACGCGCCGCCAGACGGGCGGCGAAGGCGATGCCCTGGCCCATGGGATACAAACCCTGCTCGCCGGCCGCTTCGGCGATTTCCTCCAGGCGCCGCAGGAATATCTCCCGATCGGCCCCACTGGTCTCCATTCGCTGCAACTCGCGGATCCATTCCGCGCCTTCCTGGCGATGGACCCGGTAGCGATAGTTTAAGGACTCGCCCAGGCAGAGGGTCTCGGTGCCGTCCATCGCCGCCAGACGGGAGCGCAGGGGTTCCGGCGTCCAGCATTCTTCGGCCAGGGTGATTTCATCCTGCAGAACGATGCCCTGGGCGCCGGCCGCCCGGCAAGCCGCTGCCGCGTGGGGTCCGATGCCGCCGAACCCCCAAACCGGAATCGTGAACCGCGAGCACAGGCGCTGGAGCAGAACGAACAGCGTTTCGCTTCCGACCCTGCCGCCGGCTTCGTTTCCCTTGGCTACCAGGCCATCCACGCCGGCCGTGACGGCTGCCTCAGCCTCGTCCTGTGAGACGGCTTCGCGAAAGAGCCGCGTGCAGCGGCTTCGCAGACTGCGGACGCACTCCGCCAGCTCTTCCGCGGCCAACTCCCCGGAAATCAGGATCAGATCTACCCGGTTTCCCAGGGATTCCAGGGCCGCTACCGCGGCATCGAAGGACCGGAGCGTCACTTGCAGGCCGAAGCGGCTTCCCAATTGCTCGCTCATCCAGCGGATCTGGTTTTTCACCAAGCCGGGCGACGCGGAGGCCCTCAGGATTCCCAGTTCCCCCGCCTTTCCGGCGGCTACCAGAAGATCCAGGTCCCCGGAACGGCATGGCGGCAGTATCCCGATCTCACACGGACGCATCTTGATCACCCTCGAATTGTTTCAGGATGCCATGATTTTCCCGGCTCTGCGCGTTTTTCAGTGCTGCCGGGTACTAGCGTTCATGGTCCGGTGGCCAGACTCCGCAAGTATTCCCGAAACAGGCATTTATCCTACAATACCCGGCCGGCCGCACACTATCTTTCGATAGATGGTGGCGGGCGCGCCGGCCCTGCGCTGCGCCGAAAGGAAGCGTACGCCCGAATTGAGCGGAGGCTATACTGCGGTAAGCGGGTGAAGACCCCTTAAGGAGGAAACATGCCAGCACCTCAAATGGCCGGATCTCCGGCAGGGAAGACCATCGTCAGTTACGACAACATAGTCCAGGCTTTCCCGGATACGCAGACATTACTGGGAATGGCGCGGCAGGCGGCGGGGCAGGTGATCCCCGATCCCCAACGCGCGGATGCCAGGGTGGCTCAACTCTCCGGCGCGCTTGATGACCTGAAGGCTTCCCAGGGAAACAATTCGCGAGTGATGAACACCCCGCGAAACGTCATGGCGGGGCAGTTGCAGACGCACCTGGCGATGCAGGCGCAGCGCGAAAACAAGCTGGAATCGTTCATTCTGCGGAGCGTGGACTTCGTCCTGGAAGCCTTCGAAATCAAATTCAGCAGCGCGGACTGGATCGGCTACATGCTGAGCTTTTTCAGTTGGATCGAAGGGATCGATCCCGCGACCTGCCCGCCGGCTCCCCCCGTGGCGGCGCCCATCCCCGATAATTTTCGCATGGCCGTGATCGGTGATTGGGGAACCGGGCTCTACGGTGCCCCGGTTTGCATCGACAGCATCCGGGCCGACCCCGGGGGTTACGACCTGCTGCTGCATTTGGGCGACGTGTACTATAGCGGCCTCGACACCGAGGTGGAAGAGCGCTTCGAGAAACTCTGGCCGCAGCCGACGGCAAGTACGATGGGCCGATCGCTGAACGGAAACCACGAAATGTACACCGGCGGCCACGCGTATTTTGAGAAGCTACTGCCTTATGTGAACCAGACCTCCAGCTATTTCGCATTCCAGAATAACTTCTGGACGCTGATCATGCTGGACACGGCGTACAACCAGCCCTTCGGCGGGCAGGAGGGGGACCTGTTTCAAGCCCAGGTCGACTGGCTGGACGGAATCATTCAGGCGGCCGGCGACCGCAAGATCGTGCTGTTCAGCCACCATCAGCCCTTTTCGCTGCTCGATCCGAACCAGGGACCCAAACTGGTGGCGGCGCTTGGGAAATATCTCGCAGGCGGAAAGATCTTTGCCTGGTATTGGGGGCACGAACATCGCTGCGTCTTGTACGACCCGCACCCCGCCTGGGGCTTTCATGGGAGATGCGTCGGGCATGGCGGTTTTCCGCAAAACCGGGTGGATCTCAGCAATGCGCCGTTCAAGGATCAGTTTGGCGACCAATGGCGCTTGGTCTCTGGCAAGGATGCCCCTCCCGGAGGTAGTGCCATTCCGGGAGGCATGGTGCTGGATACGGCCAACCTATATATCCCGACCTTCGAGACCCAATTCTCACCGCACGGCTTCATGCGGCTGGAATTCAACCAAGGCGCGCTGACCGAGTTTGTGCGGGCGCCGGACAATGCCAACATTTACCTGGAACCCTTGACCTGAGGAACTGAAAATCGGTGCGGGGGCGGCCGGGTTGAGGGGCCCTCGGCCCCATGCCAGGGGAATGCCGGGCGCGTCCATGCCGCGTCCCCGGTGTGCGGCGGCCCGGCCCCCGGGGCTTGGTCAGCCGGCTAGTGGGCTGTGGCGCGGTGGCGGCTTCTCGGCACCTGGTCAGCGGGGCTTGGCCTGCGGCCGGTGCGGGGCCCTCGGCCCCATGCTAGGAGAATGCCGGGCGCGTCCATGCCGCGTCCCCGGTGTGCGGCGGCCCGGCCCCGGGGCTCGGTCAGCCGGCAACCGGGCTGGCGCGGCGGCGGCCGGCGACGGCTTGGCCTGCGGCCGGTGCGGTCCTCGGCCCCATGCCCGGGGGAATGCTGGGCGCGTCCATGCCGCGTCCCCCGGCGTGCGGCGGCCGACACCGGGGCTTGGTCAGCCGGCAACTGGCCTGCGGCGTCGGCGGCGGCCGGTAAGGTCCCCCCAGTCGGCTGGCTGGTCACCCGGATCGATTGGCAAAACGGCCTTCGGCATTGCCTGCTCACTGGTACAGACCCTGGAATTCGGGGCTGCCGATGAAGCCCTGGGTTGGCGTACCCGGTCCCAGGATCTGGATGCGTGTCGAATAGGCTGCCGCGCCTTGGAACGCGATGCCCGGCCCGCCGCTGTTGGCGACTCCCAGCCAGAAGTCATAGCCGGAGACGTCGAGATCGCGGCCGAGGATGGTGTAGTACAGCATGGCGATGTACATGCCGTTGGTGTGGTCTACGCCGCAGGTCGGGCAGCCCGCCAATAGAGTGTGGAAGGTTCCGGTGCTCTGGAACTCGTTGTTGGGAGCGCCCACCGGAGTGATGCTGGACGGATAGCCAATGAGGGCCTCGAACCACGCAGCCAGGGCGGCGGGCGTGGTGCCGGCGCTGGCGATCTCGGAGGCGGTTGGCACCCGGTTCAGCAGGTTTTGATATAAGGTAGTGGCCGAGTAGCCGGGGTTACCCGCAATCAGCGAAGCGAACAACTGGGCGATGGTCCCAGTGTTGGCGCGAATCGCGCCCACCGCGGTGGTGAACGCGGCGTAGCCGGGTACGGCCCCGGTGGTGGCTTGATATGTGGCCATTACCGCGAAGTCGCTGTTGAAGGCTTCCGGGCTGGTGAGGAAGTCGTCCGCCATCTGTCCCAAGCCGGCCGCGCCGCTGCCGGTCCAGAAGGCGAAGCCAGAGGGATCGGGGTCGCGGCCCAGCATCGACTGGTAGAGCGCGCGAACCTGGCGGTTTTGCAAGGTCTCGCTATCGCCGGCTTCGGTCACCGTGAAGGTCTGGAGGCCGCCGCTCGAATTGGCGATAGTGAGGGTGGCCGATCGCGGCGACGGGTGGGTGTTGCTGAGCGCTGTGTAGGTAAAGTTGCTCCCGTTGACCGTGGCCGTCAGCCAGGTAGCCGAAGACACAGCAGTGTAGGAACTGCTGCAGCCCGAGCCGGGAGCAATGGTGACGGTCACCGGAATTTCCGGTGCAACGCCGCCGGGATACGCGGCCGAAATGGTAGCGGTTCCGGCACTGGTCAGGCTCGCGGTGTTGCCGCCATTGAGCGTGAACTGGCAGCCGCCGGTATTCGGGCCTGTGGTGAAAGCCCAGAGCGGCGATGACGTGGAGCCGAAGGAATTCACCGCGGCGATCTTCCAATAGTAGGTGCTGCCGGTAGTCAGCGTGCCGGGGGAGTAAGTGAGGAGGGCGGTACTTTGCACGAGGAGCGGCGGAGGATTCGATGTGCCAAAGTAGACGGCGTAGGAGTTGGCTCCGGCCGCCGCCGCCCAGGCGAGGTCCACGGTCGTGGAGACTCCGGATAGCGCATTGGCCGGGGAGAGTAGCGTGGGCGCGGAGGGAAGGCTCTCGCCGACGGTAGTATTGACGGGCTGCGGCGCGGAGAGCTGTCCGCCGAATGCCAGGGTGGCCGAGGTGGTCAGGATGGTATTGGCGGCTGCGCCCGCCGGCACCGTGCCGGTGACGGAGAAGGCGATCTGGCCGCTGGCAGCTACGGCGGAGGAATTCACGCAGACGAGAGTAGCTCCGGTTTGCGTGCAGGTCCAGGAGGGATCGGCGGAAGGGAAGACTGCGGTCAGGTTGGGATCGACCGCCAGGGTGACTGTCAAGGGGTCTCCGGCCAGTTTGGCTGCGCCAGTGTTGTTCAGGGCCACGCTATAAGTAATCGACTGCTCGGGAGCCGTGCTGGAGGGTCCCTGGAAACTGAGGGCGATGGACGTGCCGGGTGAAGCGAGCAGGAATTGCAAGGTGGAAGAAGTGGCGAGATTGGCCGAGGTGCTGGATGCGCTGGAGTCTACTTCTAGCGAGGTCTGGGAGCCGGTCTCATCGGCCGTCACGGTTATGGAAGGCGACTGGCCGGTCGAAACCGAGGGGTAACTTATGGAAATCTGGTTGCCTCCGGTTTGCGTGCAGGTTCCGCCGCTGTCGGACGTGCAGCCCGTGATGGTCCAGGAAGGCGGTAGCGTGTTTCCGACCACGACATTCGTGGCGGCCGGCGAGGAGGCATCGCGGACCAAAGTCTGAGTGTACTGCACCGTGCCGCCGACCGTCACACTGCCACCCGAGCCGCTGGAGGTAAGCGGCGCTGCCTCAACCCTGGCACGGGCTTTCGCAGCCACGGATGTGTCCGCCGCCCCAGCCGGCTGAACGCCCGAAGCCCGGATGAGCAGGTTGAAAGTTAGATGGTCACTGGATGCGGCGTTGCCGGCGGTGATCTGCGATGCGGGTGCGCCCGAATCGTTGACCAAGTCTACGATGCCGCCGCTGTTCGTGTTGTCGGCGATGTACACCTGGCCGTTCGCGCCCAAGGCCAGCGCGAGCGGATTATCGAAGACATTGGTGCCGTCGCCCGCAAGAGTCGTAATCACGCCGGTGTTTAGTTCCACCGTTCGGATGTACTGGTCTACGAGACCGGCAATGTAGAGCTTGCCGTTGCCCACTTTTACGTCCCGCGGCAAGGTTATCTCTGCGGCCGTGGCCAGCCCTCCATCGCCCGAATTGCCCGCAGTGCCATTGCCGGCGAAGGTGGTGATAATCCCCGTACCGGTTGCCACTTTGCGGATCACGTAGTTCACGCTGTCGGCAATATAGAGGTTGCCGGAGCCATCCAAGGCCACGCCAAGAGGCGAGCCAAGTTCCGCCGCGGTGGCAGGGCCGTTATCGCCCGTGTAGCCGGCGGTGCCGTTTCCGGCAACCGTGCTGATGTTTCCGGTCGCCGCAATCACTTTGCGCACCCGCGCGCTGAAATCCCCGATAAAGATATTGCCCGAGCCATCCACGGCGATACCGAATGGTAGGGCGATTTCGGCACTCGTTGCCGGGCCGCCGTCTCCCGTGAACCCCAGCGAGCCGTTGCCCGCCACGGTGGTGATCATGCCGGTCACGGCCGAGACAACGCGGATGCGGTTGTTACCAGAGTCCGCGATGTACAGGTTTCCGGAAGTGTCTACTGCCAGGCCCCAAGGCTGGTTGATTTCCGCCGAAGCCGCCGGAATGTTGTCGCCCGAATATCCCGCCACACCCGTGCCGGCGTAGGTGGTGATGATGCCTGTGGCCGCTGCCACCTTGCGCACCCGGCTATTGCCGGTGTCGGCGATGTAAAGATTGCCTAAACGGTCCACGGCCACGCCGAAAGAATCGGAGCTGATCTGCGCGCTGGTGGCCGGCTGCCCGTCGCCCGAGTAGGAACTGCCCGCGCCGGCAACCGTGATGATGATGCCACTTCCGGCCGAGACCATCCGGATTCGGTTGTTGCCGGAATCGGCGATGTACATGTTGCCGTGAGTGTCCACGGCCAGATCCTGCGGAAACCCGAGCTCCGCGCTGGTGGCTGGACCCGAATCTCCCGAGTAACCAAGGGTGCCATTCCCGGCGACGGTAGTGATCACGCCGGTCCCCGCCGCCACCTTGCGGATGCGGCTGTTGAAGGTGTCGGCGATGTACACGTTGCCGTTGCCATCTACCGCCACGCCATAGGGATCGTTAACCTCCGCGCTGATGGCCAGGCCGCCATCGCCAGAGTAACCCGCCGTCCCATTCCCCGCTGCCGTGGTGATGATGCCGGTGGCCGCCGCCACTTTGCGGACGCGGTTGTTGAAGGTGTCAGCAATATAGAGGTTGCCGAAGCCATCCACCGCCACGTCTAGAGGCCCGCCGAGTTGAGCGCTGACGGCTAGGCCGCCATCGCCGGAGTAGCCAAGCAGGCCTGTCCCCGCGACCGTAGTAATGATGCCCGTGGCAATCACCACCTTACGGATGCGGTTGCCGCCATAATCGGCAATGAACAGGTTGCCGTTGCCGTCCAGCGCCACGCCCACCGGCAAAGACAGCCCCGCGCTGATGGCAGGCCCGCCGTCGCCCGTGGAGCCGTAGCTGCCGTTCCCAGCAAAAGTGCCGATCGTGCCGATCCCCGCCGCCACCTTCCGGATGCGGTTGTTGGATTCATCGGCGAAGTAGATGTTGCCAACTGAGTCTACCGCGATCCGTTCCGGGTAGCTCAGCCGCGCGCTGGCAGCGGGCCCGCCATCGCCTGAAAAGTCCGGCACCGTCGAGGAGCCGGCCACGCGCGTCAGCGTACCCGAAGTATCCGCTTTGTACACGCAATTATCTGCGCTGAGGTAGAGATTGCCGTTCGCGTCCACTGTCACCGATACGGGAGAGGCCAGCGCCACGCCGGTGGCCGGCGCCGGCGTGGCCGGCAAGCCCCCTCCCGCCACCGTGCCGATCAGGTATGCCGATGCGGTCGCCCCGCCGTTGATGATGGTGGAATCGGCTGCGGCGGCGCCAGCCGAGCCGCCTCCGGAAACCGAAACGCTGTTCACCTGCGGCGATATGGCATTGGCAGCCACGTTGACGGTGACGGCAATCGGCGGGTAACTGGCGCCGCCGTTCAGCCCATCGACGCGCGTGCAGGTGTTGCCGCCGGGGCAGTTCCAGCCGCTGCCCGCCATGGAGACCAGGGTCATTCCGGTTGGCACATTTTCGGTTACCGTGACCGTGCCGCTGGCCGACCCGGCGCCGGCGGTATTCGACACCGTCACTGTGTATGCCCCCTGCTGGCCCAGGTTGAAATTGCCGGTATGTGCCTTCGAGATGGTAAGCGAGGGCTGAATGACCGTCAGAGTTGACGCAATGGTGAAGGTGCCGCCGCCGGTAGCCTGAAGCGAGACCGTGCCCGTATAGCTGCCAGGGGCGAAGCCGGAGCCTGTCACCGAAACCGTCAGCGTAGCGGGCGAACTCGCCGGGCTGCCCGCGGGGCTCAGCACCGCGGAAAGCCAGTTGCCGGTAGTGACCGTGGCCACGATGCCGAAGCCCGGGGGAACTGTTGTGACCGTGCAACTCTGGCTGGGCGGCGGCAGCCCGCCGGGCATATAAGAAAAGTTCATCGAAGACGCGGTGCACGCGACGGTGGAGGAAGGAATCTGCGTAGCGCCCGTATCCGCCGCCCGCGCGTTGTTAGTCTTGTTCAGTTCGGGGATGCTCATCGAGGGATCGGCGATGGCACCCAGGTACCAGGTGCCGGAGCCGAGGGTGGCGGGCACACCGATCGAGCCGTTGCATGTGAAGTTGCTGCCTGCAGGCACCGTCACGTTGAAGCAGCCCCAGCCGGAATCCATGGCCGCGGTGGTGATAATCGGGCTTTTCGACCAGTAGTATTCCAGCGTAAACGGGGCCGAGGCCGCGGTTCCCTCATTCGCCAACGTGACACTGCCGGTGACTTGGGCACCGCTAACGAAGGCGGGGCCGCTCAACGCGGTGAGCACCAGGTCCGGAGCCGGCGCCCAGTTGGCGTCGTCAAGCGCCCAGGTGTCGTTCACATCCACCGCGCCGTTATAGCCGCCAACCAGGATCAGCTCATCATTGCCGGGGTTATACGCGGCGGCGGCGCCGCCGCGCGCTCCGGGACTGCCGGCGGGAAGGCGATCGGTCCAGGCGGGCGTCCCCCCAAGGCCATTGGCGCCCGCGAGCGTCCAGACGTCCGAAAACACGGCTGTGTCATCTTCGCCGCCGAACACCACCACCTGGCCCGTGGAAGGGTCGAAAAAACCGTTGGCCACGGCGCGGGGCGCTGGCGCCGTGCCGGTGGGGTCGAGCTGCATCCAGGTGGGCGTTCCGCCTAGCCCGTTGGCATTCGCCAGCACCCAGGCATCGTTGTAGAAACTGCCGGTATAGCCCCCGAAAACGATCATCCGGTTGTTGGCCGTATCATAGAGCGCCGTGTCGAGCGAGCGCGGACCCGGGCCGCCACCGGCTGGCGCGAGCTGGATCCACGCCGGCGTTCCGCTGAGGCCGTTGGCGTTGGTCAATACCCAGACGTCGCCTAGGTAGGTGTTTCCCGTGTAGCCGCCGAAGACGATCATCCGGTTGTTGGCGGAATCGTAGAGTGCCGCATGCCCGGCGCGGCCCAGCGGTGCGATTCCGGTGGGATCGAGAGTGATCCACGTGGGCGCCCCGTTTTGCCCGTTGGCATTGGTCAGGACCAGCACCTGGTCGCTATAAACGGATTGACCGTAGCCGCCGAAGACGATGAGCCGCGAATTGGCCGCATCGTAGACCGCGGACCCGTTGCCGTAAGCCGGCGCATTTCCAATGCCGGCGATTTGCGTCCACGCGGGGTTGGCGCCCAGCGTGAGCCGCCATGTATCCGTGAGGGGCGTGGATGCCAGTTCGCCGCCGTAAACGATCACCTGGTTGGCCGATGGATCGAGGACTGCGGAGGCGTGCTCGCGGGCCGAGGGCGGTGTTCCCGTGGGAGCAAGCTGATCCCACGTCTGCGCGGCGGAGGGCAGGCATGCGATTAGCCCCAATGGGAGCCAAGGCGCGAGCAAGCGGTAGTTACCCATATTCACATCACTGGTACAGACCCTGGAATTCGGGGCTGCCGATGAAGCCCTGGTTGGGAGTACCCGGTCCCAGAATCTGGATGCGCGTCGGATAGCCTGCCGCGCCTTGGAACGCGATGCCCGGCCCGCCGCTATTGGCGACTCCCAGCCAGAAGTCATAGCCGGAGACGTCGAGATCGCGGCCGAGGATGGTGTAGTACAGCATGGCGATGTACATGCCGTTGGTGTGGTCTACGCCGCAGGTCGGGCAGCCCGCCAATGGCGTGTGGAACGTTCCGGTGCTCTGGAACTCGTTGTTGGGAGCGCCCACCGGAGTGATGCTGGACGGATAGCCAATGAGGGCCTCGAACCACGCAGCCAGGGCGGCGGGCGTAGTGCCGGCGCTGGCGGTCTCGGAGGCGGTTGGCGCCCGGTTCAGCAGGTCTTGATATAAGGTGGTGGCCGAGTAGCCGGGGTTACCCGCAATCAGCGAGGTGAACAACTGGGCGATGGTCTCGGAGTTGGTGCGGTTGGCGGCGACCGCGGTGGTGAATGCGGCGTAGCCGGGTACGGAGCCGGTGGTGGCCTGGTAGGTGGCCATTACGGCGAAATCGCTGTTGAAGGCTTCCGGGCTGGTTAGGAAATCGTCGGCCATCTGGCCGAGGCCTGCCGCACCGGCGCCGGTCCAGAAGGCGAATCCGCCAGGATCGGGGTCGCGGCCCAGCATCGACTGGTAGAGCGCGCGAACCTGGCGGTTCTGCAAGGTCTCGCTATCGCCGGCTTCGGTCACCGTAAAGGTCTGGCTGCCGCCGCTCGAATTGGCGACGGTGAGGGTGGCCGATCGCGACGACGGGTGGGCGTTGCTGAGCGCTGTGTAGGTGAAGTTATTCGCGCTGACCGTGGCTGTCAGCCAGGTAGCCGAAGACACCGTGGTGTACGAACCGCTGCAGCCTGAGCCGGGAGCGATGGTGATGGTCACCGGAATTTCCGGTGCGACGCCCCCGGGGTACGCGGCCGAAATAGTAGCGGTTCCGGCGCTGGGCAGGCTCGCGGCATTGCCACCATTGAGCGTGAACTGGCAGCCGCCGGTAGTGGGGATGGTGAACGACCAGACGGGAGACGTGAAGGGAAGGGGTTGCGTCAGGGCCACAATCTCCCAATAGTAGGTTGCGCCGGGCGCCAGGGTCGCGGAATAGGTGGTCGAGGAGGTACTGGGCACCAGCAGGGGCGGTGGGTTGGAAGTGCCCAGGTAAACCGCGAAAGAGGTTACGCCGGAAGGCTGCACCCAGTTCAAATTTACGGGGGTGGAGACCGTGGCTCCATTGGCGGGTGACGAGAGCGTCACCTGTTGGCCAGGAACGGTGGTGAAAGACCACAGCGGCGATGAGGTGGAACCGAAGGAGTTAGTGGCAACCACCTGCCAGTAGTACGTCGTACCGGTAGCGAGGGTCGCCGGGAAGAAGTTGGTTAAGGTTGTGCCTTGTCCGGCTAGCGGCGGCGGGTTGGTCGTGCCGAAATACACGTTGTAAGCACTGGCGCCGGTCGCCGCGGACCAACTCAACGTCACCTGTTGGGGGACCCCCGTCGCGCCGTTGGCGGGCGATGGCGAGGTTACCGCTCCGGGAGGCGCGCCGGTGGTGAAGGATGCAACCGTCGAAGAGTCCGTCCCGCTGGAAGTGGTGGCAATGATCTGCCAATAGTAAGTTGTTGCGGCGGCCAGCGTGGGCGGGGCATAAGTGGTCGAGGTAGTGCTCGGCAGAACCAGCGGCGGCGGGTTAGTCGTGCCGAAGTACACCGCGTAGGATGTGGCGGGAGTCGATAGCGACCACGTCAGGCTTGCGGATGGGGAGACGCCCGTAGCGCCATTGGTTGGCGAGACCAGCGTCAGCACTCCGGGAGCCGCGGTGGTGAAGGACGCAGTGGACGAAGATGTGGAACCGAAGGAATTGGTGGCCACAATCTGCCAATAGTAAGTGGTGCTCGTGGCCAGGTTCGCGGGCGAGTAATTGGTCGCGGTGGTGCTGGGCACGGCCTGCGGCGGCGGGTTGGTCGCGCCGAAGTACACTGCGTAGGAGGTTGCGCCAGTCGACGACCAGCCCAAGCTGACGGACGTGGAGACGTTCGTCGATCCGCTGGTGGGCGACAGCGTCACCGGCCCCGGAGCCGTGCCGGTGGTGAAGGACCGGACGACCGAAGAGGTGCTACCGGAAGAATCGGTGGCGACAATCTGCCAGTAATAGGTCGTGTTTGCTAGGAGCGTGGGCGAATAGGTGGTTGCGGTGGTGCTGGGCACCACCTGCGGCGGCGGGTTGACCGTGCCGAAATTCACCGCGTAGGAGGTGGCGCCGGTCGCCGCCGACCAGCTCAAACTCGCGCTTGTGGAGACGCCGGTGGCTCCGTCGGCGGGTGAGAGTAAAGTTACCGTTCCGGGAGGCGCGCCGGCAGTGAAAGACCAGATCGCCGCCGAAGGAGTGGAACCGGAGGAGTTCGTGGCGGCGATATACCAATAGTAAGTGTTTCCTTGAACCAGCGTACCAGGCGAATAAGTGGTCAGGATGGTGCTTTGGACGACCACTGGCGGTGGGTTGACCGTACCGAAGTACACCGTGTAGGTGTTCGCGCCGGTCGCCGTGGACCAGTTCAGGCTCGCGGACGTGGAAACGCCGGTGGCTCCATTGGCAGGCGACGTGAGCACCGGGGCGGCGGGAAGAGGCGAGCCAACCACGGTATTGGGGGACTGCTGGGCCGAGGTCATGCCGCCGAAGGTCAGGGTGGCGTAGGTGGATAGCGTTTCGCCCACGGTGGCGGATGGCGACATGGTGCCCACTACTTGAAAGTCGTCGGCTCCGGTGCCCGCCTCTATCGCGGACTTATTGGTGCAGACGAGCGTGGTGGAGTTGGTCTGGTTGCATTGCCACGTGGAGTCGGCGTTATTGGTGACGCCGGTCACGTCGGAATCCAGGTTGATGGTGACGATCAGCGGGTCCCCGGCCATTTTGGAGCCAAAGGCGGGATTGTTGCCCAAGCCCACGGTATAGGTAATCGGCTGGCTGGGGGCGACACTGGGGGGACCCTGGAAGCTGAGCTGAATGGAGGCGCCCGGATAAACGATCACCCCCTGTGTGAACGAACCTCCGCCGGCGTTCCCCGCGGCCGAGGTCACATTGGCATCCACTTCCGCCGATCCGCTGGGGCTGCACGTATCGGCAACCAGACTGATATTCGAAGTCTGGCCGGCATCGAAGGTGCTGGGATAGGTCACTGGAATCGAGTTGCTGCCGTTCGCTCCGCAAGTGCCCTGAGTCGCGGTACATTGCGTGATCGTGAAACTGGGGGGGAGGGTAACTCCCGCGTCCACGCCGCTGGCGGTTGGCGAAGTAACATCACTCGTTAGTGTAAGGGTCGGTGTGATGGTGCCCCCCACGGTCACGGTAGCGCCGGAGCTGGAGCAGGAGCCCGAAACGCCGCTGGTTACCGCGTTGGCGGTGGCCAGGGCGAGCCTTATTTTTGGGGGAGTGACCGGCGGACCGCTCACGGCAGGACTGGCGAAGTGCGGCACTGGCGCCGTATTGCTGGGCGCGCTGACCGTCACTTGCGGCCCGAGCGCTCCGCAAACCGAAGGCTGCGTGCCGCCGGTGCAGGAGTTCTGCAGCGTCAGGCTGGGGCTGCTGATCAACAGATCGAACGTGAGGTTATCAATAGCCGTAGAACTGCTGCCGGTAACCTCCCAAGTTGCCGTTCCGGCGCCGTTCACCAGCGCCACCGGCTGATAGCCCGGAACCAACGCGCTGCCCTGCATCGGGGAACCTCCCGTGCCGGTGTTATCGGCGGACACCAATTGCGCGGTGGCGAGGTTAAAGGTGGTGGTTTCCGGAATGTTGCCTTCCGCCCCGGCAAGATAGCTTTGGGTCACCGGAACGTAAATGCTGACGCCCGAGGGGATGTTGGTAAATTGCGCAACCAACCGGGTCCCATTGGTGGCGAACCCGGTGTCACTGCCCAAAACGGCCGAGTTGACGTATCCGCTTTCCGAGTTATAAACCACGCCGACCGAACTGGGGTCCTGGCCGGAAGCCAACCTCACGCGGTAGGCGTTGGCGAAGTTCTCGGTGAAGCCGATCGGCAGGCTTTCGCCGAGCGGCGCCGGCCCGGAACTTCCCACCGAGAAACTGCTGCTGCCCTGGGGCAGGCCAACGGTCTGCGACGCGTCGCTGAGGCTGAAGGGCGCCGCGCTTATGGCGGATACCGCCGCCGTGATGGCGGACCCGCCCAGGTAGTTCGCATCCGCCCGTACGTTGGTGATCCGGAAAATATGGCTGAAGTTTCCGCTTTCGGGCGCCAGCGATACGTTCTTGAAGGTCACGGACATCGGCCCGGAGACAATTCCGCGATACACATTCTGGTTCGTTCCGCTGAGAATGAGGTTATTGGCGGCGGGTTCGTCCACCAGCAGCAGGGCGTCCGTGGTTTGTCCGGATGGATCGGAGTTCAGGGTGTGATTGGTCAGCCATGTGTTCAGCGTGACCAGCACGTCGCCGGTGACGTTTCCGGCGGAGAAGCCCGAACAATTGAGCACGATATCGGAGGCTAATTCCGCGATACCCTCCGTGCGCATCGTAGCGGGCGCCGCCACACTGGTGCCGCAGGTGTAACCGTCGGGCCCTTGGGGGGCCTGGCTGATGGTATAAGTGATCCCGGCAACGGTCAGTGTGCCGGAGCGCGATGGCGAACCGGTGGGCGCGGGGTTGGAGTCGACCGAGTAGCTCATGCTGGCGTTGCCCGAGCCGGTGGCCCCGCCGGTCACGTGCAGGAACGAGGCGTTGGAGGAGGCGGTCCAGGAACAGCCGGCCGGAGCGGTCACATTCACGCTGCCGGAGCCACCACCGGAGAGAAAGCTGTTGATTGTGCCGATCGCGCCGGGGGTGCTCAGGGTATAGGTACACACGGGCGCCGCGCGGGTGACGGTGATGGTGGTAGCAGGCGATGTGCTGGGAATGCTGATCGTGGCGGACGCGGCGGTGGTGCCGGCCGCCACTCCGAAAGAGATTGACCCTGAGGTGCCGCTAGTTGGCAAACCGGTAACCAGGGTCGAGTTGGTGGTAGACGCGGTCCAGGAGCAACCAGCGACATTGAAGTTCAGCACGCCGCTTCCGCCGGAAGAGCCGAAAGTAAAGCTGGTGGGCGAAACCGTGAGGCCCGCGCAGCCAACCGCGGCCTGGTTCACGGTTAAGGTAGCCACTACGTCGCCACCGCTGGATACGTTTAGTGACCCGAAACGCGCGGGGCCGGTGTTGCCGTCCACGCTATAGTCGATGGTGGCTGCCCCGCTGCCGGTACCGCTGGCGGGGCCGGTCACGTGCAGCCAGCTTGCGGTGTTGGCGATGCTCCAGGACGTGGTGGAGCCGCTGGGGGCCAGCGTGAGCAATGCCGTCCCGTTGCCCGCCGCGCCGCTAAAGGACGCCGGAGACGGCGATTGGGCCGCCAGCGAGAAGCCCACCTGGGTGCTGATTACCGTAAGACTGACGGCCAGGGGAAAACTCTGCCCGCCCACCACTAACTGAACCGTGCCGCCATAGGTATTGGCGGGCAAACCCAGGGCACTGACCGAGACAATCAGGGTCTCGGGAGCGGTGCCGGAACCGGGCGATACGAACAGCCAGTCTCCGCCCGATGCCGTTATGGCCGATGCCGTTATGGCTGACCCGTTGGGCGTACTCGTGATGCTGCAGGACTGGGCGGCCGGGGACGCCCCACCGATGGTGTAAGAGAAGCTGAGCGGGAGGGATGTGCAGGTGATGAGGGCCCCCACCTTGGTGATGGTGGTGGAATCGGTAGTGCTGGCGGTGGCCGATCCGCCCCCGGAAACCGAAACGCTGTTCACCTGCGGCGATGTGGCGGCGCCAGCCACCGTCACGGTCACGGTAATGGACGGGTAGGCGACCCCGCCGGACAGGGGGTCGGAGCGCGTGCAGGTGTTCCCGCCGGGGCAATTCCAACCCGATCCGGACATGGAGACCAGCGACAAACCGGATGGCACAGTCTCGGTGACGGTGACCGTTCCGCTGGTGGAGGGAGCGCCCGACGCATTGGACACCGTTACGGTATAGGTACCTTGCAGGCCGTTGACAAAGTTGCCGGCGTGGTTCTTGGCGATACTGAGCGCGGGCGCGGTGCTGGTGGTGTAGGCGGTTGCGCCGAAGAATTGGATTGCCCCTAGTGAGCTGGTGGAGACCTGCGTTCCGGCGCCAGTGGTCAGATTGATGGAAAGCACTTGTCCGGATTCGCTGACCCCATACATGGTTCCCTGGAGAAAAGCGAGGCCGGTGACCGAACTGAAATTCGTAGATCCGATCGGGGTCGCTTGACCGGAAGCCGGGGCAACGGAATACAACAGGTGCGGATTGGAGCCGTCCACCAAATAGAGCTTGCCGTTGTTATCGAATTGAATCGCATCGGCCACGTAGGCGGTTGTGCCGCCGCCAATCAGGGTGAGCGCGCCCGTGGCGGTGTTGACTGTATATAGATTATTGGCCGAGTTATAGGTAGGGCTTCCCGCGGCGTATAAGACGCCGGCAAAGTTGAAGGCGATCCCGTATAGGTACGCGCCGGTATTGCCGATCAACGTGGCGGCAGCGGTATTGGGATTGATGAGATACAAGCCGGAGGGTGAGGTGGTGCTGTAAGACACGCCGTAAAGCACGCCGTTGAAGGCCGCCAGGTTCCCCATTACGATTGCGGTAGTGCCAATCAGCGTAGTGGCGCCGGTGGAGGGAGCGACGCTGTAAAGGTTCGCCAAGGTGTCGCAAGCCAGGAGGACGTTGGTGGGCGTGGTGTTGGGTGTGTAGGCAGTTGCGCCGTAAAATTCCACCGTGCTCAACTGGCTGCTTGAGACGAGTGTCCCGGCGCCGCTGGAGAGATTGACGGAGAACACCTGGCCGGATTCGGTGAGTCCGTACATGGTTCCCTGGACAAATGCCAGACCTCCGACCGAACTGAAATTCGTCGATCCGATCAGGCTGCCTTGGCCGGAACCCAGATTGATGGAGTAGAACATCGTGGGGTTGGATTGGTCCGCCATGTAAAGCTTGCCGGTGTTATCGAACTGAATCGCGTCCGCTCCGTAACCGACACTGCCCACCAGGGTGAGCGCACCAGTGGATGTGTTCACCGTGTACAGGTTATTGGTCGCATTGTATGCGCCAACGCCTCCGATGGCATATAAGGTGCCGCTGGAGTTGAAGGCGATGCCGTTCAGGTACACGCCAGTGTTGCCGATCAAAACGCCGGAGGCGTTACCGGGATTGATGATATACAGGTTGGACGGGGAACCCGAACTGTAAGAAGCGCCGTAAACCACACCGTTGAAGGACGCCAGGTTTCCCATCACCGCGGGCATGGTGCCAATTGTGGTGGTACCCCCGGTGGTTGGCGCAATACTGTATAGAACGCCGTTGGAGTCGCACGCCAGCATCACGGAGCCGCCGCTGCCGCCGCTGGTCAATGGTTGCGGCGTTCCAATGGCGGGAGCGGGCGCCTCCGTTTCCGTCTCCGTCACCGTCTGCGCCGGCCGGATGCTGAAGGTATGGCGGCCCGCCAGGGCGTTGGAGCCGCCATCCAGCAGCGCCCCTTTAGTGCCCGAGCCCGGCAGCTCCAAAAGTGTGCCAGGTGCGCCGGTGCCGTTGGTGAAGCCCGCCCGCGCGGTGGTTCGTCCGCTGGCGTCGCCTGCCTCCCATTGCAGGCTTCCGTAGCTCATCTCGATATCGAAGGCGCCAGGGGTTATGTCGCTGCGGTCGATCAGCACTAACTGGAAGCTGTTGAGCTTATCCTGGTGGCCGGCGTAGTAGCCTACGCTGGTCCAGTTCACTCCGAAGGCCGCATGGCCATTTACCACATCGCGGCCGTAACTGATTGCGCCTGGGGCGGCGTTCCGCGTGTCTACATCCGCCCAGAATGGGGCGATCCTGGCGGTGCGCAGCCCGGCCAGAGGCAGCGGCGTGTACGAGCCATCCGGTCCGTCGAAGGTGATATTCCCGTTGGCGTTGACCCAGGCCTGCGTGTAGGTGCGGCCGTAAAAGTCGATGGAAAAGCCCAGGTCGACGCTCTCCGCCGCCGAGCAATCGTCGCAGCCCTTCAGCGGGACCGAGCGGAAACCGGGATTGTCGCGGATGGCTCCGCTGCCTGCGCCAGAGAACCGCGACCCCGTGCTCCCGGCCTGGGTCACTGTCACCGTCTCCCCGCCTATGGCGATGGCGGCGGTGCGTGACGCGCCGGAGTTGGCCGCCAGCCGGTAGGTAAGGTTGCCGCTGCCAGAGCCTGTGCCGCTCAGTTCCATCCACGGCACACTGCTCTCCGCCTGCCAGTCGCATTCGGGTGAGGTTTCCACAGTGAGGGTTCCCGCGCCGCCCTGGGACCCAACCATCGCCGCGGCCGCCGATAAGCGGAAACCGCAGGTGGATAGGCTAGCCGCGTAGGGTTGCCCCGCAACGCCTGCGCCCGCCACTACCGCGCGGCCCGCCCCGGCCGCCGCCAGCGCTATGCCGTGCGAGGCCGACAAGCCAGCCACCGTCTCCGAGGCCAACTGCTGTTCGCCACCTGCGGAAAGCTTCACCAGCAAACCGGCGCGTTCTCCGGGGCGCGCTTGGCCCCCGCGAACCGGCGCCCACGTACGCGTTGCCCAGCGAATCGGCGGCGATGGACGGGGCGGTATCACCCTCGGCTCCGGCGATCAGGGTGGAGTAGACTTGCGAGCCATCGGCCGCGAACTTGACGGCGAATGCGGCCCGGCCGCGCATTTCGGTTGCGCCCACGGTCACCGGGAAATCGGGCGAATCGGTCCAGCCGGTTAGGTACACTGCGCCCGCCGGGTCCACGGCCAGCGAGGTGGCCTCCTGGTGCCCAGTGGTTCCGAGAGTGCGGATAGACTCAGGCCTCGAACCGTCCACGGTCATCTTCAGCAGGAAAACCTGCTGGGTGTCTTCGCGCGGCGCGGCAATCAGGCCGGAGGTGCCGCTTCGCGGGCTGCCCGCCACGCTGCCGGCGAGCCAAACGGCGCCGCTGGAATCCAGAGCGATGGCGTTGCCGGAGGTGCGCAACCCGCCTCCCAGGTAGCTGGCGTACAGCAGCGTGGAGCCATCGGCGCCAATCTCGGCCAGGAAGCCATCGGATTCACCAGTCTTTTCGGCTTGTGCGGCGTTATGCAACGGGAAGTTGGAGGAAGCGGTGCGGCCGGTGACGTAGGCGTTGCCGTGCTGGTCTACCGCAATCCCGTTGGCGACGTCGTCGCCTGCTCCGCCCAGGTAAGTGGCGTAGAGCCACTGCGCGCCCTTGGGGTCGAGTTTGGCCACGAAGGCGTCCGTGCGGCCGCCGGAAGTCTTTTGGACCCCGCCGATGACGGGAAAATCTGTCGACGAGGTGTATCCGGCGACGTAGGCGTTGCCCAACGCATCCACGGCAACCGCCGTGACGCGCTGGAGGCCGGAGCCGCCCAGATAGGCGGTATAGATACGGCTTTGGCCGGAAGGATCGATCTTGGTGACGTACAGTCCCGTGAAGGCTTGGCCGGCTGCGCGAGCCACGGTGCCCGCCAGATAGGTGTAGCCTTCGCTATCCACGGCGAGGGCCGCGGCCGTTTCGCCTGGGGCCGCATGGGCGGCCGGATACTCGGACGCGGGCGGCGCGGCCAGTGCGGCAAGCGAGAAAATGGAGAGCCAAAGTAATAGCGCGGCCAGAACTGTCGGGCGGTTCGGCAATAACACCTTAACCTCCTGTGGTCAAAAAAGGAGCTTCTACCTGGTGACTGCTCAATCTCTTAGCACCTGAGTAAGCGGACAAATTCCCGGAAAGAGGACAGAAGATCGCGGTCCCATGCGCGCACCCAGTGACCACGTATTTACCACGCCAGGCGGTTTTGCGTCAACGGAAATAGTACCGATTTCGGCTCCGGTTTGCCGAAACTCCAAGCACCGCCGCGGACAACGGTTCAGCCCTTGATCGCATAGGCTATGGAACACGGGGCTTCGAGGCCGGGCAGGCCCAGCAACTCGGTGCCACACGCGGCGTGACCGCGCGCGCAAAAACTGTTCGGTTCCACCCGGATGGCACGAATCGTGAGAACGGGCACAATCGGCAAGGCCGGTCGGCCCCGGCGGAAAATCGCCTGGGCCGGCAATAATTCCAGCACCACCACATGCGTGGCGCACGCGCTGGCCGAGCGCGGATAGAACTTGGGCCCCTTTGGAGCGTTCCTGGTGGCGCCCAGCCTCACCCTGGTTGATCGCCGCCGGCACTTCACTTCACCGCGATGGTAACGGTTACAGGGCTCTGTTGCCCCGCTTCCGTTAGGACCACTGTCTGGTTGCCCGACGAAACCCCCGAGGGCATCTGCACATTCACCTGGTAGAGTCCCGCGAATCCCGGCGAGAGGCCGGAAAACGACACGGTCGCCGGTACTCCTCCGATGGTCACGGTGACCGGATTGACCGTGCTCGATGGCGGATTCGATCCCGCCGGCTGGCCATCCGGCACCACTGGCGACACCACTCCCAGCCCGGTGCAGTAAATGGAAATGAAGTCTCCCGCGGTGGCCGGAGAGTTGGAATCCTTCACCACCCCGGTGAACGAGTCGGTGATCGCTCCCTGGCCGCTACCGCTCTGGTCCACCGTGAAGATCGCCGGGGATGCCGGAGCGATGCCCACCTGGTCAGCCACCGAGGGGACGTTCCCGCTGCGGATCACCTGAATCTGCTGCTGCGTGTTCACCGGCAGGCCCGCCGGCACCTGCGCATTCACCTGGCCGTTGCTGGCGTAGAGCAGCGGCAGCGGCGTGCCACCCAGCATCACCTGAGTGTCGCCCAGCGAAGTGGATAGAGGAGCGCTGGGGTTCAAACCGGTAGTGGCCGCCAAGCTGCTGCCAAAGATGGTGATGAGGCCGCCTGGAGCCACCGGCACTCCCGGCTGGAAGCTGGCGGAATTCACGATCTGCCCGGAGCTGATCAAGGGCGCCTGCACACCGGGTTGCACCACCGTGGCGCTGACAGCCAGGTTGCCCAGGGCGTACGACGGAGTGGTCTCCTGCCCCGAAATGTGCAGCGTGAGCGCGCCTGCGGTGTGGGGAGTCCACGAACCTGTCCAGGTCCCTGGCGGCGACGGCAGGGAGGTCATGCCGATGGAGTTGTCCCCGTTGGTGAATTTCACACCGGCCGACCCGTTGGCGCTCGTCACGGGATTATGGCAATTGTCGGTCATCACCACCTGCATAGTGAAGCCTTGATCCAGAGTCGCGGTCAGAGGGCTCTGCGAACCCGTCAACGTGATCGTGATCGGTTCTGGGTTGCAGGATGCCAGCGAGTGGAAATCCCCGGACGCCGTCGCGGGGGCGCTCGCGATGGCCAGCAGCACGATATTCAGCGTCGATCCATCCGAAAAAGCCAGCGTGATGCCGCCCTGATGCTCGCCCGCCGGCAGGCTGGAAAAATCGGGCTGCACCACGATGTTGACCGGTTGATTGGGCGCCAGCGTCCCGCTGGTGGGCACATGCACGAACCACGGCTGGTCGCCCGATGCCACCTGGCGCGAAGAAGTGAAGGTCAAGGTTTGCGACCCCAGATTGGCCAGAGAAAATGTCTGCGACCCCGGATTGGTCCCGGTCTGTCCGTTGAAGACCAGTCCTGAGGGATAAACGTCCGGCTTGGCCGCGCTGGCGGAGGGCAATACGTTCAAAGCGACGGTCACCGTCTGCGGCGGATTGCTGGAATTAGTGACGGTCACCAGGCCGTAATAAGTGCCGGCGGACAGCCCCGCAGGGTTCACGGTTACGGCCACCTGCGATACGCCCGTCAAAGGCGTGGCCACAGAACCGCTGGCCGGACTGATGCTCAGCCATGACCCGCCGGATAAAGCGGCTGCGGTGGCATTCCAACTCATGGCTCCCTGCCCGGCATTCAGGATGCCGAAAGCCCGTGGGAGCGGCGCGCCGCCTCCCGTAACGGTTTGAAAGCTGAGTCCTGTTTGGGACAGCACGAGTTGCGTGGCTGGAGCGGAAACCAGCACTGAAACCGGGATGGTCAGCGGGCTGTTGGACACCCCGCTGGCCGCTACTGTCAACTCGCAGATATAGGTGCCCGCCGAGAGTTGCCCCGGTGTGATGGTGAGGCTGGCGGTTCCGGGAGTGGTTGCAGTGGTCACCCCGCTGGCCGGCGATACCGATAGCCACGCCGCGCCCGACGAGCACGCCGTGATCGCGTAGTTCAGGGTGCCGCTTCCCAGGTTGCTAATGGCCAGCGTCTGGTTCACCGGCGCCGCGCCCGTCACGAACGAGAAAGTCAAGCTGCTGGATCCCGCCCCCAGGGACGCCGGTAGAGCCGCCTGCACCGTGAACGAGGCCGTCACCGTGATGGCCGTTGGATTGGCTCCCGGCGCGGCGATGGTGAGTTTCCCGGTATAAGTTCCCGGCGCCAGGCCAGTGGGATCGGCGGTCACTTGCACCTGTTGCGGCATGGCGCCGCCCGAGGGAGTTGCTTCGAGCCACGCCGAATCCGAAGAGATGGCGAACTCGAGGCCGCTTAGCGAACTGGAGAGGGTCAGCAATTGCGGGTCGGTCACTGCCGCGTTGCTGGCTGCGGTAAAGGATAACGACACCGGACCGACCGTGAATGTGGGCGCCGTATTCAGGATTTTGCGGATGCGATTGTCGAGCACGTCGGCGATGTACAACGCCCCCGCGGAATCGAACGCCAGTCCCCAGGGACCGTTCAACGAGGCGCTGGTGGCCAGTCCGCCATCGCCGAAGTATCCGGCCAGCCCGTTGCCGGCGACCGTCGAAATGGTTCCGTTGGGAGCCACTTTGCGCACCACGGCGGCGCCAAAATCCGAGAAATACAGATTGCCGGCGCTATCCAGAGTCACGCCCGCGGGCCGCTCCAGTTGCGCCCGGGTGGCTGGACCGCCATCGGCCGCGGTGCCCGCCAGGTTTCCGCCGCCGGCCACGATGGTAGCCGCGCCCGTTGAAAGCGACACCCGCTGCACGCGCCCGCCGCCGAATTCCGTCACGTAGATGTTCCCCACATTGTCCAGCGCAAGTCCGCCAGGCTGCAGGAATGTGGTTGGAAACTGGGTCAAAGTGCCATTCGCCGCCAGTAGCACCACCCGGTTGTCATCGAAATCGGCAATGTACAGGTTGCCGGCAGAATCCTTCACCGTTTGAGTCGGCACATTGAGGCTGGATCCCGGTACGGAAGCGACCGGCAGCACCGTGGAGATGGAGCCGTTCGTAATCTTGCGAATGCTGCCGGAATCGGCCATCGCCAGAAACAAGTTGCCCAGGATGTCGGCCGTCACGCTAAAGGGGCCGAACAGGCCGGCTTGCGTGGCCGGTCCTCCATCGCCCGAGCTTTCCTGCGCGCCGGTGCCGGCGATGGTGGCCAGGGTGCCGTTGGTGCTCAACTGGCGCACGACGTTGTTGTCGGTGTCGGCGATCAGCATACTGCCTTGCGCGTTGAAGCTGACGCCGTAGGGGTCCAGAAACGCCGCCAGGCCGGCCGGCACGCCGTTCTGCCCCGCGATCAACTGGCCGTTGCCCGCCACCGTGGTGATCACGTATTGCGTATCCAGGTGCCGGACGCGGAAATTGTCGCGGTCGGCGATGTAAATATCCAGGGTGGGCGAAACCGCCAGCCCGAACGGATTATGCAGGCTGGCCGCCGTTCCCGCCCCTCCGTCCCCCGAAAACCCCGGCTGATGGTTGCCCGCAATGGTAGTCAGCGTACCGCCCGAGAGTTTCATGACCCGCTCGTTGCCGGTATCGGAGATGAATACGTCACCTTTGGAATCCACCGCCACGCCGCCCGGAGAATTGAGCGCTACCCCCAGTGCCGGGCCGTCCGCGCCGAAACCCGCCACTCCGGTGCCCGCCACGGTGGTCAGGGTGCCGCCCGAAATGCGGCGCACCCGGCTGGTGGAGAATTCCGCGAAGTACACGTCGCCCTGGGCGTCCACGGCCAACCCTTCCACATCCCCGATGGGCGACCCAGCGGCCGGTATATTGTCGCTGGAGATGCCTACCACGCCGGTTCCGGCGATGGTGGTCATGCTGCCCTGCGGGGTGATCTTGCGGATGCGGTAATTCTGGTTGTCGTTGACGTATACGTTGCCGGCGGCATCCACAGCCACATCGGTGGGATAATTCAGCGACTCGGCCAGCGCCGGTCCGTCCCCCGTGAACGCCGGCGTCCCATTGCCCGCGATGGTCGTAATGATGCCTTGGGGATTGACCATGCGGATGCGGTTATTGGCCGTGTCGCCAATGTACAGGTTGCCGCTCGCATCGTAAGCCACCCCCACCGGCCGGTTCAGCGCCGCGTAAATGGCCGGACCGCTATCGCCCGAGAAGCCGCCGCCCGATTTGAGCGATTGACCCGCCGCCAGTCCCTGCACGTTGTTGCCGGCCAGCACCGTGATCGAGCCGTTGGTCTCTACGCGAAAGATCAGGTGATAGTTGGGATCGGCGAAAACCGGCCGGCCGTTGGGATCCACCGTTACGCGCGAGAGACGTCCCAGCGGCGCACTCGCGGCGGAACTACCGTTGCCTTGAAAAACCAGGTCCGTCCCCGCTACGGTAGTGATGATTCCCTGACCATAAGCCGCATAGCCGAACGAAAGTAACAGAAGCGTCCGCATCATGGCAGTACACATTCTGTAATATGGAGCGTAATTTGTCCACGGATAGGGCCATAGTGACCGAAAGATTTTGAGAGTACTGGCCTGGATGAAACGGTTGTTTCGGCTGCTTATCCGGTGGCCAGGATCGGTCCCTGATGCCGCTGGTGGCGCAAATCCATCGCCCCGGTTCGATTGGCAGGGCCCTTCGGGGCCGCGGAACAATAATCTGAACAAATGTTTCTACGCACCCTACCGCTCCTTGCGGTCGCGGCTGCGACAGACCGCGCTCTGAGCCGCGCGCGCCAGCAAGCGGTTGGTTTTGAATGCACGGAATATTTCTCCGCGGCCCCTTAGCCTTATAATGCGAGATGCCGATATGGTCGGCCAGGCATGATCGAGCAGATTGGCAGATACAAAGTGGTGCGCGAACTCGGAAGGGGCGGGTTCGGCCACGTCTATCTCGCCTACGACCCGGTGATGGACCGGCAGGTGGCGGTCAAAGTTCTGACCGAGCTGGACGACCCCAGCATGATCGCCCGCTTTCGCACCGAAGCAATCGCGGCGGGCAACCTGCATCACCGAAACATCGTCACTATCTACGATTTCGGCGAGGACCGCCAGCAACACTACCTGGTGATGGAGTTTCTGGACGGCCGCGACCTGCAACGGCTCATGGCGGCCAAGGATCAACCCCTGGCGCTGTGGCAAAAGGTCGATATCATGTCGCAGATCGCCGAAGGCCTGTACTGCGCGCACCAATCCGGCGTTGTGCACCGCGACGTGAAGCCTGCCAACGTGATTGTTCTACGCGATGGAACGGTGAAGATCCTGGACTTCGGGATCGCCCGCCTCACCGAACGGGATGACACTCGCGTGACCAAGACCGGCTTCCTGGTGGGCACGGTCCTCTACATGGCCCCCGAACAGCTCAGTGACGGCGCCGTGGACGCGCTGTCGGATATCTGGTCGTACGGCATCATCTACTACGAGATTCTGACCGGGCGCCATCCTTTTGCGGCTCAGAGCAACGAGTCGCTGATGTACCGCATTATGAATCAGGATCCGGAGCGGGTGAGGTCCCTCGTGCCGGATTGCCCCGAGTCGCTGGAGCGGATTGTCTTGCGGCTGCTGGCGAAGCAGCGCGAGAACCGCTATCAAAGCCTGGCCGAGGTTCAGTACGACACGCTTCCCTTATTGCGCGAATTGAAGCGCCAGCAGGCTACCGGATTGCTCGTGCAGGCGGCCGGCCTGGTGGATGGCGGCCGGTACGCCGAAGCCCAGCCGATCATCCTCTCGATTCTGGACCTCGACCCCGGAAATGCCGAAGGCGTTCGGCTGCGGGAAAGAATCGCGCAAGCTCTCCGGCGGCAGACCGTTAAGCCCAAGATCGACAAATTGCTCGAGACCGTGGAAACGCAGGCCGCCGCCAGAAACTACCAGGGGCCCTCCAGGCTCTGGAAAAAGCCCGGTCTCTCGATCCGAGCGACGCTTCGCTGACCCAGCGAATGGAAGCGCTGCGAGCCAGGCAGCAGCAGAGCGAGATGGCCCAACGTTGCATTCTGGAAGCGCGCCACCACCTGGAGCTGCAGAACCTCACCGAAGCTTTCAAACAAGCCACCAGTGCCGTCAACGCCGACCCAACGGCGCCGGATGCAGCGGAACTGCTGGACAAAGTCCAGCGCGAAATGGGGCAGCGGGACCGCGAGCGCAACGTCCAGCGAGCCATCAATCGCGCCAAAGGCCTGCTGGTGATGGAGGTGTTCGACGAAGCCGTGGAACTGCTGCGGAAGGCCGCGGAAGATTATCCCGGCACCGAGCGCATCGAAGAACTGCTCCGCCAGACCCTGCGGCAGAAGGCCGAGAAGGAGGCTCGCGAAAAGGTTGCTTCGGCGGTGGCCGCGGCGCGTAATCTGATCAAGAAACGATCCTTCGCCGAGGCGATCGCCATGCTGGAAGCGATCCATCGCGAATTTCCGGCGGATAGCGAATTGGCCGGTCTGCTGGGGTTTGCGCGCGATGAACTGGCCGCCGACGAGCGCGCCGCCGCCCTGGAGCGGCTGATCCGCCAGGCCCGCGCATTAGCCCAGAATCGCGATTTCGATGCGGCGGTCCACGTGATCGAAGAGGGCCTCGGGGTCTATTCAGGCGACGAGAGCCTGCTGCGCTTATTGCAGGCCGTGCTCGCAGCCAAGGCCGAAGACGAGAGAAGCCGGAGCTTGCAGGAGGGGCTGGCCCGCTGCCGCCGGCTCCGCGAGCAGGGCGCCATTCCGGAAGCGCTGGAACTTTGCTCGGCGTTGCAGCACGATCATCCCGGCGCCGTTGATGTCGCCCGGCTGCGCGAGGAACTGCTGCGCGATCAGGGGCAAATCGAGGAGCGGAGGCTGGGCGCGGAGCGCGAAGCCGCCGCTCAGCGCGAAAGCGCGGCATTGATCGCCGAAGCCGCCCGCCGGGCCGACAACCGCGATTGGACCGGTGCTCTGAAGATCGTGGAAGACGGGATGCGCCGCTATCCCGCCGTGACCAAGCTCAATGAGGTTGCGGACTACATGCGGCGCAAGAAGAGTGAGGCCGATAGCCTGCTGGCCATCGAATCCGCCTGCGCCGACATCCAACGCAGCCTGGAGGCGGGCCAGTTGGAGGCCGCCGGAGAAGGCTTGGCCCGGGCGCGCCGCGACTGCCCTCCCGACCCCCGTTTCGACGCTCTCGATGCCCAATTGCAGAAGGCCGTCTTTCGGCAGGAGCACTTTCGAACGGCGCAGGAAAAGATCCGCGACCGCGCCCTGCCGGAGGCCGAGCGGGAGCTGCAGGCGATCCTCGAACACGACCCGCAGGACGCGAGCGCGCGCAACCTGCTGAACAACGTGGTCCGTCAGCGCACGGCGGAGGAGCGCAAGCTGAAATACGACGCCGGCCGCGCGGAAGCCAGCCGCCTGCTGCGCGAGCGCCAGTTCGACGCCGCCGTGCGGACGCTGGAGAGCCTGCTGGCGGATTTCCCCGGAGATCCTTTGTTGCAGGAGGAGCTTCGCATTGCGCGCGAGGCCAGGGAGCGCACCGCCCGCGGCGAAACCGTGGCGCGCGGCCGGACCGCGGCAGACGAATTACTCCGCAATAAGAACTTCGCCAAAGCCATCTGGTTGCTCGAAGAATTGCAAAAACGGTTCCCCGAAGAGTTTGCGGTAGGGGAAGATCTCAAAGCGGCTCGGGCCGCCAAAGAGGACTATGATCGCAAACAATCTTACGCGGCCGGACGAGCCGAAGCCGAGCGCCTGCTGGCGGCGCGCGATTTTGCGGGCGCCATTGCCCAATACCAGGCACTGGAGCAACAGTTCCCCAACGATCCGTTTCTGCCGGATGCCCGCAAAGCGGCCATCGCCGCCCAGGAAGAGTACCAGCGAACCAAAGAAGCCGCTGAAGGCCGCGCCGAGGCGCAACGCCTGTTGCGGGACCGGATTCCCGAGGCGATTGTCTTGCTGCGGAAGCTGGTCCAACGGTTTCCCGAGGATGTCGCACTGGCCGAGCTTTTACGTGCGGCCCTGGCGACCCAGAGGAACCGGGCCCTGATCGCCGGGCGCGCCGAAGCGGAAAAACTGGCTGCCGAGCGGTCTTACGAAGCCGCCATTCGCCGTTACGAGGATTTACTGAAGGAGTATCCAGGCGATCAGGTCCTGATGGAAGGGCTGGCGGCGGTGAAAACCGCCCAGGCCGCGGACGAGTGGAAACAGGGCTACGCGCGAGGGCGCGGCGAAGCCGAACGGCTGGTGGCGGCTCGCTCGTACGATGCCGCCGTGGAGCGCTACCGGACGCTACTGCAACAATATCCGCGCGACGCCGCGCTCGAAGAAGGTCTGGCAGCGGCGGCCGCAGCCCGGGACGCCGCCGAACGCAAGCAGGTTTACGCACTGGGGCGCAAGGCGGTGGACGACGCCCTGCGCGGCAAGAATTTCGCCGAAGCCATCCAACTGCTGCAAGGCTTGCAGAAGCGTTTTCCCGAGGAGCCGGCCATCCCGGAAGATCTCAAAACCGTCGTCGCGCTGAAGCAGGAATACGATGGCAAGCAAGCCTACAGGGAGGGGCGGGCTGAAGCCGAGCGTCTGCTGGCGGCGCGCGATTTCCAGGGCGCGGTAGCGAAATACCAGTCGCTCTTGCAGCAGTTTCCCAACGATCCTTTTCTGCCCGATGCCCTGAAGGCGGCGATCGCTGCCGGCGAGCAGTATCAGCGCCGGAAGGAGGCCGCGCTCGGCCGCGGCGAGGCCGAACGCCTGATGCGCGAGCGGAAGGCCTCTGAGGCGATTGCCTTGCTGCAAACGCTGGTGCAGAAGTTCCCCGAGGATATCGGCCTGGCCGACGACCTGCGAGCCGCTATCGATGCCCGCGACCAGAGCCTGCGCACCCAAGCCCTCACCGCCGGCCGGACCGCCGTCGAGAGGCTCGCCGCCGAGAGATCCTACGAAGCCGCCATTCGCCGCTACGAAGATTTGCTGAAGGAATATCCCGGCGACCGCGCCCTGATGGAAGGGCTGGCGGCGGTGAAAGCCGCGCGTGTTGCCGAGCAGCGCAGGCAGGCCTATGACCGCGGCCGCGCCGAAGCCGAGAGACTGGCCGCGGCGCGATCCCACGATGCCGCCATCAAGCGTTACCGGGAGCTGCTGGAAGAATACCCGCGGGATGCCGCGCTCGAAGAGGGCCTGGCCGCCGCGGCCGCGGCCAAGGACGCCGCCGAGCGTAAACAGATTTACGACCAGGGACGGGCGGAGGCGGAGAGGCTGGAGCGCGAGCTGAAATTCGACGCCGCATTGCGCCGGTTGGACGAATTGCTGGGCCAGTTTCCCAACGACCCCGCGCTGGAAGAGTACCGCGAATCCCTGGCGGCCGCACAGAAATCGCGCGATGAGCGGCTACGCATTGACAAACAGATGGCCCAGTTGGAGAAACTCTACCGGAAGGGCGACGCCCAGGGAGTCAAGGAAGGCGCCACCGGCCTGCTGGTCCAAGCCGATACGCCACGCCTGCGCGAGCTGATCAAATGGGCGGACGGCGTCCTGAAGCAGCAGGCCGAGCCGATTCCGGCGCCCGATAACCGTGCCCCGCGCGGTCGCAAACAGTGGCTGGTAGTGGCGGCCGCCGCGCTGCCGGTGGCCATTGTGGCGCTGGCGGGGTTTCTCTATTGGAACGCGCACCGGCGGCCGGCGGGGTCGGTGACGGTTACGGCGGACCAGATTTCCTTCGTGTGGGAGAAAGGCACCGCCGTGCCTGGCCCGAAGAAGCTGACGGTCATTTCAGATGGCGCCTGGACTTTGTCCAAGAGCGACGACTGGGTGGTGGCCCAACGCGTGCCTGATGACCAGGGCAGTGTGGTGGCTGTTTCCATCGCGCCCGACCGCCTGGCTCCCGGCATGTATTCCGGGCTACTCACGATTGCCGGGACTGGTGCCAGCAGGAATGTGCATGTCAAGGTGACCGTGCAGGAACCGCCGAAACCGGTCGAGACGGCCAGGGCGGAACCGGTCGAGACCCCGCAACCGAAAACGCCATCTAAAGCGGACGCGAAATCCACACCGCCCGCCCCTCCCAAGGTTGTGGCGCCAGCCGACCCGCCGGTCACCGATCAGGCCGTGGATTGTAAGGCCAGTACCTGGTTCGGAGTGGACCACGGAAGGTTGGGCTGGAGCGGCGAGCTTCCCCCCGGCGGCTACGTCTTGCTGGGCAGAACCCTGAAGAGCGTGGGCGGTGCTGCCGGAACCTGGACGGGAGAAGCGCTGCCCGGCTGCGAGGTCACCATCACCAAAGGCACCTCGGCCGCCGAAACCGCTGTCGACCCGCCGGCCGCCGCCAACAAATTCAGCCGGTTGCGCGTCCGCAATGTGTCCAGTACGCCACTTTCGTCCTTCTCCCTCACCTGGGATATCAAGTAGCGGGCTTCCGGTGTAGAATTGAATGCGGTTTCCATGATCAGGCGATTGGTGTTGGCCGCGGCGCTGGTCCTGGCGGCCCGAGCGCAAACGAGCGGTACTCCGAATGGGCCGGGGCGTTACGCGTTCCTGGTGGGGAATACGTCATATCAATCCATTCCGCATCTGCCCGCGGCTGTCGCGGACACCGCAGCGCTCGAGGCCGCGCTCCGCGGCGCCGGCTTCAACGTAACCCATGCTGAAAACCTCCCCCGCCAGCAGTACATCGACGCGCTCTTGAAGTTCCTGGAGCGCATTCATGAGGGCGACACGGTGTTCGTATACTTCTCCGGTTACGCGGCTGAAGTCTACAGCGACGACAACTACCTGTTGCCGGTCGATTTCGACGCCAACGCGGACGGACTGATGTCCGGCCGGGCCATTCAGCTCAAGGCCGTGCAGCAGCGGCTGGATAAGAAATCGCAGGGTCTGAAGATGATTATGTTGGATGCGCCATATGCCCTGAGTGTCCCTATCCGCGGGGCCACCGACGCCAGCGTGCAGCAGCCTAACCCCTATGAAAGCCACCAGACCCTGCTGGCCTTCGCCGCTTCGCCGGGGCACGTGGTCCAGACGCCCGCCGGCATTGGGCTATTTACCCGGGAAGTGGCAGCCAATATCGGCAAGACGGGCATGCCGATGCGGGGAGTTTTCGAGGACGCCAGGGCCGCCGTCGCCAAAATCACCGGCAGCCAGATACCTCTGGTGTCCGATAGCGTCACGGCGATCTTTTATTTCCACGATCCGGTGGTTACGCCGCCTCCTCCTCCGCCGAAGCCGGAAGTGGTCACCGTAATCAAGGAAGCGCCGCTCACTCCCGGTTTCCCCGCCACCAATACAAAGGACCACGAGGACTACCGCTGGATTCCGCCGGGCAGTTTCAAGATGGGCTGCGTGCCCGGCGATCAACGTTGCCTGCCGAACGAAGTGCCGCAGCACCCGGTGACCATCACTAAGGGTATCTGGATGGGCCGCAATGAGGTGCAGGTGAGTTCCTACCAGCGCTATCTGCAAGCCCGGTCCGAGGGGAAGAAGAAGAAACTCTCGATGCCCTCCGCGCCCTTCTTTTACAACAAGTGGCGGACTCCCGATTACCCCATGGTCGAGGTGAGTTGGGAGGATGCCAAAGGGTATTGCGCCTGGGCGGGAGGCCGCTTACCAACCGAGGCCGAGTGGGAGTACGCCGCGCGCGCCGGCAAGGACGCCATCTATCCGTTCGACGGCCCCAACAGCCGCGACAAAGCCAATTTCGAAGGTAAGCAGGGCGGCGACATTTTCTCCGAAGTAGCGCCGGTGCATAGTTTCGACGCCAGTGACTGGGGCCTCAACGACATGGCCGGCAACGTCTGGGAATGGGTCTCGGACAACTACAGCGGCGATTACTATCGCCAATCGCCGCCGGTCGACCCCCTGGGTCCCCAGACAGGCAAGGGCCACGTGATTCGCGGTGGATCGTTCGACAGCGTGCCGGACGTGCACCTGCGAATCTCGGTGCGCAAGGAAGGCGCGACCGGTAACGCAGTGGGATTTCGGTGCATTTTAGAGGACACTCCAGCGACGCATAAGCTGCTGGGACGGTAGTCGGCAGGTACCGTTTGGCGGCTTGACGCCCGGCTTCGCGGGGCTTTACCAGGTGAATGCGGTGGTGCCCGCGGGCATCACAACGGGAGCCGCCGTACCCGTCGTCATCACCGTAGCCGGGCAAACCAGCCCGACCGTGACAGTGGCGGTCGAGTGGCTGCCGCCATTTTTTTCCGTGCGGCGTTTTGCCCTCCGTTGTAGAATGGAACGTCACAGCGTTGGATTTCACACTTAGAGAGGCTAAATGAGATTATCCGTTACTCCCCTTCGGATCGGGTTGCTGGCCCTGGCGGGCGGGGCGGCTGCCTTCGGACAAAGCGTCTCGTTCCTGCGGCCGGGAAGTATTGAGGTCGGACCATTTCTGGGCGCAAGTTATGGGATCGTCAACGCCCAATACATGGCGGGTGGCAACTTCACAGTTGCGGCCAACAAATACATTCTGCCTTACGTAGAGTTCACCTATCTGCCGCAAGTGGCCAGTCCGCCTGTGGTATCGAGTCTGCCTGCCGGAGTCTCTTCGGTGTCCGTCGACCGGAATATCAGTTTTTACGACTTTCACGGAGGCGTGCATATCCGCATTCCGATTCATGAGAAGCCCTTTGTCCCGTATCTGGCGTTTGGCGCCGGCGTACTGCATCATCTGCAGACAACCGTTACGCCGACCTTGACTTATACCGATGGCACCACTCAAACTTTGCCGGCGGCCATCCAGCCGGGAGGCTCGGATTTCGCGGTCAACTTCGGCGGCGGCGTGCGCTATTACTTTTCGAGCGCCAAGTTCGGGATGCGCGCTGAGGTGAAGGTCTACAAGCCTACCGGCAGCATGTACAGCAGCGTATTCGGGAAAGCCGAAATCGGGCTTTTCTATCAATTTCGCTAGCGGCCAGTGGCGTCCCGGTAACCCGGCCGCAGAGCCATGTTAGCGTCCCGGTACGCCGGTCCAGCCGCGCGTCATAAAGTCCGCGAAACTCAGCATCAGCAGGATCATCAGCCAGACCAGGCCACCCAGCACTACCAGGCGGGTAAGGTGTGTACTGTGGCGCAGGTGCATGAAGAACAGCGCCACCAGTAGCATCTTGATCACCGCAATGGTCAGGGCCGCCACTACACTGAAGGCTCCCAGGTCCACATACGCCACGGCAGTGGTCGCGGCGGTCAGAATCAGCAGCACGATCCAGACCACGGCATAGGTTGTTACGGAATCGACGTGTTCGACTTGTTGGCTCATAGTCATTTCAGGTGACGGTCGATCAGGTACAAAAGGGGGAACAGAAAGATCCAGATGATATCGACAAAGTGCCAGTAGAGGCCGGCGATATCCACCGGGGTCATGTATTCGGCGGTGAATTTTCCCTTGTAGGTGGCAATCAAGAGCCAAGTGAGGATTCCCACGCCCACCACCATGTGGAGAGCGTGTAAGCCGGTCATGGCGAAATACAGCGAAAAGAAGATCTGCGCCGGCCCTTGCATGTCCACGCCGTCGAGGTGGAAGGACGGCCCGGGAACATGGTGCTCTGCGAACTTCAGGGTCCATTCGTAGCCCTTCAAGCCGAGGAAGGCGAGGCCCAGAAGCAGCGTGAGAATCAGGAAGGTGATGATCGCCTTCCGCTGCCCGAGCTGCGCGGCGCGTACCGCCATCACCATGGTGAAACTGCTGCACAACAGCACGCCGGTATTGGTTGCCCCGATGACCGCGTTCATGCTGCTGGAGGCTACCGCGAACACCTGCGGATAGAAAGTGCGGTACACCGAGTAAGCCAGGAACATGCCCCCGAAGAACATGATTTCGGTGATGAGGAAGACCCACATCCCGAGCGTGGAGGCGTCCCGCTGCTGTTCGGCGGTATCGAACTGTTCGCGCAGGGCGAGTGTTTCCGCGTGAACGTGAGCTTCGCTAGCCAACTTCAATCACCTCTCCCATCACGGTACTGTAATCGTAGGCTTCGTGGGTAACCACCGGTGTCTCTTCGAAGTTTTCCACGGGCGGCGGCGAGGCGGTTTTCCACTCCAGGCCGGTGGCACCCCAGGGATTGGCCGGTGCCACCGCGCCGTAGCGCAATGACCAGATGAAGTAGATCATCGGCATCAGGTAGCCCACCGCCAGAACGCTGGCGCCGGCCGTCGAAAGCACGTGCAGCACCTGGAATTCATCCGGGTAAACGTGATAGCGCCGGGGCATCCCCAGATAGCCCAGAATGAACTGCGGGAAAAAGGTCAGGTTGAATCCCAGGAAGATGACCAGCGCCGAGAGCTTGGCCCATCCTTCGGGATACATCCGGCCGGTCATCTTGGGCCACCAGTAATGCAGCCCGCCCATGTACCCCATGATCGCCCCGCCGACCATGATGTAGTGGAAATGAGCGACCACGAAATAAGTATCGGTGACATGGACGTCGATGCCCAGCGATGCCACGAAGAGGCCGGTAAGCCCACCGATGGTGAACAGGCCGATGAAGCCAAAGGCATAGAGCATCGGGGTGGCGTAAGAAATCGATCCCTTATATAGCGTGGCCGTCCAGTTAAACACCTTGATGGCCGAAGGAATGGCGACGAAGTAGCTCAGGAACGAGAAGACCATGCCGGCATACACGGACTGGGTGCTGACGAACAGGTGATGGCCCCAGACCAGGAAGCCGACCACCGCGATGGCCACGCTCGAAAAGGCCACGAAGCTGTATCCGAACACCGGCTTGCGCGAGAAGACCGAGATCAACTCGCTGACCACTCCCATGGCGGGCAGGATCATGATGTATACGGCGGGGTGCGAATAGAACCAGAAGAGATGCTGGAACAGCACCGGATCGCCGCCCAGGGCCGGGTCGAAGATGCCGATGTGGAAGACGCGCTCGCAGAACACCAGCACCAGCGTCACCGCCAGTACGGGCGTGCCCAGCACCTGGATCAGCGCGGTGGCATACTTGGACCACACGAATAGCGGCATGCGGAACCACGTCATACCCGGCGCGCGCATGCGGTGCACCGTGACGATGAAGTTCAGGCCGGTCAGAATCGAGGAAAAACCGGCGACGAAAATCCCTAGCGCCGTAGCGATCACCCAGGAGTTCGAGTAAGTGGTGCTATAGGGCGTGTAAAAGGTCCAGCCGGTATCCACGCCGCCCGCCAGCATGGCGAACAGGGCCAGCGCGCCGCCGATGATCAACAGATACCAGCTGAGCAGGTTGATGCGCGGAAAGGCCAGGTCGCGCGCGCCGATCATCATCGGAAGGAAGAAATTCCCTAGCGTGGCGGGGATGGACGGAATGAGGAAGAAGAAAATCATCGTCACGCCGTGCATGGTGAACAGCTTGTTATAAGTCTCCGAAGAGACCAGGCCGCCTTGGGGCGTCAATAACTCAATGCGAATCAGCGTGGCGAAAGCGCCGCCCAGGAAGAAGAACAGGGTGATGGTGGCGAGGTACAGCAATGCGATGCGCTTGTGGTCCTTGGTAAGAAGCCACGATTTGATGCCATAGCTGGCATTTAAGTAATGTTCGCGTTCTGCTACCGCTGTGGTAATCATATTTCTAACGTTTGTTGGGAGCCGACCACCGGGACACTCGCTCCCGCCGGCGCACCCGGTTGAGCACCCAGGGACTTGATATATTCGACCAATTGCAGCACGCCCTCCTCCGTGACCAACCCCTGGAATGTGGGCATCAAGGGCTGGTAACCGGCCACAATCTTAGCCGTGGGCTGCAGAATCGATTCGCGGATATAGCCCTCATCCGCTTTCACCGTGGCGCCGCTGGCAAGCTGCACGTTCTTGCCGTACAGGCCCACCAGCGTGGGGCAACGGCCCGACCCGTCGGGCTTGTGGCAATTCGAGCATGCCAGGCTTTCGAACAGCTTGGCGCCCTGGTCGGCCAAAGATCCCGAGGGCGCGCCCCCGTTCAGCCAATTCTCGTAATCGCGCGGCTCCATCACATACACCCAGCCGATCATCCCGGAATGCCGCGTCCCGCAATACTCGGCGCAAAACAGGTGGTATTTGCCCGGCTTGGTCGGCTGGAACCAGGTGGTGGAGTAACGGCCCGGCACCACGTCCTCCTTGGTACGGAAGGCGGGCACGAAAAAGCTGTGGATGACATCTTCCGAAGTCATCGTCAGCCGCACGGCGCGACCCATGGGGATGTGCAGTTCATCGATCTCACGCTGCCCCTCCAGGTGCTGCAGTTTCCACATCCATTGCTTGCCCACCACGTAAATCTGCAGAGCATCCGCCGGCGGCCGGCTTTCATTGAAGAATATGCTCGCCCCCCAGGTGAACATCACCATGGTGAGGCCGAACGGAATCACCGACCACAGGATTTCGAGCGTTAGCCCGCCGTGGATGACGAGGGGCAGTTCGCGATCCGAGCGGCGCCGGTAGCGGATGGCGAAGTAGAAGATCGCTCCGAAAATCGCCACGGTAAAAAACACCGCGACCGCCAGAAGGAAATACAGCAAATGATCCACTTCAGGGGCGAAGGTGGACGCCTGTTCCGGAAATAAGGGTAAAGTTCCCATCTCGAACTATCCAGCCCGCCGCAGATGTTTGGCCCGCGATTCGCGCACGAAAACGAAAACCAGAAACCCGCCGCAGATCAGCACGAATGCACCGCCGGCGTAGCGCACCATGCCCACGGCCAAGGTGCCATATTTTCCCGTGGCCGGGTCGTAGTGATAACAGAACAGCAGGATCTGGTCCACCGGGCTTCCGATCTTGCTGGCAGATGCTTCCACCAGCCCCAACCGTAAATCCCGCGGGGCGTATTCGACTCCGTAAAAATAGCGCGACAGCCGGCCTTCCGGCGTGGCAATCATAATTCCGCTGGCGTGCGCCAATTGGTCGGTGGAGGGATCGTACTTGACGTGATAACCCACTGCCTCGGTCAAAGCGTGAATGTTAGTTTCGTCGCCGGTCAGGAAGTGCCAGCCGTTGGCCGAGCCTGGCCGGCCGTAGCGCCGCAGGTACAACTGTTTCTTGGATGCCGCCAGCTCGGGCGTGTCCTTCGGGTCGAAGCTGACGGCGACCACTTCAAAATCCCGCCCGGGCATGAAAGACACGGCTTTCAGGCTGCTCTCCAGGCCGTTCAGAATCTGCGTGCAGAGCATTGGGCAGCGGTAATACACCAGCGCCAGGATCACCGGCTTGCCGTGGAAAAACGAGGAGAGCTGTACATCGCGGCCGAATTCGTCGCGGAAGGTCAACCCCAGCGGCATCTGCTGATCGAGCCGCTGATCGATGCCGACCCCCTGCAGCGCGCCGGGGAGGGCGGGCCGCAGATGCGAGTCCTGCATGCTGATAGTGGGTTGTACCGGCGCCGGCTGTCCCGGCTGGGCGAACGCCGCCAACGCGGCGCCCGCGAACGTAATAAGAAAGTTCCTTTCCATGGTTGTCATTTCGAAATCCCGGCCAGCGGACCGCCAACCTGCTGCACCTTTTCACCCAGGCCGCTTTCGGTGGGGATGCTGGCAGTACTGGCGCTTTGGACGCCATTCTGGGGACGTGAGGGAAGACCCCGCTGGGCCAGCAGATCGATGGCTTTGGCGATCGGAATCCGCACCACGCCATTGGATTGATCTACCCATCCGTAGCCGTTGAGGATCTTATCTTCGGCGTCGTGCATGGCCTTCAAGTCCTGAACCGGGGTCGACTCCAACCGCGGCTCCGGCGGTACCGGGCGCGTGCCGGTCGCAAGAGGCGCCGTGGTGTTCTCCAAATACCGGAAGTAGCCCAGTAACAGCACCATTGAGAAGATGCATAACAACACCAGGGCGATGGCGAACTTACCCACGGCCCAGGCATTGACATCGCGCATCTCATGGCCGGCTGCCGGCTCCTCTTCCGGTTTTTCGACAGGCGGCGGCTGGACGTCGTGTTCGCCGTGCTCTGGGTTATTCCCGGCCATGTTGCAAAGCCTCCTCCAGGTGCGGATCGCCCAGCGGCAGCAGCGGGCGCTTCACAAGCTGCGAAAGGAAATACCACAGCCAGATTCCGCCTAACGCCACCGGCGCCGTAAAATCCATCCAACTTACCGTAAATTTGCCTTTCGAAAAATCCGGCGCCACCAGCCAGTAGACATCCACGTAGCGCATGCACAGAATGAATACCGCGATCCCGGCCAGCAGCTTGAAATTGCGCTTCAAATCGCGCGAGAGCAGCAGTGCGAACGGCAGCGCAAAGTGACCCAGCACCAGGGCCAGCGCCACGTAGCGCCATCCGCCGCGCAGACGTGCCGTATACCAGGTGATCTCATCGGGAAGGTTACCCGCCCAGATAATCAGGAACTGCGAGAACGAGAAGTAAGCCCACACCATTACCAGCGCCAGCAGCAGTTTGCCAAGATCGTGCAGGTGGCGCGGCGTGAGAACCTCCGATAGCGGCCGGCGGTAGGACAGCAGCACTAGCACAGTAATCAGAAAAGCCATCCCCGACAACCCCTGGCCCGCCATAAAGAGCATTCCGAAAATGGTGGAAAACCAGTGTGGGTTGAGCGAGAGCACCCAATCCACCGCCATGAAGGTGATGCTGAATCCCCAGAAGATAATACCCGGCCCGGCCAGAGCGGCCATTTTGCCGTGGGCCGCGCGGTTCCCCTCGTCCTCGCGCGCCGACCAATAGTTGAAATACCACGAAAGCAGATTCCAGGCACCCAGGTAAACCACCGCCCGCACCAGGAAAAACGGCACGTTGAGATAGATTTGCTTGTGCCGCATCACCGGGTCGGCCGCCACGATGTTAGCGTGCGACCACTCGTACAGATTGGGAATACCGATGACAATCGGCACGAACAGCAGCGCGACTAGCGGCAGCGTGCGCGCGGCCGCCTCCGCGGGACGGCGAATCACCACGCCCCAGGCCCCGCCGGTGAGATATTGCAGCATCAGCCAAGCCATGGGGCCCAGCGCAATGCCCACGTAAAACACGTAGGACCACAGATACGACCGGTAGAATTGAAACGGCGAAACCAGAAAGAAGCCGAGGGCCGTAAGCAGTGCCGCCACCAGGCCCACAACCAGCGCCCGGGTACGCCACTGGCCGATATCGGTCGAGAGTTCGCCGGTGACCGTGAAATCCCGACCCTGCGCGGTCATTGCCCGCCTCCCTGGCCAAGCTGGCCGCGATCTGCTGCCGGAACGTCGTTGATAGAGGCGTTCTGGCTCAGTTGCAGGGCCCGCACGTAGGCCACAATTGCCCAACGGTCGGCCGGTGGGATCTGGGCGGAATAATCCGGCATGGCGCCGAATCCGTTGGTGATCACGTCGTAGATATAACCGTTGGGTACCTGCCGCAGCCGGTCGATGTGATAAGAAGGCGGCTTGCGATAACCGCGCCGCACCACCATTCCATCGCCGTTGCCTAAGCGGTCGTGACAGGGCGAGCAGTAAACGTTGAAGCGGTCCTGTCCGCGCAGGATCACATCCTTGGTTACCGCAAAAGGAAAAGTGTCGAGCGGCTTGCCGTCCGGACCCTTGCCGGTAAAGTAAGCCGTATCGTCGTCCAGATGGCCCCGGGCCACCGTGCCTTCCACCAGCGGCCGTTCGGAGCGCCCGTCACCGAAGAAATCGGTCGGCCGCAGCGGGATGTATTTGGGCTGATTCTGCATGTCCTGCCGGCAGCCGGTGGAAAGTACAGCCATCAGGCTCACCGCGGAGACGCAGAGAACACGGAGAACCCGCGGAGAAACCCTGCTTAGGGGTTTCTCCGCGCAACCTCCGCGTCTCTCCAGAGACATCTCCAACCGACCCCAAAAGCCTGACGCGAAGGCGCGAAGGAGCGGAGAAGACATTTCGACCTCTCTTGGCCTTCCTCCGCGCCTCCGCGTCTCCGCGTCAAGGCAGTCTCCGCACGCCACCTTCTGGTTCCATAAACGACGACGCCCGTCGGCGTGGAGGCTTCGCGGTGAGGACCCCGCCTGCCCGAATATGCGGTCGCCGGCACGTCGCGGTGAATCGGTATTCGATCCGTACTCAGTGCGCAACTTCGGACACCTCCCGCGGCTCCAGGGTTTCCAGAAACGCAATGGTCTGATCGTGATCGAAGAGCGGGTCCTCGGCCTCGATGCACAAAAAGAACCGGTTCCGCGAGGCCAGCGCGAATCGCGGCACATTAAAGGAAGGGTGATAAGGCATGGGCAACCCGCACAACGCCAGCAGGCCCAGCACGGCCGAAATCGCCGCGAACAGAATCGTCAGCTCGAAAGTGATGATAATGTACGCCGGCCAGCTATCCAGAGGACGTCCAGCGACGTTGATGGGAAAATAAATCACCGTTACGTAATACTGCATCAGAAAGCCGGTCAGCCCGCCCAGAATTCCGCCGCACAACACGATCAGGGGCAGCTTGTTGTGGTGCAAATGCAGGGCGTCCGTCAGCTCTTCGATAGGAAAGGGCGTGTAAGCGTCCAGCTTGCGATAGCCTTTTTCCCGCGCCGCGCGGGCGGCGTTCACCAGACCGGTTGGGTTATCGAATTCCGCCATCAAGCCGTAAATCGGTTTGATCAACCGCGCACCTCCTCCTTCACCTGTGCCTGCGGCAGCAGGGTGCGGACCTCAAAAATTGAGATCATGGGAAGCAGGCGAATGAACGCGAAAAAGAGGAACAGGAACAGCCCGATGGTGCCGAAGTAAGTAGCCCAGTCCCACCGCGTGGGCACGAAGACCGACCAGGACGATGGCAGAAAGTCCTGCGCCAGGCTGCTCACGATGATCACAAAGCGCTCCAGCCACATTCCCACCAGCACGATCAGCGACCAGATGAACAACAGCACCGGATTGGAGCGGATGCGTTTGAACCACAACGCCTGCGGCAGGATGATGTTGCAAGTAATCAGCAGCCAGTAAGCCGGGGCATAGGGACCGGTCATGCGGTTCCAGATCGCCGCACTCTCATACACATTGCCGCTATACCAGGCGGTGAAGGTCTCCAGGATATAGGCGTAGGCCACGATCTGCCCGGTGGCCAGCATCACCTTGGCGGAGTTATCCAGGTGCTTATCGGTGATCAGTCCCTGTAATCCATAGACCGACCGTAGAGGAATAGCCAGCGCCAGCACCATAGCGAATCCGGAGTAAATAGCCCCCGCCACGAAATACGGCGGGAAGAAGGTGCTGTGCCACCCCGGCACGATGGCGATGGTGAAGTCGAAGCTCACCACCGTGTGGACCGAGAGCACCAGAGGCGTCGCCAATCCTGCCAGCAGCAGGCTGGCGGTTTCGTAGATGCTCCAATGCTTCGCCGAGCCGCGCCAGCCCATGGCCATGATGCCGTAAGTGAACCTTGCAATGCGGCTGGTCGTGCGGTCGCGCAGCGTGGCCAGGTCGGGCATCAGGCCGACATACCAGAACAGCAGCGACACCGTGGCATACGTGGATACGGCGAACACGTCCCACACCAGCGGGCTGCGGAAATTGGGCTGTACGCCCATGGTGTTGGGGTAGGGAAACAGCCAGTAGAACAGCCAGGGCCGGCCGAGGTGCAGCAGCGGAAACATGCCCGCGCAGGCCACCGCAAACAGCGTCATTGCCTCCGCAAAGCGGTTGATGGAGTTGCGCCAGCGCTGGTTGAGCAGCAGCAGGATGGCCGATATCAGCGTGCCCGCGTGGCCGATTCCGATCCACCACACGAAGTTAGTGATGGCGAAACCCCACATTACGGGCGTGCGGAGGCCCCAGATGCCCACGCCTTTGGCCAGCAGCAGCGCCACGGCGTAAAGGAACAGAAACAGCAGCCCCAAGCCCACGCTGAAGCACGCCATCCAGAAGACCGGGGTCTTCCCGGTAAGTACCACTGTGGCAATCTGGTCGGTAACGGTGCCGAAGGTGTAACCAGGGGCAATAATCGCCCTGGGCGCCGTTGGTTCGATCACTTGTGGTTCGTCAGCCATGGCGACCTAGCCCTCCACCTCCGGATTGGGATTACGCAAGGTTGCCAGGTAACTGGTGCGCGGCCGCGTATTCAGGTCCGCCAGGAGGCCGTAATTGCGTTTTTCGGCCTTCATTTGCGATACCCGGCTGTTCGGATCGTTCAGGTTGCCGAACACGATCGCCTCGGTAGGGCAGGTGGCCTGGCAGGCCGTCTGAATATCGCCCTCCCGTACTTTCCGGTTCTGTTTTTCGGCCTCGATCTTGGCATAATTGATGCGCTGCACGCAGTAAGTGCATTTCTCCATCACACCCCGGCTGCGTACGGTGACGTCGGGGTTATGCAGCAGCTTCAAACTGGGCGTTTCGTAATCCGAAAACAGATAGAAATTAAACCGCCGCACCTTGTAGGGGCAGTTATTCGAGCAATACCGCGTCCCCACGCAGCGGTTATAGACCATGTCGTTGAGGCCCTCGGAGCTATGATTGGTGGCCTGCACCGGGCAGACCAGCTCGCAGGGAGCGTCTTCGCACTGCATGCACGGCAGCGGCTGGTTGTAAATGTCCGGATTGTTGACTTCGCCGTTATAGTAAGTGTCCACGCGGATCCAATGCATGGCGCGGCTGCGGCGCACCTGGTCCTTACCCACCACGGCGATGTTGTTCTCTGCCACGCAGGCTACCACGCAGGCGCTGCAGCCCGTGCAGGTGTTCAAATCGATAGCCATGCCCCAGGCGTAGCCCTGGTACTGCCACGCCGGATATAGCGTCAGGCCGGCTGGAGGTGTCTCGATGCCCTCCAGGACGGATGCCGGATCCTTCTTGTAATCCTGCAGCGTGCCGCTTTGAATAATGTGCCGCCGCGTGTCCAGGATGTGATCGTTTTGGGTGGTGGCGAAGAGATACGAGCCGGAAATCTTCACCGCCTCTAGTCCATTGTCATTCCACAGCGCTTTGGAGCTACGCAGGCCGTAGGGATCGAATCCCATGCCGTTTCCCACGTGTCCCGCCCTGGTGCGCCCGTAACCCAGATGCAGAGTGACTGCGCCATCGATGTGGCCGGGTTGCACCCAAGCCGGCGCATTCAGGCTGCGTCCCTGATAAGTCAACCGCAACATATCGCCCGTAGCCACGTTCAGACGGTGCGCAGTGGCCGGACTGATGATCGCGGCGTTGTCCCAGGTAAGCTTGGTGATCGGCTTGGGCAGTTCCTGAAGCCAGCCATTGTTGGCGAACCGCCCGTCATAGATGGTGGGGTCCGGCCGGAAAATCGCCTCCAGTTTGCCGCCCAGACGGTTCGGCTGCGGCCGCTGCGAAATCGCCGCGCCCTGGATCGTCGGTGTCTTGGCCGGCAGCGCCGAGCCGGCAATCACGCCATCGTGTACTGCCAGCCGCCACCACGCCTCGAAATCCGCGCCTGTGTGCTGCCCGGCCCAATAGCCTTTGACGATTTCATAGCCGCCCGCCTCAGGCGTTTCGGTGAGCATCTGCAGCACCTGGATCGCCGAGCGCCCGTCGTACAAAGGCTGGATCAGAGGCTGCTGAATCGTAGCCGTGCCGTTGAATGTGCGCACGTCGCCCCAGCTTTCCAAGTAATGCGTTTCCGGCAGATTCCATTCGCAAAGCGCCGACGTCTCATCCGCGTAGAGGCTCAGGTGGGCGCGCAGGTTCGCTTTGGCGATTGCGTCGGCCATGCCGAAATCCACCGGCGCGTTGAAGGCCGGATTGCCGCCCAAGATCAGCAGCACATCCACCGCGCCGGCGTTCAGATCGTTCATCAGGTCCCGCAAAGAAGCAAGCTGGTCAACCGGGTTCACCTCGATGGGATCGCTATAAAACACCGTCTTCCCAACGTTACCCATATCGGCGTTCATCGCGTGCGCCAGGGCGTGTACCAGCGGAGGCTGCTGCTCACCCGCGATCACCAGGCCCGCCCCCTTGTTGCGCTGCAAGTCCCTGGCAATTGCGCCGATCCATTTATAAATGTCGCCGTTATCTCCCTGCTTCGGACCCTGCGCCACGCCCAGGCCGGTGGCCAGCGCCCAGGCAAACTCCTCAATATCGGCGGCCCGCAAGGGCAGCCGGTGGTCGGCCTTGGACCCCGTCGGTGTGGGCATCGGCTCCACCACGTACAGCCGGTTCATCTCGAGCTGTTGATCGTTCACCCGGCGGCGCAGCGAAAACTGGCGTGCATAACGCAGGCTGGCCGGTCCGGAAGCCAGGAAATCGGAATCCAGCGCCACCACCACCTTGGCGTTGCTCAGGTCGTAATACGTGTTGACGTACTGCCCGAAGGCCTGCTTCGCGCCCGCCCGCGCGCTGTGCGGGCCGGCCGGCTCCCATTGGTGCCACTTGGCCGCCGGATACAGCTTCTGAATGGCGGCGAGTTGGTTCGCCATGGTGGGCGAAGTGATGGTCTCGGTCAGGATCCGAATGCCCGCGCCCTTCTTCAGTTTTTGCTGCGCCAGCGCGTCGCGCAAGACCTCGAAAAACGCGCCCCACGAGCGAATTTCGCCGCCTTGGGTCACCGTCGCCGAACGGTCCGGATCGTAAAGCTGCAGCACCGACGCCTGCGAAAAGCTGTCGCAAGCGCCCAGTGTGGCCGGATGCTCGGGGTTACCCTCGATCTTCGTCGGCCGTCCCTCGTGGCTCTCCGCCAGGACGCCGTGCGCTACGCCGTTCAGCGTAGTGGCCGTGGCAAAGAACAGCGGCTTACCCGGAATCAATTCCTCGGGCTGCCGTATATACGGCATGATGTATTCGGTGGGCTGGCGGGTGCAAGCGGCTAAGCCGCCCAACGCCAGCGACGCGCCCATCAGCTTCAGAAAATTGCGCCGGCCCTTGACCTGGTCCTCGTCCTCGCTCCAGCCGACCGCCTGGCGCGGAAATTCCCGCTCCAGCAGTTCCTCGAATTCAGGCGTCGCGGCTAAGTGCTCCAGGCTGCGCCAATACTCCCGTCCGGAACCGCGTGCGGCTTGCGCAAGGCTCTCCCGGACAGCCGCCAGATCCAGTTTCTTTGGTAAGTCGCTCATCGATGGCAAGTGGAACAACTGGTCAGCACGCGCGCATCCTGTATCTTGTATTCGGCCATCAACTGGCGCCCAATGGTTTCCTGGTCGCCCGCCGGCTGATAACCCATCTTAGTTACGAATTCGCGCGGCCTCACGTATTTTTCGGGGTTTCGGTGGCAGCCCAGACACCACTGCATTTCCAGTGAGTTCTCCTGCCAGGTGAGAGGCATCCGGTCCACGCGTCCGTGGCAGCTCTCACAACCGATCCCCTTGTTGATGTGGATGCTGTGATTGAAATAGACAAAATCCGGCAGATCGTTCACGCGCGTCCAGCGGATCGATGTGCCGTTCCGGTAACTCGCCCGCACCGGCTCCAGCGTCGGGCTGGTCGCCCAGATCTGCGAGTGGCAATTGATACACGTCTTGGTGGGCGGAATATTGGCGAAGCTGGAAGTCTCTACCGTGGTGTGGCAGTACCGGCAATCGATTCCGATGGCGCCGGCGTGGTGCGCATGGCTGAAGGGCACGGGTTGTTCCCGCGCCTCGGTGGCGCGCGTATCGTAATTGGAGCGGTCCAGTTCCGCGAATACCCAGGTCAGAAAACCCAATATGAAGACCGCTCCGAAAATAGTGATTCGCGCGAAGGTATTGGTGCTGTGATGAAAAATCTGCGGCATCGTTAGTGATCAGTCCGCACTGTCTGGCGGCTGTAACATCCGTCTCGCATCTTTAGTTTCAGCATCCCAACGCTTTCCCAAAAAACATTGGATGAGCAAATCGGGAATTTGTTTCAACTTATATAACCCACTGGCCTAAGTTATACATCTCCGGGATACAGCACACCCGTCGCCGGGAAATCCAGCTTTCCCGTGCTACATCCTTCAGTTACTTCCGTTCCAAAAGGTATGCCGATGGTTCGTGGCGACTCTCGCGTTCGCTGGTGCAAACAGCGAAGCGTTTTTCTCCTTGCCTGGACCCCCACAGCGACGCGGCTGCATACTCTCCGTCTTTGCGCAGCGCGTAGAAGTCGAGATCGACCGCAGCAAGGCGTTTCTCATCGTTGTCGAAATTGCGGGCAACACGCTTCAGCGCGTCCAGCGCCGCCTCCTTGGGAGGCATGCCATGGCGCATATTCTCCACAACAGTGTGAGCGCCACACACCCGCAAATTCTCTTCACCGCGGCCCGTGGACCCGGCCCCGCCGACATCCTGGTCGAGCCAGAGGCCCCCGCCGATAATTGGCGAATCGCCCACCCGTCCGGGAATCTTGAACGCCATCCCGCTGGTGGTGGTTACCGCCGACATCTCGCCCTTCCCATTCATGGCGATGCAATTGATAGTGCCGTGCGGCGGATTGATGGCGTTCTCCAACGCCTCTTCCAGAAATTCCTCGCCGTACTGCGGAAACAATTTCTTCAGGTCTTGCAACTCCGCGGCCTTCCTGGAGGGTGGCGCATCCACGCCCGATTCCCAAAAACTGTGCCCGTTTTTGTCGCGTAGACTGCGTTTCCAGATCAGCCACTGCGTACGCGATTCATCCGTCAGCAGATCTTCTTCCTTGAAGCCCCAGGCCTTGGCAAACCGCAGCGCACCCTCGCCCACCAGCATCATGTGGTCGGTTTCCAGAGCTACCTTCTGCGCCACGTTGGACGCCGTCTTGATATTGCGGAGCGCGCCCACTGCTCCTCCGCGCCGCGAAGGCCCGTGCATGCAACTGGCGTCCAGTTCCACAACACAGTCTTCATTCGGAAGACCGCCATAACCCACGCTCGTGTCGCGTGGATCCAATTCGACGATATTGACGCCGGCGATTACCGCGTCCAGCGTATCGCCGCCGGCTTTCATCATTTCCATGGCCTTGGCGCAGCAATTGATCCCGCCGTTGTTCCGGTTCGCACTCGAAATCACCACGCTGCGCGGTCGCAATTGCGCATGAACCAGACCGGCTACCGGAAGCGCCGCGGCCCCCAAGATGGCCGCCCGCCTGCTGACAGTGTTGTCACTCATCATCATTCCGCGAGCGCGTGAGATTTCACATTATGTCACATGCCAAGCCGGAAACAACAGTCTGGTTTGTAGTTTTCCGCCGTCTCGTAATTTACCCCCGAGTCACAAAGAGTACGGTGACATACAGAGACACCGCTAAACAGCCTTTTCCCGGCAGTGACTCGCGACGGCAGATTCGCCCGTCCTCGGATTTCCAACTCCGGTTTCTCCGCGCTTGTTCCGCTCTAACCGCCTCTCTACGGTGAGGTCTATGCCGGCCCGTTCCCCAAAACCTACAGCTTCAGCTCCCACCCCTTGCGGAACATCGGTTTGACGAACTTGTTGGCCTCCGGGCTATTGGTGAAGCGCAGATTCCTGCTATCCCACTCCAGTTTCCCGGGCACATGCAGGGCGATGGCGGTCAGGGCCAGCCACTCCGCGTACGGCGCCGTGATGCTGAAGTCCGAGCATCCCGGATCGCCGCCCTTGCAGGCGCGAACCCAATCCAGCATGTGTCCGGGCGAGCGGGTTAGAAGCTGCGGCGGCAGCACGTAATCGGCCCACCGCGACGCCGGCAGCAGCCAGACTCCCTCTCCGCGCTGCGTGGTGGCCATGATGCCCTTGGTCCCGATAAACACGCTGCCGTTGCCGGTCAGAATGCCGGGCTTCGGCGGACTGGGCGGGTCGCCAAACACCCGCACGCCGGGGCCACCCGCGCCGCGCCGCTCGCCGCTATTCCCGGAACGGCCGCGCGCGGGAGCTGCTCCCGCGGTTTCAGCAGCCCCTCGTCGCCCCGGGCCTCCGCTCGCCGCTCCGCTGCGGCCCCCAGTAGGCCGCCCCTTATCGGCCAGATTGTTGGTCGGCGGCAGAATCGTTTCGTTCTCCATCCCAGGCACGTGGTAAGCTTCCGCGTCGCTGGTGCGCGTGCCATCGTGGTAATAGACCTTCACCGGAGGCATCTCCCCGCGTGCTGGAAAATCGAGTCGAACCACGGCCCGGTTGGGATAGGTGATGCCGCTGCGGCCATCCACCGCGATACATTCCAGGCTGATGGGCGCGCCAAGCTGCAGCGCCGTTTGCGCCGGTCCGGCCGTGTGGGTGGCCCAGTTGCCGATCTGTCCGGTTCCGAAATCCAGAAACCCACGCCAGTTGTACGGCACGTACTCATCGCTGAAAGGACGCTCCGCCGCACCGCCCAGCCATGGCTCCCATGCCAGCGTCGCGGGCACCGGGTCTTCGGGAGGCGGCGCCGTAAGGCCCGTAGGATGGGTGCCCGGCGAAGTCGAAATGTGCACCTCGGTGACATCGCCGATGGCGCCCGACCACACCATCTCCGCCGCCACCCGGTTGCACTCGTGCGAAAATCCCTGGTTGCCCATCTGCGTCGCGACCTTGTATTTCACGGCCGCTTCCTGCAGTAGCCGCGCCTCCCAGGGGGTGCGCGTCAGGGGCTTCTCCAGGTACACGTGTTTGCCGTGCTGCATGCAGGTCAGCGCCACGGTGGCGTGCATGAAATCGGGGATGCCGATGGTGCAGGCGTCGATGTTCTTGCCCTCTTTATCCAGCATCACCCGGAAATCTTTGTACTTGGGCGCTCTGTCGTAGCGTTTAAGATTGTCCGCCGCGCGCTTATCGTCCACATCGCACAGGGCCACGATGTTTTCCGTGCGCGCGGCGTCGTTCAGATCCACCCCGCCCTGCCCGCCGCAGCCGATCGAGGCGACATTCAGCTTGTCGTAAAACGGCTTGTACCCCAACGCACGCAGCGAGACGACGCTGCCGAAACCGCCGCGCGGCACAGCCCCCGCCAGCAGCGTTCCAAAAAAGAAATGACGTCGCGACACACCTTGATTCGACATGGTTCAGGACCCTCCCGGGGGTGCGTGCATTCCGCCGCCCGCCCCAACCCTGTGTTATATGAAATCGCGCCTCGGTGTCAACCGGGGCAGACACGAAGGCCTACAGAGGAAGCGTGTGCCGCAGTAGTCGGCAAGACCGCCCGGAAATTTAAGTCAAGGCCAGATTCTGACCGTTCGATGGCTGTAAATGATTGATTCTACAAGATGAGGAAGCTGCCGTACCGTCAGACCGTATCCGTTTCGCCCCCGGAGGCGCGCGGTAAGGCGCCGAAACGGGTCCCTGCGGCGTTTCCAGCTCGCCTAAGCAACCCGCCTGCTACTTCCGTTACACTGGTGTTTCTTTCTATTGCCGTGAACGCCGTTCGAATTCCAAAGCGTCTCCAAGAGTTACGCGATCTACGACGCGCCGGGCGACCGGCTCAAGGAACTCCTCTCGCCCATGCGCCGCAAGCATCACCAGGATTTCCTCGCTCTCCACGACGTCAGCTTCGAAGTCGAGCGCGGCGAAACCTTCTGCATCGTCGGCGAAAACGGATCCGGCAAGAGCACCTTGCTGCAAATCGTGGCCGGCATCCTGCAGCCCAGCGCCGGCGCCGTGGAAGTTTCCGGCCGCGTTTCCGCCCTGCTCGAATTGGGCGCCGGGTTCAATCCCGAATTCACCGGCCGCGACAATGTGTACCTGAACGGCTCCATCCTCGGCCTCACCACCCGCCAGATCGATGGGCGCTACAAGGATATCGAGACCTTTGCCGAAATCGGCGAGTTCATCAACCAGCCGGTGAAAACCTATTCCAGCGGCATGGTGGTCCGGCTGGCCTTCGCCGTGGCCATCAATGTCGATCCCGAAATCCTGCTGGTGGATGAAGCCCTCGCGGTCGGCGACATCTACTTCCGCCAGCGCTGCATGCGCAAGGTCCACGAGCTGCGCGCGCGCGGCATCACTATCCTGTTCGTCTCCCACGCGGTGAGCGATGTCAAAGCCATCGGCGACCGCGCGCTCTGGCTGGATCACGGCCGCGTGGTCGAATCTCGGCGAGCCGGATAAGGTCATCGCCCGTTACCTGGCCGCCATGGTGGAAAAGGACTCGGCCTACCTGCTGCACAAATCCGCTGTTCACGAACCGCGGCCGCACGCCGACCGCATGCAGGCCCCCGAGGTCATCGAAACCATCCCCAACATCGACCACCGCTACGGCGACGGCCGCGCCAAGGTCATCGGCATCGGCGTCTTCGACGAGCGCGGCCGCCCGCTCCACGTGCTTACCCCGGCCACCCGCATCCTGGTGCGCATCAGCGTGCGCGCCGTCGAAGACGTGCACTTGCCCATCGCCGGCTTCATGCTGCGCAATCAGTTGGGCATGGATTTTTCCGGCACCAATACCGCCCGCGAAGGCTACGAGCTGCGCCCCATGCAGGCCGGCGACGTCTGCACGGTGGATTTCTACGTCGACCTGCCGGAGCTTTACCCGGCCTCGTTTTCCTTTTCGCCCGCCATTGCCGATGGCACCCTGATGGGCTACACCATGTGCGACTGGATCGATAACGCCCTCACCCTGCAAATGAGCCGCGCCGAAGCCGAGATCTACGGCTATCTGCACCTTCCCTGCCGGGTCGAAGTCAACGCCCGCATTCGTGGCGAAGCCGCTTCGGACGAGGCCGCGCCCGAACCCCTGTTGGAGAAACGCATTGGCTGAATTCACCGGCGAGCGGGTCATTCCCGACCAGGTCAATGTGGACCTGCTGAACGAGCACATGGCGCGCTACACGTTCGCGGCGCGGCTGGCCTCGGGCAAGCGGGTCCTGGATGCCGGATGCGGCGCGGGCTACGGTGCGGCCGAACTGGCCCGCACCGCCCAGCGCGTGGTGGGCATCGACCGCGCCCCCGAAGCCCTCGCCTTCGCCCGCGAGCACTACCAGACGCCTAATCTGGAATTCCAAAAAGCCTCCTGCGCCGCGCTGCCGTTTCCCAACGCCGCCTTCGACCTGGTAGTGGCCTTCGAAATCATCGAGCACCTGGACGCCTGGCGCGAGTTTCTGCTGGAAGTGCGCCGCGTGCTCACGCCCGCCGGCCAGTTCCTCGTCTCCACGCCCAATCGCCTGTATTACAAGGAATCGCGCGGGTCCACCGGTGCCAACCCGTTCCATGTGCACGAATTCGATTTCGACGAATTCCGCCGCGAACTGAAGCTGTTTTTCCCGCACGTCTCCATGTACCTCGAAAACCATACCGAGGGCATCACGTTTCAGCCGCACGAAGCCGGCAACACCGCCGAAGTCCGCGTGGAGGCCGCCCAAGCCGTGGCCGCCGAATCGCACTTTTTCCTGGCAGTCTGCGCCGACCGGCCGCAGGTGGGCAATCCGACCTTCGTCTATGTGCCGCGCGCCGCCAATGTGCTGCGGGAGCGCGAGCATCACATCGTCCTGCTCGATAGCGAAATCGCCCAGAAGAACGACTGGCTGGCCGACGCCCAGCGCCGCCACGAGGAGTTGCTAGCCCTCTTCGCCGAGCAGAAGGAATCCCTGGAACGCAGCAACCGCTGGGCCGAGTCGCTCAATCGCGAGTTGGGCGAACGCGCCGCCTGCATCGCGGAGTTGCAACAGGAACTGGCTCGCGAGCAGGAGGCCGCCCGCCAGATGGCCGAAGGTTACGCCGCCAAAGTGGCCGAGTTGGAGGCCGACATCCGCGACAAGACCCAGTGGGCTATCGACACCGAAACCCGCCTCACCGCCGAGGTGCGCCATCAGACCGGCGAATTAGGCAAAGCCGTCGAGGCCCTGCACCACACCGAACAGGAACTCGACGAGCGTACCCGCTGGGCCGTCAGCCTGCAAGAGGAGGGTGCCCGCCTGGCGCAGCTCGTGGCCCTGGTGCGCGGCTCGCGATGGGTCAGCCTGGGTCGCAAGGTGGGCTTAGGCCCGGAGCTGCCGGCCAGTTGACATGGCTTTCCTGAAACGCGTCCTGCGTGCGCTGCCGCTGGTGTTGATCTCGCCGTTCCTGTTGCTGCTGACGATTCTGGCCCTGGCCGCCGCCGATCTCGCGGCAAAATTCGGGTTCAGCCCCGAACTGCTGACGCGCCGCCGCCCCGCGACGCGCCGCAGAGCCGCGACCGTGAGGGAGCGCCCGCCGCCCCGCCCACCTCCGCCTCCATCGTGATCCCCAACTGGAACGGCAACGACCTGCTCGAAAAATATCTGCCCTCGGTGGTTGAGGCCATGGCCGGCCATCCCGAGCAACGAAATTATCGTCGTTGATAACGGCTCCACCGATGGCAGCGCCGAATTCGTCCGCGCCGCCTTCCCGCAGGTGAATCTGCTGGCGCTGCCCGCCAATCTCGGCTTCGGCGGCGGCTCCAACGCCGGCTTCCGCGCCGCCCGCAACCGCATCGTGGTCCTGCTGAACAGCGATATGCGCGTGGCGCCCGATTTCCTTGCGCCGCTGCTCGAAGGCTTCTCCGATCCCCAGGTCTTCGCCGTCGCCTGCCAGATTTTTTTCAGCGACCCCGCCAAGCTCCGCGAGGAAACCGGCCTCACGCAGGCCTGCTGGCAGGATGGCGGCCTGCGCGTCCGCCACCGCATCGATCCGGCCGTCGACCGACTGTTCCCCTGCTTCTACGGCGGCGGCGGTTCGTGCGCCTTCGACCGCGAAAAATTCCTGGAACTGGGCGGCTTCGATGAGCTGCTGGCGCCCTTCTACCTGGAAGACACCGACCTCGGCTTTCTGGCCTGGAAGCGCGGCTGGAAGGTGTCTTACCAGCCGCGCAGCGTGGTCTACCACGAGCATCGCGGCACCATCGGCAAGCGTTTCCGCGAAGACCAGATCCAGGCCGTGCTGAAGAAAAACTACCTGCTGTTCTGCTGGAAAAACATCCACGAGTGGCCGCGCCTCATCGCGCATTTCTTCTTCGCCTGGGCCGGCGCCGTGCTGGCCGTGATCTTCGGCGATGTGCCGCTACGCCCCAACCCGGCCGCCCACTGGCGCGCCTTCCGCCAGCTTCCCGCAAGCCGTCCGCTCGCGTTTCCGGGCCCGCCAACTCGCCCGCATCAGCGACACCGAAGCCTTCCGCCGCCCCATGGCCGGTTATTTCCGCGACCGCTTCCACCCCATGGAACCGGCGCCCGAGCGGCCGCGCGTGCTCTTCGTCTCCCCCTACCCCGTCTGCCCGCCGATGCACGGCGGCGGCGTCTTCATGTACCAGACGCTGCGCGAGTTGGCCTGCCTCACCGAGACGCACGTTGTGGAGCTGCTGGATTGCCCTCGCAGGAAAAGGATAACCAGGAGCTGCGCGAATTCTGCGCCTCCGTCGAATGGCTGGTCCGCCCCTCGGGCGATCCTCCCGGCGCCGGCTCCCTGCGCCCCCGCGCCGTCCGCGAGTTCGCCAACGAAGATCTCGACTGGCTCATCCACCGCCAGATTTACCTGAAGCGCATCGACCTTGTGCAGCTCGAATACACTCCTATGGCGCAATACCGCGGCGACTATCGCCGCATCCCCAGCGCGCTGTTTGAGCACGATATCTATTTCCAATCCGTCGGCCGCGCCCTGGGCCATATGCCCGGAACCGTGGCCAATCTCAAAGCCCGTGTGGAATACCTCCGCGCCTTGCGCTACGAGCTCCAGACTCTACCCCTTTGCGACCAGGTGCAGGTCTGCACGCCCGCCAACCGCGACTACCTGCTCTCCTTCAACCCGCGCCTCGCGACCAAGCTGCGCGAGGGTCTGCGCGCCGGCATCGATACCGCGCGCTACAGTTTCCGCCCCTGCGGCCGCGAGCCGTTCACCATGCTTTTCCTGGGCAGCTTCCGCCATGACCCCAATCGCGCCGCGCTGGATTGGTTCGTAATCGAAGTCATGCCGCTGATTCTGGCCGGCCGCCCCGAGGCGCGCCTCCTGATGGTCGGCTCCGACCCGCCGCCCGCCCATACCTACGCCGATCGCTCCGGCGCCCTCCAGATGGTCGGCTTTGTCGAAGACGTCCGCCAGCCGCTCGATCGCTATGCTGTCTTCGTGTGCCCCATTCTCAGCGGCTCCGGCGTGCGGGTGAAGTTGTTGGAAGCTTTCGCCGCCGGCATCCCGGTGGTCTCCACCCGCATCGGCGCCGAAGGCCTTGCGGCCGCGGATGGGGAATTCTGCGCCCTGGCCGACGATCCCGCGGGCTTTGCGGAGCGCGTCCTAGGCCTGTTCGAAGACCCCGACAATGCCGCCGAAATGGCCGCCCGCGCGCGCGCCGAAGTGGAGGCCCATTGGGATATGGCCGTGCTCACCGGCAGGCTGGTGGACGAATACCGCGCCCTGGTACGCCGGAAGAGGGCTACTTTTTCTCCGGATTCAGATCCTTCTTGATGCGATTTACAATGTCGGAGGCGGTGCGATCCAATTGCTTGGTGGTGTCGTCCTTGGGTGGATCGAACGTCGACCACACCACCTGGCGGGACTTCGCGTCCACCAGAAAGACATTTCCTTTGCCGCGACCGAATGCAGAGTTCAGCGCCGGGTTTTCCAGCTTGTTGACCGGGTCGGTAAACATGGCCGTAACGGAGTGCGATCCATTGGCCGATTTGACGGTCTCCTTGGCAGTGTCCTTGGCCGCTTCTTTGGGCGGCGCCGGCTTGGGCAGGGCCGCGTCCAGCTGCTCCTGGAACGCCACGCCCAGGCGGTCACTGAAGAAGGCATCGGCCAGTTTCGGATCCGTCACGACGCGGAACACATGGTCGTTGGTCAACCGGTTCGCCAGGTACTGGTCCATCCCCCGCGCCATCGGAAAAAGGTACACCGCGTGCACGCCGGAAAGCTCCGCTGAAAACAGCACGCACGAGCCGCACAGGAGACACACAAGCCGCTTCATGACTTCCATGATATCCAGACGCGCCACGGGCCGTAAAAGACGAACACCCCGCACCCACGCAACCCCCCAAGCCTCGACGCGGAGACCCGGAGACAGAAAGAACACCCAGAACCAGCCACTCCCATTCCGCCCTCTGCGCCCTCCAATCCCTCCGCGCTTCCTTCCTTCTGGTGCTCTCTGCGCTTCCTCCGCGTCTCCGCGTCTCCGCGTCGAATACACGCCCCCGCCCGTCCCCCGGCCTCGAAGCTCTCCATTAACTCCGATTCCTCTCCCCCTTCCTTCTGCTGCTCTCCGCGCTTCCTCCGTATCTCCGCGTCTCTCCGGAAACTCTGCTCCCTCTGCGACCTGTCCTGACCTTGGGTCTTCTCCGCGTTTGCTCCGCGTCTCCGGGCCCAGAGGGCACCCCCCGCGTCGAATGGGCCCCGCCGCTGGCCTGTCGGGAGTTTCCTCGCCCCGAGAATATCGACAGCAGTCGATACGTATGCTCCGCGGTGAATCCAGGCCCTCAGCTACACTCCATCCCCGCCATGTATAAAGGCCAATCCCTCACCGTCATCATCCCGTGCCTCAATGAAGAACAGGGCATCGAGCGGATCCTCCGCGCCATGCCCGAGTTTGTTGACGAAGTCATCGTGGTCGATAACGCCTCCACCGACCGCACCTCCGAAGTCGCCGCCGCTCTCGGCGCCAAGGTCATCCGCGAGGATGTCCGCGGCTACGGCCGGGCCTACAAGCGCGGCTTCCTGGTGGCCACCAAAGACCTCATCGTCACCCTCGATGGCGACCAAAGCTACCCCGTCGATGCCCTTTCCTACCTGCTCGAAGCCTTCCTGCACCTCAACGTCGATTTCCTGAACGCCTCCCGCTTCCCGGTCCGGGACCCCCGTGCCATGAGCCGCCGCAGTCGCTTCGGCAACCTGGTGCTGGCCCTCGCCATGTCGGTGCTCTTTCTCCGCTGGGTGCGCGATTCGCAGTCCGGCATGTGGGTCTTCCGCCGCTCCATCCTGAACGACATGAAGCTCGAATCCGACGGCATGGCGTTTTCCGAAGAGATCAAAATTGAGGCTATCCGCAACCCCGCCATCCGCTTCGGCGAAATCACCATTCTGTACTCCTCGCGCCTCGGTGAGAGTAAGCTCAACCCCTGGCGCGATGGCGTTCAGAACCTGTGGTTCCTGGTGCGAAAGCGCTTCTTCCGATGAGCATCAGCGCCATCATTCCGGTGTGGAACGGCCGCGAGCTGCTGGCGCGCCTGCTCGATACGCTGGACGCCCAGACCCACCCGGCCGCCGAACTCCTGGTGGTCGATAATGGCTCTACCGATGGCGCGCCCGAGCTTGCTCGCAGCCGCGGCGCGCGCGTCATCCCCATGGGCCGCAATGCCGGCTTCGCTCCGGCCGTCAACCGCGGCATCGCCGAAAGCCGTGGCGAGTGGGTGGCCGTGCTCAACAGCGACGTGGAACTGGCCCCCGACTACCTGGAAGCCCTCGCCGAAACCGGCGCCTGGTTCGCCACCGGCCGCATTCTGAAAGCCGCCGCGCCCCACCGCATCGATGCCGCCTTCGACGCGGTCTGCCGTGGCGCTACCGCCTGGCGCGTGGGCAACGGCCGCGAAGATGGGCCGGCATTCCAATCCGCGCGCGCCATCTGGTCGGCCCCCTGGACAGCGGCGCTGTTTCGACGCGACCTGTTCCACCGCGTGGGCGTTCTGGAAGAGACCTTCGAATCGTATCTCGAAGATGTGGATTTCGGGTTGCGCTGCGCCCGCCTTTCGCTCACCGGCCAATACGTGCCCGGTGCCGTGGCGTGGCACCGCGGCAGCGCCGCGCTGGGCCGCTGGCACCCCGATACTGTGTGCCGCATCGCACGCAACCAGATTCTGCTGGCCGCCCGCCACTATCCGCGCGCCTGCCTGCTGCGCTGGCTCTGGCCGATCCTGGTAGCCCACTCGCTGTGGGGCGGCCTGGCCCTGCGTCACGGCGCCGGCGCAGCCTGGGCCCGCGGCATCTTCCAGGGCATCCGCACCTTTCCATCGGCTCGCAGGAAAAGTACGATGCCCGATCCGGAACTCCTGCGCCGCATCCTGCGCGAGCACGAGCGCCTCATCCGCCAGATTCAGTCCTCCACCGGCTTCGACCCGTACTGGCGTCTGTATTTCCTCCTCGCCGGCGGCGGTACCGGTTGACTCATGGCCGATATCGGAATCGTAATCGTGACGTTCAACTCGGAGGCCGAAATCGGCGGCTGCCTGGATGCCGCCGCCGCCACCGGCGCCGCAATCGTGGTCGTGGATAACGCCTCGTCCGATGGCACGCTCGCCGAAATCGAGCGCCGCGGCATACGCGCGATCGCCAATTCCTCCAATCGCGGTTTCGCCACCGCCGCCAACCTGGGCTTCGCCGCGCTCTCGCATTGCCCCTACGTGCTCCTCCTGAACCCCGATGCCGTGCTGGCGAGCAACCTGGAGCCCATGCGCGCTGCCTGCGCGCAGCCGGGCGTAGCGGCTGCCGGCGGATGCCTGCTGGATTCCCAGGGCCGCCCGCAAGTGGGATTCATGGTGCGCCGTTTCCCGACGCCCGCGGCCTTGATCGCTGAGGCCCTTCTGCTGAATCGCCTCTGGCCTCGCAACCCGATTAACCGCCGCTACCGGGAACTGGATCTCGACCCGTCCACGCCCCGCCAAGTCGAGCAGCCCGCCGGCGCCCTGCTCATGGTTCGCCATGCGGTCTGGCGCGAAATCGGCGGCTTCGCCGAGGAGTTTTTTCCCCTCTGGTTCGAAGACGTCGATTTCTGCCAACGCGCGGCCCGCCGCGGGTACCATCTCCTTTACGTGCCGCAGGTTGTTGCCAAACATACAGGAGCCACTCAATCTCGCACTTAACAGTAGAGATGCGCCAATTTTATTGGTATGGTAGTCTACTGAGATATTCAGCCAGGCACTTTCGCCCGATGGCCTTCCGGGCCGTGTCCCTGGCCGTAGTAACGGGCTCCATTCTGCGGATGATGGCCGAAGCGGTGTACCGACGGAGCCTGAAGCCTGTTGCAGTTTACGGGAAAGTCGTGCGGTTCGCCAGCCGATGCCTTTTATTCGGCTGGGGGGATGAGCCTCGTTGGCCTCGCCCCCAAACATAGCTTTTACGGATGTACCAAATGCTCGGACTCTCAGGTTCTCGTTCATGGCGCATAACGACTTCGTCTCCGTTACGATAGTGACTTACAATAGCGGCCGTTTTATCAAGCGCTGCCTTGAATCGGTGCTGGCCCAGCGGTACCCCCACAAAGAGATCATCGTCGTCGATAACGCCTCTACCGATGGCACGGTCGACATTCTGGAACAGTTCGAAGACCGCTGCCAGGTCTACTACAACGACGAAAATGTGGGCTTCGCCGCTGCCCAGAACCAAGCCGTCAAAATCTCCACCGGTGATTGGGTGCTCACCCTGAATCCCGATGTGCTGTTGCTCCCCAACTTCATTCAGGCGCTGGTGGACGCCGGGCAGTTCGATTCCCGCATCGGAACCGTCTGCGGCAAACTGCTGGCCATGAGCGCCCACTTCGAAATCCCCGATAAACCCCTGGTCGATTCCACCGGCATCTATTTCAACCCCATGCTGCGCCACTTGGATCGCGGCAGCCAGGAAGTGGACAACGGCCACTACCTGCAATACGAATATGTCTTCGGCGCGACCGCCGCCGCGGCCCTCTACCGCCGCACCATGATCGACGACATATCGCTCGACGGTGAATTCTTCGACTCCGATTTCTTCGTTTACCGCGAGGATGCCGACGTGGCCTGGCGCGCCCAGTTGATGGGCTGGCGCTGCCTCTACGCACCCTACGCCCGCGGCTATCACGTACGTAAAGTGCTTCCTGGAAACCGCCGCGCCCTGCCGCCGGAAATCAACATGCACTCGGTGAAGAACCGCTTCCTGATGCGCATCAAGAACATCGACGGCAATCTCTATTCCCGCAACTGGTTTTCCATCACCAGCCGCGACCTCATCGTGATTCTGTGTTGCCTGCTCTGGGAGCACACCTCGCTCAAAGCCTTCTGGTTTCTGGGCCGCAACTGGAATCGCATCGTTGCCAAGCGCCGCCTGATCCAATCGTGCCGCCGCGTCGACCACGCTTACATGGCGAGCTGGTTCCAATACGCCCCCGTCAGCAAGCAGGCCCCGCGCAAATTGGCCCGCATGCTCTCCCGCGCCGAAGCCGCGCGTGTCGGCAAATGATCCCGGCTGTTCACCTCGGAGCCGCGGTGTGTCCGCCGGGCCTGGAGACTACGCGAAGTTCACTCCAGGTTTTCTCCGCGCTTCCTCCGCGTCTCCCCGGAAACTCCGCTCCCTCTGCGACCTGTCCTTACCTTGGGTCTTCTCCGCGTTTGCTCCGCGTCTCCGCGTCTCCGCGTCGAATGGGCCCCGCCGCTGGCCTGTCGGGAGTTTCCTCGCCCCGAGAACATCGACATCAATCGATGCCTGTGCTCCGCGGTGAATAACGGCGCCCCCCGTGCGCCTAGCTCTTCTCGGCACCCGCGGCATTCCCGCCAACTACGGCGGATTCGAAACCTTCGCCGAAGAAATCTCCACCCGCCTCGCCGCCCGCGGCCATCAGGTCATCGTCTACTGCCGCGAGCGCCCTCCGCAACCGGTGTACCGCGGCGTGCGCCTGGTCTATCTCCCCACCATCCGCCATAAATACTTCGACACGCTCGCCCACACCTTCTTCTCCACTCTCCACCTGCTGTTCCACCGCGCCGATCGGGCCCTCTACTGTAACGGCGCCAACGCCATCTTCACCCTGTTGCCGCGCCTCTTCGGCATGCCCGTCGCGCTCAATGTGGATGGCCTGGAACGCATGCGCAAGAAGTGGAATCGCCTGGCCAAACTCTGGTACCTCTTCTCCGAATGGCTGGCCACCTTCTGCCCCACGGCCGTCATCACCGACGCCCGCACCATCCACGATTACTATCTCCAGCGCTACGGCAAAGAGAGCACCTTTATCCCCTACGGTGCCGATCCCGTCCGCAACGCCGGATATGCCGCTCTCGAACGCCTGGGCCTGGAACCCGGCCGCTACTTCCTCTACGTCAGCCGCCTGGAGCCCGAGAACCACCCGCTTGAAGTGCGCGAAGCCTTCGAGGCCCTCGACACCCCCATGAAACTCGCGCTGGTCGGCGATGCCCCCTATGCCGCCGAATACATCCGCCGCGTGCGCCAGACCGCCGATCCGCGCGTGCTCCTGCCCGGCGCCATCTACGGCGCTGGCTATCGCGAGCTGGGCGCCCACTGCTTCGCCTACATCCACGCCACCGAAGTAGGCGGCACCCACCCCGCCTTGATCGAGGCCATGGGCCGCGGCAACCTGGTCCTCTACCGCGACACCCCGGAAAACGCCGAGGTCGCCGGTGACGCCGGAATTCCCTTCTCCCCCGCCGATCTCGCCCGCAAAATGCAATCCCTCCTCGAAATGCCCGAAGCCGACCGCCAATCCTTCCGGCAGAAAGCCGCCGCGCGCGCCGATGCCCTCTATTCCTGGGAGGCCGTCACCACGGCCTACGAACGCCTGCTGCTCAACCTGTAGCCAGCGCGCGATTGCGTCCCCATCCGCTCGCCGCTTCCCAAAATCGCACACCCGGCCCGCGCCTTCCCCAGCTTTACCAATCGCTTGCCGTGGCGCGCTGCATGCATCTGGCCCCCTCATGCTGCTGCAAGAAATCCGTTTCGGCGCCCGAGCGCTCGCCCGCGTCCCCAGCCTGACCGCGATTTCCATCCTCACCGTCGCGCTCGGGGCCGGCGCCGGTACCGCCCTATTCAGCGTCGTCAAGGCCGTGCTGCTCAATCCCCTGCCGTACCCCGACCCCAGCCGGCTTGCCTGGATCGCCGAAATCAACGATCACGGCCATCCCACCCAGGTCGCCTATCAGAATTTCCTGGATTGGCAATCGCAGAATCGCAGCTTCTCGGCCTTGGCCGCCGATGAGGAAGGTCCCGCCGTCGTCGCCGGCAGCGACGTTCCCCAGAGCAGCTACGGCGCTGCCGTCACCGAAGATTTCTTCAAGGTCCTCGGAACCGGCGCGATCGTCGGGCGCACCTTTTCGCATGAGGAGCAGGTCGAGGGCGGTCCTGCCGTGGTCGTGCTCGGCTATGGTCTGTGGCAGCGCGCCTTCGGCGGCAACCGCAACGTTCTCGGGCGCAGCATTCGCCTCTTCGGCCTGGCTCCCGTGGTCATCGGAATCATGCCGCCCGGGTTCAGCTTTCCCGAGCGCGCCGAATTGTGGATGCCCATGACCACTTTTGGCGCACCCCAGATCGGCAATCGCACCGGCCACAACTGGCGCGTCATCGGGCGCCTCCGCCCCGGCGTGCCGATGGAACGCGCCCAGGCCGATCTCAGCGCCATTGAGCGCCGTATCAAACAACAATACCCCTCGCCGTTTCAATCTAAAGACGCCGCGGTTGTTTCGCTCAAGACCCATGTTGCCGGGGACGTGCGCAGGCCGCTCCTCCTGCTCTTCGGCGCTGTCGGCTTCGTCCTTCTGATCGTCTGTGTCAATGTCGCCAACCTGCTGTTGGTGCGCGTCACGGCGCGTTCGCGCGAACTCGCCGTCCGCATGGCCATCGGCGCCCGCCGCACCCACCTGGTGCGCCAGATGCTTGTCGAAAGCCTGTTGCTGGGCTTCGCCGGCGGCGCGGCCGGCTTGCTCCTGGCTGGCTTTTCGATGGCCCTGCTCCGCGTCCTGCTCCCAGCCGATATGCCGCGCGCCGGCGATATTCGCATGGATGGTGGTGTAGTCCTCTTCGCCTTGGCCGTCTCCGTCGGCGCCGGAATCCTGTTTGGCCTTCTGCCGGCGTGGCGCGCCTCCACCATGAACGTGAATGCGGCCCTCAAAGCCGGGTCGCGTGCAGCTACTGCCAGCAAGCGTTCTGAGCGCACCATGGCCACACTGGTCATCTCCGAAGCCTGCCTGTCTCTGGTGCTGGTGGCCGGAGCCGGCCTCCTGGTGCGCAGCTTCTGGAACGTGCGCTCCGTCGATCCCGGCTTCCGCGCTGACCACGTCCTCACCGCGGATACGCAATTCGAGCATCAGCGCACACAAAGCCTGGTTCTCCAGTACCGCAGCCTGCTGGAACGCGTGCGCGCCCTCCCGGGCGTGGAAGCCGCAGGCACCACCCGCAGCTTGCCCATCGAAGGCGCCCCGGACGGTCACTTCTTCATTGAGGACCGCCGCGCCGATATGAGCGATGCCGACGCCCTCTATAACGTCATCAGCCCCGGGTATCTGAAAGCTCTGCGCATCCCCTTGCTGCGCGGCCGCGAATTCACCGAACAGGACACCGAAACCAGCCAGCCCGTGGCCATCGTGAGCGCCGAAATGGCGCGCGCCTATTTTCCGAATGCAGATCCCATCGGCCAGCGCATCTGGTTCGATTCCTTCACCGGCGGATCCAAAGAGCACTGGCTGACCATCGTCGGAGTGGCCGCCGATACCCGCCAGGACGGCCTCACGCACGCTATTGAATCCCAGGCGTACGCCTGCTACACCCAGCAACCATCCGAGGGACTTCTTAGCGGAGGCACCCTGGTGGTGCGGAGCCGCTTCGATCCCGCCGCGCTGGCCGCTCCCGTGCGGGCGGCCATCCACGCCGTCAATCCGGATGCCGCGCCTGCGCCCCGCACCATGGATTCCGTGCTCGCCGCTTCGCTCTCCAAGCAGCGCTTTCAGATGGAAATCCTGGGAGGATTTGCCGTCATGGCGCTGTTGCTCGCGGCCATCGGACTCTACGGAGTCCTGTCGCATCTGGTCACCGCCAACCGCTCCCAGATCGGCATCCGCCTGGCCTTGGGCGCGTCGCGAGGCCGCGTTTTCCGCATGATCGCCGCGCGCGCCCTCGGCTTGGCCGCATTGGGCGTTGCGGCCGGCCTGCTGGGCTGCATTGCCCTGCGCCGCGTCCTCGTCACCGTGCTCTTCGGAATCGGCCCCAACGACCCCGTCACCATCGCCGCCGCTATCGCCATCCTGCTCGCCGTGGCTTTGGCCGCCGCCTGGTTCCCCGCCCGCCGCGCCACCCGCGTGGACCCCATGGCCGCGCTCCGCGAAGAGTAGCCGCCGCCCGAAGCCGGCGCGCCGTGGGGCGGCCTCTCCTCCTCACGGGAACTTTGGACCCGCATCACCATTCTAATGGTTACGCTCTGGAACGACCTCCGCTACGCCCTGAGGCTGATGCGGCGCAGCCCCGGCTTCACCGCCGTGGCCGTCCTCTCGCTAGCCCTGGGCATCGGCGCCAACACCGCCATTTACAGCCTGTTCTACACCGTCATGCTGCGCCAACTCCCGGTGCAGCATCCCGAGCAACTCGTGGAACTGGTCAGGAATTCCCCGAGCGAGCTTCATTGGCCAGGGTATTGGGGATGGGAGAAATATGCGTATCTCCGCGATCATAATCACGTGTTCTCGGGGATCACCGGCATGTCCTTCGATAATCTGGCCCAGGTCCGCACGGCGGGTTCCGATTCGGAAACCTTGATCGAGGAAAACGTGCCAGGGAACTACTTTCAGGTGCTCGGGCTGGAGCCTGCCATCGGGCGGTTGATCGGCCCTGCGGATGTCCCGGCAAGCGGTGCTGGAGATGTGGCGGTGGTGAGCTGGTCTTATTGGAACCGGCGGTTCCATCGCGATCCGGCGATTCTGGGCAAGCGGCTGTTCTACAATGACGCGCCGAAAATCATCATCGGGGTCGCACCGCGCACGTACGTCGGGCCGCGGGTAGGCTCCCGGACGGACCTTTGGATTCCGGTGGAGCACGAAAATCTCACCATGCTGGCGCGGTTGAAGCCGGGCGTGACCATCCAGCAGGCGCAGGCCGAAATCGCCGTGCTGTACCCGGAGATGCAAAGCGCCCTGCGCCTGAATCCGCGAGTGGCAACCAGGATGGAACTGTTGCCGGCCGGCGCGGGCTTGGCCCGTGTGCGCGACCAATACGGCAAACCGCTTCTGCTATTGACGGCCGTGGTGGGCCTGCTGCTGCTCCTGGCGTGCATCAACATGGCCAGCATGCTGCTGGCGCAATCTGCCGGGCGGCAGCGCGAACTGGCCGTCCGTGTCGGGCTCGGCGCCGGCCGCGGACGGCTGATGGGGCAGATGCTCACCGAATCGCTGCTTCTTTCTGGAGCTGGCCGGCGTGGCGGTGGCGTATTACGGCGTCGGCGTTCTGGTGCGCATCATGTCGAGCAGCCGCGCCTTTGAGCACATCGATGTCGAGGTCCACCCCGACCTGAACCTGGTACTCTTCACCGCCGCAATCGCGCTGTTCACCGGACTGCTGTTCGGCCTCGCGCCGGCATGGTACGCCTTCCGGGTCGCGCCCGCGTCCGCCCTGCGACAGACCGGACGAGGCGGCGACACCTGGCTCTGGCTGTTCGGCAAGAGCCTGGTGGCAGCTCAGGTGGCTCTTTCCATCTTCCTGGTGACTGCTTCGGCCGTCTTTCTGAATCACCTCACGCGCCTGCGCCATTTCGACCTCGGCTTTCGCAGCGATCACGTGCTTCTGGTGATTCTCGATCCCTCGCACAGCGGATTCACGCCAGAGCAACTGGCCTCGCCCTACCAGCAATTGCTGGCGCGCATGGAGGCCATTCCACAGGTGCGCTCGGCCTCCATCAGCGGCTGTACTCCGCTGCAAGGCTGCGGGTCCGGAGGCCGCTACCTGATCGCCGAAGGGCATGTGGACCGGCCGGAGAATCGGCAAATGACGGCCTTGACCTTTGTATCGCCGCGATATTTCGAAACCATGGGCATCCCGCTGGTTGCCGGACGCGATTTCAGCTTCCAGGACATGGTGCGGCCGCGCGTCGCGATGGTGAATCAGGCCATGGCGCGCCACTATTTCCCCGGCGTCAACCCCATCGGCAGGCACGTCGCGATCGACCGGAACCCGAAGGAGGGCGGGTGGTTCGGCAGCGATCAGCCTTACGAAATCATCGGCGTGGTTGGGGACGCCAAAACATTTGAGCTTCGGGACGCTCCGTACCCCGCGATCTATTTCAACATGTTCCAGGAGAGCCGGTTATTGCATCAGTTCGAACTGCGCACCACCGTGGACCCGCCATCGCTGGCCGGGACGGTGCGCCAGATTGTGCGGGACGTCCTGAAGACGGTGCCTGTAAAAAGGGTCACCACGCTCGCCGATCAGGTGGATTCGAACATCGTTCCCGAGCGTCTGATCGCCACCCTCTCCGAGTTCTTCGGCTGCCTGGGCGTGGTGCTCGCCGGTATCGGCCTCTACGGCCTGCTGGCCTACACGGTGACGCGGCGGATTAACGAAATCGGCGTCCGCATGGCGCTCGGCGCGACGGCAGCCAGCGTCAGCCGGCTGGTGCTGCGGGACGCCCTGGGAATGGTGGGCGCGGGAGCCGCCGCCGGAGCGTTCCTGGTGCTCTGGAGCCGGCCGCTGGCCGCCAGCGTGGTCCAGGATCTAAAGCCGCAGGGCGTCTGGCCGCTGGCCGTCGCGGGCCTCGCCATCGCGGCGGTGTCTCTGGCGGCCTCCTATATTCCGGCCCGGCGCGCTGCCCGCGTCGAACCCATGACCGCCGTGCGCCACGAGTAAGCCGGCCGCCGCGTGTACACTTGCGTCATGGATTCCGCGGATTTTCTCCACTTCGTGCCCGATTTCTCGTCACCGCGCGTGATCGCCGCCTACGATGAGCTGCCGCTCTGGTCGGCCATGTTCGGTTTGCTGCTGCTCGACGAGGTACCCATGGCCGGCGTACAAACCGCGCTCGATGTCGGATGCGGCACCGGATTTCCGCTCATCGAGCTGGCAGAACGGCTCGGACCAGCAGCCGAGGTTCACGGCCTCGATCCCTGGGGCGCCGCGTTGGCCCGCGCGGCGGAGAAGATCGCCAGCCGCGAAACGCCCAACATAACGCTGCATGAAGGCAGCGCGACAACCATGCCATTCGCGGACCAAGCCTTCGACCTGATCGTGTCCAACCTCGGTGTGAACAACTTCGAAGACCGCGCCGGGTCCATCCGCGAATGCCGCCGGGTGGCCAAGCCGGGCGCCGTGCTGGCCCTGACCACCAACCTGCAGGATCACATGCAGGAGTTCTACGCCATCTTCGACGCGGTACTGCGCGTTTCGGGCGATCGTGAAGCGCGCCGGAATCTTGAAGAGCATATCCGTCACCGGGCAACCGTTGCCGGCGTCCGCGATTTACTGGAACACGGCGGCTTTTCGGTCCGGCGCGTGGTGGAAAAAACCACCCGGATGCGGTTCGCCAACGGCACCGCTCTCCTCAACCACTACTTCATCAAGCTCGCCTTTCTGGACGCGTGGAAGAAGCTGGTGCCCGGCCGCGAATCCGAAACGTTTCTGCTCCTGCGGCACAAGCTCGACGAGGCCGCTAACCAGGCCGGCGAGATCTCGCTCACCATACCTATGGCTTACGTGGAATCGGTCGCCATTTGACCAGCCCCGCTGCCCGATCGTCCCCCTGTGCTAAGATGTCTTAATATTAAGACATCTCCATATGGCCCGAACCGACGCTCTGCAAGGCTCCCTCGACCTGTTGGTGCTGAAAATTCTCTCGCGCCGCGCGCCGCTCCACGGCTACGCCATCATGGCCGCGGTCGAACAGCTCTCGGACGACATCCTGCGCATGGAAGAAGGCTCGCTCTACCCGGCGCTCCACCGCATGGAGGAGGCCGGTCTCATCCGCGCCGCCTGGGTCACCAAAGACAACGGCCGCCGCACGCGCGTCTACTCGCTCACCGCCCGCGGCCGCAAACAACTCGCCGGCGAGGAGGCGCGCTGGATGGCCGTCACCGGCGCGGTGGCCCGCGTCCTCAAACTGGCCTGAAGGAGCCTGAAGGAGAATCGCCATGTCCTGGATCCGCCGCTTTGCCAATCTCTTTCGCCAGGATGCCCTCGATCGCGAGATCGCCGAAGAGTTGCAATCGCACCTCGCCGAGGCCATCGAGCGCGGCCGTCCCGCCGCCCAGGCGCAGCGTGCTTTAGGCGGCGCCCTCCGTTATCGTGAGCAAAGCCGCGACCTCAAACTGCTGCCCTGGCTCGAATCCCTCGCCAAGGACGTGGTCTTCGGCTGGCGCCAACTGAACAAGCACCGCGCCGCCAGCGCCGCAGCCGTCCTTTCGCTCGGGCTTGCCATCGGCGCCACCACCGCCGCCTTCCGTCTGGTGGATGCCGTCCTCCTCCGCACCCTGCCCATCGCCCACTCCGAGCGGCTCCACTTCCTCTCCCTCAGCTACACCGACCGCGAAGGCCGCCCTGCCGATCTCGACACCTTCAGCTACCCGGACTTCCGCCACTACCGCGACGCCGTAGCCGATCGCGCCGATCTCATGGTCGTCGGCCCCACTCACACCCGCGCGGACGCCTTCTTCGCGTCCGGAGGCGAACCCGAGAAACGCTACCGCCAGTACGTCTCCGGCAACGTCTTCGGCATTTTCGGATTGCGCCCGGCTCTTGGCCGCCTGCTCACTCCGAATGACGATACGGCGCCCGGCCGGCAGCCGGTCGCGGTGCTCAGCTACGATTACTGGACCCGCCGCTTCGGCCGCGATCCCCACATCCTCGGCCAGACGTTCCGCATGAGCGAGGAATCCGACGGCCTGCCCCCCGAGCGCCGCGGCGGCGATCGCTTCGAAATTGTCGGCGTGGCGCCCAAGGGCTTCACCGGCACCGAGCCCGGCCTGTTCACCGACATCTTCATCCCCGACATGATGAATGCGCGCGTGATCGATAACGGCGGATGGGGTTGGGTGCGCATCTGGGTGCGCCCCAAGCCGGGGTTCTCGCTCGAACAAATCCGCCAGCCGCTGCAAGCCGTCTACGCCCGCTCCATCCAGGAGTGGGTCCGCAATCACCAGTACGCTCCGCCGCGGGCGCTCGCCGGTTATCTCGGCGGCAAAGTGCAACTTCTGCCGGCATCCCAGGGGGCGTCGCGCATTCAAAACGAATACCGCCGCCCCCTGCTCATCCTGGCCGGCCTGGTGGTGCTGGTCCTCCTGCTGGCCTGCGCCAACACCGGAAATCTGCTGGCCGCGCAGGCCGCCGCGCGCGCCCGTGAGATGGCCCTGCGCGTATCCATCGGCGCCGGGCGATGGCGGCTCATCCAGCTTGTGCTGGTTGAAAGCGCACTTCTCGCAGCCATCGCGTCCGCGCTCGGTATGCTCTTCGCTTCGTGGGCTGCGCCTTGGGTGGTGCCCATGCTGCACGTCTCTGGCGATCCCATCCGCTTGGTGCTCCATACCGGCTGGCGCGACGCGGCCTTCAGCGCCGCTCTGGCGCTGGCGGTCGCTGTGCTGTTCGGACTCGTGCCGGCGTTGCGCGCTTCGTCGGTCCAACCGCTCGGCGCTTTGCGGGGCGGAGGAGACCCGCACTCCCGCCGCCGGCTGATGAATGCCCTGCTCGCCGCGCAGATGGCCTTTTGCGTCCTGGTCCAATTCGTCGCCGGTCTCTTCGTCACCACCTTCGAGCGCCTGTCGAACCGCCCGCTGGGCTTCTCCCCGCAGCACGTTTTGGTGATCTACGCCAATTCCGGCACCGGATCTCAGCCCCCGAGCGTGTGGACCCAGTTGGCCGAGCGGCTGGGCCAGCTTCCGGGCGTAACTTCCGCCTCGCTGGCGAGTTTCCCGCTCTTAAGTGCCGATGCCTGGGCCCGCACCGTGCGTGTTCCCGGCCAGGGCCCCGAGCCGCGCACGGCCTATTTCCTGAGTTTCGCGCCGGCCTTCTTCGATACCATGCGGATCGGTTGGATCGAGGGACGCGACTTTCGCGACGGCGATGGCAATGCCCTGCTCAAGGATGGGCAGCCGGAAGCCGGCGTCGGAATCGTCAACCAGGCCTTCGTCCAGACCTACTTCAACGGTCAGGATCCGGTCGGCCGCTCGGTGGAAGTGGGGGTGGGCAATCGGATCTACGCGCCCCTGGAAATTATCGGCTACGTGCGCGACGCCGCCTATGCCAACTTGCGCGAGCCCACCCGCCCCATCGTCTACGTGCCGCTGCTGAGCGGAGCGAACCAATCCATCCTGGTGCGCACTGCGGGCGACCCGCTCCCGCTCGCGCATCTGCTACGCCGTGAAATTCTGTGCGCGCGCCCCGATTTCCTGGTCCGCCAGATCCAGCCCCAAACCAATTTCATTGACTGGGGCCTGGTTCACGAGCGCCTGCTGGCCTTGCTGTCCTTCTTCTTCGCCATCGTGGCGCTGGTGCTGGCCGCCATCGGCCTGTACGGCGTGCTCAACTACGCCGTGGCCCAGCGCCGCCGTGAAATCGGCATCCGCATGGCGCTCGGCGCCCGCTCTGCACAAGTGGTTCGCCGCGTCACCGCCGATGGCGCCGTTATGGTCTCGCTGGGCGCGGCCATCGGTGTGGCGGCGGGCTTGGCCAGCGGCCGTTTCCTTGAGACGCTGCTTTTCGAAGTGAAGCCCACCGACCTGACCGCCGTCCTCGCGCCGTTGCTCGCCCTCATGGCCACCGCCCTGTTGGCTGCGCTACCGCCCGCCATCCGCGCCGTGCGCATCGACCCCGCCAGGACCCTGCGCAATGAATAAGCCTCTCGCGGCTCAGTGCGGCTGCATTTGCCGCGCCAGCGCCTGAACCTCATCGGCCGACAGGTGCAGAGCCGCTCCCACCGAAATCCACAAGTGGCCTTCCGGCCCGCTCACGAACCGCGCGCTCTCGAACGTCGCAGCCGCCCCCACGCGCGCGGGCAGGGCGGCCTTCAAATCCAGGCTCTTGCGAATCGCATTCTGGATGCTCGTGGCGATCTTCTCCTTCACCGAAGCGCCCATCGACCCCGAGCGCAGCACTTCGCCCAGTGAGCCGTCGGCGTCGATTTTTTTCACCGCCGCCGCCATGCCGATTCCCTCCGGCCCGGTGGAGGGCGTCAACGTCACCAGCACCAAGCCGTTTCCGCCCACCAGCCGCTTCACCGCCTCCTTGCCGAACACCTTGGCGCAGGCCCATCGTTCGAAGCGCAGGTTGACGGTCAGCACGGCCACCGGCTCTGACGGGCCCAGCACCGCGTGATCTACCGAGAGCCGCTCGCCGCAGCGGTCCGACCGGTTCAACTCCGCCCGCAGAAGCGGAGTAATGTTGTCTTGCAAACCGGCCAGATCGGCCGTAAACGCCAGCCGCAACGCGTCCGCCGACGCACCGGAAAGCGTGCCCCAGGCGGTCACAGAAATGGTCTGGCCCCCGGCCTGGAAGGAGGTTTTGAGGGGTGGAATTTTCAGCGTGAGGTCCTCGCCCCGCACGGGCGCGGCCAGAACCAGAACCACCGAAAACAGGACGGAAAGCCGCATTACTCGGGTGGACGCAGCCCCAAAGGGGCCAGTTTCCAGCCCGTTGGGGCTACCGCGAGTTTGCCCGCTTGGTAACGCGCGGCTCAGCGGCCGCAATCTTGCAAATGCCTTCCCTACGTCGCCGCCTGTCGCAGATGGCCGACGGCCGCCTGTCGGGCAGGAGGCTGCACGCCCTGGCTGAGCAACTCCGAGTCGATCGCCGGCACATACACGTCAATGTACTTGCGCGTATACCGCAGGCATCCCTTGCGCCGCAGCCGGTTCAACTGGAAGGTGACGATTTCGCGCGAGGTGCCCACGTATTCCGCCAGCGTGTGGTGCGTGATCGCGGGAATCCGGGTGGCGTTATCCGGCATGGGCGTCCCCATGGCGCCCGCCAACTGCGCCAGCGCCAGCATGATCCGCTCAGGCGTCTTATGAATCGCCAGGCTCTCGATGCGCTCCTGTAACTCCAGGCATTGCCGCACCATGTATTGCGCCATGGCCAAGCCCAAGCGCGGCTCCCGCTCAATCTGCGTCTCGATCTCCTCGCGCGACCACGCCATCGCCGTCACGTCATCCAGCGCCACCGCGGTCTCTTCGCGCGCCGACGTCCCAATCAGCGCCGATTCGCCAAAGATACCCTCCGCGCAGATAATCCGCGCGATCGTCTGGTAGCCATCATCGGAATTCAGCCGGACTGTAACTCGTCCGAGGATCACCAGGTACAGGCAGCCGGTCGGCCGCTGTGCATCGTAAATCACTTGCCGCCTGGCAAACTCCTGAACCGGCTTACGAGGCAAGTAAGTCAAGGGATCTTCGACAGCCGCTACAGATGGGCCGTTCGCGAACATCATAACCCTCCTGCCCGCGTCCTTGTGCGCCGGGCTCCTCAGCAACCGAGCTTCCGCGCCCCGTCAGACCACGCGCAGTCGCCAAATTGACAGTTGTAATACTATCCTACACCTTTCATTCCACTGCAAATGAGCGATTGCTCACCACACCTCGGTTTGAGTTTGTTTTCTCACCGCCGGCCCGGCGCCGGCGAGCCAATCACTCCCCCGTACTCTTGCCCGGTGGTTTTCGCCTTGCCTTCTCCCCCTCGTCCCGCCTTCGTCCCGTTTACATTGCGGGCGTTACGCCATGTTACGTGATAAACTAGCCCTTTCACCCTTACAGAATGCTGCTCGCTCGAGAATTCGTCGCCTATCTTTCGCGCCAAATCGTCAAGAAGCTCATACCAGGAACCATTGAAACCACCTCGCCCGAAGGCTTGGCCGATAAAATCGCCGGCGTCATTAACGAGGAGTTGGCCGTGGAAGACCGCCTCAATGACGAGGTCCGCGACCTGTTGAGCCAATACAGTGAGTACATGCGCCGCGAAGGCGTGAGCTACCAGGAGATGTTTCGCCGCATCAAGAACACCCTGATCCAGCAGCGCAAGGTGATCCGCGCGGCCGGCCGCGATACCGGCGACGCCATGAAGCTGTCGCGCGATAAAGCCACCGATATCTCCCATAAGCTGGTCGACTCGCTCCGCAAAAGCCACGACGTCCGCTTCAAGGACAAGGACTCCAACAACGTTCGGCTGATGATTCTGAAAGTCATGACCGAATTGCTGGTGGCTGAAGAGAAGGTCGACCGCGCCTCCCGGCAGAAGATCCGCAGCCAGAAGCGCGAAATCACCGAGGGCACCGAGGAGTGGGATCTGCTGCACCGGCGCTACTATGCCGAGGAGCTGAAGAAACTGGGAATCGACATCACGAGATAGGCTTCAGAGCCGCGACCGCCAGGGAGTGCTACCCCGCCCGCCCTGCCATCACCGCTCCGGCAGCGGCACAAATTTACCCGTGCAGGCGTTCGGAGTTCCCGCCCCGGCAGTCCCCTCGATCTTCACATCTTCGCCGCTTACTTTCAGGTTCATCGGCCCCGGCCCTTCGGTCAGCGTGGCATGCTCGGCCAGTACCTTGAGTTGTCCCGGCGAATCGAAATGTACGTTATCGAACGTCATGCCCAGCCGGCGCTTTTCATCGAAACCCTGCAAGGTGATCTTGCCGCCGCCCTCCACCCGCACATCCTTTAATACGATGCCGGTGAATTCCGGCAGCCGGTTACCCGCGTCGCGACCCACGTGCTCATAAACCGAGTCCATATAAATCGGGTTCTTGGTGTCGCGGATGCACACGTCGCTGTACACCACGTCTTTAACCAGCCCGCCGCGGGTGGCGTTGGATTTGATGCGGATGCCGTTATCGGCGCCGTCAATCGAAAGGTCCGTAACGCGAATGGAATCCGCACCGCCGTACGTCTCGCTGCCGATCGACATGCCGTGGCCGGTATAGAAATGGTTGTGCGCGACAGTCACGTGCGAAACGTGTCCGCCGGCCTTAATGGCCACCTGGTCGTCGCCCGTGTGGATGTAGCAATGCGTGATGGTCACGTTGGTCGATGCGCTGGGGTCAATCCCGTCAGTATTGCGCGCGTTTTTGGGCGTATCGATAATGACCCCCCACGCCGTGAATCCGTCGCCGTTGCTGTAAGCCACGTGAAAGTTGCCGGAGTTCTTCAGCGTCACGTTGTAAAGCGTGAAGTTGTCGGCGTGCGAGAGCACCAGGATGCGCGGGCAGTTCTGGCTGCCGCCGGCGCGCGCCTGTTCGGCCAGCTCCCACCACGAGACGTCCTTGCCCAATACCTTGGCCCAGCCGCGCCCGTCGATAGTGCCCTCGCCCATCACCGCGGCGCCCGCAATATGGTCGCCGTTAAGCATGGCCTTGCAGCCATGACCGCGCTGGTCTACCGTGCCGCAAGCGCCGGGACGCAGATCGTAAAGGCGCGCATCGCGCGAGCCGAACAGAATCGCGCTGCGGGTCACTCGCAAGGTGACGCCGGACCGCAAATCCACCGGTCCGGTAAGAAAGGCGTGGTGTCCGCCGCCGCCGCGCAGTTCCACCGCCTGGCCTTTGGGGCAGGCGTCCATTGCCTTTTGGATGCGGTCGGTATCCAGGCGCGATTCATCCGCCCCGGCAATCGTTTTGTTGCCGTCGATGGCGGTGAGGTTGGCAGTCAGCACCGCGCAGCTTTTGGGAAACACCGGCTCGGTGACGGTTCGCGTATCCTGTGCGCCAGCCAGCGCAGCGGCGGCGCCCAACAGACAAAACAGGCGGATCAAGCTTGCTCCAGGAACAACGGCCGGATGTGCCGGTCGAACAGGTTCGTGGTCACGTTGCGCGCGATGGTCTCTTCGCACTCGTCCAGCATGTGCAAATACTTCTCGCCCATTTTGGCGGCCACCTTGAAACCGACGTGCAGAAGCTGCCGCAGGTCCGGGTTGAAGGCAGGGTTGGATTGGTCGTGCCGCAGCGCCGAGGTGTACTGCTCCGAAGTCCAGCCGGCCACCTCTTCGGGCAGCGGCAAGCACTCCTCGTGAATGTCGATGACGGTGGCGTACGGCTGGCAGAGCGCTTCGCGACCCGCGTAGGCTTTGCCGTAAACGTTCTTCGCCAACTCCAGCCCTTCGCCGCCGGCTTCGGCCAGGCCAATCAGCTCTTCCAGCCAGGTGGTCCCGGCGGTCTTCACGTGCACCCCCGCTCCGAAACGCCGCACAGCGCGGCGGATGGGCGCATAAATCGAGAACTTGTCGCTGCCCGAATGCACGCTCAGCTTCAAATTGGCGGGAAGCTCATATTGGTTGACCGCGTAAGCGATCACCGCCAGGTCGTCGTTGAATTCCTTTTCGAACTGCGCCAGGTCGCCCACATAATCCACTCCTTTATTGAAGCGGCCAGTGAATTTAGGCGCTATGGTCTGGATCGGAATCCGCTCGTCGGCGATGGCTGCCAGGATCACCAGCAATTGCGGCGGCGTCTGCGGCTCGTCGGTCTCGTCCATGGATACTTCGGTGATGAACCCCTCGCCCTTGCGTTCCGCGATGTGCCGGTAGATGCAGCCGGCCTGTAGCACCGCGAACAGGTACTTGCGGGCGATCTGCTCGATGGATTCGGGGGTGGTGACGAACGGCTCCTCGATGCCGGGCACAGACAGGCGTCCCACCAGCTCGGGATGGCGGCCCACAAAAGCCCCCACCGCCCTCTCGGGGGCCGGCCGGCCGATGGCCTCCGCCACGTCCAGCGTATAGAAATCGCTGGCCGCGAGGAAACGGTCCACCGTATTCAAGCCAATATGATCGGCATCCACATGGTAGGACTTCCGCCAACCCAGTTGGGCCACCGCGGCATCGGCGGCGGCGCGCACGCTGGGGGGTTGCGACCCGACGATATTGTGCTCGCGGTTGGATTTGTTCCAAACCGGTATGATTTCCGCGCCCTGCTCCGCCGCGAGCACGCAGGCGCGAAGTTGCGCAGCGGCCTGGTGCGCGAAACGGTCTCCTACGCCAAGTGAGAATCGATTGAGGGTCAACATGAATTCGCACCCAAATTATAATCCGCGGCATCCAGCCCCGCGGTTTTCCGGGACGAAACTCATCGTTTAGCGGCGCTAAAGCGTAACGCTCGCCAGCTTGCTTCAGCCCGGTGGTGCCCGTTACCATCGGATTGACATGCCCCCCTTTTCCCGCAGACAAGCCTTGTGCGCTTTGGGAGCCGCCGCGCTGCCGCGCCCGCGTGCTTCCGCCGCCGATTCATTCGCCCGCCTGGCCATGATCCTGAGCCGCATCCGGCCGCCGCAATTCCCCAGCCACACCTTCGAAATCACGCGCTACGGCGCCCGGCCCGGCGGCCAGGTGGATTGCACCGAGGCCTTCCGCAAGGCCATTGACGCGGCGGCCGAATCGGGCGGCAGCGTGGTGGTTCCCGAGGGCGTCTTCCTCAGCGGCGCCATCCACCTGAAGAGCGGCGTGAACCTGCACCTGAACAAGGACGCCACCATCCGCTTCAGCCGCGACCCGCGCCACTACCCCATCGTCCTCACCCGCTTCGAGGGTCTGGAGTGCATGAACTACTCGCCCTTCATTTATTCCATGGATCAGCAGAATATCGCCGTCACCGGCGAAGGCACCCTGGACGGCCAGGCCGATTGCGACCACTGGTGGCCCTGGAAGGGCCGCACCAACTGCGGCTGGAAGCAGGGCGACCCCAACCAGCAGAAAGCCCGCGACCAACTCGTCCAGATGGCCGAAAACGGCGTGCCCGTGACTCAGCGCGTCTTCGGCGAAAGCGGTTACCTGCGGCCGATGTTCATCCAGCCTTACCGCTCCGGCAACGTGTTGATCGAGGGCGTCACTATCATCAACTCCCCGATGTACGAAATCCACCCCGTGCAGTGCCACAACGTCACTGTGCGCGGCGTGAAGATCGCCACACTGGGACCAAACAACGACGGCTGCGACCCGGAATCCAGCGTGGATGTGCTGATCGATGGCTGCACCTTCCAGACCGGCGACGATTGCATCGCCATCAAGAGCGGCCGCAACGCCGATGGGCGCCGCACGCACTCCCCTGCCGAGAATATCGTCATCCAGAACTGCATCATGAAGGACGGCCACGGCGGCGTAACGCTGGGCAGCGAATGCTCCGGCCATATCCGCAACGTCTTCGCGCAGAACTGCCGCATGGACAGCCCCCACCTCGACCGGGTCTTGCGCTTCAAAGACAACGCCGCCCGCGGAGGCATACTGGAGCACATCTACATGCGCAATGTGCAGGCCGGTCAGGTAGCCGGTCCGGCCATCGAGGTGGATTTCCACTACGAAGAGGGCGACAAAGGCGGTTTCACCCCGATTGTCCGCGACGTGGAAGTAGACTCCCTGACCGTAGGCAAATGCCGCCAGGCCCTCTCGCTGCGCGGCTACGCCAACGCCCCCATCAGCGACATCCGCCTGCGCCAATGCGTCTTCCAGCACGCCGACCAGCCCAACACCCTGGAGCACGTGGAAGGCCTGTCGATGGAGGGCGTAAGCATCAACGGCAGAGTCGTGAAGTAGCCGCCGCACTCCCGCGAGCCTCCAGGTTGCCCGCAAAACCCGACGCCGGTTGTTGTCCCTTTCTCCTCCACGTCGCCGGGCGCAGAGGGCACCCCCGCCTCAAACCGTTCTATGCAGTATTTTCTCCGCGGTTTCTCCGCGCGCCCCCGCGCCAAGGTATTCTCTCCGGTCTTACTGCGCGTGTTTCTCCGCGCCTCCGCGTCTCCCGTCAAAGTGTTTTCTCTTGGTTTTCTCCGCGCGCCGCCGCGCCAAGGTATTCTCTCCGGTCTTACTCCGCGTGTTTCTCCGCGCCTCCGCGTCTCCCGTCAAAGTGTTTTCTCTTGGTTTTCTCCGCGCGCCGCCGCGCCAAGGTATTCTCTCCGGTTTTACTCCGCGTGTTTTCTCTGCGCCTCCGCGTCTCCGCGTCAACTTGTTTTCTCTTGGTTTTCTCCGCGCTTCCTCCGCGCCAAGGTATTCTCTCCGGTTTTACTCCGCGTGTTTTCTCTGCGCCTCCGCGTCTCCGCGTCAACTTGTTTTCTCTTGGTTTTCTCCGCGCTTCCTCCGCGCCAAGGTATTCTCTCCGGTTTTACTCCGCGTGTTTCTCCGCGCCTCCGCGTCTCCGCGTCAACTTGTCTTCTCTTGGTTTTCTCCGCGCGCCGCCGCGCCAAGGTATTCTCTCCGGTTTTACTCCGCGTGTTTTCTCTGCGCCTCCGCGGCTCCGCGTCAACTTGTCTTCTCTTGGTTTTCTCCGCGCTTCCTCCGCGCCAAGGTATTCTCTCCGGTTTTACTCCGCGTGTTTCTCCGCGCCTCCGCGTCTCCGCGTCAAAGTGTTTTCTCTTGGTTTTCTCCGCGCTTCCTCCGCCCCCTCCCGGCCCAGCGTGCACCCCCCGCGGTGAACCGGGCCCCCCCACTCAACTCCGCAGCCGCAGCACGAACCACACCAGCCCGCAGACCAGCAACGCCAGCGGCACGGCCCGTGCCAGTTTGCCGGCCCGCGCAAACACCAGCGCCATCACCGCAACAGCCGCGATTTCCGCCGCCGCCGCCCCCGCCAGCACGTATCCCGCGTGGTACCCGGCCGTCTGCAGGAACAGGTCAAAGTACAGCCCGTGGAACGCGCCCAGCAGCCCCGCCACCAGCCATCGCGACCCGGCGTGCGGAAGCAGTACCATCTCGGCCGCCAGGTACGCGATAGTCAAAGCCCCGGCCGCTTCCACGAACCGCGGCACCGGCTGCCAGCCGGTATGCGGCGTAATCAGCACCGCGGCCACCTGACCCGCCAGGAACATCGCCACCATGGCCAGCAACTCCCGCCGCCGTCGCGCAGCTATGGCGAGCGCCGCCAGAAAGAGAATCTGCGCCGGGCCTCCCAGCGCTTGCAAAAAACCGGCCCCGGACTCTGAAGCCGCGATTTCCGCCGGTGTCGGCGGACGGAACAGCAGCGTGGCGCGCGGGAACGAGAGATCGAAGATGGCCTGGTCGGGGTGGCCATTAAGTGTCGCTCGCAGCAGATGCACGTGATTCGGGACCGTCGCGGCGTACAGCGTACACTCCACCTCCACGCGTGTCGGCGGCTTCTCGAATTCGTAATCCGCTTCGCAAAGGTAAGTGTCCTGCGCCGGCTCCGCCTGGCACGTGTGCGCCGTAAGCCGCGCCCCGGCAAAGCTGATGTGCGCCAGTAGCGCGTCCTCGGGATGAGTTGTGTGCGAGATTTCGTAAAGCGGCATGCGCAGCGTATAGTGGGCATGCGCGCCTTCAATGGTGAGGTCCCCCGAACTCATGCTCACCGCGTGGCCCCACGCACACGCTGCACCCACAACCGCCAGAAGCCCCGCGCGGCCGCTCATAGTACCACAGGCGTGATGGGGCCGGGCCGCACTGCCACGCGCGACTTGCGCATGCGGTGATACAGGATCCGCACCATCGCCAGCACCGGCACCGAAAGCAGCGTCCCCGGTATGCCCGCCACCTCGGCGCCCGCAAACACGCCAAACAAAACCAGCAGCGGATGCACTTGCACGCCCTTCCCCATCAGGTGCGGCGAGAGAATGTAATCCTGGAAAAGCCGGTACGCCAACAGAAAAATCAGCACTCCCAAAACCGGCGCACGTCCCACCGCCGCCACCAGCAGGATGCACACGCTCGCGCCTAGCGGCCCCACCATGGGGATGAATTCCAGTATGCCGGCCAGGGCGGCCAACAGAATGCCGTAGGGCACCCCCATAATCGCAAACGCGACGTTATAGGCGATGAAGGTGGCGGTCGAGAGCAGCACCAGCGCCCGCATGTAGTGGGCCAGCAGCACATTCACGTCCTCCAGCACATCGTCCAGCAGGATGCGCGCGGGGCCGGCCGTCACCAGGTCCAGAATATGGTCGCGGATCACCCCGCCATCCTTGAGAAAGAAAAACGAAAGGATCGGGATGATCACAAGATAGATGAGCTGGCTGGCGACGCTCAGAAATTTCAGGCCGGCCTGCGGCAGAGCAGTGATCAACTCGCCCGCGCGGGAGCTGATCTCGTCGCGGAGCTTGCCCAGCATTTCCAGCCGCGCGTTGTCGATCACCGGTGGAAGCTGGGTGTCGGGCGTCTCCCATGCTGCGATTCGATTGGGCAGGTCGGTCACAAGCTGGCGCGCCTGGTCCGCGATGCGCGAGCCTATCTGAATGGCGAACACCACCACCAGGCCCACAAAGATGATGTAGGCCAGGGTCAGCGCGAGCGTTCGCGTCCGCTGTCCCGGAAGGAAGCGATTCAGCAGGTTGACCAGCGGCGAAAGCAGGTAGGCAAACAGCAGCGCCAGGATGAAGACAAACACCGTCACGCGCACCAGGTAGAGGAGATAAACTCCCGCTACCACCAGGATGGCGGTCCACGCGAAGCGGGCGGCTTGCCGGTCGAAGCCCAACATAACTGTGCCAATTCTAGCAGCACCCGTTGGGGGTGGGCGTGCCCGTGAAACGGTTCGGAGTGGTTACCGCAGATTGCCCCGCGGCGCGACGGCTTCGGGGTAAAGCAGATACGGCGCGCGCAGCCGCTCGAAGGCGGCCAGCGGGTCCACCAGGCTTTGCTCGATCGCCCGCGGATCTTCGCCGGATTGCAACCGCCGGATCACGTCGTCGCTGCCGATCAGCCGCTTCCCGGCGCCGAAGTCGATCTTGCCGGGATACAGCTTCTGCAGCGCCGCGGCCACTTCCAGCCCTAGTCGCGTGGAATCCATCAGCTCCCGGTTAGTGATGATAAAACGCACCCCATCAATCCGCACGCCTTTGAAGTTCGATTCCGTGGGCGTGAAGCTGGTGGGGTAAACGCGGATGCCCGGAATCTGCCGTCCGTTCAAATACTCGGCCAACTCGCGGCCGCCAATGAAATCCGCGCCAATCTGCTCAAACGGCGCATCCGTGCCGCGGCCCATCGACAGATTCTTCGAGTACTCCAGCATCGCCAGCCCCGGATACAAGGTCGCGGCGTTCAGGCTGCGCATGTTGGGCGACGGATTGATCCACGGCAGTCCGGTCGAATCGAACCAGTCCCCGCGGCTCCAGTCCCGCATCGGAATCACCGTCAGCTCCGCCCCCAGTTTGTGCTCGCCGTTGAACAGCCGCGCCAGTTCCCCCATGGTCATTCCGTGCCGCACCGGCAGGCCAGCAAACGACCCCACGAAGGACGTGTTGGCCGCATCCAGCAGCGGCCCTTCCATGCGCGCGCCGCTGATCGGGTTGGGCCGGTCCAGTACATAGAACGGAATGCCGGCCTTGGCCGCCGCCTCCATGGCGTAGGCCATCGTAGTCTCGTAGGTGTAGAAACGCGCGCCCACATCTTGGATGTCGAACACCAGCGCGTCGATGCCGCGCAGCATCTCTGCAGTCGGCCGCGTGGTGCTGCCATACAAGCTGTACACCTTGATGCCCGTAGCGCGGTCCGTGGAATCCGCGATCCCCGGCCGGTCCAACGCACCGGCGATGCCATGCTCGGGCGAAAATAACGCGGCCACCTGCACGCCTGCCTGCAGCATCAGATCCACGTTGCGGCGGCCCGTCCGGTCCACGCCGGTCTGGTTGGTGATCAGGCCGATGCGCTTGCCCGCGAACGGCTGGAACTTCTCGTCAACCAGTACATCCAGCCCGGTCTTGGTATCGGCGTTGCGCTCCACCTCGCGGTGTACCCCGGCCGAGGTCAACGTTTCGTTATAGCCGGTGAGGCGCACGCCCGGCCCGGTGATGCCCACCGCGGCCGCCGCGATGGTCGCCACCTTCGAGCGCAACGGCGTAATCGCGGGCCGCTGCGTCGGGTGCACGCTGTTGGCTAGCAGGATGACGTAGGTTTGCGAAACCGGGTCGATCCAGATGGACGTGCCGGTGAACCCCGTGTGCCCGAACGAGCCGATGGGAAACAACTCGCCGCGATTGCCCGAGAGCGGCGAATCGATGTCCCATCCCAGCCCGCGCAAAATGGGCTGATCGGGCGGACTCTGCGGCTCGGTAAACTTTTCCACCGTCAGCGGACTGAACAGCCGCACGCCGTCCAGTTGGCCGCCGTTGAGCATCATCTGCGCGAAGCGCGCCAGGTCCGCGGCGGTTGAAAAAAGTCCCGCGTGCCCCGCCGCCCCGCCCATATTGCGGGACGTTGGATCGTGTACCACGCCGCGCAGCGGAGGGCCGCCGTTGAGGCGTTCCGTGGGAGCGATGCGCGGAATCAGCGCCGCCGGCGGCAGAAATTGCGTGTCTTGCATTCCCAGCGGCAGGAAAATATTCTGCCGCGAGTAATCCGAAACCAATTGGCCGCTCAGCCGGTGTACCAGTTCCCCCAGCAGGATGAAATTGATGTCGCTATACACAAACCGCACTCCCGGCGGCCCCGCGGGCTTGGTGCTGCAGGCCAGGCCGATGCCGGTCTGGTAGCCTGTCCACGGCTCTTTCAGCGGAACATCCGGCGCCAGCCCCGAGAAATGCGTAAACAGGTTTCGCAGCGTGATGGGGCTACGTCCGCCCTGAAATTCGGGGATGTATTCGGTGACGCGGTCGTTCAGCCGGAACCGCCCCTGCTCGAACAGTTTCATCAGCGACGGCGTGGTGGCGATCACCTTGGTGAGCGAGGCGCAATCGAAGATCGTGTCCTCGGTCATAGCCTCCACGCGCGGCTCCACCGAGCGGTTGCCATAGGCCTTGTGGTAGATAATCCGCCCATTGTGGCCGACCACCACCACGGCCCCCGGCAGACGGCCCTGCTGGATGGCTTCCTGGATGGCCCGGTCGATATCCGGCCCCCCGGAAAAGGTCTGCGCAGCCAGAGTTGTGGCGCACACCGCCGCGCACACGAGCAATTTCATAGATAATTCCATGATAGAGCCTTCCGGAAGAAGGTGTTGCAAGGGAGAACATCCCCCTCCCCACCGAATTTCCTATTGCTGGCTAGGATCGATCCGATCGCATGCGTATATCAACTGAGCATGAATTGAACCCTGGGGTGCCGGGGGACAACGGGGGCGCAGGCTCCGTAAGAAAAGCACGGAAACGGTTCGAGTGTACCCGCGCACAAACGAAATCTACCGTAAGAGGAAATTGACCTCGGCCATCGCCTGTACCCTGACCGGCTTGCCGTCTTTTCTGCCCGGGTCGAACTTCCACTTCTTCACTGCCTCAATAGCTTTCTGATCCAAGCCATAACCAATGCCTCTAACTACGCGTTCATTTATGGCACGTCCGGACTCGTCGATCTCAATATGCATCCCTCATCTCGTGTAACAGTTCAAGTACCCAGGCGATTTTGCTGGACTTTTCCGAAATGATCGGCTAAGGTATGGTGGATGGGTGCGAGGGCGGCCCGCCGCAGAACTCGGGGGCAAACGGTATCGGCGAAGCGCCATGGCCATGCACCTCAGCCCAACCGGGAAGGGCTACAGCGCGAAAACGAGCGACTCCGACGAGAGGTTGAAGATCTCCGGCGGAAGGTAGCTGAGCGCGAGCAGCAGATCGCTGAACGCGAGCAGCAGATCGCCGAGCGCGAACAGCAGATTGGCGAAGCCGAAAAGCAGATCGCTGATCTGGAGCGCCAACTGGCGGCCCGCCAAAAGAATTCCACCAACTCCTCCAAACCCCCGTCCTCCGATGGACTGGCGGGGAATTCGCGGCAGCGCGGGCGCCGGAAAAAGAGCAAGCGCAAACCGGGCGGGCAGAAGGGCCATCCCGGCCATCACCGCCCGCTGGCTCCCCCCGAACAGGTCCAGGAAGTGCGTCCGGTGCTGCCGAAGGAATGCAAGCATTGTGGCCACGCGTTGTCGCAGCAGCCCGAGCAGATGCAGACGGTGGGAGAAGTGCAGCGCCACCAAGTGACTGAGTTACCGCCCATCCAGCCTTATGTCATCGAGTATCAATGTCCCAAGGTGGTCTGTCCGGCCTGTGGGGAAGGCACGCGAGCACCCCTGCCGGAAGAGGCGCAGGGGGACTTCGGACCGCAACTGATGGCGCTGATCGCCTACCTGACGATCTACTGCCGCATGCCGCGGCGGGTGTTGGAGGCGTTTCTGGAACAGGTGCTGGGCATCTCCATGAGTCTGGGCAGCACCCAAAAGTGTTGGGAGCAAGCCAGCGCCGCAGTGGCCCAGCCCTGCCAGGAACTGGAACAGCAACTGAAAAACGAGCCCGTATTGAACAGCGACGAAACCGGCTGGCGCAACAACGGGGAAAAACGATATTTATGGGCGTTGGTGGCCCGCGACTTCGTCTTCTACACGGTGGACAAGACGCGCAGTTCCGCCGTGCTGATCCATCTGCTGGGGGCGGTGTTCGCGGGCATCCTGTGCAGCGACCGGTTCAGTGCCTATTTCAAATATCACCAAGGCTTGTCTCAGTTGTGCTGGGCGCACTTGAAACGCAATATTCTGGGCATTCAGGAGTTCGCCAAGACCACCGACGCGCAGCGATTTTGCCGGGACGCGTTGGCGCTATATGCCCGCTTGTTCCGCCTCTGGCGCAAGTTCCAGGGCAGCTTAATCGACCGGGAGCAGTTGATCCTGCGCTCCCTTCCGCTGCAAAAGCGCTGGTTTGCGCTCGCCGAGCAGTACCTGGACAGTGACGACAAAGAAGTGCGCAACATGGCCACCGCCTTGTTCCAGCACTGTGGCCGGCTGTTCACTTTCATCGAGCATCCCGGCGTGGAGCCTACCAACAATTGCGTGGAACAAGCCTTACGTATTGCCGTGCAATTGCGCAAGATCATCTTTGGCAACCGCAGCGCCCAAGGGGAGGTGGCCACGGCCCGCCTCCTCACCGTCACCCAAACCTGCAAAATGCGGGGCCGCAACGCCTTGGAGTATCTGACCGAAGCGATCATCCGCTATCGCCGTCATCAGTCTGCGCCCTCTCTGCTCCTTCGGCAAAAATAGGCCACTTGAACTGTTACCATCTCGTGTACACAAATTCCCACCAAGTAGACTTTGACCCGTGACGCCCCTGTCTGTCATCAGCCCATACCCGCCAACAACCGGGCTGGGCACCTATAAAGACGAAGCTGTAGGCGCTCTCCGCAAGGCCAGTGACTGTCCGATCGATGTTCGAGATGGAAGAGCAATGTTGCCCGGGCATGAGGACGGCGATCTCCACGGAGTAGCTCTCGGCCCCTGGGACTGAGTCCCACACGAGCGTCGTGGACCGTGGCCAATTTCCGAAGACGGTACCGCTTGCGGGGGCCTCCTGCAGGGGAGCGGCTAATTGCTGCACACCTCGGGATGGTGATTGTACATCGGGAGCTCTTGCGGGAGTGGTAATGATCGCAACGTCCCGCATTCCAGGGTCGTAGTGTGGATTCGCCGTTTCAGCCTCGAATGCCGCAAGGCGGGTCCCGGTGTCCTTCACAACAGTGCCACCTGTTCCGGAGGCGACGACAAGGAAACAGTAGCGCAGGAAAGTAGGGCGTGGATAACTCGCGTTGTTGGCAAGACCATCTTTGGCGAGTACGCGGTTCCCGTCAAGATCAATCCAATATATGTCCACTGGCCTGCCGCTTCGATTCACGAACTCGATTAGGGCTGGCTGATTGCCGCTCAGAGAAACTTCGTTATCATCCACGAGGGCAGGATCCTCAGAAGAAAGGACCACCCCGCGAGTGGGAGGTGACAGCGTCGCGCCGTTCGTACCTGTCGGTTCGGACGCACTGTGAACGCTTGGACCCCCAGCTCGGCCAGGGTCTCTTTTTAACGTCGGCCGATTCGGAACGGAGCTAGGCGTGGCGGAATTCGATGTTTCCGCCGGCTTGGGGTTCTTATCCTTACGCCGCGCACCGCCCCCGTTGGACTTCGGACTCAAACCGGGCTGCACTGCCGGTGCCGATCCCTGATCCAGCCCGACCGTCACCGGAGCTTCCTTCGGCTGCATAAAGTAAAACCAGGCCGCCAGGAGGACAGCCGCCACGGCAGCCCCGATAATCCAGAACTTCCGCGTATCGCCATCCGGCTCTGCCACTTCCAAACGCGGGGGCTCGGGTAGCGGCGGCCGAAGTGCGGCGACCAGTGGCTCCTGCAGGGCGTTCGTGAGCGCGCCTACAAACTCGCTACAAGTCGCATACCGGTCTTTCGGGAACCTCGCCAGACCTCGGCGGAACACCGCGTCGACCGCGGCCGGCAATCCGGGATTCGCCTCCCGCGCCGAAGGCCGATCCGAATACACAATCCTATGTGCCAGGCTGGCCAGAGTATCGCCGTAAAAAGGCCTCCTTCCCGTCAGGATTTCGAAAGCCACAATTGCTAGTGAAAACTGATCCGATCTTCCATCCGAAGGGAGGGCCTCAACCTGTTCGGGGGACATATAGAGCGGCGTCCCGACCGCCATCGCCGTGACTGTTTGGCTTGGCGACGAGATCGCCTTCGCGATTCCGAAATCCGCGATTCTCGCATTCATCCAATTGTCGACGATGATGTTTGCCGGCTTAACATCGCGATGCACCACTCCGCTCCAGTGTGCATAATCGAGCGCCGTCGCCACCTGTTTTAGTATGTGGATCAATTCATCGCGCGAGAACCTGCGGCCGGAAGCCAATACACGATCGAGTGATTGGCCTTCCGCCCGCTCCATAGCTATGAACGCCAGGTCGCCTTCCTGACCAACATCGAACACCGTAACGATGCCTGGATGAGACAACACGCCCGCCGACCGGGCTTCCCGGAATAGGCGGTCCAGAGAATGTTTACCACGCGGTGAGGCACACGTTGGCGTAGGCGTGGACGGTCGCGTTCGATTGATTTTGAAGTTTTGCGGTTGCGACGGGGCCGAAGCGAGTGGAGGGAGCCGAATGGTTGTTAGGGCAAGTCAGGGTGATGGCCCGGCGGGAACGATCTCCAGCAAGATCGGACAAGCGGAACGTAATAACTTCACCAACTGACCAAAAGCATCTTTTCCCTGCTGCCAGCAAGTACGCAAAACGCTGGCCAGAATCTGCTGTGTGCGGGCTCCGTTCTCCGTCCGATTACCACCCCAGGTCTTGCGTGCCATCGCCATCAGCCGGATCGCCCGCTCGGCGAAGTTGTTGGTGGCATGCAAGCCAGGACAGCGCAGAAAGGTGAACAAGTGCGGCTGCTCGTGGCATAGGTGTTTGGCCAACCGTTGGTTGTCTGGGCAAGAAAAGTGCTGATCCAATAAGCGGTCCATCCGGGCTTCCAGCCGCCCGGTGGCCACCGCTAAACCATGGCGAGAAACCGCGCCCCCTTGGTAGCGATCCCGCAACCGGAGACTCTCCTGCAGCAGCGTTTTGACTGCCATCGGGAATTGGGCGGCCGCTACGGAAGCCACCTGGATCATCTCGCGACACCGCCGGATCAGGTGTTCCAGGCAACTCTGATGAAACGCCTGCTCAAAACCATAGAAACAACGCGCTCCGTCATGCACCAGGAAACCGGCGTAGTCCTCTCCCAGAATCGCCGCCGCTTCCGCATATCCGCGATGCGGTTCAATCACGTAAACGGTGACCTGCTGGCTCAACAAAACCCGCAGATTCTGGGGACGTGCGCCCACTCTCCAGCCCGTGTCGTCCAGCCACACCACCGGGCTTTGCCGCAGCGCGCTTCGCAGTTGCTGGTAAGTAGGCGCCGCCAGATTCCCCAATCGCTCCAAAGCCCGGCATACCCCGCTCCGGCTCCACTTCAACCCATAGCCCAGTTCCAGCACCCGCGCCGTCCGCTCGTGCGACAACCCCAATTCTTTGTTGAGCACTGCCGCCATCGACAAGGCCTCTGGTCCGACTTGCACTTCCCCAACGCGGAGCGAATCGGAGGTCTGCAACGGATGCCGGCCTTGCGCTTGCCGTCCGCAGCAGGCACAAGTCCCCACCTCCACATCAAAGCGGCGGACGATGGTCATCCGCACGATGTCTTCTTGGTACTGAGGTTGGGTGTTCTTCAGGATGATCGGACCTTGACAGTGCTGGCAGCGCGGCGGAAGTGGCACGTGGATTTGCTCATCCACCCGTTTGGGGACGGGTCGCGTAGCTCGCGCTCCGTATGCCGCCCCAGGCTTACGTCCTGGCGGCTTGGGGTTACTCTTGGGTTCCCCCTTGGAAAACGGCGCGGCACTTCGTTTGTTGGCACGGAGCGCTTCTTCCAGTTCCTTTCGCAGGCGCTCGTTCTCCGCCAGCGCGCACTTCAACTGCGTCTCCAGAGACTCGACTCTCCGTTCGAGATCCTTCTCGCGATCTGAGGAGCCACCGCGGTTGGGCGCTTGCATCCATTTGAAGATGACATAAGCTAAACGATTTGTCCAGCCCCTTACTTCGACATCCCTGTCTTTATTGAGTCACGGGCTGGTAAACATTGTCGTTCCACACCAGGTCGCCGGTCAGATTGCTGCGCGTATCGAAGCTGGTGTTGCCGTAACCGAAGTTCAGGTTGTAAGGGTTATACACCGTGCCTAGCTGCAGCGCGTGGCTCCAGGTGTAACTCGCCTCCCCCTGGAATCCGAGGCGGAACGCATGGCGCAGTTGCGCAGTAAGTCCGTCGTAGTTGGAATAGCCCGATTGCAGCAGTTCGGTTACCTTGGAGAAGCGCGGGTCGGGAATGGCGGTGGGCAGGCCGGAATAGCCGTTGGGATAGCGGCTGGGGGTTCCGATGTACGCGTTGACGTCGGCGTTGGTCTCGGGCTCATCGTACCCGTGATTGCCGGAGTAAGTGAGGGCCAGGACGTTATAGGCGCCCAGAGGCTGCTGGACTTCGAAACTCCACTCGACCACTTTGATGGTTTTGAAGTCGTCGGGCGTCTGGTAAAAAGTGGGTGTGGCGAACGGGACTTTTCCCAGCGCCGCCTGGAACTGGGCGAGCGTGTAGCCCTGGGCGAACCCCTGCTGAAACACCTGGTTGGACAGCATGGCGGCCGATGCCGCGCTGGCCGGATCGGTAGTCAGGCCGACCGTTCCAAAGCTCACCGTGGGGCTGAATTTGTTGGGGGAATTGCCGAAGACGCTGGCGGCGATGTTGCCCAAGGGGGAATTGGCAAACAGGCCGACGCCGCCGCGGACGACGGTCTTGCCGGCGCCGAACGGTGCATACACGATTCCGAAGCGCGGCTCCGGAATGAAACCTTCCGTACTTGGAAAGGCGTCGCTCAGCCCGGTCTTGATACTGGCGTTGTAAGCCACGCCAGCGCCCGCCTGGTAACCGGAACCCACAAATGGGGCGTTGAATTGCGAAAAGCAGTTCTCCAGGCAGGAGGGGTTGCCGTTTTGCTCGAAGCGGATGCCGTAAGTCAGCTTCACGTTCTTACTGACGCTCCATTCATCCTGCGCGTAGAGATTCAAGGAGTGGAGGCGGATGTGGGCGGCTTCAAGCAAGGGGAACGACTGAGTGAACTTACTCCCCGTGTTGGTGCTGTTCACTTCGCCGACGGCGAAATCGGTTATGTCGGTGAAGGTGTATGCGCCGACCAGCGATCCGCTGGCGATGCTGGTGTCGGTGACGCGGTTCGAGCGCAGATTGATTCCCACTTGCACGGTGTGACGGCCGTGATTCCACGACAGGTCGTCGATCACCTGGATCTGCTGGCCGCGCCGGCCGGTAGGCAACGCGGGACTGATGGCCGCGAAGCCGCCGCCATTGGCGCCGCCATCGCTGATGGTGATGCCCGCCGGAACCAGCGCCAGCGCCTTCTGGAAGTTGGGCACTCCGAAGACCGCGGAGTACCA
>CAWDOH010000013.1:0-48391 GCA_963803725.1 Bryobacterales bacterium | reverse complement strand
AGAAAGACGTTCTGCGTGTCGGTTCGTGACGTAGGAACGTCCCCCTGATGCGCTTCGGGCTTGGTGTCCCATCGCAGCAGGAGGACGTTCATGGGTAACGGTAGTGGCGTGTCCCGCGGTGACCGCAACCGCAATGCTCGGCTGGAGCGGTTGCGGGCGCTGGTGCCGGTGACGAATGCGATCGTCGGGATCGACCTGGCCGACGTGAAGCAGATGGTCGTGGTGACCGATCACGACTCGAAGGTCATCGCCCGGCGGGTGTTCCGGTGCCGGGCCTGGGATCTGGGCGCGGCGCTGGACTGGGCCGGCCGAGCGGGCCGCAGCGGCGGGCTGGGCGGGGATGACGGTGTCGTGCGAGCCGACCGGGCACCGGTGGCGGGTGCTGGGCAGCTGGCCGCCGACCGGGCGATGCCGTTCGTGTGCGTGCAGCCGATGCTGACGTCGTGGTCGCGGCGCGCCGAGGATCTGACCTTCGATAAGACTGATGAGAAAGACGCGGTGCTGATCGCCCGGCTGACCGCGCAGCTGCGCTGCTACGTGCCCGAGCCGGTGGATGAGACGTGGGGCCGGCTGCGGCATCTGGGCGCCCGCCGTGAGCAGCTGATCACCGAGACCCAGCCAGTGTCCAGCAGATGCGGGCGCTGCTGGAATGCGCGTGGCCGGCCAGCCTGGACGCAGCCAGGCAGCCGTTCCGGTCGGTGACCTGGGCCGCGGCCATGTCGGTCATCCTGGACCGCGACGGCGGTGACCTGGCCCGGACCCGCCGGCTGGGCCAGGCTCCGGCTGGAGACCGCGACCAGGCGGCTGGTCGTTGCGGCGCGGGCGGCACAAGCCGTGCCGGCGGATCGTCCGCCAGCTGTTCGCGGCCCTGGCCGATCCGGCCGGGGTGCATCGCCCACCGGCCCGGCGCGCTGGAGCGGGTCGCGCTGCTGCTGCAGGACTGGGACCACGCGCAGCGGCGGCAGGCTGACACCGAGACCCGGATGCTGACCGTGCTGGACGAGCTCGGGCTGACCGGCGCTGGTCACCTCGATCACCGGCCTGTCCGCGATCGGCGCTGCGGCGATCCTGGCCGAGACCGGCGACCCGCGCCGGTTCGCCACCGCCCGTGCGCTGGTCAAGCACGCCGCCTGGCCCCGCGGGAGAAACTGTCCGGCACGTTCACCGGCCGGACCAAGCTCACCGGACAGGGCCGTCCCGGGCTGCGCCTGGCGGCGTGGCGCGCGGTCTGGGGAGCGCAACGATCCAACCCGGTCTACCGGACCCGCTACCAGCACCTGACCAGCAGGGAGCAGAACAAGCTCAGGCCCACCCAGGCGCAGACCGTCGTCGCCGCCGCGATTCTGCGGCACCTGTACGCCGTCATCACCACCGGCCAGGCCTGGGACCCGGTCATCGCCACCCACGGCAAGCGCCGCCAGGTTCTGCCAGCCGCCGCCTGACCAGCAGGCCGGCGATCAAGCTGGCGGCCGGGGCGAGCCCTCCGCGGCATTGAGGAACCACGGTTACCTCGACGCACATCATGGGCAGCCCCGTCCGTCGTCTCATCAACCCGATTACACGCTGATGGGCACCAACCCCATTACCGCTATGCAGGGACAGACGACGGACGCGGCACCGGCCTAAAGCTTGACAAGAACGTCTTACGCTGATGTGCGGATGTCGCTCCGGTTCGCAGGTGCGTGGGCATATGGTTAACCCCTGGATTCCGGCCCGGCGGGTCAGCAGCAACTCGAGAGTCGCGGGCATTCGGCGTGTTCCTGTACGCAGTTAGCGGCGAGCCGTGCCCTGTAGGCTGCCTACTGTCGGCAAACCAACGACCTAGACACTAGGTCATCATCAACGCCAAGCATCCCTTATTGCCTCTGGCGGATTCACCGTGCGCAAGAGGGCACTAGTGCCGAATGCTCTCTCCTTCGGCGACGGTTCTGACTGCCGACTCGGCTCCCGCCGCTTGCCTGCCTCACGTGCCTTGGGTGGCTTGTAGGCGATCCACATGCGGAGCGTGAATTCAGACTCGGCCAGGTCGTAGGTGATTAGAAAAGCCTTGTACTTCCGGCAGGGCTTCCCGGCTTCTCGGTCCGCAAAACCTTGACGCCGAGCCCACGGAATGTCTCTATCTCTCGGTAGAGTGACCGACCGGGTGAGGTTAGCGTCTGTCGACAGGGCAATAGACGTGACCGCAATGCCGATCTGCGGAGAATCTGGTGAATACTCCTGCCTATCCGCTTGGTCGTCTTTTTCTAGTCGCCCCTCCGCCGTCGCTCGTTTCTGCTTGCCACCCTTTCGTCGAACGCCGGTGCGTTCCTTCTCCCATTTGGCGAGCAGCCTGGCGGTAATCTCGTTTCTTTGAGCCTCGGTGAGTGACCGCTTCTTGGTCCTGCCACCGCTCCTCTTTCGTCCGCTTTCCGGCTTTGTTGGCGGGTGCTCACCGCTAGTAAGCCGTACAGGCCGCCTCACGTATGGCATGAGATGCTCAGCTCTTTCCGAATCGCGGACGTGCTTGTCCTGCCGCGCGAACTTCAGGAGGACCAGGATAGTTATGTTTGGGCGTACGGGAGTAGTGATCGCGCACCGCTTGACCTGGCTGACCCAGAACTTTCACCTGGCAGTGGCGCCGCGGGGTAGCCCGCCGAGTTGCTGAGCCAGCTCGTAGAAGCCCAGGCCCGCGTCGTTGGCGTCTAGGTAGGTCACCAGGCCCGAGATCGTCAGCTTGGTCGCAGGCCGGTTGCGCTCACGATCAGGCCAAGCGTGCGGCCCATAGCCGCTCGCTCGTCCTGACGGTCAAAGCCAAAGCCCAGCAGGCCGGTGCGGCGGAGGGCTATGTCGAGCTCGGTGTAAGGGGTCAGCCGCGTGGGTCGGCGTTGATGTGGGCTGAAAGTGAATGCGCTTCGACGTCGCAGTCGTCGATTAACGCCGGGTTCTGACGCTCCAGAGCCACTCGACGCGCACGCAGGTCGTTGACCTTGCCGCCATGGAGAACCGGTCGGCCTAGAATCAGCTGCCGAAGCCGGCGAGGCACTTCTGATCGAGAGACACCCGCTCGAGTATGCTCGGTCGGCGGCTATGAGCGGACGTTCGGGGTGGGGAAGGCCAGCGGTCCGCAAGCTATGTCTTGGGCTCGGTTGGCATCCATTTAATGGCTGCGACGATTAGACTCAAAAGCTGTAGGAACCGCGCGGACCGACGGACTATCTCCTTGCTGCTGACGTTCATAGCATATTCCGCAGAGGACTTTAGTTCCTCCTTGTTTCCGAGTATACTGTCTTCCGCACTTTTGGCATTTCCTGTTTGTCGTGAGCGTCTTTGTTGACATCACATTTGCCCGACGCTTCCTCGGTGCCCTTGCCCGGCCGGCCTGTTGCTGCAGTATTTGCAACAGAGCATCTAGGTCACTTTCAGAAATTCCGAGAATCTTACGAGCCTGCTCACGGCTACAGCCGGACTGTACTAGGGTTTCCAGCTTATTTAGCTTGGCCTCTAGCTGGCGCTGCCTAACTACCGTCTTCTGATCGGGCTGATTACGAACCGTACCTCGACTTTTCGGTTTAGGAAGCTGGCCCATTGCTAGGCCTCCGCTCATGCGCGTGCGGTCTATTGTTAGACCGCACGACGATCGTCATGTTGTGGGGCATTGCTGGTACCAGGCGGTCAAGAACGCCTCGACAAGACCTTCGGCACGTGTCCGGGTTTCAGCCGCCGGCAGCTTCCGCCATGCCAAGGAGGCAAGAGCGTCGGCTGCCTCGTTGAGCGGATGTCCTCTGTGGCCGGGGAGATGCTCGGTCTTGATACCTGGATGCTTGGCCATGATTTTGGCGAGCCGCACTAGCGTCGGAGTCTCGGAGCCACCACCCCATCTTTCGCGGAGACTGTAGCCCTCTGGATCCGAGAGATGTCACCAGCCTGCCAGGAACGTAAGTACGCGAGCGCCGACGCGCTATCGAGAAGCAGCAGCGATGGCAGCCCTCCTGCCGCTCCAGCACGAACGCCACCGCACGCAACTCAGCCACTAGAACTACCTTGGTCCGGTGGGGTCCACGCGTGCAAAACCCGGACGCCACCGGTCAAGACCCCCCGGCCGTCCGACGCGATGTAGCCAAACGCAGGAAGCTTGTTCTTGTACGCGGCGTCGGTCGCAACTACTACCGGTCCCTTGCCCACGAAGCCGTTGACCACGCCGTGCACGAAGCCACCTATCCTGTCCGAGACGCACCGCCAGCACCGTAACAGGAGATCGCGAACCGCGCGCGTTGAACCTGCTGCGGTTCCCATAGCCGCTCCGGCAATCAGCTCATCCCGACGGCGGCATCAGCCGGTTGACGGCATGAGAGTGTGTTGAGCATGGCAGCTCTGAGGCAAGCACGAATTGACGACGCCTTCCCCTGGCCGCTGGCTTGCGTATGCAGCTAGAGCGCTGATCGGCTTGGTATTTCCCTTACTGCCAACCGGCTATAAGATGCCCTATCCACTGTTCCAGGATACGAGCACACGTTCTGACCAGCGTTTCACCGCGCGAATCCCCAGCGCGCTTGCTGCCGTGGAAGAGATTGCACCGAACCTGGTAGACGCCGTTAACGATGCCGACGAAGTCTTCCGGCGATTGGATTCGCACCGTTCGGGGCCTATGTCCATTGCTAAGGACGGGACTCTGGTCAGCAAACGCCCGCACGGAGCTGACAAGGGCCTCAGATCGCCTGGCCGATCGTAGGCAGCCTGCAGTCGAGACGTTCCCGCCTTTCGGTCAGTGAGCCAGTCGATCATCGCACGATCGGTGTCCTCCTCAGATTCGCACGCCAGCCATGCGTTGAAGCAGAACCAGAGGAACACGAAACTCGTGACGTGGTCGTCTCCCCGCCGCGCCCGTGCGTACCAGCCGTTAACAAGGCTGCGGACCTCAGGCTCATCCATCGCATCAAAGGCTACGACAACCCCGGCCAGGCTTGCGGACCACGTGCGGGGTGGGCGTCCCATGCCAGGTCAGCGGCATGTGAGTGCGGTTCCTCTAAGCGGCAGCAACGGCCCGGAAAGACCAAGGCGGCGACCTAGACCGGCGTGGGTGAGCCCGGCGCTTCGCCGGCAAGCAGAAGTGCAGCGAGGCTGACCTGGCCGCATTATCGTGCTTGGATGCAGTCCGAGGACCCCGGGGAGCTGCCCGCTGGTGGTATTCGCTGACTACTACCAGTTCTTCTTGCAAGACCTTGACGCTCATGGCGTCTGGATGGGATCTCACAGCGCCGATCCCGGCCTGGCTCCAGGGAGCTGGACGGAGGAGGCAGCGGATGGTCACCGGATCGGTGCTGAGCCCTGCTCCCTGGCCATAGGAACAGCGCGCAGAGATGTTGTGGAGGTCTCGCTGCGCATCCATTCCTCCGCTCCCACTGCGGACGTGGACGGCGCCGAGCATGTCGTGGAGGCAGATCTCGGTCTGCCCAGTGGTGACCTGGCCATCTACGGGCCCACTAACGATCCGGGCGAAGGACAGCATCTTCGCATTGCGCCGGGCAGTAACACCGAGCAGCCGATGGACAAAATCCACGAGGCACGCTCCATCCTGGATGCCAACGGCATTCACGTCTCCATCGAAGGCACCGGCTTTTTCAAAATTCCGCTGCCGCCCGAAACGCCCGAAGGCCAGAAACGCCTGGACCAGCAATGGGCCCTGCTGGACCGTGGCTTCGAGCGCGCCAAGGTTTTCGGCACCGACAAGCTGCGCATTTTCACCTTCATGCTGGCGCGCGGCGAGCAGCCCTCGGAGAAGAGTTACGCACGCATCGACGAGCTGGTGGGGGAAGCCGCGCGGCGCGCCAAAACCGCCGGATTCCGCCTGGCGGTGGAGAATATCGGCGGCGGCCATGTGGCCACCGGCGCGCAGGCGGGAGCGCTGCTGAAGCGCGTCAAGGACGGCAACCTGGGAATCAACTGGGACCCCAATAACGCGGGCGAATCCGGCGAGCAGGCCTTTCCGGACGGCTACCGCCAACTGGACCCGGCGCGCATCTTCCACGTGCACCTGCGAGATTTCCGCCACGTGAACGGCAAGGTGGTGTGGACCGCGGTGGGCGATGGCGAGTTCGACAACCTGGGGCAGATCCGCGCGCTGCGCAAGGACGGCTACCGCAGCACCTTCACGCTGGAGACCCACTGGCGCGATCCGCGAGGCAAGATGTACTCCACGGAAACCTCGCTGAAGGGCCTGCTGAAGGTAGTCGAGCAGGTGTAGCCGCTCCGTGCGGCGGCGGCGGCGCGGGCCAGCTATCGGGCGATCTGTAACTGTTCCTGTAATGCGCCGCGGCCGAATCCCTTGTATCATAAGCAATTGCGGCTCACGTCCGGCGAATATGGATTCGGATCGGCAGGCCCGGATCGAACAGATCCTTCATTCCGCTCTGGAGCACGAGGCCGGGGAACGGGCCGCTTTCCTGCGCCGGCTCTGCGGCGGCGACCGCATGTTGCTGGAGGAAGTGGGCGCCCGGTTGCCGGACCTCCGCTCTCTCCTGACCACCCAAGTCTTAAGCCAAGGCGCGGAGGTGCCGGGCAGCCCGGGGCAGCTCTCCATCGGGCAGGCGATGGGGCACTACCGGATTCTCTCGGGGCTCGGGAAAGGCGGGATGGGCGAAGTCTATCTGGCCTTCGACACGCTCCTGGAACGTAAGGTGGCGCTGAAACTGCTCCCACTGGACTTCACCGGCGACCGCAACCGTGTCCGGCGATTCGAGCATGAAGCCAAGGCCGCTTCCGCCCTGAACCATCCCAACATCGTCAGCATTTACGGATTGGGTGAGTCCGAGTACGGCCAGTACATCGTCATGGAGCTGATCGAGGGGCGGGATCTGCGCTCGCTCGATCCCCTGCCGATGACGCCCGCGCGTTTGCGCGAGATCGGAATCCAGGTGGCGCGGGCGCTCGAAGTCACCCACGCCGCCGGCCTGATCCACCGCGACGTCAAGCCCGACAACATCATGGTCCGCCCCGATGGCATCGCCAAAGTGCTGGATTTCGGGCTGGCCCGGCTGTCACGTCCGATTTCCGAACTGGTCCAAACCGCGTTCGTCACCGCGCCCGGCACCATCGTCGGAACGGTCTGCTACATGTCGCCGGAACAGGCCCGCGGTGAGTGGCTGACCGCTGCGTCGGACATCTTCTCGCTCGGCATCGTCTTCTACGAGCTGGCCACCGCGCAGCATCCCTTTCAAGCCGATTCGGGCATCGGCTACATGCATGCCATCGTCTCCCGGCAGGTGATTGCGCCGTCGAGGCTGAATCCCCAGATCCCCGCGTGGCTGGAGACTCTTCTGCTCCGCATGCTGCAGAAGGACAGCGCCCGGCGCGTGACGGCAGCCGAAGTGGTGTCCGCCTTGCAGCAGCAGGATTCCGCCGTGCAGAGCGGGGCCACCCTGCCCGTGCCGGCCGCGCGGGTCGCCATCGGCAGGCGCAAGGAGCGCGCTGAACTGAACGCGGCTTTCCAGTCCGCGCTCGAAGGCAGGAGTTCGATCCTCGGCATCTCGGGCGAGCCGGGGCAGGGCAAGACCACCCTGGTGGAAGAGTTCCTTACGGACCTCGTCAACCAGAACCAGGCCCTGGTCGCGCGGGGCCGTTGTTCCGAGCGTTTGGCCGGCGCGGAGGCCTACCTCCCGATCCTGGAAACTCTCGACAGCCTCACGAACGGAGTGCGCGGGGAGAGCGTGGCCGCCGCCATGAAGACCCTGGCCCCCACCTGGTATGCGCAGTTGGCGCGGGCCTCCGCCACCGCCGCGCCGGGCGGCGCGCCGTCCTCGGAAAGGCTCAAGCGTGAGCTGGCGGCCCTGCTGCAGGAAATCTCCCGCGTGCAGCCTTTGGTGATTTTTCTGGACGACGTCCAATGGGCCGACCTTTCCACCGCCGATCTGCTGTCCTACCTGAGCACCAGGCTGGTGGACATCCACGCGCTCATCGTGGTCACCTATCGCGCGCCCGAGCTGCATTCCAGCAATCCGCAGTTTCTGAAACTCCTGCTGGACCTCCAGGCGCGCGGAAACTGCCGCGAAATCATGCTGGGATTCTTTTCGCCCGGCGAGATTCAGGAATACATCGACCGCAAGCTTCCCGGCCACGACTTTCCGCCCGCGTTCGCACAGGCCATCCACCAGCGCACGGAAGGCAACCCGCTGTTCGTCGCCGACCTGCTGCGCTACCTGCAGGAGCGCCAGGCGATCCTGAGAGAGAACGGGATCTGGAAGCTGAACGGTCCGATTGCCGGGATGATGAGCGGAGTTCCGGAATCGGTTCGCAGCATGGTGGAGCGCAAGATGGGGCAGCTTGCGGAGAGCGAGCGCAAGGTGCTGACGGCGGCCAGCGTGCAAGGGTCGGATTTCGATGCCGCGGTGGTGGCGCGGGCCCTGGCTATCGACCCCGCCGGCATCGAGGAAGGGCTGGAGCAGATCGAGCGCAACAGCGGATTCGTAAAACTCGTGGCTGAGTACGAGTACCCGGACCGCAGCCTGACGCTGCGCTATCGCTTCGTACACGTGCTGTACCAGAACGCCTTTTTCGCGGCCCTGCGTCCCACGCGGCGGGTCTCGCTAAGCAAGGCGGTGGCCGAGGCGCTGCTGGAGTTTCATGGCCCCCAGGCCGGGAAGATTGCGGCGCAAATCGCATTTCTCTTTCAGACCGCCAGAGATTTCGAGCAGGCCGCGCGCCAATACCACACCGCCGCGCAGAACGCCCTCAGGCTCTTCGCCAACCGTGAGGCGGAGACGCTGTCGCGGCACGGACTCGATGCGGTCCGGTCCATACCCGAGTCGCCCGAGCGCACGCGCCTGGAGTTGGCCCTGCAATCGACGCTCGCGGTGGCCATCCGCGATCAGAAGACCCACGCGGCCGACGAAACCCAGGAGACCAATCGGCGATTGCACGAGCTGTCGCAGGAGGCCGGCGATCAGCAGAGCGCCTTCTTTGCCCAGGTGGGACTTTTCTGGTCCGCGCAGGTGGCCGGCAATTATCGGGAAGCGCGCGAACGCGCCGCGCAGTGTCTGGCCACCGCGGAACAGGTGGGGGATGCCGGTCTGCTGCTGGAGGCGCATTATCTGCTGGGGCACCTGGCGTTTCTTCTGGGCCAGCACGCCGAGTGCGACCGGCGCCTGCGGGCTGCCCTGGCGTTATACGATCCCGCCCGGCACGTCAAGCTAATCGAGATTTTCGGACTGGACGTTCGCGCGCACGGAACGGCGATGCTTGCGTTGAACCTGTGGCACCTCGGCTTTCCGGACCAGGCCAAAGCGAGGATTCAGGAGGCGATTGCCTTCGCCCGGCTGCTTCCCGCGCCGCTTTCCCTGGCCTCGACTCTCACCGTGACCATGTTCCTCTTCGGCGCGATCAGGGATCCCTTGGGCATGGAAGAGGCGGCCAACGAGGTGATTCGGATCTCCCAGAAGCACAATCTGGAAAGCAACACGCTGTTCTGGGGGAAATTCGGACGCGGGTGGTCCCTCGCACAGCGCGGGCAATTGGCCGAGGGCACGGCGATGATGCGCGAGGCCATGCGCGATGCCGCGGCGATCGGCATGATTTACGTTGCGTGCACGTTCTCCCTGTCTCTTGCCCAAGTGCTCGCCTGCGACGGCGAGGCCGATCAGGCGCTCGGTTTGCTCGACACGCACCTTCTGGAGGTCGAACGGACGGGCCGCGGCGAGTTGTTGCCGGAATTCTACCGCTCGAAAGGCGAGTTGCTGCTGCAGCGGGCAATGGCGGCGGAGGGCGAGAAATTCCTGCTGCGGGCGCTTGAGTCGGCCCGGCGCACCGGGTCGCGGTCGTTCGAATTGCGCGCGGCCACCAGCCTGGGACGGTGGTATCTCCAGAGCGGCCGCCGGGAGGCCGCTCGAACGCTGCTGGCGGGTGTCTACGGCGGCTTCACCGAAGGTTTCCACACGGCCGATTTGCGGGAAGCGAGGGCGCTGCTCGACCGGATCTCGAGCGGGATTACGCATGTCTCACCCCTTTGAGAAGATCCCGGCGGCTCGTCGCGGCGCCGTGCTGCTGGGTTTGGGCGCGGCCGCGGCGGCGGTGTTGGGAGTCTTGGGCAGCATCTATCAAACGCTGCCGGGCGGGCCGCCGGGGATGGTTGCGCTGGAACTGGCCGGAACTCCGGAACATCTCGGGCGTCTGCTGTCCGAGTGGCCCCCAGACGCCGCCATGCGCCTGGCGTTCTGCCTGGGATTGAACTTCCTCTGCCTCTTCGCGCTCACCAACGCGCTGGCGATGGCCTGTATCTGGGCGGGCGGCTTGGGACGCGGCGTGCTGGCGCGCGCCGGCCTCCTGCTGGCGTGGGGAGAATGGCTGGCGGCCGTCCTGTGGCTGGTGCAGAACTCGCTGCTGGCCGATGCGGTGCTGCATCGCGGCCAGGGCGCGGTGGCCATCGCCTCGGCCCTTTCCGAAGCAAAGTTCGCGCTGACCGGGGCGGGATTGCTGTTCGCCATGGCGGCCGGAATCCGCACCGCCATCGTACGCGCTACATCGCCGGCTGCTTCGAAGTCACAATCGGCTTGATGCCGAGCTTTTTGGACAGGCCCTCGGCGCCCCAATTCATGATGGTTTCGTGATTCCAGCCGTAGGCCGGGCGCAGGATGGGGGTCAGGAGGGTCATCCAAAGCTTGCTGGTGCGCACGGTCCAATCGACCTGAAAGACGGTGCCTCCGTCAACGGGCGCGAACCGCATTAAGCCGGTCCCGTCCAGCTCGCCCGAGGACTGGACTTCGATCAGCTTCTTCGGCTCCATGCGCGATACGATGGTTTCGAATCGCAGCCTGTAGGGCAGTTTGCTCTTCCACACCTCGCGGGTGCGAAAACCGATCCGGTTGGCGTCGCCGCGGTCTACCACATCGGTCTGCTCGACGCCCCGCCACCATTTGGGCCAGTCCTCGAAATGGTAAATGGCGTCCCAGACCGGATCGACGGGACTCTCGATTCTCCAGACGCTGACAAAATGAAACAACGCCATATCGTCCTCCTATAAAGTCGCGGTGCTGGCGTGCTCATCGCGCACCGGCAGCCAGATCAAAGTGTCGGTCTCGACCGAGAACACCATGTGGTCGGGTTTGGCGGGCAAATCCAGGCCGGCGGCCTTCGGAATGGTGTTCACCGCCAGCGTCACGTCGGCGGGCTGCAATTTCCAATCGTCGTGATGTATGTCGCCGCGGTAGACCACGCCGTTCTTGACGAAATACAGACTGTACCGCTCCACAAGGAACTGCTCCAGGCTTCCCGGCGTCGGGCTGGCCGGCTCGCCCACTGGACGGAAGCTGCCGAAGAAGGCGGCCGGCGGTTCGTTTTCCTGTACGCGCTCGCTGGCGTATTGGTATGTCGTGCCGTCGTTGAAGGTAGCGATCTGTGCCCGCAGATAAGGGACGCCGAAGAAATGGACGGCCATCCAATCGGAAACCACCGCCGGACATTCAATGCTCAGGAAGTAGACTCCGCCCTTGCCCCCGCGCGTCACGTAAGTGCGCAAATTCAGCTCGCGCAGTGCCTCTATTCCGGGAATGGGAGCGACGCCGCGGAAATGCATGCCGGTCACACTCATGGGAACCATGCTCACCCAGGCGCTTCCGTCGAAGGTGTCCAGCTCGAGTTCGGGCGGCACCTTGGCGCGGATGATCTCCGGCGGAACGCGCCAGCTTGCGAACAGCAGGTCCCGCCAGGTCATGAAAAGGACCCAGGGCCTCTCGGGCGGCTTGGCGGAGCGCCTTGTGAGCGAGGCGAACACCTTCTCGACGCGGTCGGCAGCTTCGCCTGCAAGCTGGCGTATGCCGGTGTGCTCCCTCGCCGCCGCCACGGCCACGCGGGGCTGCGGGGGAGCTTCGAGCTTGGAATGGTAGATGCACTCGGGTTTCCCGGAGATCGCTTGCGAAGCCATCAGGCCGGAGATGGCCGCCCCTTCCACCAGCCCGGCGCTGAACTCGTTCAGCGTGTAATCGCCGGCCAGGTAGAGGTTGTCGAAGCCGGATTCTCCGGAGGGCAGACGGTGCTGTGTGCTCCCGGCCACCGAAAGCACGTAGCGCTCGGAAGGATCCACGTTGGCGCGCGTGTATTGCGCTTCGAGGCGCTGTTCGCCGGCGCGCCCTTCGCGATCGGCCAGCAGCGTCCAGTCGAATTCCTTTGACCCCGGCGCGCGCATCGCGTTCGGCCATAGGGGCTGGACCTTGTTTCGCAGATAGTCGCGCGCATACTCGCGCACACGGTCGAGCTGCCGCTGCGGATAGGCCGCGTCGGTGAATGGGGCGGGCATGGGCTCGTCTTCGCTCAGCGCGTGGCACAGGTAGGCGATGTTGGCGACCTTGTCCTGGGGCGTCCACTCCTCGGCGTGGAGCACGTGAGTGAAATCGGCGTAGCTGTCGAGCGGAGCCTCGAAGGCGCTGGATAGGGCGCGCTCGTTTTCGGGAAGGGCCTCGCCGTTTTGCCAGCCCATTTCCTGGTTGGTCTTGTTGAACCACCACTGGGCGGCGTGGGTTTGCACGGTCTCGACCTTTTCCACCATGTTGCGCCACTTGCCGTCGGCCTCGATCAGCTCGTGGCAGACATAGGGCAGCGGCCCGAGCGACAGCCCCAGCACCACGGAATCGAAATCCACGCCGGCCTTGAGGATGCGGGGCGGAAGGCGGTCGTGCCAGCCGGTGTAGGCGGATTCGAGGTTGTACTGGCGCAGTTCCTCGGCCTCTACCAATTGGTCGTAAAGCGGCTGGTGCGGCCAGCAGGGAAGGCCTTTCACTTTGCAGAGCGGCTGATAGCCGCCCTCAGCCCCGGGCTTCACGGTGGCCTGAACGTCCATGCGGATCTCTTCGATGGTCCGCTTATCGGCCGAGAGCGCCAGATTGGCGACGCGATGGAAGAAATGGAAGCGCACTCCGCGGGCGCGCAGAAGCAGGTAGAGCGGCGCGAAGATGGTATCGCCCATACCCGCCCGCATGCGGAAGCAGACCGCATGGCGATAGGTGAAAAACATGCGCAGGGTCTGATACAGCGTAGACCCCGCCGCCATGTTGGGTTGATTCTGGTCCCCCTTGCGGTAGCCGAAGGAGCTGTCGTATAGGCCGGCCACCTGGGCGGAGTTCCAGTAGCGCGCGCCATGTTTCTTGAGCCACTCCCGTAGATCGTAGTCGTCGATGCTGGCGAACCCGCGATTGGCAACGTCGTCCGCGATCATGCCGCGGATGGTGGCCGCCGCGAGGTCGAGGCCTTCGACGGTTTTCCGCAGGGATGCCGAGCGGTTCAACTGGTCTTCCACCAGTTTGTGGAAAGCTTCGATCGAATCGCTCACCAGGCGGCCGATCCAGGCGTGCGGCGTATCGTCCGGTGGGGCCGATGGCGCAGGTGCGGGCGCACCTGCCATGCGGACCGCCAGCCTGTGCGCGAGGTGCAGGAGCGGGAACCGGTATCCGGCGAAATCCTCGGCGTCGTGGTGCAGGTGCAGGTTGAGCGCGTGCAGCCCTTTTTCGATAAAGCCGGGGAGCTTGTGCTCCTGCGGCTTGGAGTCCAGCCGGGCTGCGATGTCCTCGCATTCCTGGATCAGCCAGTCCAGAAGTTGAGTCACGAAATCCCACGCGCGCGGCGGAGCGGCGCCGGGCTGGAACAACTCCTCGTCGCCCGGATAGCCGGGGCGGATGGCGAAGCGCGAAAACCGCGGCGTCCATTGGCCGTCGTGCTTCTCCCAGAGGGTCGCGGCGGTCTGCGGCTGGAAGGCATCCAGCCAGGTCTTAAACGGAGATGCGGGCGCGAGGTTGAGCCTGGTGCACTCGTCATACACCCGGCGGATCATTCGGAACGCGTTCTGGTAGTAGCCGAACCAGACGTGCAGCCCGTGCTCCTCGATGCGGTTGGCGATCGCGGCATTGCGCCCGCTCGCGCCCTTACCGCCGAGGCGCCAACCCATCTGGTAGACATCGATTTCGAACCGGTCCTGCCAACCCGGATCGTCGGTGAGTGCAAAGGCCGTAGTGATGGCGCCCACGCCGCCGCCCAGAATCGAGATTCTCTTCTTGCCGCTCATAAAAGCTCCTCACTAATGCTGCAACTAAGGTATGGTTGGACCGCTTGCTGACACGCGCGGCTCCGGCCGTGACGCGGACGGTTCCGGTCATGCCGCGCGCGGCTCCGGTCATCACGCGCACGGCTCCGGTCATGCCGCGCGCGGCTCCGGCCGTGACGCGGACGGCTCCGGTCATGCCGCGCACGGTTCCGGTAATCACGCGGACGGCTCCGGTCATGCCGCGCGCGGCTCCGGCCGTGACGCGCGCGGTTCCGGTCATCACGCGCACAGCTCCGGTCGTGGCGCGGACGGCTCCGGTCATCACGCCCGCGACCCCGGTCATCCCGCGCGCGACCCCAGTCATGCCGCGAACGCCTCGGTCTGAGCCGCGACGGTAAAAAAGCGTCTGTCCTGCAATCCGAGACTGACTTTCCGAAACCATGTTACTAAGTCGACTTACTTCCTGCCTTGATCCGCCGCAGCGGCCAGATGGGCCTGCGCCCATCCATGGTGCAGGTTGGTCGGAATGATGAAGGGCGTCCGCTTTCCGCCCAGCTCCAGTTTTACCACCGATTCCATAAACACCAGCCCGAATTTGCGCATCAGCCACAGCTTCGGTGGGATGTGGCCTCCCTTGGATTCCAGCTCGCTCCGGAAGCGCGCGGCGTCTTCCAGTATGTGCTCTTCGAAGTCGTCATGGGGAAGACCGAAGTTGTCGGCTACGTCCGGGGGAAGAAAATGGCGCATCAGCGCGGCTGGCCATTTCCGCAAGGGTCCCGGCGGCATCACGTGCTCCATCATGTGGAGCAGCGCGTCGTTCATAGCCTTGCCCTCGGGGCATGGCTCTACCTGGCGGCGCTGGATGGTGTCGCAGAGTTCCTTGGCGTCGGGCATGGTGGCGGGAATCAGTTCCTCGCGAATTCCCATGATGCGCGAGATCACTTTCCACACTTCCAGGTAGCCTTGCTGCTCTTCCGCGGACGCGGTAATCCCCAATTTGGCCAGGCCGTCCATGATGATGTAGGTGAAGACCATCAGGGTGCCGGCGAGATCCTCCTGATTGATAGGCAGGCCGAGCTCGTCGCTCCAGGCCCTTTCGGGGTCCGTGAGAAGCAGGCGCCGCGTGGCCGCGTGCAGCAGCCGGATCTTCTGCGCCGTGCGAACGCCGCGTCCGTCCGCCGAGAGGCCGCCCGGTACCAGCACATCCATCACCATCTGGGTGGTTTCGAAGAGCCGGTGATTGGGGCGATTGTTCAGGTAGCCGGTCCGGTAGAGCACCTGCACGCCTCTGCGCGCGGCGTAGGAAGCGGGCAGCGAATAGCAGGCCAGCACCATCAGCATCTCCACGCCGCACCGTTCGAAGAGGCGCTGGCCTCCCAGGATCAAGCGATCGTCCACCTGCGGAATTTGGGTGGTGGCGGCCAGATAGTCGCGCATTTGCGCGGGGAGCTGCTCGGGCGCGGGGTGGTCGTTCTGCACCAGGGTCTTCATCACCTCCCAGACGCGGTAGACGCCTCCGCTCTTGAATAATTCGGCCACTACGCCATCCGCCAGGGGATCGCCGATGGTGCGCATCTGGTCCAGAAAAGCGTCGGTCCACTTACCGGCCGGCGTTGGTCCTGCGGTCATGGCATTACTCCTTTGTCAGAAACTGAATTTCAGCGCAAATTGTAATTGGCGCGAGCTGCTGGCAGTTTGGGTAATCTGCCCGGCCAGCGGATTCACCGTGCCGTTGGCGTCCAGGAAGACATTGCGATTGGGGTAAACCGGGACGTTGAAATTGGTGTGGTTGAGAATGTTGAACAGCTCGAAGCGGAACTGAACGGCGTAGCCTTCCGCGAACCGCAAGGATTTCAGAAAGCCGCAATCCACGTCCGCCATGCCGGGGCCGATCACGGTATCGCGCCCGAGATCGCCAAACGCGCCTGCGGGCTGCAATTCGAAGGCGTTGGGATTGAACCACTGGTTGGGCGATCCCGTTACCGGGTTGTTGCTGTAGCCGGGCTTCACATCGGGACGCTCGGAGCCTTCGGGGGGAGAGAGCGTCTGCAAGGTGTTGGCCCGGTCGAATCCGTTCTCGACCGAGAAAGGAAGTCCCGAGTGGAAGGTGGCGATTCCGGCGAACTGCCATCCTCCAGCGACCGTCCTCGCCAGCCCCTGGAGGCCGCGGCCGAACGGGAGATCGTAGATATAGTTCAACGTGAGACTCTGCCGCACGTCGAATGTGGAGTTGCCGTAGTCCAGGCGCAGGTTGTCGATGTCGGTGGTCTCGCCCGCATCGTTCCAACTGTCGCCGTTGAACTCGTTGGATTGCGTGTCGAGCGAATGCGACCAGGTGTAGGCGGCAAACAGGCGCGAGCTGCCCGACAATCTCTTCTCCAGGGTTGCCACGAGAGACCGGTAATTGGAGGTGTCCATCGGGTAACTGAATGCCAGCGTGGAAAAGTAAGGATTCGGGCGCGTGGCCGTGGCGGTGCGGATGGGCGTGCCGTCCGCCAGGGTGGCGTTGGGCAGCGGCTCGTTGTAATCGTAGGAACCCAGCAGCCGGCGGCCTCCCGAAAAAACGCCGCCCACCTCCAGGACCAGCCCCCGCGCCAGCTCGCGCTGCACGTTGACGTTGTATTCGAGCACGTAGGGGGTGGTCGAAATCTGGTAGCCCGTCACCAGCGAAATCGAGGGCGGCAGGGCGAACAGCGCCGCGGGCGAAATCGGAAAGCCCGGAAAGACACCGACTCCCAGGACGGTCTGCGGGGGGTTGAACCCGTACTCCGCGTAATCGCGCGGCGCGTATTCCTGGTAGAACATTCCGAAGCCGCCGCGCACGGAAGTCTTGCCGTCTCCGGTGGCGTCCCAGGCGAACCCGAAGCGCGGCGCCAGGTTGGCCAGCGATGGATTCTGCGCGAAGACATGCGGCAGGGTGGTCACCGTCGGGTCGCTCAGATTCACCAGGCTGGCGAAGCGCCCGTGGCTCTCGGTGGGGTTGGTGATGAATTCGTAGCGGACGCCAAAATTGAGCGTGAGATTCTGGCGCAGGCGAAAGGAATCCCAGAAGTATGCCCCGCCGACTCCCTGGTTCCAGGTGCGCTCGGTATCCAGCTTTCCCGGCAGCGGCGCTATGAAGAGGTAGGGATTGGCGGTCAGGAAATCCGAGAGCGTGTTGAAGGTGAGCGATCCGCCCGAGTAGAGATCCGCGCGATAGGGATCCTGAATTTGCTGCCACTCGAAGCCGGCCTTCATCACATGCCGGCCGCGGATGAAGCTGACGTCGTCGGCAAAGGTCCAGTCGTTGATGATGAGGTAATACGGGATGATCGGATCCGGCCCGTAATATCCTACGCCGCCGATGGTGATAGCGCCCGCGGCCCGGCCGGTGGTTCCCGGAACCAGGTTAAGCGCCGGCGGAACGTCGGAGCTGTTGCCGGCCGAATCGCTGCGGTTGAAGCTGACGCGGAGGGAATTCACGGCTTTCGCGGAGAGAATCCGGGTCTCCTGCAAGGTGGCGTAACGGTTGCGGCCCTGCGAGAGCTGGTAGAAGGGAATGTACATGCCGGCGATGGGGAACGGGTCGTTCAACTGGCCGTTGTCGATGGTGAAGCGTCCGAACAGCGTGTCCTTTGCCGACAGATACTGATCGATGCGCGCGGAGACGTAATTCTCGGAGGTGGTGCGCGGGGCCGTAGTAGTGTATTCACCCACTCCACCGCCCAGATCGGGACCATTGGGGAGAGGGAACAGGTTCAGCAGCGGGACGATGGCGGGGTTCACGGCGACCGTGCCGCCTGGCAGGTTGCCGAGGCGCGCCTGGGCGTCCGGGACGCCTCCCAGTTCGCTCTCGCCGAGGGTTTCCCGCAGGCCCTCATAGTCGGCGAAATAAAAAGTTTTGTTGGCCACGATCCGGCCGCCCGAGTAGGCCCCGAACTGATTGCGGCGGAATGACGGGATTTGCGAGGGGTCGAAAAAATTGCGCGCGTCGAGCGCGCTGTTGCGAAGATATTCGAAGGCGCTAGCGTGGAATTGGTTGGATCCGGAGCGCGAAATGGCGTTGACCACGGAACTCCCCGAGCGGCCATATTCCGGGCTGAAGTTGTTGGTCTCCACCTTGAACTCTTCGATCGCATCTACGCCCAGGGCGGTGCCGAGCGCGGAATTGCCCGTGCTGTCGTTGAAGAAGCCCATCACGTTGGTGCCATCCAGCAGGTAGACGCCGCCGCTCGAGGCGCGCGACCCGGCCACCGCGATGCGCCGGGTGAGTCCCGAAAAGGAGCTGCTGCTGAAGGTGGTGATGTTCACCACGCCGGGCACCAGGAGGGTCAGTTGCGTGTAATCCCGGCCGTTGAGGGGAAGGTCCGCGATGGTCTGCCGCTCGACCACGTTGCCCATGGATGTATTGGCCGTATCCACCAGCGGCGCCTCGCCCGATACCACCACCGTTTCGCGCACCGGTCCTACTTTCAGAGTGAAGTCCACCACCGCTTCGCGCCCCACCGTCAGCTCGATACCCTCGCGCACCTCGGTTTGAAAGCCGCTCTTTTCGGCCTGGACTTCGTAGGCGCCGGGGTCCAGATCGAGCGTCAGGTAGCGGCCCGCGCCATCGGTGGCAGTGGTTCGGCGCAAGCCCGTGGCGATGCGGTGTACCGTGATCGCGGCGCCGGGAACCACGCGGCCGGAGGAATCTTCCACCACGCCGGAAATGGCAGCCGTGGTGACCTGCGCCGGCGCAATTCCGCCCGCCCACAGAAGGGTCAGCAGCAAGCCGGTAAGGTTCGCGATTCTCACCTGTGCTCCTGAGTCTGCCAGATCCTCTGGCGGCAAGCCTTTCTGGCGTATTCTATATCTTCGTCGCCGAAAGATACAGACAATGGCAGCAATTTCTTCTGGAGGGCCGTGGTAGCCGATGGGTTGAGGAAGTCCGCGTGGCTGCCGAGTTGTTCGCATGCCGCTTGGAGCCACTGCTGCCAATTGGCGCGCCAGAGCCGGATGCCGCCGTCGGCGCCACCGCTCGCGAGCGTCGAACCATCCGGGCTGATGTCCATCGCGATCGTGCCGCCGGGATCCCCGGTGAACTCCGCGATGCGCTCACCGGTCGCGGCGCTCCACATCCCAATGGTTTGTCCGCCCACAAAGACGGCGTGCTCATCCGGTGAGATTGCGAGAGTCCCGACATAGGGCGCGTTCTGGAGGGTCACCGCCGAAGAATTGGTCCCCAGTTTGCCATTCTCGAGACGCCAGCGCAGAATCTGGTTCAGGTTCCGGCTCAGGTTCCGGTTCCACACGAAAAGCGATTGGCCGCCGGGACTGAATGCGACCGCGCGACTCAACCCCATCACCTTCACCGGATCGCCCAGCGGCTTGCCGTCGAGTCCCCACAGCCCGAGCTTGCTTGGGAAATAGTATCGGGCGATGGTTCTTCCATCCGGGCTGAGCGCCAGTTGCGGCCCGGAACTGAAGTAATCAGAGAGGATTGGGGCTGGGAAGGACGATGCCTGGCCGCCGGCTGCAAGATCCCAAACCCTGGCCGTGCCGTCCCGTGCCGCAGCCGCCAGGAAGCGGCCGTCGGCAGTGAATGCCAGCAGCCAGGTGTCGTCGTCGCGGATCCGTTGGGTGTTCGCACTGGCATATCGAAGCTCACGCGACACTTTGCCGGACGCGTCCCACAGACGGACCACGTGGTCCAGTCCATTTGTGCCCATAGCCGTCGCCAGCAGGCTGCCATCGTGGTTAAAAGCCAGCGCGGTGACCCAGGGTCCAGGCGCGCTCGCGTCACTCGGAGGATTATCCACTCTCTGGACGGCGCCGGTCCGGGGCTCGACCAGGTAGAAACCCGGACCCGCCGCGATCCGGTCGCCCTTGGGGCTCCATCGGATCTGCTGGATCGCTACTCCAGGATTGACCGCGATGGCGCCGATCAGGTTCGCACGTTCCAAATTCAGCAGGTGCGCCTGCGGGCCGTCGCCGACCGCCAGCCGGGAGCCGGTGGGGTCGAAAGCCAGGGTGGGGCAAGCCGGCCCGCCGGGACGGTACTCCGGAAAGAGGTTCTCTCCATGCTGGGCATCCAGGATGCGCACCGTGCCATCCTGGGTCGCCACCGCCGCCACCGTGCCTTGGGAGTTGAACGCGACTTGACAGACGGGGGCATTATAGGAGGCCCTAAGAATAGGTTGCAGCTCCAAGCTTCCGGGATTCGGGCCGCCTCCGGGGCCGAAGAGCACCGTGGCGCCATCGCTTCCGCCGCTCAGAACCCTCCAGGAACCATCCCTCCGATAGACCATCGCAAGCGCGGCAATGCTCTCGCCGTGCTGCTGATAGACGGCCAGCGGCTCTCCCGCGGAGTTCCATAAGTGCACCGCATCGTCGGAGCCGCCGGAAGCAACCACGAACTTGCCATCTGGGCTTTTGGCTGCCGCGACCGCCGCTACGGCCGGTTTCTGTGGGGTAGTTGCACCGGGTTTTTCCCAGCGCAGATTGCCCTGCAGGTCCCAGGAGCGCAGGTAGCCGTCATCTGAGCCGGTCAGGATCGAGCTGCCATCGGGAGCGAAACTCATGGAGAGCAACTGGGCGTTCGGACCGAACGCGGGCACCGGCAACGCCTTCCCCTGCCGGTCCGATAAGTAGATCTTCCCCAATGCCTGCGCCAGGGTCCGGCCATCCGGGCTGAAGGCGATCGACACCGACTGCAAACGGGCGCCCTTCAAATCGCCGGACGCCGTTTGCAGAATCTGCTTTCCGGCGGCGTCCAGAAATTTCAGCGGGCACTCCATGCCGCCCGGGTGCATGTGCAGAACGGGGGGTCCAAGAATCGCCAGCGTGCCATCCGGGGACCATGCGATGGAGAGTGAAGGAGTGGCGATTACGGATTCCTCCAGCGAGGAATTCAGCGCCGTATTCAACGCGGACTGAATCTTGGGATTGAGTTCGCCGGCGGTGAAAGCGGATTTCACCTCCATGGCGCGCGCCACCGCGGCTACGGCGAGCGTCAGGCCGCTCACGGGATCGGCGCCCAGCACGCGGCCGCTGTCGTTCAGCGCCAATTGCATCTTGGCCGTCTTTTCCTGCTCCTGGGCATTACTCCGCTGGAACAGCGCGTACACCGCGGTGGCGGCGATCAACAGCGCGACGCCAGCAGCGGTGCCGCGCAGAATCGTGCCACTGCGGCGGCGCTTGTGCTGCTCCACGCGGCTGGCTTCGATGAGCTTGCGCTCTTTGGGCTCAACAGCCGCATCCCCGCCGCGCCGCTTTCGACCGTTTCGAGCGAGCCGTCGTCCAGCAGGCCCGTGGCGCTGCCTTCCACCCAATCGTCCACGCGGCTTTCGATGATGCGGCGCGCCTTCTGGCCCGGCTGCTCCGAGGTGGCATAGCGCTGCCGTACCAGGGGAGCCAGCGTGTCGTGACACAGGCGGGTGGCCTTCTGTCCGTCGTCGCGCGAGGTGTCGCTCAGCAGGAAAAGAGTTTCGAGCTCCTGGATCAGCGCGGGAAGATCGGCGGCGCGGTGCTTGTATTGCGCCAGCAGGTCGTCCAGGCTGCACTCCCGGGCGGTGAGCAGGGTCGTGGTGTGGTACGCCAGCAGGTCCAGAGCGAGGCCGGAATCGACCCATTCGCCATGCGCGGGCTTCAGCGCGGCCAACTGCTGATCCAGAAAATCGCCCAGCAGCACGCCTTCCTTCTTCAGGGTCTCGTATTGTTCGATGGAAAAGGCCGGCGCGCTGCGCGATTGCGCGGTCGCTTTGCGCCACATCTTCGTAAGCAGGATCTGCAGCGTGGGCGCGATGGGCGAATCGCGATCGGCCAGCAGGTCCGATGCGATCTGCTCGGCCGCGCCCGGCTCGATGGTCAGGCCATAGAACTGGCGCAGGCGCGCGGTGACGGTCAGTCCGGTGGCCGCTTCGATGACCGCCGGGCGGTCGAGGCCCTCCAGAAATACCTTGCCGTACGATAGCCCGTTCGCCTCGGCCTGCTTCTGGATCTCCGGAAACCACTCCTTGCGGAAGGACAGCACCAGCCGGCCGGACGGTGGATGGCTGGCGCCGAAGACCTTGCCCATCTCCCGGGCGAATTCCTCGAGATCCTCCGGCGCTTGCGGATTGGGGTGCGTGTAGATCTCTTCCACCTGGTCGAAGAACACCACCAGCGGCTTTCCGCCATTCTGTTCCACGGCGCGCCAGGCGGCCCCGAGGTCGCCCGCCGATTCAGCCTGCTCGCCGCCCAGCAGATTCAAGCTGGTGCGCAAGGTGGCCCGCAGACTGCCCTGCGGATCGCGCCGCAGATAGCACACCTGGTGATACCAGCGCAGGCGCGGGAGCAGGCCGGCATCCAGAAACGACGACTTGCCCACGCCCGCCTGTCCGTACAACAGCACGATGGGCGGGGCGTCTTCGGCAGTCAGCCGCTCGTACATCTGGCGGATCTCGCGGTTGCGGCCGAAGAACACTTCCGCCTCTTTGGCGGTGAACCAGGCGAGGTGGCGGAACGGCTCGGCGGGCAGCGGCTGGCGGGGAAGACCCGGGAGGCCGAAGCACGGGTCGGGCAGCGGCAGCAGTTTGCCGGCCTTCTCCAGCACCGCGGCGATGGGGCAGGCGTAGACTGTGCCGGCGACCGTCTGCCCGTCTTTCATGAGGGCGAAGCGCAGCAGGCCGGCGGCTGCATTCTGTACGATCACCGGGCTGCCGGAGAGTCCCTTGACCGGCGCGCCTTGTCCCGCCGCCGCCTCCCGGCTGAAAAGTTGAAATACCGGACTCCCCTCCAGGGCGCCCAGACGATTCGACACCTCGCCGACGTTCACCATGCCGTCGCGCGGATTGGCATCGGGGAAGCCGTAGGTCTCCCACGTTATGCCGTCCTCGCGCAGCTCCGCCAGTGGCAAAGGACGGGCCGCCGGTGCAGTCTCGCAGCGCAGCAACACCCAATCCGCCAGGCGGTCCCAATAGTTCTGGTGAATGGCGGCCTTGGTGGTGCCGCCCGGAAAGCTGAGGACGATCTCGCCTGGGTAGGGCGTGAGCGCCGGCTGATTCCGGTCGGCGACCACGTGCAGCGCCGTCAGCACCAGGCCATCGGTCACCAGGAAGCCGGTCCCGCGGCTGATACTGCGGCCTTGCTGCATTACATCGATTCGGGCTATGGCGCTACGGATAACCGGCAGCATGGTTATCGCGCCCGCTTCCAGAATTGCGCCTCGCGGAAATTGCAGGCGCGCGGCATGGTCGGGATCTCAATCGGCATGCCGGACCCCGCCATATGCCCCGAAAGTGAATTCGACTCGCGAGCATAGGTACGGCCTTGCTGCATGACGGCGACGCGGGCGATGGCGTTGCGGATGCTTAGCTGCATAAGACCCGTTAGGGCGCAAATCGCTGTCCGGGCGCGGCGGCCGGACCAGGCACGGAGGAGACCCGCAGGCCGTGGGCGCCTCCGGCGGGGATTGGCATCATTGGGACAGTATACATACTTAGGGGCCGCGGAGAAATATTCTGTGCATTCAAATCCAACCGCTTGCTGGCGCGCGCGGCTCAGAGCGCGGTCTGGCGGAGCCGCGACCGCAAGGAGCGGTAGGGTGCGTCGAAACATCTGTTCAGATTATTGTTCCGCGGCCCCTTAGTCTTTGCACGGGAGAAGTTAATGCAACTGAGTCAAGATTCTAGTTCGCCGCGAAGGCGCGGAGAAAGAAAGATCCCAGACTTCGCTGGATCCCCGCAATCTCCGTGCTTCCCCCGCGTCGAATGGCTCTCGCACCCGCCCTGGCCAATGGCGGGAGTTTACTTGCCCAAGGAACATCGACAGCAGTCGATGCGTGTGTTCTCCAGAGACTCCGCTCCCTCCGCGACCTTGCCCTATCTTGGGTCTTCTCCGCGCTTCCTCCGCGCCTCCGCGTCTCCGCGTCTCCGGGCCGGAGGGCACCCCCGCGTCGAATGGCTCTCGCACCCGCCTCTGGCCAATGTCGGTGCCAAGCTCTATATGCCGCCTACGTTGCGGCGGTCGCGGCGCGCTGATACGTGAGCACGTCGGCGTACACCACCTTATTGCTCGCGTCCAGAGCGAGCCGGATGTAGGTCGGCCGGAAAATGATCCAGCGGCTCAGAAGCCCTTGCGACAAATCCAGCACGAACGGATCGAGCGCCGCCCGCGCATCCGCCGGTTTGGCAGTCATTACCGCAGCCGGCAGTTGCATCAGGTCGCACCACGTTCCCGAATTCAGATACCAGCGCCCCGGCCGCAGTTCGATCTTCTTGGCCATATGGGTGTGGCCGAACAGCACGTAGTGGAAACCGCCGTCCAGCAGCGTCCCGGCGTTGGTCGTGTACTCCGGCGCGGTTTCGTAATCCAGGTCGAAGCTTCGGTCCGGCTCGAGCGCCTGCAGCGCCATCAGCAGCGCCGGCAGCCTGCGCCCCACGTCCGCATCGTCCCGCGACAGCAACAGCTTGGCCATTCCCAGAGTGCGGTCTACAAAGTTCGCCGTGGAAATATCGCTGCCGATCGCGGGACCGCTCCCCTCCGCCTGAATGGCCTGCTGAAAGGTTTGCGCGTCCGCCCCAAGCTGCGCGTTCAGAATCTTCGCGATCGGGTCGTCTTCGTTCCCTGCCGCCGCCCGCGCCGCAGTCCCGACGCTCTCGCCGGTATAGCCGGTATAGGTGGACATCTCGGAACCATAGTCCGTGGCGCCCGAATCGCCCGCCGAGCTGATGTCGTCTCCAATGGTCGGGACCGCATCCTTCACCTGGTGCGGCTTTGCCTCCACCGCAAACTGCGCCACTTTCGCAAGGATGCTCCGGTATCCCGGCTCCAGCGACAGCAGCAGCGGGATGGCCACGTCGGTCTCCGGCTTCAGCAGGTCTACGAACTTATAATCCTGCTTGATCGGGTTGATTACTTCATTGACCATCCCGCTGCCGGCGGGCGGAACGAAGTATTCCTCCGGGTTTTCCGGAATCTGCCGCCGCGAAAGCAGGGACGAGTATTTGCGCAGTCCGCCCCAGCCGACCATATTCCAGGGATCGTAGCGGTTGCCGTGCTCGATCAGGGCATCGCCCACCTGGTATGCCTCCCCGTTCGAGATCAGCTCGTAATCGTGCCCCAGCTTGACTCCGATCACCTCTCTGAGCTTCCGCCGCACCGCCGGGAGGGCCAGCTCGATATCGTGGTTGCCCAGAAGAATGGTGAGCCGGTGGCCCTTGTCGAGAAAGGCGCCGAGAGAGCGGAAGAATCCCGAATCGCGATCCGCAATCGCCTGCAATTTGGCGCACGCCGCGCCCGCATCGTAGGTGAACGCCGCCCAGGGCGTCTCGGCGAGGAAGTCCACCATATCGCCGTTGATTACTAATTCGGTTTTGGGACCTGCTGCCAGTGAGTCCACAAAATCCGCCAGGTCGCTGACATGCGTGTTGATCCGCGCACCGCGCCCGTTCGGCGTCTCGCTATATGCGCCGCCCAGGTGAAGGTCGGATATGACGTACACATTACGCACCCCTGTCGAATCCATGAGCGAACCTCATAACTACCTGTAAATTTGGTCCGAGGTGTGAAAGTATATCACGGCAGGGCGGGGCTTCACTCCGATCTCCCTCCGCGTCTCCGCGTCTCCGCGTCCCCGCACCGCCCACTCCGATCTCCTCCGCATCTTCCTCCGCGCCTCCGCGCCTCCGCGTCAACCCCCCAGCCTTTCTCCAGCCACCATTAGGCATAGGATGAATAGAAGCCCTCTTGCCATGCCACGGATGAAGTTCCTGCTCACCCTAACCCTGGCGGCAGCCGCCTCCGCCCTTCCGGCCGCCGCGCAAAGCAACCTCCGTGTCCTGCGGACCGCCGAATATCGCTCACTCCAGGAGCGCCTCTGCCGCGGTTGGAATACCTGGAGCGCCAATAGTGTCATGGCCCATGTCCACCTCCCGGACGGCTTTGCCATTACCCTGGGCATAAAGACCGCCGGCCTCGGCCGTCCCTACCAGAACTCCTTCTTCCAGGCCAACCAGACCGCCGGGCGCCCCGAAAAAATCCGCCTCGGCGCCCATTCGGACGATGGCAGCTACACGGACCTCACGCTCGAGTTCCCGGCCACCGGAAATCCAAGCTCCCAAAATCTCATTCGCGTGGAGAGCGCGGAGCAGGATAACGAGGAATACATTCTGGTCACCGTCCAGCAGCGTGCCGCGCTCCGGGCCTCGCACCTGATTATCGAGACCGGATACTACTGGAACCGCCCCGGCACCCTCGAGCGGCGCGGCAGCGTGATCGACGCCCGGCCCGCCACCGCCGGCGGCCGTGCCTTCACCGTGCGCACCACCGCCCGGGAAGTGAGCGACCCCTTCCTCACCGTAAACGGTCCCTACCTGGCCGTGCCTCTGGAAGGCCGCGTCGCGGTGTACACCGGAGCAGAGAAGACCCTCGACCAGGTCGCTGCCCTCATCAGCGCCCATCGCGCCGCCCACCAAAGCAAGCTGGACGCCCGCGGAACGGCCCGCGATCTCTTCACCGCCATGCAGACGATTCTCGGCTGGAACCTCACCTACGATCCCGAGAACAACCGCGCCATCTCCCCGGTAAGCCGCCTGTGGAGCGCCAACTGGGGTGGCTACGTCCTGTTCGACTGGGACACTTACTTCGCGTCGTACATGTACAGCCTCTACAACCGCGATCTCGCTTTCGCTAACGCCGTGGAGGTCACCAAGGGCATTACCAAACGCGGTTTCATTCCCAATTGCGCCTCCGCCTACCAGATCCAGAGTGACGACCGGTCACAGCCGCCGGTAGGCAGCCTCATCGCCATGGAGATCTACAAACGATATCCCGAGCGTTGGTTCCTCACCGAGATTTACGACGAGCTGCTGCGATGGAATCGATGGTGGCCCGCCGCCCGCGATCATGGCGGCCTGCTCAGTTGGGGCTCCGATGACGTGCCGCAGTTGGTCGACGGCACCGTGCACAACTTTCAGGCGGCCCTCTACGAATCCGGCCTCGACAACTCGCCCATGTACGATGGCGTGCCGTTCAATCCGCAAACCAACCTTCTGGAAATCTCCGATGTCGGGCTCAATGCCTTATACGTCGCCGATTGCCGGGCACTCGCGGAGATGGCCGGTATCCTCGGCCGGGAACTGGACCAGCGGGAATTGCGCGGCCGAGGCGACCGGTATGCCGCCGCGCTGGCCACCCTCTGGGACGAGAAGTCGGGCATCTACCTGAACCGGCGCACCGACACCGGCGAGTCCTCCTCACGGCTCTCTCCCACCAACTTCTATCCCCTGATCGCCAGGGTGCCCACCCAGCAGCAGGCCCGCCGCATGATCCAGGAACACTATTTCAACCCGCGGGAGTTTCATGGCGAATGGGTCATTCCCTCGATCGCCCGCAACGTCCCGGGATACGCCGATCAGGAGTATTGGCGCGGCCGCATCTGGGGCCCCATGAACTTCCTGGTCTATCTTGGCCTGCGGAACTACGATTTGCCGGACGCGCGCGCCGACCTGGCCGAGCGTTCCGCACGTCTGCTCATGAAGTCCTGGCAGAGCGATCGGGCGATCTATGAGAACTACAATGCCAATACCGGCGCCGGCAACGATGTCCGGAGCAGCGACGCCTACTACCACTGGGGCGCACTGCTGGGTGTGATCGAACTGCTCGAACAGCGCCGGTGACCAAGCGGCCCGCGCGGTCCGTCCAAACGCACCACGCGTGGACCCCGATCAGAGCCGCGACCGAAGGGAGCGCCCTGCCGCCGCCCACGTCCGGATAGGGACGCGCTGTTGGCGTAGTTCGGGCAATCCGGCCCATACTCAGAACCGGCCGTCAACTGCGCGCTTCGTGCTCGAATTCCGAGAGTGCCGCCAGAAAGCCGGATGCCGCATTGATGTGGTAACCCGCGAGTTCCTTCATCAATCGTTGCAATGCCGGGGAGTGGTTCATGCGGTCCCCGAACTTCTTCGACGCCCAAATCGCCGCCGGGATGACAGCTAGGCCCATCGCCACATTGGTGACCAGGAAACCCGCGCCGAACACCTTGTAGGCATCCACGTCCCCCACACCTTTGAGCGCAACAATCAGGAACGGTATCCACCAGATCAGTTGTCCGGTAAGCAAGGCCCAGCGAATCACCCGGAGGCGCAACATCCGCAGCGACTCAATCTGCTTCTGGATCAAGGCAATCGGCTTGTTATAGTCAACCTGGAGCGCCATCGCCAGTTGTCGAATCGACGCCGCAACATATGCGATCACCCAGACGTGCAAGCTCATCGCGGGAAGCGCGAAACGCGGCTCGGTCCAGTGCGCACAAATGAACTGGCCAAGGATCACCAGGGCGACCAGCCCGAAGAACACTCCCACGCCCGTGAAAAGCGCAAAACGCCGCAGAGGCGACCGCAGGTGGTTCAGGTGAGCCGCCATCAGTAGCTGCCGGTTCAGACGAATGCTGGTGTCGAGCTTGCGATCCTGCTCAGCCCATTTCTCTTTGAGAATATCGAGGTCCATAGCTGTTTCCTTTATACTTTCTTCGTTCCGAGTTCTTGTTTCATCTTGCTCTTCAGCCGGCTGATCTTAGTCGCCACGTTGGTATCACTGATGCCTAGAATCTCAGAGATTTCCTGGTAGCTGTTCCCGTCCAGGTAAAGCAGGATGAGAGCTCTGTTCAACGGGTCCAGTTCCGCGATGAATTCGTAAAGCAGCCGAACTTCTTCCGGTTGGCGCTCCGGTTCAACCGCCGCTTGCAGAAGCCGTTCTTCGTCGGCGCAGACATGCCGCGTCCTGGTGCTCTCGCTGCGATAGAAGGAAATCGCGACGTTCAGCGCGATACGGTACATCCAGGTGGAAAACCGGCAGCGTCCGTCGAACTTCCCAAAGGATCGCCAAAGCTGGAACATGATTTCCTGAGCCAGGTCTTCCCGTGAGTCGCGATCCCGGCAGTAGGCGTTGCAGACCTTATAGAGAATCTTCTTGTGCTGCTCAACCTGGGCCTGAAACGCTTCCTGGAAGTCTGACTTCATCCACTTCCTATCTTCCGCCGTTGTCACGTGTCATATCCTTCGCACCGTGATTCGCACCAACCCCTGAAAAAATCACGCCTCGATTTCCGCGCTCCTTCGTCACCCTCCACGCGGCCGCACCAAACCCTCATGAAAACAGTTACTTGGGGGCCAGAAATTAGCCCGCGGTCAAGGTCGGCGAAAGCATCTGAGGCAGGACACTCGCCCCCAGCTCCCACAACGCCCCGGTCAGCCGCGTAACCTCCGGCCGCATTGACCGCGTCCAGCCACCACGTCCAGCCGACCGTGCTTTCAGACAACCGCAGCAACCTTCGAGCCGCCACAGATCAGGTCCAGCCGCCTGGCGGAGCGCGTCGAATTGGTTCCGCTGCCGGTATGTAACGCTCGCGAGGGCGCCCTCTTCGGGAAACGCGACCCTTACTGCACGGCCCAATGCTCCCGCGCCCCCGGCGATCAGCACAACCGGTGCCGCGAATCTCTGGCTCACACGCCGCTCCGATTTGGAAGGCGAAGCACATCACGCGGCCCCTCATTGCCGCACTGCCGCCCTTTCTACGGTTTTTCGCCACCATGTCTCAAGAGCGCCCGGTTGCCTCAGCGTCTGAACTCCTTTTGTATGTTGTATGCTCTGCTGCGGCTCCTGGTGGGTTGGGGAAATGTTGTCAGCAGCGCGGTACTCTGTCATGTTGTACGGGTCGCTGAAGGTTCCATCCCGTACGCCCACGTGTGAAACAAAACATCCCCAAAATTAATGACCGTGACGAGATTGTGCAGTCTTCAGGCGGCATTTATCCCGGTGAACATCGCCGCGGCGGCTCGGAAGGCATTCCACCTCCCAGGTCACCTGCAATTCCGAGAAAGCCGCCATCACGGAGAATGCCATCGTCAAAGAGATCGTGGACGCCGCCTTTCGGATCCACACCACCCTCGGCCCAGGCCTATTCGTGCCGTTGAGCGCTTCCTCCGTCTACCTGCCATCCGGTCCCTCCGGCCGCGCCATCCCCGTTTCTCCCGCGCTACTCGATCTCGACGGCCGGACAGCCTTCCACGTATTCCTCTCCGTTGCAGCCGTAGTAAGTAAGCCATGAAGGCTCTCGACATCGTTCTCCAACGGACTCACGGGGGCAGCTCGACAACGCTCCACCACCGCGCGCCGGCTCCGGGGTGCGCCGTGAAAGGCATCGACAGCGCTCTCCAATCGCCCTCCGCTCATCCGCGTCGTGCCGCAGAATCGCCGCTTACCCGTCGGATCAAGGGATTGGATATCAGGCAGTATCAGAGCCTGATTCCCCACAAAGTCCTACGACACACACACACACGCCGAAAGCACTTCGCCTTTCAAGAAGGGCCAACCGCGGTTTTTCGGGGCTGCCTGCTGTTCGGCCCCACCTTCTCGTAAGGAGGGTGCGGACGACCCGCGGGGGCCTATTCTTGCGCGGTTACTTAAGATGCTCTTTCCCTTTGAGCGGATGCGGACTTTCAAACACCTTCTTAATCAGGAAGGAACCCATTGGCTGACCGAGGGCTCCGTGCGTCCGCCCGGCCCCAGGAACGATTCGTAGTTGAGCGTGTAAACGCGCCGCCAGGAGTCAACCACGATCTTCGCCCCGTTGACGCCTACCGTGCGGCTCAGAAAGCCGCCGGACGGTGTGTAGATATCGAGGCGGTAATCGGTCGCCGTGTTGCCCATGTTCACGTAGGAGAGCACGTAAATCCACCCGTCGCCGGTGACGCTCATGTCCAGGTAGGCAGGGACGGGCGTCTCCGGCTGCAAAGCGGCGAAGGGCGAGCCTTGGGGGAAGTAGGGCACCGGATTTCCGTAGACGTCGAAAGCTTGTATCCGTGCGTTGTCCTGCTCCAGCACGAGCACCACAAGGTCGCCCGTCAGACAGAGCGCAATGGGGCCTTTGAGCAGGCCCGGCAGGGTGCCCGGACCGGAAGTCAAGAGCGCCAAGGGCGCGTCCGCTTCCGCAACCGGCGCGGAGGAAAGCGGTAGGATTTCCAGCTTGCTTCGGCCATAGCTCACGGCTATCACGTAGCCTTTCGGGTGGACCGCGAAGGCCGTCAGATCGTCCTCCAGAAGGGCCCCCCAGCTCAGCGTCTGCGAAAGGTCGAAAGTGGTTTGGGCGTCGAGTGTGACGCCGCGCAGATGGTAGGCCGGGCCGGCTGAGGCGGCGCGCGGGGACAGGTAGAAGTTGTAAGCGTTGCCGGGGTCAGCGTCGTCGTTCGGGCCGGAGCGCTGGTAGACGAGGGGTGCCGGCAGAGTGAACCCGCAGGTAGGGAACTTGAGCGCAGCCTGTGGGGAGGGCACGCTGATGTTCTGAAAGGCGTAAAGCTGCCCGCCGTCCGCGGAAGGCTGGCTGCAGGGCGAGAGTCCCTGCCCGGAAGCCTGCCACGCGTAGCCCAGCATGAGCGCTCCCTCGTTCAGGGTGATGCCGGCGAGCCGGCAGAGCACGTTACCCGAACCGGGGCAGTCGCTGCTGCCGGACTGAACGGCCTTCGGCGCGGGCCCCGCCTGCCAGACGTGTTGCTGCGCGGTGGTGTCGTAGACGAGCTTTCGCTTATGGCTGTATTCGGTGTCGGAGCTTAACGTGGCCCTGTTTTCGGAGATGCTCAAGCTGACATCGACGGTGGCGCTGCCGGTTTCCTGGAAGGCGGTCACCACCGACTGGCCGGAGCCGCACACCCAGTTGTTCCTGGCATAAATGGAAACGCCGATCGCGACCCGGCCCCTCAGGGGTACGTCTGGAAAGGAAAGCACCAGCGGCTCGGTTGAAGCCGTGGGCATCGCGCCCGTCGCCTGCCGGCTGGGATTCCCGCTGAAAGTCGCGGTCACACTAAAGTGGTCGGCGGCGTCGGGCCATTCGTCGCGGACGCGGTCGGGCAGCACAGTCACGCGCAGGTTTCCTGCCATCGCGGGCGAGAGATCCAGCGCGAAAGTCGCGGGCACCGCGAGCAACTGGCTGGCGGCCTGCTCCAGGGCATCTGGAGCGCTGAGCGCCCCCAAGCTTTGTGCGGCCCACCCCAGGTAGGGGGCGGCCTGGTCAATCGACGCAGGACCGACGTTCTTCTCGATACTCGCGGCCAGTTTCGGAAGGCTCGTGCCGAGCAGCAGCGCGGGAACTTTGGTGACCAGCGCAGGCCACGGGGCGGCCGCGCGCGAAGGCGATTGGGCGATGAGAAAACTGCCCGCGGCGATCACTTCGCTGAGAAGATCGCTGTCGGCCATGACGGATTGGAACCAAGCGCTCAAATCCAGGCCGGGCTGCGACTGTTGGGCGGTCAGCAGGATGGCCGGGATCGCCTGATCCAGGATAGCGCTGAGGATTCCGCCGACGGCCTCGACGACGCTCCCGGTAGGCTGAGCCCCCAGGCCACCGAAAAGGAGCCGTGCGGAGGTGGCTCCCGCGGGAAGAGGAAAGCCGATGCTGGCGGGCCCCGCCTTCACGGACATCCCCGCGACGTGGTTGGTGGGCCCGAGGACGCCCAGGTACTTGAGGCTGCCGGTCTCAAAACTGGAGGGGAGCGGCGCGGGGAGGCGGGAGGTCCACGGCGAAGGCGTAATGACTGCTCGCGCTGCCAGGAACTCGACGTAGACGGCCAGGTGGCGTGAGTACTCGTTGGTCAACTGAAGCCCAAAGGTGTTGTCGGAGTAGTCAAAGCTGACGGAGGGGATGGTGACGCCGAAGCGGGGCGCGACATCACGCAGTGTCCACCGGGTGCCGGCAGCCGCCACACCGCCTGCGACACGGGCCGGTGCGGCGCCGGAGACGCTCGCGGGGGCGATGCCCGGTTGGGTAGTCCAGAGGATGTTTTCCAGTTTGGGGTCGCCCCGGACGGAAGCATATGCCGCGGCGAGGGGCGCAATCATGTCGGTGGTGGTCTTCTCCGACAGCATCAACTGGTTGATGACATTTCCCTGTGGGTCTTGGGCAGGCTGTCCGTTCTCCAGGATGATGGGCACGGGCGGCGCCCAGCCGGTCTGCCCCTGGCTGCTGATCGAGTGGATGAACTCCTCGAAGCCGTTCGCATTGCGGATGTACCCCTTGACGTCGGCCTGCGTCGTACCGTCCAGGTCAACCAGTTCCGGATAGTAGGCAACAATCGCGGCGGCTGCCGCCGCAGGATTCGGAAAAGCAACGGCTGCGGCATCAAACACCGCGCGAGGGTCTTGTGTTTCACTCATCTTCGCGACCCCTTGACTCGTGGCGAAGAGCGAGCCGCTTGCGTCTGAGTCGGGGGGCACCAACTGTAGTCCGTCGGCACGCAGGTAGGTGGAGCGGGCGGCGCGCTCGCCCTCAGCCAGTTCACGTCCCAACTCTTGCCGCTCCGGGTCTGATTGGTGCTCAGCTTCGCTCCGTTCGGGCAGACCGTCTCACCGTTCATGTTCCCTGCCGCCAGCACGGTCACGTTGCAGGTCTCAGTGTCCATCTGCTGCTTATGGTCGTCCCCCAGACGCTCGATCCGCACCGCGGTCCCGTAAACGTCCAGCGCGCCGCCGTTCAGCTTCAGGATGAACTTGACGTAGCCGGTCGAGAAGTTCTGCGGATTCTCGCTGTCGTTGTCCACCAGCCACTGCTGGCCGGCAGTGTCCACCGCCGCGCTCGCCTGCCAGCGCAGCGTCAGGTCATTCTGCTGAAAGGCTGCCCGCGTGCTCGTCAAGGACGGCGCGGCATACAGTTCCGTGTTGCCGTTCTGGTCCAGCCCTTCCCAGAGTGTGTAGGTCGACGTGCCATCCACGATCTGCCAGGCGGTGCCCGCCTCCACGGTCTCGATTTGCGCGTTGGCGGAAAGCGGAATCGGCGGCTGCTGCTTGAGGAATGCCAGCTTCAACGGGGTAAGGTCGTTGGTCTTTAAGGCGGTCACGTACTTCTGCAGAGTCGCCGCGTCGCCCTGCGGGTTGAGGCTGAACCGCGTGGCCGCCGCGTTCAGCTCCGCGGTGTACTGCGCCAAAGTGTTTGTGTCCCCGGCGTACGGCAGGCTGAACAGCCAGACGCCCCCTTGCTTCGGATTCCCCTTGGTGGGAACCTCCACCGCCACGGCCGCGTTGGCCAGGTTGGCCCCGTAGAGCAGCGCGTCGGTGAAGTCCGCGCCTTGCAGGTTGGCCTGGCTCAGATTGGTGGCCACACCATCGGCGGAAGGACCCAGGTTGGCTTTGTTGAAGCGCGCGTTGAAGAGTTGCGCCCCGCTCAGGTTGGCTCCAAAAAGATTCGCCTGGGTAAGATTCAGGTTGCTCAGGTTGGCGCCGTTGTATTCCACCCTCTCCAGGATGGCGGAGCCGTCGATGCGCGCCTTGCTGCCGTAGAACTGTGCTCCGCTGGCCAGCACGCCGTAGAGATTGGCGCCCGTCAGCACGGCATTGGGCATGTAGGCGTCCACCAGGCTCGCGGCAACGGCAGGCCCATAGACCGACAAGACCTGCGTACCACCGGCCTGCGTCTCCACACGGATGTTGTAGGTAATGCCGTTGCCCGCGTCGTTCAACTCCCACACACGGTTAGCGGCCAGCGTGTGGAGCGTCGCGGTCGAAGAGAGTGTGATGCCCTGCTTGGCGAAGTCGGGCGCGATGGCCGATACCTGGCCCGCATTGAGTGCGCTTTCGACGCTCAAAGGGAGTGCAAAGAGATGGCTCAATGCGCCGAGTTGCGCGCCGGCCAGTTGAGCGTCCGGCAATTTGACGTTGGTCAGCGTCGTTCCATGCAGGCTGGCGTTAATGAGGGAGGCGCCCGACAGGTCCGCGCCGCTCAGGTCCAGGCCATCCAGCAGCGAATTATCGAGAATGGCGTGCGTAAGCGACGCTCCCACCAGGCTGCTTTGGTTTAGCCCGGACAGCTTCGCCCCTGTCGCCTGCAGGGGGCTGCCCGCGGAGGAGAGCGGCTGTGGCAGTTGGTCGATGCTTGCATGTCGCAGGTCCATCCATTGCCAGCCCAACCCGATCAGGGGGAAGTGCAGCGTCGCCCCGTTAAGAACCACGGGCTGCGCCTGAGCGGAGACGGTCTTGATACCGTCGGAGATAACCGTTCTCAGATCGCAGTTGCTGAAATCTCCTCCCTGGAGTGTCGCGTTCTTCAGTATCGTCTGATTCAGGGAAGCGCCCGCCAGCGCGGCGTTATTCAACGTCGCCCCCGTGAAGTCGGTTCCGTCCAAGGTGGCGCCTAGGCCTTTGACGTTCGTCAGGGTGTCCGTCAGGAACTTAGCGCCGCCAAGCTTGGCATTATTGAAAACAGTCTCAACCAGGATGGCGCCCTTCAGCGAGGCCTGCTTGAGCTGGCAATTGGTGAAGACCACGCGAGTCAGGTTGCACTGGTCGAGTGTGGTCTCGTCCAGGACCGCGCCCGAGAGATTGACGCCCGTGAGATCCGTCCCCGCGGGAAAAACGCGTCCGGTAAGGTTCGCGTAGTTGAGCGTGAACCCGCCCGTGCCTTTGCCCGCCAGGAGGTCGTTGACGCTCCATGTGGTGGGCCACAATCCCCCGTCATTGGGTACAGAGTAGCCCCCGATATCTGTCTCCCAGTCCCAACCCTCCCCATCGCTCCTGTACCCCAGAAAATGAGTCTTGTCCGGCAGGTAATAGATGGTGACATGGTAGTTATACTGTTCGTATGGCGTGGGGATGAGCGGCTGAGAGCGGGACGGGTCGTCGAACAGGGCGCCTACCAGTCTTAAGGTGTCGTCCATGCCCAAGTACTTCCCATTCAACTGCGACTGAAAAATGTACGCGCCGGGTATGGCCGCCTCGTAAACGTTGTAGCAGTTCGCGGGGTCGTGCGGATTCCCATCGCCCCATTCATCTAAGATGTAGTTGTCCCGGTGCGGCGACAAACACTTGCCATCCGGCACTGCGATGTAACCGACCCCGGCGAAGTTGAACTGACTCATCGATCGTCCCTCTTAGTAAGAGTCCGCGGCCCCTTGCGCGGAGCTGAAGCCGAAACTTTGGACTGAGCTTGAGGGCACCAACTGTAATCCGTCGGCACGCAGGTAGGTGGAGCGGGCGGCGCGCTCGCCCTCAGCCAGTTCACGTCCCAACTCTTTCCGCCCTGGGCCTGATTGGTGCTCAGCTTCGCTCCGTTCGGGCAGACCGTCTCGCCGTTCATGTTCCCTGCCGCCAGCACGGTCACGTTGCAGGTCTCGGTGTCCATCTGGAGCTTATGGTCGTCCCCGAGACGCTCGATCCGCACCGCGGTCCCGTAGACCTCCAGTGCGCCTCCGTTCAGCTTCAGGATGAACTTGACGTAGCCGGTAGAGAAGTTCTGCGGATTCTCGCTGTCGTTGTCCACCAGCCACTGCTGGCCGGCAGTGTCCACCGCCGCGCTCGCCTGCCAGCGCAGCGTCAGGTCATTCTGCTGAAAGGCTGCCCGCGTGCTCGTCATGGACGGCGCGGCATACAGTTCCGTGTTGCCGTTCTGGTCCAGCCCTTCCCAGAGTGTGTAGGTCGACGTGCCATCCACGATCTGCCAGACGGTGCCCGCCTCCACGGTCTCGATTTGCGCGTTGGCGGAAAGCGGGATCGGCGGCTGCTGCTTCAGGAAAGCCAGCTTCAGCGGGGCAAGGTCGTTGGTCTTTAAGGCGGTCACGTACTTCTGCAGAGTCGCCGCGTCGCCGTCCGGATTGAGGCTGAACCGCGTGGCCGCCGCGTTCAGCTCAGCGCTGTACTGCTGCAATGTGGTCTTGTCCCCGGCGTACGGCAGGCTGAACAGCCAGACGCCCCCTTGCTTCGGATTCCCCTTGGTGGGGGCCTCCACCGCCACGGCCGCGTTGGCCAGGTTGGCCCCGTAGAGCAGCGCGTCCGTGAAGTCCGCGCCTTGCAGGTTGGCCTGGCTCAGATTGGCCGCCACGCCATCGGCGGAAGGACTCAGATCGGCTTTGTTGAAGCGCGCGTTGAAGAGCTGCGCCCCGCTCAGGTTGGCGCCGTAGAGATTCGCCTGGGTGAGATTCAGGTTACTCAGGTTGGCGCCATTGAACTCCACCCGCTCCAGGATGGCGGAGCCGTCGATGCGCGCCTTACTGCCGTAGAACTGTGCTCCGCTGGCCAGCACGCCGTAGAGATTGGCGCCGGTCAGGACGGCATCGGGCATGTAAGCGTCCACCAGGCTCGCGGCAACCGCGGGTCCATAGACCGACAAGATCTGTGTGCCACCGCTCTGCGTCTCCAGGCGGATCGCGTAGGTAACTTTATCTCCCGCGTCGTTCAACTCCCAGACGCGGTTAGCGGCCAGCGTGGAGAGCGTTGCGGTCGAAGAGAGCGTGATGCCCTGCTTGGCGAAGCCGGGGGCGATGGCCGCTACCTGGCCCGCGTTGAGGGCGGGTTCGGCGCTCAAAGGGAGTGCAAAGAGATGGCTCAATGCGCCGAGCTGCGCGCCGGCCATCTGTGCGCGGACCAGTGTGGCATTCGTGAGCGTTGTCCCGTGCAGGCTGGTCTCAATCAGCGATGCGCCAGTCAGATCTGCGCCGCTCAGGCCTACACCGTCCAGTACGGCGTTATCGAAGACGGCGTCGCGTAAGGAGTAGCCGCTCAGGATGTTCTTGTTGAGGCCGGGCAGCTTCGCCCCGCTGGCCTGCAAACGGGTGATCGATTGCGGCAGGTCCGGGATGGTCGCGTTTCTCAGGTCGATCCATTGCCAATCGCTCCCTATGAGGGCGAACGGAATCTTTGACCCGGTCAGATTCGTCAACAAAGTGCTTGTCCCTGCCAGAGCCGGCGGATTCGTAAATGAAGACGGCGCCAATTGCGCCAGGTCGAAGTTCGGCATGATCGCCCCCGAGAGCTTCGCGCCCTGCACGTCGAAGAGGTTCAGTTTGGCGCCGGTGAAGTCTGCTCCCGCCAGATCGAAGCCGGAGAAATGCAGATTGGACAGGTCCACCTTGATGAATTTGGCGCCTGCGAGCTTGGTCTGAGCGTCGAAATGAATGCCCGCAAGAGAGGTGTTGGTGAAACCCGCTCCGCTCAGGTCGCAGCCCCCGAATTGGACGCCTTCGAGATGTGCGCCGGAGAAAGTCACGCGGCGGAGCAGGATGCCAACCCCAAGAGTGGTCTGGCCGTCCAAATATGCGCCGCTGAAATCGGCGCCCGTGAAGTCAATCCCGGAAAGGTCGATGCCCCGGAAATCGATGGTGGAGAAATCGGCGTTGGCGGCCGATTTCGACTGCCGGTAGGTCTCGAGCGGTTGTGTCTTGACCGTAATGGCCAGGTCGGGGCTGCTTGTCCCCCCAGGAAAGCCGAGCACCACCTCGCAAAGGCCGTAAAAGTACATATTGAGGTAGAGCGGCGTCGAGTTGCAGAACAGGTTACCACACTGGCCGTTCGCCTTCATGGTGATCGGACTGGCGCTCGCGGGATTCGCAGTGAGAATCACGGCCAGGTCCTGCTTCTGCCCGGGATTGCACTGGACCCAGGCATCCGAAATTTTCTGCCCCCCACCGGAAAGGCCTGCCGCTACGCTGTTGTTCTGTACCGGTAATTCTCCTTCGTGCGGCCCGGCATAAAGATTGTAAACGGCATCCTTGATATCGACAGGATGGGCGGCAATCAGTCTGACGTGGCTAGTGTCGGGGTCGGCCCAATACCAGCCCGGGCCGAGGTAACCGTCTGCCAGGGGGCACCATAGGATCCACTTACCCATGAACTTCATAGCGCTTTACTCCCGGCGTCCAACGGTTGTCGGACTTCTAGCCCGCACCCATCATGAGTTACCCCGTCCTTTCTAGGTCGAGGGAGTCCAGGTGCTGACCGACGGCTCCGTCCGGTTGTTCGGTCCGAGGATGGCCTCGTAATTCAGTGTGTACAGGTTGCGCCACTGGTCGACGATCATCCGGGCCCCGTTGACGCCGGGATCGGCCGCATTTTTTGGCGTGCGCGTCAGCCACGTGCCGTCGGGATTGTAGATATCGAGATGGTAGTCGGATGGCGCGCTCCCGGCGCCCTGGTACGAGAGGACGTAGATGAACCCCTTCGTCTCCACGCCGAGATCCAGGTAGTGAATGTTGTTCGAGACAGCGTCCTTGAGGCTCATTACGGATACCAGTTGGCGTACGTTAAGCACGGCCGAGTTGTTCGCGTCCGGCTTGACGTCGAAAGTGAGGGTGTTGACCGCGTCCTTCAAGATCCAGTGGGTATTCGAGGCGACCACCTCGACGTTGAACGTGGCGGCGTGGAACACGTCCAAATCCGGTTCCATGAGGATGTCGTAGGTGACCTTGTTACCCTCGTCGACCAACTGCCACGCCGTGCCGGGCGTAACCACCTTGAGCTGCAAAGAGGAAGAGAGCTTGACGCCGTGGCCCGTGAAAAGATCCACGATGTCCTTGGGCGGCGGACCGTTCCCGGTAATTTCGCTGACCAGCCCCGCCTGGAGATTAAAAAGCAAGGTGGATCCCTGGTATGCGTAGGCGTTCGATTGCACCGTGATGTCGTAAGAGACGTTGGGGGTGATGCCCGTGTCGACCAACAGCCACTCGGAGTCTTTGGTCGCCACCACCACCTGAAGCTTATCGGCGGATGAGAGCGTGATGCCGTAATCCTTGAACTCCTGGATCAAGGCGGCGCTGGCCACGCCGTTGTTCAGGTCGGGGATGAGGCAGGCCGGAAGGGTAAACAACTCGTCGCCGCCCTTGTTGACGTAGAGGTCTTTCCGTATGTCGTAAGAGATGCCGGCGCCGCCGGCGCCCTTGTCAGTCAGCAGCCACACGCTGCCCGGCTGCGTCGTCAGAACCTGGTAGGGGCCGTTCGCGGAAAGGGGCAGGGCGTTGTTGGCGAACTGCTGTTTGAGGTCGGCGGTAACGTTGCCTTGATTGAGCGCGTCCGAGACGGTGGAAGGCAGGCTGAAACTCGGGGCGAGCTGCGGCTGCACGTTCTGCTGGTATGCCTGGAGGAACGCGGTCGAGAAGTTGCCGCCGTTCAAATCCGTCTTGAAATTCGCGTCCACCGTGAAAGCCAGCGGCCCGGCGAAGCACGGTACCGGGTTCGCCATCGTGTCGAAGGCCTGAATGCGCGCATTGTCCTGTTCGAGCACCAGGATGCGGCCGTCCGGCGTGACCGTCAGCGCGACGGGGCCGAGGAGCAGACCCTCGCGCAACCCCTTCCCGCTCATCGGCAGGGCCACCGGCGCGTCCGCGTCGTTCACGGCCTCCCCCGGCAGCTTGAGGATGACCATCTTGTGATTCTCGTAGTTAACGCCGACCACGTAACCGTTCGGGTGCACGACGATCGCGTCCAGAGTCACGTCGGAGAAGGCGCCCCAGCACTTTCCGGGAGCGTAGTTGAAGGTGCCGCTCTTGTCGTCGAGCAAGACCTGGCGCAGGTAGTACTTGTGCTCTTTGGCGTAGGACCGCGAGTCGAGATAGTAGTTGCGCGGGCTGAAGGCCGGCGTGGGATAGGCGAAGACGTTGATGGTGTCCGACTCACGCCTCAAATCGTAGAGCGGTTGGCCGGGCTTGCCAACGTACCACTCAGCGCTCTCGGTGACGGCCGTCACCACCGAGCCGCTGGGCAGGGCGAAGTTTCCGCTACCCGTCCCCGGGGAACCGGAGCCGGCCCCCGGCGAGCCGCCGGCATTGGCGAAAGCTGTCGCCACATCGGCCGGGACGGGCTTGCCATTCGCCCCGTCCAACTCCGCCAGGTAGGTCGCCGCGGGCATTTGGAAGAGTGGGGCAGGTCCGAACTGGTCGTAAGCGATGGAGGGCTGGAGCGAGAAGCCGACGGTCGGCTGCTTCATTCCAGCCTCCGGGTTGCCCAGCACCGAGATGCTCTGGAAGGCATACATCTGGCTGGGCAGAGGCCGATTGTCGAAATCCAACGGCAGGTTCTGCCCCGAAGCCCGGTAGCTGTAGCCGAGCGCGTAGGCCAGGTCATTGATCGAGATATCCACCAGATTACACAGCACGTTGCCCGTGTCCGGGCAGTCGGTGTTTCCGTTGTAGACCGCGGCCGGCGGCGTGGTGGTCCGCTGCCAGACGTGGTGCCCGTTCTGGTAAGCCAGCTTTTGATAGTGTCCGTACTGGGTCTGCGCGGTGAGCGGGACCAGGAATTCGATGATCGAGCCTTCCACCTTTAACGTGGTGCTGTCGTCCGGCGCGGCCGCGGCTATCCAGGCGCTGGACCACTTGCCGCAGAGCGTGTTGGTCGCGGAATAGAAGTTGGCGGTAATCTGAATCTGCGCGCCCGGCGCCGCCGAAATCGCCGTGTCTTCGGAGAAGAGGACGGAGAGCACCGTGTCCGGCTTGATCGAGCTCATCGTGCCGCTCTTCTTGACGCTCGTGCCTCCCTTGTACTGGACGGCCACCTCCCAGTGGTCGCTCTCCAGGGGCCAGATGGGCTTCTGCGTTTTCGTCCCGTGCGTCGGGTCGGGCGAAACGTCCACCTGTACGTTGATCACCCGCGCGGCCTCGATGTTGTAGGTGGCCGGAGAGAGGAGCACCTCGACGGTCGTCACTACCATGTCGGCGATCCCGGCGGCGCAGGCCGCCACCTGGAAAATCCAGCCCACCACCGGAGCCTTCTCCAGAACCTCCGTGGCCGTCACGTAGCCCGTAATCTTCGCGGCCAGCCAGCCGAAGCCCTGGGAGAAGATAAAGCCGATGGCTATCTCACCAAACATGCTGATGAGACCCTTGGGGTTTTTCAGCGCGGTAATGATGACCGCCGGCGCTCCCAGAAATGCCTTGCACACATTGATGGCGATGGTGACATCCATGTCTTCGAGCGTCTTGAGGACAAATCTCAGGCCGGTGGTTCCCACGGTGAGGGCGATCATGAATGTCGGGATCGCGTAGTTCACCAGACCTGTAAGGACGATACCCGGAATGTCCACGTCGGCGTCCGCGTTGCCGATTCCCATTCCGCCCAGAAGCACATCGGCCTTCGTCGCGGCCGCCGGGACGACGAAGGAGATGGGGGCCGCGTCGGCCCAGTAGGGAACCCCGCATATCGTGTTGCAAGCTGAGAGCCTGGTGACGTACATCTTGCTCTTGTCGGTGTTGCCGTCGTTCCAGGGGTTGTTGATGGCCTTCCCGTTCTCATCGAAGAACTGCACGTACGCACCCAGGTAGCGGTTGAACCAGTTCTTCACGTTGAAAGAGAGTGTCGCAGTGGTGGGGTCATACTTGAGGTTGGCGTCCTTTTTGTCGAGGCCGTACATGACGGTCTTGTCACTGAGGTTCCACTGGAAACCGCCGTCCGATTCCGCCGCCCGAGCGGCTCGCATCGCCGGGGTCCGCGGAGCGATGTTGGACTTCTGGGTCGAGGTGACGCCGTGCTGCACGGTCCACGACTGGCCGTTTAAGGACGGGTCGTTCTTGGTGGTCCGGAGCACTGCCGCCAGCGCGGAAAACGCGGCGCCCCGCTGGGTGCCGTCGGTCGAGCCGACCACTCCCGGCGAGAGTTTATATTGCTGAGCCACGTTCTGGCCGTTCTGCTGCGGCCACTTAATAGGGTTGCCGTCTTTATCGACGATGGGCTTGCCGTTTTCGTCCGTGGTCACAGGGTGGATGGGCTCGCCCGTTTGCGGGTTGATGGAGGTGTGGATGTCGTAGTAAGGATCGGACGTTCCGGGACCGTGCGCCGAAAGATATTGCGGAAGCGTGCCGTCCTGGTTCAGGGCCTGGCCGATGTGGTCGTAAATCACCGTCGAGGCCACCTCGGCGCGCGTGGTGAGCAGATCGGGGTGGTTGAAGATGATGGCCTCGGCAATCGAAAACGGAGTCACGATCAGTGTCGCGTCGAGCCTCACGGCGGCGGCCTCCTCCGCGGAGTGTGAGATCAGGCTGATGCCGAAATGCGACAACGAAGACGGGTGCGCCCCCAGCGCCACGCCCTTACGCTTCTGACGAAAGTGGCTGCGCTTGGCCGCAGTTGGAATGTGAATGAAGGCCAGCGCCAGTTCCGGGATGCTGTTCGGGTCTTGGTGAGGGTAGGTTACCAGGTGTATGCCGACCGCGTCGGCCGGCAGTTCCACGTTCTCTACGTAATGAGTGACTCGGCTCCGGTGCTCTTGGGGAATCAGCCGCAGGGCCTTGTTGGTTTCACTGTGCCGGCTGAGGGTCTCGGACGTGTGCCGCGAGAGCGTACGTTTCAGGCCCAGCGCGCCGAGAGAGAACTCTTGGTGCGGGGGGCAGTGGCTGAGATCAAAGTGTAGGGTAACTGTCTCGGTGATTCGGTTGACCATAAAGGTTCTGCTCTTTAGCCCCGGTTTCCATTTACCCTCCGGGCTCCCGGTACTATATCACGAAGAGTATCTGCCCGGTTCGTGGCGTGGGCAGCGGCCACTCCCAGAAAGGGTGGGATCGCCCTCGCCCGATAAACAGGCGAAGAACAGGCATGGATCTCCAGCGGTCTCCGCCTTGTGGGGGCACATCGCCGAGCTTTACCCGGCGATCAAGAAGGGTTGGAGCGCCACGGTGGATCGCTACGTAGACCGGGTAGTGGACAAGAATACGCATCTCTCGCTGGTGGTGCTCATATGGGCGGTGGCCGCGGTGCTACTGATCGGTTGTGCGAATCTGGTGAATCTGTTAATGGCACGGGCGACCCTGCGCGCGTGGGAGATCGCCTTGCGCATGGCGCTGGGCGCTCGCCGCGGGCGTGTAGTACGCATGCTGCTGACGGAGAGCCTGCTGCTATCGGCATGCGGAGCGGTGGCGAGTATTGCGCTCGGGTTCTGGCTCCTGAAGTGGGTGGGGAGCCTGCTGACGCCGTTCTATTTTCCGCCGGAAGCGCGCATTGCGATGGACGGCCGGGTGCTGCTGTTTCCGGCCGCGGCCACGGTTTTGACAGCCATCGCGTTTGGACTGGCGCCGGCGATTCAAGCTTCGCGGCGGGATACCGCTGAGTCGCTTAAAGAAGGGGGAAGGTCCAACTCTGGGGGCCGCGGAGCACCTTACGCGCGCCACGCGTTTGTCGCCGCGCAGGTAGCAGTAGCCTTCGTGCTCCTGGTGGGCGGAGGGTTGCTGATTCGTAGCTTCCAGCGCCTGATGACGGTGAATATCGGCTTCGAATCAGAGGGCGTGGTGGCGGTCGGTCTGCCGCTCGAGATGGAGAAGTCTCCGCCCGATGGGATTGAATGCCAGGTCCCTCTGCCACTTCCTTCCACGAACCCAACTCCGACACTTGCGGCACTTCCCAGACGCGCATCGAGGGCAGAACGGCAGAGTTGGGCGGTCGGCTCGCTGCTCGGGAGGAACGTCCGCTCGGCAGCACAGACAGACACTCGTGAGCGCCATCTCTTTGCGCTTCATGCATGCATCCCCTCAATCGTTTGGCCGTAGTGCGGCTGGCGCTGGCGCGGGATCCGGTGAATAATGCCCTGGGCATCGCCTACCGTCTCTCTCCAGATCCCAACCCAAAGTGCGGTTTGCGAAATGACGAATGGCAAGCCAGTGGTCGGGTCGCTGTTTTGCGGTCACGGCAGATCACGGTGACATTTTGTAGGTGTGGGTCAGGCTCCAAAAACTTGAAAAAACCGGAAGTTTGAGGTTAGGTGCCTCAGCCTCGCCGAGAGCGCCTGGTATAACGACGAATCCGTATCCACGCACCCAGAACCACTAGCAACGAAGCCAGGAGAAACAGGCTGCTCGGTTCTGCAGACGCGGCGGTATACGTACCTCCGCCTGCCGAAACAGCTCAATGCGTACGCTGAGCTGGCTGTGAATCCATGCGGCTCCCGGCCACCCGGCCGAGGTTCGGCGAAGACCGTACGGCCCGGTCGACAAGACGCGTCACGACAGCAAACAGCAGACTCACCGAAAGCCCACACATGAGCATGCCGGTTACCGCTTCGACAGGGCCCAGGCTCCGCCACACTACCGGCAGGACAAGATCGCCGGCGCCGATCGTGGAATAGTTGGCGGTCGAGAAGTAGAAAGCGAATCCCCAACCGGGAAAACACAGCCACCGGTAAAATGCCGTCCACACCAGAATCTGAGCGAGGTGCAACCCGATCATCAGGCTGGTGACCCGAACCATGAGTGCCGTGGAGTGCACCAGGCTGAGCCGCTGCTTGTGGGCGAGGTATGCGAGGCCCCAATTGATCAGCGTGGCCATTCCAGCGCACTGAATCCAGAGGCTGACCGCTACCAGAAGCGCTGCCGCGATCGTCGGGCTGACGAATCCCATTGCTGTGGTCTCACTTCATCGGCGAACTCAAGAGACTCGCAGGGCGGAAGAATCACTGCAAGGTATCACCGCGAGGGAGTCGATGTTTCGACAACGGCAACGGAATCGGGAATTGCCTGGACCACAACACGATCGCCCAGTGACGAGTTGATCATGAGATGGTAATCTCTCGGAGAGGCCACTCAACTTTGAAGTGTTGTTTGATGTACGCCGGCCGGTCCTGGTCGACCGTCTCGACCAGCAGTTGGACCTCTTCCTCGCTCTTGCCCATGCTACGTAGCCGGTGCATTGTTCTTCAAACGGCGCATAGACAAACACGTGAAAAGCGACCGGGCTGGATTGGAGATAATAGACCGATCCGCGTCCGGCGATTACCCAATTGCCTTGTCCAGCCGCCTCGCGCTCGACTTTTTCGGCGGTCTCGCGAATACGGTCGGCATCTACCATCTTCACCCGCTGAGCATTCAATCTGCCTTCGAAGCTGCCGCGCATGAACGCCTTGAAGAGCCTGTAGTGCAGGGTGTCTCGGCGCTCCTCACGCTGCTCCACGGCCGGGCAATCGAAGCCGAGGATGCGGGCGGTCTCGACGGTAAGCAGTTCGACCCACAATTTCCAACCAAACCGCGCCGCAAGTGTCGCGGCGATATCCGCCGCTCCGCCGTATTCGCGAACGATTGTCATGATCTTGATCATTGAAGAGCCACGCCAGTGAGTTACTGGGCTAACCTACCGCCACCCCGCCACTAGCCTGGGGATCGTTCTTGCGAACGATGAAGGCGAGCAGAAACATTATGCTCGCCGCGATGGTCAGCACCAGGAAAATATCGATGTACGCGAGTGTCTCCGCTTGTCTTCCCATAGCTCGGTAAAGCAGACCGTAGGCCCGCTTGGGCGCGTCGGCAACGCTCGAGCCGGAGTGGACCAGTTGCAGGCTCAAAGCTTTTACCTGGTTCTGAACAGACTGATCGAACCGAGTGGTATGCTGCGATAGCACCACCTGATGAACTTGCGCGCGCCGCGCCAACAGCGTCGTGACCATAGAGGTTCCCACGCTGCTGCCGATATTGCGCATGAAGTTGATGATGCCGGCCACGCTATTGGCTTTTTCGGCGGGCATCCCGATGTAGCCCGCCATTGTCACGGGAACAAACAGAAGGCCGAGGCCCACGGATTGAATCAAACGCAGCACGGTAGCCGACTGGAAACTGATCAACGTATCCAGCTGCACTGTGGAGACATACATCCCGATCGCCAGCGCCAGCCAGCCCGCGGCGATGATGTATTTGGCTGGATATTTTCCGGCCAGCATGCCCACGATGGGCATCAGCGCTAGTACGACGGCGCCGCCGCCCGACAGAACCAGCCCGGCATTTTCCGCCGTGTATCCCAATATGGTCTGGAGAAATTGCGGCATCGTCACCAGCGCGCCGAATAGCAGAACGCCGAAAATAAACATCATGAGGTTTGCAGTCGCGAAGTTGAAGTTCTTGAACAGATGCACGTCGATGATGGGCGTCTTATGACGCCACTCCCAAATAACGAGACCAACCAGACAGACCACCGCGACGATCACAAGGCGGGTGATGAACGTGGAGCCGAACCAATCGTCTTCCTGGCCCTTATCGAGCACTACTTGAAGCGCCCCCACGCCCAAAGCAAGCAGCGAGATACCGATAAAGTCGACGCTTACGCCTGCCCTCTTGGTTCGCCGCAGGAACGGCGGATCTTCTACCAGATGCATGACCAGGAACATCGCCAGGATTCCTACCGGCAGGTTGACGAAGAAGATCCAGCGCCAGGAATAGTTATCGGTGATCCATCCACCCAGTGTCGGTCCGATGGTGGGCGCCATGATCGCTGTGATTCCGTACAGCGCAAACGCGAGGCCCCGCTTCTCCGGCGGGAACGTATCGGCGAGGATGGCCTGCGCCATGGGCTGGAGTCCGCCGCCACCGGCACCCTGGATAACGCGAAAGAGCAGCAGCATGTTCAGGCTGGTGGCGCTGCCGCAGAGGACCGAAGCCACTGTAAATATGAAAATGCAGACGATGAAGAAGCGTTTTCGGCCGAAGAGGCTGGCCAGCCAGCCGCTGATCGGAAGGACGATGGCGTTGGACACCAAATACGAAGTGAGCACCCAAGTGCTCTCGTCGTTGCTCGAACCGAGACCCCCCGCCATGTATGGCAAAGCCACATTGGCGATGCTGGTGTCGAGCACCTCCATGAACGCCGCCATCGCGACCACCACGCCTATGAGCCAGGGATTGAATTTCGGCCGCCACGGCCCGGGAGGCACACCCCGCTCGGGCACCGAGTGCACGTCCGCGTTATCGGACATAGACTTTCGGCTCCACTGACATGCCGGGTCTCAGCCGGTGGTCATCGTTTTCGTTGGGATCGATATCTATCCGGACGGGGAGGCGCTGCACTACCTTCACGAAATTTCCCGTGGCATTTTCCGGCGGTAGCAAGCTGAGCAGCGAACCGCTGGCGCCTCCGATACCGGTGACTCTACCCTTGTATTCACGGCCGTAGGCATCCACACTGAAAGTGACTCGCTGGCCCGCTTTCATATGGCGCAACTGGGCTTCCTTGAAATCCGCCGTGACCCAGATGTCATCCAGAGGTATCACGGCCATCAACTCTTGGCCCGGCGAGACATTGCTTCCCACCTCGACGCTTTTCTTTTCGACGATGCCGCTTACCGGTGCGAAAATCGTGCAGTAGCTGAGATTCAACCGGGCCTGTTCGACGGCTGCGTGTTTTTGAAGCACTTGGGCTTCGGACGTCTTAGCACGCGCCTGGCTGATGGCTACCTGTTGCGGAGCAGTTAGCGCGGCTTGGATGGAAGCATCCGCCTGCGCAATTCGTGCATTGGCCTGATCGATGGCGGCCTGCGCGACGCGGACGTTATCCTCGGCTTCGGTAACTGCTGCCCGGCGTGCGTCTACGGTCGCGTTCGCGGAATTGGCGATGTTAACCGCCGTATCGTAAATCTGCTCGGAAATTTCATCCTTGTCCACCAGTTTCTTGTACCGCACCACATCGTCCGCATTCTTCTTGTAGGTTGCCTCGGCCTCGCGCACATTGGCTTGGGCGGTAATCAGACGCGCTCGGGCCGCGCTCAACTGGCGCTGGGCGCCCAGCAACGCCGCTATCGCGTCCACTTTGCCGGAACGCGTCGAGGTCAACTGGCTGCTGGTGGTGGTCGAGGTAACGGGTACATCGGTGCGATATCCTTGGTAGCTCGCCTCGGCGGCGGCCAGATCCGCCTCGGCTTGAGCGAGCGCGACGGTATAGTCCCTGGGATCAATACGCACCAATACC
>CAWDOH010000012.1:0-56785 GCA_963803725.1 Bryobacterales bacterium | reverse complement strand
TCGAATATTGACACGCTTTCGAATGGTTGTAAAGCCTGAGGGCTGATGTCCGGGAAATTGCGGCTGCGGCAGTCCGCCCGATTCAGACGAAAAAATGAGGACAAAAATGAACAGAACTATTGTGATCCCTGCCTTGCTATTCCTCGCAGCGAAAGCGGCTGCACAAACAACGCCTGCACCAGATGAAGAACCCGGTCAGCACCGCACTAAGAGACATCCTGCCCGGCCGACAGAAAAACACCGTTGCGGCCGTCGAGGCCATTCCCGCCGAGAAATTCAACTACAAACCAACCGGCCGGCCAGATGACATTCGGCCATCTCGTCGTCCACATAGCCGAAACAAATGATCTGCTATGCAGCAAGGCCGCTGCTGTCCCCGCTCCCCTAGGTCGACGAGGTGAAAGACACGGACTCGAAAGACAAGCTTGTGGCCGCCCTCAAGGCTTCCTTCGACTTCTGCTCCGACGCGCTGGCGAAAATGGACGACTCAAGACTAGCCGACACCACGGAAATCTTCCCCGGACGCCAGGGTTCCCGTGCATGGGCCAGCATGATCCTCGCAGGTGCTTGGGCCGACCACTACGCCGAAGCGGCAATGCATCTGCGCTTGAACGGTCTCTTGCCGCCGACCGCCAAGAAATAAGAGGGGAAGAAGATTGGCAACTTCAATACGCTGCAGCTTTCTACGCATGAATCTGGGGGGTCGCATTCCGGTCTCCACGTTAGTGGCGGTAATCGTAACGGCTGCAGCCGGGGCGCAAAGTGCTCCTGCCGTCAGTTCGGCAGAAGCGCGAAAAGCGATTCAAGTCGGTTACGCCGAGTGGGCTAAAGCGCGTGTGGCGCTGGACATGACCACGATCGAGAGGATGCTGGCTCCGGATTTCTACTTCCAAACTCCCGACCAAAAACACACACGGCAGGAGTTTATCGATAGCATGCCTTCCACTCAAGATCACGCGATTTGACGCCAGCGTGCTCACGGTCGAACCCAGAGGCAACGACTGGTCGGTACTCATATTTGAGAAAGCAGAGGTCGAGACCAAGGACAAGGATGGCAAAACGAGCAAGGGGTACAGAGTGCTGGTTGCACGGGATGGCTGGAGAAAATTGAACGACAACCAATGGACCCTCCTATCCTCCGAGCCACTGGGCCAGCAACGGTGGCAGTAGAGCCCGCCGATCGCAAACTGGTAACTAAATAAGATTCTGCGATATTGACCGAGAGGAGCGTCTTCATGGGGACTTTGCTTCAGGATCTGCGATACGGCTGGCGCATGCTGCTCCAGAAGCCCGCATTCACGATCGTGGCGGTGCTGACGCTCGCTCTGGGAGTGGGGGCGAATACCGCCATATTCAGCATCGTGAATGCCGTGTTGCTGCGTTCTCTGCCCTACCGCGATCCCGATCGCTTGGTACGAATCTTCTTTAACGAGCCCGGCGTAGGATTGCGGGACGTTAGGTTTTCCAAGCCCGAACTGGATGACCTGCAGACGCGAGCGGGTGTATTTGAAGATGTGACCCCGATCTTCGAGGGTAGCGAGAATTTGACCGGCGCCGGACAGCCCGAGCGTGTCGAGGGGGTCAATGGCAGTTTCAGCTACTTTTCCATGCTGGGTGTGATCCCGCAAATTGGACGGTTGTACGGTCCGCAGGACTTCGCGCCTGGTTTCGCTCCAGAGGCCGTGATCAGCGATGGCCTGTGGCGCCGTGCCTATGGCGCCGATCCGAATGTTCTCGGCCGTACCATCCGGATCGACAATGATCCCCTTACAATTATTGGGGTTCTGCCACGCGGATTTCGCCATCCTGGACCGACGACTTCCGGCGACGCGGAAGTGTTTGGCGCCGGCGGATTCAGCGCAGATCCGTTTCCCCAGCCAATGCGCGGTACCCGGATTTTAGTATCTGGAATCGGACGACTTAAGCCTGGCCTGACACTCGCGCAAGCTCAGGCGCGGCTCACTGCCATGGCTGCCCAGTTACGCCACGACTTTCCCGCCGATTACCCGCCGCAGGCGCAATGGACAATTGAGATTCAACCATTGCAAGAAACTTTGGTGGGCAAGGTCCGGCCCATGCTGCTGGTGTTACTGGGTGCGGTAATCCTGATGGTTTTCATCGTATCGTTGAACATTGCCAATCTCCTCTTGGCGCGCGCTTCGGGGCGACAACAAGAGATGGCGGTGCGGTTAGCGCTGGGGGCGAGCCGCGGCCGCATGGTGCGCCAGATGCTGACCGAGTCCATGCTGCTGTCGCTCATCGGCGGTGCCGCGGGAATCGCAACCGCAGTTGCTACTTTAGGCTTCATCCTGCGCTTTGTGCCATCGAACGTTCCCCGGCTCAACGAAGTACGAATCGACTGGGTGGTGCTGGTCTTCGCTCTGCTGATTTCCATTCTTACCGGCTTAGTGTTTGGACTTGCTCCAGCGCTTCATTCGGCAAAAGTCGCTCTCTCCTCGGCCATTCGTGAGGGCGGTCGAGGTTCCGGCTACAGCACTAAGACCGGCCGATTGCGGGATGTTCTAATCGTCTTTGAACTGGCACTTGCCGTCATACTGATGGTGGGAGCCGGCTTGCTGCTGCGTACGCTGCGGGATCTGTTGCAGGAAAATCCAGGCTTTAATCCAACTCAGGTTGTCACGGCAAACACGTGGCTAGGAAATCCCAACGATCCGAAGATGGATCCGTATCTCGGTATTCCTGGTAAGGCCACCTTTGATCGTGAGTTGCTGCGGCGCATGAAGGCAATTCCGGGAGTGGAACTCGCCGCAATCACCTCAGCTCTACCGACCACCAATATCAACCCCAACGCGGTCGGTGGCTTAGCGAATGAAAGCTTAGCGATTGAAGATAGACCGGTCGAGTCCTCGCAGGATCTGCACGCCGAGAGAATTCGGATAAGCCCCGATTATTTTAAGGTGTTACAGGCGACGCTCCTACGCGGCCGCTCATTCACCGAGGGCGATGAAGACGGCAAACCGCTGGTGGCCATCATTGATGAAACCACCGCTCGTAAGTATTGGCCGGATCGCGATCCGCTGGGCCGCCGAGTGCGAATCGGCAAAGACCCTACTAAGCCATGGACGACCGTCGTGGGTATTGTTAAGGATATCAAGAGTGACGGTCTCGACATCGATGGCGTTCCCCACATCTACGTTTCGACCTATCAAGACCCCAGCAAGCAAGTGAACGTGGTGTTGCGGACGTCTCTGCCCGCGACCTTGCTCGAACCACAGATTCGGCATGAAATCCAGAGCATTGATCCCGGCTTGCCGGTATTTCATGTTTCTTCTATGAACGACATCCTTGATCGGTCACTGGCTTCACGCCGTTTTTCTGCCGGTCTGGTGGGCGGCTTTGCAGGCGTGGCGCTGGTCTTGGCTTCGATTGGAATTTACGGCTTGCTCGCCTTTATGGTTGGCCAGAGGTCACGCGAGAATGTTTACCACGCGGTGAGGCACACGTTGGCGTAGGCGTGGACGGTCGCGTTCGATTGATTTTGAAGTTTTGCGGTTGCGACGGGGCCGAAGCGAGTGGAGGGAGCCGAATGGTTGTTAGGGCAAGTCAGGGTGATGGCCCGGCGGGAACGATCTCCAGCAAGATCGGACAAGCGGAACGTAATAACTTCACCAACTGACCAAAAGCATCTTTTCCCTGCTGCCAGCAAGTACGCAAAACGCTGGCCAGAATCTGCTGTGTGCGGGCTCCGTTCTCCGTCCGATTACCACCCCAGGTCTTGCGTGCCATCGCCATCAGCCGGATCGCCCGCTCGGCGAAGTTGTTGGTGGCATGCAAGCCAGGACAGCGCAGAAAGGTGAACAAGTGCGGCTGCTCGTGGCATAGGTGTTTGGCCAACCGTTGGTTGTCTGGGCAAGAAAAGTGCTGATCCAATAAGCGGTCCATCCGGGCTTCCAGCCGCCCGGTGGCCACCGCTAAACCATGGCGAGAAACCGCGCCCCCTTGGTAGCGATCCCGCAACCGGAGACTCTCCTGCAGCAGCGTTTTGACTGCCATCGGGAATTGGGCGGCCGCTACGGAAGCCACCTGGATCATCTCGCGACACCGCCGGATCAGGTGTTCCAGGCAACTCTGATGAAACGCCTGCTCAAAACCATAGAAACAACGCGCTCCGTCATGCACCAGGAAACCGGCGTAGTCCTCTCCCAGAATCGCCGCCGCTTCCGCATATCCGCGATGCGGTTCAATCACGTAAACGGTGACCTGCTGGCTCAACAAAACCCGCAGATTCTGGGGACGTGCGCCCACTCTCCAGCCCGTGTCGTCCAGCCACACCACCGGGCTTTGCCGCAGCGCGCTTCGCAGTTGCTGGTAAGTAGGCGCCGCCAGATTCCCCAATCGCTCCAAAGCCCGGCAGACCCCGCTCCGGCTCCACTTCAACCCATAGCCCAGTTCCAGCACCCGCGCCGTCCGCTCGTGCGACAACCCCAATTCTTTGTTGAGCACTGCCGCCATCGACAAGGCCTCTGGTCCGACTTGCACTTCCCCAACGCGGAGCGAATCGGAGGTCTGCAACGGATGCCGGCCTTGCGCTTGCCGTCCGCAGCAGGCACAAGTCCCCACCTCCACATCAAAGCGGCGGACGATGGTCATCCGCACGATGTCTTCTTGGTACTGAGGTTGGGTGTTCTTCAGGATGATCGGACCTTGACAGTGCTGGCAGCGCGGCGGAAGTGGCACGTGGATTTGCTCATCCACCCGTTTGGGGACGGGTCGCGTAGCTCGCGCTCCGTATGCCGCCCCAGGCTTACGTCCTGGCGGCTTGGGGTTACTCTTGGGTTCCCCCTTGGAAAACGGCGCGGCACTTCGTTTGTTGGCACGGAGCGCTTCTTCCAGTTCCTTTCGCAGGCGCTCGTTCTCCGCCAGCGCGCACTTCAACTGCGTCTCCAGAGACTCGACTCTCCGTTCGAGATCCTTCTCGCGATCTGAGGAGCCACCGCGGTTGGGCGCTTGCATCCATTTGAAGATGACATAAGCTAAACGATTTGTCCAGCCCCTTACTTCGACATCCCTGTCTTTATTGAGTCACGGGCTGGTAAACATTGTCGGTCACGCGAGATCGGACTGCGCATGGCATTGGGGGCACGGCCCGCCGATATTCTGAAACTGATCGTGACCAAGGGGGTCGTTCTTGCCGGCGTCGGAATTATCGCCGGCGTAATCCTTTCCGCATCCACTGCCTCGATGATGGCGAGTTTGCTGTACGGCGTTCGGCCGCATGATCCGACGGTATTTGTGGTTGTACCTCTGCTCTTGTTTGCGGTCGCCGTGCTGGCCAGCTACGTTCCAGCCTGGCGCGCAACGAAGGTGGATTCCATGACTGCCCTTCGAGAGGTTTGAAATGCTGAGCGACCTTGTTTTTCGTCTACGATCTCTGTTCCGCCGAAGGGTACCGCGCCAGCGATCCGCCGGCCTTTGGCTTTTAGATAAGCGCGGGCTTCGGCGATCCGGGCAGCAGTCATATCCCGTTCGAGGCGGCCGTGTTGAAGGCCGCGGGTTTGGAGGCGGGGCTTAATTCGAAGGAAGACGAGGCTGCCCTTCGAAACTCAATTCGGAAGTTTGTCTTCCAACCCGGTAGCGGGCGCATCAGAATTGAATTTGCAATCCTGAGGGCATGCCGGACCGGGTCGCTGAACGGATATCGGGGGAAATGAGAAAAGGCCAAACCCTTTGGCCACATCTCGGCGTAGAAGACAGCCGAACGGTAGCGTTGTTCCTAAACCACTCGCCGCAATCGTCTCCCTTAGGGCCTCTGGCTTAGGGTGCGAGTCCCGTGAATTTCCGGTTAGGCCGAGATACAGGCGCTAATCGCTTCGCAAGCCGCCGGGGTCGGTAAACACTGCGCGACCATGCGGGATCTACCCTTGTCCCAATGCTTTGCCATAACTTCCGGACGGACTCACTTCTGTTCAGCCGCCATGTGTCATTTCAGTTCTTCGAGCCAATTCCAGACTACGGCGATCTGGCGGACTTCCCGATTATCGTCAGCGGCTTTCAAGATCGGGAAGCGCTTGCCGTCGTTGGAAGACTCACGGTGGTCGGCAATGGCCGGCAACCGCGGCGCTCGGACAGCACTTGCGGTTTGCCCGCCGAAACCGCCCGGCTGCAAGGCGGTACAATCCGGTCTCCGATGTCGTCTTAATGGCGGCGGTGCGAATCGAGGGGGGTGTCCCGCGCTTTCCACACCTCGCCCATGCCACCGGCGCCGATGCGCGCCAGAATTTCGTAAGGCCCGAGTTTGTCGCCCCGGGGAAAGGGGCATGGAACAATTCAGTTAAGTTTACCTGAACGCAGCCTTACAGACTTGCCAGCTTTGCGCTGGTCCTGTTGGCGTGGAACGGCATTCCGATGGTTTCATACCATCGCCAGCGCTTCAATCAACGGACTGTGCGCCTTCACCCAGTCTCCCGGACCGCTCGGGCCGAGCAGCATGGCGGCGTACCATTCCCGCGCCGTTAGCCGGCAGAGAGGATACCCCCGCCGTGTCGGTCTGGTGAATCGCGGTGAGATGATGACGCTCGGCCGCGGGCCAATCGCCTGCGCAGGCCGCGGCGATGCCGGCGGCATTCCGGAACAGAGAGCAGTCGGGTGCGATCAATACACCCGTGAGGACCAACTCCTCCGTGAGTGGCCGCAGCCCGGCGGCCTCTTCCTTCCTGCCCAACCACGCCAGTCCGATCACCGATCGTTCCAGCGCCAGCCAGGCGCCCCAGGGATTCGGTTGTCCGATCCGCGGCAGCTTCCAGTTCCGATCCGTCCATGCCTTCGAGGCGTTAGCCGATTCCGGGTCTGGTTCCGTTTCCGCCAGGAACGCGAACAGACAGGCGTCTCTCCATCCGGCGAGATACGTCTTCTCGTCGATATCGGTACGGTCTCTTAACCGGCGCTCCGCCTCGGCCAGGTTTCCGCGCAGAAATGCCAGCGTGCCAAGCTCTACCGAGTTGGCGAAAGTCCAGCGAACCCCCCGCGCTTCCTCGAATGCCAACGCCTCTTCCAGTTCCCGCGACGTGGCAACGAGGTCGCCGCGTACGCCGCTCAGGTGGGCCAGTTGAACCTTGTTCAACCAGACCGCGCTGCGATGTCCAATCCTCTCCGCCAACTCCCGCGCGCCGGGAATGGAATCGGCGGCCTCGGCGGGCCGGCCACGGAAGATCTCGTAGCCAAGCAGGCATTCCGCATCGGCGGCGCCCCACAAGTCTCCCGCCGCACGCCGGGTGTCCGCCACTCGCCGGGCGGTGGTCAGCATCGGTTCGAATCGCATGGAACTATGGAAATGAAGCATTTCCATAAGCTCATCGAAGCCATTGAGAGGCCGTCCGCCCGTGACTTTCCGTCGTGCCTCGATCTCCGCTAAGAGACCATCGGCGCCGGAGGGGTCGCCGTCGATGCTCATCACGAGCGCCCGCATGGTCAAGAGACTCATCGTTAACTGGGGCTCCGCTTGCCCCAGGCGCTCCAGCGCCCGGTCAATCGTTCGGCGCGCGGCTGCATTTTCCGCGTGCCATCCATGATGCAGGGCAAGCGTGATGCCAGTCCCGGCGGCCTTCGCCTCGGCGCCCGCGTTTTCAAACAGGAGCCAAACATAACCGTCGTACTGACCGGCCAATTCGGAGACGCCAATAAATACGCGAGCGTACCGCGCTTTATTTTCCTGTGCGTGATGGCTTTCCGGTAACCTTCCAGGGCCTCATCCCGCCGTCCCATGCTCTGCAATGCCGCGGCTCTCTGCTCCGTCAGTTCGGCTACCAGCACACCTTGCTCGCCTTCCCACAGCGATAGCGCATTCTCCAGATGCGCCAGCGCTTCCTCATGCGCCGCGCCCGCTCTCGCCTGTTTGGCCGCCAGCATCAGATACGCCGTGGTTTTTTCCGGATCGGCGGCAGCCCCGGCCTGGTAAAGATGATGCGCTAAGGGCGACGCCTGCGCTTCCGGGTTTCCCGCGTATACCCGTTCGATTGCTTCCGCCACGCGCGCATGGAGCCGTTGCCGGCGCGGCAATGACAATGCTTCGAGCAGCGTCTGCCGCACCAGTTCATGCACGAAGCGATATCGCGTGTCGCGCCCGGGTTCGGCGGATACCAGATGCGCGCGTTCCCCTTCTTCGATGGCGTTGAGCACGGCATCCGGATTTTGATTCTCGAGTTCTTCGAGCAGCCGGAGACTGAAGCTTCGCCCGAGCACGGCGGCGGTTGTCAGGATGCGGCGGACGTCGCCACCCACGCGATCCAGCCTTCGGCCCAGCACCAGTCGAACGCCCTCGGGAACCTGCAACTGATCCACGCGCAGGCCGGGCCGCCATCGCCCCATTTCGTCGAACAATTTACCTTCTTCGGAGAGATGGCGGAACACTTCCTCCACGAAAAAGGGATTGCCTTCGGTCTCCTCGAACACCACGCGCGCCGGCGATGGCGGGGGACCCTGCCCGCTCATGGCGGCGAGCATGCCTTCGACTCCGTCCACCGCAAGCCGCCGCAGTGAAATTCGCGTGGCCAGTTTCCGGCGCAGCAGAGTTTCAAGCGTGTTCGCGAAGGGCCGGGTCGTTTCCAGTTCCACGTCGCGATAGGTGCCGATGATCAGCATGGGCGTGGTGGAGAGCATCTGCGCCATGTGCTGCAACAGCAGCAGCGTCGGCTCATCGGCCCAGTGCAGATCTTCAAATACGTGAACGATCGGTGTGATCTTTGCCGCCCGCTCGATAAACTCGCGATAGGCATTAAACAAAAAGCGCCGCTGCTGTTCCGGCGGGAGCTGAATCGCCGGAGGAATATCCGGATACATCCGCCGCAGCTCCGGCATCAGTTTCGCGACTTCGGGCGCGGCGTCGCCCAGTGCGTGGCGAAAGCCTTCTTTGGGGGCGACGCGCGCGGTGTGCTCCAGCATCTCAACGAAAGGCACGTAGGGCGGCGAGCCTTCCATCTCATAGCAGTGCCCGACGTTGGCGTAGGCGCCGCGATGCCGCGCTTCTTCCAGGACGGTGGCGATCAGATGCGTTTTCCCGATACCCGGCTCGCCTCCGATCATGACCATGGAACCGCGTCCGGAGAGCGCGTCATCGAGTTTCCGCAGCAGGTCCTTCAACTCCGCCTCGCGTCCGATCAGGGGGATGCGGGCTTCCGCCTTCCTAAGCGATTCCGGCGCCAGCGCGCTGGCCGTAAGCCGGTTCAGATCGGCCCGCACGTCCGCCATCGAACCGTATCGCTCGTCGCGGGACTTCGCGAGCAGGCGCCGGATCAGCAGCATCAGGCCCTGCGGCAGATCGCCGCTCAGGTTCGGCGGATCGCGCAGAATGGCCGCCAGCGTTTCGTTCGTGGAAGCCTGGCGGAACGGGTGCGGATTGCCCAGCGGATCGCACAACAGGATGCCGAATGAAAACAGGTCCGATCGCTGATCGAGCGGCTCCCCTTTCACCTGTTCGGGCGACATGTAATCCGGTGTTCCGATTATTGTGCCGCGTTCGCTCAGCGGCGGGCTTCCGATGGTAGCGGTGGCGCCTCCCTCTCCGGTATGCGCGGGATCGCTGAACGGCTTGGCCAGTCCAAAGTCCATCACCTTGGCGTGTCCCTGCGTGAGCATCACATTGGCCGGCTTCAGATCGCGGTGTACGAATCGATTCGCGTGGGCTTCTTCCAGTGCTTCGGCCACTTCATTCGCGATCCGCAACGCCTCCGGCAGAATCATCGCGCCGGAGCGCAGCCGCTCATGAAGGGTTTGCCCGTCGATAAACTCCATCACGAGGAACAGCACTTCGCGCTCTCGCCAATATCGAAGAGTTTGCAGATATAGGGATGGTCCAGAGCGGCGGCTGCCAGCGCTTCCCGCCGCAGTCTCTCACGCGCCGAGGCATCGGACGCGAGGTGGGCCGGAAGAACCTTTATGGCAACCTGCCTGCCGAGTTTGGTGTCCGTGGCGCGGTACACTTCGCCCATGCCGCCGGAGCCAAGAAGTCCCCGAATTTCGTATACGCCGATTTTGGCGCCGGCAACGATCGGCATTAGTAGACGTCCAGGTTCTGTCCTATGACGACCCTTCCTGCATAGGTCCGCCGGGTCTCCGCCAGGTATTGCTCGCCGGAGATCGCGCGTTCCGCTGGGCCAATGCCGCGGTGGTGGACGACCAACAGTTTGGGTTGTGACTTGTTCGCAATGTCCGCAAGTTGCGCGGGGGTCGTGTGGTACTTCGACCGGGCCGGAAAGCGCCGCACGCCGCCACCCCGGCTCGCCGTCCCGGCGCACCCCACGTGGCGCCCGGCGCCGATCGAGCGGCGCGCGCGGCGACCGTCGTGGGCCAGAACGCCGCTTCCGCCGGCCGCAAAAACGCGGGAGGGTGCGTCGCGCGGCCGGCGCCGAGATCCGCGCAGCGCCGAAGCACCGCAGGCCGCGGGTCGCCGCCCCGGCGCGCAGCCCGCGTGCCGCCCGGCGGTGATCGAGCGGCGGGAGGTGGCGACGGTTGCGGGGTGATCGCCGCGTTGGCCGACCGCGAAGAACGCGCGCGGGCGAGCCGCGCTTCCCGGCGCCGAATTCCGCGGCGGGAAAGCGTCGCACGCCGGGGGGCGCCGTCCCCGCGCGCACGCACATGGCGCCGGGCGACCATCGCAGTCACAAGGGCAGTCTTGCTTCTGTATGGGAAGGAACATACTGAAACAGGTCGGTCAGCGGTCAGCGGGCGATCTCATCGACGCCGAGGCCCCATGGTAAGCTTTGGCGATTTACTCTTGGGAAGGAGAAAGTACGAATGCCAGCGAGTCAGTTTCCGAACACAGGTGAGACGGGAAACGTCAGGATGCGGGAAACGGTGTGGCGCAGGGCGGAGAGGCTCCCCGCACTCCTCGTAATTTGCGCGGCCGCCTGCTCGCACGCCCAGACATTGACAACCCTGGCTAGTTTCGGCGGCACTGGCCTCGGCCCGACCGGTCCCCTGGTGCAAGGTACCGACGGGAACTTCTATGGGACGACCCTGGGGGGCAACTATGGGTATGTCTTTAGAGTTACGCCTGGCGGCGTCCTAACAGACCTTCACGACTTCTGTTCCCAGCCCGATTGCGCCGACGGCTACCTCCCCAGGGGGATGGTTACCGGCAGCGACGGAAACTTCTATGGGACCACGGGGGCCGGAGGTACATTGGGTTACGGTACGGTTTTCCGGATTACACCTGGCGGCGCCCTGACCACGTTATACACCTTCGGCACCACCCCGGGGGACGGCAACGACAGCGGCCTCCTGATCCAGGCGGCGAACGGCTATTTCTTTGGAACCACCCTGGAGGGCGGAACTTACGCCGCCGGCACGATCTTCCAAATCACACCCTCAGGCGTTCTGACCACCATCTATAACTTCGGGTCAAGCCCGGGCGAAGGCCGGGAGCCGGACAGCATCATGCAAGGGTCCGACGGGAACTTCTATGGAGTCACCAGCGAAGGCGGCACCGCTGCGGCCGGCACGGTGTTCCAGGCAACCGCCGCCGGCACGGTAACCACGCTCCATAGCTTTGTGATCTCCGGCGTTGACGAAGGGGAAGCCAGCGGACTGGTCCAGGGCACAGACGGAGCCTTTTACGGAACCACGACCCAGGGCGGAGCTTACGGTATAGGCCGGATCTTCAAGATCACTTCCAGCGGCACCCTGACTACGCTCTACACCTTCGGGTCGGCAAATGCGGATGGCTCCGATCCCTTGGGCGGGCTTATGCAAGCCAACGATGGAAATTTCTATGGAACCACGTCGCAAGGAGGCTTGAATGGGTTTGGCACGATTTTCAAGATTACCTCAGGTGGAACGCTCACCACCCTTCACAGCTTCGATTCCACGGACGGCGCAAATCCGGGGGCCACGCTCCTCCAGGCAGCGGACGGAGACCTTTATGGAACAACTGCCAGCGGGGGCGCCAGTGGCCTGGGTACCGTTTTTCGCCTGCAACTGGCGGCATCAGCCGCCTACACCTGCACCAACACGGCCCCGCCCCTGATCACCTCCATCGATTCGGCGAGTGCTTACGGCGGGTACCCGTATTTCGCTTCCGGCTCGTGGCTGGAAATCAAAGGGTCCAACCTGGCCGATCCTAGCGACCCGAGGCTGTCGGCGGCCACCAGCCCTGGCCAGTGGACTTCGAGCGACTTCAGCGGAGACAACGCACCCACAGTGCTCGACGGAATTGGCGCGACCATCAACGGGAAGCCGGCCTACGTGTGGTATCTCTCGCCGGAGCAGATCAACGTACAGGCACCGGAAGATTCCGCGACGGGGAATGTGGCCATCACGGTCACCAATTGCAAAGCCACGAGCGCGCCGTTCCAATTCGCGCGGCAAGCTCTGGCGCCGGGCCTGCTGGCGCCATCCAATTACAGTTCCGGCGGCACCCAGTACATGGTAGCCACGTTCGTTTCCGACGGCGCTTATGTGCTGAATACCAGCCTGGGAGCATCCTTCGGCCTGAACAGCCGGCCCGCCGTGCCGGGCGACCAGATCATCGCATATGGGATCGGGTTTGGCGACGTGACCCCGTCGATTTTGCCCGGGGTCATCGTGGGACAGAACAACGCGCTGGTGAATCCGGTGACGTTTTCGTTCGGCTCGACCAACACGGCAGTGACCTACGCCGGCCTGGCCGTGGGATTCGTGGGACTCTACGAGTTTTTCATCACCGTGCCGGCGGGCCTCGGCAGCGGCGACTATTCGATCCAGGTGACGCAGGACGGAGTCAGGTTGCCGCAGACTTTGTACTTGACGGTGCAGGGCGCGACCGTTTCCGCGATCTCGGGGAGCGGGAGGAGGGCGGTGAGGGAACCGTGACAGTGCGTGGCCCTGCTCCGCCGGCCGCGCCGCGGTGAAGCTACCCTCGAATTCCAGCGCGCGGAAGTTTCCGTAATCTGCTCGGCCGGTTGAGCCGGATTGAGGTACTGGTGATCGACGATTGGGCCATGGCTCCGCTCCCGGAGCCGGAGCGTCGTGACTTCTGGGAGACTTGCGAGGATCGTTATCAGGTCCGCTCCGTGATTCCCACGTCGCGGTTGCCGGTGACCCGCTTGCCGCCTTACCAGGAGGAAGACTTGGGTAAGACGCGCCTGCCGGCACTCCGGCGGCGAGCCGCCGTACTGGCAGGAACAGATTGGCGATCCGGCGCCTCGCGCTCGCGGCCGGCGAAATCCGCGACAGGAAAACGTCACACGCAGTAGGTCGCCGTCCAGCGCGCACCGCACGTTGCGCCCGGCGACAATCGAGCAGGGGGGGCGAGCGGCGAAGGTAGTGATGCCGCGGGCCCCATCGTCGCGTCCGCCGACCGGGCGCACGCGGGAGTGCGCGTCGCGCTAGCGGCCGGCGAACGAAGCGCGAAAAGCGCCGCATTCGCGGGTCGCCGTCCCGTCGCTCTTCCCGCGTGGCGTCCGGCGGCGATTGAGGGGACCGCCCGCCGCGGGTAGCCGTCCGGCGTGCGCTCCCGGCGCCCGGCGACGATCAAGCGGCGGGAGGTGGCGACTGTGGCGGGCCGGCCGCCGCGAGAACGCAGGGCGCGTCGATCTCGCCGGCGAATTCCGCGGCGGGAAAGCGCAGGCCGTCGTGGGTCGTCGTCCCGGCGCGCGCCTCCACGCGGTGTCCGGAGACGATCGAGCGGCCGGAGGCGGCAACCGTCGGCCGCGAGAACGCGGGCGGGCGCGGCGCGCATGCCGCCGGCGAAAGCTGCTCCGCGAGGGCACCGCACGCCCTGGGTGGCCGTCAGGCACGCAGTCGATGTGGCGCGCCCGCCGGCGAATGTCGCGGCGGGAAAGCGCCGCACGCCGTGGCTGCCTTCCCGGCGCGCGCTCCGCGGTGGCGATCGGTCGCGGGAATGCCGGGGGGCGAGGCGCGGTGGCCCGGCGAGCATTTCGTCGCGTCCACCGCGTTTCGGCGCCGCGGAATACCTCGCCGGTTCCTGGAAATCCACGTATTATGTATTTACCTCAAAAGGAGGATCTGCCAACAGACAGAGGTGAGTAACCGCATGCGGCTATGGTAGCCAACGGCGCAAGCCCATCAGCTACGACGCCAGCACCGCTTGCATCATGGCTCGCGCGTAGGCCACGTTGAAGACATAACCGGTATAGTCCCCGCCGCCCGGATGCTCGCGGTCGTAGTCGAGCCCCCGCGGATGTTCGGGAAAGATCAGCCGCGGATACTTGTTCCGCAGCAGTTCCTTCATGACGCCGAACATATCCACTTGGCCCTCGTCCGGAAATACCTCGGTGTAATTCTCGCGCGGCTTGCGCATGATCACGTTGCGGAAATGTACGTGGTTGATGCAATCGCGCTCCGAGAAATAGCGGCAGATCTCCACCGGGTCCCGGCCCATTTCACGCGTCACCCCGCAATCGAACGTGATGCCGTTGTATGGGCTCGACACAATGCTCACCAGGCGCTGCCAGCCCTCCACGCTGCCCATGATCTGTCCGGAGCCGCGGCTGATGGGCGCGGGGGGGTCGTTAGGGTGCAACGCCAACCGCACGTGCGACTCCGCGGCTACCGGAACCACAGCCTTCAGGAAATAGGTGACGTTGGCCCACATCTCGTCTATCGAGTGGGCGCCTTCCTCGGGCAGCGGCGGCAGGTTCTTGATCTTCTCGTAGTCGAACGACAACATGCCGGCGCCGCCGCGGCCGGGCTCGTTGTAGTAGCCTTCCGTCGCACGGTGCGCATAGAAGTTATATTCGATCACCGGCAGCCCCGCGCGACCCGCGGCGCGGATCGATTTCTGAATGTCTTCGATCTCCCGGTCCCGGCCCTCCCTCCCATACAGGGTGTTCGGGAAGCCGCCAATCATCATGTTCGAAACGGTGAGGCCGCCGGTTTTAAAATGATTCACGATCTGCCGGAGATCGTTCTCCTCCCACGGGATCTTCGGCCCCGTCATGATGGCGTGCTGCACTCCAAGTTGGGTGATCCGGCGCATGGCGCCCTCGGCTGCGTCGCGCTGCCCCGCGTGCAGGCAAAGTTTGGGAGTGTTGGGTCCTTCGGTGAGCGGCCACGCGCTCCCGGAAGGGGCCGGCGCGGCGGCGGCCGGGAAACAAGCGACGCCGGCTGCACCGAGCAGCCCGCGGCGTGTGAACGCAGAATTTATCATCCTTTCTCCTTGCTACTGCTCCGATTCTACTCGGAATTACCCGTTTCGCCCAGGGAATCGTCGAGTATCGGGGCTGGATTTGCTCCGGAACTTCCAATGCGGCGCCTTACAGCCTTCCTCTTGCGAGAATACTCAGAGAATCGTGCGCAATTCTTATAGACCTTGCATGGAGCGGTGCGACATCCTGTGGAATAGTGAGCCGTGTGATCTCTCGATGGCGGCTCCGAAGCCAGGCGGCCTGCTAACAGGCGGAGATCAGGCAGAAAAGGCGAATAAAAAGAGAATACATGGCAAAAACAGACTTAGAAACAGCCTACCGAAAGGCGTGGCACATCTTCCCTGGGTTCTCCCTATTTGTTCGCTTTTTGCTCGCGCCCAAATGTGTCACGCTTGCCGCATTTGCACCGTTTCTCCCCCTTCAACCTGTTTGACTGGCAGACTCGTGTGTTGCCCGGCACGCTACTCCCCACAGGATTTGGCCGAGTTTCTCAACAGTAGGCGACGCGGATCAGTGCCAAGCCGGATGGCCACCAATACGAGGGCACTGTGAACTCCAGTCGAAGGTCCCGAGGGTTCGACGTTCGACAAGGTGCCTGCGAGGTGGTTATGAGTGCACCCGTAAACGTCGAGGTCATCTCCAGCGGCGCGCCGGCAAGGAGTAGTGCAACCGCGTACGTGTCGCGGAAGCGGTGGGAATGCCGCCCTTGATTTCGGCCAATCTCAAATATTGGCGGAGGCTGCGCCGCCAGTTACCCGGTCTCCTGTTCCCATCGCCGGTCCAGAAAAGGGATACACAGCTCACCTTTGGCATTGATTTTGCGCCTTTCACTGGTACGCCCGTCTTTTGCGTTGCAGGAACAGCCGGTCTCCGGTCAAGCGGTCAACCGGGCGGGTGGCGCCATCGCCGATTGTCATTCCGCTGTAGCGTAGCAGGAGCACTGGAGTCTCGTGCGCGCCGGCCCGCGTCGTACTCCGGACTCATCTCCTTAAGCAGGTCTCGCTTAAGCAGCGGCGATCGTGTTCCGGGCACAGAACCGGGCTGCGTCCTCACGGATACGGCCACAGGATCCAGCGCGGCGCCATCCCGCCGTTTGTCGAAACGAGCCGCTCGCCCTCGCCTTCCGGGAAAGTCCGCACGCAGACCTCGTCGCGGCCGGACTTATCGGAAACGCCGGCAAGTACGTGTCCGTCGGGTGAGAACTTGGCAGCGATACGCTCCTATGATGCGACGTGTAGAAGCGCGAGCGGTCAGGATAGAATCGCAAACGCCACCGGAGCCGTACTGCGATACCATCGTCGGATGCTCCGATCCGTCACTCTTCTCGGCGCCCTGAGCGCGCTAGCCTTCGCCCAGGAACCCATCGCGCCGCATTCCGCCATCGAACCGCCGGCCGCCGCGGCCGCGGCATCGCTCGCCGCCAGCACCAAAGCGTCGCCGCCCGGCCTGATCACCACCGGCGAGAAGAGCAACTGGAACCTCACCGCACCCTACGCCGAGTGCGTGGAGATCGCCCACCGCCTGGAAAAGGCGTCGAACCAGGTCAAGGTTCTGAATATCGGCACCACGCCCGAAGGCCGGACGATGATCGCGCTGGTGGTGTCCAAGGACCATGCCTTCACTCCGGAGGCCGCGGCGCGGACCGGCAAGGTGGTTTTCCTGATTCAGAGCGGCATCCACGCCGGCGAAATCGAAGGCAAGGACACCGTCCTGATGCTGGTGCGCGATATGACGGTCACCAAGACCCATGCCGCGTGGCTCGACAAGGCGATTTTTGTCATTATTCCCGTGTTCAACGTCGACGGGCATGAATCCATCAGTCCCTACAACCGGCCGTCGCAGAACGGCCCGCGCGACACCGGCACGCGCAACACCGCCCAGCACTTCAACCTGAATCGCGACTACATGAAGGCCGACACGCCGGAGATGCGCGCCTGGCTGCACATCTTCACCGCGTGGAACCCCGATTTCCACATCGACAACCACGTCACCGACGGCTCCGACATGCAGTATGACGTGACCTGGGACATGGCGCGCAATCAGGATATCGCCGAGCCGGCGCGCACCTGGGTGAACCAGAAATTCATTCCCGAACTCGATAAGCGTATGGCCGCGGATGGCCACCTGGTGGCCCCCTACGGCAGTCTGCAAGGTCAAGGCAACCAGCGCGAATTCTTCATGGAGGTCTTTTCGCCGCGGTATTCGCATCTTTACTCCGCGGTGCAGAATCGCCCCTCGCTGCTGGTGGAAACCCACAGTCTGAAGGCCGCGCGGACCCGCGCCTGGGCCAACTACGACATCATGAAGAACGCCTTCGACGCCATCCTGGCCGACCCGGAAGCGCTCCGCAAAGCTGTCCGCGACGCCGACGCGCAAATGGCCGCTTTGGCCGGAAACCGGTCGGCGCCGCCGGTCTACCTGGCGGGCACGGTGAGCCGCTCGAAGAGCCGTCCGCTGCTATACCACGCGCTCAAACGCCAGGATGTGGCGAGCATCATTACCGGCACCACGGCGCCGCAATACGTGGCCGAGAAGGACGATATCGAGACCGTCATCCACGACCAGATCGATACCACGATAGAGGCGCAGATGCCGCTCGGCTACCTGATTCCGCCCGCGTGGAAGGACGTGGCGGACCTGCTGGCGCTCCACGGCGTCACCATGGAGCGCACCGCGAAGCCGATCACGCAGGAATTCGAAACCTACCGCTTCGGCAGCCTGACAACCGCCAACGGAGGCGATGGCATCGGGCGCATGATGTTCAGCTTCGATCCGGCGCCGCGGCTGGTGAAAGAGAAAATCACCATTCCGCAAGGCGCGTACTGGGTGCCGATGAAGCAGCGGCGGGCGCGGCTGATTCTGGCGGCGCTTGAGCCGGAGGCGCCCGACTCCTTCGTGCGCTACGGTTACATGTACGCGGCCATCGCTTTCGCCGGCGGGCGCGGTGGCGGCGGGCGTAGGGGTGCGGGCGGCGGCGGTGGACGCGGCGGGACGCCAACCGCAAACGCCGGGCGCGGTCCGGCGCCGGCTGGCGGCATGCCCGCCGAATATCTCTCCGAGCCGATCGCGCGCAAGACCATGGCCGACAATCCCGATCTCGCCAATGAGTTTCTGGCGAAGGTGGCGTCCGACCCGTCGTTCGCCGCCGACCGCACCGCGCGCCTCCGCTGGTGGTATGAGCACTCGAAGTACGAGCCGTCGGACAACGGGCGGTATCCCATCGTGCGGGTCTGGGAGAAAAACTGGTAAGGCCCGAAGGGTCCCCCCGTGGCGCCATTCCCCGTGCGGGGGATCCCAGGCTTCGGCGATCGATGCCTCGCTTCACCAGTTCGGCCTGCAGGGTGGTATCGATGGCGGCCTTCTGCGGCGGCTCAGCAGCAGCCGGGGGGGGTGACGGCGGCGCCGGAGCCTCGGGTGGGCTAAGCTGGAGGCGCTGCTGCCGCGGCCGGCGGCCGGTTGTTCAATTCGGCCGGCCGTGCTCGGCGCGGTGCCCGTATTGCTCACCGTGATGGTGTAGGTGGCGCCGTTCTGTCCCTGCGAGAAGTTGCCGCTGTGAGTCCCGGTAAATGGTCCATGCCGGCGCGCCGTAGGGTTGATCGTAGCTGGATTAGAGGCGGTCACCGTCGCGGCGCCACCACGGGAAATCGTGACCGTGTTGGCGGCGCGCGGGCGGGTGCATTGGCCGCCACCTTCACCGTCAGGGTGATCGCCGCATAGCTCACGCCCCCGGCCAACGGGTTACTCCGGTTGCAACTCACCGGGGGCCGAGGGTACAGGTCCAACTGCTTCCCTGCGCCGAGACAGCGCCGAGGCCGGTGGGCAGGGTGTCCGACACCTGAGCGGCTCCGTTGGTCGGCCCATTGCCGGCATTGCTCACCGTGGTCGTGTAGGCTGCTCCGTTCTGCCCCTGTGTGAAGTTTCCCGAGTGGGTCATGGCGATTCGCCAGGACCGGCGCCGGCACCGCACGGGCGATGAGATGCCCGGCGCTGTCGTATGTGCAGGTGACCGTACCGGAAGTGCCATAATTCACGCTTGCCAGACGCCCGGCGCTGTCAGAAGAGTAAGTCGCGCCCTGCGCGGAAGCAGCATGCGCGGAGAAAAGCACCAACACTAGTAACTAGTGGAAAACCAAATGGTCGAAGCAATATGTGCCAGCTCTACGCTTCGTTCTTCGGAATTCCAGATACGCCGTCTATCGGCGGAACCGCCGAAAGTAAGTTGCACTAAGAAGACAGAGTGACAGGCCAAGCATCTCACGCATCGGAGTCCGCTGCCAATCGAGTACTGCTCCGAAACCCTCCGGCAATGGCTCACCGGAACGCGAGAGCGATTGTCATTGGCCGGCCGATGAACGCTGTTGTTTCCGATAACGGTATAAAGAACGGGTTTCTGAAAACTTCCTGCCGACAGGTTCCAGCGCTCTCGTTGTCGAAATTCACCGCCGTTGAACGCGCCGTGGACGCTAGCAGCCCGTGGCAAAGCCAGAAGTTGACAATATGCCGCCCGTAAGCCGCTGATTTCATTCAGCGTGAAAAGTGCCTCCCGGAAATTGAGGGGGTTCTGCCACGGGCTGCTAGGCCTACGGCGGCGGCGTGCGCGGGGCGGCGCAGGAACGGCGAGTTGCGCCGGAGCGGGATTATTGTCGGTCCCCGGTCCACTCAGTGGCACCGGCACGGTTCGGTGCGCCGGGTCGGGAGCGCTCACGCCATTGGCGCCATTGGCCGGAACTGGAACCGTCCCCGTCCGGGGTCCTGTGGCGCTGTGAGCCGAGCAAATAGCGCGCTGAATTTCACCGGGAGAAAGTTCGCCTTTCACGTCGGCCAGCAATCGCTGTACCGGGTTGCGGCAGAATTCGAAAAAACCGGGAGATACAGAGGCGATTTGGGCCGAACCAGTTCCTGGTTTGGAAGGTCCGCCGCCCGCAGGTTACCTTTGCGGCCCGGGCGCGCCCACCGACGCCGTAGCGCCAGGCCATTGCTGCAACCGGAGCGCCGCTTCCCGGACCGGCGAGACCACCGGCGAGATCACCCCATGACACCACTATCCGCAAGATGTATCATATAGCCTACTCGTAGCTCCAATATGTGGTTCCACGAGGGAGGCCGACATGACCCCGAAGACTCAAAACGCTCGCGTTTACTCCGCTGCGCAGGTGGTTCTGCCAGACATGAGCTACAAAGCATTTGTCTACCCCGGCGATGAGGAGGCGTTGGCTGCGCTCAAGTCCATTCCAACCGCGCCCCAATTGCTCACCTATCTCCAGGAGAATTTCAGCGAAGAGCTAATGTTCCTGCAGAATAATCAGCAAATGATTCGCGCAAGTTACCGCAGTTACCCGTCGCTTTATAAGCTACTTGAGCGGTGCTGTGAAATTATATCCCTGCCTACACCTGAGCTGTATCTCACCACCAATCCGACGATGAATGCCTATAGCGCCGGCCAGCGGCACACTTGTATAGTGCTGCACTCGGAACTGGTAGAAAACATGACCGTGGATGAGCTGAGCTTTGTAATCGGACACGAATTGGGTCACCTCAAGTGTTCACACGGCCTTTATCGAACGCTGGGCGATCTGCTTATCGAGTACTGGGACTTGGTGTCCTCCTTGGTGCCGGTCCCCGGGTTGGGCATGCTGAGAGTTCCGTTGTTGCTGGCCTATTGGGAGTGGTTCCGCCGTGCCGAGCTGACCTGCGACCGTGCCGGCCTGCTTTGCGTCCAGGATCGCGACGCCGGAATGCGTGCTCTGGGCAAACTGGCAGGGAAGGTGAGCGGATACGAAGACGAATTCGACATAGAGTCGGCGCTCCAACAGGCTCATGCGGGCAAAGAGGTGAAGAATAAGCTGGTGGTGTTGGTTTCCATTCTCAATGCCGCGCAGAACGATCATCCTTTTGTGCCCATCCGCCTCAAGCAACTGGCCGAGTTTGCCGCCAGCGATCAATATCGGAGAATTCTGGCGGGTGAGTATCAAAGAGACGTGCTGGGCCTTCACGAAGGCGGCGAACGGATCACCTGTCAGTGCGGCTTGCGGGTGAATGCAAAGCTGAGCTTTTGCCCTGGGTGCGGCAATGAACTGCATGTTGCGGAAGTGGCTGTTGCCGCGGCTGCGGATGCTACTGCGCCCGCCGAAACTGGATCCAAGCTGGAAAAGCTAAAGGGCGCCGCTGGCACCTTCTTCCGCCGCTGAAGAGACGTCTCACCGCTCGCTACTGGTCCCGTGAGTGGCCATTGCAGTTACGGAACTGTTGGCTCAGTCGTTGGCCTGGGTAACCAAGCCTGAAAGGCGGGAATGCGCTGGCCGGTGGCGCCCCCGCCGCGCCAGAGGGCCCCGGCTCTCCCCGAACGCTGCCCGGCGCCCCGCCCCGTTGCGCGGTTGGCGACAGCCTGCGACTGCGGGCTGAAAGGGTCCATCCGCGTGGCGGCGGTGTTGAATGAGCGACTGCATGCGATGCTTTCCCTAGTTAAGTTAGGGCTCCGGGTGGTAGACGGGGGTGCGCCTCAAAGGCGTAAATCACCGGTGGGGGAAGCACCCACCCAAGGAGGTTGTTGGTAACTTGGTAGCTTGCGAGCGTCCGAGCTGGGAAACCGGCTCGGACGAAGCCTCGCGATCGCCGCCGGGTCCGCGCGGGGCGCACTAGGGCGCCGCATGCACGACAGCGACCCTCGGCGTGCGACACTTCCCAGCGTGCGGATTTCGCGCAGCAACTTTCGCGGGCGGCGAGCGCGACGCGCCCTCCCGGGTTTTCGCGGCCCCGGCGACGATCGCCACCTCCCGCCGCTCGATCATCGCTGGGCGCCAAGTGGGGTGGACACCGGGACGGCGGCCCATGGCATGCCACACTTTCTCGCCGCCGGCGCAAGTCGAAACGATCGCGACGCGCGTCGAGCCTGACAATTGCGATCGCCCCAGCGGCCGCACGGAGCCAAAAATAACCGTTGTACTGACCGGCCAATTCGGAGACGCCAATAAATACGCGAGCGTACCGCGCTTTATCCTAAATCCGGCGGTTGCAGCCCCGCGGAGCGGGCAGCGGCCGTGCGCTGCAACCAGTTGCAGATAAACCGCTGGTGACCTGGAAGGTGATCTGCGCCGCAGTTGGAAATTGGTGGCCCCAATGGCCCTACGAGGCGGGGCGGCTGGCTAACTGCCGGATTTAGGTTTTTTTCCTGTCGGTGCGCATGCGCAATGGCCACGATGGAGTGCGAGGCCGAACGCGACCTTGCCCCCCGGTCCCCAAAGGGAAGTTTTGCGACACGCCGGACGCGGCGCCGGCCAGGACCCGGAACGCGGCGGAACGCCTATTCCGGCGTGCTGCGGAACGCGACCTCGCCGAAGTAGCTTTCGGCGCTGCTGTTGGTGTGTTGTGTGTTGATCTGCAGGCGCAGTCCTTTGACACGGGGGGCAGGCTTGCCAAACGCGCGCTCGTAATCGGCGGCCACGTTGCGTGTTTCGCTTACCCATCGGTTCATTTCCGCGGATCCGGACTCGCAGACCACCGCGAATACATGCACCAGCGGGACCGCGCTGGCGCTTTGCATGGCGCCCCTGGGTGCGTTGCTATCCCAAATGTAGCTGAGCACCCGGCGGTCGCTAAAGACGACCAGCAACTGGGCGGCCTGATCATCCCTGGACGCCCTTCGAAAGTCGCCGGCCTGTGGCAAGCGTGTGACCTTCCAACGCCAGGAGAGGTATGGCAGATCGGCAGGATTAACTTCCACGCTGCGTTCGAGGGAAAAGGAGGAGTCCCGGCTTGTGAAGTGAACGCAGAACCCGTCATTCCCGCTGCAGCCAGTGATGTGGGCTTGCCCGCTGTGCTCTTTAACCTGCCACTCGGAGGGAAGGCTGCCAGCGCCGTGATTAGGTCCGCCCAATACGATAAGCGCCATGTCCGACCGCGCCCGCACGGCGATAAGAGTGACGCCCAAGATTAGGAGGGACCATCGGCGATATGACTGACATCGCGCCATGCCTTGCGTCAAGGCAATTCACCGGCCTAAGGCGCCTGCACGGACCGGCGAAGCAGGATTCCGCGGTTCTTGTTGATCGGTCGGAAGTTAGAAGCCGATTGACCCCACCGCCAATGCACTACCGCCCATTCAACTGCCGGCCTGCCGGCAGTTGTCGGAATTCGAGCACCGACTCGCCGCCAGCCGCCACGTGGCGTGCGCGGCGGGACGGCGGCCCACGGCGAGCGGCGCCTTCCCCGTCGCGGAATTCGTCGACGGCGAGTGCGCCGCGCCCGCGCGCGTTCTCGCGGCCGGCAAACGCAGCGATCTGGCCCGCGACGCTCGCCGCCGCCCGCCGCTTGATCGCCGCCGGGCGCCCACGGGGGGTGCGCCCTGGATGGCGGCCCGATGCGTGCGGCGCTTTCGCGACGCGGACTTGACCGGCGCCGGCGAGCGCGACGCGCCCTCATGCGTTCTCGGGCCGGCGGCGCCGTCGCAGCGGAAATCGCCAGCGCCGCCCCCGCCGGGCGCGTCCGTGCGCATTCCAAGAACTCACCGCCGGGGCGCGGCGTAGGCGTACGACATAGACCCGAGCTACCAGACAGCCTGAATCTCTCCAAGTTGACAGCCGCTCTGCTTTGCCGGAGGAGCGGTTTTTTTGGCGCGCGCGCCGGCAAAAACGTCGCGTTCTCGCGGCCTACGCAGTGCGGCCGATCTGTCCCGCGGCCGGTCGCCACATCCCGCCGCTTGATCGTCGCCCGGCCGCCACGAGGGATGCGTTGGATGGCGATCCGGGGCGTGCGACGCTTTCGCGCCGCGGCATTCGGCACCGGCGAGCGCGACGCGCAGTTAGCGACCAGTAAATGGTTGTGAACGCCAATGGCGGCGCTTCGCTTCGGCACAGGAGGGGATGAAAATGGACGCGAGTTGGGCCGGGGCGATGGGAGGGGCTGCAATTGCGTAAGCCCTACATTCAGCAGGACTAAGTGGTGCCGCTTTTCAAGGGAACGGATTCATCGTGGGCGGACTATAACTAGTCCCGGGAATGGCGGAGGCTACCAAAGGTGGTGGCGTGGAAGTCCCGAAATATACCTTGTATGAGGCGGCGCCCGCAGCCGCCTGCCAGCTTAGGGTGGCCGCTGTGGAGACACCCGTGGAGCCTTGGGAGGGCGAGAGTAATGTCACTGCAGACGGCCGAGCACTAAATACAGCAGTGTTGGGGGGCCCCGCGCCCGCCTCTACCGTGCCGCCGTTTCCTCCGCCTCTCCGCGTCTCCGCGCCTCCGCGCCTCCGCGTCGAATGGACTGTGGCGCCGTAGTCTGGCCGCCGGGGCGAGGGTGGCTGCGGTGGAGAGTGTGTTATTGGCGGGTACGTGAGCTACCGTGCCGCGCTCATCGCGAAGCTGTTCTCGCCGTTAGGAGCCAGGGCTGAGGTATTGGTGCAGACCAGCGAGGCACCCGTTTGGGAGCAGATCCACGCAGGATCGCCTCCGCACGGCACTGGGGCAACCACACTCGTTAAATTGGGATCCACAGCAATCGTGACGGTCATAGGATCCCCGGCCAGTTTGGCGCGCCCGAAACTCGATTGTTATTCAGCCCGACAGTGTAAGTAATGGTCCGGCCCAGGCCGATCCCGCTGGGCGCCTGGAAAGTGAGCGTAACGGAGGCTCCGGGAGAAACGGCCCAAGTCTGTGTAGTGGATGACGCCTCGATACTTGAACTGGTACTGACTGTCACCAACTCGGCCGCTGGGCCATCGGCGATTAGAGTATAGCTGGGGTTTTGACCTGGCGCGACCGTTGAAAACGTCAGGGTGGTCGTGGGCGCGCCACTGGGACAGGAGGGAAGATCCAACCGAAACATTGCTCGCGCCCGGTTGTGAGAAATCGGTAGCCAGTGTTTGGGTAACTATACAGTGCCCCCCACCGTCACCGTGTTGCCAGTGGAACTGGTGTTGGTGGCGGTCAGGAGCCGGGCCTCAGTGAGTCCCGTGGCCGAGGTCGTCTGTTCCACGATCGAACTCTGGATCGGCAAATTGAAGGTCAAGTGGCCAGTGGAACCTACGTTGTTCGCTGTAAGTATCGAGGAAGGCATGCCCGAGTCATTCAACAAGGTAACCTAAGGTAACCATGTTGTTGCCTTCATCCGTAAAAAAGATCCGGCCGGAGGCTCCTACCGCCACTCCGTAGGGGGAGCCGCCGGTGTTGATGCCGCTCCCAGCCAGCGTAGTGATGTTACCGGTCGCGGCGATCACCTTGCGAACGTTCTGGTGGCCTTGCTGCAAATGCAATATAGAGGTTGTCCGAGTTGTCCACGACGACGCCCTGAGGCTGCGCGAGTTCCGCATTGATCGCGGGCCCTCCATCGCCCGAGTAACCAGAACTGCCGGTCCCGGCCACCGTCGAAATGATCCCAGTGGCTAACTCCACTTCACGGATGACATAATTCAAAGTGTCCGCTATGTAAAGGATGCCGGAGCCGTCCAGCGTTACCCCCGAGCAGTTTCTAAGTTCCGCATTGATCGCGGGCCCTCCATCGCCCGAATAGCCAGAACTGCCGGTCCCGGCCACCGTCGAAATGATCTCAGTGGCTAACTCCACTTCACGGATGACATAATTCAAAGTGTCCGCTATGTAAAGGATGCCGGAGCCGTCCAGCGTCACCCCCGAACAGTTTCTAAGTTCCGCATTGATCGCGGCCCTCCATCTGCCCGAGTAACCAAAACCGCCGTTCCCGGCCACCGTCGAAATGATCCCAGTGGCTAACTCCACTTCACGGATGACATAGTTCAAAGTGGCCGCTATGTAAAGGATGCCGGAGCCGTCCAGCGTCACCCCTGAGCAGTTTCTAAGTTCCGCATTGATCGCGGCCCTCCATCTGCCCGAGTAACCAAAACCGCCGTTCCCGGCCACCGTCGAAATGATCCCAGTGGCTAACTCCACTTCACGGATGACATAGTTCAAAGTGTCCGCTATGTAAAGGATGCCGGAGCCGTCCAGCGTCACCCCTGAGCAGTTTCTAAGTTCCGCATTGATCGCGGCCCTCCATCTGCCCGAGTAACCAGAACTGCCGGTCCCGGCCACCGTCGAAATGATCCCAGTGGCTAACTCCACTTCACGGATGACATGGTTCAAAGTGTCCGCTATGTAAAGGATGCCGGAGCCGTCCAGCGTCACCCCTGAGCAGTTTCTAAGTTCCGCATTGATCGCGGGCCCTCCATCGCCCGAGTAACCAGAACTGCCGGTCCCGGCGATTGTAGTAATTACTCCCGCCGGCACCTTGCGTATCCGGTTGTTCGGTTTATCCGGGATGTAAATGTTGCCGGAGGAATCGACAGCCACACCTTGGGGCGCGTCCAGTTCGGCGTTCGTGGCCAGCCCTCCGTCGCCAGAGTACCAAAACCGCCGTTCCCGGCGACTGTAGTGACCACTCCAGCCGACACCATCCGAATTCGGTTGTTACTGGTATCCGCAATCTACACGTTGCCGGCGCTGTCCAGGGCCACTCCCTTTACAGAGCCGAGTTCAGCGCTTATTGCCGGTCCGTGCCGGTCCATTATCCCCCGTAAAACCTTGTGTGCCATTGCCGGCTATAGTCTGAATCATCCCGGTCTCCGCCACCACTTCACGAATCCGGTTATTCTGGCGATCGGCTATATATAGATTCCCCGCGCCATCCACCGCGACCCCGGCCGGTCCGCCATCGCCCGAATAGCCGAAACCGCCAGTGCCGGCGACGGTTGTAATGGTGCTCGTCGTAGCTGTCACTTTCCGAATCCGATTGTTCTGGGTATAAGCTATGTATATGTTTGCGGAGCTACGCGCCGGCTCCGAGGTGGGCCGTGACAGGCATCGACAACGCTCTCCTACCGCCCTCCGGACTCACGGGGGCAGCTCGACAACGCTCCGCCACCCCAGCCGCCCTCGTCATCCGCCGGCTCCGAGGTAAGCCATGAAAGTCGTTCGCCTTGCGGACTCCGGTCAGCCGGTTCTCATTCCGGATGAGGCTCCCCAACCGCGGCCCGGTCGCGGCGAGCTGCTCATCCGCGTCTGCGCAGCCGGCGTCATTTGGGCCGAATTGTCCTTGTATCCCACCACCCACACCAAAACCGGCGCCGCCCGCACCGGGGCCATCCCGGCGCATGAATTCTCGGGCGTAGTGGCAGCCGTCGGTGAAGAGGTCGGCTCGCTCGAATTGGGATACGAAGTCTTCGGAATGAACGACTGGTACGCCGAAGGCGCTCTCGCCGAGTACTGCCTGGCGCCGTTCTCCGCGGTGGCTCCCAAACCAAGGAGCTTGTCTTATACCGACGCGGCCTCGGTGCCGATCTCCGCGCTGACCGCCTGGCAGGGCCTCTTCGATCGCGCCAGGCTCCAACCGGGAGAGCGCGTGCTGGTGCACGGCGGAGCGGGCGGAGTGGGAATCTTCGCCATTCAACTTGCCCGCCTTCACGGCGCCCACGTCATCGCCACGGCCTCCGGGCGAAACCGCGGCTTCGTCGCGGACCTCGGCGCGGAGCAGGTAATCGACTATCGCACGTCGCGATTCGAAGACTCCGCCCAGGGAGTGGATGTGGTCTTCGATACGGTCGGCGGCGAGACTTTGGATCGATCGTGGGCCGTCCTGAATTCCAACGGGCGTGTGGTAACCACGGCGTCGACGGCGGCCCAATCTGCCGACGTCCGCGTCCAACGGGCGTTCTTCATTGTGGAACCCAACCAGAAACAGCTCGCCGAAGTCGCCGCTCTGCTGGATGCCGGGCGCCTTCGGACAGTTGTGGGCAAGGTAATTCCGTTGTCTCAGGCCCCCGCGGCTTATGCCGGCAGTTTGCCGAGGCCGGACCGCGGAAAACTCGTAGTGGCAGTTGCCGGCGGCGACTGAAAAAAGGAGACCAAAGTGACGACTCAAACGGCCGAAAAAAGAGTCCCCCAAGGAACCCTCGACTTGAGCGGGGATGCGGTAACCGAGATCACCGGAGTATTGCGCCAGCTTCTGGCCGACATGTTCGGCCTGTACCTGAAAACCAAGAACTTTCATTGGCACATGTCCGGCCGCCATTTCCGCGACTACCACCTCTTACTGGACGAGCAGGCCAGCCAGATCTTCGCGATCACCGACGATATCGCCGAGCGCGCGCGCAAGATCGGCGGCTCCACGCTGCACTCCATCGGCGACATCTCTCGCCACCAGCGCCTCAAGGACAACGACCAGGAGCGGGTCGATCCGCTGGACATGCTGTCGGAGCTTCACAACGACAACGTGCAACTGGTGCGCTATCTGCGGGCCGCGCATGCCACCTGCGAAAAGCACAACGACGTCGCCACCACCAGCTTGATTGAGGTGTGGGTCGACGAAGCCGAGCGGCGAGCCTGGTTTCTGGTGGAAACCATCAGCGACCGCTGAAGGGACGTGGGTCACGCGAACGGATGTCCAGCGGCGGTTGATCGGGGAGAGCGCCAGTTTCCGCGCGGTTCTGGAACAGGTGGATCTGGTCGCTGCGGCGGATTGCGCGGTGCTGCTTCAAGGCGAAACCGGCACGGGAAAGGAACTGATTGCCGAGGCCATCCACCGTCGCAGTCCGCGATCGGCCGTTCCACTCGTGAAGCTGAATTGCGCCGCGATTCCGGCCGGACTTTTGGAGAGCGAGCTGTTCGGCCACGAACGGGGCGCCTATACCGGCGCGGTTTCGCAGACCGTCGGCCGCCTGCAGCTCGCCCACCGGGGCACGCTGTTCCTCGACGAAATCGGGGACCTGCCGCTGGACCTCCAGCCCAAACTTCTGCGTGCTCTTCAGGAGCAGGAATTCGAACGTCTGGGAAGTTCGCAGACCATCCAGGTGGACGTTCGGATCGTGGCGGCCAACAATCAGAACCTCGCGCAAATGGTGCGGGAGCGCTGTTTCCGGGCGGATCTGTATTACCGGCTGAACGTCTTTCCGATCGCGCTGCCGCCCCTGCGCGAGCGGAGAGACGACATTCCCGCGCTGGTGCGGCACTTCGTGCATGAGGCCGCCGGCCGGATGGACAGGACCATCGACGAAATTCCGGAGCCGGTGATGGAAGCACTGAGCCGTTACAACTGGCCGGGCAATATCCGCGAATTGCAGAACCTCGTCGAGCGGGCCGTGGTGCTCACCGAGGGCCGCGTGCTGCATCCACCGCTGGCGGCGATCCACCTGGCGGAGAAAACCCCCGAGGATCCCCCCGCGCCGGCTGACGCGGCTGAACCCGCCCGCACGCTGGCGGAAGCGGAGCGCGTGTGCATCCGCGAGACGCTGCAGAAAACCAACTGGGTGATCGGCGGACGCGCGGGGGCCGCGGCGAAACTCGGACTGCCGCGGACAACCCTGATCGCCCGGATGCGCAAGCTGGGGATTTCGCGCCCGGCGGAGCCCGCAGACGAAAATTCCCACCCGGCCTACGCGCCCGCCGCGGCGCTTTAGATCCCGGCGGCGGGTCGACGGCTAGGTCTCTGACCGAGAGATGTAGTGCGGTTGCGCGACAGACGGTCCCTGACGGTCGCGGCTCGGATTGGGGCCACGAGCGTGCGCGAGTGGTCACTAATGGGAACAAATTTTCGCGGTCAAAGCACTAGTCGCGGCGCTGCGGCGACCACGCCTCCATGGCCACGCGCCAGGGAGTCGGCAGCTTGGTGGTCACCGCCACGATCCACTGGTAGCGCTTTCCGGGCACCACGAAAAGCTTGCGGCGGTCGAGGCCGGCAAGCGAGGCGTCCACCACGCTTTCGGCGCTCATCCATAGCCATTTCGGAATTTTTCCGCGGTCGATCTGGGCGGCGTCGTGAAATTCGGTGTAGGTGAATCCCGGGCAGAGCGCCTGCACGGTGACCCCCGGCGCGGTCTTCTGCAAATCCAAGTGCAGTGCTTCGGTGAAGGCGATCATCCACGATTTCGTGGCGCAGTAACTGACGCTGCCGCGGCTCCGCAGGAAACCGGCCACCGAGGCGACATTGATGACGGCGCCCGCTTTGCGCTGCGCCATTCCTCCGAGGGCGGCGTGCGTGAGGCGCAGCACGCAATCGACGTGCAGCCGGTGCATCTGAAGCTGCGGTTCCAGAGGCGACGCGGCGAACGCTCCGTGAACGCCGAAGCCGGCATTATTGACCAGCAGGGCCAGCCGCGGATCGCCGAGCCGCTCGGCGACGCGCTCCACGTCCGCGGCGACGGTGAGGTCCGCCGCCAGCGGTTCGGCGCCGCCAATTTCGTTGGCAAGCTGGGTCAGGCGATCGGCGCGGCGGGCAATCAGCAACAGGTCGTAACCGCGCGCCGCCAGTTTGCGCGCAAACACCGCGCCGAGCCCCGCGGAGGCGCCGGTGATGGCGGCCAATGGTTTTGGCATGGATGTCTCATTTAACTGCGGCGTGCGGTCCGCACGGCCAGCCCAATCACCGCGAGCCGCCCGTCAGCTTCGACTTCTGCTCCTCCAACTCGGCCATCCGGGTTTTCAAACGCCGCAGTTCGCGGTTGATGTGCGCCAGCTCGGTTTTGTTCTGCTGGTCCTTTAAGTAACCGGCTCCGTGCCTCTGCTTGACCAGCGCTTCGACCTCTTTCCGGAGAAGCCGAAACCAGGGATTTCCGTAAATCGATCCCTCGCGGAACTGGAGTTTACCGGCGCGGATCGCCCCGATGATTTCCTCCTGAGTCAGCCCGAATTCCTTCCGCGCCGTGGTGTCGCTGAGGGTGGATCCTTTGCTTGTCCAGTCGTCTCGCATAAACGGTCAACCGTTCAGCCTAAATCCGGCGGTTGAGGCCCCGCGGAGCGGGTAGCGGCCATGCGCTGCAACCAGTTGCAGATAAACCGCTTGTGACCCGGAAGGTATCTGCGCCGCAGTTGGAAATTAGTGGCCCCAATGGCCCTACGAGGCGGGGCGGCTGGCTAACTGCCGGATTTAGGCTCAGGAAGATTGTCGCACAAGGGATGCAGTGGGTCATAATCACCGAGCGGCGGCCGGAGTTGGGTAGACGGCGTAGCGGTCGTTTTCGAAAATGGGGGGCTGGGGGAGGCGGTGCGCCGCGTTGAGGACGGCGTAGCTGATCCCCAGGCCGCGGTAGCGCGGCAGGTCGGAAGGCTCGAAGCCGCGGGCGACGGTCTGCTGCCAGCGGAACCACCACTGTTCGCCGAATTCGCGGAAGAAGTTCACCTGGCCGCCGCCTTTCCAATCCACGTACACGGCGCGCAGGGCATCGCAGCGGAAGATGCCGGGATCGAGCGCGTGGCCGGCGTCGGGAAACACGAAGACGGCGTCGCGGGCGGTGGCGGTGCGGGCCCAGGCGGAAAGCTGCGCCAGCTCGGGGGTGTGGAGACGCGGATAATTCACCACGCCGCCCACGGCGGGGATGGCGAAAAATGCCGCCAGCGCGACGGCCGGGGCGTAGCGGCGGGCGAGGACCGTGGCGGCGGCCAATGCCAGGAGGAGGCCGAGGCGGGCCCACTCGCGCGGCCCGGTCACTACCGGTTCGAGGGGCAGCAGATAGGCCAGGACGAACCAGAATCCCGCTTCAAAACGCGACTTCCGGTGGAGGGCATCGACGCCCGCGGCGGCGGCCAGAATCTGCATCGAGAGGGCTACAAAAAGCAGCAGGCGCAGGGGCTGAACCTGCGGAACCAGCGACCAGCCGGCCCGCTCCAGCAGCAGCCAGGATGCAGGCATGCTGAGCACTCCCAAGACGGGCAGCCCGACGAGAAATGTGCCGAGTTCCGGCGGGACGTTTTGCCGGATACGGGCGTAGGCCGCCATGGCCAGCGCGAAGACGGCCAGCCAAAGGCCGATCAACTTCGGCGGCCAGGTGGAGATCCAGATGTAGGCGGTTCGCAGGTGCTGCAATTGCACCTGGCCGGGCGTGAGGCGGGCGAACAGCGCCTGGCTTTCGCCAGGCCCGGCCTGCGCGCGCGCGGCCAGCAGCAGCACGGCGACGGACGCCAGGAAGATGCCGGCCGGCCAGGCGGCGGGGGGAGCCGGGCGCGAAGTGGCGGTTGGGGTTTCTGGATGCGGCGTGGGACGCGGCGCAGTGAATGGCAAGTCTGGACGCTGCGCCGCGACGGCGGACTCTGGATGCGCCGCGGTGATGAGGGATTCTGGGCCCGGCGCAGTGGGTTCGGGGGCGGAGATCGGCGCAGTGGTCGCGAGGAGGTCTGGGCGCTGCGCCGCGACGGCGGACTCTGGATGCGCCGCGGTGATGAGCGGTTCTGGACGCGGCGCGGTGGGTTCGGGGGCGGAGATCGGCGCAGTGGCCGGGAGGTCTGGGCGTTGCGCAGCGACGGCGGGTTCTGGACACGGCGCGGTGGCTGGGAGGGCCGAATGCGGCGCGGTGAACGGCAGGTCTGGGCGCTGCGCAGCGACGGCGGACTCTGGATGCGCCGCGGTGATGAGGGGTTCTGGACTCGGCGCGGTGGTTGGGTGGGCCGAATACGGCGCGGTGAACGGCAGGTCTGGGCGTTGCACAGCGACGGCGAGGTCTGGGCGCTGCGCCGCGGCGGCGGACTCTGGATGCGCCGCGGTGATGAGGGGTTCTGGGCCCGGCGCGGTGGGTTCGGGGGCGGAGATCGGCGCAGTCGTGGCGGGGAGGTCTGGGCGTTGCGCAGCGACGGCGGGTTCGGGACACGGCGCGGTGGGTTGGGGGGCGGAGGTCGGCAAGGCGGCGAGGAGGTCTGGGCGCTGCGCAGCGGCGGCGGGTTCTGGGCGCGGGGCGGGCAGGAGGGCCGAGGGTGTATCGGTGGCGGCGCGGCGGCGCAGATGAGGCCAGGCCGCGAACGTCAGGAATACCAGCCAGAACGCGAGGGCGGTGGGCGGGTGCAAGAGGAATGCGGCTGCGCCGGCGAGGCTGGCGGCGACGAAGCGGCGGTGGCCAGCGAGGCCGATGGCGCAGATGACCAGCGGGAGGGCGAGGGCGCGCGGGCTGGGCTCGTATTCCAGGGTGAGTACCTCGGGACCGGCGATGGTGGCGCCGAGCGAAACGATGGCGGCCACAAGCCAGGCTTCGGCGTTGCTCAACCCGAGGGCCAGCGCAATCAGGTAGAGGCCCCATATGCCGAAGGCGCGTGCGGCGATCTGGGCGCCTTCGAGGACGAGGCGGAAGCTGAGGCCGGTGGCGGCGCGCGCCAGGCGGGCGGCCTCATCGTAGAGGGTGAAGGCGACGTGCGGCTTTTCGGCCAGGATGTCGTTGGCCAGCACGGACGGATCGCGGAGGTGTTCCAGGATGGCCGTGTAAATCTGGGTATCCTGCTGCAACCAGGTGTGGCCGGGGAACTGAAAGAACGTCAGGAGGGCCAGCGCGGCCGACAGCGCCATCGCGATGCCGCCGGCCGCGGGAGGCTTCATTTGGCGGGGGTCTTTTCCAACTGCTGTTTCACCCACACGCGGTTGGGATCCAGTTCCAGCGAACGGGTGAAGGCCTGGCGCGCGTCGGCGTCCTTATTCTCCTTGCGCAGGCAGAGACCGAGCCAGAGATAGGCCTCGGCGTTTTTGGGATCGAGCTCGATGGCCTTGCGGAAATCCGCCTGGGCCGCGGTGGTGCCGCCGCCGAGCTGCTGTGGAAGGTAATAATTGCCGACTCCGCGGGCCACGTACACTTCCGAAGAATGCGGAGCGAGTTGGAGGGCCTTGTTGATGGCGTCCTTGGAACGGGGGCCGTAGCTGAGGCCGCTCAGGACGTCGGTGATGGCCTGCCCGTAGAGGGTGGCGAGCACACGGTAATACTCGGCGCGATCGGGCTTGAGGGCCACGGCCTTTTCGGCGGCCTTGATGCCGCGCTCGGCGGCTGCGCGGGCGGCTTTGCGGTCGTGCTGCTCGAGAGCCACCTCGGCGCTATAGGACGCCGCCAGCGCCAGCCGGTACTCAGCTTCGGGATCGTTGGGGGCCTTGGCCGCCGCGGCGGTATCCTCCTCCACCATTTTGTCCAACGCGGCGCGATCCTGCTGATCCCGCGCCATCTGGGGCGTACCGGGAGGGATCGCCAGGAAGCCCGCCATAACCAATGCCAGGGTCATACTTCGATTCTCTCAGACTCAGAGAGCGGCTACCCTCCGCTGGAACAGGAGAAAGTAAATGCCCAGGGCGGCCAGTACAAAACCGTTCACACCGAGCACTACGGGAGCCGTGAAGATTGGGACGAGCCATCCGGCGGCCAGGTTTCCCATGCCCATGCCGCCGCGGAAGGCGAAATTGTAGACGCTCATGACGCGGCCGCGCATTTCGTTGGTGACAATGAGTTGCACCAGGGAATTGACGGAGGCGAACACGGCCATCATGGAGGCGCCCGAGAGGAACAGCATGACGCAGGTGAGGACAATCTTATGGGACAGGGCCAGCCCGGCGATTCCGAGGCCCAGCGTGATGACCGTGGTGAGGGCGACGCGGCCTTTGTAGCGGACGTTCCCCATGGCGGCTACGATGAGCGATCCGGCGATGGAACCGCATCCCATGACCGAGAGAAACAGAGCGTACGTTTCCGCCCCTTTGTGGAAGATGTTCTTGGCGAAGACCGGGAGGAAGGTGCGCATAGGCACAGCGAGGAAGGTCATGGCGAAGGCCAGGATGATGAGTGCGGCCATGGCGCCCTGTTTGCCGATGAAACCGAAGCCCTGCCGCATGCTGGCGGCGATGGACTCGGTGGTTTTTTCGGGCAGGAAGCGGACCTTCAGCATGTAGAGAGCGATGATGGGCGCGAGAAAGGAAATGCCGTTGAGTAAGAAGCACCAGACGTTGCCCCACTTGGCCAGGGTGATGCCGGCGAGGGCGGGTCCGACCATGACGGCGGCATTGAACTGGATGGAGTTCAAGGCGATGGCGTTGGGCATGTCCTCCTTCTGGACGAGGGTGGGGATAAGCGCGGAGTAGGCCGGGCCGCCGAAGGCCTGCCCTAGACCGGCGATGAAGGAGAGGGTGAGGATGTGCCAGACCTGGACTACGTGGAAGGCCACCAGGGCGGTGAGCACGAAGGCGCAAGTCATTTGCACGTACTGGGAAAAGAGCAGGAGGTGGCGGCGCTCCATGCGGTCGGCTGCGACCCCGCCGAGGAGGGAGAAGAGAAAGATGGGAAGGCCGGCGAGGACCTCATTCAGGCCGAGCATGAAACCGGAGTTGGAAAGGCTGTAAATGAGCCAGCTTTGGGCCACGATCTGCATCCACGTGCCAATGGTGGAAGTGCAGGCGCCGATCCACATCACGCGGAAATCGCGGTACTGAAATGACTTGAGAACCCGATGTAACACGACGGAGTTTTCAGGCGCGTGCTGCCCGGCGCGAGCCACCGGGTACGAAACTATGGATTGTAGCAGATCATTCCCCCAGGCCGACGGTGTGGCGGGCAGGGTTGTGGCGGGTATGGCTTCACCGCGGAGCCCAGGCGTCGACTGATGTGGATGTTCGTGGGGCGAGCAAAGCTCCGGCAGGGCAGAGGCGGGCGGGGTCCATTCGACGCGGAGGCACGGAGACGCGGAGTGGCGGAGGAAACGGCGGCACGGTAGAGGCGGGCGCGGGGCCCATTCGACGCGGAGGCACGGAGACGCGGAGTGGCGGAGGAAACGGCGGCACGGTAGAGGCGGGCGCGGGGCCCATCCGACGCGGAGGCACGGAGATGCGGAGAGGCGGAGGAAACGGCGGGAGGGCAGAGGCGGGCGCGGGGTCCATTCGACGCGGAGGCACGGAGACGCGGAGAGGCGGAGGAAACGCCGGGAGGGCAGAGGCGGGCGCGGGGCCCATTCGACGCGGAGGCACGGAGACGCGGAGAGGCGGAGGAAACGGCGGGAGGGCAGAGGCGGGCGCGGGGTCCATTCGACGCGGAGGCACGGAGATGCGGAGAGGCGGAGGAAACGGCGGGAGGGCAGAGGCGGGCGCGGGGTCCATTCGACGCGGAGGCACGGAGATGCGGAGAGGCGGAGGAAACGGCGGCAGGGCAGAGGCGGGCGCGGGGTCCATTCGACGCGGAGGCGCGGAGACGCGGAGAGGCGGAGGAAACGGCGGCAGGGCAGAGGCGGGCGCGGGGCCCATTCGACGCGGAGGCGCGGAGACGCGGAGAGGCGGAGGAAACGGCGGCAGGGCAGAGGCGGGCGCGGGGCCCATTCGACGCGGAGGCGCGGAGACGCGGAGAGGCGGAGGAAACGGCGGCAGGGCAGAGGCGGGCGCGGGGCCCATTCGACGCGGAGGCGCGGAGACGCGGAGAGGCGGAGGAAACGGCGGCAGGGCAGAGGCGGGCGCGGGGCCCATTCGACGCGGAGGCGCGGAGACGCGGAGAGGCGGAGGAAACGGCGGCAGGGCAGAGGCGGGCGCGGGGCCCATTCGACGCGGAGGCGCGGAGACGCGGAGAGGCGGAGGAAACGCGGAGAAGGCCGGAGTGCGGGGGGAACGGAGAGGCGGGGTGGCGGCCGGGAGAGACCACGCGGGGGAGGCCTTGGCAAGGGACGGGCGAAGCGGTGGCGTATTGCGGGGCATCGGAGAGATTTTCATGCGCGTTTACGGCTGTTTTGGGGCCGGTTCGGGGCGCAGGGAGCCGGGACGGGCGTTGTTGATGATGACGATGGGCTCGGTGGTGGGGGGAATGTCGCGGGGGAACGGCGGAGGCGGCGGCGCAGGGACCGGTTCGCGAGCCGCGGCGGGTTCGTTTGGAGGAGGGGTAACCGGTTGAGCCGGCGCGGGTTCGGGCTCGATGATGGGTTCGTTCGGTAATTCGTCGCGAAGGGACTTGAGGCGGTCGAATTCCTGGATGGCCTGGCGGTAGTTGCGCCCGGCCTGGGCCTGGTAGCGGAGGAAGAGCTTCCAGATTTCGGGGGACTGGCGGACCAGGCGGACGAAGCCATCGGCAAGGGCGTGGTTGAGGCCCTGGCTGACGGTGATATCGAGCGAGGGCTGGTTGCGGAAGGCGCCCTCGGTGTCGACAGCCTCGTTGATGCCGGAGGAGAAGAGGCCGGCTTCGAGGCGGGACGCGCGGAGCATGGTGTGGCGGGTGAGGGCGACGCGCTCGAGGGCGGAGAGTTCTTCGGAGTTGACGGGGTGATAGACGGCGACGAGGTCGGCTTTGATATCGGCGACTTCGTCGAGATGTTCGGCGCGGACGACGATGAATTCGGCGGCGGCGAAGCCGTGGCGGCGGGCATTCTGAGCCGAGCGGGTTTTGCCTTCGGGGGTGCGCGGGCCGGTGGAGCGAGCGGCGTTGGCGCGGTTGGCAGCGAGCTGCTTTTCGGAGAGGTTGCGGTTGGACATGAATGGGTCCTCAACTGAACGTGTAGCATGCGGGTGGCGGGAGGCTTTTGGGTGGTTTTCGGAAGTGGCTTGGAATGAGGGAGATGTGGGGAGGTAAACTTTGTGAACGGGGGTCGGGTGGGTCGGGATTTGACGTCACTGGGGAACGTTTCCAATGCCCGCCTCGCGTTCCCGACGGCCCGGGTCTGTTCATTACGGCCAGTACAATACGAGGGCCATGAAGGCAAAAAAATCAACCAAAATCAGAGAGCGCAAGCTTATAATTTTTGTGTCCGAAGGGCTGGGAAGGCAAGAATTGGACCCTGGTCGGATAAAGTGCCGGTTAAAAAGCGGGAGGAAGGGGTGAAAGCGATGGCCGTCCGGGCAACGATTTTTTCGGGTGTTTTCGCAACGGCTCTGGTGTTTTTAGCCGCTCCCGCACGTGCCGATCTCATTACAACCCCACCCAGTACGGTGGACGCTTTGTTCTATCTCGGTGCGCCGGTCACCGGCAGCCCTACCGAGACAGAGGATTTCGGAAGTCCGCCAATGGCCGGCCCCGCACCCATTGGCGCTGGGGGCGTTTTGTTCGTCGAGGGAGTCGAGGATCTATCCACTATCCAAGTGGGAGCAGTCCAGATCATCATTACAAATCTGGCGCCGTCCGGAACGGCGTTTTGTAGTGTGACGACCACTCCTTGTCCGGATACCTTTACCGGCTTCAAGTTCCTGTTTTCAGCCGGGGTGGATATCAGTGGAGTTTCCGTCGATCCGGCCAGCGCTGCGGACTTCCGTCCACTTACAGGCGGGCTTCAACTTTCTTCTCCCACCGAGATTACAGTGAACGTGGCCGGCGACGCACCGAACACAGACGACCAACTGATTCTCGACCTCTCATTTCCCTCAGCAAGTGTTCCGGAGCCTTCGAGTCTAGCGCTCCTCGCCGCGAGCCTTCTAGCCATTGTGCACATGGAAAAGCGACGCCGCAGGGGCTGAACCCGGACCGCGGTGCAGGGCGAACAGATTTCGGGGGTGGCACTGATCCGGCCGCTCGTGATGCCGCGCGGGCCGGCATCGTGTACGTGGTTGCGGCGCACTAGAACATGAAGTGGACCGCCACTTCGGCAGTACTAAACGCTGGCTCAGGTGCCAAGTGCGTACGAGCTTCCGAGTGGTGTGAATCAGCTTCAGCGTCCCGCTGGGGCCACGATCGGGATCGATGAAGAATGGATCCCAGTTGACAACTTTAGCATTCTGAAGGTTGATCGGCAGCGAATCGGAGGTCGGTTGAATCCGTTGGTGCTGCCTTGGGGTACGAACTGGCGCTCAAGTAGGCCCCATTAACGGCGGTGACGCCCCTGTCACGAACAAGCAGACCTCCCACAAGCCTAACTTGCTGATTCCGGTGGACGGTTCACGGAGGAGAACTAGTAGCCCAATGGCGCCTTACCGTTCGACTCGTGCAGAAGTCGTCGATTTTCGCCTCTTCAAAGGATTGAGCCAAGCCAAGGTCCGACCGATAGACCTCAATGCCTGAGGTAGTGGTGTGGAGGTATATTTGTCGGCAGACTCCTGTAGCCGCCGATGAAACTCCTCATCGCGCTTTGGACGATCTTCGCCAAGCTGCTTGGGGCAATCCTTAACAGTTTGTGGCATCTCGAACGCTCCTAATTCTTATGACGCTCTTATCGGCAAAAAGTCTGCCAAACGCATACACCCAGCGATAGTGTACACCAAAAGCTCAGCTATTCGATGGATTTTTAATTCGATCACCGTCCAGGACGAACGAAACAAGTGCCGCCGCCAGTCGGATCGCGCTGAAGTGGAGCGCAGTCATACAATCCCATTTTTGGCCGCTAAGACAAAGCACCACGGCCTTCTTCTTGAATGTCTGAGCACGTTTATGTCCTTTTGGAATCTTGACGCAAAGCACGCACTTCAACTCCCTTTGTCCGGCTGAACCGTTTAGGTGTTGGAAGGCACCTGCGACGACGTTAATGGAATCTTTGCCAGACAGCCGGACGCGGTGCCGAAATCTGGTGTTCGGAACGTAGATTAGACACCCTGCTTCCTCGCCTGCCACCTTGCCTGCCACCGATTCGGTGGGATGGAGAGCAAGTTCGTCGGCAGGGAAAAAATAGCGGCTGTCCTGATGAACGATCCTGAAGGGGCTTGCTGGCTCCTCCCGGACGAGGACGGTTGCGTTGAGGAGCATCTCTTTGCTATTTGGAAACTCTAGCGCGAAAACTAACGCGTCGAGGATGCGGCCGATAGACTGAGCCCTGGTTGCATCATCGTATCCAGATGGGGGACGGCGGCTTTCATCCCCAAGCAGTACATCAAGTGAGCCGAGCAAAGCCTCGTGACGACCACACAACACCCGAAGTCGGTGATGGTGAATCAATAGGAACACCGCCGTCAATTAGGAGGAAACAGATGAGTGACGCCCGCCACCCGATCGGCAGGACCTCAATTTGCGGTATGAGGTGGGACAATGGCCCCATTACTTCCACAATCGCAAGAGCTACAAAAACAATCGGAAATGCGTGGGAAACGATAACCCGTTTGAACCAATACCAGTAAATCCATCCGCCGACAAAAAACAAACTCAGGCCTAGCGACGCGCCCGACGGCGGAGACTCAGGAGAGGTTGATCGTGGCATTCTGCTCCTGTGCACTTTATCACACGGTGTGCCAGAGGGTGCACGATTGGGTTGCCTACTGACTTTATTGAACTCAGGTTAGTTGAGGTTACTTGACACCTTTTGAGGTCCTGCGTTCGCCGCGGTACAGCTGCCAAATTTGACCGGAGCCTGTTCTCGAAGGGTTGGAGAAACACACGCCGGGGTGTTTATCGGTGCGCCTATCGCAAGCGGAAACGCCACCAGCGATATCAGCGCCCATTACCTGGCAACCTCGGCGTATGGCTTTTAGGCCGTCTATATTTACAGCAGGCCCGCAGGCTCGAAGCGCACGGGGCCGACTCAGTGGCATGGTAAACCCCGGTTACATTATCGCATTCACTGGCTCCTCGGTCGTCACGGCGCGATACCGCCCCATCCGCTGTTGACAGCACCTCTCACTGGCGATGCACTGGCCCTCCTGGAAGGCACCGTGAACCGCACAGACTGGCTGAACTTGGGGCGGCGGCGCTCGCCGCGGAGCGCGCCGGCGCGGAGGCGCAAGCGGCGACTCCTCCGGAGGGCGGCCCGAATCCACTGCCCGCGGATGGCGCCGGCATTCTTCTCGAACAGTACGCGCCCAAGAGAGTGCTGCACGTTCCGGCCACCGCTGTCCCGCGCGCGGTTATCCGGCCCTGGACATCCATACGCACATCACCAGCGGCAGCGCCACCGAAAAAGATCCGGTTCGACATGGCCCCGGACCAATGCCTCCCGGTGATGGACCGCAAGAACGTCCGCACCCTGGTCGACCTGCGGGCAGCTGCGGAGGCGGGCTGCGCGGGTACTGCCTGAAAGTTGCGTTGACACAATTTGCAATCAACGCGGGATTCAGGCAATTACCGGTAAGCGAGCAAACTCCCGCCAGGCCAGAGGCGCGCGCGGGGCGCATTCGACGCGAAGACGCGGTCAATCTGTGCCCAACCTACAGCGGTGGGTATCGGACGGGAGCATGTTCCTACATATTCGGCCGCTTGACCACGGTCACAGGGCACACTTCGATGGTCATGGTCTGGTGGATAGATCGCAACAGCTCGGTGACATCTCGTGTTGGTATTTTCTCCGGGCACCCGGAGTTGGCAGCGAATCGGTAAGGGTCTGGCGCAAGACTTTGCAGATTAGCCGGGGGATCGGGGCCATGAACCGGTTGGTCCGGCTGGTGGCGGCAGTTGGGCCGACCGCGAAGGATACATGGCCCTGAGAAAAAACCCTGCTTGAGCGGCTATGTTTATGTCGCGCGGCGGCCGGCGCTGCTCCGAAAGCCGCCTGGCGTGCCAGCGGCTATAATCAGATTTCTCTCATGAACCCTTCTCTGGCCGCGCGGCCGGCGGTATCGCGCTTTCGCTGGGTGGTTTGCAGTCTGCTGTTCTTTGCGACCGTGATTGCTTACGTGGATCGCGGGGTGCTGGCGTACCTGGAACAGACGCTCGAGAGAATCATCGGGTTCGATAAAGAGCAGTACAGCTACATGACCGCGGCGTTTCAGGCGGCGTACGCGATCGGGCTGGTGAGCGCGGGGCGGCTTACGGACCGGCTGGGGACGCGCCGCGGCTTCGCTATCGCTATCACCTTGTGGAGCGTGGCGGCCATGCTGCCGGGCCTCGCGACCTCGGTGCTCACGTTCGGCCTCGCCATGTTCTTCCTGGGACTGGGAGAGGCGGCCAATTTCCCGGCCTGCATCAAGACGGTGGCGGAGTGGTTCCCTAAGAAGGAGCGGGCGCTGGCCACCGGGATGTTCAATTCGGGAGCCAACATCGGGGCTATCGTGGTGCCGGCGGTGGTGCCGTTCCTGGCCCTGACGTTCGGGTGGCGGGGGGCGTTCATCGCTACCGGGGCGCTGGGGTTCGTGTGGCTGGCGTCCTGGCTGCTGCTTTACGATAAGCCCGAAACGGACAAGCACATCTCGGCGGCGGAGCTGGCGTACATACGCAGCGATCCACCGGAGAAGATCGAGGCGGTGCCGTGGGTGCGCATCCTGCCGCTGCGGGAGACCTGGGCCTTCGCCGTGGCCAAATTTTTCAGCGACCCCATCTGGTGGTTTTACCTGTTCTGGCTGGCGCCGTATTTGCAGGAAACCTTCCACCTGGACATCAAACAGAACCGGCTGCCGGTGATTGTGGCGTACGCGCTTTCGTGCATCGGGAGCGTGGCCGGCGGGTGGCTGTCGGGGTTTTTGCTGAAGCGCGGCGTGACGGTCAACGTGGCGCGCAAGACGGCCCTGCTGATTTGCGCGGTGGCGGTGCTGCCGGTGCTCTATGCGCCCTATTCGCATAATTTGTGGGTGGTGGTGGGGCTGGTGGGGCTGGCCATGGCGGCGCACCAGGGTTGGTCGGCGAACCTGTTCACGCTACCCTCGGATATGTTTCCGCGGGCGGCGGTGGCCAGCGTGGTGGGCTTCGGCGGAATGGTGGGGTCGGCGGGCGGCGTGCTGATGCAGCTTGGCGCGGGGCGGATCGTGCAGGCCACCCACAGCTATCTGCCGCTGTTCCTGATTGCCGGTTCGGCGTACCTGGTGGGGCTGGGGATCGTGCAACTGCTGACCCCGCGGCTGGCGCCGGCCAAGCTGGATTAATCGCGTGACGCTGCCCTGGCGCACGCCTGCTGCCCTGCTGGTTCTGCTGGTGCTGACAGCGGGATTCTACTGGCAGCTCACGGTCTCGCGGCGCTACACCTGGCTGGAGAACCCCGACCAGGCGCTGCAGGTGCGGCCGTGGCTGGATTACGAAGCGCGCGAGTTGCACGCCGGGCGGCTGCCGCTCTGGGCGCCGTACGAATGGGGCGGACAATCGCTGATCGGGCAGGTGCAGCCGGGCCTGGCGAATCCGCTGAACTGGCCGCTGTTCGCCATGCCGCTGCGCGACGGCCACATTCCTACCGAGACGCTGCACTGGTATTGGGTGCTGATCCACTGGGTGGCGGCGGCGTTTATGTTCTGGTTATGCCGCGACCTGGGTGCGGGGTTTGTGCCAGCGATACTGGGCGGGTCGGTGTATGCCCTGGCGGGCTTCCTGGGGCATTCGGATACGCCGCAGTTTCTGATGGGGGCGGTATGGATTCCCGTGATGCTGCTGTTTCTGGCGCGGGTGGGCCGGGGCCGGCGGGTGCTGGGGAGCGCGGCCTGGGGCGGGGCGGCGCTAGGGGCGGCGTTTCTGGGCGGGCATCACAACATCCCGATTTACACCTCGGTGGTGCTGGGCGGGGTGTGGGTCTGGCTGCTGGCGCGGCACTGGCGGCAGCGGCGGATGTGGATGGCGGCGGCGCTGTTCGGGGTGGTGGCGTTGCTGGTGGCGGCGGTGCAGATTCTGCCGGCGGTGGAGTATGGGCGGCAATCGCTGCGGTGGGCGGGGGCGCCGGACGCGCTGAAGTGGAACGACCGCATTCCCTACAGCGTGCACGAAAATTTTTCGCTGGGCTTGCGAGGGATACCGGGGCTGGCGCTGCCGGGCCTGGCGGTGCATGCCCAGCCGTTTGTGGGGAGCGTGGCGGTGGCGCTGGCGCTGATCGCGCTGTGGCTGGGCTGGAGGCGCTGGGAAGTCCGCATGCTGGGCGCGGTGGCGCTGGGCGGGCTGCTGCTGGCTCTGGGCAGCGACACGCCGGTGGAGCGGGTGGCTTACCAGATCGTCCCTATGGTGGAAAAGGCGCGGTATCCGGCCTTTGCGATTGTGATCTGCCAGGCGGGGATGGCGGCACTGGCGGCGCTGGGGCTGGAAATGGGGCTTGCGGGCGCGGGCGACCGGAGGGTGCGGCGCGCGGCCTGGTGGGTGGCGGGGTTCGCGGCGGCGGTGGGCGGATATGACTTGGCCTGCCGGTGGCTGGCGCGGCCGACTTACGCGGAGCCGCTGTGGCCGGCGATGGCGGCATCGGCGGGGCTGGCGCTGGTATGGCTGGCGCTGGCGCGCGGGTGGCGGCGGGCGGCGCCGGTGGCCGTGCTGGCGCTTTTTTTGTGGAGGCGACGGCGGTGCACGCGCCGGTGCAGCCGCGCGATGCGCCGGGGTCGTATGAGCAGATTATGGAGAGCCAGCGCGATATCGCCGATTTCCTGCGCGCCCAGCCGGGGTGGTTCCGGGTGTGGCTGGATCAGGACGCGGTGCCCTACAACTTCGGCGACTGGTACGGCATTGAGCAATTCGGCTCCTACACGGCTTCCATGCCGATTGCGGTACACGCGCTGGTGGGGCATGTGGAGACGGCGCGGCTTTTCGGGGTGGTTTACGACGTGGCGCGGAAGCCGGCCAACGCTTCGCAGGTGGAGGTGTTCCAGTCGCGCAGCGGTTTAAAGGTATACCGGGACGAGCAGGTCGGGCCGCCCCTGTGGATGGAGCGGGCGGCGGCGGCGGGCTGCGCGCCGGACCAACTGCGGGTCACGCTGCGCACGCCGGAAGATACGCAGATTGACGCCACGGCGGGGTGCCCGGGGCTGTTGGTGGTGGGGGACCCGTGGTTTACGGGATGGCGGGCGTGGGTAGATGGGCGGAGGGTGAGGATTCAGCAGTATGAAGGGGTGACGCGGGCGATCGCCCTGGAAGGGGGGACGCACCGGGTGGAGTTCCGCTACCAGCCCGGATCGGTGTGGTGGGGAGCGGGGCTGAGCCTGCTGGGGCTGGCGGCGGCCGTGGTTGTGCATCGAAGAGCACAGTAACCGATTGCTAACAAAGTGGATAGACAGTAAAATCAGGGTGCGATGGCTGGCCAGGAGAATAAAACCGTTCTGGTGGTTGACGATGAGCCGGAGATCCGCAAGCTGGTGGCCGCCATGGTGACCCAGTTCGGCTATACGGCGATGACCGCCGACAGCGGCGAGCACGCGCTCACGCTGTTTCGCAAACACCCCGAATCGGTGCAATTGCTGATTACCGACGTAGTGGCTCCGGGAATGAGCGGCCCCATGCTGGCGGACAAGCTGGCGGCGATTCAGCCCGATCTGAAGGTGCTGTACATTTCGGGTTACGACAATACCCGCCTGGTGCGGAAGTACGTGGTGGAAAGGGGCCACGCGCTGCTTGCCAAGCCGTTCACGGTGGAGGGTTTGCGCGAGAAAATGGAGTCGCTGCTGGGTCCGGTGGTGCGGGGGTAGGGACCGGGCGAAGCACGGCCGGCCTCAGGAACGAAGGCCGGCAGGGCGCCGGAACCGCACGGCGAACAGAAGCGCCATTCCGCCGAAAGCCAGATAAGCCGCACCAGGCTCGGGCGCGCCGGTGGTCACCAACTGAAGGCCGTTAATCTCTCCTTCACCGGATCCGGGGCTGGGCGCGTAATCGATCGTAATCTGGCCGCCGGAGTTGGCGGTGCCGTTGAAAACCAGGTAGTTTTCGCCCAGCACGAAGGCATCCGGCAAACCCGTGCTGGTGGTTTGGGAAGCCGATCCGTTGACCGAGAAGGTGCCGCTCGAGCAACCGCAATCTCTTTCCGAATACAGATAGAGTTCGAAGCTTTGCCCGGGTTGAAGACCGTTGAACGTGACGGTGTCGGTGCCGCCATGATCCGAAAGATAGCCGTCGGCAAGATTGTCGTAGGCCGAACCGAATCCCCCGCAGCAACCGCCGGTATAGTTCTGGGTGGAGACGTACGAGAGAGTATAGCCGGTCGGATTGTCATCGATATCGTAAACCGGGAGATCGGAATCGGACGGGTTTACGGAGAACGTCTGCCAGGTGGCATTGGCGCCGCCGGGCAGCGCGGCAGGCCCGGTCTGCGCGGTTCCGGACGTGAACTGAATGTACACCGTACCGGCGCTGGCTGGACCGGCTGCCAGTGCCGCCAAGAGAATCAACTTCTTCACTTACCCAGACCTCCTTTTGATCAAGGACTTTAAATCCTCGGGCGGTTAAGTTACAAGTGTTCCTTGGTTATCAGGGCATGATTAACCCGGATGGGCGGGCATCGGCAGAATGCGCGCGGCGGCGCCGAACAGGCGTGGACGAATCCAATCTTTCCCTTCCGGCTTAAAACAGGCTACAATAAGACTTGAGTGTCGAGCCAAACCAGTGGGCGAAAGCCCACTTTTTTGTTGGAATTGGCACTTTTGCAACGATGCAGGAAGCGGTAACGTCCAAAATCGAAGAGATTGCCAGGCGGGTGGCTGAACCGGAAGGGATGGAAGTGGTCGAAGTGGAAGTCAAGGGCGGGGGCGGAAGTCGCCTGGTGCGCATTTCGATCGACAAGCCGGCCGGGGTCACGCATGGCGATTGCGAGCTGGTCTCCCAGCAGGTGAGCGCCATTCTGGACGTAGAGGATGTTGTCCCGGGGGGCCGCTACACGCTGGAGGTGAGCTCTCCCGGCGTCGAACGCAAGTTACGGAAACCACAGGACTACCTGCGGTTTCAGGGACAGAAAGCCAAGATTACGCTGCGCCAGCCGGTGGGCGGGAGAACCTATTGGGAGGGTACTCTGGCGGGCTTCGAAAATGGCGAGGTCGCACTGGAGACGGAACCCGGAACATCTTTGCGCTTTCCCTTCGAGCAGATCCACAAGGCCAACCTCAAGTTCGAGTGGTAGTCCCCCGGGAGAACAGGCCGCCAGAAACATACTAGTCAGGAACGAGGACAACTTTGGAAACGATTTTTCAGTCCATCGAGATACTGAGCAAGGAAAAAGGCATCGATCCGCGGATCGTCCTGGATGCCGTCAAGGACGCCATGTTGATCGCTGCCCGCAAACACTACCGCAGCAACGAAGATTACCTGGCGGAGATGGACCCGAAGACGGGCGCCATCCAACTGTTCGCGGTGAAGAAAGTGGTGGAAGCGGTGGCCGATCCGGTCCACGAAATGACCCTGGTGGAGGCGCGGCGCATTCAGCCGGAGAGTGAACTGGGCGGGGAAGTACGCATCAAGAAGAACACCGAGGCGCTGGGCCGCATCTCGGCGCAGACCGCCAAGCAGGTGATTTTCCAGAAGGTCCGCGAGGCCGAGCGGGAAACGGTTTTCAACGAATACTCGGGGCGTACCGGCGAGCTGGTGAACTGCACGATCAAGCGCGTAGAGGGGCCGGATTACATTCTGGACCTGGGCAAGACCGAGGCCAAGCTACCCAAGAAGGAGCAATCGCGCCTGGAAAGTTATAGCGTGGGAGACCGGGTGCGCTGCGTGATCCGCCTGGTGGACAAATCCAGCAAAGGTCCCGGGGTGCTGGTTTCGCGGGCCGCGCCGGAACTGGTGATGCGCCTGTTTGAGCAGGAAGTACCGGAAATTTACGACGGCACGGTGGTGATCAAGGGCTGCGCGCGGGAGGCCGGCGAGCGCACCAAGATCGCGGTGCAGAGCCGCGACCGGGATGTGGACAGCGTGGGCGCCTGCGTGGGCATGAAGGGCATGCGGGTGCAGTCGATCATCCGCGAGCTGCGCGGGGAGAAGATCGACATTATCGAGTTCTCGGACGATTCGGTGGTGTTTGCGACGCATGCGCTGAGCCCCGCCAAGGTGAGCCGCATCACGATTCTCGATCCACTGGAAAAGCACATGGAAGTGATTGTGGACGACTCGCAGCTCTCGCTGGCCATCGGGAAGAAGGGGCAGAACGTGCGCCTGGCAGCCAAGCTGCTGGGATGGAAGATCGATATCAAGAGCGAGGAAGAAAAGCGCCAGGAGGTGGAATCGGCCATGGCGGCGCTGGTGGCGCCGGGCGCTCCGGTCTCGGTGCTGATTGACTACGGGCTGGCGGAGCCGATTGTGGCGCGGCTGGTGGAATCGGGCGTGGGGACGATTGAGAAGCTGGGCAGCATGACGCCTGAGCAGATCGAGGAAATTAAGGGGATCGAACCGCAGATGGTGGAACGGATTCAGGAATCCGTGAATGCCTACTACGGGCAGTTCGAAGAGGGCCAGGGCGGCGGAGCGGCGGAGGCGGCGGTAGAGGCAGAGCCGGCGGAATCAGCACCTGCGGAGGCGGAATCGGCACCTGCGGAGGCGGAAGCGGCACCTGCGGAGGCGGAAGCGGCGGCAGGCGAGCCGGTAGTAGAGCCGGTAGAAGCCGCGCCTGCGGAGCCGGAAGCGGCCGAGGCCCAGGCGGAAAATTCTCCGGAAGGCGAGGAGGTTTCCGCGGAGGCCGAAAGTGTGCTTGCGGAACAGTTTGGTAACATGGAAGGCGCGGGTTCCCCCACTGACAACCAGTCCGAAGAGGGCCTTGCGGGCGGCCCAGAGGGCGCGTCCGAAGACACCGCCGAGGGTGGGGTGCCCTCCGGGCCCGGGCAGGATGGCCGCAGCCATTAGGGGTGTGTGTGTAGTAGCAGGTAGATTGTTTTCTCTATGAAGAAGATTCGTATTAATGAGCTGGCCCGGGAGTTGGAAGTCAAGGCTCACGAGATCCTGGACCGGCTCCCGGAACTGGGCGTCACGGAAAAAAAGACACATTCCAGCTCCATCGATGAAGACGTGGCCATCAAGCTGCGGCGCCTGTACGGATTTCCGGACCACGGCCCGGGGGAACAGGCGGAGGTGGAGATCGAGACCCCTACGGCCACGCTGAGCCGGCCCGAGGAAGGTCCCGCGGGCACGAATGGAGCGACGGGCGGCACGGCCGTTTCCGCGAAGCCCCAGCCGGAGCAGCGTCCCACCGCCGAGGCGGTGCAGGCCCCTGCGATGGAGGAGGTGCAGCCGCCGGCCGCACCCGAAAAGCCGGGCCCGCAGCCCAGCGCAGCGGCGCCACCGCCCGCCGCGCCGGTGCAGGCCGCGCCCATACGGCCTCCGCTGGCTGGCCGGCCGATTCACCCGCCGGTCCTCGGCCAGCCGGTGCGGCACGAGCCGCCGCGGGAGATTCCGCGTCCGGAAGGGCCGCGGGCGGCCGCGCCACCACAGTCCGTGGCTCCGCCGCAGCCAGCGGCGCCCCCCAGTGCGGTGTCTTCGAGCGCCCCCGCACCGCCGGTGTCCGCGCCGGTTTCGAGGAGCATGCATCCGCCCGCCGCGGTGATTGCGCCGGGACGCCCCGCGGCGCAAGTGGCGAGGCCGCAGCCCGGTCCTGCATCGGCCGGTCCGCGGCCGGGACAGGTACTTTCGGGGCCGCGGCAGCCGTTGCCGCCCTCGGGCGCTTCGGGATCGGAGTCGTTGCGTCCGGGCGGCATGGCTCCGGGGACGCCGGGACCGGGCGCGCCGCAGCGTCCGCAGCCGCAGTTCCGCCGGGATTCGCCCCGCGAATTCGCGCGCTCGGGCGGAGGCGGCTCGTATGCACCGTCGAGCGGGTCGAGTGGAGCCGGACCGGGAGTGCAGACGCAAGGCCGTCCCCTGGCGGGGCAGCCGGCGGCGCGTCCGGTAGTACCGCCGCGGCCCGATCTGGCCGCCAAGCTTTCCTCGCCGCGTCCGTCCATGCCGGCGCAACCGGCCTCGCCGCGTCCGGGGATACCGAAGCCGCCCAGCGCGCCGGTGCCGGGCCAGCCGATTTACCGCGGCCCGATCCGTCCGGGCCAGCCCCTGGTAACCAGGCCGGGAGTGCGTCCGGCCGCCGCGCCGGTGGGACGGCCGGGACCGCGGCCGCAGCATCCTACCTCGCGTGGCCGCATGGAGCCGGGTCTGGCTCCGCCGCCGGTGGAACCGGCTCGCGGACGTCCTGGCGATAAGCGCCCGGGCGCGCGCCCGCAGCCGCGCGAGCGGCACGAGGAAGAGAAGATTCTGCGGCCGCAGCGCCGCCAGGTGGAGGCCGGGCCGCCACCGATCAATCGCGAGATCACCATCTCGGAGGGCATCACGGTGAAGGAGCTTTGCGAGAAGCTCGACGTGAAGGCCAACCTGGTGATGAAGAAGCTGATGGACCGCGGCATCTTCGTGGCCATCAACCAGACCCTGGATTCGAAGCTGGCGAGCGAGGTGGCGCGCGATTTCGGCGCCTCCACCGCCACGGTCAGCTACGAGCAGGAGGCCATGAAGGCCGTTCAGGAGGCCGAGGAGACCAAGGACCTGCAGAAGCGCGCGCCCGTGGTCACCATCATGGGCCATGTGGACCACGGCAAGACATCGCTATTGGACGCCATCCGCGAAGCCAACGTGGCGGCGCGCGAGGCGGGCGGGATCACCCAGCACATCGGCGCGTATTACGTGGAGATGAAGGGCCGCAAGATCGTGTTCATCGACACGCCGGGCCACGAAGCGTTCACGCGCATGCGGGCCCGCGGCGCCAAGGTCACGGATATTGTGGTGCTGGTAGTGGCGGCCGACGACGGCGTGATGCCGCAAACCCTGGAGGCGATCGACCACGCGCGCGCGGCCGGTGTGCCGATTCTCGTGGCGATCAACAAGATCGATAAGGCGGACGCGCAGCCCGAGCGGATCAAGCAGCAGCTTGCCGACCGCGGCCTGCTGGCGGAGGACTGGGGCGGCGACGTGGTAATGGTGCCGGTTTCGGCCCGTACCCATGAAAACCTGGACCTGCTGCTGGAGATGATTCTGCTGGTGGCCGATTTGCAGGACTTGAAGGCCAATCCGGACCGTCCGGCGATGGGCGTGGTGATCGAAGCGCAGTTGGATCGCGGTCGCGGCCCGGTGGCCACCGTGCTGGTGCGCAACGGCACGCTCAACGTGGGCGATTTCTTTATTTGCGGCGCGGTATTCGGCAAAGTGCGGGCCATGCTCAACGACCGCGGCGTGCCGATTCGCAAGGCCGAGCCGTCCATGCCGGTGGAGGTGCTGGGCCTGGAATCGCTGCCCGAAGCGGGGGACGATTTCCAGGTGGTCACGGACACCGCCAAGGCCAAGCAGATTGTGAATTTCCGCGACCAGAAGGCGCGCGAAGCGGCGCTGGCCAAATCCAGCCGCCTGACCCTGGAACAACTGCACAAGCAGATGGAAGCCGGCGAGGTGAAGGAGCTTCCGCTGATTATCAAGACGGACGTGGGCGGATCGGCCGAAGTGCTCACCGAATCGCTGCAGAAGCTGTCCAACGACAAGGTCAAGATTCGCGTGATCCGGTCGGGCGTGGGCGCCATCAACGAATCGGACGTGCTGCTGGCCTCGGCGTCGAACGCCATCATTATCGGGTTCAACGTGCGGCCGGAGCGCAACGCTTCGGCGCTGGCGGAGCAGGAGAAGGTAGACGTCCGCCTGCACACCATCATTTACAACCTGACGGACGAGATCAAGCGCGCCATGAGCGGCCTGCTGGAGCCGGTGTTCAAGGAAGTCTACAAGGGCAAGGCCGAAGTGCGCGAGACGTTCCGCATCAGCAAGGTGGGGAACGTGGCCGGGTGCCAGGTGTTGGACGGCACCATCGTCAGCCGCTCGGAAGTGCGGCTGCTGCGCGACAACGTGGTGGTCTATACCGGGAAGATCGGCTCGCTGCGGCGTTTCAAGGACGACGTGAGCGAGGTGAAGACCGGCATGGAGTGCGGCATCACGCTGGAGAATTACGGCGATGTCAAGCAGCGAGACATCATCGAGGCGTTCGTCACCGAACGCGTGGCGAACGAAGTGTTCGCCTGAGGAAATGGCGGCGATCGGCGTAGTGACCCTGGAGCTGCGGCTGGTGAATGCGCACTCGCTCAAGGAGAAGCGCCACGTGGTGGCGAGCCTGAAGGAGCGGCTGCGCAATAAATTCAACGTGGCGGTGGCGGAGATCGAGTACCAGGATCTCTGGCAGCGCGCGGTGGTGGCCGCGGTGACCGTATCGAGCGACCACACGCACGCCGAAAAGGTGCTGCGGGGAGTGGAAGAGGAAGCCGCCGCGCTGCTGGGTCCGGAGCTGGCGGAGGCAACCGTGGAGTGGCTGGCGTGAGGAACTGCGGCGGTTTGGGGGCGTGTTTTCACCGCGGAGCACAGGAACCGACTGATGTCGATGTTCTCGGGGCGAGGAAACTCCCGACAGGCCAATGGCGGGGCCCATTCGACGCGGGGGGTGCCCTCCGGGCCCGGAGACGCGGAGCAAACGCGGAGAAGACCCAAGGTAAGGAGAGGTGGCAGAGGGAGCGGAGTTTCCGGAGAGACACGGAGAGGCGGAGAAACCCGCGGAGAAAACCAAAGGCGAGAGGGCCGAGAGGCGCGCACGGCGGAGAGAGCGCTTGGACGCGGAGGCGCGGAGGCGCGGAGATAGGAGAGAGAAGGACTGGCTCGAAAGACCTGACGCGGAGATTGCCCCTCGGACCCGGAGGCGCGGAGAGAAGAGAGAGAGTGACCGAATTGTCTTCTCCGCGTTTTTCTCTGCGCCTCCGCGCCTCCGCGTCGGTTTTTTCGAGGTGGCAGGGGGCGCCCCTCCGGGCCCAAGGGGTACCCCCCGCATCCGGTTTTTCCCTCCGGACGGGGAGTTGCGCGAACGCGGCGGAGGGGCGGGGCTGCGTGGATGGGGGCCGCTGTGGATGAGCGGCGGGCGCTGCGGGTCTCCGAAGCGGTGCGCGAGGAGTTGTCCGCCATCATCGGGTTCGAGAGCGACGATCCACGGCTGCTGCCGGTGGAAATCACCGAGGTGCATGTGAGCGCGGATGGGCGCCACGCCACGATCCGGGTGGGGATCCGGGGCAGCGAGCGCGACCAGCACCTGTCGCTGGCGGCGCTGGATCATGCGCGGCATTATTTGCGTCGCGAGCTGGCCTCCCGGCTGACCCTGCACCATGTGCCGGAGCTGCATTTCGAGCAGGACCGCGACCCGGATGTGGAAAGCCGCATCGATTTCCTTCTCAAACGGGCGAAAAAATCTCGTGGCCGCACTGAAAATCAGACGTAATTTTAAAAATCTCGCGGGAGCGCCTAAAAACGGCCCTAAACTCAAACAGATTGTGTTAGTTTTGTTTCTGTTGGCGGCTTTGGCGGCTGGCCGTACGCCGCTGCAGGAACGGCCCGCCGCGGCGCCTTCCGGGCCGGGCGCCGGCTCGGGAGTGGGACCTCCGGCGCTGCGCCTGGAAAAGAGCGCCGACGCCATGGGTTCGACTTACTCGGTGATCCTGTATGGAAGCGACCGGGTCAAAATGGAGGCGGCCGCCGATGCCGCTTTCGATGAGGTACGCCGGCTCGACGACATGCTTTCGAATTACAAGCCGCAAAGCGAGTGGAGCCAGATCAACCGGCTGGCGGCCGAGAAGCCGCTACGGATTTCGCCGGAAATGTTCCGGCTGCTGGCGGATTGCCTGGAGTACAGCCGCGAGAGCGAAGGCGCGTTCGATATTTCGGTGGGGCCGCTGATGAAGGTGTGGGGGTTTTACAAAGGGTCGGGGCACCTGCCGCACGGGCCGGAAGTGCTGGCGGCGCTGGCCAAGACGGGGTATAAGCACGTCCACCTGGATGCGGCGGCGCAGACGGTGTGGTTCGACCGCGAGGGCGTGGAACTGGACCCGGGCGGCATCGGCAAGGGATACGCGGTGGACCGCATGGTGGAGGTTTTGAAGAAAGCGGGCGTGCGGATCGCGCTGGTGGCGGGATCGGGCAGCAGCATTTACGGGATGGGTGCGCCGCCGGAAGAGCCGCGGGGGTGGGTGATCGACATCAAGAACCCCTGGGACACCAGCAAAACGGCCGACCAGGTGTACCTGAAAGACATGTCGCTATCGACCTCCGGGAGTTACGAGAAATTCTTCCGGGCGGAAGGGAAGATCTGGGCGCATATTATGGACCCGCGGACGGGTTATCCGGCGCGCGGCGCGGTGGCGGTTTCGGTGGTGACGCCGCGGACGATTGACAGCGAGGCGTGGGCCAAACCGTATTTCGTGAACGGCCGCGAGTGGGCCGTGAAGCACAAACCTAAGGACTTTCGCGTATATTTCTGCGAAGACAGGATGGATCAGCCATGCGCGTGGCTCCAATGACCAGCCGTTTCCTAGACGCCTGCCGGCGCCGGCCGACCGATGTGCGGCCGGTGTGGTTCATGCGGCAGGCCGGACGGTACCTGAAACAGTACCGCCAGATCCGCGACCGCCACGGCATCCTGGAGATCTGCAAGCGGCCCGACCTGGCGGCCACGGTCACTTTGCAGCCGGTGGAACTGCTGGACGTGGATGCGGCCATCATTTTTGCCGACCTGCTGCTGCCGGTCGAGCCCATGGGGCTGAAGCTGCGCTATGCGGCCGGCGAAGGGCCGCAGATCGACAACCCGGTGCGCACCTCCGACGACGTGGATTCGCTTTCGACCACCAACACCGACGAGCTGGGCTACGTGGGCGAGGCCATCCAGCACGTGGTGCGCGCGCTGGCCGGGAAGGTGCCGGTGATCGGCTTTGTGGGCGCGCCCTTCACCATGGCCAGCTACATGATTGAAGGCGGCGCCTCGCGCAATTTCATCCGCACCAAGAAGCTGATGTACAGCGACGAGACCCTGTGGCGGCGGCTGATGGGCAAGATTGTGGATGTGCTGGCGCCCTTCGCGCATTTGCAGGTGACCGCCGGCGCGCGCGCCATTCAGGTTTTCGATAGCTGGGTGGGCGCGCTGGGGTCGGACGATTACGTGCGCTTTGCGGCGCCCTATTCGCGCGCGCTGATCGAGCGCATCCGCTCGACCGGCGTGCCGGTGATTCACTTCGGCACGGGCGCCTCGGGCTTCTTCAACGAACTGCACGCGGCCGGCGGCGACGTGATGGGCGTGGACTGGCGCATAAACATCGACCAGGCGTGGATGGACATCAGCTACCGCTCCGCCATTCAGGGGAATCTGGACCCGGTGGCGCTGTTTGCGCCGCTGCCCGAGCTGCGCATCAAGGTACATGAGCTGCTGAAGCGCACGGGCACGCGGCCCGGCCACATCTTCAATCTGGGCCACGGCATTCTGCCCGAAACGCCGGTGGAGAACGTGAAGGCGGTGGTCGAGATGGTCCGGGAATTCCGGCCGTGAAGCAGGCGGTGCTCCTGCTGGCGCACGGCGCGCCGGAGCGCGTGGAGGATGTGGAGAGCTACCTTTCCTATGTGCGCGGCGGGCGGGCCGGCAATCCCCGAGGTGCTGGAAGAAGTGCGGCACCGCTATGCGGCCATCGGCGGGATCTTCGCCGCTGCTGGCGTGGACGCGCGCGCAGGCGGAGGCGCTCGAAAAGCTGCTGGGCATTCCGGTCTTTTTCGGCATGCGCAACTGGCACCCGTTTATCCGCGAGACCATGGAGCGGGTGCGCGAGGCGGGCGTGGAGCGGATGGCCGGCATCTGCCTGGCGCCCCAGTTTTCCGAGCTGAGCATCGGGTCTGTATATCCGGCGGACGGAGGAGGCGCGGCGCGAGGCGGGGGTGGCGGCGGAGATTCGCTGGGCTAAGAGCTTTCACGCCGAGCCGCGGCTGATTGCGGCGTTTGCCGAACGGCTGCGGCCGCTGGTGGAGGGCGAGGCGGCGGCGAACGGTGGGTCTTCGACAGCAAGGTCCGCTCCCTCTCGGTCGCGGCTCCGTTTCGATGCGGAACGGCGGGTCGGTTTGGATGCTGAGCCGGGGTCGGTTTCGATGCGGAGCGGCAGGTCGGTCTCGATGCGGAGCAGCAGGGCGGTTTGGATGCTAAGCGGCAGGTCGGTTTGGATGCTAAGCGGCAGGTCGGTTTGGATGCTGAGCGGCAGGTCGGTCTCGATGCTAAGCGGCAGGTCGGTCTCGATGCTGAGCGGCGGGTCGGTCTCGATGCGGAGCGGCGCGACGCGGCAAGCGGTGGCAGCCCTGGCAAGGTGCTGTTCACGGCGCACAGCCTGCCGGAGAAGGCGCTGGCCAATGGCGATCCGTATGCCGCCGAGTGCCGCGCGACGGCTGCCGCGGTGGCTGCCGCCGTGGGACTCGCGGAGTTCGACTTTGCCTTTCAGAGCCAGGGCATGACCCAGGACCGGTGGCTGGGTCCCACGGTGGAATCCTGCCTGGACCGCTACGCTGCCGAAGGGGTGCGCGAGGTGGTGCTGGACCCCATCGGCTTCGTGTGCGACCACGTGGAGATTCTGTTCGATATCGACAGGCTCTTTGGCGAGTACGCGGCGGCGCGAGGGATCACGCTGCGGAGGCCGGAATCGCTGAACGATTCGGCGGCGTTCACGGCCGCGCTGGCCGAGGTGGCCCAGGGATGTCTCGCGTAGTCATCATCGGCGGCGGCATTTCAGGTCTTTCGGCGGCCTACTATCTAGCCAAGGGCGGGGCCGCTTCGACGCTTCTGGAATCGCGGCCGCGGCTGGGCGGGGTGATCCAGACCGAGCACGTGGAGGGCTGCACGATTGAGGCCGGCCCGGACAGCTTCCTCTCGGCTAAGCCCGCGGCGGTGGAGCTGGCCGGCGAACTGGGCCTGGCGGGCGAGATCATCGGCTCGAACGACCATCTGCGCAAGACTTATGTGCGCAAGGGCGGGCGGCTGATTCCTCTGCCGGACGGCCTGATGATGATGGTGCCCACCAAGATTCTGCCGCTGATATCCACCGGCCTGGTGAGTTGGGGGACCAAGCTGCGCATGGGGATGGAATTGCTGCGCGCGCCCAAGCCGCGTCCGGGCGACGAATCGGTGGCCGATTTCATCCAGGAGCACTACGGCACGGAGGCGGTGGATTACCTGGCCGAGCCGCTGCTTTCGGGAATCTACGGCGGCAATCCCAGCGAATTGAGCGTGACCAGCGTGCTGCCGCGGTTTGTGCAACTGGCCAACCAATATGGCAGCCTGACGCGCGGCGTGCTGGCGGAGCGGGCTAAGGCGGTGCGCAACGGTCCCGCGGCGCCGTTGTTCCGCACGCTCAAAGGCGGGCTGAGCCAACTGGTGGAGGCTGCCGCGAGGGCGGTTGGCGGGCATGCGGAAATCCGCCAGGTGCGCGCCGAGTGCGTAGAACGGGCGGGCACGGGGTTCCGCATCCGCGCGGGTGGGGATTGGCTGGAGACGGGCAGCCTGGTGCTGGGATGCGAAGCGCACAGCGCCGCGCAGCTTCTGGCGGCGGTGGATGGCCGGCTGGCGGAATTGCTGGGGCAGGTGCCGTACAGCTCTTCGATCACCCTGGCGCTGGGTTTCGAGGCTGCCGATTTTCCGGTA
>CAWDOH010000011.1:0-143366 GCA_963803725.1 Bryobacterales bacterium | reverse complement strand
CGCAACAGTAGCAATATAGAGGATGGATCGGGCGGCCGCCCCATCAGGCTCCCCGCTTGCTGACGCGGGCGGCGCTGCTACGAAACCGAGCGGTGACCGTAATCGACCGGACCCGCGGTTGAAGACCGACGGAAAGGGCCGCAACCGGATTCGGGCCGGACGGCCCGGAGTTGGGTCGCGGAACTCATGCGTTGCCCGGCCGCAGGGCTGAAGCGGTAGTTTTGGTTCTCGCGGTGGCCGCGGGCGGTCACATTCTCCGATATGGTTCGGACAGATATTTTCTGGATTCCTGGGCCGCCTCGGCATCCGGAGCATAGGCGATGGCTTTTCGATACGCCGCCAGCGCTTCCTCGCGGTGATGGTTCAGATCGTAAATCTGGCCCATGCGCATCCACGCCGAGACCCCCGTATTGAGGTCCATTTCACGGCGCCGAGGCGGCCGCTACCTTCTGCATATTCTCCATGGCCCGGTTCAGGTCGCTATACCAGAACTCGACGTGCCTTCCTGGAAGTAAATCTTCTCCCACGGCACGCGGTCGTAACCGGGGCTTGGCTGTTCTTCAGTTCCGCCACTTCGCCACCGCTTCGAGGGCGTGCGCCTGTCGCCGGCCATGCTGTACATCTGCGATAGCTCCAGGCGCAGTATGTAATTTCTCGGAAAGCGGTGGATCAGATCCTGGATAATCGGCACCGCCCGGCTGGTCTGATTCTCGCGGCGGTACAGCGCGCCCAGAAAGATTGGCATCCACCCGGTTGTCGCCGCCATGGGCGGCCACATCCTGCACGGTCCGGATGCCCTCTCCTTGTCGCCGTGGATGCCGACGAGAAATCCCAGCGTGCGGTAGGTCCAGGGCAAGCTGCCGACGATGTAATCGTGCAGCCCCTGCACCAGACGGGCATCCACGTTTCCGGGTCCAGTTCGGAGACGCGGTTGTGCGCCCGGCGCGCGGCGGTGGCGTCCTTCAACGAGTTGTGCCAGCTCTTCACCACCCAATAATAATCGGAGCGCAGCCCGTAGGCGATGCCCAGAGCGTATAGGGCGGCGGTATCGTTGGGGTTGATCTTCAGCCGGGCCTGAGAGAGGTCCATGGCCTTGGCCACCTCGCCAGGAACCGTCCTCGGTTTCCGGCGAGGGATTCAGTTTGGGCCGGCGCAGGAAGGAATTGTTGCCCGAGACCAGCTCGCTTTCGAGCGCCCCGTTGCGGTACATCTCGTGAAAGACGATGGCCTGCGCCAGGTGGTTGTGGAGTCCCGGTCGTCGGAGGGAGCGCTATGGCCTGCTGGAAATCGCCGATCGCCTCGGGGTATTCGAGGTTATAGAAATGGTCGTAGCCCTGAGCGACCAGGTCGGTCTGCGCCGCAAGCGGGGGAACAAGCAAGGCCGCCGCCACCACGAAACGCCCGAGGGCCGGCACAAAACGCCGGAGCGGAGGGTTGGCCCGGGGGCTCGCGGCCCATTCTTTCGTGACCACCCCTCTATTGTAACTGGCGGAGCGTCCACGCCGCAGCCCGGCACGCAACGCAAAGCCGGAGGTTTTTCGGTTGCTGGCCCTCCAAAGGGGCCGCCGCGCACGATGCCGACTCTCCAGTTCCTCGGGCGCGGCGCAGGGCATCTGCCGGATACCTCGAACGCCGGCTGCCTCCCCGGCAGAGCGGGGATTCACGCGGCAGAGCCGGGATCAAAGGGCGGCGACAGCGGGTCGCGGACGTAGGTGGCGCCGGGATGTGACGACTGGTCGTTTATCCAGCCCATTGTTACCCGGCAGACCCGGGGGATCTCCCGACGGAGTAACGATCCTCAGGCCGAGCCGGAGGCTTTTCAGTTGCGGACCCCTCGAAGGGGCCTGATCGCAACCGCCCAAAACCGGAGCGCCGACCGCCAGTACCGATGCTCACGTGCCGTCTTCGGGCGCGACGGAAGGCACCTTGCCGGATACGTCAAACTTCTACTGCCTCCCCGGCAGATCCGGGGATCATCCCCGCCGATCAGCCCCACGGATTCACACGGGCAACTGCCTCAGGGCCCACTGCGCATGTTCCGCCACCAGGGGGTCGGGCGAAGCGGCCAGGCGCTCCAGGGCGGGGCGGAATTCGGGGCGGCCCTGGTTGCCCATGGCGATCGCCACGTTGCGCAGGAATCCGGAGTAGCGGGCGCGGGTCACGGGTGTTCCACCGAACATGCGGCGGAAATCGGCTTCGGAGATTTCGGCCATCTGCTCCAGCGGCGGAGCGAACCAGCGCGGGGAGAAGGCCGGCTCGGCGGTCACTGGCGCGCGGCGGTTCCACGGGCAGACGTCCTGGCAGATATCGCATCCGAAAACGTGCGCGCCCATTCCCGCGCGGTGCTCCTCCGGGACAGGGCCGCGCAGCTCGATGGTGAAGTACGAGATGCACAGCCGCGCGTCGAGCGTGTATCCATCGCCCGAAGGCACCAGCGCCGCCGTGGGGCAAGCGTCGATACAGCGCGTGCAGGTGCCGCAGCGGCCGGGCGGCGGGGCGTCCTGGGGGCCCGGCTCGATTGCCAGGGACACCAGCAACTCGCCCAGGAAGAACCACGAGCCACGCTGCTGGTTAATGAGGCAGGTGTTTTTGCCGATCCACCCCAGGCCCGCCAGCCGCGCATAGGTCCGCTCTAGCAGCGGGGCGGTATCCACCAGAATGCGCGACTCCAGGGCGCCGCCGGCCCGTTCACGCAGCGCGCGCTCCAGGCGCTCCAAGCCGCAGCGCATCTCGGCGTGATAATCGCCGCCCCAGGCGTAGCGCGAAATCCAGCCGCGCCCCGGCTCGTCGAATTGGGTGGATGGGCCACGGCGTGTGGTAGAGGCGGCCTACGGAAATCACCGAGCGTGCCGAAGGCAGCAACTCGCGCGGGTCGTCGCGCACGGCCGCGCGGCGGTCCGTGAGGTAGCGCATTTCGCCGGCGTAACCGGCCTCCACCCACCGGCGATAGCGTTGGCGATCGGCGGCGGGCTCGGCGCGCGCCACGCCGGCCAGCTCGAAACCGCACTCCTGGGCCTGTTGGCGCACGATTTCGGAGGTCAGTTCCGAGGCCGTCAAATCTCCAGCCCCACCTGCCGCATCAGCTCGATGGCGTTGCTTTTCCGCACCACCCCCGGGCGCATGCGGTAATCGAAATGGATCTGGCCGTTTTCGATCTGGTCCTCGAAGTGGACGTTGGCGGCGCGCGCGCCCAGCACCGCGGTGATATCGGCCAAGGCGAGGTCGTGTGTGGTGATCAGCCCGATGGCGCCGCGCTCCACCAAGCCGCGCACCAGGGCCTCGGCGCCGATGCGGCGGTCATGCGAATTGGTCCCGTGCAGGACTTCGTCGATCAGGAAGAGCACCGGGCGCCCCCCCTCGGTCAGGTCCAGGATCTGGCGCAGCCGCAGGATCTCGGCGTAGAAGCGCGAGACACCTTCCTGGAGCGAATCGACCAGGCGAATGGAGGCGCCCACCGAGAGCGGCGAAAGCCGTAGGCGCCGCGCGCGCACCGGCGCCCCCGCCTGCGCCAGCACGCAATTCACGCCCAGGGTGCGCAGGAGAGTGCTCTTGCCGGACATGTTGGAGCCGCTCACAACCAGCACGCGGGGGCCCTCCGCGCCGCCCAGGCGGACGTCATTGCGCACCAAGCGGCTGGGGGGAATCAGCGGGTGGCCGATATCCTCGGCTTCCAGGAAGGGAGGCCCGGTGGTGAATTCGGGGTAGGGGTCGCCGGGGTGCTCGAAGGCCAGGCTGGCCAGCGAGCAGAGGGCCTCGATTTCGCCCACCGCCGTGAGCCAGCTTCGCACCACCTTGCCCGAGCGGCGGCGCCACTCTTCCACCGCCAGCGCCCAGTGCGCCGTCCACAGGAGGAAGACTTCGGCCACCCGTACGAAGACGTTGTCGCGCGAATCGAGGTACTCCAGGATGCGGCTCAACCAGGCGATCCGCTGGGAAGGCGGCGCGCCTTGGGAAGCCAGCGAGTCGGCCAGGGCGGCCAGGCGCGGCGAGCGGAAGCGTTCGCGCTCCAGGCGTTCCAGCACGCCGGAGAGGAGCTGTAACTCGTGGGCGGCCTCTTCCACAGCGCCCACCACGCGATCCACCGCCGCGCGCTTGCGGTATAAGAAGGTGCCGTTGACCACCAGCACCAGCAGAAACACGTCGCGCCAGAGCGCCGCGGCGCGCTCGGAAAGCGGGAGCATGCCCGCGGTGTTGAGCAGGGTGGCGATGCCGCCCGCGAAACCCACCACGCCGATGGCCGTGAAGAGCCAAAGCACCGGGCGGGTGGCGGGCGGCAGCAGCACGGGCGCCTCGCCCCAGGCCGCCAGCGAGGCGGGGTCCACGCCGGTGTGAGCCTCTTCGGCCACCACGGCGAGGTCCTCGCGCAGATCCAGGCGGGGACGCAGCTCATCCACGGCCTGCTGGCGCGCGGCAACGGTGGCGGGATCGGCCGGGGCCAGCAGCCAGCGCGCCAGGGTGTCTTCGCCGATGTGCGTGCGCGCGGTGGAGAGCAATTCGAACAGGGACCCCTTGCCGAACAGGTCGAGATCCGCGGCGTAGGGATGGGCGGGATCGAGGTAGCGGTCGCCGGTCTGGCCATGGCCGGCCCACTGTCCCTCCAGGCGCGCCAGACCGCCGTCGAAGAAGCGCACCGCGCGGCGCAGCCGTTCGACCCGCTGTTCGAGGCGATTGTGGATGACCATCAGGACGGCGAACACGGCCGCGGGGACGAGCACCCACAGGATGGACGAAGCCTGCTGCGCGAGAGCAACCCAGACGACGGCCAGCGCGGCGGCCACGGTGGCCAGGCGCGCGTACCCCAGCAGGCGCTGCCGCGCCGCGAGGGCGACGATGGCGCGGCTCCGTTCGTCACACAGTTTCCGGTAGGCAGACTGGGCGTCTTCGGGCATGGTCACCCTCATTCTCTCTCGGAATGCCCGGCGACATGGGTGAGGCGGGCCTCGCGCTACCATGAAGATGCCGCGGATTGGGCGACGCCGGGCGGGGCTGCCGTCTGGCGCGAGAGATGATTCCGGGGAGGATAGAGCCGCGCCCGACCGGCGCGGAGGATGGGCGCATGAAGGCACCCGGTCGAAGCGGGACTGGCGCATCGCAGCCGTGGCTGGCCGCGCGAGGACGGGCGGACGCAGAACTGAGCAGCCGCAGCGCACCCGGTCCGAGGGGGACTGGCGAATCGGAGGGGTGGCTGGCCGTGCGAGGACGGGGCGGACGCAGAACTGAGCAGCCGGAGGGCGCCCGGTCCGAGGGGACTGGCGCATCGCAGCCGTGGCTGGCTGCGCGAGGACGGGGCGCGTCGCAGACCGGCACTGGCGCATCGAAGCGGATAGCGGGATGACTCTCGAAACGCGAGCGATCCTCAAATCGGTATTGCTTCTGGCGTTTCTGGCCGGGTTGCTGTTTGTCCCCGCCGGGACGGCGCGGTTCTGGCAGGCGTGGGTGTTTCTGGCGGTCGTGGCGGGGGCCACCTTATTTCCGTTGATCTACCTGGTGCGGCGCGACGCCTGGCTGCTCGCACGGCGCATGCAGACTAAAGAGAAGACCAGCGAGCAGAGGCTTTTCAAAATTCTGTTTGTACCGTTGTGGGTGAGCGCCGTGGCAGTGCCAGGACTGGACCGGCGCTTCGGCTGGTCGCGGGACTTGCTGGGCGCCGTGCCGCTGTGGCTGACGGTGCTTGCCGAGGCGATGGTCATAGGCGGCTACGTGCTGCTTTTTGCGGTACTGAAGGCCAACACGTTTGCTGCCGCCACCATCCAGGTGGAGGCTGGACAGAAGGTCATTTCCGATGGTCCTTACCGCTATGTGCGCCACCCCATGTACTCCGGAATTCTGCTGATGGTGCTGGCCACCCCGCTGGCGCTCGGGTCGTACTTTGCCCTACCGCTGCCGGTGCTGATGGTTCCGGTGCTCGTGTACCGGCTGGTAAACGAGGAAAAGGTGCTGCTGCGGGAGTTGCCAGGTTACGCGGAGTACTGCCGGCGGACACGCTACCGGCTGGCGCCATGGGTGTATTAAATTCTCCCGGGGGTGTATTAATTCTCCGCCAGCACGCGGATTTTGATGTTCTGGAACCACGCCTCGGAGCTATGGTTCTGCAGGCTGATGGGGCTGGTCTCGGCCAGCGGGGCATCGGGCGGCGAGCCTTTGGGCAGGTCTTTGCGGAGGAGCGCGGCGACCGGCGGGTCGGTCAGGTCGAAGGCCACCACCTTCACGCCATTGAGCCAGTGCTCGACCTAGGTTCCGCGGACCAGCAGGCGCGAATGGTTGAACTCGCCGATGCGGGGCGGGAGGTGCGGCACGGGGGCGATCAGGGAATAGAGCGAGGCGGCCAATTTGCGCGGGTCGGAGGCGGCATCGGGGTCGGTATCGTCGGCCAATTGGTATTCGAGGCCGCGGGCGCGGGCCTGGCGGCCGGCGGCGTTGGTCCATTCGTCCACTTTTTGAATGCGGTATTTCAGGCCGGAGTTGCCGCCGGCGAGGATCTTCCAATCGAATTGGAGGTCGAAGGAACGGAAGGTTTCGGTGGTGCGGATGTCCTGGAAGCCGTCTTTGCGGACGAGCGCGTGGAGCGAGGCATCGGCGACGGTCCAGCAATTGGCGGGGAAGGGCTTGCCGGTGATTTCTTCCCAGCCTGCGGTGGTGCGGCCATCGAACAGGAGGCGCCAGCCCTGCTGCCGTTCGGTGTCCGTCAGGCGGTTGGGATCGGCCGCGCGGGTGGCGGGGAGGGCCAGCAGGATGAGGAACGCGGTACGGATGGCTGGCACGGCGGGCGGCATGGTTCGGCTCTCATGATACACAGTTCCGGGGACGCGGCGCCGCCGGAGGGCACACGCGGGGTGGCCGGGGTGCGACTTGGGTGGCGGGGTTTGGTAGGACGCTGAAATTTCGGTGCTGCTGACCTTTTTTTTCTGCTCTTTCGCTTGCGGCGCGTTGGCGCCGGGACATTGGAACCGGTTCCGTACCCGTCCGACCGCGACTTGCTCTCCCCGTCAAAGAGAACCTGCCGCCGCCGGTCGCCTTCCGAAAGCTCGAATACGCATGCCAACCGGACTTTAAGGCCTCTGATCAGTTTAGGCGCCGGTACGTACTCTACGAAACGGGCTGCGCTCGGCGAGCGAGCAGCCTTGTTTACGAGCTCAAAATAACATGCGAGCTGGCGGGTTCCGGCGGGGTGGGTCTGTAAAGCATTGAGCGGATTGGAAATTTTTCCGGCGACTTTTGCGAACGCTGGGGGGCGGCATTCAGATCGGTGGGACTGCGCGGGACCGGCGAGCTGCGTCGGTCGGCGAGCTGCGTCGGTCGGCGAGCTGCGTCGGACGGCGAGCTGCGTCGGACCGGCGGGCTGCGTGGGACCGGCGGGCTGCGTGGGATCGGTGGGGCTGCGCGGGACCGGCGGGCTGCGTGGGATCGGCGGGGCTGCGCGGGCCCTGTGGGCTGCACGGACCCGGGCTGCACGGACCCGGCGGGGCTGCGCGGGACCGGCGGGCTGCGTGGGATCGGCGGGCTGCGTGGGACCGGCGGGCTGCGTGGGACCGGCGGGCTGCGTGGGACCGGCGGGCTGCGTGGGATCGGCGGGCTGCGCGGGACCTGTGGGCCGCACGGACCCGGGCTGCACGGACCCGGCGGGCTGCGTGGGACCGGCGGGCTGCGTGGGACCGGGTGGGCTGTGCAGGACCGGATGGCTGCGCGGGACCTGCGTGGCCGCACGGGACCGGCGGGCTGCGCGGGATCGGCGGGCTGCGCGGGATCGGCGGGCTGCGTGGGACCGGCGGGCTGCGTGGGACCGGGTGGGCTGTGCAGGACCGGATGGCTGCGCGGGACCTGCGTGGCCGCACGGGACCGGCGGGCTGCGCGGGATCGGCGGGCTGCGTGGGACCGGCGGGCTGCGTGGGACCGGCGGGCTGCGTGGGATCGGCGGGCTGCGCGGGACCTGTGGGCCGCACGGACCCGGGCTGCGTGGGACCGGCGGGCTGCGTGGGACCGGCGGGCTGCGTGGGACGGGTGGGCTGTGCAGGACCGGATGGCTGCGCGGGACCTGCGTGGCCGCACGGGACCGGCGGGCTGCAGCGGTCCTGTGGGCGGCGCGGGATCGGGCTGCTCGAGAACGCGGTGGCGCTACACAGGACCTTGGGGCTGACCTGGAATTGCCCGGGATCTGGGGCTGTGCAGGGACCCGGGGCTGTACGGGCCGGTTTTTGCGAGGCACGGGGCGAGGACCTGTGACCGAAGAGACCTTGCTACTTCCCGCGAAGTTTCTCGCGCCATTCGAGGGCCTTTTCGGGTTGCCCCCAATTCTGATAGAGCTCCGCGATGCGCAGGCCGGCCTCGCCCACTACGCGGCGGCTGCCGGCCGGTATGGTCGATTCGCGTTCCACCAAGCCCTGGTGGCCGGAGAGCAGCAGCGGCTCGGCTTCCGCGTAACGCTTCTGTCCCGCCAGGCTCGCCCCAACCAGCGCCTGGCCGTAGAATCGCTTCCAGCTATTGGGACTCCCTGCCTCCCAGTGGCCGAGGGCCTCGCGCGCCAGGGCCTCGGCGTCCGCGTACTTCTGCTGCAGGATCTGCACCTCTCCGAGCGACGCCATAACGTCCAGCGTGTTGGGATGCTTCGATCCCAGGGTTCTGCGCTGCACCGCAAGGACTTTGGTCCAAAGGCCTTCGGCTTCCGCATAGCGTTTCCGGGCTTGATACAGCGCCGCCAGGCCGCTCATGCTGGATAGCGTTTCGGGTCCCTCGTCGCCGGATACCGCGCGCCATACTTCCACGGCCTTGATCTGCAGCGGCTCGGCTTCCGCCAGCTTGCCTTCGAGGCGATAGAGCGTGGCGAGATTGTTCCAGGCGGTGGCGGTGCTGTGATGGATTTCGCCGAGCACGCGGCGCTTGACAGCGAGCGCCCGGACGAGGAGTGGTTCCGCCTGGGCGTACTTTCCCTCGATGCGGTAGGCAGCGGCAAGGTTGTTCATGCTGATCAAGGTATCGGGGTGCTCTTCGCCCAAGAGCCGCCGGCGTACTTCCAAAATCCTGGCGAAGAGAGGTTCGGCCCGCGGCGCATCCCCCTGCTGCAGGTACAGCACCGACAGATTGTTCATGCTCTGCAGGGTGTCCACATGATCCTCGCCGAGCGTGCCGCGCCTGATTTCGACGGTGCGCTCCAATTGTTCCAGAGCCTGCGGGTACAGGCCCAGATCGAGGTAGGCGTTGCCGATGGTTTGCCGGATGGCAGCTTCCACCAACGGTTGATGCTCGAATTTGCCGGAAATGCCGGCGGCCGCGCGGTCCAGGGCCTTGCGCACGGTAAGGTCGGGATCGGGTTTGGTGTTCGGGCCGGCCTGGTTATTGAGGTTGGCCTGGGCCAGAAGATCGTCGCGCAGAAAGGCGCTGACGGCTTTGGCGGTGGCGGCCTCATCGTCGGCCCGGCGCGTTTCCACCAGCGCCTGGTTGCGCTCGCGAACCGCCCGTGCCTCGGCGGAGATGGCGCGATTGCGTTCCTCGGTGGCGGCTTGCTCGGCGCGCAATTCGCGGTCGCGATCCTGGGTTGCGGCCTTTTCGGCAGCCTTGGCCCGGTCGCTATCGCGCCGCGATGCCTGTTCCGCGCGGCTGGCCCGGATGGCCTGCGAGGTGCTGGCTGCGATACCGGCGACCAGCACCACAAACACCGCGGCCGCCCCCGCCGCGAGTCCGCGGTTTCGGCGGGTAAACTTCAGAAGCTGATAGCCGGCGCTGGGGGGCCTCGCGGCGATCGGCTGGTCATTCAGGTAGCGCTGAATGTCGGCCGCCAGGTCCGCGGCTGACACGTAGCGCCGGGCCTTGTCCTTCTCGAGCGCCTTGCGTACGATGGTTTCTACGTCGCCGCGGTAGGTACGCTCGATGGAGCTTAGCGGGGGCGGATCTTCTTCGCGGATGGTCTGGGCGGCTTCCGGTATTCGCCCGCGACTGATTTCATAGGGCAGCCGCCCGGCCAGCATCTCATAGAGCATGACGCCCAGCGAATAGACGTCGCTGCGCGCATCCACCTCGGCGGAGTCGCCCATGACCTGCTCCGGACTCATGTAGGCCAGAGTTCCCACAAGCTGTCCCAGGCCGGTCTGCATGGTTGGCTGCGGGCCGCCGTCCGGGGCGCCGATCTCCGTCACCCGCGCCACGCCGAAATCCAGGATTTTCGGCTGCCCCAGCTCATCCACCAGGATGTTGCCCGGTTTCAGATCGCGGTGAATCAAGCCGCGCTGGTGCGCATGATGCGCGGCGTCACAGATTCGGGCGATCATCGCCAGCCTCTGCCTGGCATCCAGCCGGTGCACCTGGGCATACTCCTGGAGCGGGAGCCCCTGGATCAACTCCATGGCAAAGTAGGGCTGCGGCCCGAAGCCGGTGTCGGCAGTGCCCGACTCATGGATTTGGGCGATTCCGGGGTGTTGCAGCCGGGCGAGTGCCTGGGACTCCTGGCGGAAGCGACGCAGCCGCTCCGGAGTAGCCAGGCCGAACCGGATCACCTTGAGCGCGACCACCCGGCGCGGCTCTTCCTGCTCCGCTTCATATACCGCGCCCATGCCGCCCTCGCCGAGCAATCGAACGATGCGATAACGGCCGATCGCGGCGGGATGGGAAGGCGCGGCGGCGGACCTTGCCAGATCGCGGGCGGCTACCTCCAGGGCAGGCTCTTCCAGAAACGTGCCCTTCTCGTCGGCTTGTTCGAGCAGCGAGATCACTTCGCATTCGAGCGCCTGGTCGCCGCGCGCGGCGCGCTTCACCCACGCGGTTCTCCGGCTGCCATCCTGTTCCAGAGCCTGGTGGTAAATTCGCTCGATTTCGCGCCAGCGCTCAGACTCCACGCGGCTTCGCTCCGTTCAGTTCGCGGCGCAGCCAGCTTTTGGCCATCTTCCAGTCTCGCTGCACCGTTTCCGCCGAGATCCCCAGAATTTCGGCGGTTTCCTTCACGCTCAACCCGCCGAAGAACCGCAACTCCACCACACGGGCCTTTCGCGGATCGATTGCCGCAAGGGCGGTGAGGGCGTCGTCCAGAGCCACCAGATCGGTTCCTGGCTGGTTCACCGCGGCCAGGGCTTCGTCGTCGAGAACCAGCGCGCGATCCTCTCCGCCGCGCTTGAGCGCCTGGCGCGAACGGGTCCAATCCACCAGAATCCGGCGCATCATCTGCGCGCAGACGCCGAAGAAATGCGTCCGGCCTTCCCAGTTGGCCCCTTCGGAGCTGACCAGCCGCAAATAGGTTTCATTCACCAGCGCGGTGGTTTGCAGAGTGTGGCCGGGGCGTTCGCCCGACATATAACGCCTTGCGACCCGGTGCAGCTCGTCGAAGACGATGGGCATCAGTTCTTCCATCGCACTCGGGTCGCCCTGGTTCCACGCCTGGAGGAGTTGTGTGATGTGATCCGTCCGCTCCATGATCACCCGGATCGGCAAAACCTGAGAGTAAGGATAACACCTTCAAAAGACCTCGATTTTCCGGAGTTTGGGTAGTGGGTCATTTGAAATTTTAACAATCTTGACGGCGCCCCTGGAGTGCGATACTGGAACATGCCCAAGCGCAAGCGCACAGAAACGCAGGACGCAGGAGCGCACAATTACGCGATTATTGGCGGATGTCGGCGCCACATGCTTCGCCTCGGGGGTCACCCAAATCCGGCGATAGAGGGTCACCTCAAAACCGGCCATATGTAAGCCGCTAAACCAGGACGTTAACTCCGACGCGAGGGCGATTACCCTGCGTCGATGTGAGCAACGTCTTGAACGAACAAAAGAAGCAGCAAGTCATCGCGCTGGGCCGGCTGGGCTGGTCGCTGCGGCGCATTCAGAACACTACGGGCGTCCGTCGGGAGACCGCGGCAGCCTATCTAAGAGAAGCCGGCGTCAACGTAAGAGCTCCGGGTTGGAAAGGGAGTGCTGACCCGCCGACGCCGATCACAGGAACCGACACCGGACCACCTTCGCCAAAACCGGCCATAGCAGTGTCCACCGACTTCGGCGCGGAGTCGGCCACATCAGAGGGCGTCGACGGAACTCCACTGGATGCCGCAGTGCCCGTCGGCGCAGTTCCATCCGATGCAAAACCGGCCATAGCGGTGACCACCGACTTTGGCGTGGAGTCGGCGGCGAAAGCGCTCTCCGCCAGCGCCTGCGCGATCCATCGAGACGCCATCGAACTGGGCCTCTCCCGCGGCCGCAACGCCATGGCGATCTGGCAGGATCTGGTCGATACCCGCGGTTTCACGGGCGGCTACCAGAGCGTCAAGCGTTTCGTTCGCAAGTTGGTCGGCGGTACACCAAAAGAAGCCTGCGCCGTAATCGAGACCGCGCCCGGTGAGGAAGCCCAGGTCGATTACGGCACGGGCCCGATGGTCCGCGACCCGCACAGCGGCAAGTATCGGCGCATGCGTCTGTTCGTATTGACGCTCGGCTACAGCCGCAAGTCGGTTCGTCTTCTGGTGTTCCACTCCAGCACTCAGACCTGGGCGGAGCTGCATGAACAGGCCTTCCGGCGCTTGGGCGGATGCACGCGCGTGGTGGTGCTCGACAACCTCGGCGAAGGCGTGCTCAAACCCGATATCTACGATCCCACGCTCAATCCCGTGTACGCCGACATGCTGCGCCATTACGGCGTAGTGGCGATGCCCTGCCGCGTGGCGGACCCGGATCGCAAGGGGAAGGTCGAGAGCGGTGTGGGCCATGCGCAGAAGACCCCGTTGAAGGGTATGCGCTTTGAAAGTCCTCAAGAGGCGCAGGCCTATCTGGATCATTGGGAGTCGCACTGGGCCGACACGCGCATCCACGGCACCACCCAGCGACAGGTCGCCGTCATGTTCGCCGAAGAGCGGCCGGCCCTGCAGTTGCTGCCCGTCGAGCCCTTCCGCTATTACCAGTTCGGCGAACGCACGGTACATCTGGATGGCTGCGTAGAGGTGGAAGCGTCTTATTATGGCGCACCTCCGGGCTGGATCGGCCGGCGCGTCAGCGTGCAATGGGACATCCGGCATGTGCGACTGCTGCACCCTGGCACCGGCGAGTTGCTGCGCGAGCATCTGCGCCAGGCGCGCGGCGGTCATCGCATCCAAGAGCAGGACCGCCCCAAGCACACGCCGCTGGGCACACAGCAACTGCTGTGCCGTGCCGACCAGGTTGGCGAACAGATCGGGGCGCTCTGCCGCCAGATGCACCGGGAGCACGGTCAGACCGCGGTGCGCCGGATTCAGGGCATGTTGTCGTTGGCCAAGAAATACGGACCCGCCAGCGTCGAGGAAGCGTGCGCCGCCGCTCTGGAGATCGGCGCCGGTGAATATCGCTTCGTGCGTCGCTACCTCGAACGCCATCCGCAAATGCCGCTGAGTTTGCGCCAGGTGGATCCGCTGATTCGCCAACTGACCGAGTATCGCGACTTCATCGAACACAAAACCAAAGGAGAGTAAACGTGAACCTCATCGAATTGCAGCATGCCCTACGACAACTGCGGCTCGGCGGCATCGCCACCGTGCTGGAAAGGCGCCTGCATCAGGCGCAGGCGGAAGCCATGGCGCCCATCGACCTGATCTCGTGCCTGGTCGCCGACGAACTGACCCGGCGCGCCGACCGCCTGCTGGAGAGGCGGCGCAAGCAGGCCGCCTTCCGAGATCCGCAAAAGACGCTCGACCACTTCGACTTCAACTTCAATCCGAAGATGAATCGCAGTCTGGTCTTCGACCTCGCCACCTGCGCCTTCATCGGCAAGCGAGAAGACGCATTGTTTCTCGGTCCAGGTGGCACGGGCAAAAGCCACTTGGCCCAGGCTATCGGTCAGGCCGCGATTCAGCAAGGCTACCGCGTGTTCTATCGCGAAGCTCACGTGCTCCTCGACGAGTTGGCCGAGGCCGTCGTAGACGGTATGCGCAGAGAGTTCATGGAAACGCTGACCACGGCGCCGCTGCTCATCATCGACGACTTCGGAATGCGCAAGTTGCCGCTCACCGCAGCGGAGGATCTGCTGGAGATTGTCATGCGCCGCTACGAGCGTGCCAGCACCCTGCTCACTTCCAATCGTCCGGTAGAGGACTGGGGCAAACTGCTGGGGGATGTGGCCGCCGTCACCGCCATGCTGGATCGCATTCTGCATCACGGTCACGTACTCAAGTGCGGCCCGCGCAGTTGGCGCACCAAGATGGCCGCCGGCACGGCACAGTGAAAAACGGCGACGGGATCTGGGGAGGCAAGATCGGAAAGGAAGAACCCTTGATTGACTTACTTGGGGACTCTGTCCCCAAACCCCTGGGATTTACCGCTTTCGCGCCAGAATGGCTCAATGCTGGGGCGGCTCGATGCCGCCCCCGTCATTCCGGCACCTGGGTCGGCGCTCGGGTCGCATCCCTGCGTTGCCACTATCCTCCGCCCAGGCGAGAACAGTATAACTGGCGCACCCCGCCAAATCAAAAAGTTCTTGCCGCGCCGACCGTCGGCGCGGTACAACAACGTCAGGTCCTGGCCGCGGCCCCATGGCCGGTTTTGAAGTGACCTTCTATGGCCGGTTTTGGGGTGACCACCGAGGGCTCCAGCGCCGCTACTCGCATCCGATAGACAAGACCGCCGGGGTCCGCTCCGACCACACCGTCGTCCTGACCGCAATCAACTCGGCGGAAGCGTACCCGGAGTCATTGCGGCGCGTGAGCTATCTCGATGTGGCAACCAGGAAGCGGTTCAAGTTTCTGACCAATAACTTCACGCTTCCGGCTCTTACCATCGCCCAGATCTACAAGTCGCGCTGGCAGGTGGAATTGTTCTTCAAATGGATCAAGCAGCACCTGAGGATCAAGGCATTCTACGGCACCAGCGAGAACGCCGTGAAGACCCAAATCTGGATTGCAGTCTCGGTCTACGTGCTGGTTGCTATCGTCCGCAGGAGGATGGGCCTGGAAGCCAGCCTTTACCAGATTCTACAGATTCTCAGCCTCACGCTTTTTGAGAAAACGCCCATTTTGCAGGCACTCCAGGCATCGGACTCCCAAGAAACATTATCCGACTCTGGCAACCAATTGATTCTATTCGACTTGTAGCCGGACAGCAGTGAAGTGAAATAATCAACTTCCGGTCCTCATCGTTGATGCTGAATATGATTCGCCAGTCTCTGACTCTACAGCTTCGTGAAGGTGGGTCGCTGTTAACAACCGGGCCGGAATTCCCCAACGGGTCTTTTCTTAATTTGGTAAATGCCTGATCGAATTGTTCGCGGGTTGGACGGTCTAACTTACTGATGTACTTTGCTGTCTGTTTGCTTACCTCTATACCGTAGTCTTCGGGCTGTCGTGGTTCTGTAGGTACAGAATCAGACAAGAGACTCCCAGCTCACAGTTTCTCCACGCTTATATTCTTCCAACGCGGCTTTCGTGGCATCCGTCACCGCAGGATCTAGACTTAGCCGTAAGCGTTCGATCACGTCTATAAGCTTCTCATTGCAGTTCGACACGGTATGGATCGGAATGTTGACCAACGTTCGGTTTGTGAGTCTTTTCTTGACAATGTTTACCAGCCCGTGACTCAATAAAGACAGGGATGTCGAAGTAAGGGGCTGGACAAATCGTTTAGCTTATGTCATCTTCAAATGGATGCAAGCGCCCAACCGCGGTGGCTCCTCAGATCGCGAGAAGGATCTCGAACGGAGAGTCGAGTCTCTGGAGACGCAGTTGAAGTGCGCGCTGGCGGAGAACGAGCGCCTGCGAAAGGAACTGGAAGAAGCGCTCCGTGCCAACAAACGAAGTGCCGCGCCGTTTTCCAAGGGGGAACCCAAGAGTAACCCCAAGCCGCCAGGACGTAAGCCTGGGGCGGCATACGGAGCGCGAGCTACGCGACCCGTCCCCAAACGGGTGGATGAGCAAATCCACGTGCCACTTCCGCCGCGCTGCCAGCACTGTCAAGGTCCGATCATCCTGAAGAACACCCAACCTCAGTACCAAGAAGACATCGTGCGGATGACCATCGTCCGCCGCTTTGATGTGGAGGTGGGGACTTGTGCCTGCTGCGGACGGCAAGCGCAAGGCCGGCATCCGTTGCAGACCTCCGATTCGCTCCGCGTTGGGGAAGTGCAAGTCGGACCAGAGGCCTTGTCGATGGCGGCAGTGCTCAACAAAGAATTGGGGTTGTCGCACGAGCGGACGGCGCGGGTGCTGGAACTGGGCTATGGGTTGAAGTGGAGCCGGAGCGGGGTCTGCCGGGCTTTGGAGCGATTGGGGAATCTGGCGGCGCCTACTTACCAGCAACTGCGAAGCGCGCTGCGGCAAAGCCCGGTGGTGTGGCTGGACGACACGGGCTGGAGAGTGGGCGCACGTCCCCAGAATCTGCGGGTTTTGTTGAGCCAGCAGGTCACCGTTTACGTGATTGAACCGCATCGCGGATATGCGGAAGCGGCGGCGATTCTGGGAGAGGACTACGCCGGTTTCCTGGTGCATGACGGAGCGCGTTGTTTCTATGGTTTTGAGCAGGCGTTTCATCAGAGTTGCCTGGAACACCTGATCCGGCGGTGTCGCGAGATGATCCAGGTGGCTTCCGTAGCGGCCGCCCAATTCCCGATGGCAGTCAAAACGCTGCTGCAGGAGAGTCTCCGGTTGCGGGATCGCTACCAAGGGGGCGCGGTTTCTCGCCATGGTTTAGCGGTGGCCACCGGGCGGCTGGAAGCCCGGATGGACCGCTTATTGGATCAGCACTTTTCTTGCCCAGACAACCAACGGTTGGCCAAACACCTATGCCACGAGCAGCCGCACTTGTTCACCTTTCTGCGCTGTCCTGGCTTGCATGCCACCAACAACTTCGCCGAGCGGGCGATCCGGCTGATGGCGATGGCACGCAAGACCTGGGGTGGTAATCGGACGGAGAACGGGGCCCGCACACAGCAGATTCTGGCCAGCGTTTTGCGTACTTGCTGGCAGCAGGGAAAAGATGCTTTTGGTCAGTTGGTGAAGTTATTACGTTCCGCTTGTCCGATCTTGCTGGAGATCGTTCCCGCCGGGCCATCACCCTGACTTGCCCTAACAACCATTCGGCTCCCTCCACTCGCTTCGGCCCCGTCGCAACCGCAAAACTTCAAAATCAATCGAACGCGACCGTCCACGCCTACGCCAACGTGTGCCTCACCGCGTGGTAAACATTCTCCTTTTCTTGGCCGCCAAGTCTAAGGTTCTATTAACGCTTTTGTGTAGTTCTTCGAGACGCAGAATAGCCGCTGGCAACTCACTGGGTGGAATTCTCGTTACGCTATTCAATTCAGCCAGAAGGGCTCTAAAATCTCTGGATACCAACCAAAAGTCTCTCGTAAGAAGAAAAATCCCAGTACCGCGCTTGACGGCCAGACAGGCCTCAAGCGTCGCGGCCATCGTCCGATGATAATCTATGCACCACGGATTAAATGAGGTTATGGCAATAGTAGACATCACGCACCTCTTTTTCTTCTCGTCCCAGTTCCCTTTTTGGGGGAACTCCGGCCTTTTTGATCTCCTTCTCCGGCTCACTTTTCGACACAGCAACAATCATCCGAGCGAGTCCCTTCAGACGCCCGAATGGCGTCGCCTCGGGGTCAAGCCCCGGAACGCTTTGAATCGCGAGTGGCCGCATCTTACCTGTGAGACGAAAAGCGCCAGTCCTGGAATGGTGGCGTTGGTGTTAGTGCCGACTTGAGCATTTCGTTTCTCTCCTCTTGGCGTGTCCCACACGCCTCATCGTTGTAATCATACAACGTGCAGTATGTGCTATGCAAGTGATTTTAAAGGGCTTACCCCTAACCCCACGTAGCACGCTACCCATTGATTCCATGCCAATTCAGCATTGCATTCCCGCCGATTTGTCTCATTGGTGAGACTGCGCCCCAGGAGAGCACCGGCCTGTCAAGATGTCAAATAGTACCGCCGCTCCTGGGTGAGTCAGGTAAGTTTTGCCTTATAGAATCCGGGTTTGCGTCGACTGACAGGCTGGTGTTGGTCGATGGGAACATCGGCCAGGCATCAACGGCCATGAGAATCGCGAAAACACCGATGTACACCTTCGGCTCTACAGATGCTGTCCTCCATAACGCCAATATCTTCTTCACGAAGCCGTTTCCGAATATATTAGCAGGATTTCAGTCGACCTTCCGGTACCCCGCCGGGATAGCGAACTGCGAGTCCGGGACAGGAGCGGAGGAGAAATTGCCGGCCTCCATAGTAATGTCGAACAGCGACCCGCCGCCGCTCATGGCGTTCAGCCGGTCGAGCGCCTGCTGAGCGCCTGCGGCATTTGGGCCGCCGCCTTTGGCAACGGCCTCCAGGCGGGCGCGCGCCTGGTCCATCTGCGCTCCCGAAGCACCGGCGCCGGCAGCCGATTTCATGCGGATGACTTCCATCACCGGCACGGCATCCAACTCCGCGAACTGCTGCTGCAACTTGGCCATGCCCTTCTGCATGCTGGCACTGCCGTCGGAGCCCGCCACCGGCCAATGGGCGCCGTTGCGCTTATAGAACGCGCGCAGTTCCTGGCTGCCCGGCACATCCCGCGACAGCCACAGTTCCACCTCCATTTGCCCCTTGAAGCCGGGCTGGGAGCCGCGCGCCGTGTCTACCTGTACGGTCATCAGCACCTCGGTGGCCTCGAAGCCGTTAATGGTCTTCTTCTGGCCCGTGTTTCGCACCTCGGCCTGCACTTCGCCGGCCGCAACGCTGCTTCCCAAGTCGCTGAACCGGGCGACCTTATACGTCTTGGCGTTATGGTCAATGGTGGTCAGGGTCTGCGCATCGAAATCCATGACGACAGTGACGCGCCCACGGTCTTCCACCTCTTTCTGACCCTTGATGGAGTGTTTCACCACCATGCCGTTACCGGGGCCGGACTTCTGGGTCATGGTGAAGCTGAAATCGGCGCGGGCCGCCGGACTGGCTGCCAGGAACAGCAGGGCAATCTGGGCGCTTTTCATGATGGCAAAATCCCCCCTGTGAGAAATCATACCTTGGAATCCGGTGCGGCGGCCAAGGGTGAGATCCCTCGCCAAAAAACAGGCGTAGCAACAAAATTTGTTATTGATAATATCTCTATGTAAAGCTAATATCGACTTGTGAGCGGCAAGTTGGCAGACGAGATTCAGCAGTCGAAACCGTTCCGGTCCCTGGAAGAGGAAGCCTTCCTGAATCTGGGGCGGACGTTCGAAATGCTGCAGGAAAAGGTGATCGAGTTGTTGAAGCAATACCAGCTCACCGCCACGCAGTACAACATGCTACGCATTCTCCGCGGGGCCGGGCCGGAGGGATTAACGTGCAGTCAGGCCACCGAGAGGATGCTCACGCCCGATCCGGACGTGACGCGGTTGCTCGACCGCATGGAGGCGCGGCGCCTGATTGCGCGCGAACGCAGCCAGCAGGACCGGCGTGTGGTGATCACCCGTATCACCGCGGAAGGTCTGGCGCTGGCGGCGGAGATCGACCAGCCTATGGCGGATCTGCTGCGCAGCCTCATGGGGCACGCCGGCAGAGATCGCCTTATGGAATTAATCAACATCCTGGAGACCCTGCGCGAAGGCGGGGCCGCCTAGAAACGACAACCAGCCGCGGATGCGGCATTAAAAGAGGAGAAACGGCTATGGCACAAGTGACTTACCAAATGGATCCGGTTCATTCCAGTGCGCACTTCAGCATTCGTCATATGATGATCACGAATGTGCGCGGCGAATTCACCAAGGTTGCGGGCAAGATCCTGTGGGATGCGGAAAACCCGGCCAACTCGTCGATCGAGGCCAGCATCGACGTCAATTCCATCAACACCCGCGAGCCGCAGCGCGACGGGCACCTGAAAAGCCCTGATTTCTTCGACGCGGAGAAATATCCCATGATCGAGTTCCACAGCACCAAGGTGGAATCCAAAGACGGGGAATTGGAAGTCAGCGGAGACCTGACCATCCATGGCGTGACCAAAAATGTGGTTCTGCAGGTGGAAGGCCCCACGCCGGAAGTCAAGGACCCCTGGGGAAACATCCGCATTGGCGCCAGCGCCACCACTAAAATCAACCGCAAGGATTTCGGACTGACCTGGAATAACACCCTGGAAACCGGGGGCTTCATGGTGGGGGACGAGGTCAAAATTTCGCTGGAAGCGGAAGCCTTGCGGCAGTGAGTGCGCCCCAAAAAGAAAAACGCCGGAGGTGACGCAGCCTCCGGCGTACAAGAAGCGAACTCGAAACTGGCAGCCTCCCAGCTCCAGGTACATCATCTCTTACAATTGCTATACATGGAAGACCGATTTATACCTGCTTTTAGTTGTGGTACGAATGGGCTACAGTTTACAAGGGTGTACATACTTTAGTTAATTCCTTCCACATACGAGCGATTGCCGGCCTCCCGGTCTCAAAAACCGGCGAAAAGTACCGGTTCCCGCCTAAGGTGAACACCGGGTGATGCAATCGAGGGCTTCGGGGGGTCCTGAAGGGCAGGCAGTCCGCTCGCCGACGCTCCCGGCCGGTTGTGATACGTTAAAGCCGAAAGCCGGACGTTCGCCATGAAAATCAACGCCATATTGCTGACCGCCGTGCTCCCGGCGGCCGCCTGGAGCCAGAGCCTGAACTGCGATTTGCACGACTATAAGGCGCAGGAGGGTCTGAAAGCCGAAGCATCCTCGGGCGGGCTGGAACTTTCCTGGACCGGCGAGCGCGGCGACCAGCTTCGCTCCGCCTTCGCCATCCGTAACGGCCAGCCCGTGGTTGCCGAACTGGCCGCCCGTAAGAGCGGGGGAAGCTGGATTGTGCTGGGGCGCAACCTGACGCCCGAATTCCAGGTGACCAGCGGCAAGCGGCGGCTTTCCGAGCAGCAGATGGCGCCCTTGCGCGCGCTGGGCATCGCGCTCACGCCGGAAGTAGTGGATCGCGAGAAGTGGAACGCTTTCTGGGACGCCCCGCTGATGGTTCCCGGCGCGCCCGGCACCAATATGGACCTGCCGCGGAAGCCGGACGAGATCCGCCGCGCCTGGGCCACCTACCATGCCACCGTCTGCTCGGTGAAAACCGATGGCGCGCGCATCGAGGTGAACTTCCCGGGCGTCGAACTGGGAATTTTCGCCGGCAGCCTGCAATACACCGTCTACCGCGGTTCCAACCTGTTGCGGCAGGAGGTGATCGCCAAAACCGAAGAGCCGTCGGTAGCGTATAAGTATGTTGCCGGGCTGAAGGGCATGGCGATCGGCAACGATACCCGCCTGCGGTGGCGCGACACGGCCCGCAACTGGCAGCAATATGCCTTCGGCGGTTCCGTGAATACCGATCCGGTGGCCGTCAGGGCGCGCAACCGCGTCGCCATGGTGGAAGAGGGCGGCGGCTCGCTGGCGTTCCTGCCTCCTTCGCACAAGTTTTTCTTCGCGCGCGAGATCGAGACCAACCTGGGCTACGTGTATTACCGCAAAGACAGCCCCACATCGTTCGCCATCGGCGTGCGGCAGGCCGACCACGAAGAGTCCTACCGGCCGTTCGGCGATTCGGATGCCGAGTGGAATAAGATCGCCAACGAAGCCCGCCACGACATCAACAACTTCGCGCTCTATAACGCGCCGCCGGGAACCTGGCAGCGCATGCCGGTGTATTTCTACCTCAACCCCGACGGCGCCGAAGCCACCGACGAAGCCGTGCTGGCCTACACCCACGACGACCGCTACAAGGCCATGCCGGGCTTCAAGGTGCTGGTGAGCCATTTCCACATGCACTGGAACGAGCACATCACCGATGGAGGCTCGGTGGATGAGCAGCCGAGCTGGCTGCAGGTGTTTCGCGGGCTCGGCATCAACGTGGTGATCCTGGCCGATTTTCACAGCGATTCGCATCCCAACGATCCCGGCCCGAAGCGCTTCGCCGAGCAGAAAGTCTACTTCGAGGGCTGCGAACGCTTTTCCGACCGCGATTTCCTGCTCATTCCCGGCGAGGAGCCGGACGCCAAGCTGGGCGGCCACTACATCACCTTCCTGCCGTACCCGGTGTACTGGTCGCACGTGCGCACCCCCGGCCAGCAATTCCAGGAGAACGATCCGAAGTACGGCAAGGTGTACCACATCGGATCGGCCGCCGAGGAGCTGGACATGATCCGCAGCGAAGGCGGCCTGATGTGGCAGGCGCACCCGCGCACCAAGGGATCGGCCGGCTACCCGGACGCGGTTAAGGACTCGGCTCACTTCCTCAGCGACCGCTTTCTGGGCGGCTCGTTCCAGTCGCTGCCGGTGGACCAATCGCAGAAGCGCCTGTGCGAAGTGCGCTGCCTGGACCTGATGGATGAGATGAATAACTGGGGCACCGATCCGAAGTATATGATTGCCGAAGGCGACACTTATATGAAGTATCCGGATGACGAGACCTTCCCGCAACTAATCGTCAACTATGTGAAGCTGGACCGCGTGCCGGCGTATGGCGAGGACTGGTCGCCGATCGTGCACGCCATGCGGGCCGGCGATTACTATGTTTCAAGCGGCGAAGTGCTCTTGCGGAATTGGGGCATCGAGGGCACTGGCGCGCACCGCGTGTATTCGGCCAATGTGGAGTGGACCTTCCCGCCGGAGTTTGTGGAAGTAGTGTGGGGGGACGGCCACACCACCGGACGGCAAATCATTTCCACCACCGGATTGCCGCCGCTCAGCCACAATACCTTCCGGATTCCCTTCGACGCGACCGGCAAGCAGTGGGTTCGCTTCGCGTTCTGGGACTCGGCCGGGAATGGAGCGTTCACGCAGCCCGTGCGGCTGAAGTAAGGGCTGGCCGCCGTGCTTCGTGCCATTATGAAAGGGGAAGGCTGCGCATGATCGATGTTAAGCAAGCGGTCCAGATAGCGAAAGAGAAGGCTCTGGAAATGCTGGGAACCCCAGCGAACCTCGAGGAGATCGAGAGGGACTCTTATAAGGGTCATGAAGTCTGGAGTATTACGCTGAGCCTGCCTAATCATCCGAGCCCACAAACTAGCCCGCAGACGAGGTTGTTTCAGCTCGCCAACCCACTGCCATATAAGCGCTTTCTGATCGATGTAGAAACCGGCGAGTTTCTGGCTATGAAGTTGCGGGAACTGGCCACCCAATGATGCCGAAGGAACCCGGCGCTCTCGGGTCAGCCCGTGATGGAATTCTGGTTGATACGAACCTGCTGGTCCTTTTCGTTGTCGGCACGGTGAACCGCAATCGAATCGAGGGGTTCAAGCGGACCCGCCAGTACACAAGAAGCGATTACGACCTTCTGGTTCGGGTGCTCGCGCAATTCGACGCTCGCTACACACTGGCCCACGTATTGGCGGAGGTCAGTAACCTTACAGATCTCTCGGGAGAGGAAAGGCTGGCGGCCCGGCGGGTTGTGAAGGAGACTATCTCAATCCTAAGCGAGACCGCGATCTCAAGCGTGCGAGCGGCGGCGGATTGAACCTACGAGCCCCTTGGACTTGTCGACGCGGCAATCGGAGCGGTAGCACGGGAACAAAACTGCGTCGTATTGACGAACGACCTCGGTTTATACGTGAGGCTCAGCGGCGACAACGTCGACATGTTCAACTTTACGCATTTGCGCGAGCGCGCGTGGGGACTCTGACCAACGGCCGCCCGAAGCAATTGCGATAACATCGGTTCGGTAAGCGGAGGATCACCATGCCCCAATATCACATTGCCCAGGTCAACATCGGCCGCGTGAAGGCTTCCACGGACGACCCCCTGATGGCGGGCTTCATGAACCGGCTGGACGAAATCAACGCCCTGGCAGACTGGAGTCCCGGCTTCGTCTGGCGTCTCAAAACCTCTGAGGGAAACGCCACGTACTTCCGGCCGTATGACGACGAGCGGATCCTCGTCAACATGTCGGTCTGGGAGAGCATCGAAGCACTCAGGCAATATGTGTACGGCAGCGAGCACATGGAATTGCTCCGGCATCGGCATGAGTGGTTCGAGCGCTTCACCGGCTCCTACCTGGCGTTGTGGTGGGTGCCCGCGGGCCATCTGCCCGGCATCGATGAGGCCAAAAAACGGCTGGCTCACCTGGAAACCCACGGGCCGACGGAGTTCGCCTTCACCTTCAAAGCGACGTTCCCGCCCGACGAGCGATTCCAGCAGTCCATCAACTGGGCCGCCTTCCAACCCTGCCCGGCGATGTAGTTTGTAGCGCCTGCACGGCCGCGGTCCGGCCCCCCAACGCGCTGCCCCTAACGGCGCGTGCGTCGGCGTGGGTGCTGAATGAGTGCGGCGCGCGCAACATCTGGGTGGCGTCGGTGCAGCCCATCTTCGATTGCCCATTGGCTTCGCAGAAACCGCCGCTCATCGGCATATGCCGCGATGTAAACTGAACGTGTCATGAAACCTTTGGCTCTGGCAGTACTCCTCGCGACCGCGCTGGTCGCCCAGAAATCGGACAACCCCTTCCTCGGACGATGGGACCTCAACGTCACTCAGCCGAACGGCACGGCGTACCCCGACTGGATCGAGGTGACCCGGACGGGCGGTGGGCTGGCGGCCCGCATTCAGCCGCGCGGGGGCGGCGCGTTTGTGGCCGAGGGGGTGCAAATGGAAGGCTCGCGGCTGGTGGTCACGGCGCGCCAGGGAACGCGCTGGGAACTCGCCGTGGAAGGCGGAAAGCTGGTGGGCAGCATCAAGCACGGTGAGACCAGCCAGGGCACTATCGCCGGCGTTCGCGCGCCGCTGCTCGACCGGCCCATGCCCAAGGCCTGGACCAATCCCGAGCCCATCTTCAATGGCAAAGACCTCAGCGGCTGGGAACCCTTCGGGAACGCCAATCATTGGACCGTCAAGAACGGCGACCTGCTCAACGAAGAGCACGGCGCCAATCTCCGCAGCACCCGCAAGTTCCAGGATTTCAAGCTGCACATCGAGTACAACTGCCCCGACAAGGGCAACAGCGGCATCTACCTGCGCGGCCGCTATGAGGTCCAGGTGGAGTACGAAGCGGTGGATGCCAACGACCGCTTCCATAGCATGGGCACGATCTACTCCTTCGTGCCGGCAGCCGTGCAACTGCCGCGCAAGCCGGGCACCTGGGAAAGTTTCGACATCACCCTGGTGGGGCGGCACGTGACGGTGATCCGCGATGGCGTCAAGACCATCGACAATCAGGAAATTCCGAGCATCACCGGCGGCGCGCTGGATAGCAACGAGGCCGAACCGGGACCGTTCTACATCCAGGGCGACCACACCGGCGGGATGCTCTACCGCAATATCACCGTGCAGGTGCCCAAGTAGCGGGCGGCCGCTCAGCGCGGGTTTGCCCGGTGCCTGCGCAGGGCTTCATCGATCCGCGCGTGGCCCGTGGGCACCGGGGCCGCAGTGCCGTCGGCCCCCGCATCCAGCAAGGCCTCGACGGTCGGCACGTAGTCGATTCCCAGCTTGTCGTGCAGCGCCGACCACACGGCCTGCCCCAAGGCCGTTCCGCCGAACTGGTTCCGGATCTCCAGCGGCGGGTGATGTGCCAGCAGCGTCCGTACGGCTTCCGGATGCCCGCCGATGGCCGCCCAGTGCAGCGTGGTCTGCCCGAACTGATCCTGCACAGCGGGATCGGCGCCCTTTTCCAGCAGGAATTCAATCACGCTGCACCGCCCGTACTCCGAGGCCCAGTTCAAACCGGCCTGCCTCTGCGCCCTGGTGGCTCCGCCCTGCAAGCCGCCCTCGTCTGTGAAATAGGTCCGCACCACGTCCAGGCGTCCCACGCCGGCCGCGCCTTCCAGGTCCAGCGCCGCCGCGCGGGCGGCCAGGAACTCCGCGGCATGCTGGCGTCCATTCGCCAGGCAGGCATTCACTATGGCGGGTTCCACGGCCGCGCCCGCCGCCAGCAGCGCCTCCATCAGTTCCTGCTGCACGCCCGCCAGCAGCGGATGGATGCTGGTGGCCACCAGCCCGAGCGTAGTGTCCTGGTGGTACATCTCCGCCACCGCGTCTACCTCCGCGCCGGCCGCCAGCAGGATGTGCAGGATCGCCACGGCGTTGGGCGGAGTTTTCTGGCGGTAATCCTCAACGCCGTTGGCGCCCACATAGTGCAGCAGTGTGCCGCGGTGCACGCGAGTGGAGCGTGCGCGGATCAGTTGCGGATTGCCGCGCAGCAGGCTTTGGAGCGTGGCGGCGTCCCCCGCGGCGATCGCGTCGGCAGCCAATTCGAATTGCGAGACGGGGGAATTTGCGCGAGCCAGCGCTTCGAGGTGGCGGGCGAATTTCGGCCAGCTTTCGAAGCCGTGCTCGCGCGCCACGGTCCATTGCGCGTCGGCGAGGGTAAAGGCGTAGGCCGCGCCGGAATCCGCACGGTTACCCCGCCGGGGATGGAACGTCCGGACACGTTCGATGGCCTCGGGATCGCCGGATTTCCAGGCTTTGACCAGCTCTTTGGCCTGCTTGCGGTACTGCGGCAGGCTGGGGTGTGAGGGGAGCGTCTGAACGCGCGTGATCATCTACGACCTTCCTTTCGTGTGCGCCTGGAGTCCGCCCGAATCAGGCTGAAAGAAGGTTCGTAACCTTCGGATGTCTGCAATTGGGGGTGGGCACGGCCCTTTCCGCGGACTGGATGCGCCCCTCGCGCTGGTGCAATGATAGCATCGGGCCGGCAAAGCCGGCGTAGCTGTCGCTCGGCCGTCCAAGGCGGTCTGGCCGCCGCGGCGGGTGTCGCGCTGCTTGCATAAACAGATAAAAAGGCTCTAAATTAGTTAGTGGAGAGCCATCGCCTATGCAACTGACCAGAGCGGCAGATTATGCGGTGCGGGTAATGGTCCACCTGGCGGGGCTGCCGCCAGGGGCGAGAACCAGCCGGAACGACCTGGCGGCAGCGGCGGATTGCCCGGAGCAGTTTCTGTCCAAGGTGCTGCAAAGCCTCACCCACGCAGGGTTGGTGCAGTCGCACCGCGGCAATACCGGCGGTTTTGAGTTACCCGAGCGCCACCGCGAGGCCTCGTTGCTGGAGGTGATTGAGGCCGTTGAAGGTCCCGTGCGGCTGAACGTGTGCCTGACGTCCGCTTGCGCCTGCTCGCGGCAGGCGTGGTGCCCGACGCACACCCCGTGGGCGGAGGCCCAGGCGGCCATGACCGCGGTGCTCCGCCATGCCACTATCGGCGAAATGGCGCGGCGCACTGCCCATCCGGCGGCTTAGCGGCGGGCGGCCCCTCTACGGGCCGGTCAGGGCGCCGGAAATATCCACCGCGAACTCGTCGTATCCGCCGGCGTGCTCCCCCACCTTCTGCGGGCCCACAAAAATCTCGCTGTGCTGCCCGGTGCCTTCGAAATGCAGCCGTTTGCGCCCGGCCGGATAGGGATACCGGGAAGGTGGTGCGATACCAGCCCGGCCCTTACGTAGTAGCCGCGGTCCGGGTCCACCGCATCGAAGGCGTTGAAGCAGTGGGGCACAGAGGCCGGCTCCCAGGTGACGTTGTCGCTGGCGGCTTTCCCGCGCCAGACCTCCCAGATACCGCCGGGGCACCCCGAAGATGACTCGACCGCCGGGTGATCCGGCTCTGCCCGCCCTGTTTGATCTCCTCACACCCTTTCGGTCAACTCCAGTGGGCAGCGACCCCAAGGGGAGGACCGCGCTACGTCGTTACCGGATTGTTACACGCCTTTGACGGATGTGTAAACCCTTACTTGGTAGGCTCACTCTTATGGCCCTGTCAGATAAATTTGTCCTGGCTCTCGCCTTAGTTTCTATCCTGCTCGGGCAGGAGAAGCCGCATCCGATTGCGGGCGGCTTCGCGCTTCCCAACGGCTGGCGCATCACTCCACTCGGCAAGGCGATTCCCACCGAAGACCTGGTGCTCGACACCCTGGTTTCCAAGGATGGCCGCTCTGTGATTGCCCTGCACGCGGGCTACAATCCGCACGGCCTCATGGTGGTGGACACCAAGACCGGGGAGGCGGTCCAACGCATCCCGCTCGAGACCGCCTGGCATGGCATGGCCTGGAGCCCGGACGGCCGAAAGCTTTATGTCTCCGGGGGCAATGCCACCGGTAAGCGCACTCACTACCGTGCGCCCATCCACATCTTCGACTACAGCGACGGACGCCTCTCCGAAAAGGCCACCGGCAAACTGGAAGAGACCATGGAGATGACCGAACTCTATTGGTCGGGCATGGTGCACCATCCGCGCAAGAATCTGTTGTTTGCCGCCAACATGGGCACCGGTGGGCACCCCGGCTCCGTAGCCGTATTCGACACCGCCGAGGGCAAGCTGTTGCGCCGCATCGGCGTGGAAATGAGCCCCTATAGCGTGGTCTTGAATACCGATGGTTCCCGGCTATATGTGTCCAACTGGGCCAGCCAGTCGGTGAGTGTGATCGATACGGAGGCCATGAAGGTGGTCGGCGCGATCGCCGTCGGCCCCAACCCGAATGCCATGGAATTCGGAGCGGATGGCCGCCTCTACGTCTCGTGCGCCAACGACAACAGCGTGGTCGTGGTCGACACCCGGCAGCGCCGCGCGGTGGAGAGAATCTCGACTGCCCTCACGCCGGCCTCGCCCGAAGGCTCTACACCCAACGCCCTGGTTTTGGACGCGGCGCACCAGCGCCTCTATGTCGCCAACGCCGACAATAACGATGTCGCGGTAATCAGCGTCAAGGATGCCGGCCACAGCAAGGTGCTCGGTTTCCTGCCGGTCGGTTGGTATCCCTCCGCGCTGGCGCTAACGGGCGGCGGCCGAAAGCTGTACGTCGCCAACAGCAAGGGACGTCAGTCTTACTCCGATGTTCGCGGGCCGATGAGACCGTTGGCCTCCAATCCCAATGGCGACGAGACCATTAAGACCCAGCAAAAAGGCGATGTCGAAATCATTGACGTGGCGAACCTGGAGAAGGAACTGCCTGCCTGGACCAAACAGGTCTATGCCAACACGCCGTACCAGGACACCCAGCTTGCCGAAGCCGCAGCCAAGCCGGTCGAATCGATTATTCCCAGAGAGGTCGGCGTTGGCTCACCCATCCAACACGTGATTTACATTATCAAGGAGAACCGTACTTACGATCAGGTGTTGGGCGACGATCCGCGCGGCAACGGAGACCCGCGGCTCACCATCTTCGGGCGCCAGGTCACGCCCAACCAGCACGCGCTGGCCGAATCCTTCGTGCTGTTCGATAACCTCTATTGCGACGGTGAAGTCAGCGAAGATGGCCACTCGTGGTCGAATTCCGCATACGCCACCGACTACAACGAGAAAACCTGGCCCGCCACCTACGGCGGCCAGAGCAATGCCAACCGAAACATGGCATGGGTTCCTTCGGGCGGGACGCTCTGGGATCTCGCGCGCCGCAAGGGGCTGACCTATCGCAGCTACGGCGAATACGCAACTCGCGCCAGCGATGGCAGCGGCATGACCGCGGCCCCTGGCGCATCGGTTCTCCTGGGGCACGTTTCGCCGGATTACCGGCGCGAGGGGCTGGGCGTCCGCGATACCGCGAATGCCAAGGTCTTCATCCGCGAATTCGACGAGTACGAAAAACACTTTGACTCCCCGGATCCCAACGTCCGCCTTCCCAACCTGATCGTAATGAGCATGCCTGAGAATCACACTCGCGGTACCGCTCCGGGGGCCTTCACGCCGGTGGCCATGGTGGCTTCCAACGACCTCGCGGTGGGCCAGATTGTGGAGCGCGTGACGCACAGCAAATACTGGCCCGAGACTGCCATTTTCGTCATCGAAGACGACGCCCAGGACGGTCCCGATCATGTGGATTCGCGCCGCACCGTGGCCCTCGCCATCAGTCCCTACGTCCGCCGGAAAACCGTTGACAGCACGCAGTACACAACCAGCTCCATGCTCCGCACCATCGAGTTGCTGCTCGGCCTGCCTCCCATGAGTCAGTACGATGCCGCAGCCATGCCAATGTACCGGACCTTCGGCGTAACCGCGGATTTGACGGCCTATGACGTGCATTCGGCGGAGGTCGATCTGACCGCGAAGAACACCACCCGGTCGTACGGAGCCCGCGCCTCCCGCCGGATGGATTTCGGCGACGTGGATCGTGCCCCTGCCCAGGCGTTGAATGAGATTCTGTGGAAGAGTATCAAAGGTGCTGATTCGCCCTTGCCGCCACCTGTCCGCCGGTATTCATTCGGTGACAGCCAGTGAGAAGGATCGCCCGATCTCCGGCCGGCGCGAATCGGCCTGCGGAAAAACCTGCGCTCGGCCAAATCCGGTAGTGGCGAACACCAGCCGCAATCGGAGCCAACCTTGGTCGCCACCCCCAGGGAGGGCGCGCTGGCTGGCTGGATCGCTACACGTTGAGACCCCGGTGCGCGGATCACCCGTAACAGCCGCGGGGCATTTACGGATAGCGTCCGTCGTGGTTGTACGCCCGGCTGGGGCGATTCCTGACTTATCCCAGACGTTCGCCATCGGCGTTTATTCCCCCAACGGTCTCCCTCGTCGTACTACTCATAGTTGGGGCCGCTTCATGAAACCCCGTTCGCCACAACGGCAACTGTTTCCAAAGAGGCTCCTTTGACCGAAGCGATTCTCTACTTCCCAAGCGGATTTCGCTGGGGTAGCGCCACCGCCGCGCATCAAGTGGAAGGTGGCAACACCAACAACGATTGGCATGCCTGGGAAAAGTCCGGCAACGTCTATGCCCGCCAGGTCGCCGGCAAGGCTTGCGACTGGTGGAACAACGCCGAGGCCGACCTAAAAACGGCCGCCGCCATGGGACAAAACACCCACCGCATGTCGGTGGAATGGAGCCGTATCGAACCCCGCGAAGGCGTCTGGGACGACGACGCCATCGGCCGCTATCGCGCCATCCTCCAATGCATGACCGGCCACGGTCTCGAACCGATGGTCACGCTCCACCACTTCACCACTCCTCTTTGGCTCGCCCATCGCGGCGGCTGGGAGAACCCCGCCATCATCCGCTTTTTCGAACGCTTCGCGGAAAAGATGGCGCGAGCCCTCGGCGAATACTGCAATCTGTGGATCACCCTCAACGAGCCCGTTATCTACGCGGTTCTGGGCTGGCTCGGTGGCGTACCGCGCGATGAAAATCAGCCCCAATGCACATTTCCACCTGGCAAGCACGATCTCCTGCTTACTTTTCGCGTGCTCGAGAACCTATTCATGGGCCATGCCGCCGCGTCCCGCGCATTGCGGCGCCACCTGCCGCAGGCGCAAATCGGCATCGGGCATAACATGCCCTACATCGTCCCCCGCAATCGCAAGTCTATGCTCGACCGGCTCGCTACCGTCCAGCCCCGGAGACTACTCACATGGGCGGGACTCGAAGCCACCGAGCGCGGACGCATCCCCCACCTCATCGGCTCGCGCTATGAGAAGGAACTGGAGAACACCACCGATTTCATTGGAGTGCAGTATTACCAACGCCTCACCATGGCCTTCGATCTCACCAGTCCCGGCACCCTCTTCGCGCAACATACGCTGATGCCGGGCGCCCGGGTCAGCGACCTTGGCCACAGTGAGATTCACCCTGAGGGCCTCTATCAATTGCTCCGCCAGACCGCCCGCTATGGCAAACCGATCTACATCACGGAAAACGGTGTCGCCGACGCGCAGGACCAGCACCGCCCCGCGTTTCTCGTCGATCACCTGAGGCAGGTCTGGAGGGCGATTCGGGATGGCGTTCCGGTGAAGGGCTACTATCACTGGTCGCTGACCGACAACTTCGAATGGGCGGAAGGTTGGAACCTGCGCTTCGGCTTGATTGAAGTGAATCCGCTCACGCAGGAGCGCCGGATGCGTCCAAGCGGGCAAGTCTACAGCGACATTTGTACCGCTAATGCGTTAGTGCCTCAAGCCATCGCTCCTCCAGTCGCCTGATCTTCGAATGGCCAACCGCATCGGTGTAGCAAGTCCCGTAGCAAGGTCCTGCAAGCCGCCAACGCCTTCACGCTCCGGCGGCGGACGCCGGCCTCACCGGCCAATACGCTTGTAAGTCCTCCGGCGGCATAGATGGAGGGCGATCCGGAAGTATCCGCTTGTACCAAAAAGGGCTTTCCGGAAACTGGCCCGAATGGCGACCTGAGAGGCGTCCTGGGTCTTCGTGCGAATGGTCGGCCAGGCGGGTGTTCGTGACTCCGCACGAGCCCTACTGCGCCGGGTCCTCCGGCATCCTCCCGTAATACCCGCGATAAATATCGAGCGGATCTTCGTAGCGCACCCCCGCGTCGTTCTCCGCGACGAAGCCGTCCACCAATTTGCGCAACCGGTCGAGTTCGGGCTTGTGCGCGCGGTCGAGCGCCAGGTTGTGCACTTCATCGGGGTCCGTCTGGAGATCAAACAGCTCCTCCACCGGCTTCTCGGCCGAGGCGAACAGAGCCTGCTCGCGGTTCAGTTTGCCTTGGCGGGCCCACTCCTTCACCAGGTTCCAGGTAGGGTAGTTCTGCTCCTTGTACTCGTTGTGCTGCATGTACGGGATCATCGGGAAATAGTTGCGGATGTACTTATAGCGATCCGTGCGCACGGCGCGCATGCGGTCCCGCGCGGCGAAGACGTGGGTCCGCGGCTGGTAGGCCGGTCCGAAGATGTCCTGGCCCTGCATCGCGCCGGACGGCGGACGAATGCCGGCGAACCCGAGCAGCGTGGGCGCGAGATCGACGCCGCTCACCAGCCGGTCATCCACCGCGCCCGCCGCCCGCCCGTCGGGAAAACGCACGATCAGCGGGACGCGCATGCCGCCGTCGTACACGAACTGCTTGCCGCGGAACAGCGGGCCATGGTCGCTCGACAGCACCACCACCGTGCTGCGCGCCAGGCCGTCGTCCTCCAGGCGCTCCAGTAACTGGCCCACATAGCCGTCCGAGAGATGCAGCACGTCCAGGTAGTTGGCGTACTCGTCGCGGGCCACGGGACTGTCGGGGTAGTACGCGCCAAGCTTCAGCTTCGCCGGGTCCACCAGTTCGGACTTCGGCTGTTGGCGGGCCAGCGTCCACCCGCCGCCCTTGTGCGTCTCGATGATGGTGATGTGGGCGAAGAACGGCTGGCCGGCCTGGCGCTCCTTCCAATCGATGCCGTCGAAGAAGTTGTTCTTGTTGGCGCCGTTCGTGAAGAAGTTCAGATCTACCTTGCCGCTGCCGCCGGCGCCGTTGAGCGGCTTGCGCTGGCCGCGCTGCGGCTGCAGGTTGCAGGTGAAATATCCGGCCTCGCGGAACCACTCGCTGATATGGCGCGCCGGAGCGGGCAGCGTCTGCTTGTGCCATTCCCACGTGCGATGGTTGTGCGCGCCGATGTTGTTCTGGTAGCGCCCGCTCATCAGCGCAGACCGGCTGGCGGAGCACACCGGGCCGGTGCAGAACATGTTGGTGAAGCGCATGCCTTGCGCCGCGAACCGGTCCACGTTCGGCGTCTTCACCAGCGGTTCGCCATAGCAGCCATGATTCGGGCCTATGTCCTCCTGGATGACATACAGGATGTTCGGCCTGCCGGATTGCGGCCGGGACTGCGCCCCGGCCCACCTTCCGCCGAGGGCACCGGCTACGGCAGCGCTCTCAAAGAACCCGCGTCTGGAAAGGCTCATCCCAACTCCATTCTTCTAACGGTATTCTAACCCTCGAACCATGTCTTGCATGGTGGCGATGGCGGCCGTGCAAGTCCCCGAAACCCGCCCTCTCCACCACCCGCGGCCTCCTGAGCGGCCCGCCGCGGCCTCTGCTCTACCCGGCAAACGGATCGAGGCAAAAGGAACCGTGGCCGGTTATCCGGCGCTGCTGGTGCGTGATACGCCGCGGCTGTCATTTTGCAAATGATCCGGCGTAAAACCTTGCACGTTATTTGGCGTAAGCACGGGCCAGAAGCCGGGAGACGGTCGCCGGGTGGACTTTCAATAGGCGGGCGGCATCGGACTGCCGTCTTGCGGCCTTTAGAAACCATCTTCCGGATCTCGGATTGCTGTTGAGCTGCCAGCTTCGGCGGACGCCCGCCAATGCGTCCTTCCTGACAGACTTTCTTCTTAAAGTAGTCCAAACGCGTGGCGGCTTTCTTAGGTCCCCCTCGATCGGGGCGAACGAATCGCCCAGACTGGCGGATGCTTCGCGCGGAGGAAAGTTGTGAAATCATCGAAGACGTGGCGACGGTTCTAAAGGTGAGCGTTCTGGCGAATGGGACGGTGCTTCTGGACGGGAATCCGGTGACCCTGGAAGCGCTGGCGGAGGCTCTGGACACCGCTCCGAAGAGCGATACGGCGGTTTGGTATTACCGCGAGAATGCCGCGAGCGAAGCGCCGGCGGCGGCGATCCCGGTGATGAAGCTGGTCGTGGAAAGGCGGCTGCCGCTCCGCCTCTCCACGAAGCCGGATTTTTCGGATAGCCTGGCGCCGGACGCGGCGGGGTGGGCGGCTCTTTTGGCCACGGTGCGCATTCGCGCGGCTGGACGGCAGTTGGTCATTGTATACCCGGACGGGCGGCAAATGGCGATAGCGGTGGGGGAGAAGGAGACCATGCGGGCGGAAGCGGTGGCGGCGATCGAGCGGCTGCTGCCCTCGGAGCCGCCGCGCAACGTGGCCGTGATTGCGGACACTTCCTGGACTATGGCGCAGAAGCCGACCCTGCAGGATGCGGCCCGCGCCATCCCTTTCTTTGGCCTGCTGATGGGCCTCGCGACGATCGGCCATGCCGTGTGGATCCACAATGGGGCGGCGCCGGCGCTGGCGGAGAGCTGCCGCGACGCCGATCTGGCGATTGTGGACAGCGCGCAGATGGAAACACTTCCCGCGGACTGGCAGAATATGGTTCGGCCGGCCATGCGGACGCCGCGGATCAGGGTACACGATCGCGGCACCTACCGGCTGCTGCCGGCGTAAGCGCCGGGCTACGGGTCGAAGTGGCGGTCGAGGTACATCCACACTACGCGGGCGAATCGCGTGGCCGCGGGCACCAGCGGCAGCCGGCAAATCGGAGAACTATTACGATTGCTGTAACACGGTAGACCCACGGCGGGCGGATGGCGCGCTTTGTTCGTAATCGTCACCGCGGCGGGCGCGTGGAACTCAATACCGTCGGTCGGGGATGGGTACAGAACATCACCGCGGCTAGCAGCGATGGGTCATAGACTGATAAGTATCGAGTCCAATTTCAAGGAGGAATTCATGCCGGGTCAAGTACAACCCATTCCGCAAGGCTATCATACGGTGTCGCCGTATCTGGTTGTTAACGACGCTGCTAAGGCGATCGAATTCTACAAACGGGCCTTCGATGCCAAAGAGAAGTTTCGAATGGAAGGTCCCCCGGGAAAGATCGGTCATGCGGAGCTCCAGATCGGCGATTCCATAGTCATGGTGGCCGATGAGATGCCGCAAATGGATGCAAAGGCTCCGCAATCGCTGGGTGGAACCACGGCTTCGATATTCCTGTACGTCAAAGACGTGGATACCGCGTTTAACAAGGCCGTTGGTGCGGGCGCCAAAGCGACCATGCCGGTTGCCGATATGTTCTGGGGCGATCGTTACGGAAAGCTGATGGACCCGTTTGGCCATTCCTGGTCGATGGCCACTCACAAAGAGGACGTTGCCCCGGACGAGATGCAGAGACGCGTACAGGCCGAAATGGCTGGCAGGCAGAGCGGTCAAAAGACGCGGACGGCGGGCTAATCGATCCACTCTCCACCGGCGCCGAAGTGGTGCAAGCGACCGGAGGAATTCCTTGCCGGATCGCGCATTTCACGCCACTTTTTAGGCCCCGGAACAAATGCCTCCCTCTCTGGACGAGGGATATCCCCGTGCGCGGCCACCGCTTGGCCGGACGCACGTTGCGCGACGGCTGGCTGGTCATTTCAGTACCAAAGAACGGCCAAAGGTAATCGCCGCCATCCCGGCGCGTTCGCAGCGTGACCCGCGACCATCGAGGCCACAGGGGGCCACAGTGCGATAAGTTCCGCTCATCTGGGCGAGCGCCGCAGGTCCGCCGCACCCAGCCACCAGATAGGGAATCTGCCAGTGCGCCGACACGGCGGAATTCGCCCGGCTCTCGAGAACGCGTGCCCTCGGCCACATGGCGGCCCGCCGATGCTCGGCGCATCAAACAGAACTGCGACGCCGGCACCGCCGGGTTGTACAACAGCGGCCGGCGTCTTCGCTAGACGCACACCACGAGGTCTCCCAGCAATTCCTGAAGTAGCGGGCTCTGCGGGAAAGGATGGCCGCGATACTGGCGGAATCCTTCACCGTACGAGAACCCCGCGCGCCGGCCACGTTCCCGCGTCCAGCGTTCCATGGTGTCCAGATAATCGTCCGTGCCGTGATGCCGCCGCAACCACTCTCGCTGGCTGGCGTGTTCCGAAAGCATCTCCCGCTTGCGCGCGAACGTTTCCGCCACATTGACAACGAAAGCCGGTGCGACTGGAAGGCCCTCGCGGTCTTCGCCGCCCACTGGGTCCATCCAATAGAGATGTGGGATGGCTTCCCAGCGGGGGCGCCGGATCCGCCGCACCGGTTCGGTAATTCGGCGCTGGAGCGGCGAAGCAGGCGTCGCGGACCAGCGCGCTCGCAGCCTCGTGGTCGCAAAGGTAATCCACCGGAGAAGAGGCTAACACCAGTTGCGGGCGAGTTTTTCGCAATGCTTCCACCACCAGGCGTCGCGACTGGTCGTCGCTGAAAATCGCCAGGTCGCGCATCTCCAGGCAAACGTACGTAGCGCCAATCCGCGCCGCCGAACGGGCGCTTCCCCTCTGCGGACGGCGGCGATCTCTTCCGGCCCCAGTTCGTGCGACCCGCAGTCCCCCGGCATGAATGTGGCGATGGTGATCGCGTGTCCCAGGCCGGCCAACCGCGCCATCGTTCCGCCCGCCAGAATCTCCACATCGTCAGGATGCGCGTGAATCGCCAGAACTCTCGTTGTACTCATCGTCTTGTCCCATGTTACTCGCCGAACGACGATGGTCGCTGCCCCGGACCGCGGGCTATGAACCCCGTCCACCGCGAGGCGATCGACATGGGCGATCCGCCGGCCCGTTTGGCGCAGTGATGGGACCGCACGGGCGCCGGCGATCGCGAACGCCCGTGGCTGCTCGATATCGGCGAAACTCGCCCGTTGTAACTGCCGCGCCGTTTCGACTGTCGTGTGCGCCGGCAGCTTTGTCGATATCCAGCGGCCGCCCGCTCACCCCGCGAAGGCCCCGATCGAACGGCGCCGGCATTTCCGCCCGTGTACATCTCCGCTCGCGGGCCGCATGCCCGAACGCCGTCGCATCCTCAACAACCGGTGGGACGCAGCTACACCCGACAGCGGCCCTGCGAGCGGCGGTCTCGTGTCATCGGTTTGGCGGTTACTCCTCGCGGAGGGCGTCCATGGGTTGGAGGCGGGAGGCGCGGGAGGCCGGGGCGTAACTCGCGGCTAGCGCGACCAGGGCGAGCAGGGCGACGGCCGCGCCCAGCGTCAGCGGGTCTCCAGGCTTCATGCCGTAGACCAGCGAGGCGGCGGTGCGGCCGGCCCAGACGGCGAAACCGGCGCCGATGGTGAGGCCCAGAGCAAGCAGCAAAGCCGCCTCGCGGAGGACCAGGCCGACGACCCGGGTCCGCGTAGCTCCCAGGGCGATGCGGACGCCGATTTCATTGCGGCGGCGCGCCACCATGTAGGCGATCACGCCATACAATCCGAGCACCGCGAGCACACCCGCTAACAGGCCGAAGGCTCCGGCGAGAGCCGCCATCAGGCGGTCGCGCGTTAGGGAGTTCTGGATCTGTGCAGTCAGCACGGTGAAATCGACACCGATTTCGGGATGAATCTCGGCAGCGGCGGCTGTGGCGTTGTGGTAGAACTCGCCAAGCGGGGCATTGGTGCGGAGGACAAACGTGGCGCCGGTGCCTGGCTGCGCATCCTGCGCCTCGGGAACATAGGCGATGGGTTGGAAATCTTCACGAAGCTCGTAATATTTGGTGTTGCGGACCAGACCGACCACCAGGAACTGGGAATCGGGGGTGTCGCCGAACTCCTCGCGGCGGAAGATGCGGCCGACGGGATTTTTGCCTTGGAAGATCTTGCGCGCGAACTGCTCGTTGACGATGGCCACTTTGGGCGCGGTGAGATCGTCGTGCGGATCGAAATCGCGGCCGGCCACGAAAGCAATGCCCATGGTGCGGAAGTAGCCGGGGCCGGTGCGGTTGAAGAGAACGTCGAGCTTCGGGCCGCCATAGCCGGGCTCCCAGGCATTCTGGTCCCAACCGCCTCCGCCAACGGGCGTCATGTCCACTTCGGCTGCGGAGATGGCGCCGGTCCGCTGCCAGAGTTTTTCCAGTGTCCGGCGGCGCACCTCGGTCATGCGGTCCTTAGGAATGTGGGCGGCGCGATAGTCGACCTGGACGGCGACGATTCCCTCGGGGCGGAATCCGGGATCGATCGTGAGGAGGTTGCGCAGGCTGCGGACGAAGAGCAGCGCGCCCACCAGGAGGACCAGCGACATGGCGATCTGCGCGACCACCAGGAGGCGGCGGAGGCTGAATTTCTCTCGGCCGGCGGTGAGGCCGCGTCCGGCGGAGCGGATGATGGCGGCGGGGGCGATGCGCGTGGCCCGCAGCGCGGGAGCGAGACCGAACAGGACGCAGGTGAGGATGGCGGTGCCGGCGGTGAAACCGAAAACGCGCCAATCCAGCCCGAGGCCCACGAACATGCGGTTGCGCTCGGTGGTGAGGAAGGCGACCAGGCTGCGGCTGAGCAGGGCCGCGAGGCCCATGCCCATGGCCGCGCCGAGGAGGGCCAGAAGCATGCTTTCCGAAAGCAGTTGCAAAACGATGCGCGAGCGGGAAGCGCCCATGGCCTGGCGAATTGCGATTTCCCGCTCGCGGGCGCTGGCGCGGGCCAACAGGAGGTTGGCCAGATTGGCGCAGGCGATCAGCAGGACTAGGCCGGTGGTGGCGAGGAGGATCCAAAGCGGGTCCTGATACTGCCGGCGCAATTGGGAAACGCCGGTGCCGCCCTCGGTGACGATAAGCTTATTGGCCAGGTAGCCTTTGGCCATGTCTGAGCGGTACTCTTGCGGCAGGCTTTCGCGCATGATGGCGGGGGAGACGGCCTGGATCTGCGCCCCTGCACGGGAGAGGGAACACCCCGGTTTGAGGCGGCCCATCATGGACAGCCACCAGGCAGTGCGGGAGGGGATGCGGCCTTTGCCGGGCTCCCAGAACATGGGGTCGGAGCAGACGGGGATGGCGACCTCGAAGCGGTGGCCGATTTCGACGCCGAAGAACTCGGGCGCGGTGACGCCGATGATGGGGAAGATATGGCCGTCGAGGCGCACGGTGCGGCTGGTAATCGCGGGATCCTGCGCGAACTCGGATTGCCAGAAGGAATAACCGATCACCGCGGCGGGCGAGCCGCAGCCCGGGCGATCGTCGGCGGCTGTGAAGACGCGGCCCACGGCGGCGCGGGCGCCCAGGACGCGGAAAAAGTCTCCGCTGACGAAGAGTCCTTCGGCATATCGCGCCTTGCCTTCGGCAACCAGGTTAAACGAGTAGGCGCTCCAGGCGATGACGTCGGAAAACGCCTCCTGGTGCTGGCGGATACTTTCCCAATTGGCAGAGGTGAAGGTGGCGCTGCGGGTGGACCACCAGCCGCCCCGGCGTGAGTGCGGGGCGTAGTCGAGATAGGCCAGCTCCTGGGGATTCGCGACGGGCAAGGAACGGAGCCGGATGGCGTTGATGAGCTGGAAGATAGCGGTATTGGCGCCGATGCCGAGTGCCAGAGAAAGCACGGCCACCGCGGTGAACATGGGGTTGAGGCGAAGCTGGCGGAGGCCGTAGCGGACGTCGGCGGAATAGCGATCCATGAAGTCCTCGACCGTTAGACTCCGCGGGAGAGAAATGGTTACGCGAGCCGGGGGAGGGTTGCCCGGGTTGCGGCCGATAATGGCGTAGCGGAGGTCCGAATCTTGATGAGCTTCCGGGCGGCTGGCGGCCACCAACTCCCGAGCGGGATCCGAGGAACCCCGCGCGTCCAATGAACTCTACGTTCCGCAGGGCTGCAGTTACTCGCGATTTTTTTTGACGAGTCGAATCTAGTTCGCCGAAGGCTGTTCGATGTGCTCGATGACAATCACTTCCACCGGGGCCTTCGAAGGTGCCAGCAGTAACCCAAGCTGCTCCCGAATCGCGGTGAAGAGGGAAGGCCCATCGGCCCCCACTTCCCTGGCGCCGGCCGAGGCGGCTAATTCCGGCGTCCATTGGAGTGTGAAGTCAAAGGCGCCCTTGAGGCCAGTCTGGTCCACCACCGACTGTCCGCCTGCCGGACCCGTCAGGAGGGGGGAACGGACGAACTGTTCGAGCGTTACCGCGATGGCAGTCATCTCCCTTTCCTGCCCGTTGGCAAGTGTGGAGATCCGGGTCGATTCCCCAGTTTTTGCCGGATTCAGCTTTGCGCCGCTCTTCGCCACCACCAGCGCATACACGGGCATCTCCCTCGTCTCGAAATGCACCTTCAGCCTGAATCGGTCCGCCAGCAGCGACTGTTCCATCAACGCAACCCGCTCGTGTTGCTGCGCCGGGGTCATTTTTTTCATGGCGGCATACTCGGAGTCCTCGATCTTTGCCTGAATCTCGAACTGATCGATATCCTGCCGCAGCCAGTCCGGCCCCCCCAGAATCCGTCTCTCTTCGGAACCAACCGGCAGGTTATATGCCGACGCAATCAGTAACGATATCGGCAGAATCATATGCACCTGATCGGCCGGCGGGGGGCCCGCATCAACCGGAGCCACCTTCATCACCTTCACGGGAACAGCGGTGCCGGGAAGATTGGCACCATCGGGCGGCGGAGGCGGGCTTGGTGTCCGCTTCCACAGCTTGATCGACGCGACTTCAAACGAGGGGCGGTCGCCGCTGGCGTGCAGAATTTGACCACGCGCCAACGTGCCGCTTCCGCCCGGCGCGATCAATCCAACGAGCAGCAGCGCTCGAAAAGTCGGCTTATGAACGGCCATCCGCCATTTTGGCTTCGGATATCCCAAGATCGTTCGCCCGCCACCCCGCCACATACACTAACAAATCTAACATTAAAGGATTAAGCGCTCATCGTGCGCCGAATTGCGTCGAGCGCGGTTTTTCGATATGCCACGCGCGTGCGATGACCTTAATTGGCCTTGCTGCGTTTGTCGCCCTGCTCCTGATCGGGAAAGGAGCGGCCCGTTTAAATATTGGTCCCTCCTGGCTTCAGCGATTTAAGATCGACAAGCTCACTCTCTATTAAGGGCAACAAATTACCTGATTAACCGGGTAATCCGCGCTTCGATTAAAGCATGGAAAGCGCCCTACGAACCCGCCACCCTCCGAGACGCAATCCTCTATTTCGGAAACCCCGACAACTGCCTGAACTACCTTGCCGCGAAGCGCTGGCCCAACAGAAGCCGTTCTGAGGGGCGACTCCCTCGGGGACCCAGGCAGCTTGTTTGGCCCCATTTCCGTAAATCATCGAAGCTTGTTGCCTCCCAGCGGATTCGCCTTGAAGTATTCCAAGATACTAATCACGTTGTCCTGTATTCACCAAGGTGACCATAGACCACGCGGTCGAGCGGGCCCATCCAGAAGACCGGGCGGCTCTCGTCGAACTGATCGAACGCGTTTCGCGGGACAGGACGGCGTTCGATTGCGAGCACCGTCTCCTGATGCCGGATGGAGCAGTGAAGAACCTGCGCGTGGTCGGGTATCCTTCCGAGGGCGAATCCGGAAGCTTCGAGTTCGTCGGCGCGGTGACCGACATTACGGAGCGCAAACGCGCGGAGTCCGACCTCCGAAACGCTCTCGATGAAATCAAACGTTTGCGCGACCAGCTCTACAAAGAGAACATCGCCCTACGGGACGAGATCGATAAAGCATCGATGTTCGAGGAGATCGTGGGCGAGTCGCCGGCTTTGCGAGCGGTGCTGGCGCGTGTCGCCAAGGTCGCGCCCACCGATTCTACCGTCCTGATCACCGGCGAAACCGGCACCGGTAAGGAACTCATCGCACGCGCCATCCACAAGCGGTCGCAACGTTCCTCGCGAGGGTTTGTGAGCGTGAACTGCGCCGCCACGCCGCAGACCTTGATTGCCGCGGAATTGTTCGGCCACGAGAAAGGGGCATTTACCGGAGCCCTGCAGCGGCGTTTGGGTAGGTTCGAACTCGCCGAGGGGGGAACGATTTTCCTGGATGAAATCGGCGAGTTGCCTATAGAAACGCAGATCGCACTTCTCCGCGTTTTGCAGGAGCGTGAATTCGAGCGTGTCGGCGGCACTCACACGGTTCGCGCGGACGTACAGGTGCTGGGCATCTCCATGAGTCTGGGCAGCACCCAAAAGTGTTGGGAGCAAGCCAGCGCCGCAGTGGCCCAGCCCTGCCAGGAACTGGAACAGCAACTGAAAAACGAGCCCGTATTGAACAGCGACGAAACCGGCTGGCGCAACAACGGGGAGAAACGATATTTATGGGCGTTGGTGGCCCGCGACTTCGTCTTCTACACGGTGGACAAGACGCGCAGTTCCGCCGTGCTGATCCATCTGCTGGGGGCGGTGTTCGCGGGCATCCTGTGCAGCGACCGGTTCAGTGCCTATTTCAAATATCACCAAGGGTTGTCTCAGTTGTGCTGGGCGCACTTGAAACGCAATATTCTGGGCATTCAGGAGTTCGCCAAGACCACCGACGCGCAGCGATTTTGCCGGGACGCGTTGGCGCTATATGCCCGCTTGTTCCGCCTCTGGCGCAAGTTCCAGGGCAGCTTAATCGACCGGGAGCAGTTGATCCTGCGCTCCCTTCCGCTGCAAAAGCGCTGGTTTGCACTCGCCGAGCAGTACCTGGACAGTGACGACAAAGAAGTGCGCAACATGGCCACCGCCTTGTTCCAGCACTGTGGCCGGCTGTTCACTTTCATCGAGCATCCCGGCGTGGAGCCTACCAACAATTGCGTGGAACAAGCCTTACGTATTGCCGTGCAATTGCGCAAGATCATCTTTGGCAATCGCAGCGCCCGAGGAGAGGCGGCCACGGCGCGCCTCCTCACTGTGACCCAAACCTGCAGAATGCAGGGCCGCAACGCCTTGGAGTATCTGACCGAAGCGATCATCCGCTATCGCCGTCATCAGTCTGCGCCCTCTCTGCTCCTTCGGCAAAAATAGGCCACTTGAACTGTTACCTCCTCCTTTTCATCGACGGATCACCCCCCTCCGGCACCTACGTTACAGGACTTCTGACGCACTAGACTAGTTTCTGTCGCGAAACTCGTAAGCCATTGATTTCTAGCTCGTTAGACACCGGCCATCGGTGTGACCTTCCTGATTCGGTCAGCCCGCCGTCCTCTCAGCCTCAACCCGCGCCATTCTGCAGCTAGACGATGGCTGGTTCTCAGCGTCTTCGCATCCTCCTCGCCGAAGAGCTTGCTCCGCAAAGCGAGAGCTCGCTCCAATTGCTCCCTGGCCTTCTGGTACTGCCCCAGGTCGATATAAGCTTGACCGATAGTGTTTCGAATGGACCCCTCGATCTCCGGCTGGCTGGCGAATTTGACGCCGAATCGTTCGGCTGCGCGATCGAGGGCGGTATGTACTTCCAGATGCGGATCGGGCTTGGTGTTCGGTCCGGATTGCGTGGTCGGGCTGGCCTGGAGGAGCACATCGTCTTCAAGAAAATCGCTGACCGCCTGGGCCACCGCGGCTTCGCGGTTGGCGCGCATGCTCTGCCGGAGGCTGATGGCAGTCGCCGCAATGAGCACCAGGACAACGCTGGGGATCATGGCCAGTGGCATCCAGTAGCGTCCGGCGAATTTGTGTGCGCGGTAGGCCGCCGAGGGGGCCACGGCGTCTACCGCTTCATGGCGCAGATAGCGGCCGATATCCGTTGCGAAATCGGCGGGCGAGGCGTAACGCCGCCCGCGGTCCTTTTCAAGGGCTTTCAGCACGATCGCGTCGAGGTCGCCCTGCACCTGCCGGGCGAGTGCCGGTGGCGCGGAACCACCCAGCCTGCGCAACCTGATGCTCGGCCTGAGCGGCTCTTCTTCCCGCAAGCGGCGCAGGCATTCGTCAAAAGGGGCGCGGCGCAGGTCGAACGGCGGCGCGCCGGTCAACAATTCATACAGTATGACGCCGAGCGAGTAGACATCCGTGCGCGTGTCGATATCCTCGCCCATGGAGCCGGCCTGCTCGGGACTCATATACTCGAACGTCCCGATTACCGCTCCCACCTGCGTGTGGATGCGCCGTTCAGTCAGCGGTTCCTGCATCGCCTTGGCGATCCCGAAATCGATCACCTTAGGGACCGGTTTGCCGTCGAACTCGGTCACCAGCACGTTGGACGGTTTGATGTCGCGGTGGATGACGCCTTTCTGGTGTGCATGCTGGATGGCATGGCGGATGGACACAAACAGTTCGAGCCGGGCGCGCAGATCGAGCCGGTGTTTCTCGCAATACTCAGTCACCGGCAGGCCATCAACGAGTTCCATCACGAAATAAAGCCGCCCGGAAGAAGTGGCTCCGGCGTCCAGCACGCGGGCGATGTTGGGATGGTCCATCAGCGCCAATGCCTGGCGCTCCGCTTCAAAGCGAGCGATCACCTGCTCGCTATCCATACCCGGCTTGATGACCTTTAGCGCCACGGTACGGCGGACGGGGTGCTGCTCCGCGCGGTAGACCACGCCCATGCCGCCGCGCGCGATCTGCTCCACGATTTTGTAGTTCCCAAGCTCTTTTCCAGGCTCGATGGCTTGTTCGGCCTCGTCCATTACAAGCATGCGGGCTCCGGCTTCCACCGCCGGATGATCGAGAAGGTCGCTCTCGTCAGCCCGATCGTGGTGCAGCAGAGATTCCACCTCGAGTCGTAGAGCCTGGTCGTTGGCGCAAGCCCCGTCCAGAAAGGGGGCGCGCTCTGGCGGTGGCAGTTCGACCGCAGCGTGGTAAGGACGTTTGATTTCGAGGAAACGCGGCGAATCGCTCATACTGCCTGGCCGCGAGTCAACTCGCGCCGCAGCCAGGTTTTGGCGAATCGCCAGTCGCGATGAACCGTTTGTGGGGAAACCTGTAGTATTTCGGCGGTTTCCTCCACTCCCAAGCCGCCAAAGAAGCGCAGTTCCACCATTTGGCTGATGCGCGCGTCGAGCGCTTCCAGGGTCTTCAACGCGTCATCCAGCGCGACCCAGTCGGGAGCGTGGACATCCGGCATATCCAGCACTTTTCGAAAGTGACGCGAATGGCTTCGCCGCCGTGCTTGGCGTAGCGCCGCGAACGCGCCAGATCTACCAGCACCCGGCGCATCAATTGAGCCGCAACAGCAAAGAAATGCGCGCGGTCCTGCCAGCCGACTCGGCTGCAATCGAGCAGCTTGATATAAACTTCGTTGACCAGTTCGGTGGTCTGGAAAGCAGCGTTGGTCCGTTCCCTCTGCATGTAGCGATGGCCGAGACGCCGGAGTTCCCGATGGACCACCGGGATGAGCGCATCGAGCGCCGCCTTGTCGCCCTGTCCCCATGCCTCCAGAAGCCGCGTGATTTCGGCGCGGGACTCTATCGTGTGGGGGATCATCAAGGCGATTTTATGCTCTCCCTGAATTTTAGCCGAGGTTGTGGTAGTTTTCGCTGCTTGTTCCCGCCTCCCCATAGTGAGGAGATTTCAGAAATGCTTCAACGCACGGTTCAGTTAGCGATTGGGTTGGGTGCGCTGACGACCATGACGCTCATGTTCAGCACGGGGAAAGAGCTTATGGCACAAACGAACGGATCGACACATGTGAAGAATATAGTTCTGGTCCACGGCGGTTTCGTGGACGGGTCCGGTTGGGAGGGCGTCTACAAGGCCCTGAAGAAAGAAGGCTATACGGTCACCATCGTCCAGAATCCCACTATCTCGCTAGCCGGTGACGTAGCGGTGACCAAACGAGCAATCGACGCGCAGAATGGCCCGGTGATTCTCGTCGGTCACTCATATGGCGGGGCGGTAATCTCGGAAGCGGGCAACGATCCGAAGGTCGTCGGCCTGGTTTACATCACGGCGTTCGCATTGGACAAGGGCGAATCGGTGGGATCGCTGCTCAAAGATCCACCGCCCGGCGCGCCGGTTCCGCCGATCATGCCGCCGCAAGACGGATTCCTGCTGTTGGATCGCTCGCAGTTCCCGGCCGCATTCGCTGGGGACGTGAGTCCGGCGGCGGCGGCGTTCATGGCCGACTCGCAAGTCCCATGGGGTCTCGATGCGCTCAATGGCGCGGTCACCCAGGGGGCGTGGCGAACCAAGCCCAGCTGGTACATGGTCGCCACCGAAGACAAAGATGATCCCGCCCGATGCCCAACGGATGATGTCCAAACGCGCGGGCGCGACGGTAGTCGAGGTGAAGGGCAGCCACGCCATATATGTGTCGCAACCGCAAGCGGTCGCGCACCTCATCGAGAAGGCCGCGATGACAGCTCTGGCGGCAGAAAAATCCGCCGCGGGAGACTTTGCCGGCGGGAAATAGACTAAGTGACCTTGGTGCAAGGGGGTCTGGCACTTCGGGGCTGGATCCTCCCGGTCACGATTTCCTGGCGGCATCGGCTTGATCGATACTCTGCGCGTCCGGCTCCGGCGTTGTGGTGTCCGCCTCGGCCGTGGCGGGCGCTGCCACTGCGCCCAGCGCTTGAGGAGCGGCGTCCGACAAAACCTTCGACACGGCCCGGACCAGTTTGTCGAACTCGGCGTTCGGCAGCGCCCCAGACCAGACGGCCAGCTTCGCCGCCTGAATCCTGCGAAACGCCAGCGGAATCGCATCCACGTCATCGAGCAGCGCCGGAACCAGGAGTCCGCGCCGTTGCCCCTCCTCGGCTTCCGTCCGTACCCATTGGGACCTGACCGAATCCCGGGACCATAGGACAATGACGCATCGGGCAGCGTTCAACGCGGCGTCGATTACCTCATCCCAGGTCTCTCCCGGCAGAATGGTACGGTCCCACCAGACAGACCAGCCCCGCTGGACCAATGCGTCCACCAGAGGCTTGATCCTGGGGAGGTCCGTACTCGCGTAACTGATGAAGATATCGGCCACGTCTGAGCGCCCGTCCCGCCGGCGTCACGGATCGATCGACAGATATTCTCTCACGTCCCGATTTTTGCGCGCACCGATGGATCGGGCCATCCCGCAGCCTCCGCCGACAGGAAAAGCCGGCAAACGCGCCGGGGTAGAAACCTGCGCGGTTCCTGCGGCTACGGCAAGGCCGAAGACTGGCCCGCTTCGCCCCGGGTTATTGGATCGATGACCTCCGCGAAATCGCGGAGTAACCAGCCGCTTCCCGTCACCATTTCTCTAAACCTGCATCTTCCCCTGTAGAGAGACAATTTATGGAAGTCGAGATTCTGCACCTGGGTGCAGTGAAATTCGAGGCGATCTCCCGCGGCCACCGGGTGATCTGCGACCAACCGCCGGCGAACGGCGGCCTGGACAGCGGGATGACCCCGCCGGAGTTTTTGCTGGTTTCGCTGGGAACGTGCGCCGGATTCTACGCCGCACAATATCTGAAAACACGGTCTCTGCCGGACGGCGGATTGAAAATCAAGGTGTCCGCGGACAAGGCCACCCAGCCTGCCAGGCTGGGACACTTTCAGATTGAGGTGGACGTGCCCGCATTGGACGCACAGCACCAGGCGGGCGTCCTGCGCGCCGTGAAGGCGTGCCTGATCCACAACACGCTGCTGAACACGCCGGCCATCGACGTGGTGGTGCACACCGCTGAGGCCGTGTCGGTCTAAGGACGCTCATTCCTTGGGCGCTTCGAACTGGATCTGCTTCAGCGCGTCCGAGCTGGTGGGCAGGTCGGTCTGGCCCGCCGGCAGTTGGTTGACCTTCAGAATATAAGCCAGGATGCCGGCATTCTCATCGCGAGAAAGTTTCCCGGGATGATCCCCCGGCATGGTGGTCTGAATCCGCTCGAACAGATCGTCCAGCGTCTGCCCGGTCCAGTTCATGGTGAAGTCCGGGCCCGCGAGCGGGGGCGTGGCCGCGCCGGAACCCTTCAGCGTTTCGCCATGGCACGACGCGCACGCTGTTTTATAAGATGCCTGCCCGCGGCTGGCCTGGCTTTCGGTGTAAACGCCGCCGCGCGTGGAGGCATGTTCCTGCGCCCGTACCAGCCACTGCGCGAGTCCCAGCGCCGCTACCAGGCTCGCCCAACGCGTCCACGCCAAGCCCTTCACACCCATATCGTAACGTATAAACTAAAAGAGACATCCGTCTTCGATAAGCCACTATGACCCACACGAAGCCCCTCGCGATTGGCCTGTGGACCGTCGCCGGCATGCTGCTGAGCGCCACGGCGCATGCCGCCGGACCGATTGCCTGCGATCCCGATAACGGCGGACTCAAGCTGCCTTCGGGGTTCTGCGCCCTGGTGGCTGCCAATAATCTTGGTGAGGCGCGCCACGCCACGGTAGCCCCCAATGGCGATCTCTACGTCGCGCTCTTGAATGGCGGCATCGCCGCGCTCCGCGACGATAACGGCGACGGCCGCTTCGAAACTATCGAAAAGTTCGGGAATGGCAGCACTACCGGCATCGCAATGCACTACGGCTACCTGTACGTCGCCAAGGTGAACTCGGTGGAGCGTTACAAAATGACTCCCGGCCAGCTCAAGCCACCCGGGCCGCCCGAGATCGTAGTCTCCGGTCTCGAAGGCGTGCAGCAGCACGGCGACAAAGGCATCGCCTTCGACGGGAAGGGATCGCTCTACGTCAATATCGGCGCGCCTTCCAACGCCTGCCAGGTGCGCGACCGTTCGCGGCAATCCCCCGGCCAGGACCCCTGCCCGATCCTGGCGGAGCATGGCGGCATCTGGAAATTCAGCGACAGTAAGCTCGGCCAGACGCAGGCCGACGGGGTACGCTACGCCACCGGGATGCGGCAGATGCCTGCCATCGCGTGGCACGATGGCGCGCTCTACGTCGTGATGAACAATCGCGACCAGCTCGACGTACTGTGGCCGGGTAAGTTCACCGCCGAGGAGAACGCCACGCGGCCGGCCGAGCCGATGTACCGCGTCGATAAGCAGGGAGACAATTTCGGCTGGCCCTACTGCTTCTACGATTACACCCAGAGCAAGCTGTTCCTCAATCCCGAGTACGGCGGCGATGGCAAGACCGTCGGCCGCTGCTCCCAATTCAAGCTGCCGCTCACCGCCTTCCCGGCCCACTGGGCGCCCGTCGATGCCATGTTCTATACCGGCCGCCAGTTTCCGGCGCACTATCGCAACGGCATGTTCATCGCCTTCCACGGCTCCTGGAACCGCGCGCCGCTGGCGCAGGAAGTTTCCAACGTCACCTTCCAGCCCTTCAGCGGCGGCAATCCCTCGGGGAAGTTCGAGATCTTCGCCAGCGGGTTCGCCGGGAAGCCGACTATTATGAACCCCAATGATGCGGTGGCACGGGCGGATGGCGTGGCGCAGGCGCCGGATGGTTCGCTCTACATTACCGAGAGCCAGAAGGGTAAGGTCTGGCGCGTTTTCTATCGCGGCAAATAGGCGTACCGCGGCAAATACGCGTTACTTTTTCTTGGCCGGCTTATAGTCCACGAACAGGTCCGGGAACTGCTGCTTGAGCGCCTCGATCTTGGGCCGGTCGCAGACTTCGATGTAGGGATTGCCGGGATTGTAATACGCGTAATCCTGATGATAATCCTCGGCGCGATAGAACGCCTTGAGCGGCGTGACCTGGGTGACGATGCGCTTCGGAAAAACCTTCTGCGCATCCAACTGCGCGATATACGCCGTGGCCAGCCGCTTCTGGTCTTCGCTGGTGTAGAAGATCACCGACCGGTACGACGTTCCCACATCCGGCCCTTGCCGGTTCAACTGCGTCGGGTCGTGGGCCACCGAGAAGTAGATTCTGAGCAGTTGGCTGTAGGTGATGCGCGACGGATCGAAGACCACCTGGACCGATTCCGCATGGCCGGTGGTCTCGGTGCCCACCTGGCGGTACGTGGCGGTTTGCGCCGAGCCGCCCGAATACCCGGCGGTGGTGGCCAAAAGGCCCTTCACCCGCTCAAATACGGATTGCACGCCCCAAAAGCAGCCGCCCCCAAAGACGGCGGTTTCCTTGCCGGGCTGTTGAGTAAGCGGTACATCGGTGGCCGGAGGCGGAATCGGCGCGGCCGCGCAGGCGGTGATCGCCGCAAACAGCAAACCGGCAACGGAACGCAGAGCGTTGGCAGACGACATGAGTGCTCCCTTACTTTCAAGATACTCCCGAAACCCGCGAAGGGGCGGCTTTTCGGGGCCGCCTACGCCTTCTGAGGCATTCCAAACCCCGCCTCGAGCTCCGCCTGCATCTTCTCGGCGTCCCGCCGCACGTACTTCAGAATCGCGGTGATCAGCAGCAGGCCGGCCACTACATACACCGCCGCGGCCATGGCGATGGCCGGACCTAAGCCGGAGCTTTCGGCGATGTAGCCGATGACGATGGGCGCGGTGCCGCCGCCGCCCAGCCAGCCCACCATGTTCATGCAGCCGGCGGCCGTGCCGCGCGCTTCGGGGCGGATCACGTCGAACATGGAGGCGAAGATGTTGGCGTCGTACAGCCCCTTGAACAATCCCCAGGCGACGAGCGCGAAGGCCAGCCAGGCGGTGGAATGGGTCAAGCCGCAGAGCACCACAAACGGGGCGCCGCCGAATACGCCGATGGTTTGCACGATCATCCGGCCGCCGGGCGTGCGCCGGTGGAGCAGATCGGCCAGCCAGCCGCCCAGGGGCGAGCCGGCCATGCTGGCCAGTTGCACGAAAATAGTGGCCGTCAAACCCGGCGGCGGCCAGACTGAGATGGAACCGGTCAAACAGGAATTTGGGCATCCAGGAGAGTAACACCACGGCGACGAAGTTCGCGCACAGGAAGGCCGCCATCAGCAGCACAGGCAGTGGGCGTGGTCCGCAGGATGAGCAGGAATTCACGCGAGCGGGATGCGCTCGGGCGTGCAGGCCGGCGGTGAAATCGGAGGCGCCGCGCGCGCGGCTCGACCAGGAACCGCTCCAGCACCAGGCCGAGCAGCATCCCCAGTCCGCCGAAGACCACGAACGACCAGCGCCAGCCGTAGCGCTGGCCGATCAGCGCCGGCGAAAAAGCCGCCCGCGATGGTTCCGATGTAGACGCTGGTCTGGTGAAAGCCCAGGGCGCGCGAACGCGTGACGGCTGCCGTGATAATCGCTCAGCAGCGACATGCGACGCGGGAAAGTAGAACGTCTCTCCCAGCCTTCCGCGCCGCGGAACAACAGCAGTGCGGTGAAATTGCGAGAGAGCGCTGTTGCCATGCAGATGACGCTCCAGGCGTGCAGCCCGCCCAGGATGGCCGATTTGCGCCGCACCCGGTCCACCACCATGCCGCGAACGGCGCGCCCAATGCCGTACACCCACGGCGAACGACGAACCGAGCAAGCCCAGTTGCAGGGGCTCAGATCGAATTCTTTTTCGAGCAGCGGAAAAACCGAGAAGATCGCCTGGCGGTCGGCGTAGTTGAAGAACGCGATCCACCACAGCATCGCCACCACGTACCACTTGTAGCGAGGGCTTCGGCGATCAGTGATGGCGCGCGTCGCCGTTTCCCATTCGAGCGCTCCTGCCACGATTGGAAGCGGTCTGATACGCCCCGCGCCGGCCGATGGAAGCCGATCTCGGTGGGCGCCTGGAAGAGCTGGAAGCCCTGTTCGAGATACTGCGGCGACTTTGCTCGGGCGTGCCCGCGGGCCGGCCCAGAAACTTGCCGTGCTTTTTGCCGGCGTCGACCACCTTGGCGATGGCTTCCTGCAGCTTGCGGATGGCCCTGGTCGCCGCGCAGGCCGAGCGAGAACGAAAGATCGCTGGTGCCGATGAAGAGCACGTCGACGCCCGGCGTGGCGGCGATCTCGTCGATGCGCTCCACTGCGCGCGCCTCTTCGATGATGGCGATCACGATGACGTTCGCGTCCGCGGAATCGTAGTACGCGCATCGCCGCGTCGGGCCAAGTGAAGCGCGCCAGGCCGGCGCCCGATCCGCGCCGTCCAGCGGGCGGATAATGGCACGCGGCCGCCGCCTGGCGCGCCAGCTCGGGCGTGCTGGTGAAGGGGAACATCACGCCGCTGACGCCCTGCGTCCAGCACCCGCTTGGCGGTCCATATCTCGTTCACCGGCACGCGCGCGAAACGGCAGCGCGGGCAGGCCGCGAGTGGCCAGCACCATGTGGCGCAGGGTCTCCAGGGTGATGGGCGAGTGCTCCATCTCGATCCATAAAAAATCGAAGCCGAGGTTGGCGGTCTGGGCCGCAATCTCCACGCTTGCGGTGGTGATGGTGGCGGCTACCACCGGAAGTCCAGCGGCGAGCCGTTGCTTGACGGGATTAATCCACGGGGTACCGGGCATCGAGTCTCCTTGGGCGGCTTACGCGGTTACCGGCGGCACCAGGGTTTTCAGAAACTCGTGGGCCACCGTCAAATCCGCGTTTGAACTTCTCGGTGAAATCGGCGCCGTTGTAATTCGGGGTAGTAAAACTGGTCTTCGTTTTCGATGTTCATGGCGCCGGTGTAGCCCGCCTCCGAAAGCACGCGAAGAAGCCTTTCCAATCCACCGAGCCGTAACCGGGCACGCGGAAGCGCCACCAGCTTGCGGTTGTCCACCGGCTGATTCCGGCGCGCCGCACGATCGGCCACAGAATTTCGGTGTCCTTCAGATGTAAGTCGTAGATCTTGGCGACGAATTCGCGAGCCGCCGCCACCGGGTCCATGAACTGCCACACCAGGTGTGAGGGGTCGAATTGCAGACCCACCATGCGGACTGTCGTTAAAAGCCTTGAAAAGCGCTTCCCACCCCACCGGCCCGGTGGCGATATTGGGCCCGCCGGCGTACGGCTCCCACAGCATGCGCACTTTGTACTTTTCGCACAGCGGAAAATATTTTTCGGTGTAAACCTGACGATCTCGTCCACCTGCCGGCCAGCGGCGATCCCTTGATGGTGCCGGACGCGCCGCCGGTGTAGGGCACCCCCATCTTGCCGGCCAGCTCAGATCATTTGCTGGCGTATTGGTTTCTGGGTGCTCGCGCCTGGCGGGATCGGGGTCGATGTGGTTGCCGCCCAGCTCGAGCGAAGAAACGTAGATGCCGGCGGTGCGGATCTTGTCCTTGATGGCGGCGACGGCGGCATCGTCCAGACGGCGGGGATCGAGGCGCAATTCCATGCTGGTGAAGCCCTCGGCCTTTACGAATTCCAGGTTGGCGTCCGAGAACTGTCCCAGCACGCCAAGCATGGGCTTCCAACTGGGAACGCGGGTGCGCTGCGCTTGCGCCACGGCGGCGGCCGATACCGCCGTAATCAGGGTGCGTCGGGAAAGTTTCACTTCTCTGCCTCCATGGGCAGGTTACCGCATCTCGGGGCTGGGCATATAATCGGGGTTCCATGAATTCCTTCAGAACTCTCGCGGCGCTGGCCTGGTTTGCTGGCGCATTAACCGGCGCAGACCTGCGCAACGCGGTGATTCTGGTGCCGGCGGCGGCTCCCGGGCCGGAACAGAAAGCCGCTCAAATGTTGACCGAGGAGATCGCTAAGCGGACGCAGATCCGCCTGGAGGTGACCCACGCGGCGCCCGCGGCCGGGCGGCCGGTGATCGCCCTCGGCACGGCCGCGGAGCTCGGGCCGCGCGCGGCGGGGTTGCCCGCGGCCACGGCCGGCGCCGATGGGTACCGCGTGAAGGCCGGCGCGGGCGGCGTGGCCATCGCCGGCAACGATGCGCGCGGCACGCTATTCGGAGCCGGCTACCTGCTGCGCCATCTGCGCATGGAGCGGCAGACCCTGGAAGTGGACGATTCGCTGACCGTTTCCACCGCTCCGCGCTATCGCCTCCGTGGCCATCAACTCGGCTATCGCCCGAAAGTGAACACCTACGATGGCTGGACCCCGGCGCAATACGAACAATACATCCGCGACCTGGCGATCTTCGGCACCAACACTATCGAGCTGATCCCGCCGCGCTCCGACGATGCCGACGACAGCCCCCATTTCCTGCTGCCCAAGATCGACATGATGGCCGAAGTTTCGCGCATCTGCGACGAATACGGCATCGACGTGTGGATCTGGTATCCGGCCATGGATCGCGATTACTCCAATCCCGCCACGGTGGAATTCGCCCTGAACGAATGGGCCGGCGTGTTCCGCCGCCTGCCGAGGATCGACGCGGTGTTCGTTCCCGGCGGCGATCCCGGCAGTACCGAGCCGAAATACCTGATGGCGCTGCTGGAAAAGCAGACCGAATCCCTGCACCGGTTCCATCCCAAGGCGCAGATGTGGATGTCGCCGCAGAGCTTTTCGACCGAATGGCTGAACGAATGGTTCGACATCATGAACCGCAAGCCGGCCTGGTTGAGCGGCGTGGTGTACGGCCCGCAGGTGCGTATGCCGCTGCCGGAATTTCGCGCCAAGGTTCCGGCGCAATATCCCATCCGGCGCTATCCGGACATCACCCATTCGCGCCACAGCCAGTACCCGGTCCCCGATTGGGACCTGGCCTACGCCACCACCGAAGGCCGCGAAGTGATTAATCCGCGGCCTACGCAGGAGGCCCAGATCTTCCACCTCTACGAAAAACAGGCTATCGGCTTTTCGACCTATTCCGAAGGCGTCAACGACGATGTCAACAAGTTCGTGTGGAGCGGCCTGGGATGGAACCCGGATACGCCGGTCGTCGAGATCCTGCGCGAGTTCGGCCGGTATTTCATCGGTGAGCGCTTCGCCGACAGCTTCGCCCAAGGGCTGCTGGCGCTGGAGCGCAACTGGGTGGGACCGCTGGCGGCCAATGCCGGCGTGGGTACCACGATCGAGCAATTTCAATCCATGGAGCACACCGCCCCTCCGCAGGTGCTCGAAAACTGGCGCTTTCAGCAGGCCCTCTATCGCGCCTATTACGATTACTACGATCGCGCGCGGCTGATTTACGAAACCCAGTTGGAAAACCAGGCGCTGGACCGGCTGCATGACGCGCCGCGGCTGGGCAGCCTGCTGGCCATGACGCAAGCCGAAGAAAGCCTGAATCGCGCGCTCACCAGTCCGGTGGCGCAGTGGGCACGGGCGCGCGTCTTCGAGCTGGCCGAGGCGCTGTTCCAAAGCATCCGCATGCAGTTGAGCGTGCCGCGCTACAAGGCCATCGCCACCGAGCGCGGCGCCAACCTGGATACCATCGATCTGCCGTTGAACAATCGCGTCTGGCTGGTGGCGCGTTTCGCCGAGATCCGCAAGCTGCCCGACGAACGCGAACGCCTGAAGGCGCTGGACGAGATCGTGAACTGGACCAACCCCGGTCCGGGCGGCTTTTACGACGACCTGGGCAATCTCACGCGGCAGCCTCACCTGGTGCGCGGCGCGGGCTTCGCCAACGACCCGGCGTATTTCCAATCCTCGATGGTGGGCTTTGCCATTCGCAGTCTGGGCGGCATGGTGGTGAGCGATCCGCGCTCCTGGTGGGACGATGCCGAAGCGCTCTACGATGCGCCCCTGGAGATGGTCTACCACGACCTGGACCCGAGCGCGCAGTACAAGATCCGCGTAGTGTACGCGGGCGATTCCACGCGTCCGCGCATTCGCCTGACGGCCGCCAACGGCATCGAGATCCACGGCTTGATCTCGCGCCCGGTCCCGTTCAAGCCGCTGGAATTCGATATTCCGCACGAGGCGACGGCCACCGGCACGCTGGATTTGAAGTGGTATCGCGAGACCGGTTTGGGCGATGCCGGCCGCGGCCTGCAAGTGGCCGAAGTGTGGCTGATCCGGAAATAGCCGCGCGCTATTTTTCGAGCGGCAGCCCGGATTCTTTCAACGCCCGCCAGCCGCCATCGAGCGAGATGGCGTGGGTGTATCCCATCTTCTGCAGGTTGTCCGCCACCAGCGCCGAGCGGTAGCCGCCGCCGCAGTAGAGCACCAGCGTGGCGTCTTTATCGGGCACCTTGGTTTCGATGTCGCGCTCGATCACGCCCTTGCTCATATGCGCCGCGCCCGCCACGTGCCCCGCGGCCCATTCGCCATCCTCGCGGGTATCCACCAGCAAATGCGGCTGCCCGCTCCCGACCATCTGCTTGTAGCCTTCGATATCGATCTGCTGGACCCGCGACTTCGCGTCGTTCACCAGTTTCAGAAATCCCGGATTGTGTACCATTGTGCTCTCCTTGTTCTCTCATTCTCGCGGCTTCGATTCAATGCGGGGGCGCCCTTCGCAAAACTCTACTCCGCCTGCGCCCTCTCTTTTTTCTTCTCCGCGCTTCCTCCGCGTCTCTCCGGTGAACCCAGGCCCCCCTGGCTACGCCGGCCCAAACTGGCTGAGCTCGCGTTCAAACCTCGGTGTATCTCCACCCACATGCGCACCAACTCTACCCGGAACTGATAGGTCTTCTCGCCTCCCGAATGGTCGCTCACCAGAATTCCCCGGTCCACAAGCTGGTCCAGGGACTTCTCAATCGCGCCGGCACTCGCGGGCAGCCGGTAACTGCCATACCGGCTGGCCACCTCGGCCGCCAGAATCGGCTTCCCCGGACCACTCCAGCCCGCCACGCCCGTCAACAGCAGCCGCAAGTCGGCGGGCAGCTCGTCGTAGATATAGGCAAAGTGGCTCTGTCCGGTTTCCAGCAGGCTGTGCGCCGCGGTGTCCACGTCGCCAAGGGTAACCAGCCGCTTCTTCTTCCGTCGCTGCTGCTCCACCACCGCGAAGCACACCAGTTGGGTGCAGAACGGATGCCCGCGGGTTAGACGGTAAATCCACTCCGGCGTTCCCTGGTCCATGTCGAGCTTGCCGGCTACCGGTTCCACAACCAGCCGGTGGGTATAGTAGCGGCGCAGCAGGCCGGTGGCCTGAATATTGCTGAGCTGTTGAGCGGCCAGTTCGAGGGCCCCAAACCCGTCCCCCGCCAGAATTTTTACGTAGTTCAGCCAAAGCCTGCCGTAGATCCCGCTGAGGTCGGAGAGTTCCGACCCCATGATCCCGGGCAGCAGCACGATCTCTTTGCCGGCGTCGAAGTGCCGGTGCGCGGAAGCGTCGCCAGTTTACGCAGCCGGCTGTACTCGGCCTTCCCGAAATACTCCTCCAGCACCGGCCGTTGCCGCTCGTCGCGAAGCCACGACTCCAATTCCTCCGTGGAAAGCGCTTCGATTTCAGACCATCGTTCCAATTCCTGGCCAGGCACTTCGGGCACGTTCGGAACCCTCCTGTGGAAGCGTAGTCGCTGAGTATATCATTAGCGAATCGCCGCGAAATTCGGCGGAGCGGCGGGGTATGGGGCCGGTGCGGGGCAGGACCGAGGCCCACGCATAGGCGTTTAAGACAGTTTGGCAGCCGGCAAAACGACCTCGCCTTGCAGGCGACCTGATTTCTGGTTGACCTGTGGTTACAACGCCCAGACCGCCGTCCCATCCAATCTCCGAGTGGCCGAAGTTAACCGGCCTCAGTCCAGTGCGCGATCATTCCGCAAATATCGCGATCACAAGGCCAGATGATCCGAAGCTCCCGGCGCACATTGGCTACCGTCCCGGTATGCTTATCGATGCAGCAGCCGATCCAGCAGTGTCCGCGGCCGCGGCGGCGGGAAGCCCTCCAGCATCCAAATATCGAACGGGAACTTTGAGAACGAAGTAAGAAACCGTCTGCCATCGGGATGGATACTGAATCCCGCGAGGCTGTCGGCGGAGGCGGGAAGATCGACTGGCGCGAGAAATCTCTCCGCGCCCGTCTTCACATTTACGGAAAAAAGCTGCCACTGCCCGCCCTGGCCCGTGGTGTTTTGGAAAATGCCGTAGATCTGACTGCCCTCGCGCGAGAAGCCATAAGCAGCGAAGGCGCGCGTCGTCAGCGTGCGCGTGGATTTTCCATCCGGTGAGATCAGATCGATGCCACCCGCGGACGGATATGCGATCCAATCCCCCGCCGGCGACCAACGGGTTCCCAGACGGAGGTTGGCTTGCGGGCTCACGTCCGTCAATGCTACGGGAACCCCGGCGGGCGCGGCACGAATCTTGACAACCTCTGTTTTCCCGCGCGCGGATCCCAAGTAGGAAATCCACAGGCCGTCCGGCGACCAAGACATTCCTTCGGGAGACTCGTACGGGTCGGCGTTCAGTATGACGGCGCCCCCTCCCGAGGCGTTCACCATCTTGAGTTTCGACGTTCTGCCGACCTGGGTGGAGAAGACGATGCGCTTGCCATCGGGTGACCAACGCGGATCGCCGATGAGGCCCTCCACCAATAGGCGGGAAAATCCTTCCTCGCCCGGCTGACGGTCCTCAATTCCCCGGCTTCTGCCAATAGGGACCGAATAGATAAAATGCGTCCCGGCGGGAGCCCAATCGGGCCACCAGGCGCCGCCCGAGACCAGCGTGCGGACTTCGCCGCCCGGTATCGACACTTCGATCACATCCCATCCAACCAGGCCGCTCGTGTAGGCGATGCGCTTTCCATCCGGAGAGACGGCGGGATAATTCATCAGGGGGGAGGCGGAGGCGACCGTTCGCCGCGCGCCGTCTACTACGTCCAGGATAGAAAGCGTGCCCTCACCGGTGCCCTGTATGGCTACCAACAAATGCCGGCTATCGGGAAACCAGCTTGTCCAGGTCAAGATGCCACCGGTTTCGAGTTTCCGGGGCGTACCGGATGGGTACGGCAAAAGCCAGAGCCCGCTCGTGGCAGGGACGGCGAGTTTGGAGCCGTCAGGAGAGAAACTGAAACCAAAGCTGACGATGACGGGACCCTGCCAGAATTCCCTTGCTTGGCTGCTGTTGAAGGAGCGGGTCATCCAGATATTACCGCCGCGCTCGAACGCGACTGTTTTGCCGTCGGGATGAAGCGCGGCGGAACCGACGCCCTCCAACACCGTTTGCGCGGCGCCGCCCGCAGCCGGAATGGACCATAAATTACCGCCGGAGACGTAATAGACAGTCGCGCCGTCGGGGGACCAGAATGGCGCGGAGCAGTCGTGGCCGGCCTTGGAAAGCTGTACGGCATCGGCACCGTCGAGGAGGCGCGTGAAGACTTGCATCCTTCCGTTGACCCGCGCCGTGTAGGCGATGTTCTGCCCATCGGGTGACCATCGCACAAAACGGTGTTCGGCCCCGTCCCGCGTTATGAAGGTGTATTTGTAATTCTCCAGATGGGGCCCGTCGGAAGATTGCGGCAGCAGCAGCGCTGCGCCGACGGCTCCCGCGATCATACACGCGATGCCCGCCACGAGGGGAACGAGCAGCCGTTTTCGCCGCGGCACTGCGGCGGGCGGAACCGTCTGGACCGCGCTCACGCTTTCCGAGAGCCGGTCCCGGATGTGCTTGAGTTCGCGATACAGATCCCGCGTGGAATCGTAGCGCTCCGACGGTTCTTTGGCGAGCAGCCGTTCGATCACCCAGCGCAGCGGCGCCGGCACGGAGGTCGGCAGCGGCTCGGCCTCCTCGCGAATGATGGCGGCCATCGTCTCCGCCGCGCTCCCTCGCCGGAAGGGCCGCTTGCCGGTGGACAGTTCGTATAAGACGAGACCGAAGGAGAACTGATCCGACTGTGGCGTGAGATCCTTTTCTCCCCGCGCCTGTTCGGGCGACATATAGTTGACCGAGCCTACGGTGGTGCCCGGATCGGTCACGCTCATTGTTTGCGTAACGTCGCCGGCACCCGCGGCGGCCGCGGCTTGCCTGGCCAGGCCGAAGTCGAGGATCTTCACCCTCCCGTCGCGCGTGACCAGGATGTTGTCCGGCTTGAGATCGCGATGCACAATCGACAAGGCATGTGCCGCGGTCAGCCCGTCCGCAATCTGGACTGCCAGATCGAGCAGCTTGCGCAGGCTATCCGCCGCGGCAATCGGCGAGCCCTCCACAAGCTCCATGACCAGATGGCCGGCGCCGCCGGTGGACCCGACGTCGTAGAGTTGGCAGACGTTGGGATGATTCAATGCAGCAACGGCCTTCGCTTCGCGCTCGAACCGGTCGGTGAAATTGCCTTGTGAGACCTTGATCGCGACGATCCGGCCCAGTCGAAGGTCGCGAGCTTTCCACACCTCTCCCATGCCGCCAGCGCCAAGAGGCCCGAGGATCTCGTACGGCCCAAGTTTGTCGCCGACCGAAAGGGACATGGGTTTGATGCATTCAAGTTTACTGCGAGGGACAACCCCGCGGGGTTCGCTGTGGAGTCACCCCGCGCTAGCTGGCATCAAACGGCCTTCACCGTAGTGGCTATCATCCCGGTCCGAAATACGCGCCACCCGGAGAATGCGCGCCTGCGGTCAGCGCGGGCTCGGGTTGCGATGCGGATTCCTCCCGAGATAGGCCGGCCTGACACCGGCAGGCCCCCTGCCCCTGCCTTCCGCAACCAAGCCCCCCCGATCCCTCAGCCCCCGCGCCTCTCAGAAATGCCCTCGCAGCGCCTCAAACCGCTCCAGCCGCAGCAGCCTCCCGGCGCCCGCACGGATCTCCTGCTTCTCCAGCACCCAGGTGTGCGGGTGCGGCACATACACCGCATTCAGCCCCGCTTCCAGTGCCGGGTTGATGTCGGATTTCGGGCTGTTCCCCACCATCCAGGTGCTGCCGGGATCCATGCCCCGCTCCTCCACCAGCCGAAGGTAGGCTGCCGCGTCCTTCTCCTTCACGATGGCCGTGTGGCCGAAGAATCCGCCCAAACCGGAGCGGTCCAGCTTGAGCCGCTGCTCTTCCACATGCCCCTTGGTGAAGAGCGTCAGGTGGTGCCGCCCGGCCAGATACGCCAGCGTCTCCTCCACGCCCTCAATCACCTCCAGGGGACACTCCAGAATGCGCTCGGCGAATCCCATCACCGTGTGCAGGTCGTCCGCTTCCACTTCCCGCTCCACCAGGCGCTGGTAGCACTGGCGCAGGTTGCGGCCGAAGTTCAGCGAACCGTAGCCATGAATGCGGGCGTTGGCCATTTCGATCTCGTCCAGCACATCGCGCACCTCGCGCGGGCTGAGCAACGAGTGGTCCAGGAATTCCACGAATTCGTCGAAGGCGCGCTCGAAGTAGATGTTGTTTTCCCAGAGCGTGTCGTCGGCGTCGATGATCAGGTATTGGCGCATCAGCGGTCGGATTTCGGCCGGGGGGCCAGGTAGAAAGGAATTTCGAACACCGCATCCACGTCAATGGCCACGCCATCGCGGCGCGCAGGTTCGAAAATCCATTTGGAGAGGGCCTCCTCGGCGGTCTGGTCCAGCCGCGGGTCCAGGTGGCGCAGCAGCACCACCTCGTCTATATGGCCATCCTTGCGGATGATGGCGGAGAGGCGCACCTTGCCTTCCACCCGCTCGGCCACCGCCGTGGCCACGTACTTGGGATCGACTTTGCGCAGCGGGACCGGTGGCTGCATATCCACCTTCCCGCCCAGCGAGTCGCGCTCGGCGAACCACACCATCCAGCTCCCCGAAAAGCTGGTGATGTTGGGCATCTGGATGGCCATGGTGTAAATCGCGCGGCCTTCGAGCAGCGGATCGGGCGCATCGGAAACCCGCGTGGCGTGCGGCCCGGGCGGCGGCAGCACGGCGTCCAGCGGGTGCAGCAGGTCGATCGGCCTCGGCCGCGCCGGCGGGATCGCGCCGGGTATAGCGGCCGTGCCGCCGCGCGCCAGCAGGCCCGGCACCACCACGCGCGTATTGGTTTCGCCGGGCGCGGTCGTGCCGCCTTTGGGGCGCACTTCCGGACCGGCCGAAAAATTAGCCTCTCGCGAGCCGGGCGGCTTGGGAAGATCGGTCAGCTTGGTGGGGTCCAGGCCGGCGATCGCCAGCTCGGCCGCCGGCGCCACCTGCGGCGCGGAAGCCGCCGCGGGAGCATCCGGTAGCGGCGCGGCTCCTTTGGCGACCGCGGCTTTGCGCTGCGGCGGAGTGAATTCCCGCAGCGGCGCAGCCGGAATAGCCGCATGATACGCCGGCGTTTGCACTGCCATGGACGCTCCGGAGCCCGGCGCCTCGGGCAACTCCAGGGCGGGCAGCGCGGCGCGGTGGGCCGCCGGCGGCGGAGTGAACCGGCGATGGGGCGCCCGCGGCAACGCCGGTTTGTACTCCGGGATGGCCACGGCCAGCGTCTTGGCTGTGGGCGCCTCGGGCAGCGGCGCGGCCGCATGCACACCCGCTCTCCGTTGCGGCGGTGGAGTGAACCGGCGAAGCGGCGCTTTCGGCACTACCGGCTTGTATACCGGCACATCCAGAGCCAGGACCGGCGCTTTGGGCGCTGGCGGCAGCGGCGCCGGAGCGGTGATGCGCGGCGTTGGCGGCGGCACGAACGGCCGCACCGGCCGCGGCGCCACCGCCAGCACGTTCGGAAGCGGCGGCAGCTTCGGCGTGTGGACTTCCGGCTGCGGCATCCAGATCATCTGGCGGTCGTGCGGGCGGTCCTTAGTGCCCGCCACCAGCGTCTGGTGGAACTTGGTCCGCGCGCGCGGCGGCCGGCGGTCTCGCGACGTAGCGGAGGGCGAAACATCCGGCAGGCTGTCGTGCAGGTTGTACCACACCAGGTGGTCCTCATGCGGCCGGATGACTTCGTCGTAAACGGATTTGCGCGGCTCCGGGTTGAAGGGCGTCGAGAGCACCAGCCAGCCCAGCACCACACCGTGTACCGAGGCCGAAAAGCCGAAGGCCACCGCGCCGGTCGAACGGCTCGATTTAGCGCGAGTGGCGAAGAGCATCGGTCCCTATAACTCCACGTGCTTGCCGCCGAAGCCATTGGTTGGCGCGAGCTGGCGCATGCGCTCAATGGTGCGCTGGCGCGGAATGTATTCCGCCAGAAAGGTGTTGAACTCTTTGAGGCGGCCATTTTCGGAGCGCTGCCGCAGCAGGCCGTTCAGAAAGTCCAGGTCCGGCACCGCCTGCGCGAGCTGAAAGCTGAGCTGCGGATCGGAAAGATCGGGCGAGGAATGCTCGCGCGCGTTCGAAAGACGGCTCAATTCGTGGTAGTTATCGAGCGCCAGTTGCCGCACTTCCACCGGCACCGGCGCAAACTCCTCGTCGTCGAAAAAGGTGACTTCACCCTGTAAAAATGTCTTCTCTTCATTAAGGGACTGAATTTCGAAGCGGCGTTTTCCCTGCGCGAGGATGTCCATGCGTCCATCGGGAAACATTTGGAGCACTTTTTCCACCGCGACGGTGCAGCCAGCATTTACGATGCCATCGTCCTTCGCCAGCACGATGCCGAATTCCGAGCTGTCGCGGATCGCTTCCCCCACCATTTCCTTGTAGCGGTCTTCGAAAATATGTAGCGGCAACTGCGTGCGCGGGAAGACCACCACGTTCAGCGGAAACAGCGGGATGAGCCGCGAGGCCATGGTTCTATTATGCCCAATGTGTGAGAAACTCGTGAACGCGCCGCGCCCTGCGCGCCTCACCGCCATTCGGTCCTGCCCCGCCCCTGCGTTCTCCGCGTCTCCTCGTCCAATCCCCGCCCTCTCCCAACCTCCCGTTCCGTTGAAATCTCCTGTGTTGAGCGAAGCGCCCTCACCCGCCATTCGGCCCTGCCTCGCCTCTGCGTTCTCCGCCCCCTCCGCCGCCCTCATCCCTCTTACTTCTCCTCCGCGTCTTTCTCCGCGTCTCCGCGCCTCCGCGTCGAATCCCCGCCCTCTCCCAACCTCGCCGTTCCCTTGAAATCTCCTGTGTTGAGCGAAGCGCCCTCACCCGCCATTCGGCCCTGCCTCGCCTCTGCGTTCTCCGCCCCCTCCGCCGCCCTCATCCCTCTTACTTCTCCTCCGCGTCTTTCTCCGCGTCTCCGCGCCTCCGCGTCGAATCCCCGCCCTCTCCCAAACTCGCCGTTCCCTTGAAATCTCCTGCGCCAAGCGAAGCGCGCCCAACCCGCCATTCGGCCCTGCCTCGCCTCTGCGTTCTCCGCCCCCTCCGCCGCCCTCATCCCTCTTATTTCTCCTCCGCGTCTTTCTCCGCGTCTCCGCGCCCAAAGGGCACCCCCCGCGTCCAATCCCCGCCCTCTCCCAACCTCCCGTTCCGTTGAAATCTCCTGTGCCAAGCCAAGCGCCGCCGCGCTACGCGCCTCAGCCGCCCATTCGGACTCGCCTCCGCGTTCTCCGCCCCCTCAGCGCCCTCATCCCCTCTTATTCTTCTCCGCGTCTTTCTCCGCGCCTCCGCGCCTCCGCGTCGAATCCCCACCCGCCCCAAACTCCCGTTCACAAATTCCGCCGGAATTCTTCTCAGTCCGCTCAATCATTTACGGATATTCCCATCTGGAACCCAGGAACCCGCGTGCTACCGTGAAACTGAAGATGGAACTGCTTCCGGGCGAAGCAGTCCTCGGCGCTAATGTCTGCCGGAGCCCAACCTAGGGGGCTAAATTAAACCCGGAGAAACAGGCATTCAACGCTTCCTAAACCCCGCCGTGGGGCGTTACAACCTGCCCTTTGTGGCACGCTTCCTTCGGGGAGCGCTCTCCTTTCGGGGAGTACGGAACCGGTTCCTGATGTCGGGGCGCCTTGAGCGCCGCAAACGAATACAGATAGATAGCGCAGAACAGCCGAACAGACCTCCAACGATCCCCCGCCGCCATTGCCTGCACCTGAATCCTCGTCCACACTTACACCCGCGCTGCCGTCTAACCGGCAGAGGACTGCCATGATTCGAGCCATTGCCGGCCTTGCGCTGGCGTTGTCCTGTGCCGCCGGCGCAACAGACCGCCGCCCCGCCGCGATTCGAGGTCGCCTCCATCAAGCCAACTCCCCCCGATCTGTACCGTGGATCTTCCGGCATCCCCACCGGTCACGGCCGGCTCACCGGCAACCACGTCACCCTCAAGCGCTGCATCATCGGCGCCTACAGCGTAGGCCCCAGCCAAGTGATCGGCGGGCCGCCGTGGCTCGATACCGACCGCTTCGAAATCGCCGCCAAGGCCGGCCAGCCCGTCGGCGACGATGCCCTCATGGTGATGCTGCAGTCGCTACTCGCCGAGCGCTTCAAGCTGGTGCTGCATCGCGAAACCCGCATGCTGGATGCCCTGGTGCTGGAGGTCGCCAAAAACGGTCCCAAGCTCGAAAAAGCCGAGAGCGCCAATGCCGGCACCGACAGCAGCCACGGCCGCATCGACGCCAAAGCGCTCACCATGGACCACTTCGCCTGGGTGCTCTCCCGCACCATGGGCGTACCGGTGATCAATGGAACCGGCTTGCAGGGTGCCTTCAACTTCAAGCTGGAGTGGTCCCCCGATAGCGACAAGCCGTTGAAACCGGGCGAAATCCCTCCCGATACCGGCCCTTCCCTCTACACCGCCATCCGGCAGCAGCTTGGTTTGCGCCTGCACGCGCGCAAGGCCCCGGTGGAGGTGCTGGTGATCGACCACGCGGAACTCCCCTCGGAGAATTAGACCGTGCGCCCGATTCGAACCATAGCCGGCATCGCGCCACCTACATGCTCATGCTGCATGCCTTGCGGCCGGGGGCTTTAACTGGCGGCATCTGGCGAGATCGCACGCGGGAGGCGCTGGTCCTGAAAGTCGCCAAAGGCGGCCCAAACTGGCAACCCACGGTGGGACCAATCCGTCAGCGACAGCAGCCGGCCGCATTAACGCCCGGGCCGTCTAGCGGTGGACCGTGGCGGGCGCAATTCTCGGCATCGCCCGCGCGGTCCTCGCGAATGAAGTCATGGTTCCGCAATCACGCTCGGCCGGGCGCGCCGCGTTCCTTCAGAAGCTTGGGCTGGACCCATCGGATGCTCTACATCTTGCGTTCGCTGAGGAAGGTCGGGCCGGCCTGTTTCTGACAACGGATCACCACCCGGCTCGCCGATATAACGTCGCTGAGTCGCGGAAATCCGCGGGCGTGTCCACGGTGAGGCCTTTGCGTTCCACGAGGGTCCGGCAAACCATCCACCGAGGGTCGCGGAACGGGCAGACAGCGGCACTGCTCCCGGCTGGCCTCAGCCTGGCCACCGGCACGCCGTGGACCCCAGTTTGCTAACCGGCCGCCCAGCCGATAGTCTAACGAACAGCCGGATGGAGCTGACCGATCGAACCTTCGTCGCCCGGGCGCGTGCAGGGGATGCCGACGCCTACCGGGTGCTGGTGGAACGCCACGGCCGCGCTCTCTTCCGCCTGGCTTTTCGTATGACTGGGAATCAACAAGACGCCGAGGACGTAGTGCAGGAAAGCTTCCTGCGCGCCTACCGGCAACTCTCCAAATTCGATGAACGGGCGAGCTTCGGTACCTGGCTGTACCGGATTGCCTCCAATTGTTCGCTGGACCTGGTCCGCTCGCGCAAACGCCGTTCGGAATACCAGCCGCTGGGGGATTCGCTTCCCGAGGCGGAGGACCGCGTACTCGCGCTCCCCTCCACCGATCCCACCCCCGAGCGCGCGGCCCTCAGCAGCGAGGTGCGCGACCGGCTGGCCGAGGCCATGAACGAGCTCAGCGCCACCGAGCGCACGGCCTTTGTGCTGCGCCATTTTGAAGGCATGCGGATTGAGGAAGTCAGCCGCGTGCTGGAGTGCCAGCCGGGCGCGGCCAAGCATAGCGTGTTCCGCGCGGTGCAGAAGCTGCGGCGGGCGCTGGAGCCGGTGATGGGGGCCGCGCGATGAATCACCTGACTGAAGAAGGGCTGATCCTGCACTACTACGGCGAAGACGAAGGCGGCTGCGCCGGCGGTGAGGGCGAGGTTGGAATTGGGGGCGGCGATTCGCTGGCCGCACGGCGCCACCTGGAAGGCTGCGAGAACTGCCGGGCGCTGTATGCCTCGCTGCAGCGGGTGCTCAACGTAGTGGACTCGATGCCGGTGCCGGAGCGCGGACCGGAATACGAGAGCGAGCTGTGGAGCCGCGTGCGGCCGCACATCCGGGGCCGCCGCCGGGCTTCCTGGATCTCCTGGCCGGCGCCCTGGCGCTGGGCCGCCGCGGCTACGGTGTGCGCCGGCCTGATGGTGCTGGCGTTCCTGGCCGGGCGCGCCTATCCCGTCCGGCCACCCAGCGCCGCGATGGCCGACAAGAACGATCCGCAGACCGGCGAGCGCGTGCTACTGGTCGCCGTCGGCGACTACCTGGAGCGCTCCCAGATGGTGCTCATCGAGTTGAGCAACGCCAACCCCAAGCGCCCGCTGGATATTTCCTCCGAACAGGAGCGGGCCGCCGACCTGGTGAGCGAGAGCCGCCTCTACCGCCAGACCGCCGAGCATACCGGCGATACCGAAGTGGCCGGATTCCTCGACGAGCTGGACCGGGTTCTGTTGGAGATCACCCACGCGCCCGCGCAGCTTTCGGCGGGCGAGGTGGAAGGGTTTCGCCGGAGGCTGCGAGCCGAAGGCATCCTGTTCAAAGTCCGGGTGCTGGGGACGAGAGTCCGCCACCAGGAAGAACCGGCCGTGGGCGCTGGTCCCGCGGTGCACGAAAAACTATAACAAAGGAAACTACCATGATGGTTCGCACGCTGATGACATTGGGCGGTCTAATGGCCGCCGCACTGGCCGTGGCGCAGTCCCCCGCGCCTCAGGCCGTTCCCGCGCCGCCCGCTGCGGCAGTGCAGGCTCCGCTGACGCCGCCCGCTGCGGCTGCGCCGGCGGCCAGGGGGTGGAATGTGACGCCCGCGCCCATTCCTCCGGTTTGGGATGCTCCACCTGCGCCGCCGGCACCCGCGGTTTGGGATGGCCCGAATGTCCCGCCTGCTCCACCGGCACCTCCGGCACCCGCAGTCTGGGACGCCCCGAATGTCCCGCCTGCTCCACCGGCACCTCCGGCACCCGCAGTTTGGGATAGCCCGGATGTCCCGCCCGCTCCACCTGCGCCGCCGGCACCCGCGGTTTGGGACGGCACGAATGTCCCGCCTGCGCCGCCAGCTCCGCCGGCACCCGCAGTCTGGGACGCCACGGATGTCCCGCCTGCTCCTCCTGCGCCGCCAGCACCCGCAGTCTGGGACGCCCCGAATGTCCCGCCTGCTCCACCGGCACCTCCGGCACCCGCGGTTTGGGACGCCCCGGATGTCCCGACCACTCCTCTGGCGCGCCCGATCTGGGACGACCCGCTCGCCGCTCTCGACCCGCAGGCCGTGACGCCGGCACCGGCTCCTGCTCCGCAGGCTGCGCCCGTGCGGCCGGTTCCTAACCCACAGGCCCTGCCGGCGCCAACGCCGAAGCCTGCCGCGCCCGTACTGGCGCCGGATGCCCCTGGCATCTCGCCGGAAACCATGGACCAGATCGAGGAAATCGAGCGCCGGGCTGCCGAAAGGGCCGCCGAAATCCAGAGCCGGCTGCCGGATCTCGACGACCTCTCGCGCCGCGCCGCCGAGCGCGCCGCGGAGGTCCAGCGCCGGATGCCCGAAATCGAGCAACAGGCTCGCGAGGCGGCCGCCCGGGCTCGCGTCGACGAGCGGGCCGCCGCCGCGGAGGCGCGTGCGGCAGCCAAGGCCCAGACCGACGCGTTCCGGTTCCGCTTTACTTCGGACGCGGGCGCCTTGTTCCAGCAAAAAATTGGCGCGGGCCAGCGCCGATTTGCCAACGAAGACCGCCTCTACGAGGCCGGCAAGCGAGCACTCGACAGCCATCGCTGGGACGATGCGCTCGAAGACTTCAACCAGATCGCCTCCAACGCCGGGGCGCGCGCCGACGCCGGCCTGTACTGGAAGGCCTACGCGCTGAACAAGCTGGGGCGGCGGGACGAGGCTGTGGCGGCGCTGGCGGAGCTGCGCAAGTCGTATCCCAACAGCAACTGGCTGGAAAGCGCCAAGGCATTGGAACTGGAAGTCCAGCAGGCTGCGGGGAAGCCCGTGTCACCCGATCAGCAGGCCGACGAGGACTTGAAGCTGATCGCCATTAACAGCATCATGCAATCCGACCCCGACCGGGCCATCCCGCTGCTGGAGAATCTGCTGAAGACTTCCACTTCGCCCAAGCTGAAAGAGCGTGCCATCTTCGTGCTGGCGCAGAGCGGCTCGCCGCGGGCGCATCAGATCCTGGAGCGGATCGCACGCGGCGGCGCCAACCCCGACCTGCAGGTGAAGGCCATCGAATACATGCGCCAGTATCGCCGGCAGAACGACAATCCCGATCTGCTGCCCGAAATTTACGCTTCCACCAACGACGTAACGGTGAAACGCGCCATCCTGGACGCGTACGGTTCTTACCGGGAGTGGGACCATCTGCTGCAGGCGGCCCGCGGCGAGAAGAACCACGACCTGTACATCCGGGCCGTGGAACGGCTGGGCAATCACGAAGGGCAGCCGGAACTGTGGCAGCTCTACCAGTCGGCCAGCGCCCCTGAGGACAAGGTGCAGATTCTGGAGTGCATGTACAACAGCGCCAACGTGGAGAAGCTGAGCGACACCGTGCGCAACGAGAAGGACCCCAAGGTGCTCGCCGCAGCCATCGAGGTGCTCGCGAGGCAGAAGGCCAACACGGCCGATACGCTGGTGGCCGTTTACGGCACCGAGCAGGACGACCGGATCAAGCAGACCATTGTGGACAGCCTCTACAACCAGCGCAACGCCAAGGCCATGGTGGAACTGGCGCGCAACGAGAAGGACCCCAAGATGAAACTGCGGATCGTGGACCGGCTGGGCGGCATGAAGTCCAAGGAAGCTTCCGATTACCTGCTGGAGCTTTTGTCGAAATGACGCGGGCAAGGTGGTGGTACGCGGCCGGGTGGCTCGCCGCCCTTCCCCTGGCAGCCCAGCCGCTGGCCGCGCAGCCCAAGCTGCTGGTCAACGCGCAGGTGGATACGCGGACGGCTTCGGCGGGCCTGGAGAGCGTGTTTCACGCGCTGCTCGGACAGCAGCCGCAGCCGGCCTGGATCGGCTATAGCGTGCCGGCCGTGCGCAATGGCGGGCTGGGCTGCGAATACGTGCGCGACGGGTTCACTTCGCCGGGGGTGATCCACCTGGAGCCGCCCGACCACGCGGTGGTGCTGTTGCGCGTGGAAGGGGGCGCGGTGATGCGCATCCGCAGCCTTTCGCCGGATTGCGAGATTGACGCCGGCGGCCTTCCGGTTCACTGGCTGACGGACGTTGCGCCGGCCCAGAGCGTGGCCTTGCTGGCATCATTGATTTCCACCCGCGAGATCACCGGCGACGGCGCGCTGAATGCCATCGCGGTGCATAACGACCCTTCGGCCGACGCGGTGCTGGATCGCTACCTGGAGCCGAACCAGCCGGAAACCCTGCGGCTGAGGGCGGTCGCGTGGATGGGCACGTATCGCGGGCGGCACGGCTTCGAGGCGATCAAGAAAATCATCGCCCAGGACCCCGATGGCCGCGTGCGCGAGCGGGCCGTGACGGCGCTGGCCTCCAGCAGGGAACCGGAATCGGGGCCGCTGCTGGTGTCGCTGGCGCGCGGCGACCAGAACGTCCGCATCCGCGAGCAGGCCATATCGGCGCTGGCGTCGAGCCGCCGGGCCGGGCCGGCGACCATTGACACGCTGAAGGCTATCATCCAGACCGACCACGACCTGCAGGTGAAGCGGCGGGCGGTTTCGGCGCTGCTGGCGCTGCCGGATGGCCAGGGCATCCCGGTGCTGATCGAAGTGGTCAAGACGACCCAGGACCCGGACGTGCGCAAGCAGGCCATGAACACCCTGGGCAGCTCGCGCGACCCGCGGGCGACCGAGTTTTTCGAGGAAGTGCTGAAGCGGTGAACCGCGCGATACCATGGTGTTGGTATGGCCGTTGAAACCCTACTCCCGGTTGCAGAATACCTGGACACCTCGTACTCGCCCGACCGGGAATATCGCGACGGTGTCCTGGTGGAGCGAAACGTGGGAGATAAGCAACACGCGCGGCTACAGGCGAAGCTCACGATGTATCTGGGCCGCCACGAAGAGCAGTGGAACATCGAGGTCTACACCGAACTGCGCGTAAAGGTCCGCGAGAAGTGGTATCCGATCCCCGACGTCTGCGTCTACGCGCTGCCGGACTTCGAAGGCCGGTACCCTGAGCGGCCCCCGCTGCTGTGGGTCGAGATCCTCTCGCACGACGACCGGATGGTAGACGTCTGGGCCAAAGCCGCCGAACTGGTGGCGAACGGGGTTCCGTTCGTCTGGATCATCGACCCTGAGACGCTCGAAAGCGAACTTCGGACGGCCACCGGAGTTCAGCCGGTCACAGACAAAACCCTGCGCCTGCCCGATTCCCCGATCGTGATTCCCCTGCGGGAAGTAATGGGGAAGTAGGTGACCGGATGGCCGTCGAGACAGTCGTCCCGCTTGAGGAATACCTGAACAGTTCGTATTCCCCCGACCGGGAATATCGCGATGCTGTCCTGGTGGAGCGGAACGTGGGGGAGAAGGCTCACGCGCTTTTACAGCTTGCGCTGGGGGCATACATGCACCGCCGGCGCAGGCAGTGGAACATCCGGATCTATACCGGACTGCGCGTGAAAGTCCGCGAAAAGTGGTATCCGATCCCCGACGTCTGCGTCTATGCGCTGCCGGATTTCGAAGGCCGGTACCCCGAGCGGCCCCCGCTGCTGTGGATTGAGATCCTCTCGCACGACGACCGTATGGTAGACGTCTGGGCCAAAGCCGCCGAACTGGTGGCGAACGGGGTTCCGTTCGTCTGGATCATCGACCCTGAGACGCTGGAAAGCGAACTTCGGATGGCCACCGGAGTTCAGCCGGTCACAGACAAAACCCTGCGCCTGCCCGATTCCCCGATCGTGATTGCGCTGCGGGAGGTAATGGAGGAGTAGAAAACCTCCGACCCGTGCCGGGCCGGCCTGAAAAGCCAGGCCCTGCACGAGGCCGGAGATGCCGGATTACCGGCGAAAACCGCGGCCGCCAAAGAACCCGCGCGGGCCGCCGAAATAGAATCCCACACCGCCCCAGTATGGATAGTAAGGATAATAAGCGGGGTACGGATAGGGATAGGATGGATACGGGGCATAGGCTCCGTAAGGGGCATAGCCTCCGTAGGGACCAGGCCCGTAGTTGCTGGAGTATCCCGGAACCGGAGGACGCGCCGGCTGCATTTGCATCTGCACGCCGGGGCCGTACTCGTTGGGACCTACATAGTGGAAGGCCTGGCTGGTAGTTGCGATCGTCACCGGGGCGCTGACCTGGAACATGAGCGCGGTCTCCGGATAGATGATGGTGGGGTGGTTGCGAGTCATTAGCACGCCCGCGATGCCCGCCAGGGCACCCGCGCCGGCTCCGATGGCCGCGCCGGTTCCCCATCCTACGGCGCCGCCAATGGCGGCTCCCACGGCGGTGGTGCCCACGATTGTCCCGGCCTGGATGCCGCCGGGAGTCGAGCCGCCCTGCCGGTTCACCAACTGGGACCTCACGGGCAACTGGGTGCCATCCGCCAGCGTAATGCCGGTCAGTTCCAGGCCCAGGCGCGAGGGCTTATCGCTTTTGGCCTTCTGGGCCTCCGTCACGCGTCCATAGACCGGCTGGCCGCGCTGCGCCACTACGATTCCGTTCACCACCACCGGCTGCACCAGGGTTGCCGAAAAGCTGTCGCCCACCAGGTTGTGGTCCGAAGACAGCGGCTGATTGATGCGCGCGGTGACGTAGGTCCCCGCCGGGAGGGTCACCTGGGCAGGAAGGCCATAGGCCGGCGTGTTACCCTGCGGACCCATCTGCTGCGGCGGAGGCGGAGCCATCTGCTGTGGCGGCTGTTGGGCATTCTGCGGATCGCCGGTGGCAGGGGGAAGCTGCTGCCCGTAGGCGTCCGTGCGGTCGGTGGGCTGGCTGGGGTCTTGGGCCTGCGGCTGGGTGGACGGAGGGGGCACCTGAGCCGGGTCCGGAGTGGGCGGTGGATCGCCGACGCGCCGCCAGCCTCCGCTGGGGGGTGGCGTAGATTGGGGAGGAGTGGGCGGCGTCTGATCCTGCGCCAGGGCCAGGCCGGCGACCGCCAAAACAGTCAGGGCAAAACGGAAAGAAGTGGAAGTTCCGGGGTGCGGAATACGGGTCATAGTGGCTGCCTCAATAACATTTGACGCACAACTCCAGTGCATCTGTTTCGCCAAACTATAATGCCTCGCAAGTTGCTGAAAACAAGCATCCCCGAAGTACTGTTACTTGGTTCTAAACCACCGGCCGTGGTGGATTTCGGCCACGGCGGCAAAAAGCGGCCAGCCGGCGTCGTCCGGCAATTGCAGGCCCCGATTCACTGCGGGGGTTGCCCTCTGGGGGTTGCCCTCTGGGGTGCCCTCTGGGGTGCCCTCTGGGCCCGGAGACGCGGAGGAAGACGCCGAGAAAACAAAGAATCCCTTCTTGAAGTTCTCCGCGTCTTCCTCCGCGTCTCGGTGTCTCTCCGGAAACTTCCGGGAAGTCCTTTATTTTCAGCGGGCGCAAATGGCGAAAATGTCGGCCAAGCGTCCCCTCGTTTTTCTTCTCCGCTTTCTTCTCCGCTTTCTTCTCCGCTTTCTTCTCCGCGCTTTCTCCGCGTCTCCGCGTCTCCGCGTCGAATGGGCCCGCGCCCGCTTCTGGCCTGTCGGGAGTTTCCTCGCCCCAAGAACATCGTCAGCAGTCGATACGTGTGCTCTCCGGAAACTTCCGGGAAGTCCTTTATTTTCAGCGGGCGCAAATGGCGAAAATGGCGAAAATGTCGGCCAAGCGTCCCCTCGTTTTTCTTCTCCGCTTTCTTCTCCGCTTTCTTCTCCGCGCTTTCTCCGCGTCTCCGTGTCTCCGCGTCTCCGCGTCGATATGGGCCCGCGCCCGCCGCTGGCCTGTCTGGAGTTTCCTCGCCCCAAGAACATCGACAGCAGTCGATACGTGTGCTCCGCGGTGAATCGGGGGTCCAAACGGCTTCTACACCCTCATTGCCCCCCGGCCCGCCCGTTTCGTGGCAGAATGAAGAAGGTTCGGAACACGTCCCGCGGGAATAACTTAACTTGCGGAATCTCCGTGCCGCTCGCTAAAATCAACCGTTCACAAATCCCAGGAGGAAACATGGCAGGAGTGGAGCAGAAGGTAAAGCAGATTATTGTCGAGCAGCTCGGCGTGGACGAGAGCCAGGTGGATATGAATGCGTCCTTCGTGGACGATTTGGGCGCCGATTCCCTGGATATCGTCGAGCTGGTGATGGCCTTTGAAGAGGCCTTCGAGCTGGAAATTCCCGACGAGGACGCCGAGAAAATCGCCACCGTCAAGGACGCGGTTGACTATATCGAGGGCAAAACCAGCAAAAAGTAGCCCTTATTCTCACCAGGGAGAGCCGTTTTGTCGCGAAGAGTGGTGGTGACCGGCGTCGGTCTTGTGACGCCGTTGGGGATCGGGACCGAGGCTTCCTGGGAGGCGATCCGCGCGGGGAAGTGCGGCATTGGGCGCATCACACAGTTTGATGCGGCCGCGTTCTCATGCCGGATCGCGGGAGAAGTTAAGGGATTCGATCCCGCCGTCTACATCGAGAAAAAAGAAATCAAGAAGATGGGGCGGTTCATCCAGTTCGCCATCGCGGCGGCGGAGTGTGCCCTGACGGATTCCGGGACTGAAGGTCACCCCAGAGACCGCCGAGCAAGTCGGCGTCTACATCGGCAGCGGCATCGGCGGGTTCGAGGTTATCGAGCGCGAGCACCAGACCCTGCTGGAACAGGGACCGCGGCGCATCTCCCCGTTTTTCATCCCCGCCACCATTATCAACCTGGCGTCGGGATACGTCTCCATCCGCAGCGGCGCCAAGGGACCGAACTCGGCCACTGCCACGGCCTGCACCACCAGCGCGCATTCCATCGGCGATTCGCTTCCGGCTGATCCAGCATGGCGATGCGGATGCCATGATCTGCGGCGGGACGGAAGCCTGCATCACGCCCATGGGAATCGGCGGATTCGCCGCCATGCGGGCGCTTTCGACGCGCAATGACGATCCGGAGCACGCTTCCCGCCCGTGGGACCGCGACCGCGACGGCTTCGTGGTGGGAGAAGGCGCCGGCATCCTGGTGCTGGAAGAGTTGGAGTTCGCCCACCGCCGCAGCGCCCGCATTCTGGCCGAAGCTGGTAGGGTACGGGATGAGCGCGCGACGCGTTCCACGTGACCGCGCCGCCGCGACGATGGCGACGGCGCCTACCGCGTGATGCGCAACGCGCTGCGCGACGCTCACATCGAGCCCGAGCAGATCGATTACATCAACGCCCACGGCACCTCCACGGAAGTGGGCGACCGGGCCGAAACCGCCGCCATCAAGCGGGCCTTCGGCGACCATGCCTACAAAGTGGCGGTGAGCTCCACCAAATCCATGACCGGCCACCTGCTGGGCGGGGCCGGCGGCCTGGAAGCCGGGATTACGGTGATGGCGCATGCGCGACCAGGTCGCGCCGCCCACCATCAATCACCTGGTAATCCCGAGCCGGAGATTGCGACCTGGATTACGTGCCCAACCAGGCGCGGCCCATGGAGATCGAGTACGCGCTCTCCAACAGTTTTGGATTCGGCGGCACCAACGGCTGCCTGATTTTCCGGAGGTTCGCGGATTAGGGCGGCCAGGGAGGCTCCATGAAAATTATCGTCGCCATCAAGCAGGTACCCGCGCGCGATTCTCAGTTGAAGCATCGCGCACTCCGGGAAGTGGATTGACGAAGCCGACCTGGCTTACGAGATCAACGAACCGGACGCCTACGCCCTGGAGGCTGGGCTGCAGCTGCAGGAGAAAAACGGCGGTGAGGTAGTGGCCCTGTGCGCCGGGCCGGCGCGCGCAGGCGCAGACCATCCGGGAAGCGCTGGCCAAAGGGGCCGACGCGCGCCATCCATATTGAAGAAGAGAACCCCGGCGCTTTCGACGCTTTGGCGGACCGCGCGCCTGCTGGCCGCGGCGCTGGCGGGCGAGAACACCGGACCTGATCCTGACCGGGCTGCAATCCGACGATCTGGGCTACGGCCAGACGGGCGTGATCCTGGCCGAGTTGCTGGGGTTGCCGCACGCCACCATCATTATGCAGGTGGAGAAGCAGGATGGCGGCATTCGCGTGAAGCGCGAGCTGGAAGACGGCTGGTTTCAGCACGTGGAGATGCCGCTGCCGGCGCTGCTGACCATCCAATCGGGCATTCAGCAAGCTGCGCTACGCCACCCTGATGGGCATCAAGAAGGCCAAGAGCAAGGAGATCCGGCGCGTGAACGCGGCCGGGCTGGGCGTGGCGGGGGCGCCTTCGATCATGCTCGACCGGGTCTACTCTGCCGGAGCGCACCAAGCACACGGAGCTTTTCGAGGGCAGCCCCAAAGAGGCGGCCCAGAAACTGGTGGAGAAGCTGAAATTCGAGGCGCGGGTCCTATGAGCATCCTGGCGGTATTGCAGCATGCGGGCGGCGTGGCACCGGATGTCGTGGGAGACGCTGGCGGCGGCGCAGCAGATCGCCGGGCAGGCGAATACCGCGGTCTCAGCCGCGGTGGTGGCGGGCAGCGAGGGTGCGGCCGGCGAACTGGCGCAGAAGCACCTGGAGCGGGTCTACGCGGTGGAGCACGAACTGCTCGCGCAGTACACGCCGGATGGGTATTCGCGGGCGCTGCGGCAGTTGATCGAGCGGGTGCAGCCGCGGCTGGTGCTGTTCCCGCACACCTACCAGGTGCGCGATTTTCTCCCCAAGCTGGCTACTTCCTTCGGCAAAGTAGCCGTGAGCGACGCGATTGCGCATCGTGTGCGAGAATGGCGCCGTCATCTTTGTCCGGCAGCTTTTTCAAGGCAAGGTGAACGTGGATGTGCGGTTTGCGGGCGAGGCGCCCAATTTCGCTTCGCTGCAGGCGGGCGCCTACCGGGCGGACCAGGTGGAGAGCGGCAGCGGGGCGGCGCCGATCGAGAAATTCGCGCCGGAGATCGCCGCGGCCCAAATCCGCACCAAACCGCTGGAGCTGTTCCGCGAATCGCAGCGCGCGGTGGATCTGAGCGCGGCCGAAATCATCGTGTCGGTGGGGCGCGGCATCCAGGAGGCCAGCAACATCGCGCTGGTGCAGCAACTCGCCGACGCCCTGGGGGCAGAGCTGGGCGCTTCCCGGCCGATCTGCGACGCGGGCTGGCTGCCGATGGAGCGGCAGGTGGGCAGCTCGGGCCAGACCGTGGCGCCGAAAATGTACCTGGCCATCGGAATCTCGGGCGCCATCCAGCACCTGGTAGGCATGAAGGGATCGCGAACGGTGGTGGCGATCAATAAGGATGCCAATGCGCCCATTTTCGAAGTGGCCGATTACGGCATTGTGGGCGATCTGTTCCAGGTGGTGCCCGAACTCATCGAAGCAGTGAAAAAGGTCCGCTAACTCCGAATTCGGGGAACCGCCGGGTTCCGGTTCGTAAAGTTATGTAAACCACCTGGTAAAGATTCGTAAATATCCCTAAAGGTCCTAAAGCATTTGACTTCCTCTTTTTCCGCCAGTTATACTTTTCGAGCGGCGCAGCTTCCCGGCTGATCGCCGCCTGCAACTTTTCGGGTAGCTCGAGCGTCCTATCCTTCACGGCTCCCGAAGGGTCGGGAGTGAAATAGTGAAAGAAAATAACATGAAGAACGGGTCCCAGCCAAAGTTTGCCTCGTACCAACGGCTTCTGGAAAGCAAAGCGGAAGAAGTCCGCCAAAGCATGTCCGCCCAGAAGGCCGCTCAGGTCGTAGCGCGTCTCGATGTTCCTTCCGATGAAGGAGACCTCAGCCAGCAGCATCACGAAGAGTGGATTTTCCTGAACCGCAATACCATCGACATCAAGCTGCTGCGGGAAATCGAAGATGCCCTGCGGCGCCTGGAGCAGGGGACCTACGGCACGTGCATGGAGTGCGAAGAGCCTATCTCGGTCAAGCGCCTGAACGCCGTGCCGTGGGCGCGCTATTGTGTCACCTGCCAGGAAGCCATCGCCACGCGCATTGCGCAGGGCGATTGGGAGGGCGATTTGCAGGAAGCCGAGCGGTGAAACTCGCGGACCTGCGCAAGCTCGCCATCCGGCGGCAAACCAGGATTCATTTCCGTTTGCGCAACGGGATGGAGTGCGTGATCTCGGAGCACGGCGTGGCGGAGGTCCCGTCGCTCAAAGGAGTCCCGGATTTCAACCTGGAGGACGAACTGGCGGCGGCCTCCAGTTTCGTGCTCGATCCGGTGATGGTGAGCAAGAAGCAGGCGGCGGGCGCCAAAGGCGCTTCGACCAGCACCTCGCTGGGCCGCGAAGAACTGGCTGGGATGGCATCCGGTGGCTCGGCCGCCGAAGCACCCGGCCACGAAGACGACTGAACCGCATTTCTCCGCGCCACGGCACAGCCACGGGTGAAGGCCCCCCGAACTGTCCGGCCACCCATCAGCTAGTTCGCTGTCCCGCTTACCGCTTGCTTACGCGCGCGGCTCCGAGATTGGTGCCCGGCCACGAAGACGAGTAAACGCCTTGTCCACGCCCCGGCGCTGCCGCCGGTTACGGACCCCGAAAACCCCGGCCGCGACGTCCAGCGGGACGCGTGTGAGAAACGGTGCTCTTTGTCCCCTCGCGCTGCACTGTGCGGCTGCCGCCGATCCGACTTTGGGCGGTTGAATAGTGTACAATAACTATCGCCGTTACACTGTTTTGCTTGCCCGAAGGGGTTTTGGGGTCGCATATGGAAAAGCCGGCGCAAAATATCCAAGACAGTTTTCTAAACAACGCCCGGAAGGACAAGATTGTCCTCACAATTTACCTGATGAGCGGTGTAAAGCTTTCCGGCCGAATTAAGAGCTTCGATAAATACTCCCTGGTGCTGGAGACCAACAATCAGGAGCAACTGATTTTCAAACACGCCATCTCCACGGTGGTCACGCAGAAGACGTCTCATTCCTACTCCGCCACTTCGCAGGCGGCGCAGGGGGCTGCCAGCGGCTCGGCGCCGGGTCTGCCGCCCCACGCCGATTCCCCGGAGGCATAGCCCACGGCGCTGCGCAACCCGCCCCGCGAGAGGGCCATTCTCGTCGGTTTGGATTGGAAGAGGCGACCGAGGTCCGGCCATGAAGCCGGCATTTCCCCGGAGGAGTCCCTGGATGAACTGGCCGAGTTAGCCGCGGGCGCGGGCGCCGAGGTCACCGAGCGGGTGTTGCAGGCTAGGGCCGCGCCGGAGGCCGCCACCTTGATCGGCCAGGGCAAAGTGGAGGAGATCTCCGCCACGGTGGCCTCGGGCGCGGCCGATACCGTGATCTTCGATCACGATTTGACCCCCACGCAGCAGCGCAACCTGGAAAAAAAGCTGGACGCCAAGGTGATTGACCGGACGCAGCTCATCCTGGATATCTTCGCGTCGCGCGCCCGCACCCGGGAAGGCCGCCTGCAGGTAGAGTTGGCGCAGTTGAATTACCTGCTGCCGCGGCTCAGCGGGCACGGTGTGGAGATGTCGCGGCTGGGCGGCGGGATCGGCGCCCGCGGCCCCGGCGAAACGCAGTTGGAAACCGACCGGCGGCGCATCGCCCGGCGCATTAAAAAAATCGAAGACGACCTGGAAGGCGTGCGGGCCGGGCGTGCGCTGCACCGGCGGCGTCGCGGCGCCGTGCCCCTGGCTACCCTGGCGCTGGCGGGCTATACCAACGCCGGCAAATCGACCCTCTTCAACCGGCTCACCGAGGCCGGCGTGCTAGTCGACGCGCGCATGTTCGCCACTCTGGACCCCACGGTGCGCCCGCTGGTGCTTCCCTCGCGGCGGCGCGTGCTGCTGAGTGACACGGTGGGCTTCATCCGCAACCTGCCCACCACCGTGGTGAAGGCCTTCCGCGCCACCCTGGAAGAGGTGACCGAGGCGGCCCTGGTGCTGCACGTGGTGGACGTTTCGGCGCCATCCGCCGCCGAGCACACCGCGCACGTGTGGAAAGTGCTGGCGGAAATCGGCGCGGCCCAGATCCCGCAGGTTCTGGTGATGAACAAGATCGACCGCGTTCCGGAAGGGGAGGCCGATCCCCGGCTGCTGGAACACCGCCTGCTGAAAGAGACCGGGCACACCGATACGCGTGCGGTGGCGGTTTCGGCGCTGAGCGGCGCAGGCATCCCCGAGCTGTTGCGGGTTATCGACAGGGTGCTGCCGCTCGACCCGATCGTCCGCACCAGCCTGCGGGTTCCGGCGGGCGACGGCGCCACCCTGGCATTGCTTCACCAGTTCGGCGTGGTGTTGGAAACGCGCTACGAGGGTGAGTTTTGCGAGGTGGTGGCGGACGTTCCGGAATCCCTCGAGCGCCGCCTGAAGCGCCTGGCGCGCCGCCCGTGAGATCCACAGGATCTGTGGAAAAGCCTGTGGGAAAGAACGTTTCAATACCGTTAAACGAAGGTTAGTAAAGATACTTACATCGAATTGAACCAACCGGCAGCAGTGCCCGCAAGTTCTTATTGTGAAACGATTTAGCCGACCTTGCCACAGCTCAAGCGTATGGTTCTTCACATTCGATTTCGGGCCGCGCGGCGGCTCGCAATTTTCCACATTTTCAATCGGGTAAATCCCGGCTCGACCAAAAATCGGCCGGGCGGGGCGGCACACCAGAGTTCAGCCGACGCGGGCGATGAGACCAGCCAGGTAGGCCGGCGCGGCGGGATCGCCCTCGCGCGGTGCCCAGGGCGCGAAGTCCTTATCGTTGGCCGCTGAATACGGGCCCGGCTTGACTTCGAAGCACACGGCGTAGGGCGTGAGCACGGCGATGGTATGCCAGACCCCCGGCGACAGATCGGCGCCTACAGGGTCGCCGCCCAGCACCTGGATGGCGTCGACGTCACCGCCGGACCGGAAGGTGAAGAGCGCCACGCGCCCCTCCAGCACCAGGAAGGATTCGGACTTGGGCGGGTCCTGGTGGCGATGCGGGGTGACGTAGGTGCCTTCCACCATCACGTTCAGGAAACGGTGCGGGTTGTCGTCCATGCCGGCGTGGAAGTTGTGGTTGACGCGGCGGCGCGGCGATTGGCGGGCCCGCTCGATGAGCGAGGCAATCAAGGTGGAGTCCAGAAGCTGTATGCGCTGCATCTGTTCCATCATCGCGGATAAGATGGTTGGAGGGCGCGGCATGGGCAGGGTCAAGCATGCCCAGCCGGGAGAGAACAGGTGCCGATCACACAGACGTCCACCGAGACTGCACGGGATACCTCGGTCCCATTGAGCGAGAACATTCACCTTTTGAAATGGGTGGAGAAGATGGCGCGGCTGACCAAGCCGGCGGCCATTCACTGGGTGGATGGTTCCCAGGAAGAATACGATATGCTGTGCGGCCGGCTGGTGGCCGCGGGAACGTTCACCCGGCTGAACCAGGACCGGTGGCCGGGCTGCTTCTATGCGCGGTCGGACGCAGGGGATGTGGCGCGCGTGGAGGACCGCACCTTCATTTGCTCGTTTTCGCAGGATGCTGCCGGACCGACCAACAACTGGGTGGCCCCGGTGCAGATGCGGCGCAAACTGCGGTCGCTGTTCGATGGCGCGATGCGCGGACGCACCATGTACGTGCTGCCGTTCAGCATGGGGCCGGTGGGGTCGCCGATGTCGGAAATCGGCGTGCAGCTCACCGATTCGGCGTACGTGGTGGTGAGCATGCGGACCATGGCGCGCATTGGACTTCCGGTCTTCCGGGAGATCGACAAGGACTACAAGCGCGTGGTGCCGTGCATGCATAGCGTGGGTTATCCGCTGGAACCGGGGCAGGCGGACGTGCCGTGGCCGTGCAACCGGGAGAAGTACATCGTGCACTTCCCGGAGCGGCGGGAGATCTGGTCGTACGGCTCGGGCTATGGCGGCAACGCGCTGCTGGGCAAGAAATGCCTGGCGCTGCGGATTGCCTCGGCCATCGCCCGCGACGATGGCTGGATGGCCGAGCACATGCTGATTGTGGGGATCGAAGACCCGCACGGCGAGAAGACTTACGTGGCGGCAGCCTTCCCCAGCGCTTGCGGCAAAACCAACCTCGCCATGCTGATTCCCCCGGCCGCCTTCGAAGGCTGGAAGGTGTGGACGGTGGGCGACGATATCGCCTGGATTCGCCCGGATGCCTATGGGCGGCTGCACGCCATCAATCCGGAAGCCGGGTTCTTCGGCGTGGCGCCGGGGACCTCCAAAAAGACCAACCCCAACGCCATGGCAACGCTGGCGCGGAATACGATTTTCACCAACGTGGCGCTCACCCCGGAGGGCGGCGTGTGGTGGGAAGGCATGACCGACGAGCCGCCGGCCGAGTGCCTGGACTGGCAAGGCAACCGCTGGACGCCGGAAATCCACCGGCAGACGGGCGCCAAAGCGGCGCATCCCAACGCGCGTTTCACCGCGCCGGCCGCACAATGTCCCACCATCGACCCGGACTGGCAGGCGCCCAACGGCGTGCCGATCAGCGCCATCATTTTCGGAGGCCGGCGCGCGGACACCATCCCGCTGATGTACCAGGCGTTCAACTGGTCGGCGGGCGTCTATGCGGGGGCCACCATGGGATCGGAGACGACCGCGGCCGCGGCCGGCGCCACCGGGACGGTGCGCCGTGACCCCATGGCCATGCTGCCCTTCTGCGGCTACCACATGGGCGATTATTTCCGCCACTGGATCACCCTGCAACGGACGCTGAGCGAGACGCCGGGAATCTTTCACGTGAACTGGTTCCGCAAAGACGCCGCGGGCAAATTCCTGTGGCCGGGGTACGGCGAGAACATGCGCGTGCTGAAGTGGGTGGTGGACCGCGTGCGCGGGCGGGCCTACGGGCGGGAGACGCCCATCGGCTGGATGCCGCGCTACGAAGACCTGAAGTGGAACGGCCTGGAGTTTCCGCGCGAGCGGTTCCAGCAGCTGCAGGCGATTGACCGCTCCGCGTGGCGGCGCGAGATCGCCCAGCACGAAGAGCTGTTCATCGACCTGCACGATCACCTGCCGCCGGAGATTCTGTTCGAACGCGAGCTGCTGATCGGCCGGCTGTCGCGCGAGCTGTCGCGGCCACTGCGGGACGACCACGCGGAGCCGGTGTGGTGGGTGGATTCGGACGGAGACTGAGAAGGGCGAGGTTGGGGGCACCGAGTTCTCCGGGCGGCGTTTATCGAGAGAAATGCACAACGTGCCCGAAGGAGAGTGCGAGAATTTGCTAGTGCGAAGGGGATTTCGCGACAGCTACCGCGCCGCTCGGCGTCCACGCCACTCAAGCGGCGAGAGATCTGAACGGAGTCTTCAAGATTGGCGCCGGCTTGCCCGGTCTTCGATCCGTGCTCTGATACCACGAACGCGAGCAACTTCCGCTCCTCGCTCGGCGGGCGCTGCAAGAACTCGGCGCCGACAACGGGATTTTCACCCGACATCGTATCGGCGTCTTCTACCACGCTCACGAGCGGCGGACTTCACCTGAACATCAGGTGCCACTGCTCGATTGGACCTCCTCGACCGGCGGCCGAAGCATCTTGCCGTTTTCGGACATGGGTTGTTGCTCCAGCAGCTGATTGCTGGGTTGGGCATGCCGGTAAGACCGCGAGTCATCCAACCACCCGCCGAATCGCCGCAATCACCGACTCCGACCTCCAGCCAACCATCTCACGAGCAGCGTTCCGAACCTCCAGCGGAACACGCGGCTGTCCATTCGGTTCCACCCCGAGGATCGGCTTGCCGTTTTCCTGCGCAGCCTCGATCTCCGACTGGATCCAAGGACTAAAGGATCCGTACATTCCAGCCAGGACAAGTATGCAATCGGCCTGGCGAATCCTCGACTCGACTTCCAGGAGAACCGAGCGATACGAGCGTCGCAATGCAGGGTTCGGCAGGACCGGGGCCCCGACTGTAATGCTCAAATCCTCCCACCGAAACCGGAGGACGGCCTTATTCAGTAGCGAGACGAGGCCATCATACTCCTCGTTGTGACCCCATGAATGGCTTAGGGGCCGCGGAGAAATATTCTGTGCATTCAAATCCAACCGCTTGCTGGCGCGCGCGGCTCAGAGCGCGGTCTGGCGGAGCCGCGACCGCAAGGAGCGGTTGGGTGCGTCGAAACATCTGTTCAGATTATTGTTCCGCGGCCCCTTAGGAATAATTTGTACGTCCGCAACTCAGGTAAGAAGTCGCGTATGATCCCCGCTTCTACCGACCGCCTACCCTCGCGATCGGACAGGAACATCGGCAGCCACGCAACGAAAATGCGAGAGCGATAATCTCGCAGCACCTGCTGTAGAGCTCCCGTCCGTAACCGAAGGAACGTGGCCCTGAGATTTTCGGCTTCGCCAACCGAGATCAACCTATAATCCGGGCTTCCGAGAGGATCCGCAGCCAGGAGCGCGTACAAGCCACCGCCAACTGGAGCCGCAGCTTGGTGCCACAGCTGGGGTGCCAGGAACTGGTAGGACCCAACGGCGAGGGTGGGGGGAAGAGGCGGAGAGAACATAGCTTGCCGCGCATTTGCCGGGTCGGCTCTCTCACAGTCTCGCACGCCCTACCGGCTCCAGGAGGGCCCAGTTGCTCACCTTGAAGTGGAACAGTGATGGCGGCGCAAATTGTCGGACATGTGATGAGCCGTTCCCGACAGGCGTGGCAGTCTCTCGGCGCTATTGCGAAGCGGATTTCGCGAGACAGTAAGTCGTGGCCGTCAGTTGTAGCGTTCCAACTGGGCTGTCTACGCCTCGTTCTACGGGCCAGTGCGGCTCAGTTCAACGTATTTCCTGGCCAAAACCACAAGCTGTCGAAAGACCCGCGCCTCGAAGAGCGATTTTGCACCAGCATTCTCCATGACCAATGGAGACGCTGTCTTGATTTTCCGGTAGATACCGTACATCTGCCCAACGCTTGGCTGATCGGCGCTCCGCACCAGTGCATTGCCCAGTTCCCTAAAAAGCCCTTTGGGCTTGTCATCGTGAATATACGGATCTGTGCCGTCCAGGTCACTCAGGGATTTCGACACACGCCGACTTACGGCCTCAAAAAGAAACCAGGTGTGGTTAGGTTTTGGTCTTGTCTGAAGCCACCCAAGAACAAGGCCGAGTTCGAAGGGCATATTGAATCGGGGAGTCTGTGGGCGTCTCGTATCGAGTTGAACCCGTGATAGATCATGAAAAGAGTACTGGCACGACGTAATTAGCTCGAAAATTCGGTCGAGACGCCGTGCGCCCCCCGGGACTTCGAGCGTTGCTCTGGGGTCCAAACCAAACGCGGTAAGGCCGGCGATAAAAGCCAGGTAGAGATCCTGATACCGTGGGTCATAGGGAATGTTTATGAAAGCCGTATTCGCATAAGGGCGAGCCATCTATTTCCGCTTTGGCGCGACGATCGCGTCTTTCGCCGCCTTGGCTACGCGGAACTTCACAACCTTCTTCGCCGGAATCCTGATCGGTTCACCCGTTTTCGGATTCCTCCCAGCGCGCGCCTTTCGCTCCACGCGCACCAGACGGCCAACACCAGGTATCACGAACTCGCCAGACTTCACTGAACGTTCGGCCATCTCCGATAAGACCAGAGTGTCATGTGCCGAAACGCCAAGCTTCTTTGCCGTCTCGCGAACCGACGGAAAAGGGGTCGTGATTTTGGCTGAACGAACCATGTTGTTCTCATTATGCCACTAGCCGCCGTGCCGGCAGAAGGCTCAGCGTCCGGCGCGCCCGAACCGTTCCGACCAGCAAGTTCGACAAAAGCTGAGGCCGGCACAGACTGACGAAGCACTTGCGATAGCTCACGGCCCGCCGCACTTCATTCCGCGATTCGTTATTCCTGTCGATAACAGCCCTTACCGTCAGCAGATTCGACTCGCTGGCCAGATATGGCGCCGTACTAGATTGCTCCGATACGTCCTCGTCCCTGAGCCTTGGTTTGGCGGCAATCGCCCTTCGCCGGGCCGTCTACGATTCACAGCCTGGGCCATTCTGGAACCGGCTCGGCCCGCCACACCACGATCCCCGGGTTGGCTACCAGAATGAGGCTGTGGCGGCGCGAGATTGTGCAGTCCGAAGAGCTGTTCATCGACCTGCCCGATCACCTGCCGCCGGAGATTCTGTTCGAACGCGAGCTGCTGATCGGGCGGTTGTCGCGGGAGTTGTCGCGGCCGCTGCGGGACGACCACGCGGAGCCGGTGTGGTGGGTGGATTCGGACGGAGATTGAGAGGGCGAGGCCTCGGTGACGGCGTACCGGGCGCCTTTGAGAGAATTGCCGCTTATCTCGGCTCGCCTGGCGGTACCCGGTCTTTGTGGCGGAACTTGCGGTCCAGGTCCGGCCAGAACTCCTTCATGACATTTCCCATGGTATCGAGCGCCAATTGGGAGGCCAGCTTGGATTCGGCATTGGCCGCGGTGCGGTGGTCCGGAACATACGCGTTGGAAACCGCCACCGCGGTGGCATTGCCGAGGACCTCGGAGAAATTGAACTGCGATCCACCGCGGTCGGTGTGGGTCCAGAAGATCTGACCTACGGAGTAGCACAAGCGAGACCATCCGCTGCCGGTGCCACGGCGGAAATAGCGCGGGTCCTGGTGCAGGAGTGCCGGATAGATCGCTTCCGTCATGAAGTTTCCGATGACCAGGTCGCCATACGCCGCGCCCAAATACCGCGAGTAACCGGCCGCCCCCGTTCCGAACGAAGGGGTGGCCTTGCTGAGATCCGCCTGGCCAGCGAAGGCAGCGGCCATAATGAAAACGCCGCGGTCGTCGGAATCCGCCAACGCGATCTGGAACTTGCCCCCCGTGGTGAGCGGCTGGTAATTCACCAAACTCGGCGCGGTGCGGTAATTGGGGATAATTCCTAGAATCCGTTTGGGAATTGCATCGGGCGGATTCGTGCCCGCGGCAAGGGCGTTATCCTGGCCGTAGGCCACCTGGGCCAGAAAGCAGGCCAGGCAAGCCGCGCAAGTTGTAATGGAGGGTGGCATACTCTCTCAAGAGCACGTGGAGGTCCGCGAACAGCAGGACCAGTCTGCACCGTAATAGTCTGCTCTATAGAGGAATTAGAGCTTCAATAAGACCGGTACCGTGTCTTAGATGAGTTACTCCTAAGAGATTTTGCCGTTTACAACCAGATTGGTGTAGATCGCGAAAATCCGAGCGTAGTTCTCGCTGGTGTCCCTGTTTCGATTCTCAGGGTACTGTCGCTTGGCTTCATCGAGCCTGTTTCGCCATGAATTTTGCAATTCCTCCAATGGACCGAAGGCGTCGCCGGTTACATGCACTGCCCGGTCTCCTTTTGAAAACCACTTTGTCCTAAGACGGTTATTTGCCTGGACCAGGTGGCCCCAAGGAGGTTATGCGGGTAACGCGGGCACCTCGATCACGCCGGAGACAGGCCCTACTTATGGATGGTCAGGCCCCACTAACCTCGCTTCGGCCTCCACTCGGAGGATCGCGCTATTTCGCCCGCTACACGGCGGCTGCCAGGCCGGCATACGGACTCCGGGCGGCCGCGTTGACGGTGCGTGGTTTCGCCGGTCCGGCTGTGCCGGCGCCGGCCAGAACCACAATCGAAGCGGTGACCGCTAATAAGTAAGTGAAATGCATACGGAGGAGTTGGCACTTTGCGGGCCGCTTCAGGCACTGCGGCTTTCGCAAGTGCTGCGCTACAACGTCAAGAGATCGTTCGCGTGAGTTCCGCAGCGCGGCGCAGTTCTTGCCTTCCGGACGGCAGGACTTGCACCTAACCACCTGCGGAAACTTCGGTTTGTGCTTTGTTCGCATACCGCCGGCGTTGGTCCCCAAGGTGCACTTAAGCTGGATCGAGAAGACTACACAGAAGTAGCGGTACGAAATTTGGAGCCAAACATGAACTTACCAACGTTAAGCACGACGGAATTAGTCATAGTTATCGCGGCCGTCGTAGTTCTCATCGCGGGAATCGCCGCATTCTTTGTGCGCCGGCAACGCCGGACGGAAAGATTGCGCACTCAATTCGGTACGGTTGAATATGCTCGCGCCGTCGAAAAAGGCGGCGATGTGCGGCATGCGGAAGCCGGTCTGGAAGAGCGTGCACAACGAGTCGAGGCGTTTCACATCCGGCCGCTGGGGTCAAGCGATCGGGCGCGTTTTGTAGAGTCCTGGCGCGGGGTCCAGGCGTGCTTCGTGGACGGCCCCGCCGGTGCGGTAACGGCAGCGGACCAATTGCTGAGTGATGTGATGTCGGCGCGGGGCTATCCGGTAAGCGATTTTGAACAGCGGGCGGCGGATATGTCGGTGGATCATCCGCTGGTTCTGGAAAACTACCGGACGGCTCACCAAATCGCGCTTCGGCAGACGAAGGGACAGGCCAGCACGGAAGAGCTACGCCAGGCAATGGTTCACTACCGGACGCTTTTCGAAGAGTTGGTCAATGAACCGGCCCTGCCACTGACAAAGTAACAGTGGCACCGCGCTGTCCAGCACGGGTGGTGCAAGCCAGGAAGGCATCGGCTCGCACCACCCCTGACCCGGGCCGTAGGACAGCGCTCTTTGGGACGCACCTGCCCGCGCGCCTTCGTCTATCGTCGCCGGGCCGCCGCCGCGGCGCCGCATCCGGCAGGCCCGGCATTGGCCTGCGGCGTAGTCGCTCTCCCGAACGGGCGTTCCGGCCACGGAGTTCGTAGCGGCGTCTCACATCGACATCTGGCACCAAATGACCTCCCCGCGCCAACCGATTCGTGGGCGCGCGATATGACCCCTCGAAATCGCCAGAACACTTAAGCGTGGACTTTCCGGAGCCGTTTGCCGGCGATACGCTGAGGGTAAGCGCACAGCTTTATGCCGCGTGTGCCATCGATTCGCCGGCGACTACGTGGTTTTTCCGGAGGGGCACCGGGAAGCCGGCTATCCAGCCGAAGCGCGGTAATCGTGAGCGCAGAAGCGGCGCTGAGGCGAGGACTCGCCAGGTCGAAGAGGACCCCATCGCCCAGGTCCCACGCGTCACTTTGATACAATTGGCGCGAAAAGGAGTCTCACGGTGTCTGATCCAACAACTCGCAGGTTTTTCCTCGGAGCCCTGACCGCTGCGTCCGCGGTTCGCGTATGGGGCGCAAATGACAAGGTCAATGTCGGCATCGTCGGCCTCGGAGGCCGCGGCAGCAGCCACCTTAATATATATACCGGTCTGGCCGAGGCTCAGGTCGTCGGCCTCTGTGACGTCAACCAGGCCGCACGCGAAAAGGCCCAGGCAACGCTGGCGAGGAAGAACCTGGAGAAAGCCCTGGAATTCGAAGATATGCGGCAGATGTTCGCCGACCCGAAGGTCGAGGCGGTTTCGATTGCAACTCCGAACCACTGGCACGCGCTCTCCGCAATCTGGGCGATGAAGGCGGGCAAGGACGTCTACGGGGAAAAGCCGGCCTGCTACAACATTTATGAAGGCATGCGGATGATCCAGGTGCAGCGTGAAACCAAGCGCATCATGCAGGTGGGGTCGCAGCATCGGAGCTGGCCGTTCAAGATCAAGGCGATCACGGCGCTGCAACAGGGTTTGATCGGCAAGCTCTACATGAGCAAGGCGCTGTGCTACAAGCTGCGTCCCTCGATCGGCCACACGCCGGATACCCCCACGCCTCCCGGCTTGAATTGGGATCTGTTCCTCGGCCCGGCGCCGATGCGGCCCTTCAACGAGAAGCGTTTCGCGTATTACTGGCACTGGTTCTGGGACACCGGCAACGGCGACATCGGGAACCAGGGAGTGCATGAAACCGGTATCGCGCGCTGGGCGCTGGGCGACCCCGGGTGGCCGAAGACGGCGATGGCGTTCGGCGGCAAGTTCGGTATCGACGACGACACGGAGACACCCAACACGCTAACGGCCGGCTTCAGCTACGGCAACCAGCAACTGGTCATCGAGGTGCGCGGCAGAATGACCAACGGAGAAGGCGTTCGGCAGGCGCATGTGGTGACGGCCGGACCGGGCGGCGGACGCGGACGCGGCGCACGAGGGGGAGCGGGCGGGCAGAGGCCCGCGGAGGGTGCGGCTGCGACACCTCCGCCTCCAGCGCCCACGCAGGTAGGGCCGGCGAACAATCCTCTGAATATCGGTGTGGGCGACCTCTTCTATGGCAGCGACGGTTGGGCCGCCATGAGCGACCAGGGTTTCCAGGCGTACAAAGGCGATTCGAGCGAACTGATCATGGAAGAGCGGCCCGACCGGGGCGCCGGCGATCCCACGGGCCTCCACATGAAGAATTTCCTGGCGTGCGTGAAATCACGCCGGGAGCAGGATCTGCATGATCCGATCGGTAACGCTGTGCCCAGCGCCGATCTCTGCCATCTGGCGAACATCAGCTACCGCGTCGGCCGCGCGCTGAAGATCGAGCCCGGCGCAACCCCGAAGTTCACGGGCGACGCCGAGGCGACCAAAATGATCACACGCCCGGTTTATCGCAAGCCTTACGAAGTGTAGCTAGGGCGAACGCGACGCTCGATATCGGCCGACACCACCAAGGCCTCTCGCCCTGCCTTCCAAATCCGCCTGCACGAGCATCTACCAAGGTTCGTCATCGGTGTGAGAAACATTCGTGCGCAACGCCGATCTCTGTGGCCGAAGGAACCGCGGGAAGCTCTTTCTGGGAGTGGCCGCTGTTATAAGTGTGGCCCCACCGATCTTTATTGGCATATGGAATGCGCCCGCTGTCCGGGCCCAAAATGCAACTGACTGGCAGGCCAAGGCCGGAGGCAAGCTGGCCTTCGAGGTGGCTTCCGTCAAGCCGAGCCGCGGAGCGTTTGTGCCCTCAAGCGTGCCGCTGACTCCTTGGGGTGACGATATCACGACCAACGGCCGCTTCCGGGCGGACGTTCCGCTTCGGGCGTACATTGAATTCGCCTACAAGCTTTGGCCGAATGATCCGCAGAGCCGCGAGTTTTCGCATTTGCCGAAATGGGTTGCCAACGACCGCTACGGCATTGAAGCACGGGCGGCAACAGGTAATGTCACGAAAGACCAGATGCGTCTAATGGTGCAGTCCCTGCTTGCCGACCGCTTCCAGTTGGCGGCCCATTTTGAGGCCAGGGAGGTTCCCGTGTTTGAGCTCAGGCTTGCGGGGGCCGGTAAGCCGGGGCCGAAACTGGTTCCCCATGCCGACGGCCCTCCTTGCGATAAACCCGGCCCATCGCCAGGCGACGGCCTCCCCGGTTTTCCCGGCGATTGCCATTCGCTCTCGGCAATCGACAGGCCCGGCACCACGCTGCTCCTGATGGGTTCCCGCGACGTGACCATGGATGTGCTGGCGGGCGCGCTTTCCAGCCTGTTCTCCTCGGGGCTCGGGCGGCCGGTGATCGACAAAACGGGGCTGAAGGGAAGGTATGATTTCACGGTGGAATGGGCGCATGAACCGCGGAGATCCGCGGCTTCCGATTCGCCTCTGCCCTCGGCGCCAGCCGGCCCGGCGCCTTTCGAGGCTCTGCGCGACCAGCTTGGCCTGAAGCTGGAACCGGCCAGAGCCTCGCTACCGATCCTGGTCATCGACCGGGTCGAGAGGCCATCCGAGAACTAAGGTTCCGGTAGAATCCCCGGGGTTCGCCGCGCCAGAGCATCCGTGGGAAATCATCGGCACCCATTCGAAAACCGGCCCATTCGTCCGATATGTCCAAGTGTGGCATGCGGATTGACCAGCAGTGTCGAACGGGCCGTGCTGTGGCGGCTGATGGCGCACCCTGGAGCCATAGGCGGCCTTTTCGCAAGCCCGATCTGACAAGCGAGAGCGACACTGTGAACCCAAGCGGCGTGTCCCCGAACTCGGCATGGAAACCGGCCCTCCCGGCGGATTTCCACTTGGTCTGGTGGCATCCCCAAGAGCTGTTCGGCAAGCGGCTGAATCCCGGTACGCTGCGAATCCTCGTAGCGTGGTGCCTGATCTCCACGGTTTCCATCGCCACCGGACTTCAGACCGTCACCTGGAACGGAATGGCCCTGCGTCTCGGCCCTTACACGGTCTATCTGAGTTTCTACCCGTCGCTGACTCTTTGCGTCTTGTTGACGCTCTGGCTGGGTCCCTTCTGGGGAGCAATTCCCGCTGGCATTACGAGCTTGGCGATCGGAATACACACGGGCATGCCCCTGGCGACGAGCATCCTTTTCAGCCTGGCAACGCCCATGATGCTGGTGGTCCTCTGGTGCTCCCTGGCCATGCTGGAGGTGTCGCCTTCGCTCAGGAGCTGGCGAGACCGCTTTCATTTCAGTGTGCTGTCGCTGGTGGCGACGGGCGCTTCCTCCGTGGGCGCGCTGGTGTGGAATTATCATCAGGCGGCCCGATTTTCGCAAGCGCAGGCAGTTTGGCTGGGATGGATTTTGGGAGACTGGCTTCAGGTTGTGCTGATTGTAGGTCCGCTCCTGTTTTGGTTTTACCTTCCGGTTCGGCGGTGGATCGTTTCGCAGGTGGAAAGGCCGCCGCATACCCGTTTGAGTAATCAGACGTACATAGGCGTCTTCCTGCTGGTAGTTGCCATCATGGTTGCGGCCGGTTGGACAGCCCGGCAGCTATTCCTGTCGTCCTTAGTGGATAACCATGGCGGAGGAATCCCGGTAAGTGTGGTGCGCAAGGCTCTCAGAGAAGCGGGATTCTTTCTGTGGGTGTACTTACTCATCTCTTTTGCGTCCGTAGCCGTCTTCGCAGTTGGGCTGGGCCGCCGGACCCGGCGCATGCTGCTGGACGCCGGTGCGCGGAAACGGGCTGAAGCGGAGATATCCCGCGCGAATCGGGCGCTGCGGGTGCTTTCAGCCTGCAACCAGGCCGTGGTTCGAACCAAAACGGAAGAGGAGCTGCTGCGCGAGATTTGCCTGGCGACTACGGAAATCGGGGGGTACCCCTTGGCCTGGATTGCCTTCGCCGAGCACGATCCTGAAAAGTCGGTGCGGGTAGCCGCGAAATCCGGGACCGCATCGGCATATCTCGACGGCGTCAAGGTCACCTGGTCCGATTCGGCGCATGGGCGCAGAGCCGTGGGAACGTGTATCCGCTCCGGGGCGATTACGGTTTTCGCCGATACCCGGAATCCCAACTTCGAGCCGTGGAGGCAGCGGGCCGAGCAATTCGGCTTCAAGTCCCTCATCGCGCTGCCGTTACTTTGCGATGGAGCGATATTCGGAGCGCTGGCCATCTATGCAGCGGAGGCGGACGCATTTCTGCCGGAAGAACGGCGGTTGATCGAGGAACTCGCCGGCGACCTGGCTTTTGGAGTCGAGGTTCGCCGCAGAGAGCTGGATCGCTCCAGAGCCGAAGCTGCCTTACGCCAGTCGGAGATGGAGTTCCGGACAGTGTTTGAGAGCGCCAACGACGGCATCTTCATCTCCGACCCGGAAGGGCGCATTCTGGAGATCAACGGCGTTGCCTGCCGGACTCTGGGCTATAGCCGGGAGGAATTTCTGCGGATGAACCTGAAAGACGTCAACTCTCCCGCAGATGCCGCGAAGGTAAGAGACCGAAGCGTGGCCCTCGATCAGCAAGGATGTGTTTTCGAAGTTACGCACGTACGCAAAGACGGCTCCGAGCTGCCCATCGAGGTCAACGCCCGCCTATTCGTATTTCAGGGGGCGCCGGCCATTCTCGGGGTGGCGCGGGACATCACCGAGCGGAAGCGCCTGGAAGCCGAGGCGGAGTTGCGCGCCAGGCAACTCGAGCGCGCCCGCACAGAAGCGGAGGTGGCCAACCGGGCCAAGAGCGAATTCCTGGCCCACATGAGCCACGAGATGCGCACCCCCATGAACGGCATCATCGGGATGACCGGGCTGCTGTTGGACGATCACCTGACGGCCGGGCAAACCGAGCATGCCCAAACCATCCAGACTTGCGCCGACGATCTTCTGAATATGATCAACTCGATTCTGGATCTTTCCAAGATCGAGGCCGGCCGGATGGAACTGGAGTGTTCCAATTTCGATCTGCTGGAGTGCCTTAGTGAAATCAGTGAGCTGATGTCCACGCAGGCGTGCGCCAAGGGGCTTTCTCTAATGTTTGAGCACGATGTTCCGTCTCAGTGGGTCAAGGGGGATTCCGGCCGCCTGCGGCAGATCGTTCTCAACCTGTTGGCCAACGCGATCAAGTTCACCGAGGAGGGGAGCGTGGAACTGCGCCTGAAAACCGAGGGAGCGGACGCCCTGCCGACGGTGTTTCAGATTTCAGTGAAGGACACGGGGATCGGCATACCACAAGAGAAACTGCCGCTCCTATTCAGCAGATTCACTCAGGTGGATTCCTCCCTTGGACGGAAGCACGAGGGAACCGGCTTAGGTTTGGCCATTTCGCGAGAACTCGCGCAGTTGATGGGTGGAACCATCACGGTGCAGAGCCAGCGCGGCGCGGGATCGGAATTCACTCTGAGGATACCGCTGGCGCAGGGCGCCCAGTGCGTGGCGGAGCGGGGCGGCACTGGGGAGGCAGTTGAGGCGCCGGCGCTGCGAGATCGCACCCGCCGCGTTCTGCTGGCGGAAGACAATGCGGTGAACCAGAGGCTGGCGCTGCGCCTTCTCGAAAAGCTGGGCTGCCGTGTGGACGTTGCAGGGAACGGACGCGAGGCGGTACGGATGGCGCAGCAATTTACCTACGACCTGATCTTCATGGATTGCCGAATGCCGGAGATGGACGGCTATGAGGCATGCCGCGAAATCCGGTTGCAGAAGACGTCCGCGGCGCGGGTGCCCATTGTGGCGTTGACCGCGCATGCCATCAAGGGCGCGCGTGAGGAGTGTCTGCAAACGGGAATGGACGATTACCTGACGAAGCCGGTGAGACCGGCCGATTTCGAGCGAATGCTGATGCGCTGGACCCAGTAATTGGTACCCGGGCATGACGCCGGACAAGTCGCTTCGCCTCGCGCTCCTTTCCACTACAATAGATTTCGCTATGACCAAACGGAGCGCCGGTCTCCTCATGTTCCGCCGATCCGCAGGGGAACTCCAGGTCTTCCTCGTCCACCCGGGCGGGCCTTTCTGGAAAAGGAAGGATCTGGCCGCGTGGTCGCTGCCCAAGGGCGAGTACCCGGAAGAGGAAGACGCGCTCTGCGCCGCCATCCGCGAATTTGAAGAAGAGACCGGCATCCGCGCGCAAGGTCCGTTCACGCCGCTCGGCCAGGTGCGCCAGCCGGGCGGAAAGCTGGTGACCGCCTGGGCCTTCGAAGGGGACTGCGACCCCGCAGCGCTGCGCAGCAATCGGTTCTCCATGGAATGGCCGAAAGGATCCGGGCGAATGCAGGAGTTTCCGGAGATCGATCGCGGCGCGTGGTTCGGGTACGAGGAAGCGCGGCAGAAGATCCTGAAAGGCCAGGCGCCGTTTTTGGACAGGCTGGCGGGCCACCTCGGCGGGGCCGCGCCGGCAGGCGTCTCCGAACCGGCAGCCGAAGGCGGCTGACCGGCTCGCACCGGAAGCCCCGCGCCGGTTACCATCAAGACGTGATGGATACGGAGCAATTCCACCGCATCAGCCGGGCGCTTGCCGATCCGCGGCGGGTCGAGATCCTGGAACGCATCGCCGCCGGGAAAGAGACCGCCTGCTCAGTCCTGGCCAATAAGGCGGAAGTGTCGCAGCCCACCATCTCCCACCATCTGAAAGAGCTTGCCAACGCGGGCCTGATCCTGCCGCGCCGCGAAGCCAAGTTCTGTTTCTACCGGCTCGACCGGAAGATATGGGCGGAGTACCTGGCGGAGATGCGGCGCCGCATTCCGGTCCGCCGGAAGGCCTGAATCCGCCGCGCGGGCCTCCTCATCATATAGACGGTTGTCAATTGGTCGATACAAGGCGCAACCGGGAGGAGAAACGGATATGGGCAATCTTACGGGCAAAGTGGCGGTGGTCACGGGCGCATCCAAAGGCATCGGGGCGGCCATCGCGGAAGATCTCGCCGGCCGCGGCGCGCAGGTGGTGGTGAATTACGCGACCAGTCGAGCGCAGGCGGAGGAGGTGGTGGCGCGAATCCAATCGGGCGGCGGCAAGGCCAAAGCGGTGCGCGCGGATGTCAGCAAACCGGGCGAGGCCAAGCGGCTGGTGGACAGCGCGGTCCAGGAATTCGGGCGGCTCGATATTCTGGTGAACAACGCCGGCGTGTACGAATTCAAACCGCTCGCCGAGGTCGGCGAAGAGCACTTCAACCGCATGTTCGACCTCAACGTGAAGGGCCTGTTATTCGCTACGCAGGCCGCGGCCAAGGCTTTCGGCGACGAAGGCGGGTCGGTGGTGAACATCAGTTCCATGGCGTCCACCGGCGCTTTTCCCACTACGGCGGTTTACAGCGCCACCAAGGCCGCGGTGGATTCGTTCACCCGCACCTTGGCGGCGGAGTTGGGCCCGCGGAAAGTGCGGGTAAATTCGGTGCTGCCCGGTCCGGTGGAAACCGAAGGCACGCAGGGCCTGGAGGCGTTCGACCAGGTGGTGGCATGGGCCCTGCCGCAGACGCCGCTGGGGCGGGTCGGGCAGCCGCGCGATATCGCCACGGTGGTCTCGTTCCTGGTCTCTCCGGACGCCGGCTGGCTTACCGGCCAGGTGATTCCGACGGCCGGCGGATTGCGCTAAGCGCCCTCTCTGCCGTCCGGCCGCGCCCGCCGGGCCATGGTATGCTTATGCTTCTTCGCACGCCATCCCATGACACCCAATCCGCTGCTCGGGGTCTTCTTCCATTGGCTGGGCGGGTTCGCTTCCGGCAGTTTCTATGTGGCCTATCGCGGCGTGCGGAGCTGGGCCTGGGAGACCTACTGGCTGGCGGGTGGCATCTTCAGTTGGGTGGTTGCGCCATGGCTGCTGGCTCTGCTCCTCACCAGCGACCTCATGGGCGTGCTGCACGCCGCGCCCGCCAGCAGCATCCACTGGGCGTACACGTTCGGCGTGCTGTGGGGATTGGGCGGCCTCACCTTCGGGCTGACCATGCGCTACCTGGGCATGTCGCTGGGGATGGCCGTGGCGCTGGGATACACCGCCGCGTTCGGCACGCTGCTACCGCCCATCTTCCGTGGGGTGTTTGCCAGCGAAGTGCTGGGCACCGAATCGGGCCGCGTGATCCTGGTGGGCGTGGCGGTCTGCCTCATCGGGATCGGCTTCGCCGGCGCGGCGGGAGTTTCCAAAGAGCGCGAGATGTCCGAGGAGAAAAAGCGCGAGGCCATTAAGGAATTCGACCTCAAGCGCGGCCTGCTGGTGGCCACTTTCTCGGGCATCATGAGCTCCTGCTTCGCCTACGGACTGGCGGCGGGAGATCCCATCAAAGCCCTCACCGTGCAGCGCGGCACCACACCGCTGTGGCAGGGCTTGCCGGTGCTGGTAGTGGTGCTGGCCGGCGGATTCACCACCAACTTCATCTGGTGCGCGATCCTCAACGTTCGCAACCGCACCTGGGCGCAATATTTCAACCCTGAGATTCCGGTCGATGCGGCCGTCGGCGCCATGCAGAAGAAAATGGTGCGGGCGCCGATGCTTTCCAACTATCTGTTCTGCGCCCTGGCCGGGACTACCTGGTACATGCAGTTTTTCTTCTACACCATGGGGGAGACCCAGATGGGCCGCTACAAGTTTTCGAGCTGGACGCTGCACATGGCCAGCATCATCATCTTCAGCACGCTGTGGGGAATCGCGTTGAAGGAATGGTCGGGCGCGGGCCGGCGAACGCGCGCGCTGGTGGTGTTGAGCCTGGCGGTGCTGGTGAGTTCGACGATCATCGTGGGCTACGGCAACATGCTGGCGACGGCGGGCGTGGCGGGGTAGAGTTGGCTCCGGCCGTACACGGCTCGCCCATGGTCCGAAAGGAGTGGCCGCCCGGAGGCGCCGGCCCCGACGCTAGTTTGGTATCGCGCTTAGCGCTTGCTTACGCGCGGCTCCGAAACCAGGTCTCCGGCCGCGTGATTCGGTTCGCGCACGCGCTAACGCGCGCACTTCGACATGCAATCGGAGCCACGACCGTGAGGGAGTGCCCATGGGCCTTCGCCCCACCAAAAGAGGGTGAAAACCGCCAACGGGCTGGCGGCCCCAGTTTCGCATCGAAGCGGCGAGGCGGCGATCCGCCGATAGTTGACAAAGTCAAGTAATCGGCGCAACATGGGTGCATGAGCGGCAATCCATCCTGCGATCCATCCGGCGGCCCGCTGGTGGCGGCGGTGCGCGCTTTCAACCGGTTCTACACGCGCCGGATCGGGGTTCTGGACGAAGGCCACCTGCGGAGCCCATTTTCGCTGGCGGAAGTGCGGGTGCTCTACGAGCTGGCCCATCGCGAGCGGCCCCTGGCCAGCGAACTGGCGCGCGATCTGGGGTTGGATGCGGGCTATCTGAGCCGCATGCTGCGCGGCTTTCAGGGGCGTGGGTTATTGGCCCGCATGCCCTCACGGGACGACGCGCGGCAAAGCCGCCTGGGCCTCACCGCGAAGGGCAAGCGGACTTTCGCCCCGCTGGAAAACCGGGCAAGTGAAGCCGTCGCGGAGATGCTGCAGCCTCTCACGGACGGGCAGCGGACATCCCTCGCCGGGGCCATGGACACCATTCGCGGCCTGCTGGAGCCGCGGGCCGCAAGCGAGGCGCCCTACTCGCTGCGCCCGCACCGCCCGGGCGATATGGGCTGGGTGATTCATCGCCACGCAGTCCTCTATGCACGCGAGTATGGCTGGGATGAGCGGTTCGAAGCGCTGGTGGCGGAAATCGCCGCTCGCTTCATCCAGAACTTCGATCCTCAGCGGGAGCGCTGCTGGATCGCCGAGAGGGCCGGTGAACCGCTGGGGTCGGTCTTCCTGGTGAAGGAATCGGAGGACGCGGCGCGGCTGCGGCTCCTGCTGGTGGAACCGGCGGCGCGCGGCCTGGGCCTCGGGTCGCGCCTGGTGGAGGAATGCGTGGCCTTCGCCCGCCAGGCTGGTTACCGCTCCATCGTGCTGTGGACCCAGAGCATCCTGCACGCCGCCCAGCACATCTACCACAAGGCCGGCTTCGCACTCACCCATGAGGAGCAGCACAGCGAATTCGGCGTTCCGCTCACCGGCCAGAGTTGGGAACTGCGGTTCTAGGTCCTCGACCGCGAAATTTGATCCCATTAGCGGACCACTCGCTCACGCTCGTGGTTCCGATTGGAGCCGCGACCGCCATGGAGCGCTGTCGCGCAACCGCACAACAACTCGCGGTCAGAGACCTGGGTCCTCGACTGCCGAGTCCGCTCCCTTTCGGTCAAGGCTCCGTTTCGGCGCTGAGGCGCACGCATAAGCGGGCGGGCGAACCGAGTCAAGCCGGCTGCGACCCAACCCGCCCGCGCCGGGCGACTCTGCCGTTTCCGGTCCGATTGATCCGATTTGAGAGTTCAGGTTGTTATAATCGAGTTGCTCAATTCTTACCGCTCAAGGAGCTTGCTTTGCGAAAGAAGGTCACGGTTGTAGGCGCCGGCAACGTCGGCGCGAATTGCGCGTTGCGCATTGCGGATAAGGAACTCGCCGACGTCGTCCTGGTGGACGTGGTAGAGGGTGTTCCTCAGGGTAAAGGTCTCGACCTGCTGCAATCCGGTCCGGTTCAGGGCTACGATGTGATGGTCACCGGCGCGAACGATTACGAGCCGACGGCCAATTCCGATATCGCCATCATCACCGCCGGCTTCCCCCGTAAGCCGGGGATGAGCCGCGACGACCTGTTGCTGGCCAATTTCGAGGTGATCCGCACGGCCACCGCCCAAGTGGCGAAGTACTCGCCCAACTGCATCCTGATCGTGGTGACGAATCCCCTGGATGCCATGGCCCAGGCGGCCTACTGGGTGTCGAATTTCAGCAGGAACCGCGTGGTGGGGATGGCCGGCGTGCTGGATAGCGCCCGCTTCCGCACCTTCATTGCCGCGGAGTTGAAGGTCTCGGTAGAGAACGTCACCGCCGTGGTGATGGGCGGCCACGGCGACACCATGGTCCCGCTGGTGCGGCTCAGCAGCGTGGCGGGCATTCCGCTGACGGAGCTGATGGAGCAGGCCACCATCGACCGGATTGTGGAGCGTACGCGCAATGGCGGCGCCGAAATCGTGAAGTACCTGAAGACCGGCAGCGCCTATTATGCGCCCTCCGCGGCCGCCGTGGAAATGGCCGAATCGATCCTCAAGGATAAGAAGAAGGTGCTGCCGTGCGCGGCCTATCTGGAGGGCGAATACGGCATTGACGGCCTGTTTGTGGGCGTGCCGGTGAAATTGGGCGCCCTGGGCGTCGAGCAGATTTACCAGATCAAACTGACCGAAGCCGAGCATGCCCATCTGCACAAGAGCGCCGCGGCGGTGCGCGAGCTGGTGGAAGTGATGAAGAGCAAGGTGTGATTGTCGGCACGGGCGTGGACCTGGCGGAAGTACCGCGCATCCGGGCCTCCATCGAGCGGTACGGCGCCAGGTTCACCGGCCGTGTTTTCACGCCCGCCGAGATCGCCTACGTGGAGCGCAAGGCCAACCGCTATGAGCGCTACGCCGCGCGCTTCGCGGCCAAGGAAGCCGGCATGAAGGCCATCGGCACGGGCTGGAAACACGGCGTCCGCTGGCAGGATTTCGAAGTCGCCAATCTGCCCTCCGGCAAGCCCACCCTGCTGCTGCACGGAGTGGCCGCGCAGATTGCCGAACGGTTGGGCGTGCGGAATGTTTCGCTCTCCCTCACTCATACCGCCGAACTGGGGATGGCCCACGTGATCCTGGAGGATTGAGGGGCCACCGGGCCCAACGGCAGCCGGGTGTGCGCCCGCCGAGCGGTAAGTGTTAGGATGAAGCAGGCAAAGCGATGACCCTCGTGCGATGCTTGCTGCTGGCGCCGGCGCTGGTTTTGGCGGCTTGGGGACAGACCGCCGGTGAAGCTCCCGGACCAGCCGTGGGTGCGCATGTCCCCACGTTTCAACTCCCCGACCAGAACGGGCAGATGCGCGATCTCGGCAGCCTTTACGGGACCAAAGGCCTGATGCTGGTCTTCTTTCGTTCCGCGGACTGGTGACCCTACTGCAAAGGTCAGCTCGTGGAGCTGCAACAGAGCCTGGCAAAGATTCGCGAGCGCGGCCTGGGCCTGGCGGCGGTAAGCTACGACAGCGTGGCCGTACTCAGGAATTTCGCGGACCGCAAGGGCATCAGCTACCCGCTGCTTTCGGATTCCGATTCGAAGGTGATCCGCGCCTACGGCCTGCTGAACGAATCCGTCGCCAAAGGCTCTGCGCAATTCGGCATTCCGTACCCGGGAACCTTCATCCTGGACCGCTCGGGCGTGGTGACGCAAAAATACTTTGAAGCCGATTTCCGCCAGCGCTACACAGCCTCGGAAATCCTGGTGCGGCAGTACGGCGGCGCGGCCGGTGCGGCTACCCAGGAGATCGAAACCAAACATCTGCGGCTGACCTCCTCCGCCAGCCTCGCGACAGTACACTGGGGCGAGCGGCTGGCGCTGGTGGCGGATATTACCCTCAAGCCGGGGATGCACGTCTACGCGCCGGGCGTGCAGGACTACATCCCGATTGAATTTAAGGTGACCGCTTCGCCGGCCTTTCAGGTACAGCCCGCGGGCTATCCGGCGGCGCGCAAGCTGCACCTTAAGGTGATCAATGAAACCGTGCCCGTATTTGAGGGCCACTTCCGCGTGGCGGAAGACATCACCATCGCCCCCGACGCCCAGGTGAAGCCGCTGCTCAGCCCCGCGGGTGACCTGGTGGTGGAGGGATCGCTGCACTACCAGGCCTGTGATGCCAAGGTCTGCTACCCGCCGCAGACCATCCCGCTGCGCTGGACCTTGCATTACGAGGCCCTGGACCGCCAGCGCGCTCCCGCGGAGCTACAGCGCCATCCGGCGGGCCGCTAGCCGTCTGATCTAAAATCAGATTTTAATGAACGTGACGAGATCCCGGCGCTTTCAGGCAGCTTTTATCTGCGGGAAGGCACGATAGATCAGTTCATCGAGTTGCGCGTCCACGCGGTCGAGCGAGGCGCGGAGTGGCCGTCGCGGCTCCGCCGCCGGAGCCGCGCGCGTGGGCAAGCGGTAAGAGGGACCGCACGCCACCAGTGAATCCGCAACCTGAACCGCATCGGGCGCGCGGCATTGGCTGCGGATTAGAACCTGAGCCTCAGGTTGAAAGTCAGTTGCCGGGGCGAGTTCAATTGACCGCCGTTCGGATTGTTGGAACCCAGTACACCCCAATCGTTCGGATCGCTGATGGACAGGTAGGGATCGTTCAGAACAACGTGATTGAACACGTTGACGAATTGGAAGGACAGGACGGCAGCCACGCGTTCCCGGAACAGGTTGAAGTCCTTGGCAACGTTGGCATCCATGTTCCAGTTCGACATGCCGCGGATCTGGCCGCTCGATCCGCAACTGGTGTCGAAGCCCAGGATGCAAGGCCGGAACTCGTTGAAGGTGGTCGCCGGGTTGGAGAACATGTTGATATTGTTTCCGCCGTTGCCCAGGTTGCTGTTGATGCCCGCGCCGGCCGCGCTGTTCGCAATGTTGATGTTGTAGTGGGCTGTGGTGCCGCCCGTGAACGCGCCGTTGAGAACCGCGCCATCTGTGGATGTGCCGCCGGTTTGCGTTTCTCCGAACGAGTCCGCGTTGCCGTTGGGAAGACCAATCTGCAACGGCCCGCCGCTGCGGGCGGTGAAGATCGGAGCGATGCTCCATCCGCCGAGCACACGCCCAAGGAAGCCCCTCTGCCCGTGAAAAAACGGCTCCCGCCACAGGAAGGTCTGGGTATAGGTGAACTTGTAGTCCCAGAATTGCGGGCCGTACGAGGATTGTTGGACGTTATAGGGGTTGGTCACGGTATATTCCGAGGTCGCCTGAGACTGGTTGCCGGTGCCCAGAGCGCGTCCCCAGGTGAAGTTCGAGAGCATAGTCACGCCATGCCAGTCCCTGGTCGTGAAGGTGGAGTAAAGCGCATTGTAATTGGAATGGCCGGAGCTGTCGTCAGCGTAGATGCCCGACGCCTGGCCCGAGGGTAGCGCCGCACTCTGGCTGCTGGGAATGGTGCGGCCCAGCGTCCATCCATTAGCCTGGCTGAGAGCCGACCACAATTCGAACACCTGCGCCTGTTGGATGTAACTGTTCATGCTGGGGTTGGCGACAACCGCAGCCGTGCAGCTTCCAAAGCCCTTGCAGAAGGGCGAATTGGCGCCGCCGAGCGCATTTTCCAGGAACGGCTGCGCCGGGACATTGGTGTTCCCGATGCAACTGGGGCCCAGTCCGCACATGGGAATATACATGCCGGCGAAGGCTTGGGCGAAGCTCTCGCCGCCCAGCGTCATCATCGTGGGAACGGCATCCAGGTCGCGCTGCATCCATTCGTGGTTGATAATGCGGCCGATGTAACCGACTTCAACCAGCATCTTGGGCCTGATTTCGCGCTGGATGCTGAAATTGAAGTTGTACGTCACCGCCGGACGGAAGCTGGGATCGAGCACCGAAGCCGCGCCCGCCGCTACCGATCCATTGGTGCCGGGATAGGACGGCTGGGGCAGCGTCTGGGTAGGCGTCGGAATCGGAGCCACCAGACCATCGGTTCCAATGCGGAACGCGTTCGCCGGAGTCACACCGCCGCTGCCCAGACACTGGCCAGTCATGGAAGCGCCAATGCAGGAAACCGGCTGTCCGAGACCGACTCCGAGCAGCGGAATGAGCACCAGGCCGACGCCGTTCAAACGGCTGTAGATCTGCCCGTAGCCCGCGCGGATGACGGTCTTCCGTCCCCCAGCAACTTACCGAACGGGTTGCTGTCATTGCCCTTCGGATTCCAGGCAATCGCCACGCGCGGACTCACGCCGCCGTAAAACGGATTGTAGGGATACTTGTGGCTCGCGCCGATGACATTGGCAATGGTCGAAAAGCCGATAATCGGGTTATACACCTGACCTTGCTCCGCCATGGATGCCTTGGTTGCGAAATAATCGCTGAAATTGATCGGGTGGCCGGAGGAGTCGACCAACTCGACCTGCTTGCCATTCTGCTCGACCGGCGGCATTTCGACCTGATAGCCAAGGCCGTAGGTCAAGGTGAGCGTCGGCTTGATGTGCCAGGAATCGGTGATGTAGAGGTTGTAGAAGTCGATGCCGCTCTTGTCGAACATCGGCGTTCCCACCGGATTCAACGTGAGGTTGGGGCCGCTGCGGGTGAACAACTGCTTGCGGCTGGTCCACGATTCCCAGAACCTCGGTATAGTACTTCTGCCAGGTGCTGACCTGGCTGGAAGGCAGGCCCACCGGATAGTTTGCCGCCGAGTATTGAATGCCGGACCATTCACGATCTGGTACACCGGCGAGGTGTTGATGCCCTGGCCGTTGTCGTTCCGCTCGTGGTAGTCGAAGTTCCTTCCGAAGTTTCCGCCAAACTGAATGACGTGATTGCCCTTGATCTTGGTCAGATCGTCCTTGTACATGCGAGTCATGACCGTCCCAGAACCGCTGGCGCGTGTTCTGATTGTTCACGTTGTAGGGGATCAGCGCGCTCGAGGTCTCGCCGCCGATTTCGAGCGCTCCACCCAACCCCGGCAATTGCGGCGGGGCGGCCGACGACGCCCATTGCCACCAGATCCTGGTATAGCTGCAAACGAAACTATTGGTCAACGTCGGAGTGATGTTGGTGGTCAATCCACCCACCAGCATGTCCGGCTTCTGCGGACGCGGAGCACGCGCCGCCGGGACACCCAGCTTATCGCCCGGCAGAGCGCCGCCGATATCGACCTGGTTGGTGGTCAACTGATTCAGAGCGATAATAACGATAGCTGGTCATAACATGCGCCACTTTGGACTGAAGTCATGGTCGACGCGGCCGACCAGGAACTTGGTCGTCTCGGGAAGTGAAACCTGGCCCTGGAATCCTTCCACGTTGTGGGCGTCGCCCGTGTTGAAGTTATTCGGCTCCGGCATCTGCTTGGTCCAGATCTGCTGCACCAGCGAATTGATGCCGATCCCGCGCGGATCGCAGGCGCCGCAGCCGCACATGGCCGGCGCGAGGCTGGCCCCATTGAACTGTCACGGCGTAGGGATTGATGTTGAACGGAACGTAGGTACCGCCTTCGTTGATCTGAATGACGCCCGCAGCGTAGCGCGTCGGTCGGCACCGGCTTGTTGATCAGCGCCGATTGCGGGAAGTTGAAGCCTTCGTAGCCGAAGAAGAAGTAGGTCTTGCCGCCCGCGAATTTCGGCAGCATGGGGCCGCCCACGGTGAAGCCGTATCGATTGTTGTGGGTGATCGGAATCGGCGTGTAGCCGAGGTTTCCGCTGGGCGTATGGTTGTTGTCCCAGGTATTGGCCCCCCCGACGTCGCTCGAATTGTAGTAATAGTACGCCGACCCGTGGATCTGGTTGGTGCCGCGTTTGGTCACCACACTGATCTGCTGAACCGGAAGAACCGTTGAAGTCGGCGGTTTGTCCGGCGGTGGACACTTTGAATTCTTCAATCGTGTCGGGCGGCGTCGGAAGCACCCCGCTCGGAGGATTGCCGCATGCCGCCAAAGGCGCCGCGCGCATAGCTCCCGGTGTAGTCCACTCATGCTGCCGTCCATGTCGTTGGAGTTGTTGCCGCCATCCAGTTGGAACGTGTTCTGGTCGTACATCGCTCCGGCGACCTGGCCCTTCCGGCGAAACGCCCGGCTGATAAATCGCCAGGCTGGAGGCGTCGGAGCCGAAGATCGGAAGATAGGCAGCGAATCTCCGCAGACAGTCGTGCCGACGGTGGCATTGACGGTCTGCAAGCTCCGCGCCCGGCGACGTAGGTGACTTCAACCACGTTGGCTCACCTGGCCAACTTCGAGGGTCGCGTTGATGTTCAGGATTTCAGCTACCTTAACGTCCTGCTTGTCCACTTTGCGCGTCGAGAACCCGGCCTTCGCGAATGCGTATGTTGTAAGTTCCCGGGCTGACGTTGAGCGATGATAAAGCGCCCGGACTCGTTGGAGGTAGTCGAGAGCGTGATGTTGGTTGACGGATCGGTCAACCGTGACGTCCACGCCCGGGACAGCAAGGCCCTGCTGGTCCTTGACCTGACCGGACACGGTGCCGGATGCCGAAGATTGAGACCAACGCGGAAACGCTGCAAAGCGCCAGCAGCATGAGAATCAAGAGTACGGGCTGGCCGGAAGCGGTGGCCGTAGATTGGAAGCAGGATGAGCTGCCGGAGATCCCCAGAATCCCCCTGGCAAACCCGAAAAACGACAAGTATCCCCTTTTGTGTTCCGTCACGTATCCCTCCTGACAAATTTTGCGGGGCACCCAACCAACTAACGAAGCGGCCAGTTCAACCAGGACTTGCCGCGATGGTAATGTGCGAGATTGTAAGGCGAAATCTTGGGCTTGTCAAAGGAATTCTGCGGACAAGGAATTCTGCGGACTGCTGCGGACTACCTGGTGGCGCGCTGCTCAGGTCCGCCCCGACGCCCGCGTCAGTGCGCGGTGCTCATGGTAACTCCAGGGCGGCTTCCGCCGGCCGTTCGGGCATGCGTCGCGGCCCACCGAAAAGGATCCGGGCCAAATTGGGCCCGGCGCGATCTGTAAGTATTTGAAAATACGGGGCCTGTTTGTCGGCACGGGCCAATTGGGCTCGATTGGGCTCAATTGCTACCAGGCGGCCTGTTTTTGCCTGGCAGTTACTCGTCGCCTCCAGGCCGCTCTTACTTCACCTCGAAGTCGATGGTCTCCGCGTAAGTCTGTCTGGTAGCCTGCTCGGTCACTTTCAGCGTGCACACATAAGAGCCGGCTGGCAGTAGGAAATTCGCCTGGTAGATCCCCGACGGATTGCTGTCCACCGAAACCATGGCATGCAGGCCCGCGCCGGCGCCTCTCCCAGGGGTGGGGAGCAGTTCGACCTGGGCGGTGACGTCGACTTCGCCGGTAAGCGAATCGAGAGGCACCGAAAGCGTCTGCACTTCTCCCGCCGGATGAGTCGCCATGGAAGCGTGGCGGCCCGGCAGCCCCGCGGCGCCATTCTGACCGGCGCCCGGAGTGCCGGCGAACGTTGCCAGAGGCGGCGGCCAGTTGATGCGTACTCCGTTGGCGCGGTTGCCTTTCGAGAATTCGAACTCCACGTTGCTATGGAAATTCTCCAGGTAGTTATAGCGCCAAAGCTGCGAGGAATCCGGCGTACTCGCGCCGCGGTCTTCGATCTGGTCCGGCTGGCCGTACCGAATGTACGTCCGCCCCTTGGCGCTGGAAGCGGAACCGAAATTCGCCTGCGCGTAGGCCCTGCGGCGATCGTACTCTTCCTGCGAGAGGCCCGCGGGCGCGGATGGCGCGGCCGGCGGACTGCCCACCTGCGGGCCTATCTGCGCAACCACCCCGCTTGTATCGATCGGGTAAAACGCCACGTTCGCCCGGATGGCGGCATCAATTACCTCCTGCAACTGTGCCGGTTCCGCCGCCTTCGCCTGCTCGATCCCGGTCGAAAAATAGACCAGCGCCTTCTTCCCCGAAAGCGGCTCCAGCAGCCGCACTGCCGTTTCCATGCGCGCCAGCCGGAAGGCTTCACCGGGCGTGGAACCGTCTCCGCCGCTGAGTTTCCCGATGGCCGACGCCAGCGCCGCCTGGTCGTCGGTGAAGTCTTCGACTACCGATACTCCGCCGTGGTTCGCCGCCATCACCGCTACCAGATCGGCGGGCTGCATCCTGTGAACGAAATCGGTAGCGCTTTGCCGCGCACGGGATTGCTCGTCCGAAGTCATGGTTTCGAGGTCGAAGAGCAGGGCCATCAGGCGCCGGTTTTGATACAACTTGTTCGTTGCCGCAGGCGTGGCGGCGGCTTGCGCCGGCGGTGTATCCTGTGATGCCGCCAGGGCGGCCTGCGCGGTGTGCGCCGGCGGATCGGCGGCCGGCGACTGAGCGTGGACGGCGGGCGCATGGCCCACACCGATTAACACGCCAATCGCCACCGGGCCGGCCAGCGCCGCCATTCCGGCCGCCGCCAGCAAAAACTTGCGGGCGCGATTGAGACCTTTCCCGGTGCGGTTGGTGAGGATCGCCTCGATGCGCCGCTTGAGGTTGGCCCCGGTCACTCCCGAGACGCAGACCAGCGGCGATTCCACATACAGCTTGCAGACGTTGAGGATGGCATCGGCATAGGTGCGCGGCTCGTTGCCCAGGCTCAACACGCCTTCGTCGCAGGCCCGCTCGCGCTCTTCCACCAGGCGAGCCCCGATCCACCAAACCAGTGGATGGAACCAGAAGATCCCTTCCACCACCATGTGCAGTGCGGAGAACAGATTGTCGCGGCGGCGGACATGCCACAGCTCGTGGGCCAGCACGGCCTCCAGTTGCGCCGCCGTCAGCCGCTCCGGAATGCCTTCGGGCAGCAGCAGGATGGGCTGGAATAGCCCCACCACTCCCGGTTCCAGCAGCGCCGGAGAGGAGCGGATCTGGACCGCCGCCGGGATGTCCAGAGGAGTGCTGGCGCGCACCGCCGCCCGCACCCGCCGCCACTGCCGCAAACGCAGCAGCGCGATGGCCGCGCACCCGCAAGCCCACAGGCCCAGGATCGCGATGCGGGTCCAGTTTACCGGGACCGGCCCGGGGGACGCCAATGGCAGCGGCTCGGCAAACGGTTGGGCGATCCGCAGCATGGCCAAGGAGACCTGCGGCGCGGCGATGCCGTGGGCTACCGGCGCCCATCCGAGCCGGCTGCCCAGACGAATCAGCCACCGCGAACGGCACGAAAAATTTGAGCGAAGCGCTCAGCCACAAACCGTAGCGGACCTTGGCCCGGTTGTGGCGGAACGCCAGTGTCAAGACTCCTGCCGCCAGTGCGAACAGGGTGGATTGCCAGAGATGCGTGGTCAGTTCGCCGATCATTTGGATTCCCGCTTCCTTTCCGCCTTGTGTTGCTGGTCCAGGTTCCGGATAGTTTTCTCGAGTTCGCGCACGTCTTCGAGGGTCAGTTTTCCCGCTTCGGCCAGTTGCGCCATCATGGGTTGCGCGCGCCCGCCGAAGAAGCTGAGAATTTCGTCGAGCAGCTTGTGCCGCGTGACGTCGCGCGCCACCAGCGGCTCAAAAATGTGCGCATTGCTGATCTTGCGCACGCGGCGCACGGCCTTTTTTCCCTCCAGCCGGTACACCGTGGTTTGAATCGTGGTGTAGGCCGGGCGAGGCTCCGGAAAGGCTTCCTGGATCTCGCGGATGGAGGCTTTTCCCTGGGCCCACAGGGCTTCCAGGATTTGCAGTTCGAGCTTGCTGAGCTTGGGTTGGGGCATATCGTCTACTACTTCATGACTGATCCTACTACTTGGTAGTAGAACTCGTCAATGGGTATTTTTGGGCCGCGTGCCAGGACCTCTTTTGACATGCGCCGGGAATGCTGCTATCAACGTTATGGCGCGAGCGCTACGGCAACAGGAGAAGCTTCGTGAAACTGCACACCTATCTCAATTACGGCGGCAACTGCGCGCAGGCATTCCGCTTCTATGAAGAGCACCTGGGAGGGAAAATCGGCATGCTGATGACCCACGGGCAACAGCCGAACGCGGCCGCCGTGGCGCCCGAGATGCAGAATGCCGTCCTGCACGCCCGCATCACCATCGGAGATACGGAGCTGCTGGCTAGCGACGTCCCGCCCGATCGCTTCCAGCCCATGCGCAGCGTCTATCTTTCGCTGGGTGTGGAGAGCATCGCGGAGGCGGAGCGGATTTACGGCCTGCTCTCGGATGGCGGTGAGGTCTTCATGCCGATGCAGGAAACTTTTTTCGCATTCCGCTTTGCCATGCTGCGGGACCAGTTTGGCACCTCGTGGATGATCATCAACGAGCGTCCGAGGCCGCAGTAGAGGCTCAGAACTCCGGCAATCCGCCGCAGGGTGCCGATTCAGAAATACAGTTTTGGCTACCGGTACGTCTTTTCTGAACGTGGCAACACTGAAGCTATGTCAACGGTGTGGAGTTCATGGTTCACGGAAAAAATGACCCGGTAGTCCCCGGTGCGTTTTCGGTACCATCCCCGCCACGCCTTCCCGTGGAGAGGTTTTACGTTCCCATGGAACGGGTCATCTTCAAGCTGGCTGATGCTGTGGGTAACCTGCCGGCGGACCTTGCCGGCCAGGCTATCAATGAAGGTTTGGGCATCATTCGAGATCCTAACGACCCACTTCATGTTTTACATCGCGCCAGAGTTTAAACCTGCCTTCCTTGATCTGCTTCATTCCGCGACGGACCTTCTTCTCTTCGGCAGGCGTGAGCACATCGTCGGGGTCCACCACGCGTCTTGGCTTCAGGAGAACCCCGTTGTCCTTCAGGGAAAACGCCACAAAATCGCCCTCGCGCATCTGGAGATTGTCAAAGATCTCGCGGGGGATGACCACCTGGCGGCGCTGTCCCACACGTCCTATCCGCTCCTGAGTGGTGGTCGATTTGCTTGCCATAGCTTCAGATTATCTGACTGTCAGAAATTGTCAAGTCCATGGATTTTCAGCGGTTGCGCAGGGTCATTTAGCGATATCACACCGCACCTGCGCGGCCGGTCCGGCACGGCATATGCCACCGGAAACCGAGGTGGCGATTGTGGCCCAGACTTGCGCTCGCGCGACGAGCCTGGAAAAAAGGAACTCAAACGAGGCCCGTGGCTTAGCGATTGGCGTCATGGCCGTGGGGTGCGCAGCGGTTCCTCGCGCGGCGGCGCCTTACGCCCGCGGGCCGGCGTGCTCTTTGGCCAGGCGGAGCTGGGCGTCTTCCAGGCGCTTGGCTTCCTGGAAGGTGTAGATCATGCGGTGAATCACGGTGAGGTTGGACAACACCGCGATCACCCACAGCACCGCCGCCATGCGGTCGAACAGCGCACCGATGATGATCAGCACCACCCGTTCGGGGCGCTCCAGAAACCCGACCTTGCACTTGGGGATGGCGTTTTCGGCGCGCGCCCGGGTGTAGCTGACCATCACCGAACCGGTCATCACAATGGCGGTGAGCACGATGTAGAAGAACCGGTTGATGGTGGCGTAGTAGACCAGCAGGCCGAAGAACAGCGCCAGGTCGGAATAGCGGTCCACCACCGAATCGAAGAACCCTCCGAAGCGCGTCACCTGGCCGGTTTCGCGGGCCACCCGCCCGTCCACCATGTCGAAGAGGCCGGCGCCGATCACCACAATCCCGGCCCCCATGAACTTACCCTGCGCAAACAGCCAGGCGGCCGCGATGTTGATCACCAGGCCCAGAAACGTGAGCACATTGGGATGGATTCTGGACAGCGCCAGCCAGCGTACGATGCGATCGATGATGGCGCCGCAGACCACCCCAATCGAACGGGTGACAGTCATACTTTACTCGGCCGCATCGTGGATGGTGGTCAGTTTGCGGATCTCCAATTCCTTGACGCCGCCGGGACTCTGCACCCGCACGGTATCGCCTTCTTCCTTGCCCAGCAGCGCCCGGCCGATCGGCGAAGTGGTGGAAATCTTGCCGTTGGCGGCGTCCGCTTCTTCGCTGGTCACCAGGTTATAGGTGATCTCCTCCTCACGCCTGGTGTCCAGAACCACCACCTTGGACCCCAGCCCTACGCGGTCGTGGGGAATCTTCGTAAAGTCGATCATGGACACTTCAGCCAGGCGTCTGCGCAACTGGCCGAGGCGGGCGTTCACGAATCCCTGGCGATCCTTGGCCGCGTGATACTCGGCATTCTCGCTCAGGTCGCCGTGCGCCCGTGCCTTCAGGATTTCTTTAGGCAACTCCACGTGCAACTCGTATTCGAGCGTACTGATCTCATCCTGAAGCTTTTTTTTAATGTCGGTCATGGAACGGGAACAGCTACCCCAGGTCACATTATAACGATCTGGGGGCGGATAGGGGTTGGCGGGTCCACCCCTCCCGGCAGGGTCCTGGCCTGGCGGCGCCGGTGGTTGTGCTTTTACACGCCCCAAACGCGGCAAAGCAGATTACAATCGCAGTTGGGCCCCGTCGCCCGGCGCTGGTGCGCGCGCCAACTTACCGATGATTTCGCTTCGCGACAAGAACGTGCTGATCACCGGAGGAAGCCGCGGCATCGGAAAGCGCCTGGCGCTGGGATTCGCGGAAGCCGGGGCACGGGTCGGTCTGCTGGCGCGCAGCCAGCCGGAGTTGGACCTGGCCAAACTGGAAATCGAGCAGGCCTGCGGCAACGCTTTCCGCATCCGCGCCGACGTCCGCGACCTGGAGCAGCTTACCGCCGCCGTGGAACGCCTGCGGGTGGTGTTCGGGGGACCCCTGGATATCCTGATCGCCGCCGCCGGCGTGCAGGGGCCCATCGGCCCACTGCTTTCCACGCGTCCACAGGTCTGGAACGAGACGGTCGAAATCAACCTGATTGGCGCGGCCAATGCCTGCCGCGCGGTGCTGCCCGCGATGATCGAGAAGCGCAGCGGCAAAATTGTGCTGATCGCCGGCGGCGGCTCCAGCCAGTCGCGGCCCAATTTCGGTGCCTATGCCGCCTCTAAAGCCGGCTTGGTGCGCTTCGCCGAGTGCCTGGCGGACGAGGTCCGCAACCACAATATTCAGGTGAACTGCATTTCCCCGGGCGGCGCCTATACCCACATGACCGACGAAATCCTGCACGCCGGCGAGGAGCGCGCAGGACCCGCGAGATCGACGGCGCCGAGCAGGTCCGCATCACCGGCGGCGTGCCGGCCGAAAAGCAAATCCATCTCGCCTTGTTTCTGGCCTCCGACCGCTCCAACCACATCAGCGGCAAGCTGATTCATATCAATGACGACTGGCGCCGGCTGGAGCAGGAGAACATGAAGCCGGAGCTTTATACCCTGCGCCGCGTCCAGAAGATATGAGGCGATTATGCCTCCGACGGTTTCTTTCCAGCATGCAGAACCCTCCGATGGGCAGGACGGCGGGGCGGCGGCGAGCGTTAACCGGCAGGCACTAAGGCACACCGGCAACTGTTGGAGCGCTCCCTGTTTATACCTTCCTTATGCACAGTGTTCGCGATCGCACCGCCGTCTGCCCCGGAGTCCGTGTGGTTACGATCGGCCCGGCGAAGTATGGTAGAGTAACGGATACTCCAAATTTAGCGGGCAGAAATGAACCGCGATCTGAATGAGATTCCCGGCCTTCGTGCCTCGCGGGGGATGGGAAAGAGCCTGCGCGCGCGCGCAGCCTTCTGTGTTATGCCGCCGGAGAACCTATCGAAACCGGGCATGGTCGTTCCGCATGCCGCCATCCCGGTCTCCGATTGCGGGCGGCGAGCGAAGGCTCTGACTAGAGGCGCTCCCCTGTGGATAGCCGATGAACCGAACCTCCCCAAGTCCCCAGTCGTGGGAACTGGCCCAGCGGCTTCTTGCTTCCGAAGCCGCCAGTGGCAATCCTTCCGTGACCAGGATGTCTATTGCTTTGCGCGTTTCCGAGAAACTTCGCCGCCGCCTGGTGACCCTTGCCGGGGTAACCGGTTTTTGCGCGCTGCTACATCGCGCTCTGGCCCTGGCCAAGGCGCAGGTGCCGGGGCTTAGCGAACTGACCGTCAGGCCGGACGGCTCCTTGGAGGGTTTGAACGAACTTCACGATGACGAAGCGGCCCAAGCAGCGGCTATGCTCATCGCGGAGTTGATCGAGCTACTGACTACGTTCATCGGAGAACATCTGACCCTTATCTTAATCCACGATGTGTGGCCCGATTTACCAGCATCGGGAGAGAGAACAAACTCATAATGTCCCCACAAAACAAAGTCGAGATCAAGAAGCTGCCCACCGGGGTCCCCGGCCTCGATGAGATTCTGGGCGGGGGCCTCCCGGAGTTCTCGTTTAACATTATCGCGGGCGCTCCGGGAACCGGCAAGACCACTCTCGCACATCAGTTCGTGTTCGCCAACGCCACGCCGGAGCGCCCCGCGCTTTACTTCACGGTTCTCGGCGAACCCGCTTTGAAGATGCTGCGCTATCAGCAGCAATATTCGTTCTTCGACTCTTCGAAGTTAAACCGGGCCATCCGCTTCATCAATCTGGGCCAGGTACTGGAGGAGCGCGGCCTCGAAGGAATCCTGGACGAAATCACCCAACAGGTAGAGGCCGCCAGCCCAGGCTTCGTGGTGGTGGATTCTTTTCGCACCGTGATGCGCAGAGCGCAGAACGACGACACCACCATGGGCATACAACTGTTCGTGCAGCGCCTGGGCCTCTTGTTGACCAGTTGGGAGGCCACCACCTTTCTGATCGGCGAATACACCGATGTGGAACTGCGGGACAACCCCGTATTCACGGTTTCCGATGGGCTGATCTGGCTGTACCAGATGGTGGAGGGAAATTCGATTGTACGCAAGCTGCAGATCATGAAGCTGCGCGGCCAGACCTCGGTCCCTGGGCTGCACATGTTCCGCATCACGGATGCCGGGCTACAGGCCTTCTCGCGTACCCTGGGCCTGGCCGGCCGGGCGAGAATGATTCCCGCCCGAAGACGCCTGTCCACGGGAATTGCGGAGTTGGACAAGATGCTCGGAGGGGGCATTCCGGAAGGCGACAGCGTTTTGATCGCCGGCCCTTCCGGAACCGGCAAGTCGCTGCTGGCGGCGCAGTTTATCGCCGCGGGCACGCGCCTGGGAGAGCCTGGCATCGTGGCGGTATTTCAGGAGCGGCCCCAGGAATACGCATTGCGGGCCGGGAGCTTGATCCTGGATTTACAGGCCGCATTGGATGCCGGACAACTGAAAGTGATCTACCTGCGCCCCCTGGATCTCTCGGTAGACGAAGCCATGCACGAGATCCTGGAGGGCATTAAAAAAATCGGCGCGAAACGCCTGGTGATCGACTCGCTGGAGGGCTTCGAAATGGCCCTGGCGCCGGCTTTTCGCATCGATTTCCGCGAATCGCTGTACCGCATGATCTTCGCTCTAACCGGCATCGGCGTCACCGTTCTGAGTACCCTGGAGATGGAAAACTCCTTTACCGAGCTCGCCTTTACCAGTTACTCCATCTCATTTCTTACCGACGACATCATCCGCCTTCGGTATATGGAAATCGAAGGCCAGTTGCGCAAAATCATGATGGTGGTGAAGATGCGCGGCAGCGATCATGCCAAGTTTATCCGGGAGTACGAAATCACCGCCAAAGGCGTGGTGATCGGCCAAAGGCTCACCAGCTACGAACGGCTGACCACCGGAACGCCCAGACGGGTGGACAGGTCCGCGCGAAAGGAGTAAGCTCACGGAGTCCGAACCGCGGCCAGGTTGCAGGTCATGAGCAGGAGAGTATCGCAGGGCGCAAAGCCAAAAGTCGACATGCCGGGGTTGTGCGAGCCGGCGGCCGAAGAGTCGCCCATGCCCGTCACCGCGGTAGAAGGTGACGGGCACGTGATCGGCTACGTCAATCCTCCCTTCTGCCGGCTGGTGGGCAAATTGAAGGAAGAACTGATCGGAAGGGCTTTCGCGGCAGTCGTCCCCGCGGGCGAAGTATGCCTGCGCTTGCTCGACCGGGTATATCGCAGCGGGCAGCCCGAAACCCATGTGGGCGAAGATCGCTCCGCCGCCGATCCGTTGTGTTGGTCCTATTCAATGTGGCCGCTGCTCGGCCCGGAGGGCAGTCCCGCCGCAATCATGATCCAGGTGACCGAGACCACCCCTTTTCACCAGGAAGTGACCCGGGTAAACCAGGCGCTCCTGCTCAGCACGGTACGGGAGCATGAAATCAGGGAAGCCGCGGAAATGTTGAACGTGCAGCTTCAGGAGGAGATTTCCGAGCGAAAGTACGCGCAGGAAGAACTGCGCACCCGCAACGCCGAATTGGCTGAGTCGCGCGATTTCCTGCACTCCATCGTGGATGGCGTGGCGCAGCCGCTGCTGGTGCTGGATACGGAAATGCGCATCCGCAGTGCCAACCGGGCTTTCTACCGTTGCTTTGAGAGCGCCCCGGAAACCACAGTGGGGCAGTTGCTGCATCGGGTGGATGGCGGCCAGTGGCACATTCCGGAAATTCACGCCTTGTTGCGCAAGGTCCTGACGGAGAACCAGCCCTTCGACGACGTTGAGGTGCAACGGGATTTCCAGAAGGCCGGCCGCAAGATTCTGCTCCTGAGCGCACGCCAACTGGACGCCGTGCAACTGATCCTGCTGAGCATTAACGACGTGACCGAGCGCAGGAAGGCTGAAGCGACCCTGCGATCCAGCGAAGACCGCCTGCGCCAGGCACAGAAAATGGAAGCCATCGGAAGACTGGCGGGCGGAGTTGCGCACGATTTCAATAATCTTCTGACCAGCATTTTGGGCTATAGCGAACTGCTGCTCGAATCGACCGCTCCCGGCGACAACCGGCATCGCGAACAGCTCCAGGTCATCAAAATATCCGCCCTGCGCGCGGCGGAACTGACCAGGCAACTGCTAACTTTCAGCCGCAGGCGGGTCTCGCAATCGAAGGTATTGAGGTTAGATTCGGTAATTGCGGAGATGGGCGTAATGCTTCGCCGGGCATTGGGGGAGCACATCGAATTGGTGGTGTTGCATGCTTCGCCGCCCGGGTTCATTCGCGCCGACCCCGGAGAAATCGGCCAGATCGTCATGAACCTGGCTCTCAATTCCCGCGATGCCATGATGCACGGCGGAACCCTCACCATCGAAACCCAAACCGTGGAGGCGCCGGAGGCGGCAGCCGCAGAGTGCCTGAAGCCGGGAAGTTACGTCATGCTGGCGGTTAAGGATACCGGCGTCGGCATGGACGAGGAGACCCAGGGCCACATTTTCGAGCCGTTCTTTACCACCAAAGGCCACGGGCTGGGCGCGGGGATGGGGCTGTCGACGGTTTTCGGGATTGTGGAGCAGAGCGGCGCGCAGATCCGTTTTTCCAGTGCGCTGGGACACGGGACCGCCTTTCGCATCTACTTTCCGCACGTGGCCGATCCCGAGCCTCAGGCCGAAAAACAGCGGGCGCCGGCGACGTCTATGAGCGAGGCGCCTACCGGCTCGGAAATCGTTCTTCTGGCGGAGGACGAAGAGGCCGTGCGGATTCTGGTGCTGAGCTTCCTGCAGGCCAAGGGCTACACCGTTCTGGAAGCCGAAAACGGCCTGGCCGCGCTGGCAATCTGCCGGAATCAGCAGCACATCGACCTTCTGCTGACGGACGTCCGTATGCCGGCCATGGGAGGGCGCGAGTTAATCGAAAAGGCCGCGCCGCTGCATCCGCAGATGAAGGTAATTCTGATGTCCGGCTACACCGACGACGCCCTGATCGCGGAGGGTATCCGCATGAAGGGAATCCCGTTTTTGCAGAAGCCCTTCACCCTGCCGGAACTGGCGGCGAAGGTGCGCGATGTACTGGATGGCAAGAAACGGGTGAACCTCAAGCGTTGAGCGAAGGCCGGCGGCGGGTCCACGGCCGCCCGCGGCGCGGCGCGCGGCGCTAGGACGACCGCAAGATACTGTGCTCTTGGCGAGGCCACGCTTTCTCAAAAGCAAAGGGCCCCGCGTGCCGGGCGGTGCCATACCGGAGGGGAACTCGCTTCGACGAAGGCCGATGAAGCTTCTGAAAATGCCCCATGGTGTTTTGCAAGCTGCTGAAAACGTTGATTGAAGTTGCGAGTTCCTCAAGAGCCGTGAAGAAATCGAGGCAGGGGCCGGAGTTGCGCCGTATCAGACGGTCGTAGACCTAGGACTTCTTGGCGCCCGGCAGACCCATCTTGTCGATCTCGTTGAAGTAGACCCGACGACCTTCGTCCATCGCCAGGTTCGACAAAATCACCGCCACGGCATCGGCCATGCCCACTTCGAGATCCGCCAGCGGGCGCTTGCCGTCGCGGCAGTTCTGGAAGAAGCTCTCGAGCTCCACGTCCACCGGATTGCGGGCCTCTTCCTGCATCAGCACGCCCTTCGCCGTCAGCCAGCGGCGCGCGAATTTCACTTCCCGGTCCAGGAAGCCTTCCTTGCCGGTGAACTCCATATCGCTGGTCATGATGGGGATCGGCCCGTTGGCGCCTCCCGATGCCACCATCGTGGCGCCGGCCACGAAGGGTTCCTTCTTCTGGCCAGTCGGGGTCACCGTAGCGGCCGTCTTGGGCGGCTCGCGATACCACCACGCAATGGCCGGGTGCACGTCGTCTCCCACGGTGATCTCCACCGTCCCGTCGGTGCCCATGATGATCTCGCCCATCTCCGGACGGTTGCCGTTGAAATACGGCAGGAACTGGTTGGTGCTGATCGAGGAGTAGGTCAGCTTCTGCCCCTTCGGATACTTGTAGATCAACTGGATGTTGTCGTTAATGTCGCGCCCGTCCTTAAGCGTGTCCAGGCTGCCCAGCCCCATCACGAAATCGGGCTGCGAGCCGAACATCCAGTCCGCAACATCCACCTGGTGCGAGGTCAGTTCCGCCGTCAGCCCGCCCGACATCGAACGGAACACCCGCCAGTTGGCAATGTTGCCTTCCCCGCCCGGCTTCATGGTCCACAGCGAGCTGGGCTTGTTGATCATGTTGCGGTGCCATTGCGCGTGGATGTGGTGCACGTCGCCCAGAATGCCCTTGTCCACCATCTGTTTCACGGTCTGGTAGAAGTAGCTGTAGCGCCGCTGCAAGCCGGTCTGCAGCGTCTGCTTGGGGTGCTCGGCCGCCAGCGCCCGCAGCGCGTGCACCTCCTCGGGCTTGAACACCAGGCATTTCTCGCAGAAGACATGTTTGCCGGCCATCAGCGCGTCGCGCGTGAGGGGGAAGTGCACGAACAGGGGCACGGTCACAAAAACCGCATCCACGTCCTGCAGGGCCAGCAGCTCGCGGTAATCCTTGAAACTCTTGGGGTTGTTGCCGATGGTCTGGATGCCGTGGCCGAGGTTCTCTGCGTTAATGTCGCAGAGCGCCACGCAGCGGCCATTGTCGATGTTCTTCAGGTGCTTCAACAGATAGGTGCCGCGGCTGCCGGTGCCGATCATGCCGAACTGCACCTGCTCGTTGGCGGCCCGCACTTTCTGGATGGCGGGCGCGCCCTGCAGAACCGGAAGGGCGGCGGCGGCCGTTACGGCTCCGGCGGTTTTCAATAAATCGCGGCGTGAGAGGTCAGTTTGCTCTGCCATGGAGGCAACCTCGAAAATTAGGGTGGATTCTTCCGAATTGTATCATGGGGGTATGCGTGTGCTGGTGTTGGGCGGAACGAGCCTCACGGGACCCTTTCTGGTGCGGCGTCTGAACGCCCTCGGCCACGAGGTGTCGGTGTTCCATCGCGGCGAGCACGAAACCGAGCTGCCGGAAGGCGTGCGGCACCTCCACGGCGATTTCCACAACCCCCCGCGCGAGCTGCGGGCGCTGGCTCCGGACGTGGTGGTGCACATGTGGGTGCTCACCGAAGCCGATGCCCTCCGTTTCGTGGAGCTGTTCCGCGGCTTTAGCGGCCGTGCGGTGGTGATCTCGAGCGGCGACGTTTACGGCGCCTATGGGCGGCTGCAGCGGCTGGAATCCGGCCCGCCGGACGCAATTCCACTGGCCGAGGATGCGCCCCTGCGCGAGTCGCGCTATCCCTACCGGAACCGCACGGGGCCGGTGGAGATTCCCGATCAATACGATAAAGTGCTGGTGGAGGCTGTCCTACGCGAACAGAGCGGGCTGCCGGTGACCATCCTGCGGTTTCCGGCGGTGTACGGCCCTCACGATTACCACCGCCTCCGTCCTTGGGTGCAAAAGCTGGTCCCCGGTAATGGCGAAATCAAGCTGCAGGACGATTTCGCCCGCTGGCGCTGGACCCACGGCTTCGTAGAGAATGTGGCCGAGGCGGTGGTGCTGGCGGCCACCCTGGACGCAGCCGCGGGCCGCACCTACAACGTAGGGGAAGCCATCGCCCCTTCCTGGGCCGAGCGCCTGGCCGAGTGGGCCCGGGTGGCCGGATGGCACGGGCGGATTATCGGGGTACCGGCCGACTCCCTGCCGGAGAACGAGCGCATGCCGCAGGATTTCTCGCACCACCTGGCCATCGACACGACGCGAATCCGCCGCGAGCTGGGCTACGCCGAAAGAGTTCCGCGGGAGGCGGGAATCGCCCGCACGCTGGCCTGGGAGAGATCCCCGGTGTGTGCGGGATCGTAGGGCGTCATAGTTATATGGAACCGCGGAGGTTCAAGCCGGATGTGAGAACGCCCAGATCAATCCACGTGCGAAGCAGCATGGGGCAGCAGCCAGCATTCAGAGATGCCCCTGCGTGGGAAGGACGGCGTTTTGGCGAATGGGGCGAACCGGAACGAGCCTTAGACTAACTCTTGCGGACCCGGCTTTTACCTGCCCGGCGCCTCGCGACCAGGAACGAAAACCCGACCAGCCCCAGGCCGATCATATACTCGGTACCCGGCTCGGGAGTCAGGGCTGAGTAGTCGTAAGTGATCAGGGCTATGCCCTCTCCCTGAGTCGTTGCCGACTGGGTGTAATTCGTGGGCAGGACGCCCGAGTAGTGTCCCGAAGCGTCGATCCCGCCGATAGTGACGTTGCCAGCCCCCTCAAAAGACGAGCAACCTCCGCAGGTGATGGTCTGGTGCGAGGTCGAATTGGGAGTCAATTCCGTAAAGGTATCGCCATCGGTCCAGGTGATTTCCTGATTGGGAGCCAGATTGCCGTCGAATATATCCGGGGAATCGATGTTGAAGTGGATGCTGGTAAACAGGCTCCCGGTTACCGTAAACTGAACCAGAACGCTGATCGAATCGCCGTCCGATTCTTCGGTGCCGTTGGTGAGCTCACCAGCGGTCTGCATGGCCGTGTATTGACCGGTATTCCCGTCCACCGTGCCTTGCGGCTCGAACGTCAGGGTTACCGAAGTCAACGTGCCGGGCCCGTTGAACTGCGGAAACACCAACGACTGGTCCAAGAAGTTCGTGTCGTCCCAACTAAAGAAGGATTCGTAACTGATGCTGCCAGCCCGCGCGGTCGTCGCCCCTAACGCCACCACCGCAGCCACGAGAGCCAATTTCAGGACGCCGTTTTTGCCCGTTATAGCCGATTTCATACCTGTCGTTCCCCTCCGCTGCGTTACCCCACACTCGACCTGAACTCCCTGGACTGGGGATTAGCACAATGGTATCCCGGGCGAATGCACAGTGCAATACTATCCCCGGCCATTTCCTGTGTTTTTTAGGACTTCTAGTACTAGAGTTTACGGTAGGAAACGTACACTGACGCCGTCCGCGGGTTGCTCGCCCGTCTGAGGCAGAATGCCACCAGCGGGCCCCTCCCGAGCGCCGACCCCTGGAGTTCTTGTAATCTGGGAACTTGGCACCGCGTCTCAACGAACAAGGATATGATGAAATCCGCTCTCCTGCTGCTACTTCTCTCCGCCGCCGTCTGGCCGGCCGCCGCCCAGACCTGGGACAACAGCGGAAATTCGATGCTGAAAGGCACCTATTATTTCCGTAACGTCGCCTACGTGGTGGGCGACGATTATGGCGATTTCTCCGAAGCCGCGGCCCTTTACAATACTGTCACTTTCGACGGCAACGGCAACTACAGCATGGCCGCCGTCCTGGCGGATTCGGGCGAGGATGAACTCGAAACCGGCACCATTACCGGCACCTATTCGATAGCGGCTTCGGGCTTCGGATTTATTTCGAACCCCTTAATTACCGGCGCTTATATCTACGGGCTGGTCTCCCAGCAGGGCATTTTCGTCGGCAGCAGCACCGAATCGGGCTACAACGACCTGTTTATTGCGGCGCCGCTTGCCTCTCCCGCCGCCACCAACGCGACTTTGAAGGGGACTTACACCATCGCCAACCTGGATGTGACCGCCGCTCTGGAGGAGGAGGACGTGGGATACGTCATCGAGTCGACGTTCACGGTGAATCCGGACGGAAACGGCAACCTGGGCAGCTTTACGATGTCTGGTTTCGTGGGCGGCTCAGGCGTCAGCCCGTACACCCAGGCGGTCACGTCCCTCAAGTATGCGTTCAGTAACGGGGCCGCCAGTTTCACCATCCCGACCTCGAACAATGCCATTCTGATGGACGGTCAGCAGTACATTTACATTTCCCCGGATGGCAATTTCATCTTCGGCGGATCCCCCGATTCCTGGAATTTCTTCGTGGGAGTGCGGACGGGGACCAGTACCCCCAATTTCAGCGGCCTGTACTACCAGGCGGGGATTGACGAGGACGAATCCAACTACACCACCAGCGGCTACGGCCTGCTGGATACCTATTACGGTTCGCTCAGCGCGTCCAGCGGCATGATCCTGGGCGACCAGCGGCAGAATGATGTCTTTTTCAGCAGCGCGGTGGGGTATACCTACTCCGACACCTACAGCGTTCCCACCAACGGAGCTTACACCGACGTCAGTGGCATCACGAATTACGTGGTGGGAGCGGCCGGCGCGATCCGTATCGGGTCGGGGATCGGGCCGTATCTGGGCTTAAGCGTGGCGCTGACCGCGCCTACGGCCAGCGGCTCGGGCGTTTGGGTGGATCCGCAGGGAATCGTGAATGCGGGCAGCTTTGCGCCTTTCACCGCCGGCATTTCGCCGGGCGAGCTGATCACTATTTTCGGCAACAACCTGGCCCCCAGCACCCAAGTTGCTTCCAGCATTCCCTTTTCCAGCAACCTGAATGGTGTACAGGTCAGCATCAATGGTCTGCCGGCGCCGCTTTATTACGTGACGGCCGGGCAGATTGCAGCGATCGTGCCGTATGCCACGGGTGGGGACTCCATTGCCACCATCTCAGTGAACAACAACGGCACGACTTCCAACACGGTGACTGCCTTTATCAACCTGACCACGCCGGGCGTGCTCACGCAGTCCCAGAACGGGCTGGGACCCGGATCGATTCTGCACGCCGCCGACTACTCCCTGGTCACCTCGGAGAACCCGGCCCAAGCCGGCGAAACCGTGGCCGTCTACCTGACCGGACTCGGGGCGGTGAATCCGGCCATTCCGGATGGCTCGGCGGGACCGTCGAGTCCCACCAGCAACGCCACCAACACGATTACCGCGGATCTTAGCGGGACCACCGCCACGGTGGGTTTCGCAGGCCTGGCTCCCACGCTGGCCGGGCTGTACCAGGTTAACCTGACGATCCCTACCGGGCTGACTTCAGGAAATAACGTGCTGGATATCGGAGGCCCCGATTCCTACACCTCCGAGGCCGTCATCCCAGTGGGGAGTGGCAGCGCCACCACTTCGGCCGAGCCTGCGGCGATGGCCGCCAGCCTGGCGGCGCACCGCGGACCGCGCCTGGCCGGAAAGCCGGAGCTCCGGCGAACCGCCCGGCCCTGCCTGAGCTTCAACGGAGTCTGCGCGGACAAGCGGTAGCGCCAGGGCGGTAGCTGTTGACGAGGTGGCGCCGCGGGCAATAGGGCCATGCAGGCGCCACGTCACAAGACACCACGTCACAAGACTCCACGCCACAAAGAGATACCATTTGGGTGGGCGTGCTGGAGCCGTCTCCGGTATTCGGCTATTGGCTGCCGAAAGACAGTTGGCTCATCTGTGACCCCCTTGCCGCTCAATCAGTTAGCGGCTCCTCACGCGGCCGTTTGTGGCTCAAGTTTATAGCCGAGTTGGTAGGCCGCAGTTTGCAGGCGATGAATGCGCACGGATTGGTGGCGTTTTTCGTAGGCCGCGGCCGGCGGCGGGTCACACTTTCGTTCAAACCGGCCCCGCCGGCGGCCCTGCTGAAGCATGCCCTACCGGGCCCTTACAGCGAACGGGTCGGCCGGTACCCTGGCCGGGCGTGGACGCGGAACTTCTTGCCGGGGTCGCTGGCAATTTCCACCGAAATCTTGCGGAACCCTTCGTTGGGATTGGATGCCGGATAGTAGGTCACGGTGTAGGAATTGCCCAGATCCTCGCGGATGTTCTCGAACGCCTCCACCTGCTTCTGCCAGGTCTTGGCCCAGTAGGCCTTGCCCCCGGTGCGCTGGGCGATGCGGCGGAAGACGGCGCTCGAAATCGGGTCCTTGTTCACCTCGTTGGTGGAGATCACGTAGATGGGGATGCCTTCGTCCTCGGCCACCGCGCGCACGTCGTCGGGCGCCACCATGCTGGCATTATCGGGGCCGTTCGAAAACACGATCACCACTTTGCGTCCGGGCACCTTGGCGGCGTCGCGCAGGGTGAGCAGCAGGGCGTTGTAGAGCGCCGTGTCGTCGCCGGCCACGGACTTGCGCAGCCCGCAGATCGCTTCGCCATGCTCGTGCGTCAGCGAGGCGGCGCGCGAGAGATTGCGGCTGAAGGTATAGACCGCCACCGAATCGGCGCGATCCAGGCCGCGGACGAAATCGGCGATGGCATCTTCGGCGTAGACGAAGCCGCGATACATGAAGTTGCTGGTGTCGAAGAGGACGAAGACGTTGGTGCCCACGAAGGCATCCGGCCGCTCCATGCCGGGCAGCACCTCCTTCTTGGCCTCCAGCAGGGGATGCGTGCCCCCGTCCGCGCTCACCGCCAGGGGAGCTTTGGTGCCCGCGGCGAAGGTCGAAATCCTCTCCAGGATGCCGTCTTCGTAGATGCGGAAATCGGATGGTTTCAGGCCATTAATGTAGTGGTTCTTGCTGTCCGTCACCTGGAAGCTAAGGACCACCATATCCACTTTTACGCGGAACACCGCCCTGCCGGCCTCCTGGGCCTTGAGCAACGCGCCACCCGCCAGTGCGAATAATCCTCGTCGTGAAATGGTCATTGGTCTTTACCGGTTTGGGGATCCCCGCTAAAGATGCATGATCCGCCGCCATGGCCGCGCGGCTATGCGCCCGGACGTCGTCGCCCACGCTGCGCAGCGATTTCAGCAGGGCCGGCCAATCCTCCAGGTGGGAGGCGAAGATCCGCTCCACCAGTTGCTGGGTCCACTCAGGAATGCGCACGTTGAGCTCGGCGGGCGGCAGGCTCAGCTCATCGGCCAGAGCCGCCCAGTAGAGCGTGTTGGATTCCCAGCTCTCCGCCATGATGCGGCTGGAATATCCCATCAGGGCCGGGAAAGTGCGCAGGTTGAGGAGTTCCGGCTGATAGGAGTTGGCCAGCGTCGGTTTGGGCGTGCCGAAGGCCCGCGAGATGGTCTGGTAATTGGCCTGCGCGGGCGAATCGGCGGCGACCTCGCGAATCTCAGACGCCAGGCAGGACCAGTCGTCTTTACCGCGCTGGCTGGCGGCGCGGGCCAGCAGGAACAGCTCCGAAGGGGTGGCGCGGTCGGCGGCCTCTTTCACCTCGCCGGCGGACAGCAGACGGCCAATGGCGGCGGTGCGCGCCGGGTTGGCCAGCGTGCCGAGGTCCGATAAGGTCTGGGCGCGCACGCTGGAATCAAACGCCGACTCCGCCAGCAGCTCGCGGCCATAGCGCAGGTGCAGGCCCACCCAGTGGATCTCCGTAGGCGTCACATTCCACCAGCGCGGAATCTTGGCGCTCAGAATCATCTGCGGCACCAGGTCGCCCCAGATCAGCGCCTGCGTCTGGGCGGGCACCAGGAAATTCTGCTCGGCCTCGGCCAGCGCATAGGGCAAGGAAGAGAGCGACCCCACCAGCCGCCCGCCAGCATTGGAAGGCCAGCCGGTGCCGAAGGTTTCGGTGGCGTGCCAGACTGCGCGGCTGCCCCTGCATACCCAGAAAATCGTGGCTGCGCACAAACACCGGGTTGGTGAACAGGATCTGCGCTCCGGGCGGCGCATAGTAGGCGTAGTTGAAACCGAGCAGGGTATCGCGGAGCAGCTGGCGCCAGCTGGCCGCGTATCTTCGCGGATCTTTTCGGGATCGCCGGCGGCCTTTTCGATGGCGGCCCGCAGGTTCAGGCGCCGCTCGGCGTCAATGTGCCGGTCGGTCCAGTAGCCGAACCCCATGGCGTTCTTTTCGCTGGCGCTGAGAGTGGCGCGCGGAAGCTGGACTTCGCTGATCTGGCCGGTCAGCTTGGCGATCAGGGCGGTGTTGAGCTTCACGCCCTTGGCCACGCCTTCGATGTGGTCGGCCAGTTGGAACAGGGTGTCCAGCGAGATGATGCGCTGCGCATCCAGGATGCGCTCCAGGTCTTCCGTCACATGCTGGCGTGCTTCGGCGTCTTCGGTGGAAGGCGCTCCGGCCAGCAGCTCGATCATGCGCTCCTGCGGCTGGGACGCAGGTCTCCGGCGCCGCGGCCAGCAGGGTGCGCACGCCGGCGCGGCCGGCATCGAACAGATCGCGCTCATTGTGAAGCTGCGCGAACGGGCCGATGACGGCTGTTGAACGTGGCGTCGGCCCTGGCATCCGGAATGCTGCCCTGGCGCACCAGGATCTGCCACAAGCTCGACCAGCGCCTGGAATGTTCCCGGCGAATCGGTGCGCAACAACGGGTCGCGGACTTTGCTGAGCGCCTCGGCGGTATCCAGGAACTGGCAGCATGGATGCGTCGCTGAGGCTGCGCGATTCGCTGAAAATCGGATACTGGGCGCCGTAGTTGTGATACTCGCGGGCCAACCGGTCCACCGTGGCGGCCTGCAACGGCGTGGCGCGCTCGCGGTCCACATCGCTGAGGGCCATGAAGATCTTGAGCGGCTCGTTCTCCACGGCTTTGCGGCACAGGGCGAAGAGCGCTTCGAGCACGTCGTCCGGCTCCTTCCAGGTGGCGGCCAGGCGGGTCAGCTTGCCATCGTACTTGCCCTGCGGATGGTTGACGAAGAGATTCCTCCAGACCTCCAGGCTGCCGGGAATGTGCGGCTTGCCGTCGGGGTCCAGCGCACAGCCGCGTGGTGAGCAGCATCATGTCGGTGTTGGAGCGGAACACCGGGCGCGCCGGACCGGGACTGGTGATGCGGCCGCGTACGCGCGGTGTAGAAGCGCTTCATGCGGGCGGGTTCGGTGAGGTAATCCTGCACCGGGCCGTGGATGCGCGCCAGGGCGTCGTAGAGGCTGGCCAGCCAGCCATCGTCCTTACTGATCAGCTTGTCGAAGAACTCGGCGCCCTGATCCGGCGAAGCGCCGGCCAATTCGCCCCAGGCCGCCGCTGAGCGCTGGCCGCCCGGAACCACGGCCTGCCCTTGCGGATTTCGAACATGCCGCCGAAGAAATCCAGCACGTGGGCGTAGGCGCGCAGGCGCGTGTAGGTAATCGCACTTGCGCAGCGCTTCGGCGGTTTCGCGGTCCAGCTTGCGAAAGCCCCAGGTAGAGCCGGCAAATGCGAGGGATCGGAGATGAAGCCTCGATGAAATCGGGCGATTCTTTATCCTTAGTCCTCCCGAGCCAATATTCCGGTCCGAACAGCACCGGCACCTGGCTGGGATGATAATCGTAGGTAAACGGCCGGTCGGTGCGCAGCGCCTCTTCCAGTTCGTTCAGCGGAAAGCCGGAATCGGTGGTGAGGAAGGCGCGGGCGGCGTTGACGGTTTCCAGCACCACTTCCGATCCGCAGCCGCCGCGCATGCGGAAGCCCAGGATGCGAAGCAGCTCGGCCACGGTCGGGGAATCGCAGGTATCCACCTTGATGACCTTGCCTCTGCCGGCCAGTTTTTCCAGTTCGCGGGCCTGCGAAAGATAGCGGTGAACCAGCTTGAGGTACTCGGTCTGCTCCAGCGCATCATTGCTGTGGGAGGCCTGGTATCCGTTGGTGACCACGTTGCGCGCCAGCGCGGGCAGGATGTCTTCCGGTGCGGACGTCCGGAGAAATGGCCGCCATGCGGGCGAAGGAACGCAGCGGGCCGGGAATGGGTACATTGGCGGGCCTGTCTTTGGAATTGCCGGCGGCCAATCCGGCGGCTTCTCCGGTAGCGGAGCGATACGCCTCCAGATGGCGCGCGGCGGCGGCCGAATCGCCGGCCAGCAGGTCGAGCGCGGCCAGGCGGCGGGCAATCACGCCGGTGCGCGCCGGATCGCTGGAGCCGCCCATGGCTGCCAGCAGCTTTTCGTATGCCTCGCGAGCAGCCGGATCGCCGTAGCGTTCCAGAAACTCGGCATAGGCGGTAAGGGCCGTTACGCTGTGGGGGTTGGAGTCTACGGCACGGGCCAAGGCTGTCCGGGCGCCGGCGGTATCCCCGGCTGCTTCCATCTTGCGGATTGAATCGGAACTCTGCTCCCCGAACGAGACCCCTAAGCCCAGAGTTAATACCAAAATGAAAAGCACACAGGGTCGTTTCATGGCTTCCTTCGCTGGTTTTTCACTCTACCATGTTCACCAGTAGTCTGGTGATTCTAGATCAAAGCGGGCACCCATCGCAACGGGAGGGAATGTAAAAAGGCATACGGGCTGCCGGAAAATGTAAGATTCGATGGATCGGATGGGTAAGTACCCACGGTACGAAAAAGTGCAGGGCGTTAATCGCGCAAGGCCCGCTCCCTCACCGGTCGCGGCTCGGTTGCGCGGCTCTGGAGCGCGCGAGTGGGCAATCGGGCGAACCGAATCAGGCGGTTCGGGGTAAGAATCGCAGCAGAGCCGGGTACACGTTACCCGCCGGGCTTCCCGGCGACCTGGGCCACCACCGCATCCAGCTGTCCTTTAGCGAGTCGCACGTGCAGCGGGGCTCCGGGCGGCGCCGCGGCGGCCTCCTTCAAGATCGTGCCCTGATGCGAGACGATCGCGTAACCGCGTTCCAGAATGCGCAGGGGGCTGAGCTGCGAAAGGTGGGCGGCCAGTTGCTCAAACCGGGAGCGGCGGCGCGCCAGTTGCAGGCGGATGGTCTCGATGGCCTGGCGATCGGCCCGCTCCATGCGGCGGCGGCCAAGGGCCAGGCGGGGCCGCATATCGAAGCGCTGCAGGCGGGCTTCCAGCGCACGGCGGGCGCGCTCGCGGGCTTCCAGGGCGGCGCGCATGCGTGTCGCGGAGGCGGTAATCCTGCTCGTCGATGCGCTGCAGGCCGCGGCCCAGGCGGCGGTGTAAGAGCGACAGCGCGCGATCGATGCCCTGCTGGCGCAAGCGGCGCTCCAGCATGGCCAGGCGGTAGCGCAGCGCCTGCACGGTTTTGGCGCGCGCGGCGGAGATGCGGCCCAACACCTCCTCACGGTTCGGCGACCACCAGCTCGGCGGCGGCTGAGGGCGTGGGCGCGCGCAGATCGGCCACGAAATCGGCGATGGTGACATCGGTTTCATGGCCCACCGCGGAGACCACCGGCACGGAGCAGGCGGCGATGGCGCGCGCGACGGCTTCCTCATTGAAAGTCCAAAGGTCTTCGAGCGAGCCGCCGCCGCGGCCGACGATGACCAGGTCGGGCCACGCGGTGCGGCTGAAATATTGGATGCCGCGGCACACCTCTTCCACCGAGCCTTCGCCCTGCACCAGGGCCGGGAAAAGGCGGATGTGGAGGCCGGGAGAGCGGCGCGTGAGGATCTCGACTAAGTCGGCGATGGCGGCACCGCGCGGCGAAGTGACGATGCCGATGCGGCGCGGGAAACGCGGCAGCGGGCGCTTGCGCGCGGCTTCGAAGAGGCCCTCGGCAGCCAGCTTTTTCTTGAGCTGCTCGAAGGCCAGTTGCAGCGCGCCAAGGCCCTGCGGCTCCATGGTTTCCACCAGCAACTGGTACTCGCCGCGGGCCTCGTAAACGTCGATGCGGCCGCGCGCCAACACCGCCAGGCCGTCCCGCGGCTTGAACTTCCAGTAGCGGTGGGCGGAGCGAAAGGCCACGCAGCGGACCTGCGCCTCGCGCTCCTTGAGGGTGAAGTAATAGTGGCCGCTGGGGGCCAGCTTGAGGCCCGAGATTTCGCCGGCCACCCAGACGTCCTGAAATTCGGAGTCGAGCACGGCGCGGATGGCCGCATTCAGCTCGCTGACGGTGAAAATGCGCCGCTGGGGCGTGAGATCGAACTCTAGGGCAAATTGCTCCAACTGTTATGGTAGCGCCGCTATTGGGCCACCGAAAGGTAGAGAGGTGTCTGATTGTCCTTGGCCCCGCTCTCAGTGAAGGTGAGCAGCGAATCGCCACTGACGCCCGAGGGCACCACCAGGTTGAATTGATAAGCGCCGACCAGCGAGGGCGCGAGTCCCTGATAGGACAGCGTGGCAGGCTGACCGCCCGCCTGCATCTGCACCTGGGTGACCAGGGTATTGGGGACGTTCGAACCAGTGACGATCTGGCCGTAAGGAACGGCCTGGTTGGAGGAATTGTTGGCGGGACCGAAGCCCACGCCATAGATCGTGACGGTCTCGCCGACTGCCGCGGGGCTGGACGTGATACCCGAAATCAGCCCCACGGGTAGCACGTAAGTCCCATTCAAGTGCTGCGCCACGACATATTGCTTTCCACTCACCAGGAAACTGGCAGGCGTCAGTAACCCCGGTTCGAGGGCATTCACATTGATCGTGTAGGCAGTGCTCATGCTGCCGTTGGCGGTTACGACCACCGGCTGCGAACCGGTGCCCACGTTCAAGGGCACTTGGGCGTTGACCTGCCCGGGGCTGATAAACGAAACGTAAGCCGATTGGCCCCCAATGGTGACGGAGGTGCCGTCGAGAGAAGTAGGCGCATTGTTGCCGTTGAAATCCGAGCTTAGCCACGTACGCGTATCGGACGGAGGCGCGAGATTCGATCCGTAGACCTCGATGTACGATCCGGGCGCCACGGACGTGAATGCGCCGAAGGAGCTGGCACTGATGGCATTTGTGACAGTGGGCGGGGCGGCGCTAGTGGCGGGTGTCAGCGTGTACGACGTGGCGTAGATGTGGTCACCATTCTGGGTAGCCGGGCCGCCCACGCCGGCGTTGCCCGCTACGTAAAACGTGATGTTGCCTACGTTGGTCGAGGGCGGCGTCCAGGTGAAGTGATAGGTGCCGGAACCGGCGCCCATGGTGCCAAGATATCCCTGGTAGCTGTGCTCGATGTATTGGAGGGGAAAGCCGCTCGCGGGGCACGCGGGCGTGGCGGAGTGCTGGGCGCATGGCCCGCCCGGCGATGCCGTGTCCGCGCCGGTCATACAGGCGCTCTGGAAGATCACCAGATTGGCCTCCGAGCACATCAACAGAGTGTGCTCGTCAACCGGAGTCAACGTGCCCGCCACGGTAGCGGTGTTGCTTGCTACGCGCGGGGTGGCCTGGAAGCCCCAGGCCACCTGAGTGCTGGCGGGATCGGAAATGGTCACAGTAAGCTGCTGCGCTGCTCCGGGCGTGTAAGTCATGCCGTTGGGAAAATTAATGACGACGCTGCCCTTGTTAGCGGGGTCGTTAGTAGTCCCCGTGTGACACCCGGCGGCCGTGCAGGTGCCGTTTTCGCTAGGGACGCCGCAGTACCCGGGATTCGGTCCGTACTCATACGCCCACAGCAGTAACGGAATGGCACCCAGGACCACGGCCGTCTTGGCAATCGTAATTTTAGTTTTGCGCTCCATGTTGTCTATGAACACCACACGATGCCAGTCTACTCGACAGGCAGATGGAAAACCGCAGCTCGCATAAGTTTTTACCAAACCATCACAAGCGAACGGGACGGCGCCACACTGCCGCCGGACATGCCTCGATGCGCCGCCGAGCGATGGGCGAGGGCATGTGTTGCGGGCCCAAAGGGGTCAGCACCCACGGTGGGATCACGGACCCAAAGAGTGCTGGCCTTCAACCCGCAGCGGTGCGGCAGGCGCGAGGAGGGCGCGGGTGCGACAGAGAGCCAGTGACGCCGTGGCGCGCGTGACGGGCACCAGCCCGGTCACCTCGCGGCGTGGATCACATAATACGGCTGGCCCGCCAGATCGGGCGGGAAGCCGGGATGGAGCCAGGCGCGGCCGGGCGCCGATTTCAGCTCGAAGTAGTATTGCAGCGGATAGGGCGAGTCGGTGTAGGCGGCGGGAATGGCGGCGGCGTAGCCCTGTCCCTTGCGGTCCATCACGGCGGATTGCCAGCGCTCAGCCTGATTGACGTGGCGATAGTGGAGGCGTGCGGCGTGGAGCGCGGGGCCGGTGAGTTCGAGCGCCAGCGGGCTGGCCATGCTGGAAGCCGCCGGGCGGGCGATGGCCAATGGCGGCGGAAGGACGTTGCGGGCGGCCGGTAGCTTCGGCGATGGCAGCCTTGACCTTGGGATCTGCTGAGGAGTGCGCCGTGGCGAGGCGCGCCTCCACCAAGGCGATATCGGCATCGATGGCGGGAAGCCGGTCGAGCCAGTGGCCGCGCAGCCAAGGCAGTTCGCCGACGGTGATGTCCGCCACGTAAACGCCCTTGGCGCTTTCCGCCAATCCCGGCCCAGGCTGTCGCGCGCGGCGCGGTAGATGCTTGAGCGCTTCCTCCAGCGCCGCGCGGTCGCCGGTTCGCTCGATGAATCGCAATACAGCACGCCGGCGCGGAATTTGGCGGCGAAGAAGCGGCCCAGACCGGCCTGAATGGCCACGTCGATATCCACGCGCCGGTCGCTGACCGGTTTGCGCGGCAACGGCCAGATCTTCCAGCCACTGCGCGACTTCGATGGGCGAATACTTGCCGCTCCGCTCGCCCTTGAGCAGCTCCCCGGCGAAATCGTTGATGCGCGAAAAAAGCTGCGGGATCGAGCGGGCTGGTGTTGCCGAAAGTCTTCGGCGACGGCGTGTCGGTATACTCGGTCTTCGACGGCTCCACCATCGACTGGTTGGTGTAGATCTCCGGCCAATAGTTGTTGTTGGCGGCGGAGGGCATATGCGCGGTGGTGACGATCGGCAGAATGCGGCTGGCGGCGGCCAGCGATGGATCGGCTTGCACCTTGCGCCTCCGGATCGTACAGCTTGCGTCCCCAGACGCGGTAGGTGTCGAGATACTTCTGCCAATCCCACCGCGGGCGCAGCGACGCGTCGGCATAGGCGCAACGGCTGCCGGTCCGCTGAGCGCGATGCCCGATCCGCGCCGGCCCTTGAAGGACAGCGGCTCCATAATCTCGACCCCGCTCGATCCGCAGAATTGGAAGGCGCGCGCGTAGGCGGCGGCGAAAACCGGGTCGGCCCACAGCAGCAGGCGCTGCGTGCCGGGCCAGATGCGCCAGAGAATTTCGAAGCGGCGGTCTTCGCGCATCAGGTCGGCATAGCCGTAGCGCGTGAAGCTGCGGGAGCCGGTGCTCAGCGCCATCAGGCCGGCTGTCGCGGTGGCCGGCCTTGGGCATCTCCTGGTCGCGGATGTCGGCCTGGTGATACGGCATGCCCATGTGCTCCGCCCAGAACTTCGGCGAGACGCTGCACGGGCATGTCCGGTGGCCAGCGCCAGGTCGATCATGCCCTGGTCGATGCCCTTGGCGTGCAGGTCGATCTCCACTTTGCGGCCGGATCGCTTGACGCCTTCGAAGACCGTGCCCCAGAACTCGTAGCTGCCCTCGGCGACGCCGCTTTCGCCGTGGACGCGGAAGGTGACGCCGCCGATCGCGGGGCAGGCGCGCAGCAGCGCGGCCAGGGCGTCGCGGCAATACGGCCCGTGGGTTTCGGCGTTGAGTCCCTCGATGGTGTAGTTGGCGTGCGGGCTGTTCTCCCACTGGTAGCCGTGCATCCAGAGGCCCAACTGGAATTGGAGGCCGTGGGCGGCGGCCTGCTCGCTGATGAAGCGCAGGGTTTCCAGATTGCGGTCGCGCTCGGCGTCCGGCAGGTTCACGGCGCGCACGTTGTAGCCGGGCACCGAAAGGAAGAACGGGTAGGCGAAGAGGAAATACGCGTCGGTGACGCCGCGCAGGAAATCGTATCCGATGCCGAAGCTGAGGTTGAAGCGGTTGAAGCGGTTTTCGGCGAGCATGGCGAGGTAGCGCGGCCACATCTCGCGGTCGTAGAACCAGGGCTTGTCTTCCACCTCGCTGGTGAAGAGGCGCTGAATGCTGCGGACGGCATTGGCGGGCGGCGCGCCGGTGGATTGCGGCTGGGCGCGGAGGTTACGCCGCGCGGCGGCCAGGGCGCCGGTGGACAGAAGGAAATGGCGGCGGTTCACAACCGGATTGTACTGCTTACTCGGCGTAAATGCTGCGGACGAAGCCGGCCACGTTCATGGAAGGCCAATCGGAGTATTTGGTCTTGAACTCGGCGCTGAGCTGTTTTCCCGCGTCATCGGCGGTGACGCCCTGGCGCTTCAGGGCCAGCGCGCGGGTGCGCAGGTCGGTGATAAAGGCGCGCTCCTGGGCGACCAGCGAGCCATCGCCGGGCGCGCTGTGATCGGGCAGCACGTGGCGCACGGGGAGGGCGGAAATCCGGTCGAGAACGGCGATCCAGCTTGCGGGCGTTCCGCCCTCGCCGTAGATGCTGGGCACGACCTTGTTCTGCACCACATCGCCCGAAACCAGCGTGGCATCGGGCTCGACGAAGGTCAGCTCATCGCCCTTGGTGTGCGCGCCGCCGAACCATAAAAGGCGCGCGGTGACGCCGCCCAGGTCGAGGCGGGCTTCGTTGGCGAAGACGATGTCAGGCGAGCGCAGTTTCACGCCGGCCAGCAGTTCCTTATTTTGGGCGGAACGGCCGCTGAACATGGCGATCATCTCCGCTCCGTGCTGTTCCATTTCCTGTTGCTGGACGGCGTCGCGGATCAGGATGGTGTGGGCGGGGAAACCGCCCTCGCCCGCGGCGTGCTCCGGATGGAAGTGGGTGGTGGTGAGGAAGAGCTTCTGGTTTCCCGAGAGTTTGGCCGCTACGCGGGCGATGGTGGCGCCATTGCGGGGGCCCAGGCCGGTATCGACGATTAAGGTGGCGCGATCGCCGACGATAATGGCGACATTCGGGAAGCCCATGATCGCCCAGACGTGGTCGGAGACCTTGGTGGGGTTGTCGCCCAGGAGGGGCTGCGACGATTGAGCGGAGGCGGTCCAGCAGGCGGGGACGGCCAGTAGAACCAGGAAGGCGGGCCAAGAGAGTTCGTGACGGCATCGTGTCACCGTTGTACTACGATTGGCCGCGGCAAAGCCACGTGGTTGCCGGTGGCTCGGTTCAGGCGCTAGGCTATTACCTTGACCTGGGATCTGGCAGGTCTCGCGGCGATCCATTCTGGTGCGCGGGCCTGATGCGCGGGCTTGGTGCGCGGGCCTGGTGCGCGCGTGGCAAGGGAGCAAAATGTTCGACGGCTATTTCGAGGGGAAACGGGTTTTAGTGACCGGTGTGGCCGGCGTCAAGGGCACCTGGCTGGCGCTGATGCTGCTGCGCGCGGGGGCTGCGGTGACCGGCCTGGACAAGCGGCGTGCGCAGGTACGTTCGAATTTTTCCGCGGCGGCCCTGGACAGCCGGATTCGCTTTGTGCAGGGGGATGTGCGGGACCTGGTAATGGTGCGCGAGCTGATCGACGAGGTGGACTGCGTGTTTCATCTGGCCGCGGAAGCCATTGTCGGCGAAGCCATGCGCAATCCGCTGGAAGCCTATAGCACCAACACGCTGGGCACGGCGACAGTGCTGGAGTCTTTGCGTTTGGGGGGTGCCGCGGGGGCCGCGAAGCGTGTCGTCTTCATCACCACCGACAAAGTCTACCGGCCGAAACACGGGGAGCTGTGGGTGGAAACGGACGAACTGGGCGCCAACGGGCCCTACGCGGTTTCGAAGGCCTGCGCGGAGTGGGTGATCCGCGATTACCAGAGGTGCTACTTCTCGAGCGGCGGGCCGCTCATCGGCATCGCCCGCGCCGGGAACGTGGTGGTGGGAGGCGACCTGCACTCCAGTTCCACCACGCAGGGGTCGGGGCGCATCTTCGTGGATTGCTACGAAGCGCTGGCCGAAGGGCGGTCCCCGGCGATTTTCCGGCCGACCTTCACGCGGCCGTACACTTACGGGCTGGATATTATCTCGGGTTACATGACCTTGATGAGCCGGCTGGACCGGGAGGGCATCGCCGGCGAGGCGTTTAACTTCGGCCCCTATGAGCAGCTGGGGGTGAGCAACGCATTACTCGCCACCAAGATATGCGACTTATGGGGCGGCGGGCTGCTGTGGCAAGGCGAGACGCCGCGGGAAGAGCCTTTCGATTATCAATCGCTGAGCACAGACAAGAGCCGTCAGCGCCTGCGTTGGCGGCCTGCCCTCACGCTTTACGAAGCGTTGAGCGCCACCACCACCTGGTACAAGGCGTGGGCTGAACTGGGGCCGAACGTGACCGAGGGTTGCCTGTACGAGCTGAACTGCGACCTGATTGACCGGCACCGGGCTGCCGCGGCGCGGCTGGGCATTGAGTGGGCGGATGAGGGCAAAGGGTAAGCTGGCGGCTGGATCAATCGATATGCCGGTATAAGATGTTGCCGGCGGCGGTGAGAAGACGGTTGGGCGACCAGGTGAAGAGTAACTTGGCGAGGCGCACGGGAAGGTGTTCGGGCCGGCGGACCGAGGCCACCGGGTAGCGCAGGTAAGTGAGAGTGGAGCGCGTGCCGCCCCAGCGGTCCTTGAAGGCCAGCAATCCGTGGTTGTTCCAATCGGTGCGGCCCATGTCGAACCCCAAGAGCCCGCTGTCTTTGGCCTCCTGGATGGCCTTCCACATCAACAGTTGCATGGGGCCGAGGCGGTGGAAGCGGCTATCGGAGCAACCATACTTGTAAGTCATGGTGCTCTTGCATCGCAGGGTTAGAATCGCGGCTACGGCCTGACCTTGGTGCGACGCCAGGCGGATCTTCACCCGGTCGCCCATGCAGGCAAGCAGGTTACGAAACCAGGACAAAGGCTGCGGCGGCACCTGGTGCCTGCGGCGGGTAAGTACGGTCAGTTGGTAGAACTTGTGCAGTAACTCTTCGGACACTCCCTCTTCACAGCAAATGTGTTCGCGCTGGGCGCGCGCGATCTTGCGGCGGATACAGCTTTCGTGGAACGCGTGGAACAACTCGGCGAGACTGGGGCGGAGATCCAGCCGGTGCAGGCAGAACGAGGCCGAATTCACCATGCCTCCGGGGATTGCGCCGGAAGCCCGAATCTCCAGGTGGCGTTGGCCGCCGCGATCGCATTCCCCTTTCAGGCTCGAGAGCAGACAGGCGAATTGCTCCTCGGTTTCGACCAACGGGAAACAGTGGTCGGAGAAAGGAATCGACACTAACCGCGGCCCCGTGGCCCAACTTCGCACCCGGCAAAACACCAGGGCATTGGTCAGATGCTCCTGGGAACTGGAGGTAGTTAGCGCGGCGGCCTGGTAGCCATAGGTCTGCTTGAGCGCTCGCAGCCACTCCGGGGTATGGAAGATGGTGGCCGACGGGTGCTCTTCTAGGAGTGCCGCCCAACGTGGGTCTTCCAAGGGGTCGATTTCATAAACCGATGTCACAGATAACCAAAGCTATTATCGCGCGCCATCCCACCCGGACGGCTGCTGATAGTACCGTGCAAGCGATTGCGGCCAAAAGTACCGGGTTGTAAGGCAGCTCATCCCTTTTCGCCAGTACTGGATCCGATCGAGACTCGTCTAGCGGGCAGTCCGGTGGCTTCTGGCCGGTGATCCGCCTCCGAGGATACGGAATTCCCCGCTGCCGGGCTGTTACTCTGCATGTTATTTCACAAATGCTACGGACGGCTGGGGCAGGGAAAAGGGAGGACGTCTGGGACTATTGTGGCTTCTGGCTGGATGGACTAGCACTCTCTCCCCTGCTATCCTGAAGATCTGGCAGGACGAACTGGTCCGGCATAAATGTATAAAGAATTTTTTGGATTGGAGCAGCTTCCGTTCAATCTGACTCCCGATCCGTCTTTCCTTTTTCTTCCCACCAAGCATCGCGAGGCGCTTGCCGGGTTGACCTATGCCATCCTGGAGAAAAAGGGCTTTGTGGTCCTCTCGGGCGACGCCGGCACCGGGAAAACCACTCTCATTAATAGTGTTTTGAGCCGCTTGCCGGGCGAGCGGGTGGAATCCAGTATCGTCCTGAACCCGACGGTCTCGCCGTCTGAGTTCCTGGAAGGCGTACTGCTGGATTTTGACATACAGGAAGTTCCCGCAAGTAAGGCCCAGCGCCTTTGGAAGCTCCAGGATTTTCTGGCGCGGATCCACGCGGAGAACCGGCTGGCAGTCCTGGTGATTGACGAAGCCCACAAACTGAGCCATGAGGTGCTCGAAGAAATCCGGCTGCTGGGCAACTTCGAAAGCCCGACCGGCAAGTATCTCCAGATCCTGCTTTCCGGGCAATCCGAACTGGACGATCTGCTGAACCGCCACGAGCTGCGGCAATTCAAGCAGCGAATTGCCATGCGTCTTTATATCGACCGGCTGGTGCCGTCCGAAATTCAACAGTACATTGCTTTTCGTTGGACCAAAGCCGGCGCCCGGGAAATTCCGCCCTTTACCGGCGATGCGATGAGCGGCATCGTTCAATGGTCGCAGGGAATTCCGCGACTAATTAACTCGATCTGCGATAGCGCCCTGCTGATGGCATACGGAGACGAGTCTCCGCTGGTGGGCTTGAATTACATCCGGGCCGCGGTGGTCAACCTGGCGCTTGCGGATCCAAGGTCACGAGTGCCGATGGCTCCGCCGCTCGCCGCGCCGCTAGTCGAGAAGAACGGTGGTTCTCCGGTGCTGGTTCCCGAAGTTCCCGGCAGGGATGGTATCCACACCAGCTCACCGACGTTGGATTTTGGTTTTCCCACGTTGGCCCATTATGACGACCCCAAACCAAACTCATCCCTGTTGAAACGCCTAGCCGAACGCTTCGGCCTCCCGCATTAGTCGCGCACTCAGGGTTGGTAAGTCGGCCTGAGGATCTTAGAGGGCTCATCGCTTCACGGTCCGGCGCGACTTACGATTCGGGCACGGATTAACTGGCGGTCGGGCGCGTCGGGGTCAGACCTTGTGTGGCGGCCGCCCGTTTGAAATCGACGGCCGCTTCTGGGTCTCGGGGGGGGGTGGCGAAATGACGCCCTAGCGCAGGAATGCCGCATCCCTGCAACCGTCGACTCGTGGGTCTCTCGATTTATGCCGGCAGATTCCTCCGTCGCTCGCCGCCTGTCCGGGGTTCCTCACTGTCATAGGATATTAATCGATTTGCGGAGCTTTTCAGGAAAATCCCTACATTCGTGTGGGGAATATCCGTTCAACCGGTAGGAAAAGCACGTAAAAATTACGGGTGGTGGTAAAGAATACCAAACCCGAACCGGCCCGGACCCGCTCCAGCCACCTTGACCTGCCTCCTGGCTCCGCATGCACAGGAGTTTACCCCCCTGCCGGGAACTCCAGTATGGCAACCGATTTGCAGTTTGTCTGCGCTCAAACAAACTGACGAAACCGTGGAAAAGCGCACTTTTACGCTGCCCTTACCAGGCCGCGTGGAGGTGCGTTGTCCCGTGGGAGGTGGAGTATGTGCAATCGACGTGATAACGGAAGTTCGCGTTCGGCTATGGAATCAATTTTTTTTGCGGCCAACCTTCGCAACCTCGCGTGGAAGCCGCGGGCACAAGAGATCCGCCGTCCGGTGGAGCTGGCCTCGGAGCGCGCTCCCATCCCCGGCTACGCTTGCCTGTGCGGGAGCGGTTACTCTTTGCGAGGAGACCAATGACCCTCAGGAGCCTTGCGGAGCCGCAGGTGGTGCTCAATGCACGCTCGTGCTGCCGATGCGGTGCCGAATTTCGAGCCATGGGAGAACGGGTGCGCGTATGCGAATCGTGCCGTCGGCCTGCGAAGCCGCCCCGTCTGCGCGTGGTCCCGGGGCAGAAACTGAGCCAGCGGGAGCGCCAGGTGGCGGCGCTGGTCGCCCAGGGCCTGCCCAATAAGTTGATCGCGTCCGAGTTGCACCTCAGCGAAGGCACCATCAAGGTCTACCTGTTCCACATCTTCCAGAAGACCAAGGTTACGAACCGCACCGAGCTGGCCGTTTGGCAAGTCCGGGGCGGAGTGGCATAATCCCGACCGGGCGCCGCTCCACGTTCGAGTATCAAGCCCTTTTTCAGCGATTACCAGACCGCCGGGCATCTCTGCTGCATGCCGAGAGCTGGGCGCAAGGAGGCTCATCGGCTTGGATCCGGCAGCGCCGCCGTAACCCGCTAACGTTCGTAAACTACGGTCGAACCGGGTTATCGGCGCGCCTCTCTGGCGGCGGGCCCGGCCGCCCCCGGGTCGCGCAGCTGCTGCCGAAAGGTCACTGCGCGCCATAAACCAATCCAAAAAAATGAGACAAATCAGGTTCACGCCGAACTGCAATTAAGTGGGTGAGGGGTTTTTCCGCGGGAATGCTGCCCAATTGCATCCTGCATATCCCCAGTAGTCTCGATCGTAGATTACCTTATTTCCGCCTGCCCGCCTCAAAAAGCGCCGATGATATCCGCGTTCGGCGCAGTGGGGCAGGGGTCACGGCCTCGCTTACGCGTCCTCGCCGATGGCCCCTACCCAAAGCAAATCCCGTAAAGTTACAGCCGGGCGGTTAACTATTCTCAACGTTGTCATATTAGTTACCGACCAATCACAATATGAATCGGACCCTGCATTTTGCGATAAACAGATGCGATATTCCGATACATACACCCTCCTCCGAAACATAGTTCTCCTTTCGGTGCTCTGGTCAGGCGGCTCTGCCTTTGCTCAAACGTCATCCCTGAACCTGGCGTCCGGGTCGGTGGTCAAAGGAGGTTCCATTTCATTGAATCTCTCCTTAACTATCGGCGGCACCAAGGGTCCTGCCGGCCTGCAGTGGACGCTATCCTATCCCAGCGATGTTACCAGCCTGACGATTGCCGCGGGGCCCGCACTTACCGGTGCCAGTAAGAGCTTGAGTTGCAGCACAGGGGCCGGCTCATTAACCTGCGTGGCCAGCGGGATGAACGCGAACCAAATCGCTGCCGGCACCGTTGCCGTAGTGACCGCAACCATTGCTTCGGGGACCAGTAATAGTTCGGATTCCATCCCCATGACCAATGTCATGGGGGTGTGTACGGACGCAACCCTGTTCAGCATGGCGGGGACCGGAGGCACCGTCACCATCCTCAATCCGGTGCCGGTGATCACCAGCGTGGGCACAGCCGGCGGGAGCACGGGTAGCGCCTTCTCGTATCAGATCGTCGCCACGAATTCCCCCACCAGTTTCGGAGCCACGGGACTCCCGGCGGGACTCGCGGTGAGCGCCACCAGCGGCTTGATTTCCGGAACGCCCACCGCGGCCGGTACTTCCACCGTCACGCTCAGCGCGACCAATGCAAGCGGTAGCGGCAGTGCGGCTCTCGCCCTGACAATTCAGCCTCCCCCACCAGTCATCACCGGCCCCACCGCCGCCACCGCGGCTGTCGGCACGGCCTTCTCTTATCAGATCGCGGCCAGCAACTCTCCCACCAGCTTCGCTGCAACCGGGCTTCCCGCCGGTCTCGCAGTCAACACCGCCAACGGCCTGATCTCTGGCACGCCCACCACGGCAGGCACCTCCACCGTCACGCTCAGCGCCACCAACTCCGGCGGCACCGGGAACGCCACCCTCGCGCTGACGATCCAGCCTCCCTCACCAGTCATCAACAGCCCCGCCACCGCCACCGCGGCTGTCGGCACGGCCTTCTCTTATCAGATCGCGGCCAGCAACTCCCCCACCAGCTTCACCGCAACCGGGCTTCCCGCCGGTCTCGCAATCAGCACCACCACCGGCCTGATCTCCGGCACGCCCACCGCGGCCGGTACTTCCACCGTCACGCTCAGCGCGACCAACTCCGGCGGCACCGGGAACGCCACCCTCGCGCTGACGATCCAGCCTCCCTCACCAGTCATCAACAGCCCCGCCACCGCCACCGCGGCTGTCGGCACGGCCTTCTCTTATCAGATCGCGGCCAGCAACTCTCCCACCAGCTTCGCTGCAACCGGGCTTCCCGCCGGTCTCGCAGTCAACACCGCCAACGGCCTGATCTCTGGCACGCCCACCACGGCTGGTACCTCCACCGTCACGCTCAGCGCCACCAACTCCGGCGGCACCGGGAACGCCACCCTGACGCTGACGATCCAGCCTCCCGTCACCGGTCATCACCAGCCCCACGACCGCCACCGCGGACTGTCGGCACTGCCTTCTCTTATCAGATTGCGGCCAGCAACTCTCCCACCAGCTATCACCGCAACCGGGCTTCCCGCCGGTCTCGCGATTAGCACCACCACCGGCCTGATCTCCGGGACGCCGACCGCGGCAGGCACCTCCACCGTCACGCTGAGCGCGACCAACGCCGGTGGCACCGGGAACGCCACCCTGACGCTGACGATCGCAGCTCCCTCACCAGTCATCACCAGCGCCGCCACGGCGAGCGGGCTGTCGGGACTGCCTTCTCTTATCAGATTACAGCCACCAACACTCCGACCAGTTATGGGGCGACGGGATTGCCGGCAGGGCTGTCGGTTGCCAGCGGGACCGGATTGATTTCGGGGACGCCGACGACCGCGGGAACCTCGACGGTCACGCTGAGCGCGACCAACGCCGGTGGCACTGGGAACGCCACTCTGACGCTGACGATCGCAGTTGCGGCACCGGTAATCACGAGCGCCACGACGGCGAGCGGGACCGTCGGGACCGCCTTCTCGTATCAGATTACAGCCACCAACACGCCGACCAGTTATGGGGCGACGGGATTGCCGGCAGGGCTGTCGGTGACCAGCGCAACCGGATTGATCTCGGGGACGCCGACGACAGCGGGAACCTCGACGGTCACGCTGAGCGCGACCAACGCCAGCGGCACCGGCAACGCCACTCTGACGCTGACGATTGCAGTAGCGGCACCGGTGATCACGAGCGCCACGACGGCGAGCGGGACAGTCGGGACTGCCTTCTCGTATCAGATCACAGCCACCAACACGCCGACCAGTTATGGGGCGACGGGATTGCCGCCAGGGCTGTCGGTTGCCAGCGCAACCGGATTGATTTCGGGGACGCCGACGACCGCGGGAACCTCGACAGTCACGTTGAGCGCGACCAACGCCGGCGGCACGGGGAACGCCACTCTGACGCTGACGATCGCAGCCGCGGCCCCGGTAATCACGAGCGCCACGACCGCGAGCGGGACAGTCGGGACTGCGTTCTCGTATCAGATCACAGCCACCAACACTCCGACCAGTTATCGCGCGACGGGACTGCCGGCGGGGCTCTCGGTCAGCACCGCGACCGGATTGATTTCGGGCACGCCAACGACGGCGGGAACCTCGACGGTCACGCTGAGCGCGACCAACGCTGGCGGCACCGGGAAAGCCACTCTGACGCTGACGATCGCAGTCGCGGCCCCGGTAATCACGAGCGCCACGACGGCCAGCGGGACCGTCGGAACTGCTTTCTCGTATCAGATCACGGCAACCAACTCCCCGACCAGCTATAGCGCGACGGGCTTGCCGCCGGGCTAGTCGGTCAACACCGCAAACGGCCTGATCTCCGGCACGCCCACCACGGCAGGCATCTCGACCGTCACGCTCAGCGCGACCAACGCCGGCGGCACCGGTAACGCAACGCTCGCCCTGACTGTCCAACCGCCGCCACCAGTCATCACCAGTCCCGTGACTGCCACCGCCACCGTAGCCACCGCCTTCTCATATCAGATCGCAGCCAGCAACACTCCCACCAGTTTCGCCGCCACCGGACTCGCAGCCGGTCTCGCGATCAGCACCACCACCGGCCTGATCTCCGGAACGCCCACCACGGCAGGCACCTCCACCGTCACGCTCAGTGCCACCAACGCCGGCGGCACCGGGATCGCCACACTGACAATCTCGACTCAGCCGCCTCCGCCGGTCATCACCGGCCCCACCACCGCCACCGCGGCTGTCGGCACGGCCTTCTCTTATCAGATCGCGGCCAGCAACTCCCCCACCAGCTTCGCCGCAACCGGGCTTCCCGCCGGTCTAGCAGTCAACACCGCAAACGGCCTGATCTCCGGCACGCCCACCACGGCAGGCAGTTCCACCGTCTTGCTCAGCGCGACCAACGCCGGCGGCACCGGCAACGCAACGCTCGCCCTGACTGTCCAACCGCCTCCGCCGGTCATCACCAGCCCTGTGACCGCCAGTGCCACCGTCGGCACCGCGTTCTCATATCAGATCGCGGCCAGCAACTCTCCCACCAGCTTTGCAGCCGCCGGACTTCCTGCCGGTCTCGCAATCAGCACCACTGCCGGTCTGATCTCCGGCACGCCCACCGCCGCAGGCACCTCCACAGTCACTCTCAGCGCGACCAACGCCGGCGGGAGTGGCAACGCCACTCTGTCGCTCACGATTCAGCCGCCTCCCCCGGTGATTACCAGCCCTGTGACCGCCACCGCCACCGTCGGCACGGCGTTCTCATATCAGATCGCAGCCAGCAACTCTCCCACCAGCTTTGCAGCCGCCGGACTCCCTGCCGGTCTCGCAATCAGCACCACTGCCGGTCAGCAATGAGT